>NZ_JBDPMB010000004.1:0-489972 GCF_039871615.1 Nonomuraea sp. B10E15
GGAAGCGAGCAGATCACCATCGCCCCCGCGGGGATGACCTGCCCGGCGATCTCCACCTCGGCCGTGGTGGAGCGGGGCGGAGGCGCCTGCGAAATGGACAGCCACCGCAGCAGCTCTTCGACGGCGGACTCGATCAGCGCCGGGTCCTCGCGGATCAACGCGAGCTGGTCCGGATGCCGCAGCAGGGCCAGGGTGCCCAGCCCCAGCATGTTCGAGGTGGTCTCGTGCCCGGCCAGCAGCAACTGCCCGGCCACGCCGATGAGCTCGTCGGCGCTGAGATCGCCGCCGTGCTCGCGCACCAGCATGCCCAGCATGTCCTCGCCCGGATCAGCCTGCGCCCGGGCGACCAGACCGGCCAGATAGGCGCGCTCCTCCCGCCGCACCGCGGTCAGCTCCTCCACCGGCAAGGAAACATCCAGCAAGCGCGTGGAACGCTCCTGGAACTCGAACCGGTCGGCATCCGGCACCCCCAGCAGCTCGCAGATCACCAGGGACGGCACCGGCAGCGCGAAGTGCGCCATCAGGTCGGCCGGCCTGCCCGCCCCCTCCAGACCGTCCAGAGCGGTCTGGACGATCTCGGTGATCCGCGGCTCCAGCCGGCGCATCCGGCGCGCCGTGAACTCGGCAGTGAGCATCCGGCGCAGCCGGGTGTGCTCCGGCGGATCCAACCCGATCAGCTGCCCGGCACGCATCCTGGCCACCTCATCGGGATCCAGCGCACCCGCTCCGCGAAGCGGCGTCAGGGCACTGCTGAACCGGGCCGGATCCGCCAGCACCCCGCGGACGTCCTCATGCCGGCAGACCAGGTACCCCGGCAGACCCCAGGCCGTCCCCACCCGCACCACACCCTCGCCGTCGCGAGCCCGGGCCAGTTCCTCTGCCGGGTCGAGCCCGTTCCGCCGAAACTGCAGCGGCACCTCTTGCGCATGCGTCATCGTCCGTCCACCCGTCCTGTGATCGATGCCCAGCGTCTTGCGCGGTGTGAACCGCGGCCCCGAGACGGCGCACGCGCCAGGAGCCTCGACGCGGAAGGCCGGAGCAGTTGTCGCTCATATCCAGGTGACGAACGGCCGGCCTTCCGGGGGACACCCCGGACCCGGGGAACGGCGTTCAGGGGCCGCGACAGGCACACGGTGGCATGTGCCGTACGTCTGCGGACCCCTGATGCCCCAGGTCAGGTAGTGGGTTCTAGCTGATCCGACGATTCCGCTCCGCGGGCGCTTCGCTCATCGGGAAGGCCCGGGCTCCACTCAGCCGTGTTCCTTCTTGAACCGCTCGTAGGCGGTGTTGACCAGGTTGATGTAGGAGGCCATGTTGTTGCCCTCCAGTTCCTTGACGTAGGCGTCCCACTCGCTGAGGTCGCGCTCGCCGAGGATGAACTTGAGCGTCTGCTGGGTGACGAAGTCCTTCAGCGGCGTCTCCCACAGCGTGGCCTGCTCGCGCTCCTCCTCCTTCAGCGGGTGGGGCGGATCGACCGGCCAGGCCTTCCTGGCGTTCATCACCTTCTGGAACTCCAGCTCCTCCTCGGAGAAGGTGGACTCCAGCAGCTTGGTGGGGCCGCCGTAGGCGAACACGCCGTTGGAGAAGCCGAAGTCCTTCTGCAGGTGCTTGGAGGCGTCGGGGTTGAGCCCGACGAAGTCGACGTCGTCGGCCAGCTTGTAGCCGCCGGAGGCGTCCTTGGTGTGCGTCGTGCCCTCGACGCCCCACTTGGCGAACTCCAGGCCCTGGTCGGAGTACCAGAGCCAGTCGACGAACTGCATCATGGCGACGAAGTTCTTGTGCTCCAGCGCCTTCTTGGAGATCATGACGCCGTTCTCGAGCCGGGTGCCGATCTTGTAGTCGCCGACGGGGCCCATGGGCACCGGGATCTTGGCGATCCTGGCGTCGGGGTTGGCCTTCGTGAGCGCGCCACGGAACTCGTTGACCAGGGTCTGCGCGTTGGTGCTGATCACGAACGACTTGCCGGAGATGAGCTTCTGGTCGGCCTGCTCGTCCTGCTGGGTGAAGGCTTCGGGGTCGAGCAGCTTCTCCTTCACCAGCTTGTGCAGGTACTCGATCATCTGCTTGTACTGCGGCATGGCGCCGGTGTAGACGAACTTGCCGGCGGTGGCGTCCCAGAAGGCGTGCTGGTACTCCCAGCCGCCCTTGGTGCCGTAGGCCTGGGCGACGAGCTTGAGCAGGTTGCCGCCGGGCGTGGGGATGCCGAACCGGTCGGTCATGGGATAGAGATCGGGGTATTTGGCCTTCATGGCCTTGAGGACGGTGTAGAGCTCCTCCCAGGTCTTCGGGACCTCCAGGTCGAGCTCCTCCAGGATGTCCATCCGGACGGCGAGGGTGTAGTCGACCCAGACGTTCTCGTGCAGGCCCGGCAGCAGGTAGATGCGGCCGTCGGCCTGCCGGAGCGTGTCGAGCTCCGGCTCCATCTTCCACTTGGCGACCTTGTCCTTGAAGTTCGGCATCAGGTCGAAGTACTCGCTGACCGGCAGGACCGCGCCCGAGGCCACGAAGGCCTCCTCCTGCGGGTGGTACGTCTTCGGGATGATGAGCGGGGCGTCCCCCGCGCCGATCATCAGGCTGCGCTTCTTCTCGTAGTCGCTCAGCGGCACCGCGACCGGCTTGAGCGTCACGTTCGTGCGCTTGGTCAGCTCTTCCCAGAACAGCCAGTCGTTCTTCAACGGGTAGAACGGGTGGTTGTTGTAGAGCACGTCGAACGACAGCGGCTCGGTGGCCTTGAACTGCTGGCTGACACCGTAGTTGGCCATCGCGCCCGCCTTGTTCGCGGACTGGGCGCTCTGCTTCGGGGCTTCGTCCTCGCCGCAGCCGGCGAGGACGAGGGTGAACGCACCCAAGCCGATGATCGCCTGACGCCGTGATAGTTCGCGCATTGGGGTTCCTTTGCCGTGTCCGGGGGGTTGTAGAGGCGTGAGGAGGCTAACCCTTGACCGCGCCGAGCATGACTCCGGAGACGAAGTACCGCTGGACGAAGGGGTAGACCGCGAGGATGGGCAGCACGGTGAGCATGATCGTCACCGACTGGATGTTGGCCGCGACCTGCGTGAGGTCCGCCGCGCCCGCGCCGGCGTTCTCGGCGCCGGTGGCGCCCGCGATGATGTTGCGCAGATAGACGGTGACCGGGAACAACTCCGTCCTGTTGAGGTAGAGGAACGCCGAGAACCACGAGTTCCAGAACGAGACCGCGTAGAACAGCACCATCGTGGCGATGACCGCCTTCGACAGCGGCAGCACGATCCGCCCCAGGATGCCGTAGGTGTTGAGCCCGTCGATGGCAGCGGCCTCTTCCAGGTCGCTCGGCAGGTTCTCGAAGAAGGCCTTCATGACCAGCAGGTTGAAGACGCTGATCGCGTTGGGCAACACGATGGCCCAGATGGAGTTCGTCAGCCCGAGGCTGTTGACCAGCACGTAGTTGGGGATGAGGCCGCCGTTGAAGAACATCGTGAAGACGGCGACCCAGATGAGGAACGTCCTGCCCTTGAGGTGCCTCTTGGACAGCACGTACGCGTAGCAGGTGGTCAGCACCATCGCGATGGCGGTGGCGACGACGGTGTAGACCACGGTGTTGCGGTAGTTCGTCCAGAACATCGGGTCCGCGACCACGATCTGGTACGTCGTGAGGTTGAACCCGCGCGGGATGAGGTTGACCTCGCCCGACAGGATGTACCGCTCCTCGCTGAAGGAGCGGGCGACGATGTTGACGAACGGATAGAGCGTCACGATCACCACGCCGGTCAGGACGACGGCGTTGACCACCTGGAAGGCCCGGTAGCCCCGGCTTCTGTCGAGTGTCACCACAGGCTCGTCCCCACTGCTCGACGGGAGATCAGGTTCGCCGACAGGATCAGGGTCAGCCCGATGAGGGCCTCGAACAGGCCGATCGCGGCGGCGTAGCTGAAGTTGCTGGACTCGACACCCATCCGGTAGAGGTACGTGGAGATCACGTCGGCGGTCGGATAGGTCAGGGGGTTGTAGAGCAGGAGCACCTTCTCGAAGCCGACGGCCATGAACGTGCCGATGTTGAGGATCAGCAGGGTGACCGCCGTCGGCCGGATGCCGGGCAGGGTGACGTGCCAGATCTGGCGCCACCGGCCGGCGCCGTCGATCCTGGCCGCCTCGTAGAGCTGCTCGTCGATGGTGGTGAGGGCGGCGAGGTAGAGGATCGTGCCCCAGCCGACCGTCTGCCAGATCTCCGACGAGATGTAGATCGTCCGGAACCACTCGGGTTTCTGCATGAACGTGATGGGATCGTCGCCGAACGCCCGCACCAGCTGGTTGACCGGCCCGTCGATGGCCAGCGTCTGCATGACGATGCCGGCCACGACCACGATCGACAGGAAGTGCGGCAGGTAGGACACCGACTGCAGGAACCTCTTCAGACCGCGGTTGCGGACCTCGTTGAGCAGCAGCGCCAGCACGATGGGCAGAGGGAAGCAGAACAGCAGGGTGAGCCCGCCGAGGATCGCGGTGTTGGTGAAGACGTTCCAGAACGTGGGGTCGTTCAGGAACAGGTTCACGTAGCGCAGGCCCACCCATTCCTCGCCCAGCACGCTGCCGCCGGGCTCGAACTTCCGGAACGCGATCACGTTGCCGATCATGGGGGCGTACCGGAAGATCGCGAAGAACAGCAGCGGGAGGATGGCCAGCGAGTACAGCTGCCAGTTGCGGCGGAACGCCCCGCTCCAGGAGGTCGAGGTGCCGGCGGGCCGCCGGCGGCGGCGGACGGGTGACCGGGCCTGCCTGGTGTCCGGTGGCGGGTTCACGGTCGTGGGGGTGCTGCTCATCCTCTGTCCTCCGGTGCGATGCGCTCGATCCGCGCCCGTGGCCGCAGCCGCCGCTCGTGGCCGACCTCGCGCACGTCGCCGGTCAGGCGCAGCGGCACGGCCGCGACCACGTCGGCGCTCGACCGCGCGAAGCGCAGCTCGACCTCGCCCGGCTCGACGATGCGCCGGCCGCGCACCCCGGTGAACGAGGTGACGTCGGCCGGCACGCCGAACGTCACGCGGGCGGCCTCGCCCGGCTCCAGCGGCACGCGGGCGTGACCGACCAGGCGGACCACGGGGCGCGTGGTCTGCGCGACCGGGTCGTGCAGGTAGAGCTGGACGACCTCGGTGCCGGGCCGCGGCCCGGCGTTGCGGACGGTGACCGCGACGCTCACCTCGCCGTCGACCGGCCAGGCGGCCGGCTCGCCGGGCTCCGTCACGTCGCTCCACTCGAACGTGGTGTAGCCCAGCCCGTGGCCGAACGGGAACGCGGGGGTGGGGTCGACGGACGACACCTGGGAGCGCCGGCCCAGCCACGGCGACAGGTAGGTGGCCGGCAGGCCGCCCGCGTCGCGCGGCACGCTGACGGGCAGCCGCCCCGACGGGTTCACCGCGCCGGTGAGCACCTCGGCCAGCGCCTGGCCGCCGCGCTGGCCGGGGAAGAACGCGTACACGATGGCGGCGGCGGCGTCCGCCTCCTCGCCCAGCGCGTACGGCCGCCCGGCCAGCAGCACGAGGACCACGGGGGTGCCGGTGGCGAGCACGGCCCTGACGAGCTCGGACTGGACGCCCGGCAGGCGCAGGTCGGTGGCGTCGCAGCCCTCGCCGGAGGTGCCGCGCCCGAACAGCCCGGCCCGGTCGCCGACGGCCAGCACGCACACGTCGCTGGCGGCGGCGACCGTGGCGGCGGCCGCGATGCCGGAGGTGTCGTCGCCGGTGATGTCGCAGCCGGGCGCGTAGGCGAGGCGGGGCACCAGCGCACCCAGGGCCTCGCGCAGCGAGGGGATCTCCAGCCCGAGCCCGTGCTCGGGGTGGGCGCCCACGTGCGCGGGGAAGGCGTAGCAGCCGAGCATCGCCATCGGGTCGTCGGCGACCGGCCCCACGAGGGCCACCCGCCGGCCGGGCGCCAGCGGCAGGATGTCGCCGGTGTTGCGCAGCAGCACGGCCGACTCGCGGGCCAGCCGCAGGGCGATGTCCTGGCTCTCGGGGTCGTCGAGGCGGAGCCGGTCGGCGCCCTCGGGCAGGCACTGCCAGCCCTCGTCGAGCAGGCCGAGCTCGGCCTTCTGCGTCAGCACCCTGCGCAGCGCGCGGTCGACGAGCTTCTCGTCGACCGCGCCCGCCTTCACCGCCTCGATCAGCGGCTCGCCGAAGGTGTCGACGGTGGGCAGTTCGACGTCGATGCCGGCGCGCAGGGCGAGCCCGGCCGCCTCCGCGGCGTCGGCGGCCACGCCGTGCAGCTTCTGCAGGAACCGGATCGCGAAGTAGTCGGCGACGACCGTGCCGGCGAAGCCCCACTCGTCGCGCAGCAGCCCGGTCAGCAGGCCGTCGTCGGCCGCCACGGGAACGCCGTCGATCTCGGCGTAGGAGTTCATCACCGACCGGGCGCCGCCCAGGCGCAGCGCCATCTCGAACGGCGGCAGGACGACGTCGGCCAGTTCCCTGCGTCCCATCGGCACGGGGGCGAGGTTGCGCCCGCCGCGCGAGGCGGAGTAGCCGGCGAAGTGCTTGAGCGTGGCGACGACGCCGGCGCCCTCCAGCCCGCGCACGTAGGCCGCTCCGATGGTGCCGACCAGGTAGGGGTCCTCGCTGACGGTCTCCTCGGTACGGCCCCAGCGGTAGTCGCGGGTCACGTCGAGCACCGGCGCCAGGCCCTGGTGCACGCCGGCCGCCCGCAGGGAGCGTCCGATCCGCCCGGCCATCTCCTCGACCAGCCCGGGGTCGAACGTCGCGCCCCAGCTCAGCGGCGCCGGGTAGACGGTCGCCCGCCAGGCGGCGAACCCGGTCAGGCACTCCTCGTGCACCTGGGCCGGGATGCCGAACCGGCTGGTCGCCACGATCTCGGCCTGGGAGGCGGCCAGGGACCGGGCGCCGGCGACGGGGTCGACGGGCGCGGTGCCGTACGGCCTGGTCAGCTGGCCGAGCCCGTGGCGGATGACGGTGCTCCACTCGGGCCCGCCCGCCATCTCGGTCTGGTGCGGGGCGACGCCCTCTCCCGAAGCGCCGGCGCCGACCCACACCCCGACCAGCTGGGCGACCTTCTCCTCCAGCGTCATGAGCGGGATGAGGGCCTCGGCTCGCTCGCCGGGGGACAGCCCTGGGTCCCGCCATCGCGTGCTGTCGTCCGGCGTGGGGGACGTGTCGATCGCTCCTTGGCCCGTCATGCCATCCCTTCGGGCTTCCCACGGCAACATGCCACGCGCATTGCGGTATGTGAAGCCGAAACTTTCAAGGAAAAATGCTTAATATTGCGGCAACATAAGGGGCCTCGCGGAAAACTGTCAAGAGTGTCGTCAACTGCTATGTTGCAGATCTGACCGGCCCATGAGGCCCGAGCTCACCGGCTTTGCCGGACGTTGTGCGGCAATAACTTTCCTGAAACTTTCGGAGCAACGTGAGGGTGCCGTGACATGGACACATCCGGACGCATCGATCAGGGAGAACCGTACTGCGAATGCCGCGATCACCGTCACCCCCGGACGGCGTTCCGCTGCCGGATCGGGATGTGACCGCCGGCCCGGCGCGAGCACCGGCTCGGGCCGGGCGGCTCTTCCGGAGGTTCGCGGAGAGCGCGGGCGGCTGCGTCCTCGGCCGTCATCCCGCGCGCGACATGACTCCGCCCACCGGCACGGGCATGAGCACGGGCGGCCGGTGGGCGGAAGCGGGGCGGTCAGTCCTGCAGGGCGGTGCGCAGCTTGGTGAGCACGGCGCGCAGGATGCGGGAGACGTGCATCTGCGAGATGCCGAACTCCGTGGCGATCTCCGACTGGGTCATGTTGCCGTAGAACCGCATCAGCAGGATGTTGCGCTCACGGTCGGGGAGCGCGTCGATGAGCGGCTTGATGGCGTGCTTGCCGAGCATGTTGTCGAGCGAGTCGTCCTGCGCGGGCAGGAAGTCCCCCAGGTCGGCCGCGTCGTCCTCGCCGCCGACCGGCGCGTCCAGCGACAGGGTGCTGTAGGCGGCGGACGCGTCGAGCGCGAGCAGCACGTCCTCCTCCGAGATGCCCATCTTGCCGGCCAGCTCGGCGACCGTGGGGGCGCGGCCGAGGGTCTGGGTGAGCTCGCTGGTCACCTTGTTCAGCTCCAGGCGGCGCTCCTGGTAGACCCGCGGCACCCGGATCGCCCACGTGCGGTCGCGGAAGTGCCGCTTCACCTCGCCGACCATCGTGATCATCGCGTAGCCGCGGAAGTCGTGCCCCAGGGTGGGGTCGAATCCGTTGATGGCCTTCATCAGGCCCACGTACGCGGCCTGGCGCAGGTCCTCCATCGGCTCGCCGCGGTAACGGTAGCGGCGGGTGACCTCGCCCACCAGAGCGTCGTACATGGCCACGACCCGCTCACGGATCCGTACCTTGCGCAGCTCCGGCGTCTCGGGCCGGTTCATCTCGGTGAGCAGCTGCTCGGCGGTCATCTCTTCGAGTGTGATCTCCAGGACGGCCATCTGATGCTCCAAAGGTCAGATCATGGCGGCCCCTGCAGACGCGAAAAAGCCCAGGCAGAGGCACGCCACGTATAACGCGTGGGTCGAAGCCCTCTGCTGGACTTCTGGATCAGAGTATTCCCCATTCGGGGGCATTAATCAACATATCGCGCTACAGATTCGCTCCTTTGCTTCAGCGACCGTCAACGCACGGTGAAGACGAAGGTATGCGGGCCGGACGGGACGGCGGCGGTCAGGCGCACGCGGTGCACCGTCTCCGGCACGCCGTCATGGCCGCGTACCTCCAGCTCCTCCGCCTGGGCCCGCCACGGGGGCGGGACCTCCAGCACCACCGGCCCCCAGCCGACGGAGCCGTGGCCCACCTCGGGGCGCAGGCGGGAGACGAACAGCTCCGCCACCGGGCGGTCGCCGCCCGCGAAGGCGAAGGTGTCGGTGAGCTCCAGCCGCCCCGGCCGCCAGGCGAAGGCGCGGGTGAAGCGGATGAGCCGGGGCGCGTCGTAGGCGGCCGTCAGGTCCAGCGTCCAGTCCACGGTGTCGTGGCCGGCCGCGTACCGGACGGTCTCGGCGCGGCGGTCACGGCCGGGGCGCTGCCCGTTGCCGTCGATCAGCGGGATCGAGTGCCACTCCGCCGAGGCCTGCGGCACCGCGTAGCGGCCCGCGCCGAAGTAGTCGCGCGTGTACTCGGGGGCGCCCAGGTCGTCCAGCACCGTCCTGCCGTGGACGTGGAGGACGAAGTGGCCCAGGTCGAGATGGTTGTGCGGCTCGTCGTTGTGGCCGCCCTTGGCGGCGAAGGCCGTGCCACCCGCCCTGGCGACCACGATCGCGGCGTCCGGCAGGCGGTCGCACGGCGCCGGCGGGGTGCGCGGCGCCCGTGTCGCCCGTGCCGCCCACCACAGGGTGCGGCTCAGGTGGGCCCAGCGGTAGCAGGGGTCGTCGTGGAACGACGGCTCCCGCCCCTGCGGAACGGGCACGCCCAGGCGTCCGGCCAGGCGCTCCAGCAGACCGGCCGGGTAGGCGCCCGTGCCGGAGGAGTCGGCGAAGGCCGGGCGCGCGCCGCCGCCCAGGTCGATCCTGGCGGGGTAGGCGGCCATCTCGCGTACGTGGGGGTCGTCCAGCAGGTCCCTGCCCGTGCGCTCGCGCAGCGCCTCGGCGAAATAGACGAAGTAGCCGAAGCCGTAGGACCAGTAGTCGGGCCCCTCCAGGCAGGCGCCGTCCGGGCCCGCGCCCGCCAGGAACGACTCCAGGGCCCGCTCCAGGCGGGGCAGCAGGGCCGGCAGGTGCTCGGAGTCCAGCGCCAGCGCCGCCATCCCGGCCGCGCCCGCGCAGACGGCCGCCCAGTTGTGCCCGGCCGACTCCCACCACAGGGGAGGCGCCTCCTCCCGGAGCGGGCGCAGGACCCTGCGCTCCACCTCCTCGCGCACCCGGGCCCGCACCCGGGGGTCGAGGTGCTCGCCGAGCAGGCCCACCGCCTCCGCCAGGGCATGGCCGGTCTCGGCGGCGAACAGGTCGACGAACGCGTTGACCGGGCGGTCTCGCGGCTCGTGGGCCGGCAGCACCCAGGTGTGCTCGTCGCACACCGACCACAGCAGGTCGTCCAGCGCCGGGTCGGGGCGATCGTCCAGGTGCGCGGCAAGCATGAGGGCGGCCAGGCGGCGACGGCGCTCGAAGTAGACCCGCTCGTAGGCCTGGCGGTCGCCGGTGTCCGCGTAGCGGCGCCACAGGGCGAAGGTCAGGGCGGGGAGGGGCTCCGTACGCGCCCTGGCGGCCTCCTCCCGCGCCTGCCGCACCAGCGCGTCCGGGCTCATCGGCCCCTCCCCCGCGTCCGCCGCACCAGCGCCTCCCGGCTCATCCGCTCCTCCCCTGCCGTGCGGAATCCCGTACGGCCCGCCCCGGACCCTCCGCGTGCGCGGGAGACCCGCCGCGGCGGCATCAGGCGATGCGGTGCAGGTCGGCAGGGCGGACGGCGCCACGCAGCGGGCGGCCGCGGGCGAGGCGTTCCACCTCCGCCACCGCGAACTCCCCCAGCCGCCGCAGCTCCCGGCCCCTCGCCCCGCTGATGTGCGGGGTCACCAGGACGTTGGGCAGGGCGAGCAGCGGGTGGCCCGGGGGCAGCGGCTCGGGGTCGGTCACGTCGAGGACGGCGCCGATGCGGCCACCCGCGCAGTGGCGTACCAGGGCGTCGGTGTCGACGAGGGCGCCGCGGGCGGTGTTGACGAGCACCGCCCCGTCGCGCAGGAGCGACAGCCGCCGGTCGTCGAGCAGGCCGCGCGTCTGCGGCAGCTCGGGCGCGTGCACGGTGAGGAGCTCGGCGCGCCGGCACAGCTCGTCGAGGGGGACGAGGCCCGCGCCCAGCGCGGCGGCCTCCTCAGGGCTCGCGTACGGATCGCTGAGCAGGATGTCCGCGCCGTGGGCGCGCAGCCGTCCGATGACCAGCCGGCCCACCCGCGAGGCGCCGACGACCCCGACCACCGCGCCGGCCAGCCCGCCGCGCTCCCCCGGCGTGGCCACGCCCGGCAGCGCGTCGCCCGACCAGCCGCCGGCGGCGTACGCGCGGGCGCGGACGAACGCCTGCTTGGCCGCCAGCACCAGCATCGCCAGCGTGAAGTCGGCCACGGGCACCGCGTTGGCCTGCGCGGCCGAGGAGACGACGATGCCCCGGTCGAACACCTCCGCCGTCAGATGGCCCTTGACGCTGCCCGCCGCGTGCACGACCGCGCGCAGCCGGGGCGCGGCGGCCAGCACGCCGGCGTCGATGCGCGGGCAGCCCCAGCCGGTGATCAGGATGTCGGCGTCGAGTGGCCCGTCGAAACGGTCGATGACGCGGTCGTGCACCCGGGCCACCAGCGACAACCGGCGCCGCAGGTCCGGCGGGAAGAGCTCGGGCAGCAGCGGCGGCCGCAGGGCGAAGGCCGCGAGCGGGCTCATCGGGAAGGTCACCGCGGGCCGAGCGGCCGGACCGAGCCGCGTACCACGATGTGGGTGCCGAGGATCAACGGGCCGGCGCCCACCCGGCCGAGCGCGAGCCGCACGGCGGCCCGGCCGAGCTCGTCGTGCGGCAGGTGCACGGTCGTCAGGCGCAGGTCCTGCGCCGGCGGGACGTCGTCGTAGCCGACGATCGAGATGTCCTCGGGGACGCGCAGCCCGTGCTCGTCCAGCGCCTGGATGGCCCCGGCGGCGACCAGGTCGTTGCCGGCGAAGACGGCGGTGAAGCCGGGCGGCCCCTCGGCAAGGCGGCGTTTCATCGCGTCGTAGCCGGCCTCCCGCGAGAACTCCGCCTCGACCTCCAGCGCCGGGTCGGCGGGCACGCCGTGCTCGGCCAGCGCGCTGCGGTAGCCGGCCACCCTGCTCTCGGAGGTGGTGTGGCCGGGCCGCAGCCCGAGGTAGAGGATGCTGCGGTGACCGGCCGAGAGCAGGTGGGCGGTCACGGCGTGGGCGCCGCCGGTGTTGTCGTAGCCGACGACCAGGGCCGGCACCCCCTCACCCAGCGGCGGGCGGCCGCACAACACCAGGCGCGAGCCCGCGGCCGCCAGCGCGTGCGCGTACTCCGTCATCCGCTTGCGGTAGTCGTCGTCCAGGATCACGCTGCCGACCAGGATGACGGCCTCGGCCCGATGCTCGCGCAGGAGCCGCACGATCGACAGCTCGCGGCCGGGGTCGCCGCCGGTGGTGCAGATGAGCGACAGCCGGCCCTCGAGCGCCGCCTGCTCCTCCACGCCCTGGGCGATGTAGGCGTAGTAGGGCATGGCCACGCTGTCGACGACGATCGCGATGGCGCCGGGGCGGGCCGCCGACAGGGCCCTGGCGTGGGCGTTGGGGACGTAGTCGAGCTCGCGCACGGCCCTGACGACCTTGTTGCGGGTGGCGGCCAGCACGGGGTAGTCGCTGGCGAGCACCCGGGAGACGGTGGCCACGGACACCCCGGCCCGCCTGGCCACGTCACGGATGGTGACCCGGCCGGACGGGGTCACGTGGCCTCCCCGGTGCGGAGAGCCGCGGTGACGGCGGCCCCAGTGACGGGCCCGGTGACGGGCCCGGTGACGGGCCCGGTGACGGGCCCGGTGACGGGCCCGGTGACGCCGACGCCGGGCGCGCGCGGCGCCACCCGCTCCCGGGCCTGGCCGGTGCACGCGCGGGCGGCCCGATCGGGCGGCAGTCTCACGGCGAACCTCCAGACGGGTAACCGGTTACATGGCTGATGCCCGCGACGCTAAGAGATCCACCACGGTCCGTCAAGGCCAGCTCCAGCAGCTTTGTAACAAAAAGTTAACAGCGCATTGACGCCACCTGCCGACGCGTCTAGCGTCCGCCTCACGACGTCAGAAGTAACCGGTTACCTCGCATCGGCACCGATCTCATTCCCCCACGAGAGGTGGCCTCGATGGACAGACCACTCACCCGCCGCGGACTGCTCAAAGGATCCGTGCTCTTCGTCGCCGGCGCCGCCGTCTCCGCATGTGGCGGCGACCCGCTGGCCAAGACCAAGACCCCGCCCGCCACCGGCAACGCCAAGATCACCCTCAACCACTGGTACCACGAGTACGGCGAGGAGGGCACCCAGCAGGCGGCCCTGCGCTACGCCGCCGACTTCACCAAGGCCAACCCCGACATCGCGGTCAAGGTGTCGTGGATCCCCGGCGACTACGCCACCAAGTGGACGGCCGCCGTCCTGACCCCCGACGGCCCCGACGTCTACGAGGTGAACGACGTCGGCCCCAACATGGTCAAGGCCGGGCAGGTCACACCGCTCGACGACGTGCTCGGCGCGGAGAAGTCCGACTTCGACCCCAAGGTGCTGGCGCCGTACACGTGGGGCGGCAAGGTCTACGCCGTGCCCATGGTCGTGGACCCGATGCTGGTGTTCTACCGCAAGTCGCTGTTCCAGAAGGCCGGGGTGGCCGTGCCGACGAGCTTCGCCGAGTTCGCCGCGGCGGCCAGGAAGCTGACCACGGGCAGGCAGAAGGGCCTGTTCGTCGGCAACGACGGCATCGGCGACCTGGGGATGCTGGTGCCCTGGTCGAACGGCAACCTGCTGGTCGACGACCGGAAGATCATCTACGACGACCCGAAGGTGGTCAAGGCGCTGACCGCGCTCAAGGACCTGTACGACAGCAAGGTGACCCTGCAGGGTTACTCGACCGACTGGTGGGACCCCGGCGCGCTGATCACCGGAGCGGCGGCCATGCAGTGGGTCGGCATGTGGGCCGTCCCCGGCATGACCGCCGAGCTGGGCGACGACTTCGCCTCCTTCCCGCTGCCGGCCTTCGGCCCCGGCGGCCGGCAGGTGGTCAACATGGGCGGCTGGGTGCAGGTCGTCAACGGCAAGAGCGCCCACCTGGAGGCGGCCACGAAGTACGTGCGCTGGTTGTGGGTGGAGAACACCGCCGCGCAGACCGACTGGAACCTCGGCTACGGCTTCCACATCCCGCCCCGCACCAGCGCCGCGAACGCGGCGGACAAGCTCAGGACCGGTCCGGCCCAGGCGGTGATGGAGGCCGCGAACACGCACGGCGTCAAGCAGCCCGCCCTGTGGACCCCCGAGGTGGAACAGCCCTACACCGACGCGGTCACCGCCATCGTCAAGAAGGGCGCCGACCCGGCCAGGACGCTGGCGGAGGCGGCCAAGCGGTCCCAGGACATCCTGGACAAGGTGCCCGCGCTATGACGACGACGGCCGCGCGCCCCCGCGCCGGCGGGCCCCACCGCGCCCGCGCGCGGTGGGCCTCCAGGTGGCCGGCCTGGCGCGCGTTCGTGCTGCTCACGCTGCCGATGGTGGCCGGGCTCCTGCTGTTCAAGTACGTGGCCATCGGCTGGGGCCTGCTGCTCAGCTTCAACGACGCGCGCGGCACGATCAGCCTCGGCTCGTGGAACGGCCTGGACAACTACCGGCGGCTGCTCGGCGACCCCGCCTTCACCAGATCGCTGGTCACCATCCTGGTGTTCACGCTGTTCATCGTCCCGGTGACGTTCGCGCTGGCGCTGGGCCTGGCGGTGCTGGTCAACCGGCTGCGCGGCGGCCGGGCGTTCTTCAGGACCACGTTCTTCATCCCGGCGGCCGTCTCGTACGTGGTCGGCGCGCTCGTGTGGAAGATGAGCCTGTTCAGCGGCACGCCGTCGGGCGTGGCCAACAGCCTGGCCTACCTGCTCGGCCACGAGGACTCGATCGGCTGGGTGGCGACCGTGGACCCGCCGCTGTACTGGATCGTGCTGGTCACGGTCCGGCTGTGGCTGCAGACGGGCTTCTACATGATCCTTTTCCTGGCGGGCATCCAGCAGATCCCCGCCCAGCTGTACGAAGCGGCGCGGGTGGACGGCGCGCACACCGAAGGGCAACTGTTCCGGCACATCACCTGGCCGATGCTGCGCAACACGTCGGTCGCGGTGACGCTGCTGCTGATCATCAACGCGTTCCAGGCGTTCGACGAGTTCTACAACATCCTGGCCTCCAACCTGTCGGGGCTGGGCGGCGCGGACGGCAGGACACCGCTGACCTACCTGTTCCAGACGGCGCTCGGCGAGCAGAACTACGGCGCAGGATCGGCGGGGGCGTTCGTCGTCACCCTGCTGATCGTGGTGTTCACGCTGCTGCAGGGCCGCTTCGCCGGGTTCGGCAGGACCGCCGAGGAGGAGGGGCGATGAGGAGACGGCATCCGGGCTCCTACGCGGCGGCGATCGTCTTCGCGGTGCCGTTCCTGCTGCCGTTCTACCTGCTGATCCGCAACGCGCTCATGACCAGGCGGGAACTCGGCTCGCTCGAATGGCGCTGGTGGCCCGAGGAGATCAGCTTCCAGGGCTTCGCCGACGCCTTCGGCAACGAGGCGGTGCCGCTGGCGCACGCCCTGGTGAACTCCACGCTCATCGCGACGATCTCCGCGCCGCTGTCGACGCTGCTCGCGTCGATGGCCGGGTACGCGCTGGCCCGCATCCCCGTGGCGGCGTCCAGGCCGGTGTTCTTCTTCATCATCGCCACGATGATGGTGCCGGGCGCGGCCACGTTCATCCCGACGTTCGTCGTGGTCGGCTCGATGGGCGGGGTCAACACCCTGTGGGGGCTGATCGCGCCCGGCCTGTTCAGCGCGTTCGCCGTGCTGCTGTTCCGCGGCTTCTACCTGCGTTTCCCGCGCGAGCTGGAGGACGCGGGCCGGGTGGACGGCCTGGGCTTCCTCGGCCTGTACGCCCGGCTGGCGCTGCCGAACTCCGGCGCCCTGTTCGCCTCGCTCGGCATCCTGTCCTTCATCGAGCACTGGAACGCCTTCCTGTGGCCGCTGGTCATCGGCCAGGACCCGGAGTACTGGACCGTGCAGGTGGCGCTGTCCACCAACCTCAACCAGCAGGCGGTCAACCTGCCGGCGCTGTTCGCCGGCGCCCTCGTGGCCATCCTGCCCCTGGTCGCCCTCTTCCTCATCGCCCAGCGGTGGATCGTCAGGGGCGTCCTGCTCACCGGCATCAAGGGCTGAACCGGCGATCCACCAGGACGCGGCCCCGCCCGGAATGGCCTCGCGGGCGGGGCGCGGCCTTGGTTACATTTGCGTACGTGTCGGAACCTCTTGAAGTGGTGTGCGACGAGTCCGGCGCGGAGGGCGAGAAGCTCGTCGGCGGCAACACCGACGTGTTCGCCCACGCCGCCGTCCTGATCAGCCGGCGGGCGGCGGAAGAGTGCATCGGCGAGCTGCGCGAGAGGGCGCCCACCCCGGCCAGCCAGTACGCGGCCGCCCACGTCCTGCGCGACAAGCACCGGGCCACGCTCAGGTGGCTGCTCGGCCCGTCGGGTCCGCTGCTCGGCCGCGCCCACGTCTTCCTGGCCGACAAACCCTTCCTCGCCGTACGCAAGATCGTCGCCCTGCTCGACGCGGGCCACCCGCCGGGCATCGACCTCGACCTCGGCCCGCTCTCCGCGGCCAGGGCGCTCACGCTCCACCGCGAGGGCCCGCGCGCGTTCGGGGCCACGCGGTGGACGTCCTTCCTCGACTCCTTCAACTACCTGCTGCGCGCCAAGAACGGCCAGGGCGTCACCATGTCCGCCGACGACGCCTTCCTCCTGGTGGACGAGCTGCGCGGACCCGGGCCCGCGGGCGAGATCATGGAGCTGCTGTGGCAGGCCAGGCCGCGGGTGGCCGCCTTCAGGGAGCGGCTGCTGGAGGCCCCGCACGTCTTCCCCGCCCTCGACCCGCTGATCCCGGCCATCGTGCGGGCCGTGGAGTTCTGGCACCGCGGCGGCGAACCGGTCCGGATCGTGCACGACCGGCAGACCACCCTCACCGACGAGCGCGTCGCCCAGCTGCGGGAGATCCTCGACGGCCGGCTCGCCGGGCTGCGGCTGGCCGAGTCGTCCCTCGACGTCCGGGTCCAGGTCGCCGACGTCATCGTGGGCGTGGCCCGCAGGATCGCCGAGGACGAGCTGGCGGGGCGGGGCGATCCGGTGCTCACCGCGCTGTTGCGGCCGTACGTCGACGAGCGCTCGATCTGGAGCGACGCCCGGATCTGGGCGCCGCTGGGGCAGCACCCAGATGCGGTCATGTCCGGGTAAATACCCTGACCACGCCCTGTTTCGCCACAAAATGCGACGATACAGTGACGTACTGTGAACGAGACTAAGCGTGTGGAAATAACCTGGCCCAGCCTCGGCATCACCGTGGCGGCCCAACTCGACGAGCGCAACCCCGCCCTGGCCCAATGCCTGTGGGACGCGCTCCCCTACCGCAGCCTGCAAGGACACGCCCTGGTCGCGGGATACCACCTCTACCACGTGGCCCCGGTCCACTCGCTGCTGCACGCCCCCGCGGAATACCGCGTGGACCGCCGCACCGTGCCCGACGGCACCCTGTTCTGCTCGCGCCTGCAGCACCTGGGCATCAAGTACGGCGAGCTCACCGAGCCCATGACCGCCACCCCCGTCGGCCAGGTCGCCGAAGAGGACCTCGACGCCCTCACCCAGGCCGGCCACGAGGTCTGGAACGCCGTCTACACCACCAAGGAACCCGTCATCGCCGAAGTGCGCCGCGCCGGCGGGGACGGCGGCCACGTCCTGCCCCGGCTGCCCATCGGCGACCCGCAGCTCAACGAACTCGTCAAGGACGTCCACGCCGAGACCCAGCGCATCTGGCTCGACCCGCCCCGCGAGCTCGTCGACCTCCACGAGGGCCGCATCCCCTCCGGCGCAGGCAGCTACGAGACCGTCCTGACCACGCTCCTGTTCGTCAACGGCGAGACCCGCCCGCTCGGCTACAGCTGCTACGGCGGCCTCGTCCGCGCCGCCCTCGACGGCATGCCCATGCCGTGGCTGCGCCAGATGACCCGCCAGCTCGCCGCCACACCCGCCGAGTTCCTCGGCTACTGCGGCCTCGACACCCTGTGGGACTTCACCCAGCGCCTCCTGTCGGGCCTGGAGCGCCTCGACAGCCACGAGGACTTCATCTCCGTCATGGCCCACATGGCGCTCTACTGCAACTGCCTGGGCGGCTGGAACCTGCACCTGTTCCCCTGGCAGGCCGGCGAGAGCCTGCGCGCCGTACGGGAGCCGGTGTGAACGGCGGCTCCCGGGTGGTGGTGGTCGGCGGCGGCGTCATCGGCCTGTCGATCGCCTACCACCTGGCCGAAGCCGGCGTCGACGTCACCCTGCTCGAACGCGGCACGCTCGGCTCCGGCGCCTCCCGCGCCACCGCCGACGTGGTCCGCTCCTACTTCGCCGGCAACCCCGTCAGCTCCGCGCTGGCCGTACGCAGCCTGCAGGCCTACCACGCCTTCCCTGACCGGCCCGGCACCGACCTGCCCCTGCGGCAGGTCGGCTACCTGATCCTGTTCACCGAGCCCGAGCAGCTGTCCGCCTTCCAGGCCGACCTGCCCGCCCAGCACGCCGCCGGCGTCGACGTCCGCCTCATCACCGCCGAGGAGGCACGGGAGCTCAACCCCCTCGTCGGCGACGACACGCCGCTGCTGGCCGCCGCGTACTCGCCGCAGGCCTACATCTCCGACACCACGGCCATCGTCACCGCCTACGCGCAGGCGGCCGAGAAGGCCGGCGCCGTGCTGCGTACCGGCTGCCCGGTCACCGGCATCGACGCGCAGGCCGGCCGCATCCGCACGGCCAGCGGCGAGATCGGCGCCGACGCGATCATCTGCGCCGCCGGCGCCTGGTCGGCCTCGCTCGTCCGCTGCGCGGGCGTCGACCTGCCGCTCACCGAGCCCATCGAGCAGGAGCTGCTCACCACCGACCCGCTGCCGCCCGGCACGCCCGACGTCCCGGTCACCCTGCACGCCGCCACCGGCCTGCTCATCAGGGTCCGCGACGACCGCATGCTGATCGGCATGGGCTACCCGGGGCCCGACCGGGAGGCATGGCGGCGCGAGGTCGCCGACCGGGTCGCCGACGTCTACCCGAGCCTCGCGGAGCTCGCGCTGCACACCGCCGTCACCGGCCTGCGCGACGCCAGCCCCGACCGCACCGCCTTCATCGGCCACCAGCCGGGCCCTCCGGCGTTCCTGTACGCCACCGGCTTCTCCGGCCACGGCCTGTGCAACGCGCCCGCCGCCGGCGAGCTGGTCCGCGACCTCTACCTCGACCAGGACCCCGGCTTCGACGTGACCGCGCTGGCGGTCAGCCCACGACGAACGGGATGACCATGACAGACGACCACCGCTTCATCCTCGACCCGGCCACCCCCGACCTGCACGGCGACGACGACCGGCTGCGCGCGGCCGGGCCGCTCGTCCCGGTGACCGCGGAAGGCGTGCACACCTGGGCCGCCACCCGCTACTCCACGCTGCTGGCCGTGCTGACCCACCCGGACCTGTCCAGGGAGCTGCGCTACTGGAAGGACCGCGACAGCGCCCCGCCGGGCACGGCCATCACCCGCATCGTCACCGACACCTCGATGCTCAACGCCGAAGGCGACGAACACCGCAGGCTGCGAGCCCCGCTGACCGCCGCGTTCACGCCCCGCCGGCTCAAAGGGCTGCGCCCGAGAATCGAGGAACTCACCGCCGCACTCATCGACCGGCTCGCCGCGATGCCACCCGGCCGGCCGGTCGACATGCGCAAGGAGTTCGCCTACCCGCTGCCCCGCGACGTCATCTCCGACATGATCGGCATCCCGGCCGGGCACCAGGAGAGGCTGCACGAGCTCACCGACGCCGTCGCGCAGGTCGGCGGCAGCCTCGACGACACACCCGACCTGCGCCAGGCCCTGCACGTGCTGCTCGGCCAGATCATCGACGAGCGCCGCGACAGCCCCGGCGAGGACCTCATCACCGACCTGATCACGCTGCGCGAGCAGGACGGCGGCCGGCTCTCCAACGAGGAGCTGTTCGCCACCATCGAGCTGCTGTTCATCGCCGGCCACGTCACCACGGTCAACCTCATCACCAACGCCATCGGCGCCCTGCTCCACGTGCCCGACCAGGTCGAGCTGCTGCGCGCGGGCAAATGCCCCTACAGCGCGGCCGTCGAGGAGACCCTGCGCTGGGACTCGCCGATCGCCTACTTCCCCATGCGCTACGCCCGGCGCGACGTCGAGATCGACGGCGTGCGCGTGCGCGCCGGGGAGCCCGTGCTGGCCTGCTTCGCCTCCGCTGGACGCGACCCTGACCAGTACGGCGAGGACGCCCACCTGTTCGACCTCACCGACCCGCCGGCCACTCACCTGTCCTTCGGGCACGGCCCGCACTTCTGCCTCGGCGCGCCGCTGGCCCGCCTCGAGGCCGAGGTGGCGCTGTCCGCGCTCTTCGACGCGTTCCCGGAGATCGCGCCCGCCGTGCCGGCCGAGGAGCTGCGCCCGCTGGACACCCTGCTCGGCAACAGCACCCGCACCATGCCCGTCCTGCTGGGCCCGCGCGCACAGTGACCAGCCGCGGGCCCGGCGCTATTCGCAGTCTCGTGCTACTCCTGCTGACGCGCCACCCAGCGATCCGCGACGGCGCTCCTGGCGCCGCCCTCGGCCTGGGATTCTGCCCCGTTCTGGCGTCGATCATGTCGGGGTGAGGTCCGGTACCCCTCCTTCGCGAGCAGAAAATCTGTTGTCGTCACGGTAGACATTCGCGCCTGTAGGGGATAATGTTTCTGACATCGCAAGGGACGGATCCACGAGGGCAGCGCAGAACGAGCACCATGACGAACTGCCCGGACGGACGTGGACAAGCAGTGGGAAACACGAGGAAAGGCAGGAAGGCAGAAGGTCGGACTGCCGCGGCCAGTGCGGTTGGTAGAGGGCCGGGGCGGTGGACGCGCTGCCGTTGCACAACGTCGACGCAGGCTGTCGGCGCAGGAAAAACCGGAAAGGAGTGTTGAACGCCATCAGGATCGCCCGTTGCCGGCTGGATGTCATCGCCGCACGGGTACCGCAGCTCCACGAACAGGACGGTGGTCTACGGTCACGATTACGCGATCCCCGCACCCCGCCTCAGCTGGCGGACATCTGCGGAAGAAGTGAACCGGCCGGATGGCCGGTCGATGGTGTTAAACCTCATTCGGGCCCCGGCGCATCCATGCGCCGGGGCCCCTGTTCGCATTCGGGAAGGTTAGATGGATCAAACACACCAGGTGTCACCCTCCGGGCGAAACCCGCACCACCGCGCACAAGACACGGCGGCCGGCAAGGCGGCCGCCGCCTCCGGCAGTCCCGAGCAACGGCTCGATGACGACGACTACCCGGCCTACAGCATGGGCCGGGCGGCCGAGATCCTCGGCGTCAGCCCGGCGTTCCTGCGCAGTCTGGGAGCCGCCAAGCTGATCGAGCCGCTGCGCTCCGAAGGCGGCCACCGCCGTTTCTCCCGCTACCAGCTCCGCCTGGCCGCCCGTGCCCGCGAACTTGTCGATGCGGGCACTGCCTTGGAGGCGGCCTGCCGCATCATCATCTTGGAAGACCAGCTCGCCGAGGCGCTGCGCATCAACGAAGAACTGCGCCAACGTAACTGACCACCGCATTCGGGCCCCGGCGGAGCCGGGGTCACCGCGACCCACACCGAGTAACGGCTTGCCGGAGCCGTAGGAGTTCCGGGCCGCAACACGGCACCTGAGTGCTGACGCCCGCCGATCGCGTTCTACGCTCCAGGGACGACGATTGGAGCCGACGCCGTGCCACAGAACGACCTGCCGCCGACCGACGCGCCCATGCGCCTGGCCACCACCATCCGCCCCTACGACTGGGGCTCGGTCACCGCCCTGCCCGAGCTGTTCGGGACGGAACCCACCGGCCGGCCGCAGGCCGAACTCTGGATGGGCGCCCACCCCGGCGCCCCGTCGACCGTCGACGGCATCCCCCTCAACGACCTCATCGCCCGCGAGCCCGCCGCCACCCTCGGCGAGCGCTCCACCGCACGATTCGGGCCCGCGCTCCCCTACCTGCTGAAGGTCCTCGCCATCGAGCGGCCGCTCTCCCTCCAGGTCCACCCCACCACCGCGCAGGCCGAGGCGGGCTTCGCCGACGAGAACGCCCGCGGCGTCCCGCTCGACGACGCCACCCGCACCTACAAGGACGCCTCCCACAAGCCCGAGATGGTCTGCGCCATCACCCCCTTCCACGGGCTGTGCGGGTTCCGCGACCCCGCCGGCACCGCCGACCTGCTCGACCGCCTGCGCCTGCCGGACCTGCGGCCCTGGATCGGCACGCTCCGCTCCGGCGAGCCGGAGACCGCCCTGCGCACGGTGTTCGCCCAGATGCTCGACGACGCGTCCCGGCCGCTGCGCGCCCAGGTCGAGCGCGCCCTGCTCGACCTCGGCCCCGGCAGCGGCACCGGCGCCGGCTCCGGCGGCGACGACCTCGCTCCCTACGCCGGCATCGCCCGCGCGTGCCCCGGTGACCCCGGCATCGTGGCCGCACTCCTCCTCCACCACGTCGACCTGCTCCCCGGCCAGGCGCTCTACCTCGGCGCCGGGGTGCCCCACGCCTACCTCGGCGGCATCGGCGTGGAGATCATGGCCAACTCCGACAACGTGCTGCGCTGCGGCCTCACCACCAAGCACGTCGACGTCCCCGAACTCATGCGCGTCGTCGACTTCACGCCGGCCGCCCCGCACGTCGTCCCTCCCGGGCACGACACCGCCGGCGAGCACCGCTACCGGCCGCCCGCCCCCGAGTTCGCGCTCACCCGCTACGACCTGACCGGCCAGGCCGCCCACACCCTGCCCGGCGGCGTACCGCGGATCGTGCTCTGCGTCGACGGCGAGAGCCGCCTCGGAGAGGGCCTCACGTTGCGCCCCGGGCAGTCGGCCTTCGTGCCGGCCGCCGCGCCGCCGGTGCGGCTTTCCGGCAAGGGCACCGTGTACGGCGCCGAGCCCGGCGCCTTTACAATGTAGATTTCCAGGCGTCTGGGCCCGCGGGCGGCCGGGCTTGACCTGTCACGTTACTGTGGGACATGGCCACGAAACGGCCCGACGGCAACCTGCCGCTCGAACTGACCAGCTTTGTCGGCCGCCGCCACGAGCTCGCCCAGGCGCGGCGGCTCATGACCCAGGCCCGCATGCTGACATTGACCGGCGCCGGCGGTGTGGGCAAGACGAGGCTCGCGCTGCGCGTCGCGGCCGACGTGCGCCGGGCGTTCCGTGACGGCGTGTGGCTGGTCGACATCGCCCCCCTGAGCGACGGCGAGTCACTCGCCCCCGCCGTCCTCGACGCCCTGGGATTCCGCGACGAATCCCCGCAGCGGCCCGACTCCGGCCTAGTGGAACTCCTGGAGTCGAGGCAGCTGCTCCTGCTGCTGGACAACTGCGAGCACATGCCCATGGCGGCGGCCGTACTCGCCGGCAAGCTGCTGGGCGCGGCCCCTGGGCTGCGGATCCTCGCGACCAGCCGTGAGGCTCTCGGCGTGGAGGGCGAGTGCGTGTTCACGGTGCCGCCGCTCGCCCTGCCCGGGCACGGCCGGTCCACGGCGTCCGACGAGGCGTTGACCCTGTTCGCCGAGCGGGCGGCGGCCGTCCAGCCGGACTTCGCCCTCGGCGACGACAACGAGCCGGCGGCCGAGCTGTGCCGGCGGCTGGACGGCGTTCCGCTGGCCATCGAGCTCGCCGCGGCGCGGGTGCGGGTGCTGTCCGTGGCCCAGATCCTCGACCGCCTGGACGACCGGTTCCGGCTCCTCGTGAACCGGCGGCACACCACCGTCCCCCGGCACCGGACGCTGCGCGCGGCGATCGACTGGAGCTACGACCTGTGCGACCCCGCCGAGCGCGCCCTGTGGGCCCGGTTGTCGGTGTTTCCCGGCGAGTTCGGCCTGGAAGCCGCCGAGCAGGTCTGCTCCGGCGGCGAGATCGCCACGGAGGAGGTGTTCGACCTGCTCGTCGGTCTGCTCGACAAGTCGATCCTGACGCGCTCCGAGCGCGCCGGGCGCGCCCGATATCGTTTCCTCGACAACATCCGTGCATACGGCCATGCCATCCTCGTGGACTCCGGCGAGGAGCCGGAGCTGCGCCGGCGGCACCGCGACTATTCTCTGGGCCTGGCGCGGCGGGCACGGGACGAGTGGTTCGGCCCCGACCAGGCGCGGTGGGTCACCAGGCTCCAGCACGAGAAGGACGACCTCAGGACGGCGCTGGAGTTCAGCCTCGGCGAGCCCGGCGAGGCGCACGCGGCGCTGGAGATGGTCACCTCGCTGTGGAACTACTGGCTCTTCGCCGCGGGTTCCTTCGGCGAGGGCCGCCGCCTGCTGACCCGGGCCCTCGAAGCGGCTCCCGAGGCCACCCCGGTCCGCGCCGACGCGCTGTGGGTGGCCGCCTGGTTCGCGCTCAGACAGGGTGACGTGGACGCCGCCCTGCCCCTGCTCAGCGAGTGCCACGATCTCGCGCTGCGGCTGGACCATCCGGGCGCGCTGACCTGTGCCACCCACTTCTCGGGGCTGGCCGCCCACCTGAAGGGCGAGCACCGCGAGGCGCTCGCGCTCCTGCTGGAGGCGCGCGAGCGCTACCTGGCCGACGGCGATCAGGCGGGCGGGTGGATGACCCTGTTCCACCTGGCGATCGTCCACTCGGCGCTGGGCGACCGTGACCAGGCCGCGTCCTCGGCGGGTGAGTGCCTGGCGATGTGCGAGGGCCTCAGCGCCTACCTGTCCAGGTCCAACGCGCTGTGGGTGGCGGGCCTTTCGCACTGGTTCCAGGGGGCGCACGACCGGGCGGCGGCGCTGGTCAAGAAAGGGCTCGACGTCATGCGCCGCCACGACGACCGGTGGGGCGTCGCCGAGAGCCTGGAGGTGCTGGCCTGGATCGAGGCGGCGCACGGCCGGGAGGAGCGGGCGGCCACCCTGTTCGGCGCCGCGGGCATGGTGTGGCGCTCGATCGGCACGGTGACGCCCGGGCTGCGGCCCTTCACCGACTTCCACAACATCTGCCAGACGCGGGTGCGCGGCGCCCTGGGCGCGAGCGCGTACATGAGCGCCTTCCAGCGGGGCGCCGGCCTGTCCCTCGACCAGGCCGTCGACTACGCGCTCGACGTCGACCGCGGCTCCTCGGCCGAACGCCCGCGGCCCTCCGTCCTCACGCCTCGCGAGCAGGAGGTCGCCGAACTGGTCGCCCAGGGGCTGAGCAACAAGGAGATCGCCGCGAGGCTGGTCATCGCGCAGCGCACCGCCGAAGGGCACGTCGAGCACATCTTGACCAAGCTGTCCCTCTCCTCCCGGGTGCAGATCGCGACATGGTTCACCACCCACGGCCGCTAGAACGACGACGCCGTGCTCAGGCGTTGGGGCAGCGGGCCGGGGCGGTGCCGTAGGCGTACTGGAGGAAGTCGACCAGGACGGCGGGCCAGGAGCCCCTGTCGTGGCCGTGCGAGCGCGTCGTTGCCCAGGCCGGTCAGGCAGGTGTGGAAGGCGCCGGCCTGGGAGCCGAGAATGGACTCGTTGACGCTCCTGGCCTTGGTGTTCTCCGGCGAGGTGGTGCTGTGCGGCCCGAACAGGGTGTCCAGCCGGTTGAGCAGCTGCTCCTGCTGGTCACGGACGAGGACGCCGTCCCTGTACGTGGTCACCCGGTATTTGCCCAGGTCGAGGAGGGTGATCGCGGCTCCCGACTGCCACATCGAGTCGGACACCGTGCGCTGGGCCGGCTTGGCCCGCCAGCCCGCACGCAGCTCAAACCCGTCGGCATGGGACACCACCTCCGCATGGAACGGCCCCAGGGACGGAGCCGGGGGACGGGGCCGCGCGATCAGAAGATCAGGGATCAGCGACCCCGTCAACGACGGCCCTAGGGAAGGCGGCGGATCTTCAGCACGTTGTCGGTGCGGGTGCCCGGCCGGCCCTCGTGGTCGTGCTGGCTGCGCTCGTACTCCTCGCTGCGCAGCACCTCCCACTCCCCCTCCGGCAGGTCGAGCGCGTCGAGCACGTCCTGCGTCGTCGGGAAGTGCACGCCGGGCATCGGGTCGTGCTCCCAGCTGGGCCAGCCGCCGTGCCCGAGGACGAGCAGCACCCCGCCGGGCGCGACGGCCGCCGCCGCGGAGCGCAGGATCTTCTCGCGCGGCAGCTCGCTCTTCGAGTGCAGGAACGAGGCCGAGACCAGGTCGTAGTGCCCGTCGGGGAACGTGCTGCCCAGGTCGTGCCGCTGCCAGTCGATACGGTCGGCCACCTCTGCGGCCTTGGCCTGCTCGGCGCCCCGGTCGAGGGCGACGCGGGAGATGTCGGTGGCGGTCACCCGCCAGCCCCGCTCCGCGAGCCAGATCGCGTCGGCGCCCTCGCCGCATCCCAGGTCGAGCGCCCGGCCCGGCTCCAGGTCCGTGGCCTCGCGCACGAGCATGACGTTGGGCCTCCCGCTCCAGATCTGCGGGCGCTCGGTGTAGAAGGCGTCCCAGAACTCCTCCGGAGAGATCTGGCCACCCGCGTGCGCCCGTCGGACGGCGACGGCCCGGCGGGTCTCCTCGGCGATCAGGTCGGCGTTGATGGCCGCGCCCGCGCGCACACCCGCCGCCGCCGCACCGATGACCTGCTCGGGCAGGTTCGTCACGTTCCCCGCCACCCACACGCCGGGCACGCCGGTCGCGCCCGCCGGATCGGCGGGGACGTAGGTGCCGATCACGTGCCCGGCCATCTCCTGCTCGGCCGTCTCCAGCCCCAGCCCGGCGAGCAGGCCGGAGCGCGCGGTCATCCGGGTGGCGACGGCGAGGGCCCGGCGCGGCACCACCGTGCCGTTCACCCGCACGCCGCTGATCCGCCCGCCGGTCAGCTGCAGCCCGGTGACACGTCCTTCCACCACCGTGACGTCCCTGGCGACGAGCTGCTCGATCTCCTCCTCGCCGAACTCGGGCGCGGTGTGGCGGAAGAGGGTCACGTCGTCGCTCCACTGCCGCCACAGCAGGGCCTGGTGCACGGCGAGCGGGCTGGTGGCCACGACGCCGATCGCCTGGTCGCGTACCTCCCAGCCGTGGCAGTACGGGCAGTGCAGCACGTCGCGGCCCCACCGCTCGGCCAGCCCGGGCACGTCGGGCAGCTCGTCGACCAGTCCGGTGGTAACCAGCAGCCGGGCGGCCTCGACCTGCGACCCGTCGGCGAGCGCGAGCCGGAACCCCTTGCCGGTGCGCTCGGCGGTCTCGACCGTGCCCGTGACGATCTCGCCTCCGTACCCGGTCACCTCATCGCGGCCGGCCGCCAGCAGCTCGTGCGGCGGCACGCCCTCGCGCCCCAGGTAGACGTGCACACCATCGGCGGGCGCGTTGCGCGGCTCCCCCGCGTCGATCACCAGCACCCTGCGCCGCGCCCTGGCCAGCGTGAGCGCGCCGCTCAGCCCGGCGGCGCCGCCGCCTACGACGATCACGTCATATCTCGTGTCCATTGCCGCTCCTCTTGTCCGTGTGGTGCGGCCACTGTCCGCGACGAGGCGCGAGTTTGACAAATATCATTGCCGAAATGGCAAGCTGGATCCATGGAACTCGACGAAGTGCTGCAGGCGGTGGGGCCGCGGCTGCGGGCGTTGCGACAGGAGCGCGGCGTGACGCTGGCGCAGTTGTCCGCGAGCACGGGCATCTCCGTCAGCACGCTGTCGCGCCTGGAGGCCGGGCAGCGCAAGCCGACACTGGAATTGTTGCTCCTGCTGGCCACGGCCCATCAGGTGCAGCTCGACGAGCTGATCGACGCGCCCGTCACCGGCGACCCGAGGGTGCACATGCGGCCGGTCAAGCTCAAGGGAGGCAGGACGTACATCCCGCTGACCCGCCGGCCGGGCGGGTTGCAGGCGTTCAAGCAGATCTACCCGCCGCACTGGCCGGGCTGCGAGCTGGAGCAGCAGGTCCATGAGGGTTACGAGTGGCTGTACGTCCTGTCGGGCCGGCTGCGCCTGCTGCTCGGGCGGCACGACGTGATCCTGACCCCGGGCGAGGCGGCCGAGTTCGACACGCGCACGCCGCACGGCTTCGCCAACCCCGACTCCGAGCCCGCCGAGGTGCTGGCCCTGTTCGGCCCGCAGGGCGAGCGCATGCACGTCAGGGCCAAGCCCGCCCCCAAAGGAGGGCGGGCCGGTGCCTGAACCGCCGCGAGGCGGCGTTCACGTACGATCAGCGAACGACGTGGATCCTGAAGTACGCGACGGTGCCGCGCGGGTCGGGGTTGAGGTGGGTGCGCTCGACGTCCGCACGGAACCGGTACCTGCCGGGGGCGACGTCGTCGGCCGCGATCCGCAGGTTGAGCTCCACCGTCTGCCCCGGGTAGATGGTGTCGATCGTGCAGGTCACCTCGCCGCTCGTCCCCTCGCAGTCGGACTCGGAGTCGGGCACCAGGCGGAACCCGCGCGGCAGCCGGACGCTGACAGGCACGTCCGCCGCGCCGCTCAGGCCGTTCATGGCGACCGTCAGCGTGGCTATGGTGCTCTCGCCCTGCTCGATCGTCCCGTCCGCCACGTCCGCGCTGATCGACAGCTGGTCGTAGACGCCCTCCGGGTCGGCCGCCTTGACGATGG
Source organism: Nonomuraea sp. B10E15 (assembly GCF_039871615.1). Lineage (NCBI taxonomy): Bacteria > Bacillati > Actinomycetota > Actinomycetes > Streptosporangiales > Streptosporangiaceae > Nonomuraea > Nonomuraea sp. B10E15. The sequence continues at coordinate 28,289 of NZ_JBDPMB010000004.1, forward strand.
CGCCGTACGAGTCGATGCCCAGCGCCGTGGCGGTGGTGCTGCCGTTGTCGCCGTTGTGCGACCGCCCGGTGGAGGTCACGCCGACGAGGCCGCTGCCCGGGGCGCGCACCATCCACGGGCCGCCGTTGTCGCCGTCGACCAGCTGGCAGTTGTGGGTGGTCAGCCCGCCGAACCGCACGTCGTGGCGGCGCGGCTCGTAGGGGCGGGCCGGGCGGGTGCGGCCCTCGCACCACATCTGGTCCTTGCCCTGGTAGGCGCGGTTCTTGTGCACGGCGGGGTAGCCGATCGTGTTGACCTTGAAGTAGCCCCCCTGGTTGCGCAGCACGGTGTAGCCGCCCACCCGGTCCTGCAACGTCTGGTCGGTGTAGATGTTCTCGACCTCCACCAGCGCGACGTCGTACGGCGAGTTGGCGCCTCCGCCCTCGTGGCCGGTGTAGGCGCTCGGCTTCCACGCGCGCACCGCCCCCCAGCGGCTGTACGGCTCCCGCTCTTTCCGCCCGTCGTAGGCGGGCACGAACAGCAGGTAGCGATGCCAGCCGTGGTGCCGCGGATCCTGGCGGTACCCCCCTTCGTGGTGGTCGCCGGGCTCGCCGTACACGCACTGCGCGGCGGTGACGATCAGCGACTCGTCGCGCGAGCGCACCACGGCCGCGGTGCAGGACCTGAGCTTGTCGTGGGCGTCGACGAAGAACAGCCGGCCGGCCGCGCGCGTGTGCGGGAGCTTGCTGTACGGGCGCCGGACCTTGGCGTAGCCGTTGCTGTCACCGCCGGGCGTCAGCCGCTGGGACGACGGGACGCCGGTGACCCGGGCCGCGCCCTCGCCGTGGTACGGCGTCAGCTCGGTCTCCGGCAGGGGCGCGCCGAGCGCGGCCGCCATGCGGGCGGGCGTCCAGAAGTCGCTCGACCGGTGGGCGTCCATCTCCGGCGACTTGTCCGCGCCGTGCGGCCACCGCGGGCGCGTGTCCGCCGGCCCCGCCACGGGTGCAGCGGCCCTGCCGGCCCCCGACGCGGCGGCCACCGGCACCATGAGGCCGGTCATGGCCAGGGCGGCGGCCGTCGTGATCGGGATGGTCCGTGATCTCATCTGTCCCCCTGAACAGGCGATGACTGAAAATGACGGGGAAACTGTAAGTCATCGTCCTGGCACCCTCCGTGCATGTCGGCGCATGTCCACCACACCCGCGCCGGTTACGGAGGTTGCGCGCTGCCTGGCGTGTCGGCACCCGACGGCCAAAGCAGGAAATATCATGATGCGCACCGACCGCGCGGAATCATCCGTTACGGGCGATGTCACGTGTGGGCGATGGGGATGCGCCTACGAGCGGCGGCGCCGCCGCTCGTCGACCAGCGACCAGGCGTCCTCCCACGCGCGGTACCGGCCGCGGTTCACCAGCCACCGGAACCCCGCCAGGGCCGTCAGCACCGCCGCCACCGCGGCCAGCATGACGAGCATCCCCGTCACCACGCCGGTGACGTGGATCTCCACCGCGGTCGGCGGCGGGAGTGCCGGCCGGCCGGTCTCGTCGACCCAGATCCGCACCGTCGTGCCCGCCTTGGCCATGGCGGGCCCGCGTACCTGACCGGTGTGCTCCTGCCCGGAGGGCATGGTCCACCGCGCCTGGACCGGGCCGCCCCTGGGCACCGAGCCGAGCGACGTCGGGCTGACGGGCACGTCCGCCAGCAGCGTCGCGTTCACCTGCAACCGCCCGCCGGCGCCCGCGTTCGCCGCGCTCTGGTACGCCTGCCGCCCCGCCGTCACCGCGGGCCACGCGCTGAGCAGCACCAGCAACACGGCGACCAGCAGCGCGAGACTCTCCAGGCGGTCGGATCGGCGGCGCAGCGGGTTGCGGTCGAACCGGTATCTCCGCACTTGTCGCATCACCGAGTCGCGCATCACGAACACCCCCTGACGGCACTCTCCGGGTGTCGCCATCATGTCCGGCAGAGGCATGGGTCCCTCATAGGTCCCTGCCCGCCCGAGCCCCGCCGTATCAGGATATTGCCTGGTTAAACCCCTCATGGGCGCACGCCACCCGCAAGCCCCGCGTTCCACGCCGGTACGGGTCGCGGCCAGGCCGGCGCCGCACGGTGATCAGCGGATCGCGGGCGCGCTCGCGGCGCTTCTGCTCGTTCTGCTCATTCGCCGGGGAACCGCCGGCCGGACGGGGAACGTCTTCCAAGCACAGGGGGCCGCCTGCGTTTCATCATTTCTCTGCTCAAGGGGAGACACAATGGACGGGGTTTCCTACGCGATCGCCATCTCGCTGGTCGCACTCATCGCCCTCGCCGCGGCACGTACACACCTGGCGTTGTCCGCCGCCCGATCCAGGACGGCGCCGGCCACAGGCTCTCCACTCGACCTCTACCAGGCGGCCTATCTCGCGGGCGGGCCGCGCCGGGTGATCAACACGGCGCTGGTGTCGCTGGTCGCCCAGGGCGGGGTCCGGGTGTCCAGCGAGGGGGTCGTCACGCCGGTGCAGGGCTTCCGGCCGAGCAAGCGGGCCCGGATCGAGCGAGCGGTATACCGGCAGGTCAAGGGCGGGATGGGCGGATCCACCGCGGCCGAGGTACGCCACGGCGCCGGCGACGCCGAAGCGATGCGATGGTTGTCCGCCCCCCTGCTGCGGCGGGGCTACCTGATGCCGCCGGCCGCCCGGGTGAGGGCACGGCGGCGTACCGGCCTGCTGGTCGTCCTCGCCGCGCTGGCGGTGCTCGCGGCCGCGGTGGGGACGGCTCTGCACGGCCCCGTGGGCGCGGTCGCGATCGCGGTCGTGGCCGCCGTGGCCGGGCTCGGCTGCTCCTTCCTGCTCCGCCGCCGGCTGGCCGACCCGCTCACCAGGTCCGGACGGGCGGCGCTGGAGCGGGCGGACGTCCGGGCCCTCGCGGACGGCTCGTGGCAGAGTTCCGACGACATCAGCGAGGTGGCGTTGCACGGGTTGACGAAGCTGCCCGACCGGCGGCTCGCCGACACGCTGCGCCGCGACACCCGGACCAGGACCCGATCGCGCGCCGCGTGCTGCGCTCCGGGACACTGCGGGTCGTACGGCAGGACGAGCATCCCGGTCCACGACGCCGCCGGCGCCTCCGGCGGAGGGTCGTGCGGTGGCGGCTTCTTCGACCTCGGCGGCCTGTTCGGCTCCGACCGCTCGGGGTCGCACTCGGGCGGCGGCTACGGCGGCGGCGACTTCAGCGGCGGCAGCAGCAGCGGCGGGGACAGCGGCGGCGGTGGTTGCGGTGGAGGCGGCTGCGGCGGGGGCGGCACGTGACAGAGACGGCGCGTCAGGCGGCGCGGGCCGGGCGGGTGACAAAGACGACGGCAAGTCATGAAGCGGGCCTTGCGCTACGCCGACGTTACGCCACATATCGTGGTGGCCTGGGTGACAGGTGACGACCAAGGTGGTGACTGCGATGCCGGAGGCGAGCATCGACGTGGCGGCGCTGAAGCGGCGCATGGGGCGGGTAGGTGTCTGGAACGCCACGCTGACCGGCGAGCCCGCCGTGGTCGAGCGGGACGCCGCCGGCGAGATCGAGAGCCTGGGCTTCGGCACGCTGTGGTTCGGTGAGACCCCGGCGGGCAAGGAGTCGCTGGTCCATGCGGGGCTGCTGCTCGACGCGACCCAGAGCATGATGATCGCCACCGGGATCGCCAGCATCTGGGCCCGCGACGCCACCGCCGCCGCGAACGGCGCGAGCGCGCTCGCCGAGGCGTACGGCGGGCGGTTCGTGCTCGGCCTGGGCGTGAGCCACGCGCCCGCCGTGGAGATGCGCGGTCATGACTACAGCAGGCCGGTGTCGGCGATGCGCGACTACCTCGACGCCATGGACTCGGCGAAATACGGCGGCCCGCTGCCCGCGCCGGCGCCGCGGGTGCTGGCCGCGCTCCGCCCCCGGATGCTGGAGCTGTCCGCCCAGCGCACGCAGGGGGCGCACCCCTATTTCGTCCCCGTGGAGCACACCACGCGCGCCCGTGCCGTTCTCGGCCCCGATCCCGTGCTGGCACCGGAGCAGACGGTCGTGCTGGACACCGATCCGGTACGGGCGCGGCAGACCGCCCGCCGCTTCATGTCGCTCTACCTCGGCCTGCCGAACTACGTGAACAACCTGCTCGACCTGGGCTGGAGCGAGGACGACGTCACCGGTGGCGGCAGCGACGCGCTGGTCGACGCCATCGTGGCCTGGGGCGACCCGGAGGCGATCATCGAGAGGGTGCGCGACCACCTCGACGCGGGCGCCGACCATGTCTGCGTCCAGCCGCTCGCCGCCACGACCGAAGACCTGCTGGAGCACCTGCGCGTCCTGGTCGGCGCCGGCCTCGCCTCGATCTGACCCTGCCGTTCGACCGTGCCCGCTCGACCGGTGAGCCCTGCCCCGCCTCGCTCCGACCCGGCTCAGCTCTCGCGCAGCCCGAGTGCGACCGAGGCGGTCGCCAGGGCGGCGATGTGCTCGTCGACGGAGCTCAGCCCCGCTTTCATGGTGTTGACGGCCAGGTGCGTGGCACCGGCCTCGCGCCACCGGCCCGCCAGCGCGCCCAGCTCGTCGGCGTCGCCCGTCCAGCTGACGCGCCCCTCCATGCCGATGGCGGAGGGGTCGCGTCCGGCCTGCGAGGCGGCCTCCTCGACGATGGCCCTCGCCTCGTCCAGCCGCGGTCCGGGAGACATCTGCGGGAACCACCCGTCGGCCAGCCGGCCGGCGCGGCGGTAGGCCGGAGGCGACTGCGCCCCGAACCAGACGGGGATCGGCCTGCTCACCGGCAGCGGCGCGAGGCCCGCCCCGGTCACCCGGTCGAAGCTGCCCTCGAACGTGACCGACTGCTCGCTCCACAACCGGCGCATCAGCCCGACCTGCTCCTCGATGCGCCTGCCCCGGGTGGCGAAGTCCTGGCCCAGGGCTTCGTACTCGACCTGGTTCCAGCCGAGCCCCACGCCGAACCGGAAGCGGCCGCCGGTGAGCAGGTCGACCTCCGCCGCCTGCTTGGCCGCCAGGACCGTCTGCCGCTGGGGCAGGATGACGATGCCGGTGACCAGTTCCAGCCTGGTCAGCGCGGCGAGATAGCCGAACAGGACCAGGGGTTCGTGAAAGGTGCTCCGCACGTCGTAGGGGCCTTCCCAGCCCTGGTGGACCGCCGGGTCGGCGCCGACCACGTGGTCGAAGGCCATCACGTGCCGGAATCCGAGCTCCTCGGCCGCTTGCCCGTAGGCGCGCACCGCGCCCACGTCCGCGCCGATCTCGTTCTGCGGAAATACGACACCGATTCGCATCTATGGCTCCCGTTCGACACGAGACGTCTTTCGACCATCATCGCGTGCGCGGTGCCGGCGCCTCCCGCGGGTGTCGCGGGAGGCGCCGGCGGCGCGGCTCACTTCAGCGCGTACGCCCGCTCGATGGTCTGCGTGACCGTGGCTCCCTCCTTGTTGGACGCGGTGACCCGCAGCGAGACGTACCCGCTGGTGGCGGAGAGCGGCGGGTGCACCACGAGCGCCTGGTAGCGGTCCTGGCCCCGCTTCCCGGTGAGCGCCGGCAGCCAGGTGGCGCCGTCGTCGACCGAGTACTCGGCCTCGAGCCGCTTGACCGCGTGCTTCTTCGGGACCGACCCGTGCGGGCCCGCCCCGATCTCGAACGTGAACGGCTGGCCGGCCCGCGCCCGGTTCAGCAGGTCGAGCGGGAGGTCGTAGCTGAGCAGGATCGCCGGCTGGACGGCGCACGACGGCCCGTACGAGCAGGACTGCCCGTCCGGAGTGCCGGACGGCGGCGAGGAGGCGAACGACCACTCGGTGCTCACCTTCGGCGACAGTGTCCGCTTGGTGGTGTCGACGCTCTCCAGCCGGTACGCCGCGCTCCCCCCGGGGACGGTGAACGAGCGGGGCGCGCGCCCCTGCACCGGGATCTCCCGGTCGCCCGCGAAAAGCCGTGGCGCGGACTTGACCTCGGCCGTGCTCAGGTCGGTGAGGTGGCGCGGGTCGGAGTCCGACCACCGGTCGAGCGGCACGAACCGGTCGCCGTCGCGGCACATCACGCACGGCACGCCGGCGGGGTAACCCTTGGGCTGCTCGGCGGCGCCCGGCGCCAGGGGCGCCTTGAACCAGTGCTCGCTCTGCCGGCGGTCGTGCCGGGTGAAGCGGTCGCTGGAGTGCAGGCGCAGGCTCTGGTTGGTGATCTCGCGGCTCCAGGTGACCTTGTCGTCGACCGGGCCGAAGTACTCGGTGCGGGCCAGCGGCATGGTCAGGGGCTGCCCGTACGTGATCTCGCCGGGCTCCTCGTCCGTGGTGGACGACCCGAACTCCCGGCCGGCGGTGCCCGGCTGGTCGGCGTGGTACTGGGCGTCGATGCGCACGAGGTCCCGGGTGTCCACCGTGGGGGCCTTGCGGGGGATCCGGTCGCGCTCGTCGTAGCGCAGGCGGTACACCGGTCCCTGGTCATCCGCCGCGTCGTCCGGCACCAGGCGCATGGAGACCGGCCGCGCGTCCACGGCGGCGCGCAGCGCGCGACCCTGTTCGGCGCTCAGCCCCAGCCCGAGGAACTGCCCGGTGGAGTAGGGCGCCCTGGCCCTGCCACCGTCGGCGTCGAGGTAGCCGGCGAAGCCGGCGGCGCCGCGCGCGGCGGCGAGCTTGGCCGCCTGGTCCATCGCCCCTGCCGCGCCCCGGTACGAGCCGTCCGGGACCGGCACTCCGGCCAGGACCAGCTTGCCCGCCACGTCGACGTCCTGGAAGTCCGCCTCCCTGCCCTGCCCCACGGACACGACGGGGAGGGTGCGCTCCTCGGTCAGGGCGGCGTGCATGCCGGCGACGTCGTAGACGGGGTCGAGCCGGAGCCGGCCCGCGGTCGCGGAGGTCAGCGCGGCCGGGTCGAGCCGCCACCCGTGGGAGAGCCGCATCTCGCCGACCGGGACCTCGCCGACGGGCGTGACGTGGAGGTCCTGGCCGGGAGCGGTGCCCGCGTACACGGAGACGGGGTTGTTGCGGTCGGTGAACGTGCGGACGTACCAGGCCCTTCCGTCGCCTTCCGTCTTCTCCTTGGTGACCGGCCTGATCGGCACGGTGTCGCGGGCGTCCAGGGTGACGGTCCTGTCGCCGTCGAGCGTGACGGTCGCGATGACCATGCTGGTACGGTTCGCGGTCGTCGCGTCGTGGATCACCGTGACGACCTCGTACTCGCCCGCGGGCAGCGGCACCTGCCTGTTGCCCTGGGCGTCGGTGCGCGCGGTGTAGTAACCGGCCGGGTGGAACGGGTCCTCGGGGCTGACCTTCCGTTTCGTCGGGATGTAGTAGACGAGCGGCTCGGTGCCCGCGCGTCCGCTGCCGAACTCCTTGAAGCCGTAGGAGTTGACCAGCGAGACGGTCAGCTGGTGGGTGGGCAGGCCGGTGTAGTAGCTGAACGGCGTGACCAGTTCGGCGCCGCCGCCGCTCGCGGTGATCCAGCCGCCGTACGCGCCGGCCTCCCCCTTGGCGGGATCGACGGTGACGTCGACGGTGGCGGAGCCGTTCGCGGGCACGGTGACGCTCCCGGTGCTGAGGCGCACCGCCCCTTCGGGCGCGGGCCTGCCGCTCCAGCCGCGGGTCGCGGGCGCGACGGACAGGGTGACGTCCTCGTTCCCGGTGTTGCGGTAGGTGACCTGCCGCGTGACCGGCTCGCCGGCGAGCACGCGGAAGTCGACGGCCCACGTCGCGAACACCTGCTGGGCGACCGCGCGGGCCACGTCGACGCGGCCGCTGCCCTGCTCGAACCAGCTGTGGCCGCCGTCGCGCGCGGCGGTGGAGGTCAGCGCGTCGCGCAGCTCGCCGGCGTCCCAGCCGGGGTGCTGCTGGGCCAGGATCGCCGCGGCGCCGGCCACGTGCGGGGTGGCCATGGAGGTGCCCGAGCCGGCGGTGTAGCGCTCGTTGCCCGGGTACGGTTTGCCGGACGAGGCGGAGGAGAGGGCGGCCACGATGCCGTCGCCTGGGGCGACGATGTTCGGCTTGACGGCCGCGTCGTACAACCGGGGTCCCTTGCTGGAGAAGCCGCTCAGCGACGTGCCGGTGTCCTTGTCGACCGACCCGACGGCGACGGCCTCGCCGGCGGCGGCGGGGGTGTCCACCGTGAGCGTCTGCCCGGCGTTGCCCGCGGCGGCCACGAACAGCGTGCCGTGCTTCCTGGTGAGCTCGTCCACGGCCTGGCTCATCGGGTCGGTGCCGTCGCCGCAGCAACTGCCCAGGCTCAGGTTGACCACGTCGGCGCCCTGCTCGGCTGCCCATTCCATGCCGGCGATGGCCCACGACCACTCGCCTCTGCCGTTGTCGCCGAGCACCTTGCCGATCAGCAGGGAGGCGCCGGGCGCGACGCCCTTGTACGTCCCTCCCGACGCGCTGCCGGAGCCGGCGATGGTGGAGGCGACGTGGGTGCCGTGGCCCTGCTTGTCGGTGATGCTCGGCGAGGTGGAGAAGTTCTCGCTGGCGGCGATCTTGCCCGCGAGGTCGGGGTGCTCGGCGTCGATGCCCGTGTCGAGCACGGCGACCTTGGTCCCGGTGCCGTCGAAGCCCTTCTCCCAGCCGGCGGGCGCGCCGATGAGCGGCACGCTCTTGTCGAGCGATGCGGTGACCTGCCGGTCCAGCCAGAGCTTGGCGATGCCGCCCGCCGTTCTCTCGAGCGCGGGCCGCTCGCCGAGGAAGCCGTTCCAGAACCGGCCCGCGTCGGCCGGCTTCACGGTGAGCGCGGCCCCGTCGATGCTGGGCAGCGGGCGCACGTCCGCGGCGCCGGCCAGGGCTCTCGCGGTCGCGGGCAGCGCGGACGCGGCGGGCTCGCCCCGGTAGGTGACCAGCAACGGGATGCGGTCGGTACGCCCTTCGCGGGCCAGCGTGTCGACGTCGAACAGCGTCTCGTCCAGGGTCCCCGAGCTGACCAGGGGGGCGGCGTCGGACGGCAGGACCAGCCGGCCGCCGCTCCCGGCCGGGAGGGTCGCGAAGCTGACCGGCGTGCCGCCGGGGCGCGGGGCCTCCTGGATGGAGATCTTGGGCACGCCGTCCTTGACCGGCGTGTACGTGACGACGTCGCCGGTGATCAGCGTGATGGTCAGGGGTTCGCCGGCTTCGGCGGCGACCTGGCCGGCCGTGGCGGGGACCCCGGTGGCGGTCTGGCCGGGAGGGGCGGCGTGGCCGGGGCTCGCGCCGAGGGCGAGGACGAGGGCGGCGCCGGCTAAGAGCGCCGGGAGCCTGAGGTGCTGGTGGTGCACAGGGTTCTCTCTTCAACTACCGGTGGGAACGCTCCCACACTGGAAGATCGGTTCGCCTCCCTTGTACCAGCGCCACCACTGCCCTCAGCCTGCACGGGCCATTTTTCGGTATACCGAATCGCGCGCCGGCGCAGCCGTCCCGCGAAGGGTCAGAGCTTCCTGTGGGGGCCCAGCGTCTCGTCGAGGGCGTCGCGCATCGCGTCGGCGAGGGCCCCCTCGCCGGTCAGCGCCCAGAGGATGAGCACGCCGTTGTAGGTCACCTGCACCGCGCGGGCCAGCCGCGCGACGTCCGTCTCGCCCGCGAGCTCCCCCGCCGCCACCGCCTCGGCCAGCAGCGCGGCCATCTCCTCGCGCGTACGCCGGGCGTGCTCGGCGGCGTGCGCGCGGAACTCGGGGTCGGTCAGGTCGAGTTGCAGGAAGCCGAGGCTGTGGGCCAGCTCTTCGGGGGTGGCCACGCTCTCCGACAGGCCTGCCACGGCGGCCCGCAGCGCCTCCAGCGGCGACCCGTGCTCCTGCCTGGCCCGCAGGAACGGCCGCGCCACGCTCTCCCCGGCCTGCCCGGCCACCGCGAGGAGCAGGCCGCGCTTGGAGCCGAACCGCTGCACCAGGGTGGCCGGGGACAGCCCGGCCTCCTGGGCGACCGCGGCCAGGGTGAGGCTCTGCGGCCCGTGCCGGCCGATCGCGCGGGCGGCGGCCTGGATGATCGCCTCGTCGCTGGTCGTCCGGGGCCTGCCCATGATGCCTCCGCTGGTCAACGAACGGTCATCCATGTTAGCCGCCGGGGTCGGCAGGTGGCGGCGGGCGAGCGCGGTGCGCCGAGTAGGCTCAAAGCTCACATGAATGTCAGAGGCAGGTCTTGTGCCGGAGATCACACGGGGAGGACGACGTGCGCATCGGTGAGCTCGCGTCACACACGGGAGCCAGCGTCCGGTCGCTGCGCTACTACGAGGAGCAGGGGCTGCTCGCCAGCACCCGCAGCGCGAGCGGGCAGCGGCACTACACGGACGACGTGGTCGAACGGGTCACGCTCATCCAGCGCCTGTACGCCGCGGGCCTGTCCAGCCGCACCATCGCCGAAGTGCTCCCGTGCGTCGATTCGCCCAGCGAGGAAACCTCCGACGCCGCCCTGGAACGGATGGCGCAGGAGCGCGACCGGCTCTCCGCGCACATCGCCGACCTCGTCCGCACCCGCGACGCGCTCGACGAGCTGATGGCGGTGAACCGCGCATATCGCGAGAAGCTGCGGGCGGCGCCGGTCGGCTGAGCCGGGTTCGCGCCGCCGGCACCGCCGATCGCAAGGCCTTGGGACGCTCTCACCGGCCTGACGATGCCGCGGTCCGCACCGGCCTTCAGGACGTGACGGTGACGCCCGTCACCGCGAAGCGCTCGACCGTCGCCACGTGACCGCCCGTGGAGACCACGACCGTGAGGGTCCTGCCCGGCCGGGCCGTGAAGTCGACCGTGGCCGACCAGGGTGCCTTCCGCCCGCCGGCGGGCACGCAGCACCGCTCGCCCAGCGGGGCGTCCGAGCCCGGCCGGCGCACGTGGACGGTGATGCTCTCGTCCACGCCCGAGATGCGCCCGCCCACGGTGAGCGGCGAGGTCACGGCGGTGCCGTACGCCGGCTTCGTCAGCGTGAACGAGGTGTCGTCGGTGCCGACGACCTCCCACGGGGCGTCCTCGCCCGGCCCGTACCGCATGAGGTGCACGACGGCCGCGACCGCCGGCCGGTCGCCCTCCTGGCTGCGGTAGCCGACGTGCACGCGCGCGTGCACGCCTTCCTGCTCGGTCTTGACGGCCCGGTCGATCTCGGTGAAGCCGAGGTAGTCGCGGGTGAAGGCGAGCGCGGTGCGGGCGGCGTCGAGGTGCCATGCCTGGTCGCCGTCCTCGCCCCGGGCCTCCCGCCAGCGCGCCGCCTCCTCCTGGGTGGAGAACGGCCACAGCGGCTGGTAGCGGCCGGCGACGAGCGACTCGCCCGGCGCGGGCGTGCCGGCGTCCGGGGCGGTCGAGGGCGAGCCGGACGGGCTGGGCGGGCCGGTGGGCGCGGTCGAGGGCGGCCCGATCGAGGAAGGCGCGGTCGAGGGAGGCGCGGTGGCCGTCGCCTCCTGGTCCGTCCCGCCCCCGCAGCCGGCGACGGTGACCGCGACGGCGACCGGGAGCGCCGCCAGCGGGAGCGGCACGCGGAACACCTTCATGCGGACCTCCTGCGACAGCGCTCACGGTGGCGAACCCAACGTACCCCCGATGGCCCAGGACCGCGGGAAGCCCGCGTGGTGGCCGTCCCGTCCGTCCCGTCCGGTAGCCGGGTCGCACGGTCAGGGCTGGCGGCCCCGTACGCGGGTAGCGTCCTGACATGTCCACCTTCGACCTGAGCAGACTCCGCGCGGTGGTCTTCGACACCGACGGGGTGGTCACCGACACGGCGCGGGTGCACGCGGCCGCGTGGAAGCACGTGTTCGACGCCTTCCTGCGGGGCCGGGGGGCGGCGCCGTTCGACATCCGCGCCGACTACCTGGCGTACGTGGACGGCCGGCCGCGGCTCGACGGGGTACGGACGTTCCTGGCCTCGCGCGGCGTCTCGCTGCCGGAAGGCGGCCCGCGCGACGAGCCGGGGGCACCGACCGTTCACGGGCTCGGGCTGGCCAAGGACGCGCTGTTCCAGGAGCAGATCGACAAGCACGGTGTGGCCGCGTTCCCCTCGACCGTCGCGCTGCTGCACGAGTTGCGGCGCCGCGGGGCCCGTACGGCGGTGGTCTCGGCCAGCAGGCACTGCCGCGCGGTGGTGGCGTCCGCCGGACTGATGCACCTGTTCGACGCGGTGGTCGACGGCGACGACGCGGCCGGGCTGGGGCTGCCGGGCAAGCCGGATCCCGCGCTGTTCCTGGAGGCGGCCCACCGCCTGCAGGTGTCCGCGACCGAGGTGGCGATCGTCGAGGACGCGTTGCCCGGGGTCGAGGCCGGCCGCAGGGGCGGGTTCGGGCTGATCGTCGCGGTGGACAGGAGCGGCTCGCAGGAGGCGCCGATGCGCGCGGCCGGCGCCGACGCGGTGGTGGCCGACCTGGCCGACGCGAGCGTGACCGGGCGGGTGCCCGTGGGGCGGCGATGAACGCCTGGACGCTCGTCTACGAGGGATTCGACGCCGCCGGCGAAGGACTGCGCGAGGCGCTGTGCACGCTCGGCAACGGCCGGTTCGCGACGCGGGGGGCCACCCCCGACGGGCAGCCGCGCACCCCGGGCACGTACCTGGCGGGCTGCTACGACCGGCTCGACTCGGTGGTGGCCGGCCGTACGGTGACGAACGAGGACATCGTCAACCTGCCCGACTGGCTGCCGCTGACGTTCGCCACTCCGGAGTGCGGCTGGTTCCGGCCCGAGGAGGCCGGACTGCTGCGTTACCGGCACGAGCTGGACCTGCGGCACGGCGTGCTGACGCGGGAGCTGCGCTGGCGCGACGGCGCGGGCCGGGTCACGCGCGTACGCCAGCGCCGTCTGGTGTCCATGGCCGACCCCACGCTGGCCGCGCTGGAGACCACGTTCACCGCGGAGAACTGGTCGGGGCCGATGCGGGTGCGCTGCACGCTGGAGGGCCGGGTGACGAACTGCGGCGTCGCCCGCTACCGCGACCTGCGCGGCGACCATCTCACCGGGCACGAGACGGGCGCGGACAACGGCATGGCCTGGCTGACGGCGACCACGCGCAACGCGCGCGTCATGGTGGCGCTGGCCTCCAGGATCGACGGGGACACGCCGTCCGCGCGGCCCGCGCTGGGCGGCGACCACATCACCTCCGACCACGTGCTCGACCTGGCCGAGGGTGAGCCGGCCCGGATCACCAAGACCGTGGCGCTGACGAGTTCGCGCGACCCCGCCGGCCACGACCCGCGCTCGTCGGCCCTGCGTCACGTACGCCGCGCGCCGCGCTTCGACGAGCTGCTGGCCCGCCACGCGTCGGCGTGGGAGTGCCTGTGGCGGCGGGCCCGGCTCGACGTGGACGGCCCCGAGCTGTCGCAGCTCGTCCACCTGTACGTCTTCCACCTGCTCCAGACGCTCTCCCCGCACACCGCCGACCTCGACGCCGGGGTGCCCGCCCGGGGTCTGCACGGCGAGGCGTACCGGGGGCACGTGTTCTGGGACGAGCTGTTCGTGGAGCCGTGGCTGAACCTGCGCTTTCCCGAGATCTCGCTCGGCCTGCTGCGCTACCGCTGGCGGCGCCTGCCCGAGGCCAGGGACGCGGCCGCGGAGGCCGGGTACGAAGGCGCGATGTTCCCGTGGCAGAGCGGCAGCGACGGGCGCGAGGAGACGCAGAGGCTGCACCTCAATCCCGTCTCCGGCCGCTGGCTGCCGGACAACTCCCACCGCCAGCGCCACGTCGGCCTGGCCATCGCCTACAACGTGTGGCACCACTACCTGGCCACCGGCTCGATGCCGCCGTGGTGCGCGGAGCTGGTGCTCGACATCGCCAGGTTCTTCGCCTCGCTGGCCGAGCTGCGCGACGGCCGCTACGAGATCCGCGGCGTCATGGGCCCCGACGAGTATCACGACGCCTACCCGGGCTCCGACGAACCCGGCGTGGCGAACAACGCCTACACCAACGTCATGACCGTGTGGCTGATGACGCTCGCCCGCGAGACCGCCGTGCTGGCGCCGCAGCTGGCGCCGCCGGCCGCCGAGCTGGCCCGCTGGGACGACGTCAGCCGCCGCATGAGGGTCGACTTCCACCGCGGCGTCATCAGCCAGTTCACGGGGTACGGTGATCTGCTGGAGCTCGACTGGGAGCGTTATCGCGGCGTGCGCCGCCTGGACCGGGCGCTGGAGGCCGACGGCGACGACGTCAACCGCTACCAGGCCTCCAAGCAGGCCGACACGCTCATGCTCTGCTACCTGCTGGGCGACGAGCAGCTGACCGCGATCCTGGAACGGCTCGGCTACGCGCCCGACCCCGGCCTGATCTCCAGGACGATCTCCTACTACCTGCGGCGCACCAGCCACGGCTCCACGCTCAGCGCCGTCGTGCACGCCTGGATCCTGGCCCGCCGCAACCGGGAGCGGTCCTGGGAGTTCTTCATCGAGGCCCTCACCGGTGACGTCAGTGACGTGCAGGGCGGCACGACCGCGGAGGGCATCCACCTGGGAGCCATGGGCGGCACGCTCGACCTGCTGCAGAGCTGCTACCTGGGCCTGGAGCTCGAACGGGGCGGGCGGCTGCGGCTGGACCCGCTGGTGCCCGAGCGGCTCGGCCTGGTGTGCATGCCGCTGCGCTACCACGGGCGCCAGATCTTCGTCGACGCCGACCATCGCGAGGCGCGCATCAACGGCACCGTGCGCCGCACCTATACGCGAGGAGATGTGATCATGACTGGTACCGGCGATTTCGGACGCCGCATCATTCATCACCGCGAACGTCTCGGTTTGACCCGGGAGCAGGTCGCCGACAAAGCCGACATGTCACCCGGTTACGTGAAATATCTGGAAGAGAACGCCGACACGCCCGACACCGGCGCCCTCTACCGCCTGGCGGACGCCCTGCAGACCACGGTCGAGGAGCTGCTCGGCGGCGGCCGGGACCGTCCGCCCGGACGCGGCCCCGCCATGGCCCATCCCACCCTGGAAGTGCTGGACCGGGAGGAGTGCCTGCGGCTGATCGAATCCGGCGGGATCGGCCGGGTGGCCTTCAACGGCTCGCACGGGCCGACGGTGCTGCCCGTCAACTACAAGCTGCACGACGGCGACATCGTCTTCCGCACCGCGGCGGGCGGCGCCATGGACGAGGACCTGCGCAGCGGGGTGAAGGGGGTCGACATCGTGATCGCCTTCGAGATCGACCGGATCGACGAGGTCAACCGCGAGGGCTGGAGCGTCCTGGTGCAGGGTCCCGCCCATCACGTGCCGGCCGAGGAGGTGGCGGACGCGGCAGGCTCCGGTGTCACCCCCTGGGCGGGCGGCGAGCGGCTCCTCTACGTCCGCATCTCCCCGCGGCAGATCACGGGCCGCCGCATCCACGGCGTGTGAGCACACCTCACGGGGCCCGCCGGACGGTGTTCATGAAGCTCAGGTCATGGTGACGGCCGAAAGGGGGCGCGTACCACGGCGACCGGGCAGTGGGCCCGCTGGAGCACGCCGTGGCTCACCGTGCCGAGCACCGTCGCGGTGAGCCTGCTCAGCCCGCGCGACCCGACCACCGCCAGGTCGGCGGCGCTGGACGCGCGTACCAGCGCGGGAACCGGGTGCCGGTCGACGAAGGAGTCCTCGATCGGCACGTCCGGGTACATCTCCCGCCACGGCTCCATCGCCGCCTCCAGTTCCTGGCCGAACCCGGCCCCCGGCAGCGGCCCGTACCCCACGGGGTGGGGCGCCAGCACGGACACCTGGCGGCCGTACACGACCCGGACCCGCGCTCTGCGCGCGTTCGCCTGCTCCAGCGCGTACGCGAGGGCCGCGTCGGCGTCGGCGGACCCGTCGTACCCCACCACGACCTCGCCGCGTTCCGGCCCGGGCGGCTCGTGCACGATGACCGCGGGGCAGCGTACGTGCCCGGCCAGCGCGAACCCGGTGGAGCCCAGCATCAGGCCGGCGATCGCGCCCCGTCCCCTGCTGCCCAGCACCAGGCTGTCGGCGTCGGCGC
The DNA here is from genome assembly GCF_039871615.1 of Nonomuraea sp. B10E15. Classification (NCBI taxonomy): domain Bacteria; kingdom Bacillati; phylum Actinomycetota; class Actinomycetes; order Streptosporangiales; family Streptosporangiaceae; genus Nonomuraea; species Nonomuraea sp. B10E15. Next base: position 44,113 of record NZ_JBDPMB010000004.1, read on the forward strand.
CCTCGGTCCGCAGCCGCTCGACCACCGCGCCGGTGATCAGCACGGCCGTCGTCTCCACCTCGGGCGCCATGGCGCGAACCCTCTCGACGGCGTCCGACAGCAGCGCCTCGCAGCGCTCGCTCAGGGTCAGGCGCGTGCCCGCCAGCGGCCGCTCCGGCTGCCACGGCTCGCGTACGTGGACGATCCGCAGCGGCCGCCCGCGCCGCGCGGCGTCGTCCGCGGCCCACGTCAGCGCGGTCCAGGCCCGGTCCGTCCCGTCGATCCCGACCACGATCGGTCCGCTCATCGCCGCCCTCCCGTCCGGCCTGTCCCTGTCCCGCACAGCTACCCCGGAGCAGGGAGTCATCCACCTCGGCAACCTCCCGCGGCGGGCCCGCCACCGGCCTTGGCGCACGGCCGCGGGCCCCGGACGGCTCGAGCCGCCCTCCCCGCGCAGAGGGCGGCCCACCCGTGCGGACCCGGGCGGCCGGCGGGACGCGCCGGCACCGCGTGGGGTCAGCGGCAGCCTGTCGCGCCGAACACCAGGAAGTTGGTCGACTCGCGCTCGTCGAAGTTGTCGTCGGAGCCGATCACGAGCGTGCACTCGCCGCCGGCCAGGCGTGGCCCCCAGGCCAGGCTCTCCCAGTTCTGCACCGGGGGCCGGAAGGTGCCGAGGTCGAAGACCAGGCGCTTGGTCACCGCGCGGTACGGGCTCCCGCTCGCCAGTGCGGCCCTCTCCAGCACGTTGGTGGCGTCGCGCAGGTTGATCTCGTAGAGCTTCGCGCGGTAGCCGGTGCCCTCGACCCAGGAACGCTCCAGCGCCAGGTAGCGGGACTCGTCGATGGCCAGCAACTCGGACACGCCGGTGTCCGAGTGCCCCGTGGACGGGACGGGCGCGGCGGGCAGCGGGTCGAGCGGGTAGACGTACTGGCCTTCCAGGGTGCCCTGGCGGTTCCACACGGTCAGCCGCGCGGGCGCGCCGCGTTCGGCCGTCGGCGGCTGCCCGTCCTCGTAGCGCGGGCCCTCGGTCACGGCGGTGATCGTACGCCTGGACACGGCCAGGCCTTCGAACCCGAAATTGCGCCGCGGCCCGGTCTCGGCGGTCGTGAGCCGCAGGTTCTCCGGCAGGGGCAGAGCGCTCGTGTGGCGGCCGCGGTGGTCCATCGAGCGCACCGCCGGGGACGACACCGGAATATCCGGATTTCGGGTGTCCGGTCGATCTCCTTCGTCGCCCCAGAACAGCCGCCGGCTCCACCGGTCGTACCTGATGGACTCCGGATCGGCCGACCCCTGCTTGCCGTAGGCCGGGTACGGTGTCCCGTCGGCCCTGAGCATCGTCGTGACTCCCGTCAGGCGTATTCCGGAGAACGCCCCCGACCGGCGGTCGATGTCGAGCCGCCCGGTGTAGAAGCGGGCGGGGTTGTAGCGCCAGCGGTCGTCGGAGACGAAATACCACGTGTCGGTGCGGGGGTCGCGGTCGATTCCGGACAGACCGCCCACGGTGGTCCCCGCGAACTGCACCAGGTGCGGCACCCGCTGCTCGCCCAGGAAGCGCGTGATCCGGACGGACGCCGGCGGCGCGCTCCCTGCCGCCGCCGGCGGCGCGGCGCTCACCACCATCGCGAACGCGATGGTTATTTCCATTATTTTCCGCGAACGACCCATATGATCCCCCGTAATTTCACCGGCCGTCGAGCGAAATCGACGGAGGACATGAAATCGCGGATCACCAGGGAAGTCCACGGACGCCAAACTCGCACGTCACCACAGAAATCAGGGAAATTCCCCTTTTCCCGGCGCCCGTGCCGCATATCTTCCTTGGATCAAGAAATGTCAGGAAGCGTGAGGAGGTGCAGGGTGCCGTCGCCGAGCACCGCGGCCGAGACGTGCAGGACGTCGGCGTCGCCGTCGGCCTTCACCGCCGCGCCGGCCCAGGCCCCGGCCGCGCTGCGCGACCGGTTCCACACCCCGGACCCGGGCACCACGGTCTGCACCTCCAGCCCGCCGTCCGGCAGAGCGGCGCTCGACAGGGCGGTCACCGACCCGTTGGCGTCGATCTTCACCGAACTGGCCCACGCCCCGGCCGTACTGCGCGAGCGGTTCCACACTCCCGCGCCCGGCACCGCGGTCTGCACCTGGAGCGTGCCGTCGGGCAGCCCGGCGGCCGAGAGCGCGTGCACGGCGCCGTTCTCGTCGATCTTGACGGAGCCCGCCCAGCGGCCACCGGCTCTCCGCGTGCGGTCCCAGACCCCCGCCCCCGGCACCAGCGTCTGCACATGCAGGCTGCCGTCCGGCAACGCCGCCACGGCCACGTCGGAGATACCGCCGTTCGCGTCGATCTCGGTCGCGTCGGAAGCCCAGGAGCCCGAGGGGCTGCGGGTGCGCCCCCACACCGTGCCGCGCAGGCTCTGGTCGGCGACGCCGTAGTACGGGCTCCACACGCGCGCCTTGTAGAAGGCCGCGCCCGTGCGCCTGCGCGTCATGGCGGGCGCGAAGAAGTCGACGGTGTCGGTGCACCAGGTGCTGTCGGTGCACGCGCCCGGCGGCGTCTTGGAGGAGTCGGGCCTGGTCTGCACGATCTGCCCGGACGGCTGGTTGCCGATGGACTTCACCGCGGCCCGGTTGGCGCCGCCCGGCAGGTCTCCGTCGAAGGTCCTGGTGGCCTTGTCGTACAGGTAGGCGGCCGAGCCCGTGGTGAGCCAGAGCTTGCCGGGGTCGGTGGCGTGGCCGTACACGTCGTGCCCGCCGCCGGTCGGCAGGACCGCCCTGCGCTGGATGTCCTCGCGCAGCGTCGGCCGGGCGGTGGTGCCCTCCACGGCGAGCGCCGCCAGGATGTGCTGCCCGGACGCGGGGTCCTGGCCGATGACCCACAACCGCCTGATCGCCGGGTCCCACAGGGCGGCGTGCGCGTCGGTCAGCCTGAACTCGGCGTACGTGGCCGCGTTCGGCCCCTGCGAGGACGCGTACACCCTGACGTAGCCGCCGGTGGAGGCGGCGACCGCGATGTTGCCGTCGGGCAACAGCTCGGCGGCGTGCAGGTTGCCCGGCAGGATCCGTGCCCACTGGCGGAGCCCCTCCGGATAGGACACGACGGCCGCGACGACGACGCTCTGCGCGCCGGACGGCCTCGTACGCAGCTTGAAGTCGGCGATGAGCCCGAACGCCGACACCTCGTCGCCGGAGAAGCGGCCGGGCGTGACGCTCGGCTCCCACGACCACTTCACGGCCGCCGAGCTGTTCCAGTCGGTGACGGCGGGATCGAAGGCCAGCAGTCTCCTGCCCGTCTGGTCCCCTCCGGCGACCCAGTAGTCGCCGGGCGTCGCGGCGGCGCCCCCGGCGGGGACGGCCAGGCCGGCCAGCATCACGGCGACCATCGATAACTTCCGCACGCGCGTCCTCCTTCGACGATGACCCACCGATTATCCGTGGACCGGCCCCGGCGCCCAATGCCGTCGACGCCGCTTCACGCGCCTCCCGCACGTCGCCGGTCAGGTGTGCGGGGTCAGGGGCGGGTGCCGATGACGGCGGTGGCGTCCAGTTTCTCCGAACGCTCGACACGGGCGCGCAGCCCGGCGCCCGCCACGGCCGCGGCGGTGGCCTCCGCCTGGCGTTCGCTCGTCTCGATCAGCAGGTGGCCGCCCGGCGCCAGCCACCGCGGCGCCCCGGCGATCACCCGCCGGGCGACGTCGAGGCCGTCGCCTCCTCCGTCGAGCGCCGTCAGCGGCTCGTGCAGCCGGGCCTCGGACGGCAGCAGGCCGATCGACCCCGACGGCACGTACGGCGGGCTGGCGATGAGGAGGCCGACCCGGCCGCGCAACGACGAGGGCAGCGGCTCGAACAGGTCGCCCTCGTGGACGTGCGCGCCCGGGAGGTTGCGCCGCGCACAGCGCACGGCGGCCGGGTCGAGGTCGGCGGCGTGCACCTCGGCCCCGCCTCCCCCGGCGCCGGCGAGCTCGGCGATCACCGCTGCCCCCATCGCGCCCGTGCCGCAGCACAGGTCGAGGATCACGGGCGGGCCGGCGGCCGCGCGGGCCAGCGCGACGGCCCGGCGGACGAGGAACTCCGTGCGCGGCCGGGGCACGAACACCCCCGGCTCGACGACGACGCGCAGGCCGCAGAACTCCGCCCAGCCCAGCACGTGTTCGAGCGGCTCGCCGGCGACCCGCCTGGCGACCATGCCGGCCAGGACCTCGGGGGTCGACGCGGTGGAGAGGAGCAATGCCGCCTCGTCCTCGGCGAACACGCATCCTGCGGCGCGCAGCCTCGTGACGGTCTCAGCGGTCTGGACGGGTGACGAGAAAGCAGACATGGAAGCCTTCCGGGATGCCGATGGGCGCTCCCGCGGTCACCTGGTCCCGGTGGTCCGCCTGGCCGGGAAGGGGAGCACCCAGCCTGTCACAGCGGTAATGGGTCTCACCTCCCTGGCCGGTCCGTTCGGGGATGGTCACGCTAGCAGATCCCTGTCGCAAAGGTCCTGTCCGTCCCCTGATCACCGGCCTACAGTCGAGGTGGAGAGCGGAACGGGGGCACGGCATGGGTCCTGTGGTGATCACTGGCGGTTTCGGGCGGGTGGGCAGCCTGGTGCGGCCCGCGCTGCTGGCGGAGCACCGGCTGCGCGTCGTCGACCGGGTGGCCGGGGCGACCCTGCCCGGCGAGGAGTCCATGGTGGCCGACCTGGCCGAGCCGGGGGTGGCCGAGCGGGCGCTGGCCGGGGCGTCGGGGCTGGTCCACCTCGCGGGCGACCCCAGGCCGCACGCGACGTGGGAGGAGGTCTACCGCGCCAACGTGGCGCTCACCCGCCGCGTGCTCGACGCCGCCGCCGGACAGGGCGTGCCGCGGGTGGTGCTGGCCAGCACGGTGCACGCCATGGGTGAGTACAACCGGCCGGAGCACCGTCCGGTGGACCCTGCGTGGGAACCCCGGCCCTGCTGCGCGTACGGGCTCAGCAAGGTCGTCACGGAGAACCTCGGCCGGCTGCACGCGGAGCTGACCGGCGCTTCCGTGGTCTGCCTGCGGCTCGGCTCGACCGGCTACGCGCTGGACGAGGCGAGGTACCTGGGCATGTGGCTGTCCGGCCGGGACGCGGGCGCGCTGCTGCTGGCGGCGCTGACGGCCGGCCCCGGGTGGAGCGTGCACTTCGGCATGTCGGCCAACACCCGGCGGCACTGGGATCTCGCCTCGGCCAGGAAACTCGGCTACGAGCCGCGCGACGACAGCGAGCCGTACGCGGAGACCGCCGGGCCGCCGACGGTGATGATCTGCCGCATCTTCGACGGCGCGGACAACCCGCCCGCGCAGGCCTGAACGGGGGTCAGGCACCGCCTGGTGGCCGCCCGGCGCGGGGCTCAGGCGGATTTCTCGCGCGGTTCGCCGTCGTGGTGGCTGCGCGGCACGAGGGTCGGGTTGACGTTGGCGAGGACCGTGTCGCGGGTGACCACGACGCGGGCCACGTCGTCCCGGCCCGGCACCTCGTACATCACGTTGAGCAGCACCTCCTCGAGGATCGCCCGGGCGGCCCTGGCACCGGTGCGGCGCAGCAGCGCCTGCTCGGCGACGGCGGCCACGGCATCCTCCTCGAACTCGAGCTCGACCCCGTCGAGTTCGAACAGCCTGCGGTACTGCCTGATCAGCGCATTGCGCGGCTCGGTGAGCATCCGCGTCAGCGCCGCGCGGTCGAGCGGCCGCAGCGTCGTCACCACGGGGAGCCGGCCGACGAGCTCGGGGATCAGCCCGTACGCCACCAGGTCCTGCGGCATGAGCCGGGACAGGACGTCCTCGTCCGCGCCGGGTGGCGTGGCGCCGAACCCCGAACGCCGGCGGGCGACGCGCCGCTCGACGATCTCCTCCAGGCCGGGGAACGCGCCGCCGGCGATGAAGAGCACGCCGGCCGTGTCGAGCTGGAGGACGTCCTGGTGCGGGTGCTTCCTGCCGCCCTGCGGCGGGACGGACGCGACCGCGCCCTCGATGATCTTCAGCAGGGCCTGCTGGACGCCCTCGCCGGAGACGTCGCGCGTGATCGACGGGTTCTCGCCCTTGCGGGCGATCTTGTCGATCTCGTCGATGTAGACGATGCCGGTCTCGGCGCGGACGAGGTCGTCGCCGGCCGCCCGGATGAGCGAGAGCAGCACGTTCTCGACGTCTTCTCCGACGTATCCGGCCTCGGTGAGGGCGGTGGCGTCGACGATCGCGAAGGGCACGTCGAGCATTCGCGCGAGCGTGCGCACCAGGTGCGTCTTTCCGCTGCCGGTGGGGCCGGCCAGCAGCACGTTGGACTTGCCGAGTTCGACGGGCTCCGCCCCGGCGGGTGCGCTCAGGCGCTTGTAGTGGTTGTGCACCGCGACCGCGAGCGTCTTCTTGGCCGGTTCCTGGCCGATCACGTACTGATCCAGGAACGCGTGGATCTCCCGGGGCTTGGGGAAGTCCCTGGCGGTCTCGCCGCCGTCCGCGCGTTCCTCGGCGATCAGCTCGGTGCAGACGGCCACGCACGCCTCGCAGATGTACACGGACGGCGGGCCCGCGATGAGCTTGCGCACCTCGTCCTGCCGCTTGCCGCAGAACGAGCAGCCCAGCTGGTTCTCGCGCCTGCCTGTGCGGGTCATCGGGCGCCTCAGCCGTTCGGGCGCAGCGTCACGGGCAGGGAGGCCAGGCGCAGCGTGCCCGGGTCGGGGGTGTACGCGACGTCGCCGGCGAGCGCCAGGTCGGGGAAGCGGCGCAGCAGCGCGCCGAGCGCGGCGCCCGTCTGCACCCGGGCCAGCGAGGCGCCGGCGCAGAAGTGGGGGCCGTGCGCGAACCCGAGGTGACCGGACGCCTCCCGCCGGATGTCGAACGTGCCGGGATCGTCGAACGCGCGGGGGTCCCGGTTGGCGGCGGCGATCGCGGCGGTGACGGGCTCTCCTCTCGGGATGAGCACGCCGCCGATCTCGACGTCCTCGGCGGGGAAGCGCGGGATCGTCAGCAGTTGGGGGCCGCACCAGCGCGTCAGCTCCTCGACGGCGCGCGGCATGAGCTCCGGGCCGGCGCGCAGGGCGGCGAGCTGCTCGGGGTGGCCGAGCAGGGTGAGCACGGCGTTGGCGATGAGGTTGGCAGGCGTCTGGCCGGCCAGGACCAGCTGCCAGACCATGGTGACCAGCTCGACCTCGCTGAGCCGGTCGCCGCCCTCCTCCATGACGCGGGCGAGGTCGGAGACCAGGTCGTCGCCGGGCTCGGCGATGCCGCGGGCGACGGCCGCCGTGGCGCCCTCCATGATGGCCGGGACGGCCTCCCGCAGGCCCTGGCCGTGCCCGGCGGCGACGGCGGCGCCGTACCCGCGCCAGCGGGGGCGGTCGGCGGCGGGGATGCCGACCAGCTCGCAGATCACCTCGATCGGCAGGGGCCGCGCGAAGTGGGCCAGCAGGTCGACGGCGCCGTCCGCGGCGGCGTGCCCGGGCAGCTCGTCGAGGAGGCGGCCGGCGATCCGCTCCATGCGGGGCCTGGACGCGGCGGCCTTGCGCGGCGTGAACGCGGGAGCGACGAGCCGGCGCAGCCGGGAGTGCTCGGAGCCGTTCAGCACGGACATGGTGCGCATGTACCGCCGGCAGTGCTCGGGCACGTCGAACTGCGGGTAGCTGTCCACGCTGGTCTTCAGGCGCGGGTCGCTGAGCATGGCCCTGGCCTCCGCGCGCCGCGTCACGGCCCAGAACGGGCCGAACCCGGGCGCGGCCAGCCGCACCACGGGCGACAGCTCACGCACCTGGGAGAACGCGGTGAGCGGGTTTGCCAGCACCGCGGGGTCGCTCAGGTCCATCCGGGGCACCTCGGTCATCGCCGCTCCTCGACCATTCACATGATGATGACATCGGGATGGTGAGAGTATCTCGATACTGGGCGTGCGGCAACGTGAGGACCATTCGGATGCGAACCCGGAAAGTCGTTCGCCGAGGGAACCGGAAGGCACGGACGCGCGGTCCAAGCCATGGGCGACGTTCACGCCGGCGCCCCATCGCGCACCGCCCGCTCAGGTGGCGACGGTGGCCGCGACGGGAAGCCGGCCGAGGCCGCGGGCGGCCCTTCCCGTCCGCCGGCGAGAGCTGGACGCCGCCCCCGCCAACGTCACGACACGCTGCCGTCCAGCACCTTGGCGAGGAAGGCGTCCAGGTTGGCGACGGCGCCAGGCGCAGGGTGACGCCGACCAGGTCGCCGCCGCGCTCGGCGACCAGGTAGGCGCGACCCGGGTGATCGGTTTCATGCTTCTTCCCTTGCGTACGGAATGGCGCTAGGAGGACACGCGCCAGTGGGTGAGCGCGTTGTCGAGCGCGTCGAGGATCTTCTCCCACGAGGCCTGCAGGTCGCGCGGATGGCCGAACCCGCTGCTCGCCTCGATGGCGAAGAACCCCTGGTACGTGCTGCGCAACAGGCGGATGGCATCGGTCAGGTCGGGCTCCGGCAGCCCGTACGCGCCCAGGTGGGCGTACGTGATGGCCATGATCCGCTGATGGCCGGTAGACCCGGCGACGGCCTCGGGGGCCAGGGCCATCTGGGTGGCCTGGTAGCGGCCGGGACAGTCGCGCGCGAAGTCGCGCCACGCGTTGGCGAACCCCGCCAGCGACTCCTTGCCCGCCCGGCCCGCCGTCGCCGTGGCGAGGCGGTCGGCGAGCTCGCCCGCGGCGCGCACCGCCACGCGGGTGCGCAGGTCGCGCATGTTCCTGACGTGGGAGTAGAGGCTCGCGTCGGCGACGCCGAAGCCGCGCGCCAGCGCGGACAGCGTGATGTTGTCGAACCCGACCACGTCGGCCAGGTCGGCCGCCGCCTCCGTCACCCGGTCGGCGGTCAGTCCGGCACGCGCCATGGGCCACCTCCGCTCCGCCAACCTATGCCTCCTAGGTTTTAGCCTAGAGAGGGACGGTTACGCAAGCCGGAGGATCAGAGGGCGGCGGGCAGGACCGGGCGGCCGCGCACGCCCGGGTCGGCGGCGAAGAGCGCGCCCGCGGCGGGCTGCTCGCCCCTGTCGACGTCGAGCGCGGAGGTCGTGATGAACAGCCGGTCGAGGCCGTCGCCGCCGAACGCCACCGCCGTGACCTTGCGTACGGGCAGGGTGACGACCGCGTCGAGCCGGCCTCCCGCGTCGTACCTGTGCACGGCCCCGCCCTGCCAGAGCGCCACCCACACCCCGCCCTCGGCGTCCACGGTCAGCCCGTCGGGCGCCCCCTGGTCCGGGTCGACGACCGCGAAGGGCCGGCGCCCGCTCAGCCCGCCGTCAGGGGTGTAGTCGAGCACGTCCACGCGGCCGGTCTCGGTGTCGGCGTAGTAGGCCAGGCTCCCGTCGGGGCTGAAGTCGAACCCGTTGGAGATCGTCACTCCTGGCAGCACCACGCGCAGCTCCCCGTCCGGCCCGGCCACGTAGAACGAGCCGCGCCCCGGGGTGGTGTCGTAGGCCATGCTGCCGATGTAGAAGCGGCCGTCGGGGTCGCAGCCGCCCTCGTTCATCCGGATGGAGGGGTCGGTCCACGCCTCGCCCAGGGAACGCAGCGGGGCGTCGAGGTCGTCGGAGTCGGCCAGGAGCAGCTCGCGCTCGGCCGCGACCACGTAGCCGCCGGAGACGCGGGGCCGTACGACGGCGGCGAGCGCCCCCGCGTGCCGGCGGCGTACCCCTCCGCCGGCGTCCAGCGCGAGCACGTCACCGGCGAGCATGTCGACCCAGCGCAGCCCGCCCCAGCGGCTGGACCACACGGGCCCCTCGCCGTGCTCGGCGACGGGATCGGTCACGGTGTACGCGGCGACGGTCATGCGGCTCTCCTCAGCGGGATCACGGGGGCGTGGTTCACGACTCTAACGGCGGCCCGCCGCCGGGCCGCGGCGTCAGTACGCCACCGTGAACCTGCGCCGGCGATGCCGGGGGCGCTCGGCCTCGTCGAGGAGCGCCACGGCGAGGTCCTCCATGGAGATCACCGAGCGGCCGTCCGCGCCGACCAGCAACTCGTCGGCGCCGAGCCGGTAACGGCCGGTGCGCTCGCCCGGCTCCAGCAGCGCCGGCGGGCTCAGGTAGGTCCAGTCGGCGCGCGGCGCCGTGCGGCAGGCGGCGAGCTGGGCTTCGCAGGCCAGCGCGATGGGCCGCCAGGAGGGCGGGAAGTCCGGGGCGTCGACGACGGTGAGCCCGCCCGTGCCGGGCACGGTCAGCCCGGCCGCGCCGCCGACGAGCAGCAGCCGCACGCCGGTCACCGAGACCCCGGCCAGCAGGGACTCGGCGGCGGTCACCAGCTCGTGCTCGCGGCCGGGCCCGGGTCGGGTGGCGCTGATGACCAGATCCTGCCCGGCGCTGAGCGCGGCGACGTCGCCGATGTCCGACGCGTCGCCGCGGCGGATCTTCGCGCCGGAGTGCGGCAGCGGACGGCGGGCGGGGTCGCGGACGACGGCGGTGACGTCGTGGCCGCGCGACAGCGCCTCGGCCAGCGTCCTGGTGCCGACGGCTCCGGCTGCGCCGAAGAGGGTGATGCGCATGGCGGTCAGGATTCCTTACCTGCGAGCACGGCCTGCGCCGGCCGCGGCCGCGCGGGGCGGAGCTGGGCGGCGACGAGCGCGGCCAGGACGACGACCGCGCCGAACGCCTGGGCGGCGGTGAGAGCCTGGCCGAGCACCAGCCAGCCGAGCGCGGTGGCGACCACGGGGCTGAGCAGGCCGAGGAACGTCACCTGGGTCGCCGACAGCCGTCCCAGTCCCCAGAACCACAGGGCGTAGGCGAAGGCGGAGCCGATGACGGCGAGATAGGCGTACCCGGCGAGGTTGGCGGTCGTGAGGACGGCGGGCGGCGGCCCTTCGACGAGCAGGGCCACGGGAAGCAGCAGCAGGCCGCCGGCGACGAGTTGCCAGCCGGTGGTGGCCAGCAGCGGCGCGGGCGAGCGCCACCGCTTGCTCAGCACGACACCGGTGGCCATGACGGCGGCGCCGCCGAGGGCAGCGGCGACGCCGAGCGCGTCGAGGCGCGCGTCGGCGCGGAGCACGAGCAGGCCGACTCCCGCCACGCCCGCCACGGCGGCCAGCGCGGTGCGCAGGGACAGGCGCTCGGCGAGCAGCCCGGCCGACAGCAGCGCGACGAGCAGGGGCTGGACGGCCCCGACGGTCGCGGCCACCCCGCCGGGCAGGCGGTAGGCGCCCACGAACAGCAGCGCGAAGAACACCCCGATGTTCAGCGCCCCCAGCACCAGCGAGCGCCACCACCAGATCCCCTTCGGCAGGCGCCGGGTGATCGCCAGGAGGAGCAGCCCGGCGGGCAGGGCCCGGATCAGCGCCGCGAGCAAGGGCCGGCCGGGCGGCAGCAACTCGGTGGTGACCAGGTAGGTCGTCCCCCAGATGGAGGGGGTCAACGCGGTCAGCAACACGATTCCCGTTTGATTTCTTAGCACTAAGACAAAGTAGCTCACCACTAAGATACTTGCCTAGGTGATGTACCTCACCGCTAAGACATCGCTAGGCTGGAAGAGTGGCAGATCACGTCGACCTCGTGCTCAAACAGTGGGCCGCCCAGCGCCCTGACCTGGACGTCTCCCCGATGGCGGTCATCGGCCGGCTGTCGCGGCTGTCGCGGCTGATCACCGCCGAGCTGCGCCGCACCTTCGACGCCCACGGGCTCGACCCGGCCTCGTTCGACGTGCTGGCCACGCTGCGCCGCAGCGATCCCCCGCACCGGCTGACGCCCGCCGTGCTGATGCGCGCGTCCATGGTCACCTCGGGGGCCGTCACGCAGCGGCTCGACCGCCTGGAGGCGCGCGGCCTGGTGAGGCGCGCCCCGAGCGACCTGGACGGGCGCGGCGTCCACGTGACCCTCACGGACGAGGGGCGCACGTTGATCGACGAAGTGCTGCCGCACCACATCGCGACGGAGCAGCGTGTGCTCGCCGCGCTGCCGGAGGAGCGGCGCGACGACCTCGCCGACGCGCTGCGCGCCCTGCTGGAATCCCTCGGCGACACGACCGGCCCCGCCTGAACGCGGGCACTCCCGGCCCGGCGCGGGCGCCCGCCGCGCGGGCTCCCGTCCTCCCCGGCAGCACCCCGGCCGGGCGAGGTACCGGGCGACGGTCAGCGGTGGTGATCAGCGGCGACGGCCGGCGCCGCGCGCTCTTCCCCCGCCCCTTGCACGCGGCCGGGACGGCCGGTCCTGCGGGGCGGACCAGTGCGCCGGTCGGGTGAGCGCGGCGGGCAGGCGGGTCGCCCGGTCGCCCCTGGCGGAGTCGAGCTGGGGCTGGGTGAGGAAGAGAGCGCCGTCGAGGTCGGCCCCCGACAGGTCGGCGCCGCGCAGATCGGCCCCGATGAGGTCGGCCTCGCGCAGGTCGGCTCCCCTCAGGTCGGCCCCGATCAGGTACGCCCCTCGCAGGCTGGCCGCGCGCAGGTCGGCGCCGCGCAGGCGGGCGCCGATCAGGTCGGCTCCTCGGTGATCCTTGCCGGCACGGCCCGCCCTGACCAGCTCGCTGACCCGCAGCAGCAGCGTGTTGACGCGCACCCGCTCCGCCTCCACGTCGACCTTCTCCAGCTCGCCGGCGCTGCGCAGGGTGAGGCGCTCGGTCGCGGCGAGGGCCTCGGCCAGCTCCGCGTGCACCGGCCGGGCGGCGTCGAGCGCCAGCGCCTCCGCCAGATACCACAGCAGCTCGTGCAGCTGCCGCATGATCGGGAACACGGAGTACATCAGCCGGGCCGTGCCCGGCGCCTCCCGCCAGCTCGTGCCCTCGAACGTGACCTGCGAGACCTTCTGCCCCGCCCCGAAACAGTCGAAGACCGTGCAGCCGGCGAAGCCGCTCTGCCTGAGCCGGTCGTGGATGGAGCAGCGGAAGTCGTCGCGCAGATTGCGGCAGGGCTGCCCGGCGTCCTTGTCGGCGGCGAAGTCGGCCGAGGCCGAGAACGGCAGCGCCACGCAGCACAGCCCGAAGCAGCTCTCGCAGTCGGCCAGCAGGCCGAGCTCGCGCGGGTTCGTTCCGGGCACGTGCAGGTCTCCTCGCGGGTGACGGGGTGTGGCCCACCCACCCTAGTCAAGGATGCGTGTACGGCGTCGTGGTGGTGAGCGCGGCGAATCCCAGCCGCTCGAGTATGGGACGGCTCTGGCTGGACGCGTCCACCTGCAGGTAGGGGTGGCCGAGCGCGACCGCCTCGCGGGCACGCCACGCGACCAGCGCGCGGTAGACGCCCCGCCCGCGCCATCCGGGCACGGTGCCGCCGCCCCACAGCCCGGCGAAGCCGGTGCCGGGATACGGATCCAGCCGGGCCGCGCTGACCGGCTCGTCGCCGGCCAGGGCGAGCACGGCGTTGAGCGTGCCGGCCGCGAGCCGGTCGAGGAGCTGCCTCCTGAGGTGGTCGCCGTGGCGCTCCCCGACGAGGCCGAACGCCCGGTCGTGCACGCCGGCCATCAGCTCCACCCCGTCGGCGCCGGTCACCGGGACCAGGCGTACGCCCTCCGGCTCGGCGGGCGGGCCCGCTGCGATCGCGGCGGACTCGGCCACCATGACCGTCTCCTCGGGCTCGGCGGTGAACCCGGCCGCCAGCAACCGGTCGCCGAGGTCGGCGGGGCGGTCGTGGGCGTACAGCTTCCACTCGAACGCCAGCCCCAGCGACCCGAAGTGCCGCACCTGCCCGGCGATCTCCGCGTCCGCGTCCTGCTCGTCGAGGCCGGACCACAACACGCCGTTCCAGCCGTGCGCGAGGCCGGTCTGGCGCACCACGCCGCCCGCCCGCTCGACCCGCATCCCCGGCCCGTCGGGGCGGGCCTCCCGCCGCAGTTGCCGGTCGAACAGGGCCAGCACGTCGTCATTGTTCACCCGGACACCTCAGCATCGCCGCGCGTGCCGGGCAACAGGTTTTTCACCCTCCGTAGCGGCGTTGCCGCGCCGCGAAACTCCGCAGCGCGCGCAGGAAGTCGATCTCGCGGAAGGCGGGCCAGTACGCCTCACAGAAGTACAGCTCGGAGTAGGCCGACTGCCAGAGCAGGAAGTTCGACATGCGCTGCTCCCCGCTGGTACGGATCACCAGGTCGGGGTCGGGCTGCCCGGCGGTGTACAGGTGCGGGGCGATGTCGTCGACGGTCAGCGTGGCGGCCAGGTCCACCATGGACTGTCCCGACTCGGCCCGCTCGTACAGCAGCTCGCGCAGGGCGTCGACGACCTCCTGGCGGCCGCCGTACCCGATGGCGAGGGTGAGGTGGAAGCCGGTGGCGCACGTGCGGGTCGCCTCGACGGCGCTCTTGAGGGCGCGGGCCGTGGTGTCGGGCAACATGTCGAGCATGCCGGCGACGTGGACCTGCCAGCGGGCGTCCGGCCGGTCGAGCTGCTCGGCGACCATGCGCTCGATCACGCCCAGCAGGGAGGCCACCTCCTCGTCGCCGCGGCGCTGGAGGTTCTCCGTCGAGCAGAGGAACACGGTCAGATGCTTGATGCCCAGCCCCTCGCACCACGCCATGACGTCGGCGATGTGCTCGGCACCGGCTTTGTGGCCGAGGCCCGGATGCGCCAGGCCCTTCTGCTTGGCCCAGCGCCGGTTGCCGTCGATGATCAGGCCGACGTGGCCGGGGAGCGGGCCCGCCATGACCTGCCGGCGCAGGCGCCGGGCGTAAAAGGCGTGAAGGAGGTCAGTCGTCTGCACCCTCACAGGATGGCGTGCCCGGACGGTCGGTATCGGATCTTTCCGGATTTCCGTCGGTGATCCGTACCAGCTTGTCGGGGTTGGTGACGGCGTAGATGCCGGCCACCTGCTCGCCGTCGGGGGTCAGGTCCAGCACCATCATGCCGAACGGCGCGTCGCCGTCGAACAGCACGGCCGACGGGTCACCGTTGATCTCCCGGTGACGCACCTCGAGCCCTTGCGGTGCGCGCCCGGCGCCCGCGGCCAGGAGCCTGGCCACCTTGTCACGGCCGCGGACGGGACGCAGGCGGGCGGGCGCGGGAGCCTTGCCTCCGCCGTCCGACCACAACGTCACGTCGGGGGCCAGCAGCCGCAGCAGCGCCGCCAGATCGCCGCCGAACACCGCCGCCAGGAACTTCTCCGTGGCCTTGCGCCGCACCCCTGGATCGACGTCGTAGCGGGGACGGCGGGCGTGGACGTGCTCGCGGGCGCGGTGGGCGAGCTGGCGCACGGCCGGCGGCGTACGGTCGAGGATCCCGGCGATCTCGGTGTGGGCGTAGCCGAACACCTCGTGCAGCAGGAACACGACGCGTTCGAGCGGGGTGAGCGACTGGAGCACCACGAACAGGGCCATCGACACCGACTCGGCCCGCACCGCGGGGTCGGCCGCGTCCTCGCGCTCGGTGACGAACGGCTCGGGCAGCCACGGGCCGACGTACTCCTCGCGCCGCCTGCTGACGCTGGCCTGGCGGGCCAGTGCCGCGTTGACCGCGATCCGCACCAGGTAGGCGCGCGGGCTGGCGACCGGCTCACCGGCCGACGGCACGCTCCGCCTGGCCCAGGACAACCACGTCTCCTGCAGCACGTCCTCCGTGTCGGCGACGCTGCCGAGCATGTTGTAGACGATGGAGAACAGCAGCTCACGGTGGTCGATGAAGACCTGCGTGGCCTGCTCGTCGGACATCGCGGCGTTCCTCCCTGCGCGGCTTGCGGCTGTCACGGACCCAGAGCCCGTACGCCCCGTGAGTGTGACATCGGCGCCGCGAATGTGACCGGCGTCTCTTCCTGCGCACGGGCGGCGACGGGGTGGCGGCGGTTCCCGTCCCCCGCCGCTACCCCGCCTCCTAGCTCACGTCACCTCCGTCACCGGCACGCGGCCAGGCGTCTCCCCAGCCGGTGTCCCTGGCCAGCCGGTAGAGCCCGCCCTGGCGTCTGGACACGGTCACGTCGCGGACCGCCTCCTCGTCCGTGCACACCCGCAGCGACACCATGCCCTTGCGACTGCGCGGATGACGTACGACCCTGCCGCCGGCCCGGGGCCACCGCGACGTCGTGGCGGCCACGTAGGAGAACCTCTCGTCCTCGAAGCCGAGGGTGCCCGCCTTGACCCTGCGGTGCAGCGCGCTCCTCGACAGCCGTACGGAGAAGTGGCACCAGTCCTCGCCCTGCCGGATCGGGCAGGGGCCGTCGTGGGGGCAGGGGGCGACGATGGTCATGCCGCGTCCGGCCAGGATCTCCCGGGCGGCGGCGATGGTGGCGTACCCGGACGGGGTGCCGGGCTCGACGACGACCACCATGGCGGCGTCCGCGGCCAGCCAGCGCACCGCCCCCGGGCGGTCCTCCGGGGGGAGCTCGCCCAGGGCGTACGCCATGGTGACCAGGTCGGCCGCGGGCCGGTCGAGGCCCGGCCGGACGGACGCCCGCCGCCACGTGGCACCGCTCAGCGCCGGCGAGGCGCGGGCCAGGCGGCGGCCCAGGCCGATGGCGTGCGGGTCGCGTTCGACGACGGTGACCTCCTCGATGGACGGCCAGGTCGTGGCCGCCGCCCAGACGGCCGCCCCCGTGCCGCCGCCGGCGTCGAGGTGGCTGCGGGGCAGGAATCCCGGCACCGCCGCACGGCGCAGGGCGGCGGCGGTGGCGGCGTACGTGGCGGGCATGCGGACCGCGGCGTAGGCGGCGACGTCGGCCTCGCCGCGCAGGTGCACGCCGCCGGTGGCGGCGCCCGCGCGGTAACGCTCGGTGAGCCGCGCCGCCGCGTCAGCCAGGTCGTGCGCCGGGTGGCGGGCGAGCTCCCGGTCGAGCGCGGCTCTGAGCTCGCCGGGAAGCGCGTACGCGTTCACAGCGCCCTCGCCCCGGCGAGCGGCCGCCACGCGGCTGCGGCGATGGCGGCCGTGACGGCGGCGGCCAGCCAGTAGGGCGCCGTGATCGTCGTGGTCCGGGCCAGCAGCCCGCCCAGGAGCGATCCGAGCGCCGCGCCCCCGACGTCGATCAGCGCGCCGGCCCCGCTCACCCGGCCCATCAAGTGGGCGGGCACGACCTGCTGGCGCAACGTCGTCGCGACCACGCCCCACACCATGGTGTGGATCCCGAACACGACCAGCACCGCCGCCGCGACCAGCGGGGCAGTCGTGGCGGCCAGCGCGGCGTGGGTGCCGGCCTCGATGATCAGCCCCGCCCGCAACAGGGCCGTCGCCCCGAACCTGGCCCGCAGCCGCACCGCCAGCGCCGTGCCGGTCAGCCCGCCGACGCCGAACGTGGTGAGCAGCAGCCCGTAACCCACCTCGTCCAGCCGCAGCCGGTCGCGCGCGTACAGCACGAAGACCGCGAACGCCGCGCAGAACACGATGTTGGCCAGTCCCATGCTGAGCGCGAGCGTGCGCATCAGGCGGTGGCGCCACAACCACCGCAGCCCGGCCGCGATCTCGGCGCGCAGCCCGCCGGTGCCGTCCCGCGGCTGCGCGGGCACCGGCCGTACGGTGGCCACCAGCGCGGCCGCGACCGCGAACGACACCGCGTCCACCCCGAACGGCAGGGCCGCCGCGGCGGCGAACAACCCCGCGCCGATCGGCTTGGCCAGGAACTGGTTGGCGAGGGTGAAGGTGGCCATCAGCCGCGCGTTGGCGGCGGCGAGCCGCTCGGGCGCCACGACGGCGGGCACCATCGCCGCGGTGGCCGTGTCGGCGAGCGTCTCACCCGTGCCGAGCAGGAAGAACGCCAGGTAGATGACGGGGATGCCGGTCGTGCCCGTGGCCACGGAGACGGTCAGCGCGCCGAGCACCAGGGCGCGCAGCAGGTTGACGGCGACGATGAGCCTGCGCCGGTCGAGCCGGTCCGCGTACGCGCCGCTGATCAGCGCGAAGAGCAGCCACGGCAGTTGCTGGGCGAAGGCGGCGCCGGCGACGAGCGCCGGGTCGTTCGTGAGGGAGGCGACGAGCAGCGGCCCGGCGGCCATGGTGATGCCGTCGCCGAGGTTGGAGACCGCGGAGGCGGCCCAGAGTCTGGTGAAGTCCGCGCCGAGCCGCGCGGAGGTGAGGGCACGCAAAAGAGCTCCTCGGAAGGAAGGGAAACGGTCGTGTGCGCGTGCGACCGCTCCAGGCGAGGAGCCTCATGCGCCGGAATGGGTCCGGCGGCACCGTGCCCGCGGGGGATCTGCCGCATCGCACCGCCGTCGCGGCGGTCCGACGAGCAGGTCCCCGTCAGTGAGGCGTCTCGGGCCCTCGCTTCGAAGCGGCGGCGTTGGCCATGCAGGTGCGCATACGGACCCCTCTCCGTCGGTGTCACCGGTCCTGGACGTCTCCGATCTTCTGATGTCGGGCCGGGGCGCGGCCACCGCTTTTCGCCCGGTGCTCCCCGAGCGGCCGCCGGGCGTGGTGCCCGCGGCGTACGTCACGCGTGGCCAGGAACAGCAGCACCGCCCACACGGCGCAGTAGGCGCCGAAGAGCGCGCCCCCGCGATCGGTCACCAGCGCGCCCCCCGTCATCCCCACCGCGCCCACCGCGGCGACCGCCGTGCAGACCCAGTGCGCCCAGAGCACCACCAGGTACGGCAGGCGCCCCGTGAACCGGATCCGTCCCGCCAGCAGGATCGCCATGATCACCACCCCGGACGCCACGTTGCCCCACTGCGCCAGCGCCACCTGGCCGGGCCCGTAGGCGAGGTAGCTGTCCGGCGACACCTGTGGCCCGCCGGTGACGCCCAGCTTGCCCTCCAGGGCGTAGACGACCTTCGACGCCACGTACAGACCCGTCCATGCGACACCCGCCATCACGATTCTCATGGCACCGACTCTGCCGACGGGGCCGCCGCCGGGGCTCCCCCGCGAGGGGGATGGGTTTCCCCCCGAAGAGCCGTTCCCGCGGCTGTGCCCACAGCTGTGCCCACGGCGAACGGCCGCGCTCGCGCAACCGTCCCGCGGTAGCGTCCCCGGCATGGTGACGATCGGCGGCGTCGAGATCGCCTGCGAAGAAGCGGGCCCCGGGAAGCCGGCGGGCACCGTGGTCCTGGCGCACGCGGGGGTGGCCGACATGCGCATGTGGGACCACCAGTTCGCGGCGCTGTCGCGGCGCCACCGCGTGATCCGCTACGACTGGCGCGGCCACGGCCGGTCCGGCGACGCCCAGGGCGAGGTCTGCCACCACGAGGACCTGCTCGCCGTCATGGACGCCATGAAGATCGAGCGGGCGGCCCTGATCGGCTGCTCGATGGGCGGCGCGTACGCCGTGGAGGCCGCGCTCGCCGCCCCCGGCCGGGTCGCCGCGCTCGCCCTGATCAGCTCGGGCCTGGCCGGTCACCGGTGGCCGCGGGCGATGCTCGATCAGGCCCGCGACCGCGTGCACACCTCGGTGCCGCCCGACCGGCTGGCCCGCTACCGCGCCGGCGCCGCAGGCCACGTCGACCCCGCCGACGTGCGCGCGATGGCCGAGGCTCACACGTTGTGGCAGGTCGCCGGCCCTGACCGCGGTCGTGATGCCCTCTCCGAGGAGGTGTGGGCGGCGGCGGTGGAGATGTGCGGGCTGGTTTTCCGACGGTCGTGGTCCGGCCCCAGGTCAGCCGAACGCCACCTCGACCCGCCCGCGGCCACCCGCCTGCCCGAGGTCGCCGTGCCTGCCCTGGTGATCAACGGCCTGTCCGACGTGCCCGGCATCCAGGAGGTCTCCCGCCTGCTCGCGGAAGGCATCCCCGGGGCCCGCCGCCTCGACCTGCCGGACACGGGTCATCTGGCTCCGCTGGAACGGCCCGCGGAGGTGACCGCGGCCCTGACGGCGTTCCTCTCCGAGGTCTTCACCTGACGCGCCCGTTCACCCGCCGGAGCCGAGGGCGGCCCGTTCGCCTGACGGAGCCGCCTTCCTGAGGGCCGCGTTCACCCGCCGGAGCCGCCACCCTGGGAGCCGCGCGCGGACAGCATGCCGGCGATGGCCGAGACCAGCAGTTCCTTGTCCTGCTCCGGCAGGTCCGCCGCCAGTGCCTCCAGGCGCCGGGCGACCTCGTCGTGCGCCAGCACCGCGACCCGGCGGCCGTCGCCGCTCAGCCCGATGCGGCAGGCGCGCCGGTCGCGGGCGTCGCGCGTACGCACGACCAGGCCGCGCCCGGCCGCACGGTCCACGAGCCCGGTCAGGCTCGACTTCTCCAGGTGGAGGCTGCGGGCCAGGTCCGTCATCCCCACCGGCCCGTCCACCAGCAGGCACAGCAGCTGGGCCTGCTGCGGCGTCAGGTCGTGCTCCTTGCCGACCTCGACGAACACCTGCTGCACCAGGTGCGCCAGGCGCACGAGCGCGTCGGTGAACCCCAGCACGGGCTGTCTCGTCATGACCACGGCACGAGTCTAATTGACAGTGGTTTGCCATCCGAACTAATTTACTTTCAACTGTTCGCAATGCCAACCATTTGCCCCGGGGGACCGCCTCATGCCCGACTACGGTCACGACCTGCTCTTCAGCGCCAACATCGTGCCGCACGCCCAGCACGCGGACACCGTCGTGGCCACCGCCCAGCTGGCCGAACGCGCCGGGCTCGACCTGGTCACCTTCCAGGACCACCCCTACCAGCCCGCCCTCCTCGACACCTGGACACTGCTCTCCTACGTGGCCGCCGCCACCGGCACCATCCGCCTGGCCGGCAACGTGCACCCGCTGCCGCTGCGCCCGCCGGCCATGCTCGCCCAGGCAGCCGCCAGCCTCGACCTGCTCAGTCACGGGCGCTTCGAGCTCGCCCTCGGCACCGGCGGCTACTGGGACGCCATCGCCTCCATGGGCACGCCCCGCCTGGCCCCCGGCCAGGCCGTCGACGCGCTGGAGGAGGGCATCCGGATCGTCCGCGCGGCCTGGGACACCGACGCCCCGGGCCGCATCCGCTTCGACGGCCGGTATCACCAGGTCGAGGGGCTGCGGCGGGGGCCGCGCCCGGCCCACGACATCGGCATCTGGCTCGGCGCGTACAAGCCCCGCATGCTCCGCCTCACCGGCCGGCTGGCCGACGGCTGGCTCCCCTCGCTCCCCCACCTCCAGACCACCGGCAAGCTCGGCGAGGGCAACGCCGTCATCGACGAGGCCGCCGAGGAGGCCGGCCGCTCGCCCCGCGACATCCGCCGCCTGCTCAACCTCGGCGAGGAGCTCCCGCCCGCCCAGCTCGCCGAGCTCGCCCTCACCCACGGCATCAGCGTCTTCACCCTCCTCGCCGGCGACCCCCGCCGGATTGAGCGCTTCGCCGCCGAGACCGCTCCCGCCGTCCGCGAGCTCGTCGCCGCGGAACGAGCCGCCGGCGCCCACCTCTCCGCCGGACCGGAGGGCGCCCGGGCATCCCTCGAGACGGACGGCACCCATGTGTCCGCCGGCCCGGACGGCGCTCCCGACGACGGCGTACGGCTGACGGACGGCCGCGTGTGGGACGAGAGCACCCGCCCCACCGCGCCCCGCCCCGACCGCTCCAGGAGCCACACCCCGCACCGGCAGTCGGACGGGCGGCACCTCGTCGACGTCCACGACCACCTGCGCGCCGAGCTGGCCCAGCTGCGCGATCTGGTCGACCAGGTCGCCGCGGGAACGCTCGACGCCGCCTCCGCCCGCTCGAAGATCAACACGCTCACCATGCGGCAGAACAACTGGACCCTGGGCGCGTACTGCGAGTCCTACTGCCGGCTCCTCACCCTGCACCACTCGGCCGAGGACACCGCGCTCTTCCCGCGCCTGCGCAGCGCGGAGCCCGGCCTCGTCCCCGTGCTCGACCGGCTGGAGGAGGAGCACCACGCCATCCACGAGATCATCGAGCGGGTCGACCGCGCCCTCGTGGCCTTCGTCGCCGAACCGGGCGGCCTCGGCAACCTGCGCGCCGCCGTGGACCTGCTCACCGACAACCTGCTGTCCCACCTGTCGTACGAGGAGCGCGAACTGGTCGAGCCCCTGGCCAGGCACGGTCTCTAGCGGCCCGGCGGCCGGGGAAGGCGTGCCGGCGCGCCGCGAGCACGATCGCCAGGGCGACCGCCACCAGCGGCAGGGCCGTCCACGGCAGCGCGCCCGCGCCGGCGCCCTCCAGCACCAGCCCGCCGGCCAGCGACCCGCCTGCGATGCCGGCGTTGTACACCGTGGTCTGCATGGAGGTGGCCACGTCGGCGTTCTCCGGCCCCGACGCGTTCACCAGCGCCGTCTGCAGCAACGTCGGCACGCCTCCGAAGGCCGCGCCCCACAGCGCCACCGCCGCCAGGGAGGCCGGTCCCCCGAGCGCGCCCAGCACGACCATCGCCCCCGCCACCACGGCCAGCACCGCCACGAGCGTCGCGCGCAGGGCCCGGTCGATGACCGCGCCCACCACCCAGATCCCCGCGACCGTCCCCACGCCGAACACCAGCAGCACCGCGCTCGTCCGCCCGGCCCCGGTCAGCGCGGCGAGCGGCGCCAGGTACGTGTACACCGCCTGGTGCGCCACCAGCACCAGCACCGTCACCCCCAGCACCGTCGGGACCCCGGGTACGGCGGCGACCCGCCGCAACGGCACGCGTCCGGCCGCGACTTCACCGGGGAAGCCGGGGACCGTGGCCAGCACCCACCCCACCAGGACGACCGCCGCGACGGCCAGCGCGCCGAACGCGGCCCGCCATCCGAACATCCCGGCCAGCGCCGCACCCGCCGGGATGCCCGCGCACAACGCCACCGTGATCCCGGCGGAGACGATCGCGATCGCCCGCCCCCGCCGCTCGGGCGGCACCATCCGCGCCGCGTAACCGACCAGCATCGCCCACAGGATCCCGCCCATCGCACCGGCCAGCACCCGGACCCCGAACGTCACCGCGTACGACGAGGACAGCGCGGTCGCCGCGTTGCACGCGGCGAACCCCACCAGCGTCCCCACCAGCACCGGCCGCCGGGGGAAGCGCCGCAGCAGCGCCGTCAGCGGGATCGCCGCCAGGAACGACGCCACCGCGTACGCCGTCACCAGGAACCCGGCCCGCCCTTCCGGCACCTCCAGCGCCGCTCCGATCTGCGGCAGCAGCCCGGCGGGCAGCAACTCCGTCATCACCGCCGTGAACGCCGCCGCGAACAACGCCAGCAGTCCCGGCCACGGCATTCTCCCGCCACGCATCCCATCAGCCATAGGACTAGGCTGAAACCTTCACATCAGTGTGAAGGCAAATCCCAGCGGACCGAGGCCTGCCATGAGAATCGGGGAACTCTCCCGGCGCACCGGCGTCCACACGCGCATGCTGCGCTACTACGAGGAGCAGGACCTCCTCCACCCGGAACGCGCGGACAACGGCTACCGCGTCTACCCGCCCTCGGCCGTGCACCGGGTCCAGCAGATCCGCGGCCTGCTCGACTCGGGGCTCACGACGGAGATCATCCGCCGCATCCTCCCGTTCCTCGACGGGCCCGGCGGGATCCACCTGCACCCGGAATGCCTCACGCCCGAGCTCGCCGGCCTCCTGGAGGCCGAGGCGGAGCGCATCCAGCAGCGTATCGACTGCCTCGCCCGCAACCGCGACGCCATCCGGGCCTACCTGGCCGCCGTACGCGATCTGCGGAGCTGATCCCACCGCCCTCCTTTACTATGTAGATCATGGATTCGCTGACCGAACTCCTCGCGGAGGTGCAGCGCGGCCGGCCGCCCGCGGCGGACGGCGGCGTGACGATCGTGCCCCAGCCGTCACCCCGCGACGCCGGCGTGATCGCCTTCACCGCGCACACGGTGGTCTTCACCGATCTCGACCCGGGCTGGGTCCGTGACCGGCTCCCGGCCGACGACCTGTCCGCGCCGCTCTGCCCGCCGTTCCTGCAGGCCATGGCGGACAGGACCGGCCGGCGGATCGGCAACGTCGACCTGCTGGGCCTGGCCACGCCCCTCGACGGCCCTCCGCCCGTCCCCCTGGCGGAGGTCACGGACAGCGGACATCCTCGGGTGGCGCGGGCCCGCAGGTTCCGCGACGCCGTACGCGTGTGGACCGGCCAGGGCGGCCTGCTCGCCGTGGGGCGCGGAGTGGCCGGACGGTGGGAGATCGCCGTGGAGGTCGAGCCGGGACACCGCGGCCGAGGAGCGGGCCGGACGCTGGCCACGTGCGCCAGGCACCTCGTCCCCGAGCCGGTGTGGACGCAGGTCGCCCCGGGGAACGCGGCCGCCGTACGGGCGTTCCTCGCGGCGGGATACCGGCCCGTCGGGGCGGAGGTCCTGCTTGCCTGACCGCCCCCGGGGCAGGCTGATGAGGTGCCGACCGAACAGGAGGTGACCGGCATGGGCCGCGGAAAGCTCCTGCGCCACCACCACGAGCATTCCGGCACCATCGACCATCCGCGCGCCTACGAGCTGTTCTCCCGGCTGGGCTACGCGGGGCGCAGGCGGCTGGTGTTCACGCAACTGGCCGCACTGGCCGGCGCCGGACCCGGCGACCGGGTGCTGGACGTGGGCTGCGGCACCGGCTACCTCACCCGCCGCCTGGCGCCGCTGGTGGCGCCGGGCGGCCAGGTCGTCGGCGTGGATCCGTCGCCGCGGATGATCGCCTACGCCCGCCACCGCGCCCCGGCGAGCTGCGTCTACCTGGTGGGCGAGGGGCAGTCGCTGGACCTGCCCGGCGGGCCGTTCGACGTGGTGGTCTCCAGCCTTGCCGTGCACCACATCCCGGCCGGGGCGCGGGAGACCGCCGTCCGGGAGATGTTCCGCGTGCTGCGTCCGGGCGGCAGGCTGCTGATCGCGGAGTTCCGGCCGCCGCGCCGGCCGCTCGCGCGCCGGTTGACCGGCCTGGTGAGCGGGCACGCCTGGCCCGACCCCGGGGAGACGCCGGCCGCACTGGCGCGGGCCGCCGGGTTCCGCGTGCGGGCCGAAGGCGACCTGTGGCCGCTGCTGTGCTACCTGCGGGCGGTCAGGCCGTAGTCCCGCACCAGAGGTCAGCGCGGAGTCCGGCGCGGCCGCCCTGTTGATCAAAAGAGGGCGTGGCGCTCCCTGGCCCCACAAGATCGCTACGTATAGTGATGACCGATGTCACTTCGTGATTACAGGGGGAGATCATGAGAAGTACCCTCATCGCCACCGGCGGTGCACTGGCCGCGGCGGCCGTGGTGTTCGGGGCCGGCGCGGCCGCCGCCGAATCCGGCCGGCACCCGCACAACTGTGACCTCGCGGTGAACGAAGACTCGACCTACCACCACGTGACGCATCACGGAAGGTTCGCCGGCACCCGCGACATCGACGCCTGCGCCCCGGGCCACGACCACGGGCGCGGCAACCCGCACCGGGGCGGCCGCAGCTGGGTGTTCGACTGGCTCAGCCGCTGACATCCCGCGACCTGCCCGGTCCCGGCCCCCGGCGCAGGGGTGCCGGGACCATGGCCTCTCCGCCGCGTCTCCCGGCCGTGCGCATTCGGTAGCCTGTCCCGGTGCGACTCGGCGTGAACGTTCCCAACTTCGGCCCCGGCACCGACCCCGGCATCCTGCGGCGGTGGGCGCAGACCGCCGAAGGGCTGGGGTTCGACCTGCTGATGGTGTCCGACCACGTGGTGATCACCCCCGACGTGGCGCAGAAATATCCGGCGCCCTTCTACGAGCCCTTCACCACCCTCGCCTGGCTCGCCGGGTGCACCAGCCGCATCGCCCTCGGCACGACCGTGCTGATCGTCCCCTACCGGCACCCGCTGCTCGTGGCCCGCATGGCGGCCAACCTCAACGACCTCAGCGGCGGGCGGCTGGTGCTGGGCGTCGGCGTCGGGTGGGCGCGGCAGGAGTTCGAGGCGCTCGGCGTGGCGCACGAGCGGCGCGGCCGGCTGACCGACGAGCATCTCGCGGCGATCCGCGCCGCCTGGGCCGCCGAGCACGACTACCGCTCCGGCTCCATACCGATCTGGGTGGGCGGCAACAGCGACGCGGCCCTGCACAGGGCGGCACGGTTCGGCGAGGCCTGGCACCCGCTCAAGAACACCATGCCCTACCTGCGGAAGACCTGGCCGCGGCTGAAAGACCTCGCCGCCGAGCAGGGACGGCCGGCGCCCGGCCTGGCGCCCAGGATTCTGCTGCGGGTCACCGCGTCGCCCGTCACGGGCCCCGAGCGGCTCGCGGGCGAGGGCACGATCGAGCAGATCGCCGACGACCTCGAGCAACTGCGCCTGCTCGGGGCGGAGACCGTCGTCCTCGACCCCTTCTCCGGCGACCCCGACGAGACTCTCCACCCGGAGGCGGCCTGGGAGATGATCGCCGCGGTGGCCGCCCGCAGAGGCGCCCGCTGATAGCCTTTATGGCGTAAAGAGTTTGTTCCGCGTGGGGAGTTCCGCGTTGGTCGTCTTCGCCGGGCAGGGTGACGCGCGCCGTTCCATGGCACTGCTGTGGCGCACGGGAGAGCCGGGAGAGGTGCGGCCCGGCCCCAAACCAGGGCTGAGCGTCGACG
The DNA here is from genome assembly GCF_039871615.1 of Nonomuraea sp. B10E15. NCBI lineage: Bacteria > Bacillati > Actinomycetota > Actinomycetes > Streptosporangiales > Streptosporangiaceae > Nonomuraea > Nonomuraea sp. B10E15. Next base: position 70,301 of record NZ_JBDPMB010000004.1, read on the forward strand.
CGATCGTCGACGCCGCCATCGCCGTGGCCGACAGCGAGGGCATGGCGGCGCTGTCCATGCGCAGGGTCGGCGAGCGGCTCGGCCGCACCGGGATGGCGCTCTACACCTACGTGCCGAGCAAGGGCGAGCTGGTCGACCTGATGTACGACCGGGCCCTCGCGGAGTTGCCCACCGGGCACGACCTGAGCGGCGGGTGGCGGGCGGCCGTCACGTCGTGGGCCGAGGACGTGCTGGCGTTCTACCTGCGGCATCCGTGGGTGCTGCAGGTGTCGCAGGCGCGGCCGGTGCTGGGGCCCAACGAGTTCGCGATGCTGGATGGCCTGGTCCGGATCCTGCGCGAGACCGGCCTGCGGCCGCGCCGGATGCGGGGGGTCGTGGCTCTGCTGTCCGACTTCGTCCGAGGCGCGGCGCGGACCGTCTCCGAGTCGCGGCAGGCGCCGTCGGCGACCGGGGTGTCCGACGAGGAGTGGTGGCGGGCCCGCTCGTCGCTGCTGGAGGAGGTGGCGCCCGGGTTCGCCGCCCGGTTCCCCATGGTGACGTGGGTGGAGTCGGAGGACGACGGGCCCGCGACGGACGAGCCCTACCTCGAACACCGGGTCGGCGAGACGTTCGCCGGCGGCCTGGCCGTGCTCCTCGACGGCATCGAGGTGGCCGTGAAGTCCGGCTGAGCCTCCGGGCCGGTCCGCTCGCCTCAGCGCCGACCGGCGGGGCCGTCCCGGCCCGACCGCCGTTCCGCCAGCTCGTCGAGGTCGCGTACGAACCAGATGTGCTCGCCCCGGTTCGACTCGGTCACCCACGCCTCCAGCGCGGAGCCGGGAGGGGCGAGACGGGAGACGTCGCCGACCACCGCCAGGCCGATCCGGTAGTTGACGAACTTCTGCGCGAACTCGCCTGCGACACCGCTGCGCAGGACGAAGAAGTCGTCGTGCAGGCGCTCCACGGGGACGGCCACCCAGGTGGCCTGCCGCCCCCAGGCCTCGCCGATCAGGTCGAGCGCGTCGCGGGTCTCGCGCAGGGGCTCGCCGTGCGGGTCGCAGACGTACAGGTCGGGCATGGTGGTCTCCAGTCAGTGATCCGGCCAGTGATCAGGTTCGGCGGCGAGGTCATTCGCGCACGAGGGCGTCGACGATCCGCAACACCCGGGCGGTCTCCTCGAGCCCGCCCAGAACGATGATCTTCAGGTGGGAGCGCTCCTCGTCGTGGACGAACTCCACGCGCAGCCCGCTCGGCTGGCCGGCCAGGGCGCCCAGGACCATCGTGCTGACGCGGTCCATGTCGGCCCTGGCGATGCCGTCGATCTGCACGATGCTCGACACCTCGGCGCGGCGCGCGGGCGCGGCGACCGGCAGGCCGGCGAACGCCGCCAGGTCCTCCTTGGCGACGCGGTACCGCTTGCCGATCCGGACGGCGGGCAGCCGTCCGTCACGCACGTAGTTACGCACGGTCTTGACGTGCAGCCCCAGCTGGGCCGCCACCTGCTCCACGGTGTAATGCTCCATAACGCTCCCTATTATGGGGCATGTAAGGGAGCGATAGGGACTTGCAGAACCTATACAAAGCCTGTCACACCTTCTCCTACGCGCCGTCTCACGGATCGGTTCTCCCGCGGCACCCCCGACTAAAGTCAACGTCCCTACGTACCGAACGGCAGATGTGGCGGTCTCCCCCGCGCGCCAGGCTTCCTGGCATGCCACTGATCACCGTCGCTCCCACGTCGGTTCACCCCAATGCCTGGTTTCCCGGGCGCTTCCTCGGAGGCGGCGCCCTGGTGCTCGGGCCGCTCCTGTGGTTCGCCGGGTTGACGCTGCGCCACCTGGCGCAGAGCACGGCGGAGTTCACGCCGCAGCAGCGGGCGTACTTCGCCACGCAGCCGTTCGCCGCACCCGAGCAACTGGCCGCCTACACCGTGAACCCGGGGCTGGCCACCGCCGGGTACGCCTGTTACACGGCGGGGGCCATCGTGTTGTGCCTGGCCATCGTCGTCCTGGCCCGGGTGGCTGCCGCCCGCTCACCCTGGCCGGCCCGCGTGGGCGGCGCGATGGTCGTCGTGGGGCTGTTCTCGCGCCTGTACTGGGCGGGCGTGGACGAGACGGCCCTGCAGCTCATCGGGACGCTCGGGCTGGAGCGGACGACCGAGATCGTGATGGACCTGTACGCGGACATCTCCTACGGGCCCTGGCGCGTGCCGGTTTCCGCGGCCTTCGGCCTCTACATCGGGACGCTGCTCCTCGGTCTGGCCGCCTTCCGCTCGGGCACGTTCGGCACCGGGCGGCTCGTGTTGTTCCTGTTCTCGGGCTGGCTGTGGACCGGCGTGCTGAAGAGGAGCGAGCTGATCGACGGGGTTCTGTCAGGCGCTGCCCTGTGCCTGGTGCTCGTGCCGCTCGGGATCAAGGTGCTGCGCGATGCCGTGCCGGAGCTGCGCACCCGAGCCGAGCCCGCCGGGGACAGGGCCCCGTTGCGGGTGCTCAGCTGGTGACAGGCCCCTCCTGGCATGCGATGTCCTGGTGAGTGAGTCGTCGCGCGCCGGAGACCCGCGCGGATCAGGGCCGGGAGAAGACCGCGTCCAGCTCCGGGATGCGGGCCCGGTAGCCGTCGAGCAGTTCGCGGGCCACCCCTGCCGAGTCGACCAGCGGATGCAGCGCGAACGCCGCAGCCGCCAGCCGCGGCGACCCCGACAGCGCCGCCTCGATGGCCGTCCGCTCCACCGCCTTCACCTGCTGGACCAGGCCGAGGAAGCGGCCGGGGAGCGGCCCGGCAGCCAGCGGCCGCGCTCCTCCGCCGCCCACCGCGCACGGGATCTCCACGACCGCGTCGGCGGGCAGCCCGGGCACCGCGCCGCCGTTGCGCACGTTGAGGATCATGGTGGACGGCTCCCCGCGCGCGATGGCGGCCATGAGCGCGAGCGCGATGCCTTCGTAGCCGCCCGCCTCCAGGTCGGCGTCGTCGCGCTCGCCGGCCGCGGTCACGTCGCGGGCCTCGGCCATGTACGACTCGTCACGCTCCCTGCGTGCCCTCTCCCATGCGGTCAGGGCGTCGCCCGGCCGGGCCCGCACGGCCGCGTAGAAGTCGTCCTGCTGCCGCAGCAGGGTCTCGCCACGGGTGCGGCCGGAGATCGCGGCGACCGACTCGCGGGTGAAGTAGTAGTAGTACAGGTATTCGTTGGGGATCGCGCCCAGCGTGCGCACCCAGTCGGCGCCGAAGACGCGGGCCTCCTCCACCTGCCGCAGTGCCGCGTCGTCGGCGAGCAGGCGGGGCAGGACGTCCTCGCCCTGGTGGGTCAGGCCGCACAACCAGCCGAGGTGGTTGAGCCCCACGTACGCGGGCGACACGCGTGCCGGGTCGAGCCCGAGCGCGGCGGCGGCCCGGCGCACCAGCCCGATCGGCGAGTCGCAGATGCCGATCACGCGGTCGCCGAGCACCTGGCGCATGGCCTCGGTGATCATGCCGGCGGGGTTGGTGAAGTTGATGACCCAGGCCTGGGGGGCGAGGGCGGCCACCCGCTCGGCCACCCGCACCGCGACAGGGACGGTGCGCAGGCCGTAGGCGATGCCGCCGGGGCCGGTCGTCTCCTGGCCGAGCAGGCCCAGTTCCAGAGCGACCCGTTCGTCGGCGACGCGGCCCGCCAGCCCGCCGACGCGGATGGCGGAGAAGACGAAGTCCGCGTCGCGCAGCGCGGTGTCCAGGTCGGTGGTGACGCGCACCTCGGGCGGGTCGTCGTGCCCGGCGGCCTGGGAGCGCAGCACGTGCCGGACGGCCTCGAGCCGCTCGGCGGACACGTCGTGGAGCACCACCTCGTCCACGCGTGGCTTGGCGGCGTCGCGCAGGAGCGCGCCGTAGACGAGCGGGACCCTGAAGCCTCCGCCTCCGAGGACGGCCAGTCTCATCCGCACCCCTTCATGTGAGAAGCACCTGTCATGCGAGAAGCACCTGGGCGCCCGCGGCGACGCAGGCGCCCAGCGTCGTCTCGTCGGCGCCGTCATTGGTGACGATCACGTCGATGTCCTCGGGCCCGCACACCCGCAGGGCGCCGGTGCCGGGGAACTTGTGCCGGTCGACGAGCAGCACCACCTGCTCGGCCGCCGCGATCATGGCGCGCTTCAGCGGGACCTCGGCCAGCGTGGTGTCGACGAGCTGCCCGTCGGGCCGCACGCCGCTGGCTCCCAGGAACACCCGGTCGGCGACGACCTGGCTCAGCGCCGCCTCGGTGAGCACCCCGACCAGCGAGTGGTACGTCCTGCGCACCATGCCGCCGAGCAGCAGCAGCTCGACCGCGGAATCGGCGCGGAGCGCGTCGAGCACGGCCAGGCTGGAGGTGACCACCGTGACCCGCCGGCCGCGCAGCCGCCGGGCCAGCCGCATCGTCGTGGTGCCGATGTCGAGCAGCAGCACCTCGCCGTCGGCGACGAGCTGCGCGGCCCGTGCGGCCACGGCCTCCTTGTCCTGCTCGTCGACCCCGGCCACCTCGGCGAAGGGCCGGTCGTCGTCGGCGTCGGCCAGGGCGCCCCCGCGGACGCGCCTGAGCGTGCCGTCGCGGTCGAGCACCTCGAGGTCCCTGCGGATGGTGGACGGGCTCACGCCGAGCTGGCTGGCGAGATCGCGGACGCTGGTCGCGCCGGAGAGCCGGACCCTTCGCATGATCTCGGCATGCCGGAGGCGCTGAAGCACGGCGCGAGTCTATCAGTCAAATTCGCGCAAGAGTGAGCATCACTGAGCAAAAACACCGGCAAAGCACTTGAAGTACGCGAGCAAACATGCAAGATTGCGCACAATCGGAGTGTCGAGGAGGCCCCATCCCCGTGTCTGCCCAGGCGTACGACCCTCTCGCCGAAGAGCGCACCCCCGAGGGTCCGCAGTTCGACGTGTTCCTGGCGGGCACCGTCTTCCTCGACATCATCTTCACCGGCCTGCCCGCCATGCCCGCCGCGGGCACCGAGATCTGGGCCGAGGGGATGGGCTCGTGTCCCGGCGGCATCGCCAACCTGGCCATCGCGACCAGCCGGCTGGGCCTGCGCACCGCGCTGGCCGCCGCGTTCGGCGACGACGACTACGGCGACTTCTGCTGGCGCACGCTCGAGGAGCAGGAGGCGGTCGACCTGTCCAGGTCGCGGCGCTTCGAGCACTGGCACTCGCCGGTGACGGTCTCCATGGCGGTCGACCGCGACCGCAGCATGGTGACGCACGGCCACCCCGCCCCCATGGCGAGCGCCGAGATGATCGGCTCCCCGCCCCGCTCCCGGGCGGTCATCGTGACGATCTCCCCCGACGAGCCGCTCGGCTCGCCCGGCGGCTCGAGCAACTGGGCCGAGCCGGCCCACCGGAACGGCGCCCTCATCTTCGCGGACGTCGGCTGGGACCCGTCGGGCTCCTGGCCCGCGTCGATGCTCGATCAGCTCTCCTTCTGCCACGCGTTCATGCCCAACGCGATCGAGGCGATGGCCTACACCGGCGCCGACACCCCGCGCGACGCGCTCTACGCGATCGCCGACAAGGTCCCCCTCGCGGTGGTGACCGACGGGGCCAACGGCGCCATGGCCATCGACTCGACGACGGGCGAGGAGGCGTTCGTCCCCGCGCCACGGGTGACGGCGCTCGACCCCACAGGCGCGGGCGACGTCTTCGGCGCCGGACTCGTGCTCGGCACGCTGTGCCGCTGGCCGCTCGCCGACCGGCTGGCCTTCGCGCAGGTCTGCGCGGGGCTCGCGGTGCAGCAGTTCGGCGGCTCGCTGGCCGCGCCCGGCTGGGGCGACATCGCCGACTGGTGGCACGAGGTGCGCGCGGCGGCCGACCACAGCGGCGCCTACGGCAGCTCGCTGGCCCGCCGCTACGCCTTCCTCGACCGGCTGGTGCCCACCGTCCCGGTGGGCGCGGTCCGCCGCGCCGCGGCCACCATCGCCCGCTACGCCGACGTGGGCATGCCGCCCGGAGCCACGGGCACGCAGCCGCACCAGACCCCCCACGAGGCGTCCGACGACCCCGGCGACGAGGGCCCGGCCACGTCTCGCGTGCCTGCGCAGAAGGAGTAACACCATGATCGCCCCGACGCGAGAAGGCCGGAGCACGAGATCGCCGGGTTCCAGGACGCTCGCCGCGCTCGCCGCGGCGGCCCTGGCCCTCACGGCGTGCGCGCCCGGCTCCTCGGCCCCGCCGGCGGCCACCCCCTCGCAGCCGAGCGCGTCGGCGGTCCGCACCGACGCCGCCACCCTCGGCGACGTCACCCTCACGGTCTGGGACCAGGAGGTACGCGGCGGGCAGGCGGCCCAGATGAAACAGCTCAACGCCGCGTTCGAGGCGAAATACCCCAACATCAAGCTCAACCGGGTGTCCCGCTCCTTCGACGACCTCAACACCACCCTGCGCCTGGCGCTCAGCGGCAACGAGCCGCCCGACGTGGTGGAGGCCAACAACGGCCGTTCCTCGATGGGCGCGTTCGTCAAGGCCGGCCAGCTGCTGCCGCTGGACGCCTACGCCGAGGCGTACGGGTGGAAGGAGCGCTATCCGGAGTCGGTGCTGCGCTACTCGCGCTACAGCGCCGACGGCAAGCTGTTCGGCGAGGGCAACCTGTACGGCCTGCCGCAGGTCGGCGAGGTCGTCGGCATCTTCTACAACGCCGCCAAACTCACCGAGCTGGGCCTGGAGCCGCCGAAGACCTGGGCGGAGTTCCAGGCGGCGCTGGCCGAGGCCAAGGCCGCCGGCGAGGTGCCGATGCAGCTGGGCAACCTCGACAAGTGGCCGGCCGTGCACGTGTTCGGCACCGTGCAGAGCCGCGAGGTGCCCGCCGACCAGATCCGCACGCTGGCCTTCGGCCGCAAGGGCGCCTCGTGGAACACGCCCGAGAACACCAGGGCCGCCCAGCAGCTCGTCGACTGGGTCGGCAAGGGCTACTTCAACAAGGGCTTCAACGGGCAGGGTTACGACCCGGCGTGGCAGGCGTTCGGCAAGGGCGAGGGGGTCTTCATGATCGCGGGCACGTGGCTCCTCGCCGACCTGCAGAAGAACCTGGGCGACGACCTCGGCTTCATCCTGCCGCCGGGCGCCACGGCCGGCGGCGCGCCCGTCGCGACCGGCGGCACCGGCCTGCCGTTCGCGATCACGGCGAAGAGCCCGCACCCCGAGGCGGCGGCGGCGTACATCGACTTCATCACCAGCGCCGACGCGATGAAGACGCTCACCGACACCGGCAACCTGCCCGTCGCCGACACGGCCGCGCAGAAGGTGTCCGAGGGACCGCAGCAGGACGTCTTCACCGCGTTCGGCACGGTGACCGCGGAGAACGGGCTGGTCCCCTACCTCGACTACGCCACCCCGACGTTCGCCGACACGCTGGGCGCGGCGCTGCAGGACCTGCTGGCGGAGAAGGCGAGCCCGCAGGAGTTCCTGGCCACGCTGGAGAAGGACTACAAGACGTTCGCTGAGAGCAACGGGTGACCCAGCGGACGGGCGCGGCCCGGCCCCCGGGGGAGCCGCGCCGCGTCGCCTACCTCTACCTGCTCCCGGCGTTCGTGATCTACGCGGCGTTCCTGCTCTACCCGATCGGCCGCGCGGTCCACCTGTCGTTCTTCGACTGGGACGGGTTGTCGCTCGGCCGCTGGGCCGGCCTGGACAACTACGTGGCGATCGTCGCCGACGAGGGGCTGCGGGCCGCCTTCGGGCACGCCCTGGTGCTCATCGTGTTCTACGCGGTCGTGCCGCTGGCCATCGGGCTGGCGCTGGCGGCGATCCTCCACCACGCCAAGGTCCGCGGGCTCGGGTTCTTCCGCACGGTGGTGTTCCTGCCGCAGGTGATCGCCATGGTCGTGGTGGCCGTCGCCTGGCGGCGCATCTACGCCCCCGACGGCACGCTCAACAGCCTGCTCGGCGCGCTCGGGCTCGACTCGCTGACGCGGGGCTGGCTGGGCGACCACACGTTCGCGCTGCCCGCGGTCGGGGTGGTCGGCACGTGGTTCGAGACGGGGCTGGTGACCGTGCTGCTGCTGGCCGGGATGAGCCGCATCCCCGGCGAGCTGTACGAGGCGGCGCGGCTCGACGGGGCCGGGGCCGTCAAGGAGTTCTTCGCCGTCACGCTGCCGTCGGTGCGCGGGGAGATCGCGGTGGCGCTGACGCTGACCGTGATCGCCGCGCTGCGCACGTTCGACCTGGTGTACGTCACCACGCGCGGCGGGCCGGGCGACTCCACGTCGGTGCCGTCGTACGAGGTCTACCACCGGGCCTTCGGGCTCAGCCAGGTCGGCTCGGCGGCGGCGATCGGCGTGACGCTCACCGTCGTGATCTTCGCCATCGCGTTCGGCATCAACCGGTTCGCGGACAGGAGCACCACGTGATCTCGCGCGCTGAGCGGGTGGCCAACTACGTCATCCTGTCGGCGTTCGCCGCGTTCGCGCTCTTCCCCATCGTGACCATCCTGGCGGCCGCGCTCGGCCCCGCCGACAGCGGGGACACGGCCGGGCTCGGCAACTTCGCCGCCGCCTGGGAGATCGGGCACTTCGGCACCTACCTGCGCAGCAGCCTGCTGGTGTCGGCGTTCGTCGTGGTCGTGAGCGTGGTTCTGTCAATCATGAGCGGGTACGCGTTCGGCACCATGCGCTTTCGCGGCCAGTCGGCGCTGTTCTACCTGTTCCTCGTCGGGATCATGATGCCGAGCGAGGCCATCGCGGTCCCGCTCTACTTCGACCTGCGCGCGCTCGGCCTGATCGACACGTTCTGGTCGATGACGTTGCCGCAGGTCGCGCTGTCGGTGGCGTTCGGCACGTTCTGGATGCGGGCGTACTTCCGTGCGTCCAACCGGGCGATCGTCGAGGCGGCGCGCATCGACGGCGCGTCGAGCTGGCGCATCCTGTGGCGGGTGCTGCTGCCGCCGGCCCGGCCCGCCGTCGTCACCCTGACCCTCCTGGTCTTCATGTGGACCTGGAACGAGTTCCTCATCCCGCTGATCATGGTGACCAGCGAGTCGTTGCGGACGGCCCCGCTGGGTCTGGCCTTCTTCCAGGGCCAGTACACCTCCGGCTTCACCCTCCTCGCGGCCGGCTCGGTGATCGTGGCGACGCCGGTCGTGATCTTCTACCTGTTCCTCCAGCGCCATTTCGTCCGCGGGCTGCTCCAAGGGGCGGTCCGCGAGTAGTCATCCGGAGGTTCCATGCGTCCAACAGCCGTGGGCCGGCTGGCCGTGGCGGCGGCCGTCCTGCTCGCCGTCCTGCCGGCCGCACCGGCCGTCGCCGCCCCGCCCGACTCCCCCGCGTCCCCCGCCTCCGCTGTCGACCTCGACGCGCTGTTCGTCGGCGCCCACCCCGACGACGAGGCCTTCAGCCTGTCGACGCTCGGGCAGTGGAACGAGGAGCACGGCGTACGCACCGGCGTCGTCACCGTGACCAGGGGCGAGGGCGGCGGCAACGCGGTCGGGCCCGAGGAGGGCCCGGCGCTCGGCCTGCTGCGCGAGGCCGAGGAGCGCACGGCCGTGGGCAAGGCGGGCGTGCGCGAGGTGTTCAACCTCGACGACGTCGACTTCTACTACACGGTGAGCGCCCCGCTGACGGACCAGGTGTGGGGCGGCGGCACGCTGGAGAAGGTCGTCAGGATCGTCCGCACGACCAGACCCGAGATCCTGCTGACCATGGACCCGGCCCCCACGCCCGGCAACCACGGCAACCACCAGCTGGCCGCGCGGCTGGCCGTCGAGGCGTTCTACGCGGCGGCCGACCCCGAGGCGTTCCCCGAGCAGATCAGCCGCGAAGGGCTGCGTCCGTTCGCTCCCGCCCGGCTGCTGACCGGCGGCGGGCGTGGCACCTCCAGGAACGGCCCCGAGTGCGCCTCGACGTTCCGGCCGGACAATCCTGCGCAGAACGTGTACGGCGTGTGGAGCGGGCGCGCCTCCGCGGCGCAGGGCGCGACGTGGGCCGCCGTCGAGCGCGACGCCCAGCGTACGTACGCCTCCCAGGGCTGGGCCGGCTTCCCCGACGTCCCGGCCGACCCCGCCCAGCTCGGGTGCGACTTCTTCACCCAGGTGGACGCGCGGGTGCCGTTCCCCGAGCCGGGCACGGACGCGGCGGCGGCGCCCATGGCCATCCTCGACGGCGCGCTGACCAGGGCGAAGGGCGCCGTGCCGCTCGGCACGCTGTTCGCCCTGCGGACCGGCACGTTCGACGTGCGCCCCGGGACCGCGTTCACGGTCGAGGTCACCGCGACCGCTCCCCCGCGCACGCCGCTGGGCCGCTCGTCGGTGGCGCTGCGCGTGCCGGACGGCTGGCGGGTCAGCGGGTCCGGCGACCTCGGCAGGCTCGGTCCCGGCCGCAGTGGCGAGGCGACGTTCACGGTGACGCCTCCCGAGGGCGGCGCGGGAGAGCGGGCCCGCCTCGCGGCCGCGCTGACCACCGATCGGGGCCGCGGCTACACCGACCGCCAGGTCGAGCTCAGCCCCGCCGTCCGCGGCGAGCAGCAGCCCCTCCCCCAGGTCGCCCAGTTCCGCACGTGGGTGGCCGAGGTGGGCGTGCCGCAGCTGCGCGGCCTCGTCACCCCGGTGCTCACGCTGCCGTCGGGCGGCTCCCGGCAGGTCGGCGTCGTGGTCACGAACCTGAGCCAGGCCACCCGGTCGGGCACCGTACGCCTGGACCTCCCCGACGGCTTCACCGCCGATCGGGCCGAGGCCGCCTTCGACGACCTGGCGGCGGGCAGGTCGGCGACCGTGCCGTTCACCGTCACCAACGCCGACCCGTCGCTGAAGACCTCCAACGAGGGCGGCGACTACTCCTACACCATCACCACCAGCACCGGCGAGGACGGCTCAACCACGAGCAGGCCGGCGCTCGAACTCGTGCCCGCGGCCACCGTCCCGCAGGCCGGTTCCGCGCCCGCCGTCGACGGCGCCGAGGGCGACGGCGAGTACTCCGGCGCCGCCCTCGACGTCTCCCGCCGCTGGGAGGGCGACGCCTGCTCGTCGGCCGCCGACTGCTCGGGCACGGCCAAGGTCGCCTGGCGCGACGACACGCTGTACCTGCTGGTCCACGTGAAGGACGACGTGCTCGGCACGCGGCTGCCCGCGTCCGACTGCAAGCGGCACTGGCGCACCGACTCCGTGGAGGTCACGCTGGATCCGCGCGGCGCGTCCGAGAACACCTCCACGACGTTCAAGGCCGCGGTGCTGCCGGTGACCACGGAGGGCCCGCCGTGTTTCCTGCGGGACGCCGACCACCACCAGGGGCCGGGCGAGGAGGCCGCTCCGGGCATGCGGGTGGCCTCGGCCGTGTCCGAAGGGGAGTACACGGTGGAGATGTCCATCCCGATGGAGGTGCTGCCCGCCGCCGTCGATCCGGAGCACCTCGGGCTCAACGTTCTGGTGTACGACTCCGACACCCAGGACAAGACCGGCCAGACCCGGATCGGCTGGTCGACGTGGGGCGGGGTGCAGGGCGACCCGTACCGGTGGGGCGTCGCGACGCTGCCCGGGTACGAGCCGCCGGCGGACCGGCCGACCACCCCGGCCGACCCGGTGATCCCCGACACGGCCCTGTCCAGCCTGGACTCGCCGCAGTCGCTGGAGCAGGCGGTCCGCGTGCACGTGCCGCCGGCCGGCGGCCCCGCGGCCAGGCCGTCGCAGAGCGGCGCGGCCGTCTCCGCGAAGCGCGGTGAGGGTGCGGTGAAGGTGCGGCTGCGGGCCGGCGCGGGGGGCGAGGCGCACCTGTTCGTCCGCGACGGCCAGGGCACGGCGGGCAGCCGCGTCGTCACCGTGCCCCGCAAGGGGACGTCGACGGTGACGGTCACGCTGGACCGGGCGCTGGGCGCCGGTCCGAAGGTCGTGGCCGGGTGGGAGGCCACCGGCGGCGGGACGGCCGTCTCGCAGGTCGCCGTGCGCTGACGTAAGCGAAAGACGGGCGCGTCCCGCCCGGGCGGGACGCGCCAGGGCGGGACGCGCGGACACTCGTGCTCAGGGGGTGGCGCCGGTCTCGCGGACGACCTCGTAGCGCAGCCAGAGCATCCCGTCGCCTCCGACCTGGGCGAAGAGCAACCGCAGCCGGGTGGGAAGCTCTCCGTCCGCGAGTTGGGGGCCGTCGAAGAGCGCCGGTGTGCCGTGACCGCCGATGGCGGCGGGGATGACGAGCAGCTGGATCTCGTCGATGAGACCGGCCCGGAGCAGCGCGCCGTTGAGCCCGCCCCCGGCCGTCGAGACGACGCAGGTGACCGCCAGCTTGTCGCGCATGCGCCGCAGGGCCGCGGCGAGGTCGACGCGTTCGCCGCCGGCGACCAGGTAGGGGATCCGCTCCCGGCGCAGATGGGCCAGATAGGCCGCGGGCGTGGCGCGGGCCACCAGCACCAGCAGGTCGTATCCGCCGTTCCGCTTCATCGACCACCCCACCCGGCCCCGGCTGTCGACGACCGTGAACCACTTCTCGTGCCCTGGCCGCTCGACGACCTCCTCGGGCAGGAAGTCCGTGAACAGCGTGTCCACCGGCTCATCGAACTCTTCGGGCAATCCGGTCAGCGGCCCGGTGGAGCCGGTGACGAGCGACCCGCTCCCTTCCAGGACCGCCTGGGGCTGGTGCAGACCGGCCAGCAGCGCCGAACGCGCGTCCTCGGCCGCCTGCGCCCCCTCCGGCTGCATGGACTGCCACATCCGGGCGGCATCGGCCTCCATCAGCAGGCGATCGCTGCCGAGCGTCACTCGCCCGTCGACCGACGTCGACACGGAGACCACGACGCGCGGCCGGGCGGCCGGCCCGGGTTCCTGCTCCATGACTGCACGCTCCTCATGCCGGGGATCTGACGGTGGTCTCGTTTCTATCGATGGCCACCGACAGTTACGCGGACCCCGTTCCGCCCCGGCGGGAGCTCAGTCCCTGGCCTGCCTGATCTCCCTGATCGCCCGCATGATCTCGCGCTCGGCCGGTTCCTTGGTCACGCCCATGTCCGCCAGCGCCCGCACCACGGGCCCGTCCTCCAGCGACAGGATACCGAGCAGGATGTGCTCGGTGCCCACATAGTCGTGGCCCAGCCGCAGCCCCTCACGCAACGTCAGGTCCAGAGCCTTCCTGCCCTGCGCGGAGAACGGCGTGATCATCTGCCGAGGGCTGCCCTCGCCCGGCCCGAGCGCGGCCGTGACGGCGTCCTCGACGGAGCCGGGTGACGCGCCGAGCGCCACCATGGTCGCGACCGCAAGCGCCTCCGGCTCGCGCAGCAGCCCGAGCACCAGGTGACCGGGCTCGATGTGGCCGTGGCCCGCCGCCCGCGCCTCCTCCTGCGCCTTCACGACGACGCTGCGGGCCCGATCGGTGAAGCGGGCGTAGGCGCGTATGTCGGCCGCCAGGTCGGGGCCGCCGTCCTTGGGCACGAACCGCTTCTGCGCGGCCTGCTTGGTGACGCCCATGCTGCGCCCGATGTCGGTCCAGGAGGCGCCGGAGTGCCTGGCCTGGTCGACGAAGTGGCCGATCAGATGGTCGGCCACTTCGCCGATGTACTCGCCCAGGGCCACCGCGTCCGACAGCTCGCCCAGGGGGTCGCCGTCGGGGTGGCGGGTCTTGATCGCGGTGATCAGGTCGTGGAGACGTACCGTACTGTCCATATCGTCAACCATAGGTTGACCATCGCATGCCGTCAACCCACGGTTGACGGTTTTGAGACTCCCAGAGATAGTTGTCACCTGCCAGCGATATCTGTCACCAAAATCGAATCGGAGGCTGTTGGGAAGCCTGATCATGACGTCCTCCGGTGACTGCGGGTGACGAAGAGTTGCTGGCGGGCGTATTGCTGGTGGATGCCCTGCGTGGACATGCCGACGGCTGCGCCGAGTTCGGCCCAGCTCACCGGCTTGGGCAGGTTGCGTGCGATGGTGAGTGCTTCGTACTCGTCCCGGTCCAGCTCGCGGAGGATGCGTTTCGTGCGTTCCATGGTCAGCGTCACCAGCGCGATCGCGGCATCCGGTGTGGGGCTCGGGTCGGCACGGGCGGCGGCCAAGGCGTCCTCCAGGGGAAGAAGTTCACCACGTTCGTGCCAGGCCAGCGCTGCGGGTCCGGTGGCGTAGCGGTCGGTCAGCAGTTCCAGGCCGGTCAGCGGGGAGGTGGCCGATCGGGCACGTCGGGGTGGAGGTGGTGGTGGGTGCATGTTGCCTCGCATCGGAGTGCGTCGGAAGACTTCGGCGAGCGTGCTGGAGCGGCGCGTGCTGGTGCGGATGGCGTTGGCCGTCTGCGGGTCGTGCTTGGCGTGGCCGATCAGCTCTTGGAAGGTGTCCCGGGCGCTGTCGGGGGACGGTTTGCCGAGCAGTTTGTGCGTGATGCAGAGCAGCGCGGCGCAGGCCAGGGCGTCGGTTGGTGGAGCGGCCCAGGGCGAGCGGAAGCCTCGCCTGGCTGCCGCGGGCGAGGCGTCCGGCTGTCGGAGGCGCAGCTCCACTTCGGTGTCGATCGCCGCGGCGAGCGCGCGGGAGGGGCAGAGCCGCCTCGTCAGCGGCCAGGACAGCAGGACCAGGGCGGCGGTGAGGGCGGTGTCGGTGAGGTATTGCACCGGGTCGACGGCCCGGCCCAGCACCATGGGCGGCTCCGTCGTTGGCTGCCCAGGATCGATGTGCTGCAGAAGCCGGGTTTGCAACCTGATCAGACGGCGCAGGTCAGCGACCTCCAAGAGCGGCGTTGCCTGGTCGGTCAGCGTTGCCGCGCAGGCTGGCGTGCGTGGCCGGAGCGAGTAGGCGACCTTCTGAGGGACGTTTCCGATGGTGGCGCGGCATCGCAGGGGGTACAGGCTCGGGTCGGTGGCCCGGCCGACCGCGCAGGGCGGCGATTGCGCGCTGGTGGTGTTTCCGCAGGCGTCGCAGCGGGTGGCGAGGAGCGTCTTGTGCTGTGGGCAGAGGAAGACCACCGGCAGGTGCCATTGTTTGCGCCAGGAGCCGCCGAGCTCTGTCTGGATGGGGCTGCCGTCGCCGGACAGGCATTGCGGGCACCAGCGGCTGGCAGCGGTGAAGATCCACGGGGTCTCGAAGGCAGCGCGGCGGAGATCGCCAGGGGAGCCCTTGCCGCGGTCGGGTAGCCGGAGAGCAGAGAAGGACCTCATCTGCAGATTCTCGGCTTCTTGCCTGGTCAGGCGGGTGCTTGCAGCGAACGCTTCGAGGGCGGGACCTTCTTCGAAGAAGGCGAGCCGGCGGCTGGGGATCTGATGCGGGGAGTGAGTGGGGAGGCCGAGCCGCCTGACGGCCGACGATCGCGGCGGCGCATCCGTCCTCGATAAGCCGTTCCAGGAGGCCGACGACGCCGTGGGTTCGGCGGAACAGGTATTCCGGCATGTCGCCGGTGGTCAGCATGCCGGGGTCGGCGCGGAACAGGCGCAGGCAATCTTCGAGGCCGGCCAGGTGGGTGGTCCAGGCGGCGATGCCGGGCGGGGTGTCGTAGCGGAAGGGGTCGAGGTCGATCAGGTCGAAGCGCCGGTCGGTCTGTGTTCCTGCCTCGTCGTTGAAGTAGCTCTTGCCGTCTTTGCGGGGCAGGAAGCGCCATTGGCCGGAGGCCGCGTCGTAGTGACCGCCGGTCAGCAGTCCGGATTGGCGGATGCCGACACCCACCAGGACGAGGGTGACGTTCATGCTCATCAGTCCGCGCATCAGGTCCAGGGCGTCCTGATCGGCCTCGCGGTGCATCTTCAACCTGGTCACATCATCCAAAATCAGGACGCGCGTGCCGTGATCGCGCAGTGACGCACGGACCAGCCGGCAGAGCTGGGGCAGGGTCGCGCCCCGGGCGACCGGGGCGCCGAAGAAGTCGAGGATGGCCTCGCAGACGCTCTTGGGCTTGGCCGTCACGGGTGTCTGGACGTAGGCGACGGGCGCGTGCAGATCGCGGGTGCCCGCGACGGCCTCGGGGTTGAGCTCCTGATGCAGATCGCGCAGGAAGTCCTCGAACGCGGCCGCGCAGTCGCAGACCGTCTCCGTCTTGCCCTGGAACCTGCCGCCGGAGACCATCAGCCCGGACTGCGTGCTCGCCTTGGTTTTCAACGCGTTGTTCTGCATCCGGGACCGCATCAGCCGATCGACGGCCGCGCTCATCGGCGTCTCCAGCAGCGGCAGGTTGACGTGCGTGGCGGTGCGGTGCAGGTCATGCAGCGCCTTGCGGCGCGGGCTCAACCGGCGATAGTCGGCGAGCGTCAGTCGCGGCGCCGGCTGGAACGACGCCCGGGTGAGCCGATAACGCTGCCAGCCCGCGAGGGTCTCGCGGTCCGGCGGCGGCGTCACCGGGAGCACGAACGGGTTGGTCGGCTGTCCGGCAGGCTCAGGCTGGATCATGCTCATCGCCCTCCGGAGTGTCCGTCTCGTCGGCGGCGGGCAGCAGGAACAGGTTGCCGCGCCGGTAGCTGTCTCCCAGGCGGGCGGGCAGGTCCGGCTTGGCGGCCGTGGTGGCCTCCCGTCGGCGCCGCCGTTCGGCGTCGAGCGCTTGCACTGCCTGAACGGGACGTGGTGCGGCGGGCAGGGCCGTGACGGTGTTCTCGGTCGGCCGCTCTCGACCGGCGTCGGTGGTGGCGGCCGGGGGCCGGTCCGCGGCCGCGGCCTGTCCTTGCAGGGCTTCGCGCGCGTGCTCGGCCCGCTTCTTCTTCGGCATCTGCGTCGGCCAGGACGCGACCGGGATGAGGCCGCCGATGAGTTCCAGCAGCACCGGCAGCAGTTCGGCGTCGGACCGGGGTGCCAGTCCTGCCCGTTTGGCCTCCCGCAGCAGCTCGGTGACCCGGGCGTCGCCGAAGCAGGGCACCTCTCCCTCGGGCGGCAGCCCGGTCCATCGCAGCGTGTGCCACTCCTCGGTGCGGGGATCGTGGAAGAAGGTGTAGCGCCGGTCGCGGGGATCACGGCGGATCACCCAGCCGCGCTTGTGCCGGCCGCCCCTGGCAGAGGGCTGGTTGCGGAAGTCGTCCAGGACCGGACTGTCATAGAACAGGCCGCGGACCTTCACCCCGCGCCCCGGGTCGATGCGCCGGACGTAGGTGATGGGCAACAGCTCGAAGAACAACTCCGGGGCGGGGATCTGCATCGCGAACCCACCCTGGCCCATGGCCACCGCCATCAGGCTGTTGGGGCTGTGCTCCTCGCCCGGCCCCCAGGCGGGGGCGTGACCGCCGAGTTTGCGGTTCTGCCAGATCGTCACGATCCAGGTGGCGATCTCGTGTTCCATCTGTTCGACGGTCAGCACCGCGTCCCCCTCGGGATCGGGTCCGCGGTCGGCGACGTCGACGCCGGTGTATCCGAGCAGCCGCTCGAACAGCAGCGACCGGAACGTGCCGAAGGCCCGCTCGATGGCCTGCTTGTCGGTCGGCCGCAGCACCCGAGAGGGCAGGATGTTCGTCCCGATCACGCGCTGGACCTCCACCAGGTGGTGGTGGCGATAGACCGACCCGTGATCGGTGGTCACCGTCTCCGGGGTGAAGAACGGCAGCGCGGCGACCTTGCGCCCGGCGAACTCCGCCACCACCGTGGCCGGCAATCCGGGATAGGGCCACTCCAGTTCCTCGCCCCAGTCTTCGCGCAGCGGCAAGGGCATCATCATGTCGCCCAGCAGCATCGCCACGTCGATCGAGGAATCGGAGACCAACGTCAGCCGGAACGCCACCGCCGAATGCGTGTAGGCGTCCAAACCCGTGGTCAGATGCACCGAGACCGGTTCGCCGAACACGCCGTCCAGCACCTTCACCGGCAAGATCGTGGTGTCCAGGACCACCACCTGGCCCGGCCGGTGCACGATCACGTGCTGTCCGGAGGTTCTGGCGGAGGAGGCGGCGTAACGCTGACGGGCCCCGCCGGGCCCGAACAGCTCCTTCCAGACCAGCCGCAGGGTCTCCCGTGCGGGCACCGGCATCTGCGGGCCGTGTTCTCCAGGACCAGTTGGCGCAGCAGCACCTCGCGCGAGGCCATGCTCATCCGCGAGCGCCGCAGCGACTCCTGCCGCACCTCATAGATCGCTTCCAGGACCAGGTCGCTGACGCTGGGATGGCCGCCTCCCGGCCGGAGCCACCGGCCGTCCGCGCAGCCCAGCGCGCCCAGACGCCGCTTGCGGACCTCCCACCTGATCAACGTCCGGTAGCCGACCTGGTGCAAAGCCAGCAGCCGGGCGTGCTCACGATCGAGCACGCGCAGTTCGGCGACCTTCGCGTGGCGCCGCTGGGTGAGCGTGGTGACCGCCGGATCGTAGGCCGGCTTCGGCTCGCCCGGATCAGGCCGGGTGGGATCGCCGCCGCGGAACCCGGTTTCGACTTCCAGCAGGTGCGCCATCCGCAAGGCGACCAGGTCCTGCTGATGGGGTGTCAGATCGTCGAGCACGGCCGGCTGACGGCTCCCCTGGGCCGGCGATCCCACCGTCTCCGGTTCCGGGCCGAAGCCTGCGTGTGTGAGCAGATACCGGATGTTCGTGCGCTCCCGCAGCCCGTTCTCGCTGGTCAGCACGACCCGGCTGTGCTGAGGCTCGAGCTGGTCGACCACCCAGCGCATGCCGTGCATCTCCAGGTCCGAGCCGACTGCAAGGTTCAGTAATCCCGCACTCATCGCCCGGCCTCCTCGGCGGGGTAAACGATCGAGTCGTCGGTGAGCGGGCGGGCCAGGTCAACGCCTGCCCGCCGCCACCACAACAGGTGCAGCAACTGAGCACGAGCGACAGCCGGGGCGACCGTGCCGGCCACCAGCGTGCCGAACGGGCAGGGCCCAGATCGCAGCCTGTCCAGCAGAAGCGGCCGCAGCTGCAACGGATCAGACGACGACCGGCGCTGGGAGGAAACACCATCCAGCGTCGTCATCACCTGCTGCCGCCAGCCGGCCACCACCAGATACCGCCATCCGCAGGCCAGCGCGACCTCCGCTGCGGCGGCGAACTTGACCCGGTCGTCCGGACCGATCCGGCCCTGAGGGCGGACATCGATCAGCCAGGTCCCCGACGTCGTCATCGCCAGGACATCGGGGCATGCTTCGCAGCGCCCTCTGGCGTGGCGAAGTGCAGCCAGAATGGCTGACACAGCAGTGTGGTGATCCCGCCCAGGAAGTCCAGCGCAAGCAGGAGCTTGGCCTCTTCCAGGCTCTCGAACCCCACCTGCAGCCCCGTACTGACCATGAAGGCCAGCCCGGGCCGATGCCGTTGTCCCGTCCGCCAGGTGAACCGGCGCACCGGCTCGGCCCGACGCACCTCGAACGAGGTCATGTCACGGACGGGGCAGACCACCTCCGCGCTGTTGACCTGCCACGACGTCGTCCATCTCCGGGACCAATCCGGACTCAGGGCCCAGCCCAGCTCGCCCCAGGACACCGCCCCCGGATCTGCGACGATCAGGTCCAGGAGATCACAGCAATGCGAGAGAACCTCGCTTGTGTCACGACGTCCCAGCGGCACCATCGCACCACGGTAGGGATCACGATAAGTTCAGCTCTATATACGCAAAGCAACAGTTTCGTGTCCAGCGCCACGATCAAGGTGACCGAGAACGGACACAAGGTCTTATTGATGGGCGGCCCACCTAATCCAGGTTGGCCGCCGTCAAAACTCCTGCGGACCCGCTTATTCGAAACCGGTGAGATCGTCGTTGCTCCCGTCGCGGAACCTATGGGGCGGTCAACGCCGTTTCGATCGCCGCGCCGTTTCGCTCCAACCACGCCTCCCGCCGCTTGATCTGATCGCCGACGCCCTCCTGCCACATCCGCGCCCAACCCCCGCCCTGCGCCTCGGCGATCTGCTTCATCGAGAACCACGCCCGCCTTGACCGCAGTACGGCTACCTCGACGAGCCGGGAACGATCCGTATCCGACATACCGTAGGCGTCGGCGAGGATCCGGCAGCGGCGCGGCGCATCGACGTCCTGCAGCAGCGGATCGGCGTCGACGGGATCATCCAGCGGAGCCCAATAGAGCATCGCGTTGCACACCTCATCGACCCGGGAGACCGGCTTGGCCATGTCGAAGTCGATGAGCGCAGCGGCCTCGCCGTCTCGGAACACGATGTTGTCAGGCGTGAAGTCCATGTGCCCGACCAGTTCGGTCGGATAGGGCGGTGCGGGCGGCATGTCCGGCTGCTCGGTGAGCTCCGTGAGCCCCGCGAAAGGCCGAACCCCTTCGGGCAGGACAAAACCGGTGGCCGCGTCGTCGTAGGCCCGGACGAGGCGGCCGACCGAAGCCAACCGCGCCTCGTCGGCAATCCACGCAGGCCTCGGCCGTCCGGCGACCTCGCCGGCGACGAACGTCAGCACCTCACGTCCGGCCGCGTCAATGCCGAGAAATCTCGGAGCACCCGCGAACCCGACCACCTCCAGGTGGCGGAGCAAGGCATGGACGAGTGGAGCGTTGAAGCCGACCGGACGCCGCACTGTGTCGCCGACACGCACGACGCCCTCGGTGACGTCACCGCCGACCAGCGCGATCTCGGGTTCGGATTCAGCAGGTTCGATGTAAGTAGCGGAGCTCATCGCGGTTCCCCTCTTCAATCCGGCCAAGTGTTGAACCCTACTGCGACGCATAGGCACGATCGAGTGATTTCCTTGGCCATCACCAGGATTTCCGATAGTCACCGGCCAGGAACCGCATGGCCATCAGCCCGAACTCATATGGCCGCCGTCCAAGAACCAATTTTCATGGCCGCTGCAGTGACAACTATCGCAAGCGGCCCTGCGCCGGTGACGGATACCCTCGGTAAGAAGTGACAGATACCGGCGGGCAGAGAGTGCCGAGCGCCTGTACGCGATGGATACGCAGTGACAGCTATCGCTGGCAGTCACAACGGTTTGGGCCGCCGGCGCCGGCGACGCCGAGGGCTCGACGACGAGCCCCGCGTGCTGCGGACGGGGTTCGCCGTTTCCAGCTTGACGCTCACCGTGCAGCCGAACCGGCGCCCAGCGCGTCGCGCTCGTACAGCGGCGCGTCCAGGAATCGCGGGTCGATCACCTGGCGAGCCGCTCCGATCCGGTCAAGGTCGAGACGCGGGTTGGGCACGGGCTGAATCCATGACTCCACATTTCATCACTCACCGGATGCCGCCGAGGAGCGAACGGATCAGCCGCCCCACCGCCTCGGGCGAGTCGGCCGGCACGCCGTGACCGGCGTCCGGCACGATCTCCGCGCGGCCGCCGGGGAGCAGCCGCCGCGCGCGTTCCGCCGCACGGCGTACGTCGTGCACCGGACTGCGTTCGCCGAGGACCACCATCGTGGGCACGGCGATCGCGCGCAGCTGATCGTCGGTCAGGGCCTGAGGCGCGGGGACGGCTCGCTGCCGGTGATCCAGCAGCGCCGACACCAGCAGGTCGCGCATCGGCTGCGGCGGCACCCGGCCTGCCCGGCACCAGGCCAGGTAGCGGCCCGCGGCCGCCCTGGAGCCGGTGAGCATCACGGCCAGAGCCCGGAGCACGAAGGCCGCGCGGACGGGGGCGAGCGCCCTGGCCGGCTCGAGCGCCGTCACCGAGGCGACCCGCTGCGGCCGGTGCACGGCCTGGTTGAGCGCCATCCAGCCGCCGTAGGACAGGCCTATCAGGTGGACACGGTCGCAGCCCAGCCCGGCCAGCACCTCGTCGAGCCACTGCGCGCGCTGCCGCGCGTCGGCCACGGGACGCTCCTGGACGCTGGCGCCGGCATCCCCGAGGGTGTCGACGGCGAGAACCGTCCCGTACGAGATCAGCATCGGCATGATAGGCGCCCAGGAAGCCGATGTGGCGTTCCCGCCGTGCAGGAGCACCAGGGGCGGTCCGGTGCCGTCGTGCGCGCGGTGGACGGCGGTGGGCCCGAATGAGGTCGCCACGTCGTGGCGCGTGTGCTCCGGCCACGCCCGCATGGCCTGGTCGTACAGCGAGAAGAACCGCTCCCGCGCCTCGTCGTCCACGTAACCGCTCAGCCGCACGTCGATCCTCCACTTCGCCGAACACCGTTACATTACGAGTGTAATGTAAGGCCCATGAGGACTCGCCTTGACCCGTCACAGCGCCGGACCGCGATCGCGGAGGCGGTCGGCCGGGTGCTGACCCGCGGCGGGCCGGACGCGCTAGGGCTGCGCGAGGTCGCGGCGGAGGCCGGAGTGACCACTGGCGCCATCCAGCATCACTTCACCACCAAGGACGACATGCTGCTGTTCACGCTGGAGCACCACGGCCGTCGCCTGGTCGAGAGGCTCTCGGCGCGCGCCGCCGGTGCGCCGCAGCCCTCCGCGCCCCGCCGCGTGCTGCGCGCGATCGCGATCGAGCTGCTTCCGCTGGACGAGGAGCGTGCCGTCGAGGCGAGGATCGCCGCCGCCTTCACGCTCCGCGCCGCGGCCGACCCGGAGCTCGCGCAGGTCTTCCGCCGGCAGTACGCGCTGCTGCACACCCTGGTGGCCGACCAGTTCGGCAGGGCCGGCGTGCCGGACGCCGACGCCGACGCCCGGGAACTGCTCTGCCTCATCGAGGGCCTGCGCACCCAGCGGCTGCTCGGCGAGATCGACGACGGCACGATCGTGGCCATGGTCGAACGGGTCCTCGACCGGCTCGGCCCGGCTCATCCGGTGCGGCCGGCCTGACCGACCGCTACGCGCTGGTCGACCACCCGCCCACGCTGGGCTCGGGCGCACGGACGTTCGAGGTGGGTGACAACCGTTCGGCCAGCACCTCCAGCGCGTCGGGAACGGCTCCCTCGCGCAGGATCCGGCCGAGCCACCGCTCACGCGTCCGTGTGGCTCATGTCACATCCGTTCCTGTCACACATCGCCGGGCAGGCCCGTCAGTAAGACGACCAGCAACGACGACAAGGAGCCACCATGGATGCTCGTCTGAACGTTTTCGGCAGCCAGCTCGCGGCCAAGGCGATGAAGCACTTCGTCGCGGTGAGCAAGGTGGTCGCGGACTCGAGCCTGCCGGCGGCGACGCGGGAACTGGTGCAGCTGCGCGCCAGCCAGATCAACGGCTGCGCCTTCTGCATCGACATGCACACCAAGGACGCCGCGCACGCCGGGGAGAGCTCGGTGCGGCTCAACCTGGTCGCGGCCTGGCGGGAGGCGACGGTGTTCACCGAGGCCGAGCGAGCCGCCCTGGAGCTGGCGGAGGAGGGCACCCGCCTCGCGGACGCGGCCGGCGGCGTCTCCGACGAGGTCTGGGCGAACGCCGCCAAGCACTATGACGAGGAGCAGCTCACCGCCCTGGTGACGCTCATCGCCACCATCAACGCCTACAACCGCCTGAACGTCATCACCCAGCAGCCTGCCGGCGACTACCAGCCCGGCCAGTTCGGGTAAGGGGAAGGCCCGGGTCCGCCCGCGCCGGAAGGCAGGCGGATCCTGGCGTTCGGCGGAACGTCCCAGGGGTGGCTGCCCGCCGCCCGTGCGAGAGCCGCACGGCGGGCGTCGCTCACGCGTCGAGGAGCCGCCATGCGGTGAGGGCGATTCTGGCGCGGGTCAGCCCGGCCGGTTCCGTGAGGTCGATGGCCAGGGCCTTGCCGATCTGTTCGAGCCGGCGGGCGATGCTGCTGTGGTGCAGGTGGAGGAGGTCGGCGGCCTGGCGCAGGGAGCCGGTGGCGCAGTAGGCGTCCAGGGTCTCCAGATCCTCCGGGGTGCCGGCTATGCGGGCGATCGCGGCCACGTCGGCGTTGCCGCGCGCGACGTCCGGGGGGATCTCGGCCAGGAGGGCCAGCGCGCCCAGGTCGTCGTAGTGGATGACCGGCCGGCGCGGGGTGGAGTAGCGCAGCGCGGTGCGGGCCTGCTGCCAGGACGTGCAGGGGCTCGCCGCGGCGCCGATGCCCGCCCGCACGTCCGCGGGGAACCGGCTCTGGTCGACGGTGGTGGCCAGGATGACGCCCACGCCGCCGAGCGGCGCCGCCTTGACCGGGCGCGACGGGCAGATCAGGCCGCCGACCTGGTCGAGCGGGAGCTGCGAGCGTACGGCGGCGACGCGGACGGGCAGGTCGGCGGCGAATCCCAGCAGGCGCAGCGCCCGCGCTCTGGCGGCCTCCTCGCTGCCGGGGCTGATCGCGAGTTCGACGAGGGCAGGGTCGGCCATGGTGGTGCTGGCGGGGCCGTACCTCTCGACGACGGCCGCGGCGGCGATGGCGAGCCGGTCGAGCAGGAGTTCGTCGAGCAGGACGGGAGGGGCGGCGCGTTCCAGCCAGACCGTGCCGATCTCCTCGTCGTCGAGGGTGATCGGCGCCGTGGTGGACGCGGGGGACGGCGGGTCCGCCGCCTGCCCGCCGTCGGGCGAGTAGCGGATGACGCGTCCCGGGCCGTGGAGCCGTATCCCGGTCACGCACCCGGCCAGGTTGGCCGACGCCCGGGCGAGCGCGGGGAGATCCACCCGGCGGCGCATCAGCGTGTCGTAGAACATGACGACCCGGATCGCGCCACCGGCTTCCGTGTCGAGGTGCGACAACCGTACGGCCAGTGCCTCCATGCCCGGAAGGGTACGCGACGATCGGCGCGCGACCCAGTGGCGATCGGCGACGGTTGGCGGATGATGGCGCGGGGCGGCCGCGGCCAGGATGAGCTGTATGGATCCCGAACTGGAAGCCTTCATCCCGCTGTTCCCCCAGTCGGATCTTCGTGATCCGATCGCCGAGCGGAAGGACTTCGCCGCCCTGGCCGCCGCGGTGGCGCCGCCGGACACCTCGGACCTGGAGATCGAGGACCACATGGTCCCCGCCGAGCCCGACGTGCCGGTGCGCGTCTACCGTCCCCGGCAGGCGGCGCAGGGCGCCGTCGTGTGGCTGCACGGCGGCGGCTGGGTCATGGGCGACCTGGAGACCGAGCACCCCTGGGCCGCCCGGCTCGCCAACGTCTCCGGCACGGTGGTGATCTCGGTCGGCTACCGCCTGGCCCCCGAACACCCCTTCCCCGCCGCCCTGGACGACGCCTACGCCGTGCTCCGCTGGACGGCCGAGCACGCCACCAGCCTCGGACTGGACCCTGCCCGCATCGCCGTCGGCGGCCACAGCGCCGGCGCCGGACTGGCCGCCGGCCTGACCCTGCGGGCCCGCGACGAGCACGGCCCGTCCATCCGCTTCCAGCTGCTCAACCAGCCCGGCCTCGACGACCGCCAGGAAACCTGGTCCGCCCGCGCCTTCACCGACACCCCCTGGATGACCCGCGACAAGGTCACCGCCGCCTGGCGCCACTACCTCGGCGACGCCCCCGCCACCCCCTACGCCGCCCCTGCCCGCGCCGGCGACCTGACCGGCCTGCCCCCCGCCTACATCGCCACCGCCGAACTGTGCCCCAACCGCGACGAGGACATCGCCTACGCCGCCCGCCTGCTCCAGGCAGGCGTATCGGTCGAACTCCACCAGTGGCCCGGCACCTTCCACGGCTCACAGGCCATCCTGTCCGCCGAGGTCTCCCAGCGCCAGATCGCCGAACTCGGCGCCGCACTCCGCCGCGGACTGGCCGGGTGACGCCGCCGCCCATGGCACGGCTGCTGCGCCCTTACGGATGGGGTCTCGCCGCTGTCGTCCTGTCGCAGGCGATCGGCTCCCTCGCGGGCCTGGCGCCGCTGCTCGCGGTCGTCGAGCTGGGCCGTGTCCTGCTGTCGCCGGGCCCCGCCGACCACGGCCATGTCTGGTCCGTGGTGATCGCGGGCGCGGCCGGCCTGCTCGTCCGGCTGCTGTTCACGGCCGCTTCGTCGGGGATCGGGCACGTCATCGACGGCCAGGTGCAGCTGACGTTCCGCCGGCAGCTGGCGGAGCGGCTGGGGCGCGTACCGATGGGCTGGTTCTCGAGGCGCGGGACCGGAGAGCTGGCCAAGGTAGTGGGCGAGGACGTGAGCGCCGTGCACCCGTTCATCGCCCACTCCCCCGGCGAGCTGGTCTCCGCCTTCGTGGTGCCGCTGGTGTCGCTGGTCTACCTGGCCTCCGTCGACTGGCGGCTGACGCTGATCACGCTGATCCCGGTGGCCATGGCGGTGTCGCTGGTCCCGCTGATGATGCTGCCCGCCCGGCTGCGCGAGCAGGAGGAGTTCGACGCGGCCATGGGGCGGATCGCGAGTTCCGCCGTCGAGCTGGTCCAGGGGATCGCGGTGGTCAAGACGTTCGGCGGATCCGGACGCGCCCACCGCACGTTCCTCGAGGCCGCCGACGATTTCGTCAGCGTCTTCTTCCGGTGGGTGCGCAGCATGTCCCTGATCGCGGCGGGCATGCAGCTGGCGCTGTCGCCGCCGTTCGTGCTGCTGGTCGTGCTGATCGGCGGGGCGGCCCTGATCACGTCCGGCGGCATGGCCCCGGCCGACCTGCTGCCCTTCCTGCTGCTCGGACTGGGCCTGACCGCGCCCGTGGCGGCCCTCGGTCACGGCTTCGACGACCTGCAGGCCGCCCGGCGGGCGGTCGGCCGGATCAAGGACGTGCTCGAGGTGCCCTCGCTGCCGGAGCCTGACGACCCGGTCGCGCCGCAGGGGCACCGGGTGGAGTTGCGTGACGTCCGGTTCGGTTACGACGAGGGTCACGAGGTGCTGCGCGGGATCGACCTGGTACTCGAACCGGGGACGGTCACCGCGGTCGTCGGGCCGTCGGGAAGCGGGAAGTCCACGCTGGTCCAGCTGCTGCCGCGGTTCTTCGACCCGGACCACGGCTCGGTCCTCCTCGGCGGCGTCGATCTGCGCGAGCTCGGCAGCCGGGAGCTCTACCGGAGGGTCTCCTTCGTCTTCCAGGACGTGCGCCTGCTGCGCGCCTCGGTCGCCGACAACATCGCCCTCGCGGTGCCGCACGCCGACCGCGACGACGTGGTCCGCGTCGCCCGGCTGGCCGGCATCCACGATCGCGTCCTGGAGCTGCCGCGGGGGTACGACACCGTGCTCGGGGACGACGCGCGGCTGTCGGGCGGCGAGGCGCAGCGCATCGCGATCGCCCGCGCGCTGCTGGCCGACGCGCCCGTTCTGGTGCTCGACGAGGCGACCGCGTTCGCCGACCCGCAGACCGAGCAGGCGGTACGCCGGGCCCTGGCGACGCTGGAGGGCGATCGGACGATCCTGGTCATCGCCCACCGCCTGGAGACGGTCGCCGACGCCGACACCGTCGTGATGCTGGAGAACGGCTCGATCGCCGAACGCGGCAGCCCCGCCGAACTCCTGGCACGGAACGGAAGGTTCGCCGCGTTCTGGCGATCCCACCGGTCGGCGGTCGCCGGCACGAGCGGCACCCCCGGCGACGTACGACAAGGAGATGAGCCCTGATGATCCGCATGCTGCTGCGCGTGCTCGGACACGAGTTCGCCGGGCCGATGCGCCGCACCATGGCCCTCATGACGATCACCGCGACGGCCGAGGGCCTGTCCTACGCGCTGCTGGTTCCCGTGCTGCGGGCGCTGCTCGGGGACACGCCCGCGGACGCCTGGCCGTGGCTGGCCGCGTTCGGGGCCGCGGTCGCCGGCTACGCCGTGCTGCGCTACACCAGCGACCTGTCCGGCATGCGGGTCGGGACCACGATGTTGCGCGGCCTGTACCACCGCCTCGGCGAGCATCTGGCCCGCCTGCCCATCGGCTGGTACACCGCCGGCCGGGTCGGCGAGGTGTCCCTCATGGCGGGTCGCGGGCTGCTGGCGGCGATGAGCGTGGCGGCGCATCTGCTGGCGCCGTTCATCTCCGCCGTGGTGACTCCGCTGGCCATCGTCGCCGTGATGCTCGTCCTCGACCGGCGCATGGGGGTGGCCGCGCTGGCCGCCGTGCCCGTCGTGGCGGCCATCCAGGTCTGGACGGCCCGCTCGATGGCCGCCACCGACGACGAGCGCCACGAGCGCGACCACGAGGCGGCCGGGCGGGTCATCGAGTATGTCCAGGCCCAGCCGGTGCTGCGGGCCGGCGGGCGGACCGTGGAGCGCTTCGCGCTGCTCGACGACTCGCTGCGGGGAGTCCAGCGCGCGTCCCGGCGTAGCGTGCTGGCCACGCTGCCCGGCATGGTGGGGTTGACGCTCGTCGTGCAGGCGATCTTCACCGTGCTGCTGGTCCTGGGCGCCTACCTCGTGCTCGGCGGGTCCATCGGCGCGGCGGAGGTGCTGACGATCCTGGTGCTGGCCGCCCGCTGCGCCGACCCGCTGCTGTCGTTGTCGGACATCGGCGGCCGGCTGCGCGGCGCCCGGTCCGAGCTGGACAGGCTCGACAGGGTGTTGAGCGCCGAGCCGCTGCCGGAGCCCGCCGACCCGGTCGAACCGGCGGGCCATGGCCTGGAGCTCGCGTCCGTCACCTTCCGGCACGGCGCTCGTACGGTGTTCGACGACGTGTCGTTGTCCGTGCCGCAGGGACAGCGGCTCGCCGTCGTCGGACCGTCGGGTGCGGGCAAGAGCACCCTGCTGCAGTTGCTCGCGCGCTTCTACGACGTGGACGCGGGCGCGGTGCGCGTGGGAGGGGTGGACGTGCGCTCGATCGACACGGAGGTGCTGATGGCGCGGATCGCCATCGTCTTCCAGGACGTCTACCTCTTCGACGGCACGATCGAGGAGAACGTACGTCTCGGCCGTCCCGGCGCCGGCGAGGCGGAGGTGCGGGCGGCGGCGGCCGCGGCGCGGCTGGACGAGGTGATCGAGCGGCTGCCCGGCGGATGGGCGGCCAACGTCGGCGAGGGCGGCGCGCTGCTGTCGGGCGGCGAGCGCCAGCGGGTCTCGATCGCGCGGGCGCTGCTGAAGGACGCGCCCATCGTGCTGCTGGACGAGGTGACCTCCGCGCTGGACCCGGAGAACGAGGCGGCCGTCCACGAGGGGATCGAGCGCCTCATGGCGGGCCGGACGGTGGTGATGGTGGCGCACCGCATGCGGACCGTCCGGCGTGCCGATCGTGTCGTCTTCGTGGACGGCGGCCGGATCGTCGAGGAAGGAGGTCACGACGAGCTGCTGCGCCGCGGCGGGCGCTACGCCGGGTTCTGGGAGATCTCCACGACGGCGGGTTGCCCCGCGACCAGGTAGATCGTCAGAGTGGCGCGCCAGGTGAACGCCGCTCGGTCCGGTCGACGTTCTTCGGGGTCACCCGTGACCGGCCGGTCATGGACAGGCCCGCGTTGGCGGCGGCGGCCACCTGGGCGGGGTGGGTGAGCTGCGGGTGGTGCCCCGCCCCCTTGACGATGGTGACCGGGACGTCGAGGGCGTCGCCCACGAGCGGGTCGTGTTCGCCGGCGACGACGCGTACGGGCACCGGGCAGGTGGCCGCCAGAGCGCGCAGTTCGGCCCGCTCGGCCGGCCGCTGCGCTCCTGCCAGCCGGCGCGCGGTGCGCCGCGCGACGCCAGGACGCCGCACCTGGGCGGCCGCGCTCTCCAGCGCCGGCCCGGCGGTGGCGCCGGGGCCGAGCAGCGCCCTGGCGAGCCGCGCGGCTGAGGCCGCGCGCAGCAAGGGGCCGGCGAGCACCCCGGTGCGCTGGGGCCATGGCGGGCGGCGCTGGAGGAAGTAGGGCGAGACGAGCACGAGACCGGAGAGCCGTTCGGGATGGGCGTGCGCGTAGCGCAGCGCGGGCGCGGCGCCCGCCGAATGTGCCACGAGGACCGGCCGGGTCCGTACGGGAGCCAGGAGCGCGGCGAGCCAGGCGGCCGGACCGGCGCCAGCGCGCCGGCCGACGAGGTGTCGTAGCGGTCCTCCGACAGGAAGTCCAGCGACTCGGGCTCGGCTCCGGTCAGCGCGCGGGGCAGGCGGCGGACGAGTCCGGCCGGCAGGAGCACGCGCGGTCCGCGCAGCCCGAGGTGCCGTGCCAGCAGCGCCATCAGCTCGGGCAGCTCGGAGGTGTCGTCGTCGAGGACCCAGTGCGCGCGGAAGGGCCCTCGATCGTGCTCGGGGACGGCGGCCAGGAAGCGGGCCAGGTGGTCGGCGGTGACCACGGGCACGTACGTGTGCCGCGAGCCGGGCAGCGCCGGGAGCCGTCCCGACCACAGGCGCTCCACCAGGCCGGCCAGGCCGAGGTACTGGTCGGACTCGCCGGTGGCCGAGTGGCCGATCACGGTGGCGGGATTGACCACCGTCAGGGGGATGCCCCGTTCCGCCGCCGCCCTCCGCACCGTGGCGTCGCCCTCGCGCTTCGAGGCCTCGTACGCGCCCAGGCGCCGGTAGAGCCCGGCCAGGTCGTGCTCGGAGGGCGGCTCGCCCGCCCCCACGCGGTATCCGGAGATGTGGACCAGGCGCCGCAGGCGCGGGCGGGCGGGCGGCCCAGCGCAGGACGTTCACGACGCCGTCGACGTTGACCCGCCGGGCCTCGTCGCGGCCCAGGCCGAAGCGGTACACGCCGGCGGTGTTGAAGACGTCCCGTACGGAGTCCAGCCGGGCCTCGTCCTGCGGCGCGAGCGCGCCCCGGTGACCAGAGTGTCCGGTTGGTCCATGATGAAGCTCTTCTCTAGACCGATCTACATATTCTGAGGGCCGCGACGTTGACGCGGGACGCACCGCTGTCACCAGGTCAGCCATGGGGGGTGGTGCCGTCGCTGACACCAGACCCTCGCTCAGCACGCATCGATGAAACAGGAACCGGGCGGCGGCCAAGGGCGCACCGGGGTTCGCGCGCCACCAGGTCGGGGCGACGAACCGGGTGTGCGCATGTTCGCCCGGTCGGGGGAACGCGGTGTGGGTGTCGTCAGTCCGGCAGCAGGTGTGACACCAGGGTGCGTGCCCATTCGGGAGTAGGGGCCTGGTCGGTGAAGACGGCGCGGTAGTAGAGGGGGGCGAGCAGGGCGTCCGTGGCGCGTTCGATGGGCGGGGTCTCGTTACCCCGGGCCTGTTCCCGTTCGAGCATGGCTTCGAGCTGCCGCTGGCGTTCCGCGCGGCACGCGCTGGCGTTCTCACCGCCCGTGCCGACGATGGCTCGCACCAGGGTGAGGGTGTCCGGGTCGCTGAGGTCCTTGGCGAGGTCGGAGGCGAAGCGTTCGAGGTCCTCGCGCAGGCTTCCGGTGTCCGGCACCACGATATCTCCGGAGAAGCGGCTGGTCGCGACGTCGGCGAGCAGGTCTCCGACGGAGCCCCAGCGGCGGTAGACCGTGGTGGCGTGCACGCCTGCGCGGGCGGCTATCACCGGGATCGTGAGTTCGCCGGCCTCGTCGCCGAGCAGTTCGCGGACGGCCTGGTGGACGGCGGCGCGGACCCGGGCGGAGCGGCCGCCGGGCCGGCTCTCGGTGCGAGATGAGGAAGGCGCAGGACGCATGCGACCAGTATCGCACTGATCACTGCTTTTTAATCGCAATGATCACTGCGTTTGTGTTACCTTGAAGCCACTAACGCAACGATCACTGCGAGATGTTCATGTCTGTTGAGCCTTCTGACCTCCCCGCACCGCTCGTCGGCGGTCCGCACTTCCGCGTGCCTCGGAAGGGGGCCTTCTCTTCCGTGGCCGCCGTCCTCGTGCTCTTTCTGGCCGCGTCCAGCGCCCCGTCCCCGATCTATGTCATCTACCAGCAGCAGTGGCAGTTCGCGGCGTGGGTTCTGACGGTCGTCTTCGCCCTGTACGTGTTCGGCCTGCTCGGCTCGTTGCTCGTCGTCGGAGCACTGTCCGACCATCTCGGCCGCCGGCCGGTGCTCGCCGCGACGATCGCACTGGAGGTGATCGCGCTCGTCCTGTTCCTGGTCGCAGGGAACGTACTCGTCCTGTCGGCCGCTCGGGTGTTGCAGGGCATCGCGACCGGGGCGGCGACGACGACGCTGAGCGCCACGCTGGTCGATCTCGAGCCGTCCCGGGGGCGGGCGGGCGTCGTCACCTCGGTGGCTCCCCTGACCGGGCTCGCTGCCGGTGCTCTCGGCAGTGGCGCGCTGGTGGAGTCCGGCCCCGCCCCGACCCGGCTGGTCTACGCGCTGCTGCTCGGCGGGATGCTGCTGGCGGCGGTGGTCGTCGCCCTCGTCCCGGAGACGTCGCCGCGCCGGCCGGGAGCCGTCGCCTCCCTGCGACCCCGGGTCGCGATGCCCGCGCACCTACGCGCCGACATCGTCCCAGTGGTGCCGGCGATGATCGCCACCTGGGCCCTGGCCGGGATGTACCTCTCGCTCGGCCCGTCCGTCGCGGCCGAGTCGCTGGGGCTGCACAACCACCTGATCGGCGGCGTCGTCGTGACGCTCCTGGCCGGAACCGGAGCACTCGCGGTCTTCCTGCTCCGCTCCCGGCCCGCCTCCTGGCTGCTGGCTCCCTCGTCCGCGATGCTCGGGCTGGGCACCCTGATCTCGCTCGGTGGGGTCGCGCAGGGCCTCGCCTGGCTCGCCGCCACCGGCACCGTCGTCGCGGGTCTCGGCTTCGGCGCGTCGGTGCTGGCGACGTTCGGCACTTTCGCCCGGATCGCCAGGCCGCACGAGCGCAGCGCGGTCTTCGCCCTGGCGAACACCATCAACTACCTGGGCAACAGCGTGCCCGCCGTACTCGGCGGAATCGCCGTCACCGCCCTGGGACTGAGGACCGCCACCATGATCTACGCGCTGGCCATCGCGGTGATCACGTTCTCCGCCTTCGCCCTGCGCCTGAACCAGCTACGGGCCGAGCGCCGCACCGTCATGGCCACGTGCGGGTGAGAGCCCGCGCCCGCCCTGCTCCACCAGCACATGCGTAACAAGTGACAAGGAGACATCGTGACGGAGACAAGCAGGAGCAAGAAGCACCTGGGGGTCCGGCGAGCGGACCACACGACCATCCGGTACACGGCCAGCGGTCCGGCCGGAGGACCGACCCTGGCTCTCATCCACGGCTGGGCGTGCGACCGCGGCGACTTCGACGCGGTGACCGACCATCTGCCCAAGAACCACCGTGTCCTCGCGATCGACCTCGCCGAGCACGGCGAGTCGCGGTCGACGCGGAAGCTATGGACGATGGAGGAGTTCGCCCGCGACGTGGCGGCCGTGCTGGAGGCCGAGTCGGTGGACAAGGCGGTCGTGGCCGGGCACTCCCTCGGTGGGGCGGTCGCTGTCGAGGTCGGCCGGCTGCTTCCCGATACGGTCTCGCGGGTGGTGGCACTCGACGCGCTGCACTATCTGTCCCTGTTCCCGGCGATGAGCGAAGAGCAGGTCGAAGCGATGCTGCGCCTGTTCCAGGAGGACTTCGCCGCCGGGGTGCGGGGCCTCGTCGAGGGAGGCTCGCCGGCGGGGACCGATCCGGCTCTCAAGGAAACGTACTTCGAGAAGATGGTCGCCGTACGGCAGCCCGCGGGGCTGCGTTCCCTCGAAGGGCTCATGCGCTGGGACATGGACGCGGCGCTGCGCGAGACGAAGCAGCCGATCACCGTGTTCGCGATCCGTGACCTGGTGACGCAGGAAGCGATCGACCGCTACGGGGACCGGCTCGACATCGTTCTCATCGAGCTGGGCAGCCACCACTTCCCGGTGGAGGCGCCCGAGGGCACGGCGAGGCTTCTGGCCGATGTGGGAACCGACTGATGAGACCGCGACTCATTCGGCCAGTCGGCGGTAACACATGAGGGCTGCAGCGATCGCCACGAGGGACGCGCAGTGATCAGCCCGGCGCTCGTAGCGCCGGTGTGAACGGCGGCAGCCGCGAACGAACTGACCATCAATGATCAATGAGTCGGTCCAAGGCGGTGACCGAGCCGGTGACCGAGGCCGTGAGCGCCGCGCTCAGGCGCCGAGCAGGACCGCCACCACCCGTCGCGCCCGCTCGACGGGCACCAGGCTGCGCCGGGCGCGGGCCAGGACGAGTGCCCCCTCGATCAGGGCGAGCAGGGAACCGGCCAGGTCCTCGGCCTCCGCAGGAGGGCGTCCGTCGGCGACCAGGCGGTCGGCCAGCGCCCGCTCCCAGCCGTCGTAGGCGTCGGCGCAGACCTGCTGGAGCGCGTCGTGGGTGGCCGCCACCTCCAGGGCGACCGTGGCGATCGGGCAGCCCTTCGCATAGCCGGCCGCCTCCATCCGGCCGGCCAGCGCGTCCAGCACGGCGTCGATGAGCGCACCGGTGCCGGCGGCCTCGTCCGCCAGGCTCCTGATGAGGGCGTCGACCTCCCGGCCGGACGCGGCGACGGCCTCGGCCGCCAACTGCTCCTTGCCGCCGGGGAAGTGGTGGTAGAGCGAGCCCCTGGGCGCCCGGCCTGCGTCGATCACCTCGTTGAGGCCCGTGCCGTAGTAGCCCCGCTCCTCGACCAGCATGCGCGCGGCGTCGATCAGCCGCGCCCGCGTCTGGTCTCCTTTGACAGCCATGAAGGAAGAGTAGACCGATCTACATATTCTGTCCATCCGGCGTGACGACGGGCTGCCGCGCCGCGGCGGGCGTCACGCCGGCTTCCGGGAGCTCTCCATGGCGCCGGGCTGCAGGTAGGAGAGCAGGAGCTTGATCAGGAGCACCGGCGTGAACCAGGCGACGGCCTGCGGGACGGTGACCAGCGTGAGGCCGAGCACGGCGATCGCGAAGGCCGCCGGGTGGCGCACGCCCGGCGGCGCGAACTGCAGGACGGCGGCCCCTCCCCACGCGATCAGGTAGATCGCCAGGGCGGCGCCCCAGGTGAACCCCGGGACGAGCCACGCCATGAGGAAGGGTTGGACATGGATGCCGACGAAGATCAGGTGATGCCTGGCCGTCCGGCCGGGGGCGTGGTATTTGCGCTTGGCCGCCGCCGTGGCGTTGACGACGGCTCCGCCGTACAGGTCGAGGGCGACGATCGTGATGACCACGACCGCCGGCCAGGGCCAGTGCGCGTCCAAGGCCCGGTGGAGCGCGAGCGCCGCGCCGGCCACGGCTGCGCCGTAGCAGAGGAGCCGGTCGACGCCGGTCGCGCCGGGCGCTATCAGGACGTCGTCGATCCGGCTCATCGCAGGCTCCGCACGCAGATCTGGACGATCGGCCCGGCCAGCTCGCCCAGGTCGAGCTCGGGGTCGGCGAGGCACTGCACCAGGCAGCCCTCGACCGCGCCGACGATGACGGCAGCGGCGTGATCGGGGTCGAGACCGGGGCGGATCGCGGCCCGGCACAGCAGGCCGGCGACCGTCGTGCGGTAGTCGCGGTAGAGGCCCGCCATGTCCAGGCCCGCCATGTCCAAGGGGGCGTTCCACACGTCGAGCTGGACGCGGGCCAGGTCGGCATCGGCGACCAGCATCGTCAGCGTGGCGCCGATCAGCTCCTCCAGCCTGTCGAGCGGGTCGGCGCCGGCGTCGGCATGTGCCAGCAGCGCGGCGACCCGGGCGGCGTGCGCTTCGAACGCGGCCTTCAGCAGCTCGTCGCGACTGTCGAAGTACAGGTAGACGCTGCCCTTCGCGATGCCCGCCTCGGCGGCGACGTCGTCGATGCGGGTGGCCGCGAAGCCCTTGCGGGCGAACATCCGGACGGCGGCGGCCAGGATCTGCTCCCGCCGCTCGGCCTTGTCGACTCTCTTGGGGGTCATGCCACAATAATGACTGACTGGTCAGTCATTATCAAGCGGGCGGTGCGCGCGCGGCGGACGGGCCCGGCCCGCGAAAGCACGCGCGGCGCGCCGGGTTTCGCCGGGCCTGCCGGGGGAACCGGGGCGGACCAGGGCGACGGAGAGGCGGGCGAGATGGCGCGCAGGCTGATGGCGATCGGCAATCCGGCGGCGGGCGGCGACGACGACGAGACGCGGCAGGCGGTGCTGCGCACGCTGGAGAGCGAGGCCGACGTCGTGGCTCCCGTCGTGGCGGCGCCCGGAGACGTCGACCGCGTCCTGGCCCGGCACCCCGGCCGCGACCCCGTGGTGCTGGGCGGCGACGGGACCCTGCACGCGGTGCTGGCGGCCCTCTTCGCCCGCGGCGAGCTCGCCGACCGGCCGGTGGGGCTGGTCCCGATGGGCACCGGCAACGACCTGGCGCGCTCGCTGGGCCTCCCGCTGGACCCGGAGAAGGCCGCGCTGCTGGTGCTGCGCGGCACCGAGCGGCCGCTCGACCTGCTGGTCGACGACGAGGGCGGGATCGTGATGAACGCCGTGCACGTCGGCGTGGGCGCGCTGGCCTCGCAGCAGGCGGCCCCGCTCAAGCCGGTGCTGCGCCGGGCCGCCTACTCCGCGGGCGCGCTGCTCGCGGGGATCCGCAGCCGGGGCTGGCGCCTGCGGGTGCGCGCCGACGGCGTCGTCGTCGCGTCCGGCCGCCGGCGCGTGCTCATGGTGGGCGTCGGCAACGGCGCCACGATCGGCGGCGGCACCCCGCTGGCGCCGGACGCGTGCCCGGACGACGGGCTGGCCGACGTCGTCGTCTC
The DNA here is from genome assembly GCF_039871615.1 of Nonomuraea sp. B10E15. NCBI lineage: Bacteria > Bacillati > Actinomycetota > Actinomycetes > Streptosporangiales > Streptosporangiaceae > Nonomuraea > Nonomuraea sp. B10E15. The sequence continues at coordinate 106,290 of NZ_JBDPMB010000004.1, forward strand.
CTTCGCCGTCTCCCCCTGGGCACGGCTCGCGTACGGGCTGCGGATGCGGCGCGGCGAGCACCTCGAGCGCGGCGACGTCGTCACCGTGAAAGCGAGCTCGGTCGTCATCGAGGGCGAGCCCGTGCCGGCCAACGCCGACGGGGAACTGCTGCCGGCCGCGCCCGTCCGGTCCTGGACGGTACGCCCCGGAGCGTGGCGGCTCATCGCACCGGACGATGGCGCTTGACCTGAGGTGCGGCCGGCCAGTCACCCCGGACCGTGACCCTTGACCCCTGTGAGAGCATCGGTCAGGAACGCGTGATGATCGCTCGCCGGCCGTCTCGACGCGGACGCCCGCCGGCGCGCGGTGGATGGGAGGATCCCATGTCCTTGCCCGGCCGGCTCCTGCTGGTGTTACCCCTCGTGACTCCTCCGCTCCCTGAAGGAAGCGGCTTCTCGCCCCGCTTACGCGAGAGACGACGGCCAAGCCCTGACCGATGCCCGAAAGCACAAGCACCATCCGACCCGCAGGAGGCGAGGGTGCCCGAGGTTCTGCCACTGAACGCCCGGGCCCTGGCAGCCCTCCCGCTCCCGACTCCCCCATCACCTGAAGGCGACGGTCCCCTCAGGAGGCTCTGATGGCGACGTTCGCGGCAGGCGGGGGTGCGGCCGGCGCGGCGTCCGCCGCCGTCCCGCCGCCGTCGATCATCGAGGCCGACTTCCCCGACCCCGACGTCATCCAGGCCGGATCCACCTTCTACGCCTACTCGACCAGCAGCCGGGCCGGCCGCATCCAGGTGGCCGGCGCGCCGTCGCCGACCGGGCCGTGGACCGTGCGCGGTGACGCGCTGCCCGACAAGCCGTCCTGGGCGGGCGACGGCGGTTTCTGGGCGCCCGACGTGACCCGGCGCGCGGACGGGCAGTACCTCATGTACTTCACCGGCCCGAGCACCGCGACCAAGCGCATGTGCATCGGCGCCGCGCTGTCGCCCACCCCCCTCGGCCCGTTCCGCCCCGTCGGCGACGGCCCGCTCGCCTGCGACCCCGCCGAGGGCGGCGACATCGACCCGTCGAGCTTCGTCGACACCGACGGCACGCGCTACCTGCTGTACAAGAACGACGGCAACGCCGTGGGCAAGCCCGCCGTCATCTGGCTGCAGCAGGTGGCGGCCGACGGCGTCACCTTCATCGGGGCAAGGAGGGAGCTCATCCGCAACGACCGCCCGGAAGAGGCCGGCGTGATCGAGGCGCCGGTGCTCGTCAAACGCCCGTCCCGGTACATGCTGTTCTACTCGGGCGGCTCCTACACGGGCAACTCCTACTTCACGAGCTACGCCACCTCCCCCTCGCTCACCGGCCCCTACACCAAGGCGTACCGGCCGCTCATGACGACCGGCACCTTCGACGGCGCGGTGCAGGGCCCGGGAGGCACCGACGTGCTGGGCGATCGCGTCTTCTTCCACGGCTGGGTCGGCAACGCGCGCTGGATGTACACCGCGGACCTGGGCTGGGCCGGCGACCTTCCCGTCGTGCGCGGCAGCCGGGTCCGCTACGAGGCCGAGCGCGGCACGGTCAACCACGCGGAGGTCCGCACCGGCGCGGCCGGCGCGTCGCAGGGCGCCGTGGTGGCGAAGCTGGACCACGCCGACAGCTGGGTCGACATCAGGGTGTTCGCGCCGGTGGGCGGCGACTACACCGCGAACGTGGCGTACGCCGCCGGATACGGCGACGCCCAGCACGCCCTGACCGTGAACGGGTCGGCGCGGGCGACCGTGAACTATCCCGACCGCGGCTGGGACAACTGGACGCAGGTCAGGGCGACGGTCACCCTGGCCCCGGGGTGGAACACGTTGCGCCTGCAACATCTGACGCGGTGGGCGGAGCTCGATTACGTCGAGCTCGCCTGACCGGGCCCGCCGGCCGCGCGTTCCCTGAGCACGGCCTTCTGGATCTTGCCGGTCGAGGTCTTGGGCAGGTCGCAGAAGGCCACCTCCCGGGGCGCCTTGAAGTGGGCGAGGCGCCCCCTGACGTGCTCGACCAGCTCGCCCTCGGTGACGCTCGCGCCGGCGGCCAGGCTGACGTACGCGACCGGCACCTCGCCCCAGTGCGGGTCGGGCCGCGCGACGACCGCGGCCTCCTGCACGGCCGGATGGCTCACCAGGGCGTTCTCCACCTCGACGGAGGCGATGTTCTCGCCGCCTGAGATGATCACGTCCTTGGCGCGGTCGACGACCTGCACGTAGCCGTCGGGGTGGCTCACCGCCAGGTCGCCCGTACGGAACCAGCCGTCGGGTGCGGCCCTGCCGGTGGCGGCAGGGTCCCGGTGGTAGCCCACCATGACGTCGTTGCCGCGCATCGCGATCTCGCCGACGGTGGCGGCGTCGGCCGGCACGTCGTCGCCGTGCGCGTCGACGACCCGGACGCGCTGGGCGACCACGTTGCCCACGCCCTGCCGCGCGGTCAGCGCCGCCCGCTCGGCGGCGTCCAGGTCCGCCCATTCCGGCTGCGGCTGGCAGATGGCCGCGGGCCCGTACGTCTCGGTGAGCCCGTACAGGTGGATGACGTCGATGCCCGCTTCCAGGGCGCGCCCGAGCAGCGCGGGGCTCGGTGGCGCGCCGCCCACGCAGGCGAGCAGGCGCGGGTCGAGAGGGCCGGCAGGCGCGTCCTGGTGGGCCAGCAGCGACGTGAGCACGGTCGGGGCGCCGCACAGGTGGGTGACGCGGTGCTCGCGGATCAGGCGCCAGGCCTGGCCCGGCTCCACCTTGGGCAGGCAGACGTGCCGGCCGCCGGCCAGGGTGACCGCCCAGGGGAAGCACCACCCGTGGCAGTGGAACATGGGCAGCGTCCACAGGTAGCCGCTGGCCGCGTCGAGCCTGGCGTGCAGCGCCATCGCCATCGCCTGGAGGTAGGCGCCCCTGTGGTGGTAGACGACCCCTTTCGGCCGGCCCGTGGTCCCGCTCGTGTAGTTGATCGACAGCGGCGCCAGCTCGTCCTCCACCGGGATCAGGAGCGGCTCGGCGCCGGCCCGCAACGCGTCGTACGCGGCGGGCGGCAGGAGCAGCGGTCGCGCCGCGCTCGCGCCGGCCGCCGCCCGCGCCGTGGAGGCGAGGCCGTCGTCGTGCAGGAGCACCGACACCTCGGCGTGGTCGAGGATGTAGGCCAGCTCGCCGGGCGACAGGCGGATGTTCATCGGCACCAGGACGGCGCCGGCCGCCGGCACCGCGAAGGTCGCCTCCAGCGGCATGTGGCCGTTGGCGGCGAGCACGGCCACCCGGTCGCCGGGGCGCACCCCCGCCCCGGCCAGGCCGCCGGCGACCTGCCGTACCCGCTGCCACAGCTCGGCGTAGGTGAGCGTCAGCGCGCCGTCGAGCACCGCCGGGCGCCGCGCGAACACGGTCGCCGACCGTTCGAGGAAGCTCGTCGGAGTCAGCGGCTCGAACGACAGACCGGACATCCGTCCCTCCTGCCTGGGCTGTGCGAAGGGGGTGCTTGATCGATCGTCGCACGGCGAGGCCGCGCCGCGGGAGACCGCACGCATGGCATCTAAAGCGGATTTATATCGCTCCTTTCTACGCTGGCGGGATGTCGAGTGTTGAGGACCGCTTACTGGCGGGTCGCTACCGCCTCGTTTCGCCGATAGGCACCGGCGGCATGGGCACGGTCTGGCACGCGCACGACGAGCGGCTGGACCGGGAGGTCGCGATCAAGGAAGTACGGCTCCCTCCCGAGCTCGGCCCCGGCGAGCGCGCCGAGCTCTGCGCCCGCATGGTGCGGGAGGCGCAGGCGGCCAGCCGGCTCAAGCACCCGGGCATCGTCACCGTCCACGACGTGCTCACCAGGGACGACCGCCCGTGGATCGTCATGCGGCTGCTGCGCGGCCGGCCGCTCGACCGGGTGATCCGCGACTCGGGAGCGCTGCCCGTGCGCCAGGTGGCACGGCTCGGCCTCGGCGTGCTGGACGCGCTCGCCACCGCCCACGCCGCCGGCGTGCTGCACCGCGACATCAAGCCGGCCAACATCTTCGTCGGGGAGGACGGCGCACCGATCCTGACCGACTTCGGCATCGCGACGGTGGAGGGCCAGGCGACGATCACCGAGTCGGGGATGCTGGTCGGCTCCCCCGGCTACATCGCCCCCGAACGGCTGCGCGGGGAGCGCCCCGGCCGGCAGTCGGACCTGTGGTCGCTGGCCGCGACGCTGTACGAGGCGGCCGAGGGCGAGCCCGCCCACCCGGGCGGCGACGCGATGGCGGTGCTGGCGAGGGTCCTCACGGAGGAGGCCCGACCGCCCCGGCGGTCGGGATCGCTCGGGCCGCTGCTGACCCGCATGCTGGCGCGCGAGCCCGCCCAGCGCCCGGCCGCCGAGCTGGTACGCCGCACGCTGGCGAGCATCGCCCAGGACGCGGAACCGCCGCCGCTGCCCGCGCCCGCCGCCCTTCCCTCCGGGCGGCGCGCCCTGCCGTTCTCCTCCGGGCGGCGCACCCTGCCGCTCGCCGGCGGGGGCGGGCGCCGCCGGCGGCTGATCCTGGCCGCGGGCACGGCCGCGCTGCTCGTCTCGGCCGGCACGCTCGCCGTCACGAATCTGCGGGGTGAGGATCCCCCTCCCGTGGCCTCACCGCCGCCCACCGTCTCCGTCACCGCCACGTCCCCGTCCGCCGTGGCCCAGCCGGTGGAGGAGGAGCAGGCCAGGTTCCCCGCCCCGATCGACCTGTGCACGCTCGTCACCGCCGAGCAGGCCGCCGAGATCGTGCCCGGCGCCTCACCGCGCGGCGGCACGCTGTTCAAGAACGGCGACAGCACCGGATGCCGGTGGACGGTCGAGGGCAGGGGCCTGTTCGTCAGCGAGGAGCCGTTCGGCACGGTCTATCCGGAGATGTGGGACAGCCAGCCCGTCGACGCCCACGACGCCTACGTCAACCTGCGCAACCATCTGCACGGCGGCGACAAGCGGCTGATCGTCTGGACCCGCCCCTCCATCGGCGTCACCCAGCGCACGCAGTCCGACCAGACAGGCTCCACGGACGTCCCCGGGCTGGGGGCGGAAGCGCTCACCTACGACCTGCTCGTACGTCACCAGGAGGACGTCATCAGCACCACCGTCGCCTACCGGCTCAGCAACGTGCTGCTGGAAGTGACCTACACCGACATGAAGGCCGGCTCGTCGGAGCGGACCCGCGAACGCGCGCTGCGGGCGGCGCGCTGGACGGCCGCCGCGCTCGAGGAGAGGGCGGCATGAACCCGCCGGGAGACCGCTACCGGATGTCGCGGCCCGCGGGCGAGCGGGCCTTCCTCGCATCGGACCGGCAGTTGCTCAGAGAGGTGCTGATCAGGGAGGTGCCCTCGCCGCCGGAACTGCCCGGGAGCGAGCGCGACGTGCTCGCGCTGAAGGCGGTGCAGCGGGCCCGCGCCGCGTCGCGGATCTCGCATCCGGCGCTCAACCCCCTCCTCGACGCGTACGTGGCGGACGGCGCGGCCTGGCTCGTCTCCGAGCCGATCGACGGCATGCCGCTGGCGCAGGCCGTGCGCGAGCGAGGGCCGCTCCCTGCCGGGCAGGTGACCGCCATCGCCACGGACGTGCTCGGCGCGCTCGCCGCCGGCCACGCGCTCGGCCTGGCGCATCTGGGCGTGCGGCCGGACACGGTCTGGCTCACCGCGTCCGGCAGGGGCGTGCTCACCGGGTACGGCTGCGCGGTGCCCGAGCTCTTCGGGGGCGGCTCCGGGGGCACGCCGGGCTTCACCGCCCCGGAATGCCTGTCAGGAACGGGGCCCGCTCCGGCGTCCGACCTGTGGTCGCTGGGCGCCACCCTGTACCTGGCGGTCGAGGGCGTGCCCGCGTTCCCCGAGGGCGGGCTGGCGACGGTGAGCGCGGTGCTGGCGGGCGAGCCGCGCCCGCCGGTGCGCGCGAGGGCGCTGGCGCCGCTGCTGCTCGCCCTGCTCGCCCGCGACCCCGCCAGGCGGCCCGCCGTGCCGGCCGCGCTCGACACGCTCCACGGAGGCGGGCAGCGCCCGGCGCTCCGGCTGGGGGGCGGCATGGTGGCGCTGTCCGCGGCGGGGCTGAGCCTGGTGGTGGCGGCGCCGGCCGTCGCCGTGACGCTGTCGCTGAGCGGCTCCCCCGGGCCCGCGCCGCGCACCACGTACGCGCCCGTCTCGGCGTCCTCCGCCGCCTCCACCGCGGGTCCGGCGAGCGCTTCTCCTGCCGCCACGGCACCGGTCGGCACCTCCCCCAGCGCCACGGCCACGCGGGGAGGAGCCGCCTTCGCCTCCATCCCGCGACCGTGCAGCCGGCTCACCGAGGAGCAGGCGCGGGAGCTGGTCCCCGGCTACACGAAGTCCCCGCTGGAAGCGAACGAGTGCTCGTGGTCGACCCTGGACGACGGAAAGAACTCGATCATCCTGAAGGCGTTCCTGATGAAGCCGGGGCCGCTGGGCGACGGGACGGCCGTGGCCCGCGAGTACGTCATCGGCATGCGGCAGGAGGCTGCCAGCATGGCCGGCCCGTCCGCCGTGGGCGGCAGGGAGCTGCCGCCGCGCGACCTGCCGGGCGTGGGCGACCTGGCCGCAGGACGCGACAAGGTCTCGTCATGGGCCGGCGACAACAGGCTGAACACGGAGGTCTGGTTCCACGTGCGCAACCTGGCGATGCTGCTGCGCTGCGAGCGAGACGTGCCGAGCACGGTCACCGCCGACACCGACGGCTCCGTGCGCAAGTGCGCGGAGACGGCGGCACGCCACGTCGCGGAAGGGCTGACATGACCACGCTGCTCAACGAGCGCTACCGGCTGACCGTCCCCCTCGACGCCGGCGAGAGGACCACCGTGTGGCGGGCCAGGGACGAGGTGCTGCACCGGGACGTGACCGTACGCGCCCTCGACGAGCGGGACCTGCCCGGCGCCCTCGCGGCGGCACGCCTGCGGCATCCGGCGGTGGCCGCCGTGCACGACGTGTTCACCGTGGACGGCCGCTCGTGGCTCGTCGCCGAGCTGCCGGAAAGCCGCACGCTGGGCCGGCTCGTGGCGGAGCGCGGCCCGCTGCCCGCCGGGCAGGTCGCGGCGCTGGGCGCGGACCTGCTCGAGGCCCTGGTCGCCGGTCACACGCTGGGCGCGTTGCACGGAGCGGTCCAGCCGGACCACGTGCTGGAGCCGAGCTCGGGACGGTGGGTGCTCACCGGGTTCGGTACGGGGGACGCGGATCCCGCCTTCACGGCGCCGGAGTGCCGGGCCGCCAACGCGGTGCCGGTTCCCGCCTCGGACCTGTGGTCCCTGGCCGCCACCCTCCTCACCGCGACCGGCGCCCCGCTTCCGCCACCCGCCCCCGGCCGTCCCGTTCACGGGAAGGTGGCGTCCGGCCGCCCGGCCCTCGAACGGGACGTCCCCGACCGGCCGGACACCGGCCAGACCAGCGCTCACCAGACGGCGGCCGAACGGCACGACGGACCGGACACCACCCGGACCACACCCGACCTGAAGGCAGCCGCACGAGACACGCCCGAGCAACCGGAGACCGGCCAGGACGCGGCCGGCGGAAGCGTGCCGGGCCAAGCGGCCGGCGGAGGCCTGACGAGCCGGGCAGACGGCACCGGCGTTCCGGCCCCCGGAGGCCTGTCTGGCCGGACGGCCGGGGTGGGGACACCAGAGGATCGGGCGCCGACCGTACGGGTCCGTCCCGGTACCGGAGGGCAGGATCGGCGCGGAGGTGGTGATCGCCCCGCCGGCACGCTGCGCCTCGACCGCCCCGGCGCAGGTGCGGAGACGGAGGACGCGGCGGCCCGGTTGCGGCGGCTGCTGCACGAGCTGCTCGCCGAGGACCCGGCACGGCGCCCCGACGCGTGGACGGCGCAGCGGACGATGCGGGACATCGCCACAGCGGGACGGGCGGACCGCGTCACCGGTAAGACCACGGTGGAGCTGCGGCTGGGCCGGCGTCCCGCGCTGCAGGCGCGGCCGTGGGCGCTGGCGGCGGTCGCGGCGTGCCTGGCCGTCGTGGTGGCCGGAACGTCGGCGGGTGTCACCGCGGCGTTCGGCCCGGACCGTACGGCGGCCGTCGCCGCCTCCACCGCCGGGCCGTCCTCGGGAGGCGGGCGCGGCGGCACCCCGTCCCCTGCGGCGACCGGCCGCACTCCTCCGCCCGCGAACCTGCCCGCGACCCCGGTCGTCCCTCCGGGCGCGGACTCGGGGACGGGTGAGGTGACCACCCAGCCGGACATCTGCCGTCTCCTCACGGATGAGCAGCTCGCCCAGCTGGTGCCCGACAGGGATAAGCCGTTCGCGTTCGAGCAGCGGAGTTGCGACTGGAAGTCCGATCTCTCGGACATACCGGGTCGGCTGGTCTACGGGCTGAAGGTGGACGTCGAACGGAGCGGAGACCCCGCCGAGGCGCGGCGGACATTCGGTTACGCTCGCGACTCCGCCTATCGCATGGTGCATGCCACGACGGACGGCAGCATCGTCTACCGCGAGCCCCAGAAGCTGGAAGGGCTCGGCAACGAAGCATTCACGGCCGACTTGACCCACGTGGCCTCGACGAACTCGGAGCCGAGCTTCAGGGCCTCCGTGCACTTCCGGTTCAGCAACGCGGTGGTGACGGTCGAGTACGGACGGGACGTGGAGGAGGACCAGCGCATGCGCGAACTGGCGGTGCAGGCGGCCCGATGGGTCGGGGAAGCGCTCGCCCGTGAGTACTGACGCTCCGCTCGCCGGGCGCTACCGGCTGGGGAGCTCGCTGGGCGAGGGCGGCATGGGCATCGTCTGGCGGGCCTGGGACGAGCTGCTCGGCCGCGAGGTGGCCGTGAAGGAGGTGCGCCTGCCCGCCCACATGCCCGCCGACGCCCGGCAGGAGCTGTGCGAGCGCACCATGCGGGAGGCCAGGGCGGCGGGCGGGCTGGCGCACCCGTCCATCATCACCGTGCACGACGTGCTCGTCGCCGACGGCCGCCCGTGGATCGTCATGGACCTGGTGTCCGGGCCCTCGCTGGAGCGGTTGCTGGCCGGCGGCGAACGGCTGTCGCCACGCCGGGCCGCGGTGATCGGGCTGCAGCTGCTCGAGGCGCTGGCGCTGGCGCATGAGCGGGGCGTGCTGCACCGGGACGTCAAACCCGCCAACGTGCTGCTGGCGGAGGGCGACCGGGCGATCCTCACCGACTTCGGCATCGCCGTGCGCTCCGGGGAGGCGGCGCTCACCTCCGCGGACGCGGTGGTGGGCTCGCCCGGTTACATGGCTCCCGAGCGGGTGCGCAACGACCGCGCGGCCGGGCCGCCGTCCGACCTGTGGTCGCTGGCTGCGACGCTGTACGCAGCCGTCGAGGGCCGGGGGCCGTTCCACCGGGACAACCGGCTGGCGACCCTCGGAGCCGTCCTGACCCACCCGGCCCCTCCCCCGGCGCACGCGGGCCCGCTGGGGCCGGTGCTGCTGGCCGTGCTGGCCAAGGATGCCGGTCGACGCCCTGACACCGAGGCGTTCCGGCAGGCTCTGCACGCGGTGGCGCACCCCGACCAGGCCGGCGTCACCCCCGGTGTCACTCCGGACGGCACCGGGAGTGACACGCCCCGGAAACGTGCCAGGAAACATGCTCGGGGACCCGGTGGGGAGCACGGACGGGGCGGCGCCGCGTACCCGCCCGGGCAGGCCTCCCCGTCGTTCCCCGGCGGGAATGCGCCGGGCCCGCGCACCGGGCGGGACGGGGTCGACACCGTGGACCACCCGTTCCAGCCGGCCTTCCCGGCGGCCCGGCGGAGGCGACCGCTGGTGGCGGCCGCCGTGGCGGGCGCGGTGGCGGCGTCGGCGGTGACGGCTGCCGCGCTGCTGATGACGAACGCCACGACGACGACCGGCCCACCCGGCACCACGACCAGCGGGCCGACCACAGGGCCGACCACAGGACCGACCACCGGGCCGGTGACCGCGACCTCCGTCTCCACGCCGCCCCCGTCGCCCACCGCCGCGGCCGTCCCCGATCCGTGCACCCTGCTGACCGAGGCGCAGGCGGCCGCTCTCACGGGCGGCGCCCCCTCCCCCGAGGGCACCACCACCTGCTCCTGGCGGGGACGTACACAACTCGACATCAAGATCAACGGCTATCCGGAGGAGAAGACCGCCGAGGAGACCCTCGCCCTGCACCGCGCCGCCGCGGTGTCGGAGGCCGGCGTCGGCAAGGGGGAGCTCACCACCGTGACCGTTTCCGCCGTGCGGAAGGTGCCGGGCCTGGGCGATGAGGCGTTCGCGCAGGACGAGGGGACCGTCTCCGACTTCGGTGACAGCGCCGCGACCACCGTGTGGCTGAGATCCGGCCGCACCCTCCTCACGGTCACCCACACCGCGCGCGAGCAGCCGAAGGTGAGCGACGACGTCCGCGACGGCGCGCTCCGGGCCGCCCGCCAGGCGCTGGCCAACCTGCCCTGACGGCGCCACGGCCCGGCGCCGGCGGCGGTCCCGCGCGACGCCGACGCGTCGAGGGGGTCACGCGCGTCAGCCTGTGGTCGCAGCCCGGGTGCGACCAGCGTGGCAGGCGAGGTTCGTCAGGAATGAGGACGAGGACGGCCGCGGGCCCTTCGAGGATGGAGATCGTTCACCGCCGTCCCATCGAAGGAACCTCTACATGTCCCTCCTGACCGGCCGCCGCGTGGCGGCCACCGTCCTCATCGCCGCGGGACTGCTGTCCCCCCTGCCGGCGAGCGCGCAGGCGCAGGAGCATGCCGGCGTGCGCCAGGCGCTCGACGCGATGGTGGCCGCCGGCGCTCCCGGCGTCCTGGCCAGGATCGACGACGATCGCGGCACCTGGATCGCCACCAGCGGCGTCGCCGACCTGGAGACCCGCGCGCCGGTGCCGCGCGAGGCGCGGTTCCGGATCGCCAGCCTGACCAAGAGCATGGTGGCCGCGGTGGTCCTGCAGCTGGTGCGGGAGGGCAGGGTGAGCCTGGAGGAGAAGATCGCCACCCGGCTGCCCGGCCTGGTCGAGGGAGGCGACCGGATCACCGTACGGCACCTGCTCAACCACACGGGCGGCCTGGCCGACTACGCGCAGGCGCCCGGGTTCGCCGACCCCGCCCGCTTGCACAAGACCTACACCCCGCGGCAGCTCGTCGCCGAGGCCGAGCGGCTGCCGCGACCGGAGCGGGGCCGCTTCTCCTACTCCAACACCGGCTACATCCTGCTCGGGCTGCTGGTGGAGAAGGTCACGGGCCACGACCTGGGCGCCGAGCTGAAGCGGCGGATCTTCCGCCCGGCGGGCATGACGCGCACGTACCTGCCGCTGACCCGGCCGGACATCCGCGGCCCGCACGCCACCGGCTACTACCTGCCCAGGGACGCCGACCCCGAGGTGCCGGGCTCGCTCAAGCCCATCACGCGGCTGAACCCGTCGTTCGCGTGGGCGGCGTACGGGGTGGTGTCGGACGCCCGCGATGTGAACCGCTTCTACCAGGCACTGTTCGGTGGCCGGCTGGTCACGCGCGACCTTCTCGCCCAGATGCGTACCGGGGTCGGCACACCGCAGGCGCCGGTGTTCCCGCGGTACGGGCTCGGGCTCGAGTCGGCGGGGCTCACCTGCGGCGAGACGTGGGGCGCGACCGGGGCCATCCCGGGCTACCAGACGTTCGCCTTCGCCGACGCGGCGGGCAGGCGCCGGATGACGCTCTCGGTCAACGTGCACCGCAGCGATCCGAAGGTCGCGCCGATGTTGCTGGCGGGCGTCGACGCGCTCAACCGCTACTTCTGCGGCGAGCCGTACAAGCCGCCGACGAAGTGACGCCGAGCCCGGCGATCGCGTAGGCGCCGACCGCGACCACCACGTCCACCCAGCACAGCCCTCTCCCCCAGGCCAGCGGCACGGCGGCCGCCAGCGCCGCGAACGGCGCCAGCACGGCTCCCCAGAGTGCGGCCGCCGCGACCCGTCCGCGCCCCGGCGCGGGCGGGGCGGCGCCCGCCCGGTTCTGATCGGCGATGCCTGTTGCGGTTGGAGCCATCCCAGATCCGCCTCCCGTCGAACGGCTGAAAGCGCTTCGGGAGACCCACGCCTGCCCGATCGGAAACCGTCATACCGCCCATCGATCCGGATTTGGCATTGACCAGGGTGATTCTGGGCCGGACATCGGCGCGTGTTTGCCACCGGCCTGACCGGACGCCGCGAGCGGCTCATGAGCGCCGGTACGAGCCCGTACACGCGGCAGGGCGTGCCGAAGCTCAACCGGGCGGCCCGTCACGCCCCGCGCAGCGCCGCCGGCGGCACGGGTATGGCGGGGAACGGGTTGTCGGGCAGCAGGATCACCCGGCGTGCCCTGTTCGGCTGCCCGGCGGCGTCGAGGTGGAGCAGCGCCGCGCCGATGCCGGCCGCGCCCACCATGTATCCGGTGTCGGCCGTCACCTCCTCCGGCCGCAGCCGCCGGTAGGCCTGGTACCAGCGGTAGCCCCGCCCGTCGTGGTCGCTGGCCCGGCCGATCAGGTCGGCGGCGAGCGTCCTGGCGTACTCCAGGTGGGAGGGGTTGCCCGTCGCCGCCCATAAACCGGTGAACAACTCGATCAGGCCGGCCGCGCCGCAACACTGGCAGGCCACGTTCCAGTAGCCCTCGGTGCTGCGGCGCGGCACGCCGCTCTGCACGATGCCGCGCGCGAGCCGTTCCACCCAGTCGAGGTCGCCCGGGTCGCCCGCCACCCGGTGCAGCTCGTAGAACATCCGGGCCACGCCCGCCGAGCCGGAGCAGAAGCCCAGGTAGTGCAGCCCGCGCGCCTGCGGCACGTGGTGGGGGACGACCGCGCACGCACCGGTCACCACGCTGATCTCGCGGACGAAGCCGGCACCGCTGCGCGCCGCCGCCAGGAACCGGTCGTCGCCCGTCACGCCGTACAGGCGGGCCAGCAGGAACGCGGTGCCCGCCGTACCGGCCAGGAAGCCGGGTGTGACGGCATCGGACGGCAGGCCGGGACCGTCTCCGAAGAGGTGCCCCGGCACCGGCAACCGGGCGATGCGCAGGCCGGCCTCCACCGCCGCCTCCTCGCAGGCCGGCAGGCCGAAGCGGGCGGCCGCGGACAGGAGGCCGAGCACGACTCCGCCGTCGCCGCGCTGGGCAGGGTCGCGCGACCAGGCGACGCCGTCGCCCGAGGACCTTCCGAGGTGGACGACGTGCTCGGCGATCGCCCTGGCCTCCGCCTCGAAGCGGTCCTCGCCGAGCGCCCAGCCCGCCTCCATGAGCGCCACCATCGTGCCGGTGAGCCCGTGGTAGAGCGAGACGTCGTCGCGCTCGCGCCAGGTGGCGGCGAGCCACCGTGCGCCGGCCCTGGCGTCGTCGAGGTAGGCCTCGTGGCCCGTGGCGGCGGCCAGTTCGAGGAAGAACAGCACGATGCCGGCGCCGCCCGAGTAGAGCGACCAGGGCTCGGGGGTGACCGCCGACCCGCCGCGCAGGTCGGGATTGGCCAGCCAGCGCCTGCCGTGCTCGTCGTCGGCGGCGGCGGACCTGATCCACCGCCCCGCGCGGATGGCGGCGGTCACCGGGGAGTCGGCGCGCGCGCTCGACGGGCGGGTCCTGTCCATGCTCACCACCCCATCTTCCCACACATTTGGTAGGAAAATAAGTATTCACCGCCGCGTCACCGACACGCCCGTGCGCCGCACCGCGGGCGAGTCAGGAGGACGCCACCGTCACGCGTGCGGGCCCGCCGTGACCGTGCCGACGGTCAGGCTCGGCCGGCCCTCCATCACCGCACCCACCCGTTCCACCTGCTCGTCCAGCTCGCGCAGGTGCGCCCGCGACAGGTCGCCCAGCGGCTCCACCGTGACATCGATTCTCCGCCCCGAACGCCGCTGGGGCCAGACCCCGCCCACGACGCCGTCCACGAGCAACACGGGCAAAGTTCCCCGCCTGCCCGCCGTTCAGCGCCCGGCCGGCCGCCGCGCCCGTGATCGGGGCCGGTCATCGCGCGCGTGACGTACGCGACCTCGCGCGCCATCACGGCCAGCCGCACCCCGACGAGCCGTTCCTACGGGTCGCGCCGGGCCCGCAGCTCGTCCAGCACGACCCGCAGCTCGGGCCGTCCGTCCCGGGCGAGCGCGGCCGGACGGCGGCACCGCTGCCCGTGGGACAACGGTTCCACCTCGGCGATCAGGGCGCTGGGTGTGAGGGCATGAGACCGCAATAACCGCCCCATTATGGTGCTACGGCGCGCCGCCGTCCTGCGCGAGCTGCCGGAGTTCGGGGCCGTGGACCGGGTGTGCGAGGGCCACGGCGAACTGCGCCCTGAGGTAGTTGAGCGGCGATCCCGTGTCCCACCAGGTGCCGTCGATGACCTGCCCGTACACCGGGCGCGTCAGCGCGTGATCGTGCAGGGCGTCGGTGAGGTAGATCTCGCCCTCGGGGTGCTGGTGCCACGCGCGCGTCCGGGCTTCCAGCTCGTCGATAACCCCGGGTGTGATGACATAGCCGCCGATCGCGGCGTAACGCGAGGGAGCCCGATCCGGGGTCGGCTTCTCCACCAGCCCGGAGATCAGGAGCCGCCCGCCCCCGAGGTCTTCCTTGACGACAGGGACGCCGTAGCGAGGGGCGTCTTCGAGCCCCATCGGCATCAGGGCCAGGACCGGGGCGCGCGTCGCCTCGTAGGCGGCCTTGAGCTGCTGTGCCCGCGGCACCTCCGCCACGAAGACGTCGTCGGCCCACAACACCATGAACGGCTCGTCGCCGATGATCCTGGCGGCATTCAGAATGGGAGTGCCGTTGCCATAAGGGCCGTTCTGGTACAGGTACGTGATGTGGGCCAGGGATGACACCTCGCGGATTGCGTCGGCCAGATCGTGTTTGCCGGCGGCACGGAGTTGCAGCTCGAGATCGGCATCGGGGGCGAAGTGCTGCTGGATGAGGCTCTTGCGGCCCGACGTGACGATGATGATCTCGTCGATGCCCGAGTCAACGAGCTCCCGGATGGTGTGTTCGATGACCGGTTTGTCGCCGATCGGCAGCATCTCCTTGGGGAGCGCTCTGGTCAGCGGCAGCAGGCGACTGCCCAGACCGGCTACCGGAATCACGGCTTTGCGGACCACGTGTGTTCTCCCTTGATCGTGAGCCAGCGACGTTACCTGGCTCGATCGGCGGAGGGCCATGGCGTGGGTCACGCGCCGCAGGCGGCCCGTACGTCCGCGACCAGCCGCGCCGCCGCGTCGATGGTGCGCCCGATCTCCTCCGGCGTGTGCCCCACCGAGGCGAGCAAGGCCTGGGCCCGCTCTCCGAACCCGCCGGGCGCGGACGGCAGCCGGTCCGCCGAGGCGATCATGGCCTTCTCGTTGACGAGCCAGGCGCCGTCGTGGGCGTGCAGCGCGTGGCAGGCGACGCCGAGCGCCCGGAACAGGGCCGCCGCGGTGTACGCCGGGTCGCGGCCCGCCGCGCCGTACCGGGCGGCCGACAGGGCGAAGTCGCCCTCCCACAGCCCTCCGACCAGGGCGTCGCGCAGCGCCGGCGGGTAGGCGGCGGCGACCTCGTCGCGCAGGGCGGTGAGCTCGCCGCCCGCGTCGGCGAGGACCCGGCACAGGGCCACCTCGCCCGCGTACGCGTGGGAGTAGAAGCCCAGGGGGTGGCCGATCTGGAAGCCGATCTCGTAGCGGCCCGCGCGGCAGTCTCGCCAGACGCTGTGCACGCGGTCAAGGTCACGGTAGATCCAGTCGACCCGCCACCCGTCCATGGTGAGCCAGCCGCCGCCGTCCACCCACGGGCCCCAGCCGCCCGGCTCGGTCAGCTCGGCGGGCGCGCCGGTCAGCTCCGTGGCGAGCGCCCGCAGGTCGTCCACGGCGAGCGGGCCGCGGTAGTAGAGGCCGAGGTCGATGTCGGAGTCGGGACGGTGGGTGCCGCGCGCGCGGCTGCCGCCGAGGACGACGGCGACGACCCCGGGCACGCCGGCCAGCCGGGCGGCGATGGGGTGGAGATCCGGTTGTCGCACGGGCCGATCCTAGCGGGCCGCCCCGGACCGTTTGACAGATTTTTTTGTCGGTGACATCGTTCACGCATGGACGAAGTGGCGGTGATCGAAGACCCCGCGGCGGCCGAGGCGTCCCTCGACCCCATGCGCTCGAAACTGCTGGCCGAGCTGGTCGAGCCCGGCTCTGCCACGTCGCTGGCCGCCAGGGTGGGCCTGGCCAGGCAGAAGGTCAACTACCATCTGCGGACGCTGGAGAAACACGGCCTGGTGGAGCTCGTCGAGGAGCGGAGGAAGGGCAACGTCACCGAGCGCGTGATGCGGGCCACCGCCGCGTCGTTCGTCATCTCGCCGGCCGCGCTGGCCTCCGTGCAGCCCGACCCCGGCCGGTCACCGGACCGGCTATCGGCGCGGTGGCTGCTGGCGCTGGCGGCGCGGCTCGTACGCGATGTGGGCGCTCTGGTCAACGGGGCGGCCAGGGCGCGGAAGCGGCTGGCGACGTTCGCCATCGACGGCCAGGTGCGTTTCGCGTCGGCGGCCGACCGGGCGGCGTTCGCGGAGGAGCTGACGCAGTGCGTGACCTCGCTGGTCAGCAAATATCATGATGAGTCTGCTGAAGGCGGGCGTGATCACCGGCTGATCGTGGCCGTGCACCCTTCCGTGCACCCTTCCGTGCACCCGAAAGAGCGTTGACGTGGGGCACGCGTTCGAGCTCCCCCATGAGGCCCTGGTCGAGGCGACCCCGGAGGAGGTCTGGGAGGCCATCTCGACGGGGCCGGGCATCGATTCGTGGTTCATGGGCCGCAACGAGGTCGCCGGCGGGGCGGTCCGCACGGCCTTCGGCGGCTTCGCGATGCCGGAGTCCACGGTGACGGCCGCCGAGCCCGGCAGGCGCTTCGCCCACAGCAGCGCCACCGGCGAGGACGGGCGCTTCGTCGCCTACGAGTTCCTCATCGAGGGGCGCGACCGGGGCAGCGCGCTCGTCCGCCTGGTGACCAGCGGGTTCCTGCCCGGCGACGACTGGGAGGACGAGTTCGACGCCATGTCCAGGGGCATGGAGATGTACTTCGCGACGCTGGTCGAATATCTCGGCCACTTCGCGGGACGGGCGGGGACGCCCGTCACGGAGTTCGGGCCGCCCGTCGGCGACTGGCCGCGCGCCTGGGAGCTCCTGTACGCCGCCCTCGGCGGCCCTCCCTCCCCCGGCGACCGCGTGCGGTTCGGCCCCGGGCAGGTCGAAGGAGTGGTGTACTTCCGCAACTCCCAGACCCTCGGCATCCGAGCCGATCACGCGATCTACCGCTTCCTCCAGGGCTTCCACGGCCCCATGATCGCCGCACACCTGCTCTTCGAGGATGAGCGCGAGGATGAGCGCGAGGGCGGGCGCTGGCGGGCGTGGCTGGACGAGCTGTACGCGGACGGGACGTGACGACCACCGCGACCGGGGCAGGAAGGCGGGCATGAGAGTCGTCGCGCTGTCCGACACGCACGCCCCCAGGCGCTGGCGCTCCTGCCCGCCCCGCGTCGCCGAGCACGTGCGCGGCGCGGACCTGATCCTGCACGCGGGCGACGTCTGCGTCCTCTCGGTGATCGAGGAACTGGCCGCCTACGCCCCCGTGCACGTGGTCAAGGGCAACAACGACGGCCCCGACCTCGACGCGCCGGAGACGCTGGAGCTGACCCTGGACGGGCTGCGGATCGCCATGATCCACGACAGCGGCCCGGCCAAGGGCCGCCTGGCCCGCATGCGGCGCCGTTTCCCGCGGGCGGGCCTGGTCGTGTTCGGCCACTCGCACATCCCGCTCGACGAGTCGGACGGCGGCCTGCGCATCTTCAACCCCGGCTCCCCCACCGACCGCCGCCGCCAGCCGCACGGCACGCTCGGCCTGCTCACCATCGAGCACGGGGCGCTCACCCGGGCCGAGATCGTGCCCGTCACGTGACGACGTCGTCGCGCGACTTGTCGAGGTTGGCCTTGAGCTCCTCCATGACCTTGGCGTACCCGAGGTAGCTGTAGCGTTCGGCCGCGTGCCACGGATAGAGCTGGCCGGCCTTGACCGCGGGCAGCTTGGCCCAGGTGGGCTTCGCGGCCATCTCGTCGATCTTCATCGACTGGGCGCGGGCGTCCACCAGGATCACGTCGGCGTCGTACTTGTCGGCGTTCTCCCAGCTCAGCACCTCCCAGAAGCCGCCCTCGCTCTTCGTGGGCCGGTCCGGTGAGACGACGTTCAGGCCCAGCTCGCCCCAGTACTTGATGTCGGGGTGGTCGGGCAGGTAGGCGACGTACAGGTTGTCCGGGGTGCCTGTGACGATCATCACCTTCAGGTCCGGCCTGTCGGCGGCGAGCTTCTTGAGGGCGTCACCGGCCGCGTCGAAACGTCTCCTGGCATCGGCCACGGGCGCGGCATCGGGGTCCGCGCCGAGCGCGGCGGCCAGCCGGCCGTACGTCTCGATGATCTCCACCAGGGGCTTGCCGCTGAGCTGCACGCCGACCGTGGGGGCGATCTGGTCGACCACCTTGACCGACTCCTCGGGGACGTACCAGAGGGTGTTCTTCTGGTACATGCCGGCCACCAGCAGATCGGGCTGGAGCGAGGCGTACTTCTCGACGTTGAACTCGCCCCACACGTTCCCGATCGACTCGACCTTGGAGATGTCGACCTCGCCCACCTCGGGGTCGCGGCCGCCGTCCTTCAGCCGGTGCGGGCCGAAGACCGCGACGGGCCGCACGCCGAAGTCCCACAGCGCCGCCGCCGCGCCCGACTGGGCGACGACGCGCTGGGGGCGCTCCGGGAGGGAGACCCGCTTGCCGCGGTCGTCGGTCCAGGTCCATGCCCCCTGGCCGGACGCCGGCGGCGCGGCGGCGGGCGGCGGGGCCGTGCCGCCGCAGGCGCCGGCGCCGAGCAGCGCGGCGGCGCCGATGGCGGCCAGGATGCGGCGCGGGACAGTGGCCATGGGTGCTCCTCTTCGCAGCGATCTACGCCCTGATGGACGCCATATTAGATTAGCCTTACCTAACCGATAATCGCGGGCCGCCGGAACGGGCGTAGCGGGAAGCACGCGCCGTACGACCGGTGGTGTAGCGGACGTGGCGACGGCCGTCCGATGCCCGCGGGGGACGCCCGCACGACCCTTGGCAGTAGGGCGACGGCAAGACGAACGGGAAGAAGTCGTGAGCGCCCTCCAGCACAGTGATCGCGGATCGCGGGAGAGAAGGGCCGGAAGATGAGCCAGCCGCACACCATCCAGGACGAGATCACGCTTCCCGGCTTCTCCGGGGCGGCGCACCTGCCGGGCGAGGCCGGTTACGACGCGGCGCGCCGCTCGCTGAACCCCGCGGTGGACCCCGGGCCGGCGCTCGTGGCCGAGGCGCGGAGCGCCGCCGACGTGCGGGCGGCGCTGCTGGCGGCGCGCGGGCACGGGCTGCCGTTCGCGGTGCAGGCGACGGGTCACGGCACGCACGTCCCGTGCGACGGCGGCATCCTGGTCAGGACGTCGCCGATGCACTCGGTGCTGGTCGACCCGGCCCGCCGGATCGCGCGGGTCGGTCCCGGCGCCCGCTGGGGCGAGATGGTCGCCGCCGCCGCGCCGTTCGGGCTCGCGCCGCTGTCCGGGTCGTCGCCCTCCGTCGGCGTCACCGGCTACACGCTCGGCGGCGGGCTCGGCTGGCTGGCGCGCAGGCACGGGTTCGCGGCCGACAGCGTGGTGCGGGCCGAGGTCCTCCTGGCGGACGGCAGGCACGTGACGGCGAGCGCGGGCAGCCACCCCGGGCTGTTCTGGGCGCTGCGCGGGGGCGGCGGCGGGTTCGGCGTCGTCACCTCGCTGGAGTTCCGGCTCCACCCGGTCGAGCGGGTGTACGCCGGTTTCACCTACTTCCCGATCGAGGCGGCGGGCGAGACGCTCGGCGCGTACCGCGACTGGATGGACGGCGCTCCCGACGAGCTCAGCACAGCACTCGTGTTCAGGCACATGCCGGACGGCGAGGAGGTGCCCGCCCCGGTGCGCGGGCGGCACGTCGTGATGCTGAAGGTCGTGCACGCCGGGACGGCGGAGGAGGCACGGCGGCTGCTGGCGCCGCTGTACCGGGCGGCGGGCCCGGCGCTGCTGGACGACACCCGGACGACCACGTACGCGGCCACCGCGATGGGCGGCACCCCGAACCGGCACATGGACATGTTCGACACCGTCCCCGACCAGGTGATCGACACGCTGGTGCGGGCGGCGGAGCAGGCGCCGACGGTGGAGATCCGGCACTGGGGCGGGGCGATGAGCCGGCCCGGGCCGGACGCCGGGCCGGTGAGCCACCGCACGACGAGGCTCTCGGCCATCGTGGACACGCGGGTCCCCGGGCTGGCCGAGGCGCTGCGACCGTACGCGAACGGCGGGACGTTCCTGAACTTCCTGGCCGACCCGTCGCGGACGGCGGCCGCGTACACGACGGCGGACCGCCGGCGGCTGGGCGAGGTCAAGCGCGCGTACGACCCCGACGGCTTCTTCCGCGTCGGCCACGTCGTCCCCGCCTGACCACGCCGCACTCCCCGCCACCGGCTGAGGCGCGGGCTGGACCCGCTCACGTGGGCGCGTACGGGGAAACGCCCGCCGACGGTCACCGTCGGTCGAGCAGCGCCGCTGTCTTCAGGCGCTCGGGTGCTCCGATGGCCGTGAACAGCTCGTGAGCGCGGCGCCAGTGGCGGCGGGCCTGCTCGGGGGCGTGCGCTTCCCGGGCGTGGCCGAGCGTGAGCAGGGCGCGGGCGTGCTCCAGCCGCTGGCCCGACCGGTGGGCGAGCCTCAGCGCCTGCTCGCACGCGCGTACCGACTGTGCCGCGTCGCCGTCC
Organism: Nonomuraea sp. B10E15; assembly: GCF_039871615.1. Classification (NCBI taxonomy): domain Bacteria; kingdom Bacillati; phylum Actinomycetota; class Actinomycetes; order Streptosporangiales; family Streptosporangiaceae; genus Nonomuraea; species Nonomuraea sp. B10E15. The sequence continues at coordinate 126,988 of NZ_JBDPMB010000004.1, forward strand.
GCCAGGTGCACGGCGGCGAGCAGCCCGTACAGCCGGGGCAGGTTCAGCGGGTTGGCGTCCTGCGCCAGCTTCAGCGCGCGTTCGGCCTCGTCACGCGCGTCGGCGTGCCGGCCGCCGCGGTGGTGGGCCTCCGCCAGGCCCAGCAGCACCTGGTCCAGGTCCGTGCCCGTCCGCTCGGCCAGCCGCAGCGCGGCCTCGAGGCGGGCGAGCGCGGAGTCCATCCTGCCGAGCTCCAGCTCGGCCTCGGCCATGCCGCTCAGCGAGGCGATCTGGCAGCGCCTGTTCTCGACCTCCCTGGCGACGGCCAGCCCCTGGGCGAACGCGTCCACGGCCTGCTCGTGGCGGCCGGCGTCGCGGTGCACCCAGCCGTAGGTCTCGTACGTGACCGCCACGGCGTACCGCAGTCCCGCGGAGCGGGCCACGGACAGGGCCTCGTCCAGACATGCGAGCGCCTCGCCGAACCGGGCCTGTTTCTGGCGGACGAGGGCGAGGTTGACGAGGGTGAGCGCCTGGAGCAGCCGGTCGCCTGTCCCCTCGGCCAGGGGAAGGTTGGCCACCAGGCATTCCTCGGCGCGGTCGAGCCGGGCGAGCATCAGGTAGGCGGAGGCGAGGTTGTTCTGCGCGCGCAGCTCGCCGCGTTCGTTGCCGAGCGCACGGTGGATGGCCATGGCCCGCCGGTAGCGCGGAAGGGCTCGCTGCGGCTTTCCCAGCTGTTTGCTCGCCACGCCGCCGCCCTGCAGCGCCGTGGCCTCGCCGTGCGCCCAGCCGGCCCTGCGTGCCAGGGCCAGCGCGCGCTCGTACTCCCGCATCGCGCCTTCGAGGTCGGCCATGAGCCACCGGACGAGCCCGAGGGAGTTGCGCATCGCGGCCTGCCCGATGGGGTCCTCCTCCCGCTCGGCGGCGTCCAGCGCGATGCCCGCCAGGCGCAGCCACTCCGCGTGCGTGCGCCGGTGTTGCAGCAGGCCCGTCATGGCCTCGACCAGGAACCAGGCGTAGGGGCGCGGACCGTGCTCGGCCGCGTGCGACACGGCGGCGGCGAGGTTGTCCCATTCGTCGTCGAACCAGCCGACGGCCTCCGCCGGGCCGCCGAACTCCGTCGGCGTGACACCGGCCCCGGCCGGGCCGCCGGGCAGCCGCGGGGCCTCGAAACCCGCCGCCGAGGTGGCGCGAACGACGGTGCGCAGGTAGTAGTCGAGGAGCCGGTGGGCCGCGGCGTGCCGCTCCCGCGGCGGATCTTCCGCCAGGCTGAGCCGCACCGCGTACTCGACCACCAGGTCGTGGGCGGCGAAGCGGCGCGGGCCTGTCTCCTTGAGCAGGTGGACGCGCACCGCCGCGCCCAGGAGGTCCTCCGCGTGCTCCCGGCCCGTGCCGGCCAGGGCGGCGGCCGCGTCGGCGGAGATGGCGGCGCCCCGGGCCACGCCGAGGAGCCGGAACATGCGCCGCGCGGGAGCCGGCAGCGCCTGGTGCGACAGGTCGAGGGCCGCCTGCACGGCGACGCTCTCGTCGCCGTCGACGCGCAGGCGCGCCAGCCGTCCCCGGTCCGCCAGCTCGCGAACGTAGTGGCCGATCATCCGGTGCTCCTGGTCGCCGATCCAGGACATGGCGATGGAGAGCGCGAGTGGCAGCCGGCCGCAGAGCGCCACGAGCTCCGCCGCGGCCTCCCGCTCGCGGCGCAGGCGGTCCTCGCCGATGCCGTGCGCGATCAGCCGCAGGGCCTCCCGCTGGTCCAGCACGTCGAGCGTGAGGCGTTCGACGCCGTCCAGCGCGACGAGGCCGCCGAGGCGGTTCCTGCTGGTGATGACGGCACGGCAGCCGGGGTCGCCGGGCAGCAGCGCACGGACGTGCTCGGGTGCGGCGACGTCGTCAAGGACCACCAGGACGCGCCGGCCCGCGAGGAGCGAGCGGTACAGGGCGATCTGGGCGTCGAGCTCGACGGGGATGTCCTTGGCGTCCTGGCCGAGCCCCTGCACCAGCAGGCGCAGCGCCTCCGGGAGCGTCATCGGCTCGCGCTGGTCGAAGCCGCGCATGTCGACGAACAGCTGCCCGTCGGGAAACGCGGCGGCCGCCCGGTGCGCCCAGTGGACGGCGAGCGCGGTCTTCCCGACGCCGGCCGGTCCCACGACCAGCGTCACCGGGCCGGCGTCCATGCGCCGCAGCTCCTCCTCCCGGCCGACGAAGCCTCCGAGCAGGGGCGGCAGCTGGCGCGGCACGGGCGCCGCGGGCGCCTTTCCTGGCGGCTCTCCGGGCGGCCCCGCGGACGGCCTCCCGGACGGCCCGGCGGGCGACCCCGCGGGTGGTCCGGCGGGCGGCTCTGTGCCGGGCTCGCCAGCCAGCAGGCGCTGGTGGAGGCGCTGCAGCTCGCCGCCGGGCTCCACGCCGAGCTCGCGGACGAGCCGGGCGCGGAAGTCGCGGTAGACCTCCAGCGCGTCGGGTAAGCGCCCGCCGCCGGCGAGCGCCCGCATGAGCAGGCCGTGCGGCCGCTCCCGCAGCGGCACCTCGGCCAGCAGCCGCGTCAGGCCGGCGATGGCCGCCTGTCCCCTGCCCGTCTCCACGAGGGCCGCGGCGCGGCCCTCGGCCGCCTCGTGCTTGAGCTCCTCCAGCCGGTGCCGCTCGGCGTGGGCGACGGGGCCGGCCAGATCCTGGTACGGGTCGCCGCGCCACAGTGCCAGCGCCTCGTCGTACCGGGCGGCCGCCTCCGCATGCCGGCCGTCCTCTGCCGCCCGGTGCCCCTGCGCCACCAGGGAGGCCAGCTCGGCGGTGTCCGTCGCGGCGGCGCGGACCAGGTATCCGGGGTTCCTGGTGACGATCACGTCCTGGCCCTGGTCGCCGATCGCCCTGCGCAGCTCGGCGATCAGGGCGCGCACCCTGGCCGGGGCGGAGGGCGGGATCTCGTCGCCCCAGAGGCGGTCGGCCAGCCGTTCGACGGACACCACATGACCGGCGTCGAGCAGCAGCGCCGCGAGCAGCGCGCGCTGCCTGCCGGTCAGATGGACGGCCCGGCCGCCGACCGCGGCCTCCAGCGGGCCGAGGAGGAGGAAGCGGACCTCCGGCACACGGCCGGCGCCGGCCGTGGCTCTCCCGAAGATCAATTGTCCTCCAGGCACGATCCATGCGGGATCCATGCGGCCGGATGCCACAGTCCTGCCACATCATCTCAGAGATTGGCTGATGCACCGATGAGGCCACAACTCAAGGACATCGCGTGGGAGCGGGTCGGGGATGAGCTGCGGCTGGTGTACGACCCCCGCGACCAGCTGGTCCTGTCCGATCCCGACGGCACGGTGGAGAAGCTTCTCGGGCTGCTCGGCGAGGGCGGCAGGACCGTCGCCGAGCTCGCGGACGAGCTGTCACTGGACGTGGCGGACGTGGAGGGGGCCGTCGCGGCGTTCGACGACGTGAGCCTGCTGGAGGACGGCGACCGGCTCGGCCGCCTGGAACCCGCGGCCGCGGAGCGCTACTTCAGCAACCTGGCCTTCTTCGAGTCGTTCAGCACGCTCGGCCGCAGCCGCGAGGACCTGCAGCGGCGCCTGCGCGAGTCGCACGTCCTGGTGCTCGGCACCGGCGGGCTCAACTCCAACACGATCCCGCACCTGGCCGGGCTCGGCGTGGGCAGGCTGACGCTGCTCGACCGTGACACGGTGGATCCGCGCAACTTCGCCCGCCAGTACCTCTACCGATGGGACGACATCGGCGCCCGCAAGGTGGAGCGGGCCGCGGAGTGGGTCAGGGCCTTCGACCCGGGTGTCGAGGTCGAGGCGATCGACGCCGACGTCGAGGGTCCCGAGCAGCTTCACGAGCTCGTCGCCCGTACCCGGCCCGACGTGGTGGCCTCGGGCATCGACCGGCCGAACCGGATCGACCTCTGGGTGAACGAGGCGTGCGTGCGCAACGGCGTGCCGTTCGTCCGCGGCGGCATCTCGGTCACCACGGGGACCGTCTGGTCGGTCCAGCCCGGCGTGAGCGCGTGCCGCGCGTGCGTGCCCGCGGACCCGTCGAACCCGGCCGACTTCGACGACCCCGAGGACCCGGCGATCGCGGGCGCCATCGCCGCGACCCGCCTCTTCGTCAGCAAACCCCAGCCCAACCGCGGGATCGGCCCGGTCGCCGGCCTGCTGGGGGCATTCGGCGCCTTCGAGGTGCTGCGTTACCTGACCGGTTTCGAGCCACCGGCGTACGCCGGCCGGCCGCTCAGCATCGACTTCGCGCACGGGTGTGCGACGAGTCAGGACGAGTGGCCTCGCAACCCAGCCTGCCCGGCATGCGGAGGGAGGTGATCCTTGTGAAGATCGAGATCAAGCGGGTCGAGAACACCCGTCTGACGCAGCTCATCCACCCGGACTCCTGATACCGGGGCGCAGGGCCGCATCCCGGCCACACCGGGGTGCGGCCCTGCCCATGCCGTACCTGATCCTGGAGAGAGAATGACCACGTCCGTTGATGCGGGGCTGCGCGAGCGAGCCGCGCGGCTGACGGTCTCCTTCGACGGAGAGGCCTGGATTCTCGGCCGCCCCGAGCTGGGCGTCTTCGTCGCGGTGCCCGAGCCTGGCGCCGTGTTCGTGACCACGCTGCAGGAGACGGGCTCGCTGGCCGAGGCCACCGTGCGGGCCGGCGAGGTCGCGGGCGAGCCGGTGGACGGCACGGACTTCGTCGAAGGGCTCACCGCCGCCGGGCTGCTCGACCCGCCCGCTGAGACGGCGCCGGTCCGCGGGCACATCAGGTGGATCGAAGGGGTCAGCCCTCAGGCCGCGGCCCGGTTGTTCGGCCGCGCCGCCTGGTCGTTCTACGTGGCGGCCGCGCTGTTCGCGGCCGGCGTGCTGGTGTTCCGGCCCGGTCTCCGGCCCTCGTGGGAGGACGCCGTGTTCCTGCCCAGCCCGGGGCTGTCGGCGTTCACGTGGCTGCTGATGGGTGTGGCGTTCGGCGCCGTGCACGAGGCCTGGCACTGGCTCGCTGGGCGCGCGGTCGGCGTGCCGGCGATCTTCCGCGTCAGCTACCGCGGTGTGTACGTCGTCTTCGAGACCGACCTCACCCAGATCGTCACGGTTGCGCGCAACCGCCGCTACGGCGTCTATCTGGCGGGGATGGCCGTCGACACCGTGGTCCTGGCCGTGACGCTCGCGCTGCGGCTCCTCGGCCCGCCCGCCGGCGTGGACGGCTTCCTCGCCGCCGTGGCGCTCTTCCTGATCTTCGGCATCGTCTGGCAGTGGGCCGCCCTGCCGCTGCGCAGCGACTCGTACGCGCTGCTCGCGAACGCGTTGCGCTGCCACAACCTCTACCGGACGACGTGGCTCACCGCGAAGAGCCGGCTGTTCCGGCTCACCGAGGCCGAGAGCGCGGAGCTGGCCGGGGCCGGGGAGCGGGACCGGCAGATCGCCCGCTGGTTCGTGGTGCCGTACGTCGCCGGGATCGCCGTCATGGCCTGGATGCTCGTCACGGTGGTGCTACCGCTCATGATCTCGCTGGGCGGCTGGGGACTGGCCCAGTTCGCCGGCGGCGCGGTCGGCTCGGCGGGCTTCTGGGAGGCGCTGGCCGTGGCGGTCTACATCGCCGCGCAACTCGGCCTGCCGCCGCTGCTCGCCCTCCACGAGCGGCGCCTGCGCCGTGCGGGCGCCCTGCTCTGAAGGAGCCGCGTCGGCACGGCCGCGGTGCGGCGGCCGTGCCGCTGCGATCTCATCCCGGCTGCGTCGCCGGGCGGGGACGGCCTATGGGCGCATCCCGCGGTCGGAGACGTGTTCCGAGGTGCCGACGTGGCGCTGCTTACGCATGCCGGCCAGGCCCAGCAGGCCCAGCAGGCCGAGCAGGCCCCACAGGCCGGCGTTACCGCCTCCGTCCGTCTGTTGCTGTGGCGCGGGTGTGACCTGGCTCTGCGCGACGGGCTCGACCGGTGTGTCGGCCGTCGCTGCGGCGGCCGGGACTAGCGTCAAGAAGAACGCCAGGCCCAGCCCGGTGAGCGTCTTACGCATTGGGTTTTCCCCCGATCCGGCGGTCTCACAACCGCGGAGACCGCCTATCACGCCTTCCCCCCGGAAGGCTACCGATAGCGGGGCGATCTCCATTTGCCCTGCTAGGTGGCCTCTACCATCGTCACGCCCGCCTCAAACGCCTTCTCCCGTCAGGTGCGGCCGCGGCGGCCCGCTCGCGTGCGGAACCCGGCCATCCGGGCCGGCGCCCGCGCCGGCCCGGATGGCCGGAGCGATCGTCAGGGTCGCCGCGTCCGTCCGCGCGGCGGAAGTTCTGGCGGACGTGCCGGAAAAATCGGTTCCCTCCGTCATCCCCGTGTGACTACACTCCCCACCGAACGCCGTACCGCATCGATGAGGGAGAGGAGCCGGCCGTGCGCCACAGCACCGCTGCCATCGTCCCTCCCTCGCGGCACGAGGTGATCCTGGTGTCTTCGTCGCCCCGATGCCGGCTGCGCGGCCGCCATCGGACGCCCTGACGAAGCGACCTTCCCGACCCTCCGCGGGCCTGATCCCGCGCCGGGGTCCTCGCACAGCCTCGAGTTCCGGCCGTCCTTCGTCCGGGGAATCGCGCTGTCCTGTTCGACGACACCCGGAAAGGGTCATCGGCTGTGCGCGCCCATCTCTCCACCTCCCTGACGACCGTCCGCAATCTCGGCATCCTCGCCCACGTCGACGCCGGCAAGACCACCGTCACCGAACGGATGCTCTTCCTCGCCGGCGCGACGTACAAGCGGGGTGAGGTGCACGACGGCACGACCGTCACCGACTTCGACTCACAGGAGCGCGACCGCGGCATCACGATCTTCGCCGCCGCGGTGAGCTGCGCCTGGGACGGGCACCGGATCAACCTCATCGACACCCCCGGCCACGTCGACTTCTCCGACGAGGTCGAGCGCTCGCTGCGGGTGCTCGACGGCGCGATCGCGGTGTTCGACGGCGTCGCGGGCGTCGAACCGCAGAGCGAGTCCGTGTGGCGGCTGGCCGACCGGTACGGCGTGCCGCGGATCGCGTTCGTCAACAAGCTCGACCGGGCCGGCGCCGACCTGGACGCCGCGGTCGAGTCGATCCGCCGCCGGCTGCATCCCGCGCCGCTGGTCGTGCAGCTGCCGATCGGGCGCGAGGACGGCTTCGCCGGCGTGGTCGACCTGGTGCGGATGCGGTCGCTGGTGTGGACCGGCGGCGCCTGCGAGGAGGGTGAGGTGCCGCGGGAACTGCGCGAGGAGGCGCTGCGGCGGCGCCGCGTGCTGGAGGAGGCGGTGGCCGAGCTGAACGCGGACGCGCTGGAGGAGTTCTGCGCGGGCCCGTCGATCTCCGCGGGCACGCTGGCCGCGGCGCTGCGCGACCTGACCCGCACCGGTGCGGGCGTGGTGGTGCTGTGCGGCTCGGCGTACCGGGACCGCGGGGTCGAGCCGCTGCTCGACGCGGTGGTGGCGTACCTGCCCTCGCCGCCGGAGGTGCCGGCGGTGCGCGGCGAGGACGGCGCGGAACGCCCGGCGGACCCGGCCGCGCCGCTGGCCGCGCTGGCCTTCAAGGTGAACTCGACCGCCACCGGGCGGCTGACCTACGTACGGGTGTACTCGGGCACGATGCGGAAGGGGGACACGGTGCTGGACGCCGGCGCGGGCCGTACCGAGCGGATCAGCCGCATCCTGCGCGTGCAGGCCGACCGCCACACCGAGGTGGACCGGGCGGTGGCCGGGGACATCGTCGCCGTCGTCGGGCCGAAGGCGGCCCGGCCCGGGACGACGCTGTGCGCGCCGGGCTCGCCCCTCGTGCTGGAGCCTCCGGGGGCGGCCGACCCCGTGGTGTCGGTGGCGGTCGAGGCGCGCAGGAGCACCGACGCCGACCGGCTGGCCGCGGCGCTGGCGCGCCTGGCCGAGGAGGACCCGTCGCTGGCGGTCCGCACCGACGCCGAGACCGGGCAGACGCTGCTGTCGGGGATGGGCGAGCTGCATCTGGAGGTGGCGGTGGAGAAGATCCGCCGCGACCACGGGCTGGCCGTCGGCGTCGGCCGGCCTCAGGTGGCGTTCAGGGAGACCCTCGTCCGCGGCGTGTCGGGCCTGCTGTACCGGCACGTCAAGCAGGACGGCGGCGCCGGCCAGTACGCCCACGTCATGATCGACGTGGAGCCGCTGGCCGACGGCGACTTCGCCTTCTCCTCGACCGTCACCGGCGGGCGGGTGCCGCGCGAGTACGTGCGCGCGGTCGAGGCCGGCTGCCGCGACGCCCTGGCCGGCGGGCCGCTGGCCGGGCACCCGGTGACGGGCGTGCGGGTGACGCTGACCGACGGCGCCACCCACACGAAGGACTCCTCGGAGCTCGCCTTCCGCACGGCCGGCCGGCTGGCGCTGCGCGAGGCGTTGCGGGCGGGCACGATGGCGCTGCTTGAGCCGGTGGCCGAGGTGACGGTCACGGTGCCGGACGACGCGGCCGGCGGGGTGCTGGGCGACCTCGCGGCCCGGCGCGGCCGGATCTCCGGCTCCGCGACGCGGTCGGGCACGGTCGTGATCACCGCGATCGTGCCGCTGGCCGAGGTGTTCGGCTACGCGACCCGGCTGCGCAGCCGTACCCAGGGCCGCGGCACCTTCACCACCCGCCCGGCCGGCTACGCCCCGGCACCGTAGAGACCGGCGCCGTAGAGACCGGCGCCGTAGAGACCGGCGCCACGCAAAAAACCGGCGCGCGTACGGCCCCGTCGCGGGGGCGGGGCCGTACGCGTTTCCCGGCGGCGCACCCGCGGGCCACGGGCCGGGGCCCGTTGGGGGCTCAGCGTTCCCGGTGGTCGGCGGCCACGCCGATCAGGGCGATGAGGCCGGAGGCGAACTCCATCGCCTCGGCGTGCCCCTCGCTGAACGGCGGCTGGAAGCCCACGCCCTCCCACCTGCGTGTCGCGGGGTTCCACAGGTCGGCTCCGACCTCGAAGTCCCAGCCGTAGACGCCGTGGTCGTACCAGAGCTCGTCGGCGGAGTTGCCGGCCGCCGAGTACAGCACGTCCGTCACGGGGCCCGTCTGCTGCGGCCAGGTGACCGTGCCGCGCTCGGCGGCGATGGCCTCCTCGATCGTGCGGGCCGAGCGCAGGAAGTACGCCAGGTCCTGCTCCGACGGCCTGGGCAGGGTGACGCGGCCGTCGAGCTTGTAGGCGCCGGGAGGCCACATGAAGTAGCCGCCGTAGCTGTGCACGTTCAGGGCGAACCGGATGTTGGGGTACGTCTGCGCCAGCCACATGACGTTGCGGCTCTCCGGCTCGGAGTGTTCGGCCGGGCCCGCGTACGTGCCGCTCTGGCAGTTGGCCGAGGCGCCGAAGTAGCCGTCGTGCAGCGATCCGACGGCGTAGTTGCGGTTGACGTCCACGCCCCAGGTGTTGCGCGCCGCCGGGTCGGACTGCGCGGCGGGGCAGTGGTTGGTCATGTTCTTACGCTGGGCGTTGAAGTCGTAGAAGCTGTAGTTGGCGCCGTCGGGGTTGACGGTCGGCACGATGAAGATGTCGGTGCGCTCCAGCAGCCGGCGAGTCGCCCTGTCACGGGCGTGGTTGCGCAGCAGCCGCTCGGCCGCCTCGATGGTGACCAGCGGCGTCACCCACTCCCTGGCGTGCTCCTGGGCGTAGGCGAGCACGCCGGTGCGCGAGCCGTCGCGGTGCGTGCCGATGCGCAGGGCCAGCACGCGCGCGGGCTCGCGGGAGACGCCGGCGGGGGCCTGGAGGAAATCGCTGAGCTGGGCGGGCGGCGCGGGCGCCATGACGCCGCCCCCGGCGTCGTCGCGGTAGGTCGTGGCGGTGACGCCGGCGCCTTCCGTGGCGTTGATCGCGGCGGCGACCTGGGCGGCGGTGCTGACCGGCGTGCCCGAGCCGTCGGTCGCCAGGCTGACGGTGATGAGCTTGCCGTCCACGTTCACCCGCAACGGCCGGTCGGGCGCGCCGGGGCCGGCCAGCTCGACCGCCAGGTCGTTGCCGCCTTCGGAGCCGTAGGCGGCGGAGGTGATCACGACGGCCGCGGCGGGCGGGGTGCCGATCAGGGCCTGGGCGTGGCGCCGGTAGCCGTTGGTCCGGTACGGCAGCGTGATGATCTCGGTGAGCCCGGGGTAGCGCCGGTGCAGGCTCTTGACGCGCTCGTCGAGCTGCGCCGGCGTCATGTACCGGGTGACGAAGTCGCGCTGGTATCCGCGGCCCTCGCGGTCCGGCCGCTCGCCGTCCGGCCATTCCTTGACCCGCGCCTCCGCCGTGCCGCCCGCGGCCGAGGTGACGGTGACCCACCGCGGCCTGCCGTCCGCGGGAACGGGCGTGCTGAGCTGGTGGCCGAGGTACGCGCCCGCGTCGACGTACGCGACCATGGGCGCCTGCCCGTCGGATCCGCGCGCGCCCTTCCACGTGACGGTGAGCGTGGCCGCCTGCCCGGCGTTGCTGGACGCCTCGACGGACAGGAAGTAGCCGTCGCGCGACCTGAACCAGACGGCCCGCTCGATGACGATCTGGTCCTTGGGCGCGGTGGCCCTCGGCCGCGCCTGGGCCGGCGCGCCGGGTGCGAGGGTCGCGCCCAGCGACTTCAGGCCGTCGAGCTGGCCGGGTGTGACGACGGCGTCGACCTGGATGCTGCCGTCAGGTTGCGGGCGGACCCGTTCCGTGAGGTCGGCGCCGGAGGCGACCAGGCGGTCGAACGCGGCCTGGCCGGGAACGGAGAGGGTGACCAGCGAGGCCGGCTCGGGATCGGCCGGCCCGGCGATGACCGGAGCGGCCGGCTCCGCGGCTGCGAACGTCGTGAGCACCATTATCAGAACGACTGCGGACGCCCGTAAACCGCGCATCGGCCCCTCCAGGATCGCCGTATGGGGCTCATTGAAGGACGACTTGCCCCGCCCGGCAAGACCCAGGCCGCGCGCGACCAGGCTCAGGAGGCCGTGACGTGCGGCACCTCCTGGTAGAGGGCCCAGTCGGCGCTGATCGCGCCGGCCGTCTTCAGCAGCAGCGGCAGGTGCTCCTCGGTCAGCTGGTGGAGGGAGGTCTCGGCGGCGTGGGCGTTGACGTTGACGGCCGCGACGACGTTGCCGAGCCCGTCCCTGAGCGGCGCGGCGACCGACCGGATCCCGAGGGCGAGCTGCTCGTCCGTCATCGCCCACCCCTTGGCCCGCACCTCGCGCAGCACCGCCTCGCGCTCGCCGGCGTCCGGCCGCCAGCGCGGCTCGATGCCGGAGCGGCTCGGCTCGGCCAGGACCCGCTCCACCTCGGCGGGGGGGAGCGCGGCCAGCAGCACCTTGCCCAGGGACGTCTGCAGCGCCGGGAAGCGGGTGCCGATCTGCACCGACAGGGCGACGATCTTCGGCACGGCGACCCTGGCGACGTAGACGATGTCGGAGCCGTCGAGCTGGGCGATCGAGGAGGACTCGTGCGTCTGCCTGACCAGCCGCTCCAGGTGCGGCCTGGCCACCTCCCAGAGCCCTGTGGAGCGGATGTAGGTGACGCCCAGCTCGAGCACGCGCGGCGTGAGGGCGAATCCGCCCGCCTCCTGCCGGGCGTAGCCGAGCTCCTGGAGGGTGAGCAGGATGCGGCGGGCCGTCGGCCTGGCCAGGCCGGCGGCGGTCGCCACCTCTGTCAGGGACATGACCGGGCGCCCGGGCTGGAAGGCCCTGATGACATCGAGGCCGCGGGCCAGCGCCTCGATGAAGTCAGGTCCCGTGTCACCGCGTGCCATCGATGCCCTCTCGTTCGGGTCCGCCTGCTCCGACTTTAGACGGTCGGCACGGGCGGCACGGTCGGCCGTCCGCACAGCGGCCGGTCACAGGCGGTGCGTGGAGTCGCTGCGGTAGTCGGTGTACGTGTACGGGTTGTCGAGGATCTTCGTCGCGGGGATGTCCGGGTTCATGCCCTTCTCCCACGCCTCGTCGCCCATCTCGGAGCGGAGGTGCTCGACCGTCCGCTCGACCTGGCGGCGGGCCGCGGCCAGGTCGACACCGACGAGGCGGTGCTCGTGCTTGACCACGCGGCCGTCGACCAGGACGGTGTGCACGTCGCCGCGCTGCGCCTGGAACGCCACGTGGCCGAACGGGTTGAGCAGCGGGAACGACACGGGCGACGCGTCGTTCTTGATGAGCACCAGGTCGGCCTTCTTGCCGGGCTCGACGGCGCCGAGGTCGTCGCGGCCGAGCGCGCGGGCGCCGCCCCGGGTGGCCCAGGTGACGACCTCGTCGGCGCGCAGGCCGCAGTGCGTGACGGTCTCGCCCCTGGCGTGCGCCTCCAGGTGCTCGCGGGAGCGGTCCGCGCCGAGGGTGGTGCGCATGGCGGAGAACAGGTCGCCGCTCCACCAGACGCTCGTGTCCATGGACAGCGACACCGGGATGCCGTGGGCGCGGACGGCCCACGTGGGCGGGTAGCCCTGCCCGGCGCTCTGCTCGCTCTCGGTGGAGACCGAGATGGAGCCGCCGGTGGCCGCGATGCGGTGGTAGGAGTCGGCCGACAGCGAGGCGGCGTGCACGTACACGGTCTCGGGGGTCATGAAGCCGTGCTCGTGCATGAGCTTGATGCCGTCGTCGCTGGTGGCGCCCCACACGCCGGCGTGCGTGGTGACGGGCAGGCCGAGCTCGCGGGCGACCTCGAAGGCGGGCTTCTCCGGGAACGACGGGTCGCCGAGCACGTCGAAGGCGAGCTGGAAGCCGAGCAGGTCGTCGCCGGTGACGCGCCGGGCGACGAAGTCGCGGAACTCGGGCGTGGCCGTCCATTCGGCGGGCGGCGCCTGGATGTTGCCGTACGCGAGCACGTACCGGCCCGGCACGGACTGCAGCGCGTCGGCGGCGGCGTCGGCGTGGTCGACGGTCTGCAGGCCGTGCGACCAGTCGACGACGGTGGTGACGCCGGCGTCCAGGGCCTCGATCGCGGCCAGCGTGTTGCCCGCGTGCACGTCCTCGGGCCTGAAGAGCTTGCCGTGTTCCAGGTAGAACCAGACGAAGTACTGGGTGAGCGTCCAGTCGGCGCCGTAGCCGCGCATCGCGCTCTGCCACATGTGGCGGTGGGTGTCGATCATGCCGGGCATGACGATGCCGTCGGAGGCGTCGATCTCGATGGCGTCCTGCGGGGCCTGCAGGTCCTGGCCGACGGCGGCGATCCTGTCCCCGGTGACGAGGACGTCCGTGCGGGGCAGCACCCGGCGCCCGTCCATGGGCAGCACCGTGCCGCCGCGCAGCACCACGGGGCGCCCGGAGTCGAAGTCGTTCATGGCACGCTCCTCGTTGGCGAACAGCTGTCCGCTATACGGTCACCGCTACTGTGATGAGCGCGCGTCCGGCTGTCAAGACGCTTGACGCCCTGGCCTTCAGATGCTGGGATCGACTGGGCGGACATATGTCCGTTCAACGGACGCGAGGATGGGACTCGATGACTGACACCGAGCCGCGGGGGCCGCTGTCCGGCGTGCTGGTCGCCGACTTCTCCAGGGTCCTGGCCGGACCCTACGCCACGATGTTGCTGGCGGACATGGGAGCCGACGTCGTCAAGGTGGAAGGGCCGGGCGGCGACGACACCCGGACGTGGACGCCGCCCGCCAGGGGCGAGGCGTCCACCTACTATCTCGGGGTCAACCGCGGCAAACGCTCGATCGCCCTCGACCTGCGCGACGAAGCCGACGCCGACGCCGCCAGGGAGCTGGCCCGCCGGGCCGACGTGCTGGTGGAGAACTTCCGGCCCGGCGGGCTGGACAAGTACGGCCTCGGCTACGACGCCGTGCTGGCCGCCAACCCCGGCATCGTGTACGCGTCCATCAGCGGCTTCGGCTCCGGGGCCGGGGCGCGGGTGCCCGGCTACGACCTTATGGTGCAGGCCATGTCGGGGCTGATGAGCCTCACCGGCGACCCCGGCGGGCCGCCCTACCGGGCCGGGATCAGCGTGTTCGACGTGATGGCCGGCAACCACGCCGTCATCGGCATCCTGGCCGCGCTGCGCCACCGCGAGGCCACGGGGCGGGGCCAGCACGTCGAGGTCAACCTGATGTCGTCGGCGCTGACCGGGCTGGTCAACCAGAGCTCTGCGTACGTCGCCGGGGGCGTGGTCCCCTACCGGATGGGCAACGCGCATCCGAGCGTGTTCCCGTACGAACCGCTGCCCACGGCCGACCAGGACCTCATCGTCGCCGCCGCCAACGACGGCCAGTTCCGCAAGCTGTGCGAGGTGCTCGGCGTCCCGGAGGTGGCCGACGACCCCCGCTTCGCCCGCAACGCGAGCCGCACGGCCAACCGCGAGGAGCTGCGGCCGATCCTGGTCGAGCGGCTCGCCCGGCGCCCCGCCGACGAGTGGTTCGACCTGCTCCTGGAGGCCGGGGTGCCGAGCGGGCCCATCAACACGATCGACGGCGGGTTCGCCGCGGCGGAGCGGTTCGGGCTCGACCCGGTCGTGGAGGTGGGCGAGGGCGAGCGGGCGGTGCCGACGACGCGGCACCCGATCCGGTTCTCCGAGACACCCGCCGGCTACGCGCTGCCGCCGCCCGAGCTGGACGAGCACGGCGCCGAGCTGCGCACGTGGCTGTCCGAGGGGCGGCCGTCGTGACGCCCGGGGACTACCCCACCGCGCTCGGGGCGTCGTCGCCCACGTCGATCACCCTGCTCGGCCACGACCTGGCCGCCGACGTGATGGGCGAGGTGGGCTTCGGCGAGCTGGCCTTCTGGCTGGCCACGCAGCGCCGCCCGTCCCGGGGGGAGGTGCGCGTGTTCGAGGCGGTGCTGGCCGCGCTGGCCGACCACGGGTTCACGCCGACGGCGATCGTGACGCGGTTGACGTACCTGTCGGCGCCCGACTCCGTGCAGGGCGCGCTGGCCGCCGGGCTGCTCGGCGGCGGCTCCCGGTTCCTCGGCGTCACCGAGGACTGCGGGCGTTTCCTCGCCGGCGTGCTGAAGGAGCGTGACCCCCTCCCCTCCGACGACGCCGGCTGGGACGCGCTCGCGCTGGACACCGTGACGACCTGGCGCGAATCCGGCCGGCGCGTGCCCGGGCTCGGCCACCACGTGCACAAGGACGGCGACCCGCGCACGCCGCGCCTGTTCGAGATCGCGGCCGAGGAAGGGCTGTTCGGGCCGCACCTGTCGCTGTTCGCCGCGGTCGGCCGGGTGCACCCCCGCGTGCTGGGCAGGACCCTGCCGCTCAACGGCGCGGGCGTCTGCGGCGCGGCCCTGGCCGACCTGGGGTTGCCGATGGAACTGCTGCGCGGATTCGCCCTCCTCGCCAGGACCGCCGGGCTGATCGGCCAGCTCGCCGAAGAGCTGCGCCACCCCGTGGCCAACGAGATCTTCCTGTCCGTGGACCTGAACAACCGGTCCGTGCCCCCCGACCCCTACGGAGAGACGCATGGCTGAACTCGTCGCGGTCATCGCATCCACCCACCACCCCTTCTACCACCGCGCCAGCACCTCCACGGGCGAGGACCGCCCGCCGTTCGCAGACGAGTGGGTGCGCAAGGTGGAGGCGTTCCGGCAGACCCTGACCAGAGCCAGGCCCGACGTGCTGGTCATGGTCGGCTCCGACCACTTCCACCAGCTGTGGCTGGACAACATGCCGCAGTTCCTCGTCGGCAAGGCGCCCTTCTACGACGCGAACTTCTACAACGAGGAACGCGAGTTCGGGCTGCCCAGGATGGTGTTCACCGGGCAGGAGGACCTGTCGGCGTACATCCTGCGCGAGGGCCTGGACGCGGGCTTCGACCTGGCCTTCTCCAACGAGTTGCGGATCGACCACTCGATCACGTGCCCGATCATCACCCTGCGCCCGCAGAACGACCTGCCGATCGTGCCCGTCTACACCAACATCTTCGCCCCTCCCCTGCCGCGGCCGAAACGGTTCGTGCAGCTCGGCCGGACCATCAGGGAACTCGTCGAGTCGTGGCCCTCCGACCAGCGGGTCGCGGTCATCGGCACCGGGCACCTGTCGCTCGAGCTCGGCGGGCCGCGCCAGTTCGGGCCGCACGGCCCCGACCCCGAGTTCGACCGCAGGGCCGTCGAGTGGATCTCCACCGGCGACATCGAGGGCTGCCTGTCGGAGGTCACCCTGGACAGCCTGTGGGAACCCGGCAACGCCACCCACGGCTTCATGGACTTCATGCTGATGATGGGAGTGGCCGGCGAGGGGAAGAAAGCCGACTATGTGGATACGTACGACCTGTTCCACACCATGGAGGCGTACTTCACGTGGTATCCGAACGGAGGCGACGGGTCATGAGCAAATACCTGCTGAACAAGTTCCTCTTCACCGTCGACCGCGACCCCGAGCTGGTCGAGCGCTACCGCGAGGAGCCGCGGGCCACCGTCGAGATGTGGGAGGCCGAGTACGCCAACCGCATCCTCGGCTGCCACACCGGCGAGTCGTCGACGTGGCTCCGCTTCGACGACGTCGAACGCGAGGCCCTGGCCGCTCACGACTACCCGAAGTTGTTCGAGCTGGGGGCGCACCCGTTCCTCACGCTGACGTTGTTCATCGCGATGTTCGAGCGCGACCACCCGCCGCTGGGCTTCCAGAAGGAGTACGCGCGGCGGCTGTCCCACATGAGCCTGCCGTACCCGGACATCGCCACATGACGGACCTGGACGTGATCGCGTGATGCGGGCCGTCACGATCGAGACGTGCGGCCTGCCGCCCGTGGTCGCCGAGCGGGCGGCACCCGTGGCGTCCGGTGCCGAGACGGTCGGGGTCATCGCCGCCCCGATCACCCCGCTCGACCTGCTGTGCGCGGGCGGCGCCTCCTACTTCGGGACGCCGTCCGTCCCCTACGTGCCCGGCGTGCAGGGGGTCGGGGCCGTCGGCGGGCGGCTCGTGTGGTTCCCCACGCCGGCGGGGATGGCGCCGGGCGACGGCAGCATGGCGGAGCTGGCGGCGGTGCCCGCCGAGGACCTCGTCGAGTTGCCCGGCGGCGCCGACCCGTTCGCCGTGGCCGCGCTCGGATTGTCGGCCGTGGCCGCGCACATGGCGCTGACCTGGCGGGGCGAGCTGGCAGCCGGCGAGCAGGTACTGGTGCTCGGCGGCGGTGGCGTGGTGGGGCAGGCGGCCATCCAGCTCGCCCGTCTCGCGGGCGCCCGCCGGGTCGTCGCCGCCGCCCGTTCACCGCAGGCCCGCGAGCAGGCCCGGCAGGCGGGGGCGGACGCCGTCGTCACCCTGGACACCGACGACGTGGCCGCGCTGGCCGCCCGCTTCACCGCCGCCTGCGAGGGGCCGCTGGACCTGGTGCTCGACCCGCTCTTCGGCGTCCCGGCCGCCGCGGCGGCCCGCACCCTGCGTCCCGGGGGCCGGCTCGTCAACCTCGGCAGCTCGGCGTCGGAGACGTCCCCGCTCGACTCCGCCACGCTGCGCAGCCGGTCGTTGCGGGTGCTCGGCTACACCAACAACGAGCTGACCAGGGAGCAGCGCGCCGCGGCCATCACCCTGATCGCCGAGCGGGTGACCGAAGGGCGGCTGTCGGTGGCGCACGAGGTCGTACCGCTGGAGCATGCCACCGAAGCCTGGCGACGCCAGGCGGCCGGCGAGGCCACGGGCCGCATCGTCCTGAGCACCACCTGACCGGCCGGGGCGGCTCAGGCCAGCTGGGCGACGCCGGAGCGCGGGGAGGAGAGCACCGGCACTCCCCCGTCCGCCTCCGCGACGATCCCGGCCATCGACGCCTGGGCCAGCACCACGACGTCCACCTGCCCCGCGAGCCGGCCGAACCCGTCCAGGACCAGGGCGTCGTGGCGGGCCGGATCGCCGCCGCGCAGCGCGTCGAAGGCGCCGTCGCACAGGTGCGGAACGACCTCCCGCGCCACCCCCTCACGGGACGCCGCCCGCCGGACCAGCCGGGTGGTCGGGCCGAGCGTGGTGGCGAGCGTCGCCAGCACCCCGATCCGCCGCCCGGCCCGCACCGCCTCCCCGGCCATCGGCTCGTCGATGCGCAGGATCGGCAGCTCGGCGAACGGGCGCGCCTGTTCGGCGGCCTCACCGATGGAGGAGCAGGTGACGAGCAGCGTCCCGGCTCCCGACTCCTTGGCGTACATCGCGTACGAGACCAGCCTGCGCAGGACGTGCGGGGGCGGGCCGTCGCCGGCGATGGTGTCCTGGAGCAGGCTCTCGTCGGCGAAGTGCAGGATCCGCGTGCCGGGCCGCACCTCGGCGGCCAGTTCGGCCAGCGGCGCGGCGAGCGCGGGCACGGTGTGCAACATCGCGATCGCCGGCCCTCCCGCAGGACGACCAGCAGCCGGTCCGGCCGTCCGCGCCGTCATCGGGCGTTCCACGGGCGGGCGAAGGAGTCGACGATGGACG
Organism: Nonomuraea sp. B10E15; assembly: GCF_039871615.1. Taxonomy (NCBI): domain Bacteria; kingdom Bacillati; phylum Actinomycetota; class Actinomycetes; order Streptosporangiales; family Streptosporangiaceae; genus Nonomuraea; species Nonomuraea sp. B10E15. The sequence goes on from NZ_JBDPMB010000004.1 coordinate 145,198, forward strand.
CCAGCCGCCGCAGCCGGGGCACCGAGCGCGTACGCAGCTCCGCGGCCAGGCCGGCGGACCCCACCACGTCGCTCCAGATCGCGCGGCCGGCCAGCATCCCCGACGCGCCCGCCCGGCAGGCGGCCCGGACGGCGGCGGGGAAGTCGTCCCGTTCCACGCCCTGGGAGAGCACGACCCACGGGACGGGGATCACCTCGTCGAGCCGGGCGCACTCCTCGGCCAGCCGTTCCTCGGGGGCGGCGCCGCCGAGCGGCACCTGGGCCTTGTACACGCTGGGCCGCAGCCCGGCCAGCTCCCTGGCGGCCTCCCGGATCGCGGCGGGCCCGTCGAAGCCCGCCTCCTGGCCCTGGACGGGTTTGGCCACCCCTTCGAGCACGGAGAGCAGGCCCGCATCGGCGCATACACGGACGAACGCGGCGGCGGTCTCCAGGCGGCGCCGCCGGTGCTCGTCGTCGCGCCAGATGAGCAGCAGCTTGGCCGCGACCGCGCCGGCCCGCCGCGCGGCGGCCAGGTCGATCGTCTCGTCGATCGAGGTGTCCTCGACGGGGCCGTCGGGCGCCTGCCGGAGGCTGTCCACGGCGATGATCAGCCCGCCGGGGACCATGCCCTCGGCGGCCACCCGGTCGAAGCCGTAGTCCCTGTCGATCAGGAACCCGGAGGCGTGCGGCCCCACCTCCCGCGCCACCGCCAGCTTGAACCCGGCCAGGGTGTCGTCGTCCACCCGCTCCCCCGTGGCGGCGGCGAACATCTGCCTCAGGCTCTCCCGCTGGTCCATGGCGACCATGGCGAACCCACCGGACGGGCGGGCCAGCAGGTCGAGCGTGGGGGCGGGCGTGGTGGTCTCCTGGCTGGTCATGGGTGCTCCGATCTGATGGTTCTGCCTGGTCATCCGTGCTCCCGCCGGCCGGCGGAGGTCAGGAAGCGTTCGTACAGGGGGAGGTAGGCGGCGGCGAGGCCGGGGTCGTGCCGTTGCGGCTCGCGGGGCAGCACGGGGACGTCACCGAGCGAACCTCCCGCCTGGCCGGCGATGAGAGCGGCGCCCGCGCAGACCGCGTCGTCGGCCCGTACGACCTCCACCGGCACGGGCGAGACCGCCGCCTTCACGCGCATCCAGAGCGGGACCCGGACCTGCCCGCCGAAGACCACGAGCCGTTCGGGAGCGGCGCCGGTCACGGCGGCGAGCTCGGCCACGGTCCAGCGGGTGTGCAGGCACGTTCCCTCCATGGCGGCCGCCAGCAGGTCGCCGAACGTGTGCTCGGGCCCGATCCCGGACATCGTGACCCGGCGTTCGCGGTCGGGCGCGGGCGCCACCCTGCCGCGCAGGTACGGCTCGGCGATGATGCCCGTCGGCAACCGCACCCCGTCCAGCAGTCCGGGCAGGGCGGCGTACCTGTCCCGTCCCGCTTCCCGCTCGCCCGCGCGCTCCGCCGTGGCCCGCGCCCGGGGGTCGTCAGGGGGAGGAGCCAGGCCGAGGAGCCAGTCGAGCATGCCGCCGCTCGTCGGCAGACCTCCGACCAGGACGGTGCCGGCGCCGTCGAGCGAGGGGTCGGCCGTGGCTCCCAGGGCCAGGCCGGTGCGCGGGTCGGGCCGGTGCGCCGCCGGCGCCAGGACCGCCTCCGCCGTGCCCATGGAGTCGGCCACGTGCCCGGGACGGCGTACGCCCGACGCCCACGCGCCCACCGCGTGGTCGTGACCGGCGATCACCACGGGGGTCCCGGCCGCCACCCCGCTCGCCCTCGCCGTCAGCCCGCCGACGGGCTCCACCGCCCCGGCCGTGGGCGCCAGCTGCTCGGGACCCAGCCCGGCCAGGGCGAGGAGGTCCTCGTCGTAGCGGCCGCGTACGACGTCGTAGGCGAGGGTGCGCGCGGCCAGCGTCTCATGGGTGCGCAGCACGCCGGTGAGCGCGTACGCCACCGCGTCGGGCACGCTCGCCCACCACCGCATCGCCGCCGGCACGCCCGGCTCGTGCGCACGCAACCAGAGCCACTTCGCCAGCGGCGCCTTCCCGTCCACCCACCGCCCGGTCCGCGCGTAAACCGCCACCGCGTCCTCGCCCGCGCCGGGTGGGCCGGTGCCGCGGAGCGCGGCGGCTTCCTCGTGGCCGCGGGGGTCGTTCCACCACAGCAGCGGCGTGAGCGGGCGTCCCGAGGCGTCGAGGGGCACGCCGGTCTCGGCCATGCCCGCGATCCCGATCGCGTCGGGGCCGCGCCCCGCGCGGGCGGCGCACTCCGCCAGGGCCTCCACGACGGCGGCCACGAGGGCGGGCAGGTCGCGCGGGGTCGGGCGGCGTACGGCAGCGACGCAGCCGCCCCCGTCGTCGAAGAAGCCCACCTTGACGTGGGTGGTGCCCACGTCGATCCCGCACAACAACGCCATGTTGTCACTATAAGTCCATAAGTTGGCTGAAAAACGCCAACTTATGGGGCATCATGGTCATATGAGCGACATGGAGGCGAGCCTGCGCTACTCGTCGGCCCCGCACAGGCGCGAGGCGATCCTGCGCAGGATCGAGCTCGACGGGTACGTCGCCGCCGCCGACCTGGTCACCGAGCTGGGCGTCTCCCCCAACACCGTCAGGCGCGACCTGCGCAGGCTGGCCGGTGACGGCCTGGTCAGGGCGGTACGCGGAGGCGCCGCAGCAGCCGACATGGGTGCCACGCCGTTCACCGACCGCTCCGTTCAGGCGTCCGCCGCCAAGCGGGCGATCGCCGCCGCCGCCGTACGCCACGTGGAGCCGGGCACGGCCATCGCCCTCGACTCGGGCACCACCACGCTGGAGATCGCCAAACTGCTCCCCTCCGGGGCGAACCTCACCGTGATCACCCACTCGCTGCCCGCCATCGCCGTGCTCGCGCCGAGACCCGACATCACGCTCATCGGGGTCGGCGGCCAGTACGGCAGGGACACCCGCTCGTTCGGCGGGCCGGAGACCCTGGCGTGGCTGGAGCACATGAGCGTGCGCACCCTGTTCCTGGCGGCCACCGCGCTCGACGGGAACGGCGTCTACGGGGCCACACCGTACGAGGCCGAGACCAAGCGCCGGCTCATCGCCATCGCGCGCAGGACGATCGTGGTGGGCGACGCGCGCAAGTTCGCGCTGAGCGCCCCGATCCGGGTGTGCGGCTGGGACGCGGCCGAACTCCTGGTGACCGACGGCGTGCCGCCCTGGTTCGAGGACGTCGGCGTCGAATTCGCGTCACAGGCCCCCTCCTGAGGGCCCTCACCACCTCGGCCGGCGTCACGCGACCGCGTCGTCGACGGCGGTTCCGGGTGCGGTGGCGGAGTGGCGCGTGTCGGTGGCGCTGCCGAGGATCCGGTACCGGCGGAGCCGTTCGGCGAGCAGGTCGGCGGAGCGGGTCATGACAGCCCCGGCACGATCAGGACAAGCCAGCACAGAAGCGGCGCGGCGACCACGATGGTCATACCCCATGTCATCAGGCGCTTGAACACGTCGTCCCGGATCGCCACGTCAGCGTTCGCGACGATCAGCGCGCCGTTGGTGGAGAAGGGGCTGCAGTCCACCACCGAGGAGGAGATCGCCAGCGCCGTGACCATGCCGACGGCGCCGACCTGCCCGGTCTGCAGGAAGGGTACGGCGAGCGGGATCAGCGCGCCCAGGATGCCGGTCGTGGAGGCGAAGGCGGACACCACGGCGCCGATCAGGCAGATCAGCAGGGCCGCCAGGAGCGGAGCGCCGACCTCGGCCACGCCGTCGCCGAGCCACTTCACCGTGCCCTGGTCCTGCAGCAGGGCGACGTACGTGACGATGCCGCCGACCAGGAGCACCGTACCCCAGCTGATCTTGTCGACGGCTCCGCGGGCGGCGGAGGGGAAGATCAGGGTCAGCACGACCGCCACCGCGAGCGCGAGGAAACCGATGTCGAGGTCGAAGACGAGCGCGCCCACCGCCAGCACGAGCAGGCCGATCAGCGTGAGCGAGCGCTGCGCGTCTAGGCGGGGCAGGGCGTCGTCCACGGGGTGGTCGCCGCCGTCAGTATCGCCGTCGGGGCCGTCACCGGGGCCGGGGCCGCCGCCGGCGCGGCTCATGACCGCCGTCCTGAACGACTGCCGGTCACGCTGCAGCAGCTTGGTGCCTCCGAAGGCGAGGAAGCCGACGAGGCTGATGAGAGCGCACGCGCCCAGCGCCCCACCGAACAGGACGGCCGCGTTGCCCGGCAGGTCGCTCTGGTCGACGACGCCGTTGGTGATCGCGCCGAAGATGCCGATCGGCGAGAAGCTCCCACCGGTCGAGCCCTGCACCACCATCAGGCCCATCATCACGGGGTGGATCCGGTAGCGGGCCGCGAAGCCCATCGCCACCGGCGCCACGATGGCCACCGCGGCCGGGCTGGCGGCGCCGATCGCGGTGATCGCGGCGCAGACCGCGAACATCACCCACGGCATCAGGGCGACGCGACCCCGCACGGCGACCACCGCCCGGTGCACGATCCAGTCCACGGTGCCGTTGGTCTTGGCCAGCGCGAACAGGTACGTGACGCCCACCAGGATGACGAACAGGTTCGCCGGGAAGCCGCCGAGCACGTCGTCCACCTCCACGCCGAACACGGAGGTCCCCACGACGAAGGCGGCCACGAGTGCGAGCGCGCCCATGTTGATGGATCGGATGGTGGCCACCAGGAACACCAGTACGAGCACGACCAGCGCGATGATCTCCGCTGACATCGGCAGCTCCTCAGGGGGTCGGGCGCCTGACCCGGTTACGTGCGCCATTTCCAGATTGGCCTAGCCTCTGCTCCACTGAGGCGGGCTGTCAATAGACTGTCCTCCGTGACCAAGAAGCGCCCGCAGACCTCCGCCGTTCCAGGACGCCTGGAACGGCCGCGCCTGTATGTGCAGCTGGCCGATCACATCGCGCGCTTCATCGAGGCCCAGGGGCTCTCCCCCGGCGATCGCCTGCCGCCCGAGCGGCTCCTGGCCGCGGAGCTGGGGGTCAGCCGCGCGTCGCTCAGCCGCGCCCTGGTGGCGCTGGAGGTTCAGGGCAAGGTCGAGGTGCAGCACGGCAACGGCGCCGTGGTGCTCGCGCCGACCCTCCAGGACGAGAAGCCGGCCCTGTCGTCGTTGTGGGCCGAGCGTGATCCCGCCGATCTCGCCCGGGCGCGGGAGGCCGTCATGTCGGGGCTGGCGCGCAGCGCGGCGGCCCACCCCGACAGGAGCCTCCGGCTCGCCCTGCTCGACGCGGACGGCTCTCAGGTCCGCTTCTCCGACACCTGGCCCTGCGTGCGCCGGCTGTCCGGGCCGAGCCTGCTGGCCGAGCTCGACGACCTGCTCGCGGAGGTGGCGCCGGTGGACGAGTCCCGGATCGCGGCCGACCGCCTGGTGGCTCTGGCCCGTGCCGTCGTGGTAGGTGACGAGCAGGCCGCCGCCTCCGCCTGCGCCGGCCTGTTCCACTTCTGACGCCCCGCACGGGACGCGCGCGGGGCGTTCGCCGGAGTACGGGCCGGCCGGAGCGAACCCAAAGAACCGCGCATTATTCACCAAATGTCCCGTGAAATACCGCCACGTCGCAATAAGTCGGTAAATAGCGGCGATACGCACCCTTGACACCTTGCCAAGGCAGCAATAACCTCCCGATTGATTATATCGATTTAATCCGCCAGGGTGCCGGGCCGACCGCATCCATGCGGGCGTCACCCCCAGGAGCCCGTGACCATGAAACCCCCCAGCAGCATCCGCCGCGCGCTCATCACCTCCCTGGCCGCCCTGCTCTGCCTCCCCCTCAGCGCGGCCCCGGCCGCGGCGGGCGGAGCCGGTCACGGACGGCCGGGCGCGAGCCTCCGGCTCGAACACCTCGACCGCGGCCTGGTGGCGGCCACGACCAGCGGCGGCGTCTTCCTGAGCTGGCGGCTGCTCGGCGACGAGGTGACGGGGTACGGCGAGACCGGCATGAAGGGCCCGGCCTTCCGCGTCCACCGCGACGGCCGCCCCATCGCCACGGTCACCGACAGCACCAACCACCTCGACGCCGGCGGCACCCGCTCCTCGCGCTACCACGTGACCCCGGTGACCAGGGGCCGGGAGGGCCGGCCCAGCGCCTCAGTCCAGCCATGGGATAAATCGTTTTATGACCTCAAGCTGCGAAAACCGGCCGACGGCGTGACGCCCACGGGCGAGGCCTACACGTACACCGCCAACGACATGAGCGTCGGCGACGTGGACGGCGACGGCCGCTACGAGTACGTCGTCAAGTGGGACCCGTCCAACTCCAAGGACGTCTCCCAGCGCGGCTACACCGGCAACACCTACGTCGACACCTACGAGCTCGACGGCACCCTGCGCTGGCGGCTCGACCTGGGCGTCAACATCCGTTCCGGCGCCCACTACACCCAGTTCACGGTCTACGACCTCGACGGCGACGGCCGATCGGAGATGATGCTCAAGACCGCACCCGGCACGAGGATCATCCGGTACGGGAGCAGGGGCCAGGTCGTCTCCGAGCGTTACGTCACCATGCCGCGCCGGGACGTCAGAGCGGGCTATTCGCACCAGGACGACTATCGCAAAAGCGCAGCAGACTATTTCGACCATGTTGTGGACATGTTCGCGAAATGGCACAAGCACCCGGAGGTGGTCGCGAAACGCTGGCCGGCCACGCTGGAAGAGGCCTTCGGCATCGAGCCGGCCCACGAATATCCGCTCTCCCATGAGGACGCCGTAGAGCTCGCCACCTATTTCGTCGACGTCTACGCCCCGGGGCGCAGCGGCAACAACCGGCTGCGCGAGTTCGAGGGCTTCGTCCTCACCGGCCCCGAATACCTGTCGGTGCTCGACGGCGCCACCGGCAGGGAACTGCAGACGATCCCCTACAAGCCCGGCCGCGGCGACGACGGGCTCATGTGGGGCGACTACGCGATGTCCAGGATCGAGCCGGGCAACCGGGTCGACCGGTTCCTGTCCGCGGTGGCCTACCTCGACGGCAGGCGCCCGTCAGCGGTGTTCGCCCGCGGGTACTACACCCGCACCACGCTCGTCGCCTACACCTGGAACGGCCGGCGGCTGGAGGAGGTCTGGTACGTCGACAGCGGCCACGCCCCGATGGCGAACCCGTTCGACGCCTCACCTCACGGCGTCCCCGGCAGCAACCCGGAATATGCCGACCTGACCACGCAGGGCTTCCACTCGATGAGCGCGGCCGACGTGGACGGCGACGGCAGGCAGGAGATCGTCTACGGCGCCGCGACCATCGACGACGACGGCGACCTGCTGTACTCGTCGTTCGCCGAGGGCCCGCCGCAGAGCAGCGTGCCCGGGCAGAACGTCCGGCTCGGCCACGGCGACGCCCTGCACGTGGGCGACTTCGACCCCGACCGGCCGGGCCTGGAGATCTGGACGGTGCACGAGGGCGGCGCCTGGGCGCCGTACGGATGGGCGTTGCGCGACGCGGCCACCGGCGAGGTGATCCACGGCGGCTACAGCGGCCGGGACACCGGTCGTGGCATGGTCGGCGACATCGACCCGGCCGTCCGCGGGGTGGAGGCGTGGTCGTCGATGCCCCCCGACCAGGAGATCCAGGCGGGCCTGTGGTCGGCCCGCGGCGAGCACCTGGGGCGCGGCACCCCCGGCACGAACATGAGCATCCGCTGGGCCGCCGACATGACCACGCAGCTCGTCAACGGCGCCGCGACCACCGAGCTGCAGACGCCGACGATCGACGACTGGAGGCGCGGCACGGTCCTCGCCGCCGACGGCACGCTGGCGAACAACTGGACGAAGGGCAACCCGGGGCTGGTCGCCGACGTCTTCGGCGACTGGCGCGAGGAACTGCTGGTCCGTACGGCGGACGGCGAGGCGGTGCGGATCTATCTGAGCACCGAGGTGACCGGCAGGAAGATGTACACGCTGATGCACGACCCGCAGTACCGCGCCGACGTGGCCCGGCAGCAGACGGCCTACAACCAGCCGGCGTACCCGGGCTTCTACTTCGGCTCCGACATCGACTGGTCGCGGGTCCCCGTGCCCCGCGTCAGGACATAGGCACGGGGCCCGGCCCGCCTCACGCGGCAGGCCCGTCGACGGGCAGGATCGGCCCGTCGAGGGGCTCGTCGCGGTCGCAGGTCAGCTCGCCGTCTCGCACCCGCAGCCGCGCGACCTGGACGGACGACCGGCGGCCTCCGTCGGGGTGGGTGAAGTAGAAGGCGAGCGCGTCCTCCCCCGTCACGACGACGTCGGCGTGGTGACCGAACCCGCCGTCGTCCCGGTGGGCGCCGGGCCGGTCGAGGATCAGGCCGCGCGGCTCCCAGGCGTCGAGGTCGGCAGAGGCGAGCACGCGCTGGCCGCGCCATTCGTCGACGATCATCCAGTGCCGGCCGCCGAGCGTGAACACGTTGGGCCCCTCATGCGCCGAGATCGTCACCGCGGGGCCCCTGACCTGCCAGTGGTGCAGGTCGGGGCTGTCGGCGGCCCAGGTGTGGGACCCGTCGGCCTCGTCCTTGTACCAGAGCCGGTGGCCACCGCCCGGCAGCGGCGCCACGCAGGCGTCGATCACGTAGGGGGACGACAGGTTCAAGGTGGAGCGGTAGTCCCAGCGCACCAGGTCGGGGCTGGTGTAGTGGCGGATGTGGCGCTCGTGGGGCCGCCAGGCGGCGGGCACGCCGCGGATGACGCTGACGTACATGTGGTACGTGGCGCCGTCGTCGACGATCTCCGGCGCCCAGTAGGTGTGCCGGCCCCACTCGGTGCCGAGCCCTTCGACAGTGCCGCGGTAGAGCCAGGTGACGCCGCCGTCGGTGGACGACGCCACGCCGAGGTCGGTGCCGTGCACCCAGCTCACGTCGCCCCGGTCGGGAGCCGTCGCGCGCCTGCTGGTGTAGACGAGCCACCACGCGCGCTCCGCCCGGTTCCAGATGACGGTCGGGTCGGTGGCGCCGTCGTGGATGGGGTCGCGGTAGAGCGGCCGGGGGACCATCTGGCGCCTTCCTGTAGGTGATCGCCGCCACGATACCGGCCGGACGCGCCGAGGGCGCCCCCCGGTGCGGGAGCGCCCTCGGCGTACGTGCCGGGTCAGGCGGGAAGCTTCACCAGAACCGGCGTGGTCGCGGGCCGGGTGTCCTTCTCGGCCCACGCGCCGGTCGAGAAGGACACCGGGTGGTTCTTCTTGCCGGCCCCGTCACCCCACTTGGTGACGACGTAGTCGATCTTGATGTGGCCCTTGCCCCCGTTGTCCTCGACGCCGAGCGTCTCGGAGTTGAAGGTGCCGCCGGTCAGCTCGGCGAAGGTCTTCGCGTCCAGGTCGAGCATGACCCCGCGGCTGGAGGGGTCGCCCGGGCCGCGGTCGCCGACGAAGAACGGCACCTTCTTGCCCTGGTAGATGGCGTACCCCTCGGTCATGAGGGGCCAGCTGGGGCTGGCGGCCAGGCCCTTCTGCATGGGCTTGCCCGAGGCGGGCAGGCCGGTGTCGCCGGCCCGTCCGGAGGCGTCGTCCCAGAAGTACGACGCGGTCGTCGAGCCCTTGAGCATGACCTGCTGCACGGTGCCGTTGTCGGCATGTGCCGGAGCGGCGCCCATGGCCAGGGCGGTCGCGGCGGTCGTGGCCAGCATGGCAAAGGTACGCAGGCGAGCTGTCATGATGGTGTCAGGTCCTTTGTTAGGGGACTATGGCAGTTCGCGCTCGCTTGGACGGACGTAGCCGGGCGGCACGCCATACGGGACGCTACGCGGAGCACGGGGGAATCCAGCGGAGGGATCCGGGTTCCGGCGCCCTCGCCGCGACTGCGCGGGCACGGGTCATCGCCGGACAGTCACCAATTTAGCTCCCAAACCGGACAAAGGCAAACATATCGCCATGAAACGGATATAGATCTACCTCAACCGATCTCTCTGCGCATCGTCCGCACCATGCCCGCCGCCATCGGCAGCACGATCCACGCCAGCGCCGACACGGCCAGCCGGGCGGCGTCGCCGCCCGTCATGTCGCCGTTCACCAGCGGGACGGTGGCGGTGTTGAGGTCCAGCCACTCCATCGCGGCCTCCCCCGCGGCACCCAGCCGGCCCACGACACTCCAGACGACCGTGCTGGACAGGCAGATCACGATCGCCGCGGGCGCGTTCATCAGCACCGTCCCCAGGGCCAGCCCCTGGGCGGTGAGCAGGACCGTCGTCGCCGTCCATCCCGCCAGGGGCGGCGGCGCGACCTGCCAGTCGGCCGGCACGCCCTGCGCCGCCGCGACGGCCGCCGTCACCGGCACCGCGACCACCAGCGCGAACGCGCAGGCCACCACGGAGGCGACCAGGGGCGGCAGGCACTTGGCGGCCATCACCCGCCCCCTGCGGGGTTCGAGCGTGAACGTGGTCAGCGCGGTGCGGTGACTCCACTCGCCGGTGACGGTGAGGATGGCGAGCACGGGAAGCAGGATGCCGAACACGATGCCGGCCGTCCCCGCGACGGTCTGGAACTCGGGCCCCGAGACGGCGCCGCGGCCGACGACCGAGCCGACCGCCAGGGCGACCAGCACCCCGGCGATGATCCTGCTGCCGCGGGTGTCGACGAGCTTGCGCGTCTCCACGCGCAGCAATGTCGGGAAGGGGACGCGTCGGGTGTTCATGCCAGGCTCCTGTCGGCGGCGGCGGTCAGTTCGAGGAACGTCTGCTCCAGGCCACGGCCCTGGCCGAGCTCGGCCGGAGTGCCCTGGGCGAGCAGGCGGCCGCGTCCGATCATCACGATGCGATCGGCGACCTGCTCCACCTCGTGCAGCAGGTGCGAGCTGAGCAGCACCGCGCATCCCGAGTCGGCCAGGTCGCGCAGCAGCCCGCGCATCCAGTGGATGCCCTGGGGGTCGAGGCCGTTGGCGGGCTCGTCCAGGATGAGCGCCCGGGGCCGGCCGAGCAGGGCGTGCCCGATGCCGAGCCGCTGCCGCATGCCCAGCGAGTAGCCGCCGACCGCCCGCCGTCCCTCCTTGCCGGTCAGGCCGACCAGCTCCAGGACCTCGTCCACGCGCGAACGTGGCAGGCCCAGCATCATCGCGCCGAGCGTCAGGACCTCCCGGCCGCTGCGGCCGGGGTGCTGGGCGGAGGCGTCGAGCAGCGTGCCCACCTCGTAGCCGGGGCGCTCCAGCTCGGCGTACCGCCGCCCGAGCACGGTGGCGGAGCCGGAGGTGGGACGGGACAGCCCCGCCAGGATGCGCATGGCCGTCGACTTCCCCGCCCCGTTGGGCCCGAGAAACCCGGTGACGGAGCCGGCCGGCACGGTGAAGGACACGTCGTCGAGCGCCTTCACGTCGCTGTACCTCTTGCCGAGGCGTTGAAATTCGATCACCCTCAGAGTCCATCGAACGCGCGCCCCGCGTGCATCGGACCTGGGTCCACGCCGGGTGGCGGCCCGGCCGCCACCCGGCGCCCGCGGTGTAGACCAGGGTCTGCAGCACGATGGACCCCGGTCGCTGACCGGCGCGGCGGCGGGTCCCTAGGCTGGTGGGCGTGCACGACGCCGACGAGCACCAGCCGCCCATCGACCGGCTGGGCAGCACGCTGCGCCACCTGTTCGCGGCGCTGCCCCTGCTGCTCTACGTCGTCATGGTGGTGCTCCTGTCTGGCCGCGTGCCGATGCCGTACAGCTCGCTCGGCTGGGTGCTGGCCGACATGGGGCTGGGCGCGGCCGGGCTGGTCCTCATGCGCTGGCGGCGCAGGTGGCCGTGGCAGATCGCGCTGGCCACCACGATCCCGACCATCGCGTCCTTCACCGCGAGCGGGCCCGCGCTCGTCGCCTACACCTCGCTGGTCACGCACCGGCGCTGGCGCCAGATCGTGCCGGTGGCCGCCGTGGCGATCCTGAGCATGTTCCTGGCGGGCCGGTGGCAGGGCACCCTCACCACGGGCCTGCTCAACGCGGCGGTCGGCGCCGTCACGCTCGCCGGCGCCACCGTCCTCGGCCTGTACGCCCGCAGCCGCCGTGACCTGGCCGCCTCCCAGCGGGAGGCGGAGGCGGCGGCCCAGCGGCAGCGGGTCGAGCAGGCCCAGCTCGCGGAGCGGCTGCAGATCGCCCAGGAGATGCACGACGTGCTGGCGCACCGGATCTCGCTGCTGGCGATGCTGGCCGGCGGGCTGGCGTACCGGAAGGACCTCACGCCCGAGCAGACCAGGGAGGCGGCGCTGGCCATCCAGGAGAACGCCCACCAGTCGCTCAACGAGCTGCGTGCCGTGCTCGGCACGCTCAGGCGGGACGGCGGTCCCACCGGCGGTGCGAATGAGGGTCCCGAGGGCCCGCAGCCGACGCTGGACCATCTGGACACCCTGTTCGAGGAGGTGCGGGCGGCCGGGCAGCGGGTCGAGGTGGACGACGCCATCGACTGCCGCGAGCGGTTGCCCACCCAGACGGGACGCCACGCGTACCGGATCGTGCAGGAGGCGCTCACCAACGCGCGCAAGCACGCGCCGGGCAGCCGGGTGACGGCGGAGCTGGGCGGCCGGCCGGGCGAGGGGCTGCGCATCAGGGTGAGCAACCCGGCGCCGCCCGGCCAGTCGGCGGGGCCCGGCAGCCGGCTGGGCCTGGTCGGCCTGGCCGAGCGCACCCGGATGGCCGGCGGCACCATCAGCCACACCGTCCGTCACGGACGGTTCATCCTCGACGCCCGGCTGCCGTGGGAGGCTTGAGCCCATGACCCGCCTTCGCATAGTGATCGTGGACGACGACCCGATGGTGCGCACGGGGCTGCGCCTCATCCTGGGCGGCGAGCCCGACCTCGAGCTGGCCGGGGAGGCGGCCGACGGCAGGCAGGCCATGGCCGTGATCCGCGACCTGCGCCCCGACGTCGTGCTGATGGACATCCGCATGCCGCACCAGGACGGCCTCGCCACCACCGAGCTGGTGCTCAAGAGCCCTTCCCCGCCCAAGATCCTGGTGCTGACCACGTTCGACGCCGACGACATGGTGCTGCGCGCCCTGCAGCTCGGGGCGCACGGCTTCCTGCTGAAGGACACGCCGCCGCCCAAGATGATCGAGGCCGTGCGCGCGTGCGCGCGGGGCGAGCCGGTGCTGTCCCCGAGCGTCGCCCAGCAGGTCATCGCGGCCGCCACCGGCAGGCACGACCCGCGGCGACCGCAGGCGCTGGAGGAGCTGTCCCGGCTGACCGAACGCGAGCGGGAGGTCGCCGTCGAGATCGCCAAGGGCGGCTCCAACACCGAGATCGCGGCCGGCCTCTGCGTGAGCGTGGCCACGGTCAAGGCCAACATCACCCGCATCTTCGCCAAGCTCGGCACCGACAACCGGGTTCACGTGGCCATGAAGGTGCGCGACGCGGGACTGATCTGAATGCCGCTGGACACCGACCGGCTGCTCGCCGCGCTGACCGCCTGGAACCTGCCGGTGGCCTCCGCGGAGCCGCTGCCCGGTGGCTGGAACTCCGTCACCTGGCTGGTCCGCACCCCTCCCGGCACGCGCTACGTCGCCAAACTGTCCGACGTGGGGTCCGCCACCGCCTTCCTCGGCGGTCTGCGGGTGGCGGCCCGCGCGGAGCGGGGCGGGCTGGCCAGCGGCGCTCCCGTTCCCCTGCCCGGCGGCCGCCTGGCCGCGGACCTGGACGAAGGGCTGCTGGCCCTGCTGCGCTACGTCCCCGGCCGCCCGCCGGACGCCTCCTCGGCGGGCGACCTGCACCGGATGGGGGCCGTGCTGGCCCGCGCGCACCGCGCGCTCGGCAACGACATCGCCGGCGTCGGCAGGCAACACCGGTGGCCGTGGCCGTGGGCGAGTGACTGCCTGCGGGAGCTGCCGATGCCGCCGCACGTCCGCACGGCGGCGGCGCGCGTGCTGGAAGAGGCGCGCGAGGCCGCCCCGCACCTGCGCGCCGGCGTGGTCAACGGCGACCCCGGCCTCGACGGCTTCCGCCTCAGCGCGCGCTCGCCCGAGGAGGACGGCCTGGTCGACTGGGGCGCGGTCCTGCAGGCCCCCATCCTGTACGACCTCGCGTCCGCCGCCGTGCTGACCCGCGACACCCCCCACGCGATCCGGCACATCGTGGCCGGCTACCGGGCCGTCGCCCCGGCCATCGACGACGAGCTGCCCCATCTGGGCACGTTCGTGCGGCTGCGCTGGATGGCCCACGCGATCTACTTCTCCGACCGCATCGAGCGTGGCCTGCTCAGGGGCGTCAGCAGCGCGGCGGGCAACGAGGAGGGGCTCGAGGAGGCGTACGCCGGCATGCGCGGCCGCTGACGCGCCGGCCCTACGAGGGCCCTACGAGGGCCCTACGACGGGAGGGCCGCTCAGCAGCGTGTCGAGGAAGAGCTCGCGGTAGCGGAGGGCGTCGACGCCGAGCGCCACGTCGACGCCGTGCGCCGTCCCGGCCAGCCCGTGGGCGGCGTCCTCGCCCGGCAGCGCCCGCCGGTCCACCAGCGTCTGGCCCCTGCTGTATCCGGGGGCGAGCTCCACGCTCACCGGCAGCCGCTCGGTGGTCAGGCCCTCGGGGTCGGCCACCGCGCACACCGCTCCCGCGTCGCCGAGCAGCCCGTCGCCGTTGACGCGGGGGTCGGCCCCGCACAGGGCGATCTGGTGCCGCAGCAGCAGGCCCGCCAGGCGGCTGCCCGGCTCCTCGTGCCCGATCAGCTCCGCGCACGTGGGCGCGTCCACGGAGACGTGGTAGAAGACGTCCAGCCCGTACATCGTCACCGGCACCCCGGCGTCCACCACGATCGCGGCCGCTTCCGGGTCGTGCCACACGTTGAACTCGGCGACTGGGGTGGCGTTGCCGGTCGAGGCGCTGCCTCCCATGAGGACCAGCCGCTCGATGTTGCCGGCGACCTCCGGGTAGGCCCGCAGCAGCAGCGCCAGGTTGGTGAGCGGGGCCAGGCCCACCACGACGACGGGCTCTGGGGCGCCGAGGATCGTGTCGCGCAGCAGGTCGACGGCGGGCACGCCCGCCGTTTCGCGGGCCGAGGCGGGCAGCCCGAGGTCGGCGAGACCGTCGGCGCCGTGGATGTGGCCGGCGTCGCGGGCCGGCCCGATGAGCGGCCGTTCCGCGCCCGCGCTCACCGGCACGTCCGGCGCGCCGGCCGCGTCAAGGACCTTGAGCGTGTTGGCGACCACCTGGCCGAGGCCCGCGTTGCCGGCCACGCACGTCACCGCGCGCAGCCGCAGCTCCGGGTGGCGCACGGCGAAGAGGAGGGCCAGCGCGTCGTCCACGCCGGTGTCCACGTCGAGAATCAGGTCCTTCATCCCATTCCTTCCTCGATGCACCTTGACAGGTGCGCGGACACCATCCCACCATGTCCTATCTGACCCATGAGGTCTAGACGTCTACCCTCCAACGGGAGCACGCCGTGACAGACGTCCCGCCCACCGCGTCCACCACCACCCCCTCAACCGAGAGGGCCCGCGCCGTGCCGTGGAAGCTCACCGCGGCCACGATCGTCGGCAACACCATCGAGTTCTACGACTTCACCATCTACGGCACCCTCACCGCGCTGGTCTTCGGCCGGCTCTTCTTCCCCACGTCCGACCCCCTCGCGGGAACGCTGCTCGCGTTCGGCACCTTCGCCGTCGGCTTCGTGTCACGCCCCCTCGGCGGCGTGCTCTTCGGGCACCTCGGCGACCGGCTCGGCCGCAAACCGACGCTCACGTGGAGCCTCGCCGTGATGGGCACGGCCACGTTCCTCATGGGATTGTTGCCGACGTACGCGGACATCGGCGTCTGGGCGCCCATCATGCTCACCTTCCTGCGATTCTGCCAAGGGCTGGGCATCGGCGGCGAATGGGGTGGCGCGGTCAGTCTCATGGTCGAAAGCGCGCCCCCGTCCAGGCGCGGGTGGTACGGCAGCCTCGTCCAGACCGGCAGCGGCTTCGGCATCATCCTGTCCAGCCTCACCCTCACCACGCTGCTGGCCACGCTCGGCACCGGCGAGCTGCTGGCCTGGGGCTGGCGCATCCCGTTCCTGGTCAGCGTGGTCCTGGTCGGCGTCGGCGTCGTGGTGCGCATGCAGATCCAGGAGTCACCCGAGTTCCACGAGGTCAAGGCCGGGAAGCAGGTCGAGCGGGCGCCGGTGTGGCAGACCGTGCGGGAGCACCCGCGCACGATCGCGCTCGCGATCGGCATGTACGTCGCCATCGCCGCCTTCGGCTTCGTCATCGGCGTGTTCGTGATCTCGTACACCGTCCAGGAGCTGGGCCTGTCGCGGGAGCTGGCGGTCACCGCCAACCTCGTCAACGGGGTCTTCTACGTGATCGGCATCCTGGCGGCGGGGGCGCTGTCCGACCGGATCGGCAAGCGCAGGACTTATCTGCTGTGCGGGCTGCTGCTGATCCCGGCCCCGTTCCTCTACTTCGCGCTGCTCGACACCCGGTCGATCCCGCTCATCCTCGCGGGCAGCGTGTTCGTCGGCCTGGTCAGCGGCCTGCCGTACGGCGTGCAGGCCTCGCTGTTCTGCGAGCTGTTCCCCGCCAGGCTCCGCTACAGCGGGATCTCGCTCGGCTTCCAGGTCGCGACCGTGCTGGGCGGGGCGCTCGCGCCGACCGTGGCCTCGCTGCTGTTCGCGGCGGCGGAGCACAGCTGGGCCATCTCGGCCTACATCGCGGGCCTCGCCGTGATCATGGTCCTCTGCACGCTGGCCGTACGGCCGTACCCGGAGACGACGAAAGGCATCAACGGATGACGAACCGGCCGAACATCGTGCTGGTCATGGTCGACCAGCTGGCCGCGCGCTGGCTGGAGCAGGCCTGGCAGGGCGTGGTCGACCTGCCGAACCTGCGGGCGCTGGCCGAGGGCGGCGTGCGGTTCCCCAACGCGTTCACGCCCAACCCCGTCTGCGCCCCGGCCCGCGCCACCGTCGCCACCGGGCTGACCAGCCAGGGGCACGGCGTCACCGAGTGCGGCTACGACCTCGACCCGGCCCTGCCCACGTTCATGCGCACGCTCCAGCGGGGCGGGTGGCGTACGGGCGCGTTCGGCAAGCTGCACCTGCGCACGCAGATCGGCGGCGTGCGCCCCGACTACCGCCCCTACGGGTTCGACGTCACCCACATCACGGAGGACTCCCGCGCGGGCGAGTGGCTGGACTGGGTGCGCGAGCACCACCCCGAGCACTACCGGGCGGCGCTGTCCACCGTCTGGATGACGATGATCCCCGAGCTGCGCGCGTACGGGCCGGAGCGGCGCGACCTGGTGGCCGAGATCGAGGCCGCCCGGCGGGAGTTCCCCGCCTCCACCGGCGAGGCGTACACGCTGCCGTTCCCCGCCGAGATCTCCCAGACCAACTGGATCACCGAGCGCGCGTGTGACTTCATCCGCGATACCGAGGCCGGGCGGCCGCTGTTCGCGCACGTCAGCTACGTGCAGCCGCACAACCCCTTCGCTCCGCCCGCCGGGTACCTTCCGCGCGTGCGGGCCGAGCGCATCCCCGGCCCGCTGCCCGCGGAGTGGCGCTCGGGCGGGCCCGCCTACTTCGACCGGGAGCAGTACCGGCAGGCCTCCTACGACGTCGACGACTGGAAGAGCCACCGGCTGCACTACTTCGCCGACCTGGCGCACCTGGACGAGCAGCTCGGGCGGCTGGTGGACTGCCTGCGCGAGACGGGACGGCTGGCCGGCACGTACGTGATCTTCACGTCGGACCACGGCGAGCTGCTGCACGACCACGGGCTGGTCGGCAAGTGGGAGCGCCACTACGACACCTGCATCCGCGTGCCGCTCATCGTCTCGGGACCCGGGCTGAGCCCCGGCGTGCGCTCCGAGCTCGCCGAGCTGACCGACCTCGCGCCCACCATCCTCGACGTGGCCGGCCTCGAACCCGACTCGCTGGCCCGCCCCCAGCTCGGCAACCCGCACGTCCCACGGCAGCTGCCCGCCCTGCCGGGCAGCTCGCTGCTGCCCCTGTGCCAGGGCCTGGACCTCGACTGGCGCACCGCGGTCTACGTGCAGAGCAACAACAACCACTGGGAGGCCTCGCCCCGGAGCTGGTCGCGTACGGTCCGCACCGCCCGCCACCGCTACACCCGGTATTTCGGCGGGGGCGGCGAGCAGCTCTTCGACCTGGAGGCGGACCCGGACGAGCAGCACGACCTCGCCGCCGACCCCGCCGCCGAGCCGATCCGCCGGCGGCTCCACGACGAGCTGCTGGAGCTCGTCGTGCTCGACGGATATCCCAACAGCCCGCGCGGGCTTTACGGCATCGGAACGTGGTAGCGCGGCTCTACAGTAGTCCCGTGATGAAACCGCCCAAGCGAGCCGCCATGGCCGCCCAGGCGATCCGTGAGCTCATCGCGGCGGAGTTCGAGCTGGGCGACCAGCTGCCCTCCGAGGCCGAGCTGGCCCGGCGGCTGGCCGTGAGCCGGGTCACCATCCGCGAGGCCCTCGGACAGCTCTGGCTCGAAGGCCTCATCTCCCGCCGCTGGGGTGTGGGCACGTTCGTCCGGCAGCGTCCTGGGCCGGCCGCGGGGCCGTTCACCAACGTCTTCGTCGACCTGCACGACATCGGCTCGCTGCCGCACCGGATCGCCGCCACGGGCCGCACGCCGTCGCTTCCGCACGCCCGGGTCGAGCAGGTTCCCGCTCCGCCCGAGGCCGCCGCCGCGCTGGGCCTGGAGGCCGGCGAGCCGATCTGGCGGGTGGAGCGCTGCCTGGCGATCGACGGGACGCCCGCGATCGTGCTTTACGACCATGTCCCGCTCCGGGTCAACGGCGTCCCGTTCGACCCGGGGCCGGTGACGGGGATGGGAGGCGACTTCCCCACGCTCGTGCACGCCACCGGCACCCGCATCGTCAGGGACGAAGCCCGGCTGGAGGCGGCGCTGGCCGACGAGGGCGTGGCGAAGCTGCTCGGCGTCGACGCGGGGTCGCCGATCCTCGCCACGCGGCAGACCAGCCACGCCGACACCGGCACGGTGGTGCTGTCGACCCGCTGCTTCTACCGGCCGGAGGTCTTCTCGATCCTGCTGGTCCGCACGGTGCCCTACTGACCCTGGCTCTGCCATCCTGTGCCGGCCGGGGGCTCGACGGGGTGGAGCACGTCGTGGGTGCGCAGCCGCCCGCACATGCCCCACCTGGCCTCCGGGCTCTGCGGCGACTCCAGGAGCGCCGACGCGCGCAGGTGCGCGCCGTCGCCTCGGGCCAGGGCGTCGAGCACGGCGGCGGTGTGGCGGGTCTCCTCGGCGACCGTGCGCTCCCAGGTCTCGCGCCAGGCCGCGACCTTGGGCCGCACCAGCGCCACCGCGTGGTCGTAGAACCGCTCCAGCGGGCCGGGGTCGCCGCCGGCGGCGGCGCCCGCCAGAGCGCGGAAGCCCTGCACGGCCAGCTCGCGCCGGCGCATCGCGGCCGCCTCCATCGACTCCTCCTGCTCACCGGGCAGGGCGGCGGGCAGGGCGGCGGCGGCGCGGTAACGTTCGGGGTCGGCCATGATCTCGGGTGGGAAGGTCATGACCGCGTCGCCCGCCTCGGGCAGGCCCGCGTTCGCCATCACGACCACGACCTGCAGGCCTCCGCGGTTGACCGCCCGGTGGACGATGCCGGGGGTGAACCACACGGTCGATCCCGCCGCGAGCTCCGTCTCCCTGAAGCCGTGCGTGTCGAGGGTCTGCAGCGCTCCGCGCCCGCCGATCACGACGTAGCCCTCAGTGGAGGCGGTGTGCAGGTGCGGGGTGCCGCCTTCCAGGCCGTCGGCGCACGCGCCGGTGTAGACCGACAGCCGGGTGACGGACGTGCCGCCGGGGAACGCCGCGGGCATCACGCGCTCCGCTCGAACGACGTGGTGCTGCGCCGGACGACGAGCGTGGTGGCGAGCTCGATGCGGGTGCCGGAGGGGCCCCGGGGGTGGGTCAGCTCCTCGGAGACGAGCCGCACCGCCTCGTTGGCCATCTCGTCGAGCGGCTGGCGGACGGTGGTGAGCGGCGGCGAGAGCATCTCGCACACCATCGAGTCGTCGAACCCGACGACGGACAGCTCGTCGGGCACGCGGACGCCGCGCTCGGTGGCCGCCTGGTAGACGCCCGCGGCCTGCAGGTCGTTGGCCGCGAAGATGGCGCTGGGCGGGTCGTCGCGGCCGAGCAGCCGGGCGCCGTATTCCTTGCCGCCGTTGACCATGAAGTCGCCGTAGTGGGTGAGCCCGGGGTCGGGGTGGATGCCGAACGTGCGGTGCGCGGCCAGGTAGCCCTCGTAGCGGTCGAGGGTGCACTGCGCGTCGAGCGGGCCGCCGATGAAGCCGATCCGGGTGTGCCCGAGCTCCAGGAGGTGGGTGGTGGCCATGACGCCGCCCAGCCAGTTGGTGGCGCCGACGGTGGAGATGCGCGGGTCGCGCTGACCCGCGGGGTCGAGCAGCACCAGGGGCACGTGCAGCAGCTCCTCGATCGCCTCGATCTCCCGCTGGTCGGCCCGGGTGAGCACCAGCACGATGCCGTCGGTGCCGCGCTTGCGGACCGTGCCGATCCAGCGCCGCAGGTCGAAGTCGTGGCGCGCGGAGGAGGTCACGACGAGCGAGAACCCCCAGCGTGCCGCCGCCCGCTCCGCGCCCCTGATGAGCACCTCGGCCCACGGCGAGCCGAGCCCGTCGATGAGCAGGTCGACCAGGCCGACCCTGGGCGAGCTCGGCGGGCGCGGGGTTTCGTAGCCGAAGACCCTGACCGCTTCGAGGACCTTGTCCCTGGTGGCGGCGGAGACATGTTTCTTGCCGCTCAGGACCTTGGAGACCGTCGGCACCGACACTCCGGCGGCCGCCGCGACGTCGGCCAGCGTGGCTCGCGGCGCTCGGGGCACAGAACCTCCCGTTGCCGTGGGTGCCGGTGTCCCACCGGCACCTGCGAGGTCGTTTTCGGAAAATGCGCACACCCGACATGCCGCCAGCTGACCTGGTGATATCAGGGAGCTGTGGTTGCCTCATGAGGCTGTTGACATGGATGCAGCTCGGAGCCTACCGTAACGGATCGGCAATGTCACCGTAATCTTTCGGAAAGTCATCCGGAAACTTTCTGATCCGTAAGACACGTCCGGCCGGCGCGCCGCAATCTAGCAGGCCCCCTGTTAGCGCTATCAACAGATGGAGATCTCCATGCCACGAACGAGGGTGTATGCCTGCACGAGGTGAGCAGCCGGAGACCGCGGCGCTCAGGGTCGACGACCTGCTCGCGGAGATGTCGCTCGACGAGAAACTCGCCCAGCTCGTCGGCCTGTGGCTGAACGTCAACCGGGAAGAAGGCGTCGTCGCGCCGTTGCAGGACGCGATGCAGGGCGACGAGGAGGAGTTCGAGGCGTTCGCCCGCCACGGGCTCGGCCACGTCACCCGCCATTTCGGCACCACGCCCGTCGACCCCGCGCAGGCGAGCGCCGAGCTGGCCGGACGGCAGCGCTGGCTGCGCGACCACACCCGGCTCGGCATCCCCGCCATCGCCCACGAGGAGTGCCTGACAGGGCTGGCTGCCTGGCGGGCGACGACCTATCCCGTGCCGCCCGCGTGGGGCGCGACGTTCGACCCCGCCCTCGTGGAGGAGATGGGCCGCAGGATCGGGGCCTCCATGCGGGCGCTCGGCGTGCACCAGGGCCTGGCCCCCGTGCTCGACGTGATCCGCGACCAGCGGTGGGGCCGGGTCGAGGAGTGCATCTCCGAAGACCCGTACGAGGTCGCGACCATCGGCGCGGCGTACGTGCGCGGCCTGCAGTGCGCGGGCGTGATCGCCACGCTCAAGCACTTCGTCGGCTACTCCAACTCCCGCGCCGGCCGCAACCTCGCCCCCGTGCACGCGGGCCCCCGCGAGGTGGCCGACACGCTGCTGTTCCCCTTCGAGGTCGCCGTGCGGGACGCGCGGGCGGGCTCGGTCATGAACTCCTACGCCGAGATCGACGGCATCCCGATCGCCGCCGACGCCCACTACCTCACCCGGATCCTGCGCGACGAGTGGGGCTTCGACGGCACGGTGGTGGCCGACTACTTCGCGGTGGCCTTCCTGCACACCCTGCACGCCGTGGCCTCCGACGCCGAGGACGCGGCCGTGCAGGCGCTCAGCGCGGGCATCGACGTCGAGCTGCCCACCGGGGTGGCCTACGTGGAGCCGCTGAAGCGGGCCGTGGCCGCGGGGCGGATCCCGGAGTCGCTCGTCGACCGGGCGCTGCGCAGGGTGCTGACGCAGAAGGCCGCGCTCGGCCTGCTCGACGACGGGTACGAACCGCGCGGGTCCGGCCCGATCGACCTCGACGACCCGGAGTCGCGGGCCCTGGCGCGGCGCCTGGCCGAGGAGTCGATCGTGCTGCTGGCCAACGACGGTGTGCTGCCGCTCGGCCAGGCCGCGGGCAGGCGCGTCGCGGTCGTCGGCCCGAACGCCGGCAGCGTCGCGGCGCTGTTCGGCTGCTACTCCTTCGTCAACCACGTGCTGCCGCACTCCCCCGGCGTGGAGACCGGCATCGCGGCGCCCACGGTGCTCGACGCGCTGCGGGAGGAGCTGCCGGAGGCCGTGATCAGGACCGAGCGGGGAACGGGGGTGGACGACGGCGATCGCTCGGGGATCGCCGCCGCCGCCCGCCTGGCCGGCGAGTCCGACGTCGCGATCCTCGTGCTCGGGGACCGGTCGGGGCTGTTCGGCAGGGGCACCTCCGGCGAGGGCTGCGACGTGGAGACGCTCGACCTGCCCGGCGCGCAGCAGGAGCTCGCCGACGCGGTCATCGCCACGGGCACGCCGGTCGTGGCGGTGCTGATGACCGGCCGCGCGTACGCGGTGCCGGGGATCCTCAGGAACGCCGCCGCCGTCGTGCAGGCGTACTTCCCCGGCGAGGAAGGTGCCGGCGCCATCGCCCGGGTGCTCAGCGGCGCCGTGAACCCCTCGGGCCGGCTGCCGATGAGCATGCCGCGCTCGGTCGCCGGCCAGCCCTACAGCTACCTGCACCCCAAGCTGGGCGCGGCCGGCTCGGTCAGCAACATCGACCCGGCCCCCGAGCTGCCCTTCGGCCACGGGCTGAGCTACACCCGCTTCGCCTGCGAGGGCCTGACGGCCGGCGGGCAGGTCCGGGCCGGCGAGCCGATCCGGTGCTCGGTCGTCGTGCGCAACGCGGGCGAGCGGGCGGGCGCCGAGGTGGTCCAGCTGTACGCCTCCGACCGGATCGCCTCCGTCACCCGGCCGCTCGCCCAGCTCGTCGGCTACGCCAGGGTCGAGCTGGACCCCGGCCAGTGCGCGACGGTGAGCTTCGACGTGCCCGCCCGGCTGCTGGCGTTCACCGGCAGGGACGGGCGGCGCGTCGTCGAGCCCGGCGAGGTGGGCGTGTCGGTGCGCCGCTCGGCCGCCGACGTGGTGGCCGAGGCGAGCGTGCTGCTGACCGGGCCCGTGCACGAGGTCACCGGGGAGGAGCGGCGGCTGACCACCGTGTCGGTCGAGAAGGGGCAGCCGTCATGAGGATCGCGATCGTCGGCGCCGGCGGCATCGCCGGCGTCCACGCCGCCGCCCTGTCGGCGCTCGGCGGGTCGGCGCGGATCGTCGCCGCCGTGGACATCGACGCCGGCCGGCTGGACGCGTTCGCCGCCACGTGGGACGTGCCCGAGCGCTACACGCGCGTCGAGGACCTGCTCGAACGCTCGGAGTGCGACGTCGTGCACCTGTGCTCCCCTCCCGGCCTGCACCGCGACCAGGCCGTGGCGGTGCTGGAGCGGGGCTGGTCGGTGATGTGCGAGAAGCCGCCGGCGTTGTCGCTGCGGGAGTTCGACGAGATCGCCGCGGCCGAGGCGCGCAGCGCCGGCTCGTTCGGCACCGTCTCGCAGCACCGGTTCGGCGCCCGCGCGGTCGCGCTGCGCGAGGCGATCGCCCGAGACGACTTCGGGCCGCTGCACCTGGCGCTCTGCAACACGCTGTGGTTCCGTCCCGACTCCTACTTCGCGGTGCCGTGGCGCGGCACGTGGGAGTCGGAGGGCGGCGGGCCCACCATGGGCCACGGCATCCACCAGATGGACCTCATGCTGTCCCTGGCCGGCCCGTGGGAGTCGGTGCGCGCCACGGCGGGCCGCAAGGCGCGGCCGACTCAGACGGAGGACTTCTCGACCGCGGTGGTGACCCTCGCCTCTGGAGCCACCCTGGTGATCGTCAACAGCCTGCTGTCCGCCCGCGAGACCAGCTACCTGCGCTTCGACCTCGCCGGCGGCACGGCCGAGCTGGAGCACCTGTACGGCTACGGCGACGACTCCTGGCGCTTCACCCCCGCCCCCGGCGACCCGGACGCCGCGTCCCGCTGGAACGCGCTGCCTCCCGGCGCGCCCTCCGGCCACTCGGCCCAGTTCGCGGCCGCCGCCGAGGCCCTGCGCTCCGGCGCGCCCATGCCGGTCACGACGGCGCAGGCCCGCCCGACCCTCGAGCTCATCGCCGCCGTCTACGCCTCCGCCTTCACCGGCCGGGAGGTGGCGCGCGGCGAGCTGGCGGAGGGCTCCCCGTTCTACTCCTCCATGGGCGGCCACCGGGCGCCGTGGCTCACGACCGAAGGGACCGCCCGATGACCGAACCCGTGGACGGGCTGCGGCTCACCGACGAGCGCGGGCGGGCGCTGACGCTCACCAGCGACGGCGTCGACCTGTTCCGCTACGTGTACGGCCCGTGGGACCGGCGGCTGGAGTCGCCCCGCCCCTACTTCCACCCGCTGCGCACCCGGTCCGGCCGGCTGGTGTCGCTCTACCGGCCCTGGGACCACGTCTGGCACAAGGGCATCGCCTGGTCGCTGCCGAACGTGGGCACCCAGAACTTCTGGGGCGGCGTCACGTACTACCGCGACCGCGGCTACGTGCAGGCCGACAACAACGGCGCCATCGTGCACGACGGTTTCGACTCGATCAGCAGCGGCGCGGACCGGATGGCCGTCAAGGAGTCGCTGACCTGGGTGGCGAGCACCGGCGAGCCCTGGTTCACCGAACACCGTTCCTTCGGGGCGCTGCTCGGCGAGCACGGGTGGACGCTGGCGTACGCGACCGAGTTCACCAACGTCTCCGGCGCCACCGTGCCGATCGGCAGCCCCACCACCGAGGGACGGCCCAACGCCGGGTACGGCGGGCTGTTCTGGCGCGGGCCGCGCTCGTTCAGCAACGGCCGCGTCTACCTGGACGGGCGCACCGGCGGCGACGAGATGATGGGCGAGCGCGGCACGTGGCTGGCCTACTCCGGCGATCACGACGAGGTGGACGCGAGCTCGACGCTCGTGTTCGTCGACGACGGGCCCGATGACGGGCCCGATGATGAGCCGGTCCAGTGGTTCGTGCGGACGGGGATCTTCGCGTGCGTCTGCCCCGCGCCGTTCTTCGACGTCGTGCGGCCGGTGGAGCCGGGCGCGTCGCTGGCCTTCCGCTACGCGGTCACCATCGCCGACGGCGACCCCGGACCGGACGGCGCGGCCCGCATCGCCGCGGACACGGCCGGCGTCACCTCGCGCCTCCTGTGATCGGAGTTCCCCTATGACCCGCATGGACACGTTCCGTACCCGCGTCGGCGGATTCGCCTACGGCGGCGACTACAACCCCGAGCAGTGGGAGCCCGCCGTGTGGCACGAGGACGTCCGCCTCATGCGCGAGGCCGGCGTCAACACCGTCAGCCTGGGCGTCTTCGCGTGGGCGTCGCTGGAGCCCGAGCCGGGGACGTACGAGTTCGGCTGGCTGGACGACGTCATGGACCTGCTCCACGAGCACGGCATCAGCGTCAACCTGGCCACCCCGACGGCGGCGCCGCCCGTCTGGCTCACGCACCTGCACCCCGAGGTGTTCCCCATCATGGCCGACGGGGAGCCGTTCGGCTTCGGCAACCGCCTGCACTACGACCCGTCGTCGCCGATCTACCGCGAGTACGCCGCCCGCATCACGACCAGGCTCGCGGAGCGGTACTCGTTCCATCCCGCGCTGGCGATGTGGCACATCAGCAACGAGTACGGTCCGACGGCGTACAACGAGGCCGCGTCGGTCAACTTCCGCAGATGGCTGCGGCGCAGGTACGGCGACCTCGACACCCTGAACGAGGCGTGGACCACCCGATTCTGGGGCCAGCTCTACACCGACTGGGAGCAGATCGAGGTGCCGAACATCCCGCGCACCTGGATGAACCCGGCCCGCAAGCTCGACTTCAAACGCTTCACCTCCGACGCGCTGCTGGAGTGTTATCTGGCCGAGCGGGACATCGTGCGCTCGTTCCGCGATGACGTGCCGGTGATGACCAACTTCATGCGTTTCTTCCGGCACGCCGACTACTGGCGGTGGGCGCCGGAGGAGGACGCGGTCGCGCTCGACATCTACCCCAATCCGGCCGAAGCCGACTCGCACGTGTCGGCGGCCTTCAACTACGACCTGTTCCGCTCGCTCAAGGGCGGGCAGCCGTGGATGCTGATGGAGCAGTCGAGCAGCGCGGTGTGCCAGTGGAAGCTCAACGTCGTCAAGGAGCCGGGGCGGATGCGGCTGGGCTCGCTGCAGGCGGTGTCGCGGGCGGCCGACTCGGTGATGTTCTTCCAGTGGCGGGCCGGCCGGGGCGGGCACGAGCGTTTCCACTCGGCGATGTTGCCGCACTCCGGCCCCGGCTCGCGCACGTTCAAGGAGATCGTCGAGCTCGGCCGGGAGATGAAGCTGCTGGCACCCGTGGCCGGGACGACCTCGCGCGCGGAGATCGCCGTGCTGTTCGACTGGGACGGGTGGTGGGGGCTGGAGGAGACGCACGGCCTGCCCCGCAGCGACTTCAGCTACACCGACACGGTCATGCGGCACTACGCGCCGCTGTGGGAGCGGCACCACGCGGTCGACGTGGTGCCGGCGGGGCCGTCGCTGGACGGGTACAAGGTGCTGGTGGTACCCAACGCGTACCTGATCGGCGACGAGGGCGCGGAGCGCATCCGGGCCTTCGCCCGCGACGGCGGCACGGTCGTCATGTCCTTCTTCTCGGGCGTGGTCGACGACTGCAACCGGGTACGGCCCGACGGGTATCCCGGCGCGTTCCGCGACCTCATCGGCGCGAAGATCGACGAGTACTGGCCGGCGCGCCCGCACGAGACATTCGCCGTGGAGTTCGCCGACGGGCGGCGGGCGACGTCGACCTGGTGGCGCGACGACCTCCACCTGGAGAGCGGCACGGCGCTGGCCACCTACGCCGACGGGCTGCTCGAAGGGCGGGCCGCCGTGGTCGAGAACCGCTACGGCTCGGGGCGGGTCGTGTACGTGGCGACGCTGCTGGAGCAGGCCGCCCTCGACGCGGTGGTGCTGGAGGCCGTGGCGTCGGCGGGCGTGCGGTCACGGTTCGCGGGCGTGCCCGCGCACGTGGAGTGCTCGGTGCGGGGGGACGACACGTACGAGTACGTGTTCCTGCTCAACCACAGCGCGGAGCTCGCCGCGTCCGTCCCCCTCGAAGTGCCGGGGACGGACCTGCTCACGGGGTCGCCGGTGGCGGGGCAGGTGGAGCTGGGGCCGCTGGGCGCGGCGGTGATCCAGCGGGCGCTCCCGTAGCGGCCGCGTCACCCGCGTGGCGCGCCCCTTCCGCGGCGCCAGATCACCGCGCCCAGCACGAGCGCTCCCGCCACCACCGCGACGATCACCATCAGGTTCGTCCGGTCGGGGCCCGGCTCGGCGCGCACCCGGACAGGCGTGCCCAGGGCGTCGATCAGCTCGGGGGTGAGCGGCCGCATGCCCTGGGTCCGGCGAGTACGCGTGACATCACGCCTACCGAAACGTGGCGCGGGCCCGATCTGTTCGCCCGTCGCCGGTCACCGTCACCATCCCCGCCCCTCGCTCGTCACCCGTTGGCATGTCGGTGTGCACCATGACCGAGACGACCGTCGGCAGGGCTGCGCTGCGGAACGGCAGCCGCCCGGCGTCCCCGCGCACGACCGGCAGCCTGGAGCGCGCGTACTCCAGCATGCCCGACGACAGGTCCATGCCCACCGGCGTCCACCCGAGCTCCCTGACCGCTCCCGCGTACGCGCCCGTGCCGCATCCGGTTTCCAGGCACGGCCCGGTCCCCCGCCCGAGCAGCTCACGGATCGAGCGCCGGATGCCGAGGCGGTCGAGATCCCCGTACGTCACGTGATATCCCTGACCGGTGATGATCGCCAAGGAACTGCGCGTGTCCGCGTACGCCATCTGCGTGGAGGACGGACAGATCCTCCTGGCCCGCTGGGTCGGCCCCGCCGGCGAGCGGCTCTGGACGCTGCCCGGCGGCGGCCTCGACCACGGCGAGGACCCGGTCGACGCCGCGATCCGCGAGGTGGAGGAGGAGACCGGCTACACCGTCGCCATCGACGCCCTGCTCGGCATCAGCACCCTGCACCGCCCCTACCCGAGGGCTGACCAGCGCCAGGCCGACTTCCACGCCCTGCGCGTCATGTACGAGGGCCACATCACCGGCGGCACGCTGCGCCACGAGATCGGCGGCAGCACCGATCGGGCCGCGTGGATCGCCCTGGCCGACGTCACCGGCCTGGAGCGGTCGGAGGTCGTGGACGCCGGCCTCGCCCTCCACCGCACACGACCGCCCGACGGCCGGGCGAGCGTCCCCTGACCTCAGGCGCTCAGCGCAGCTCCTGGACGCGGATCATGTTGCCGGCGGGGTCGCGGAAGGCGCAGTCGCGGACCCCGAACGGCTGCTCGACCGGC
Organism: Nonomuraea sp. B10E15; assembly: GCF_039871615.1. Lineage (NCBI taxonomy): Bacteria > Bacillati > Actinomycetota > Actinomycetes > Streptosporangiales > Streptosporangiaceae > Nonomuraea > Nonomuraea sp. B10E15. Next base: position 173,704 of record NZ_JBDPMB010000004.1, read on the forward strand.
TCCTGCATGACCTCCGCGCCACCGGCCTGCACCCGCGCGAAGAAGCCGTCGAGGTCGTCGGTGGCCAGCAGGATGCCGGTATAGGTGCCCTTGGCCATCATCTCGGCGATGGTGACGCGCTCGGCGTCGGTGATCCCGGGGTCGGCGGCCGGTGGCTGCAGGACGATGGACGTGCCGGGCTGGCCTGCGGGGCCGACCGTGATCCAGCGCATCCCGTCGTAGCCGACGTCGTCGCGCACCTCGAAACCGAGGACGTCGCGGTAGAAGGCCAGGGACGCGTCCGGGTCGTCGTGCGGCAGGAAACTCGCGTGAATGGATACGTTCATGCACGTCAGGCTAGGCACTGTCGGCGGCTGCACGCTTCTCGATTCCTGATCTCCTCGCCGCCCGCACCGTAGCCTTGCCGTCTTGAAGCTCGTGCCGTTGTGGTTCGCCTGGCACGAGCAGGCCGTCTGGCTGTCGACCAGGGCCACGAGCCCGACCGGGCGCAACCTGCGCAACGGCGGCCGGACACGGCTGGCCTTCGCCGACACCCAGGACGTCGTGCTCCTCGACGACGAGTGCCGGACGATCTCACCCGGCTCGCAGGCACGTCCAGCGCGGCCAGCCCGGGACCGCGCGGCAGCAGGCCGCTCGCGTACGCCAGCGGCTCCCGCCGCCAGTACGCCCAGTGCCGTGGATCTCCGGCGTACGGGGCGTGCCGCCCGGTCCGCAGCGGCCGGAACTCCTTCCTGACCATCCGGAACGACACCTCCCGAGCCCCCGAACCGCGAGCACCCCCCCACGCCGCGGGTGCCGTCGGTGTTGTTCACCCGGGTCGATGCGGCGCCGGACGCGCCTGCCCCGGCATCGTCCGGCCCGAGCAGAGCCGTTCCGGAGAGGCGGGTCACCGCGCCGGTCACCGCACCGGTCACCGCGCCGGTCGCCGCACCGGTCACCGCACCGGTCACCGCACCGGTGCCGCTGCCGATCGGCTCGGCGTGGCAGCCGAGCACCCTGCCACCCGGCCGCCCCAGGACGGCCGCCAGCACCGTGCCGGGCAACCGGTCACCGAGTTCCGCCCGGCCGTCACCCACCGGCGACCGTGGGCGGGACCCGGGCGGGGGCGTCATCCGGCGGCCGGGCGGGCGTGGGTGACGGCGAGGTCCACCACCGGCCGGTAGGCGGCCACCTGGTCCGGAGTCCATGCCTCAGGCCCGTTCAGGGCCTCGTGGGTGACGATCCGGTAGATGAGCGCGCGTACCAGCATCTGCCCCCATTCGGGCAGGTGTGCCCACCGTTCGGCCAGCGCGGGCGAGGCGTCGTGCCAGCACAGCGCGTCCGCGACCGCGACCGCCGCGGCCCAGGACGGCGGACGCCAGTACACCGGCCAGTCGATGATCGCCGGCGGCAGGCCGGGGGCGAACAGCACGTTGCCGGGCAGATCCCCGTGGACCGCCTGCGACGGGAGATCCACCGGCCGCCGAGCCCGTACGAGCGGTTCCAGCAGCCGGGCCGCGCCGGGCGGGCCGGGGAGTTCCTCCCACGCCACGCGGTCCCCGTGGGACCAGGGGTCGTCACGGACGTCCAGGAACGCGGGCCGGGGCAGGTGGGCGATCGCCTCGTGGAAGGCGGCCCCGGCCCTGAGCACGTCGTCCTGCCTGCCGACGTCGGGCTCGCCCGGGACGAGCCGGGCCGCTTCCCATCCGTGCGCCACCCATGCACCGTCCCGCGCTCGTACGGGACGGGCCACGCGGAACTCGGGCGAGTCAGGCAACGCGGACAGCGCTTCGGCCCGCCACACCGTCTCCGGCAGGAAGTCCACCTGCTTCACGACCGCATCGCCGACCCGCCAGGCCCCGCCCATCCAGACCGGCCGCCCCTCGGCCCCGTACGCGTCGAGCACCTCGTCAGGAGGGCCGTCCGGCGTCACCCCGCCCGCAACAGGGCCGCTCACGGCGCCGTGGCCCAGGCGTGCACGGCGGCCCTGAGCTCGGCCTTCACCTCGTCGGGGGCGAACGACGCGTCGATCGACGCGCGTGCCAGCCCGGCCAGATCGTCGTCGGTGCAGCCGAAGACGTCGCGCAGCCGGGTGTACTCGTCCGCCAGCGCCGTCTCCCCGTCGGTGTTGATCGTGACGGTGAGCCCAGCCGCCCGCAGCCGCGGCAGCGGGTGCTCGGCCAGCGACGGGACGAGCCCGAGCAGGACGTTGGACGTGGGGCAGACCTCCAGCGGGATCCCGCGCTCGCGCGCCTCCGCCACCAGGCTCTCGTCGTCGAGGATCCGGATGCCGTGCCCGAGGCGCTCGGCGTGCCCGAGGTCGAGGGCCTCGCGGATGCTGGCCGGGCCGGCCGCCTCGCCCGCGTGGTGGACGAGATGGAGCCCCGCGTCCCTGGCCGCGTCGAGCACCTCGGCGAACGGCGTCAGCGGATGGCTCTCGTCGCCCGCCAGCCCCATGCCGATCACGTTGTCGTAGCGGGTGGCCAGCTTGTACGTGCTCCACAGCCGCTCCACCGGCCGTCGCCTGGAGTGGTCGAGCAGCACCCGGCACTCGATGCCGTAGCGGGCCCTGCCCTCGTCCAGCCCGTCGAGCACCGCCTCCAGCGGCATCTCCGGCTTGCCCACCCGCTCCCCGTGGGAGGCGGCGGTGAAGGTCACCTCGGCGTAGCGGGTGCCCTGCGCGGCTTCGTCCGCGCAGAACTCCACCGCGACGCGCCGGAAGTGCTCGGCCGTGCGCAGCAGCGCGCGCACCCGCGCCCGCTGGTCGGCGAACTCCCTGAAGTCGCGGAACACGCCGCCGTGTCCGGGTGTGCCGCCCAGGTCGCGCACGGTCTCAGGGCGTACGGTGCTCTCCAGGTGAACGTGCAGATGGGCTTTGGGCAGCGACCGGACGTCTTTCACGCGCCACAGGCTAGGCCAGACCACCGCGCGCACGCAGGTCGTTTTCCGCCGTGCGGCTAGGAGGCGGCGGCCCGCCGGGTGACGCGGATCTTCGACTGCTTGTGCGGCAGGCGTTCCCAGTCGTCCATGAACCTCGCCTGCAGCCCGTGCTTGGCGGCCAGCGCGATCAGGGTCTCGGTGCGGTAGTAGAAGTCCTCCCGCAGCACCTGGTGCTCCTTGCCTTCGGTCCGGTCGAAGGTGAAGTCGAACCATCCGCCGGGTTTCATGACGCGGCCGACGTGGGCGAAGCACTCCTCGATCACGTCGAGCGGCGAGTGGGAGAAGACGCTGTGCGCGTGGACGACGTCGAAGTGCTCGTCGGGCAGGAAGGCGAAGCGCAGGTCGCGTACGGGGGTGAGGTGCGGGAGCTTGTCGCCCAGCCCGTGTTCGGCGAGGGTGTCCTGGGCCGCCATGAGGATGTCGGGCGAGATGTCGATGCCGTAGTAGTTGCCGGTGTGCAGGTAGTCGATGAACAGGTGACCGGCCCGCAGGTTGCCGCAGCCGATCTCCAGCATCCGGCATTCCGGCTTCAGCCCGTGCTCGACGAGGTAGTCGAACTGCATACGGCCCAGCGCCAGCCACCGGCGGTGCGTGTGTGAGCCGACCGCGCCCTCGGGGTCTCGCGCGGTGTCGGACTTCATGACGGCACGGTAGTAGGCGACGTGGTCGCGGGTACGCAGCCTGAACCAGGTGTCGCGGGCGAGCCGCCTCACGTGGGGCAGGATCTTGCGCGGGTTCTTGAACGCGTACGTCACTTGGTGGACGAGGCTCGAACGGGAGCGTTTCACGCCTGGGAATCTAGGTCACTCACAGCAACATCCAAGGGGCTGTGGCGACAGTCTTGAGTTCCCGTTTGCGCAGCCTTTCTCTCCGGAACCTCGTGCGCCAGGTGAACGGTCAGCTCAGGTAGTCGCGCAGCGCCAGCGAGCGGGACGGATGGCGGAGCTTGGACATCGTCTTGGCCTCGATCTGCCGGATCCGCTCCCTGGTGACGCCGTAGACGCGCCCGATCTCGTCGAGCGTGCGCGGCTTGCCGTCGGCCAGGCCGTAGCGCATGCTGATCACGCCCGCCTCGCGCTCGGAGAGCTGGTCGAGCAGGGCGTGCAGCTGCTGCTGGAGCAGCGTGAACGACACCGCGTCGGCCGGGGAGACCGCCTCGGTGTCCTCGATGAGGTCGCCGAACTCGCTGTCGCCCTCCTCGCCGAGCGGCGTGTGCAGCGAGATGGGCTCGCGGCCGTAGCCCTGCACCTCGATGACGCGGCTCACCTCGAGCTCGCTCTCCTTGGCGATCTCCTCCGGCGTGGGTTCGCGGCCGAGGTCGCTCTGCAGGCGCCGCTGCACCCGCGCCACCTTGTTGATCAGCTCCACCATGTGGACGGGAATGCGGATCGTGCGGGCCTGGTCTGCCATGGCGCGGGTGATCGCCTGCTTGATCCACCACGTGGCGTAGGTGGAGAACTTGTAGCCGAGCCGGTAGTCGAACTTCTCGATCGTCCGGATCAGGCCGAGGTTCCCCTCCTGGATCAGGTCGAGGAAGAGCATGCCGCGACCGGTGTAGCGCTTGGCGATGGAGACGACCAGCCGGAGGTTGGCCTCCAGCATGCGCTGCTTGGCCCGCGTGCCGTCCGCGGCGATCCACTCCAGGTCGGCGCGGAGCTCGCCGGGAAGGTCGGGCTCGGTGTCGAGCCGCTCTCTGGCGAACAGCCCGGCCTCGATGCGTTTGGCCAACTCGATCTCCTGCTCGGCGGTGAGCAGCGGCACCCGCCCGATCTCTTTCAGGTAGGTCTTGACCGAGTCGGCGCCGATGGCGCTGCCACTGTCGGCGACGCTTTCGTCCAGCTCGAGAACCTCTGCTGCTTGGGACAAAACACTCTCCTCGCTCGCGTTGGGTAGGATGGACGGCAACCTAAACTTAGGTCACGCCTAACATTAGGTACATACTCCTCTTGAAGCAAGCCTAAATATAGGTCGCACCTAAAAATCCGTGAGAGACTGCGGCTATGAGCATCGACACCTTGGGATTGAGGGAACAGAAGAAGCGCGAGACCAGGCGGGCCATCTCCGACCACGCTACCCAACTGTTCCTGCAACGTGGCTTCGACCGCACGACGATCGCCGACATCGCCGGCGCCGCCAGAGTGGCCAAGATGACCGTCACCAATTACTTCCCCCGTAAAGAGGATCTGGCCCTGGACCACCACGAGGCGTTCGTGGCGGGCCTGGCGGAGGCGGTCGCCCGGCGCCCACCTGGGGAGTCGGCGCTGGGCGCGGTACGTCGAGCATATGCGCACGCGCTGGAACAGCGTGACCCGGTCATCGGCTTCACCGGACGCGACTTCGCCCGGATGGTCGCCGGCAGCCCGACTCTGGTGACCCGGCTGCGCGACCTGCACGACCAGCGTGAAGAGGCCCTCGCCGGCGCGCTCGCCGCGGAGACGCACGCGGCGGCCCTCGACGAGTCCGCCACGGCCGGCACCCCGGAAGCCGCCAGGACGTCGTACGACACCGCGGCCAGGGCGGCCGTCCACGGTGGCGAGGAGACCGCCGGAGAATCCCAGGGCGGGACGCCCGCCGCCGGCGTCGAAGGGGACATCGAGGGGGACATCGAGGGGGACACGGTCGTCGCGCGGGCCGTGGCGGCACAGCTCGCGGCGGCCGACCGGCTGCTCTTCCGCGAGCTGCAGCGCCGCACCCTGGCCGGACAGGACGACGACGAGATCGCCGGGGCGCTGGCCGAGGCCGCGCGGCGCGTCTTCGACCTCCTCGAACCCGCCATCGGCGGCTACGCCGTCCGCCGGCCGGCGTAGCCGGCCACCTTCAGAAGCAGGCGCCTGCGCCACCGGCGCCCCCGCATCCGCCGGATCACGCCCCACCATGCGGCGGCCCGTCGGACGCGCGCCGTCAGAGCGCGCCAGAGCCGTGCGGGCGGCGGGCTTTCGCGTCCACGTTGCCGACCAGAGCCCTGAGGATGCCGGGGAGCTCCGCCACGGTCGCGGCGGGCCTGGCCGTGCTGGCGACGGTCGCGGGCGCCACAGCCGCGGCAGAGGGCTCCGAAGGCACCGCGGACGCCCTCGCCGCCGGCTACGACCTGGTCTTCCTCATGGCGGCCGGGCTCGGCCTGGCCATCGCGCTGGTCAGCCTGCTGCTGCCGCGGCACGGGCGCGCCTGACGGCCGCTCACGGCTCCGGCCGCACCTCTCATGCCGCCGCCGACCGAGATGGGATCTGCTAGATTTAGCTTTCCGGCCGGAGGTTGCTCCCGGCCGGAAAGTGCTTGTATGACGATTCTTCAGGCAACCGTGCGGCCCGTGAGCGCCGCCGACCACCCCGCCGTCCAGCGCCTCTGGCTCATGTTCCGCCACGACATGGCGGAGTTCCAGGGCGGGCTGCCCAGCCCCGACGCCACCTACCACGGCGAACGGCTGCGCTCGGCGCTCGAGGACGACGACTGGGCGGCCTACCTGTTCACCAGCGGCGACCGGCCGCTCGGCTTCTCCTTCGTGCGGGCGCTGTCCGGCCCCGCCCGCGTGCTGAACGCCTTCTTCGTGGTACGCGGCGCACGGCGGTCCGGGATCGGGATGACCGTCGTACGGGAGGTGATCTCCCGGCACCCCGGCCCCTGGGAGATCGCCTTCCAGGACGCCAACACGGCGGCCGTCGCGTTCTGGCGGCGCGTCGCCACCGACGTCGCCGGCGACGCGTGGACCGAGGAACGCCGGCCCGTCCCGAACCGGCCCGACGTTCGCCCTGACGTGTGGATCTCCTTCACCGCCGCCGCACCGTCACGGGCGGGATAGCGGCGACCCGGCCCGGTGCTTGCCGAACATTCCGGTCATCTGAATTGTCGCGCGATCAGGCCGCCGCGAGCGGGGCGATCGAGGATCATCCGGGGAGCGCAGGCGTCATCGGGGCACGTCGGCTTCCGCGTCGCGCAGGTCGGCCAGGGCGTCCCGCAGGTATCCGGCCAGTTCCCAGGCGTCGGGCACCATCGCGCGGTCGGTGACGACGCCGATGTCGAGCGAGCCGTCGTAGGAGAAGGCCGTGATGTTGACGCCGCCGCTCACGTCCGAGATCACGGAGACCGGATAGTGGTGCAGCAGCCGGGCCCCGCACACGTACAGGGGGAACTGGGGTCCCGGCACGTTCGAGACGATCAGGTTGATCGGCGGGGCGGCCTGCCCGAGCAGGGCGAACGCCGAGCGGGAGGCCAGGCCCATGAGAGCGGCGGGCATCGACTCGCTGAACTCGCGCAACCACCGCGCGGACGCTGGCGAGAACCGGTCCTTGAGCCGCCGCATGGCCTGCCGCACGTGCTGCAGCCGGTCGGCGGGGTCGGCGACGTGCACGGCCAGCGGAGCCGTCATGATCGTCACCTGGTTGCCGGGCCCCTCGGCCCCGGCGTCCCGCAACGAGAACGGCACCCCCGCCACCAGCGGCTGGCTCGGGACGCCCCCGTGCGCGGCCAGCCACCCGCGCAGCGCTCCCGCGCACACGGCCATGACCACGTCGTTGACGGTGACGCCGAACGCCTTGCGCACCTGCTTCAGCTCGTCCAGCGGCAGCGACACGTACGCGAAGCGCCGGTGCTCCGACACGGGACCGCTGAAGGGCGTCCTGGGCACGGGCAGCGTCGGCAGGTCGGGAACCTGACGGGCGCCGGCTAGCCTGCGGGCCAGCCCGGAGACGAACCGGGCGCCGGGGAGCGCGGACACGACAGGGATCTCGTCCAGGTAGGGGACGGCCATGGACGCGAACCGCACGGCGTGCGCGGGGTTGCCGGCCAGCCTGGCCACGCCGCGCGCCAGCATCTCCGCCTGCCCGGGAGGCGGGGCGTCGCGTTCGGGCTCGGCCTCGGGCGGCGGCGCGGGCCGGGGGCCGGTGTCGAGCAGCGCGGCCAGCACGTCGGCGCCGCCCACCCCGTCCACGGCCGCGTGATGGATCTTCGTGTAGAGGCCCATGCGGCCGCCCGCCAGCCCGTGAATGAGATAGATCTCCCACAGCGGCCGGCGCCGATCGAGCCGGCGGGCGTGCAGCCGCGAGACCTGCTCGGCGAGTTGCCGCTCGTCGCCGGGCGGCGGCAGGCCGATCTCGCGCACGTGGTAGTCGAGGTCGAGATCGTCCTCCTGCATCCAGTACGGGTGGTCGAGCCCCAGCGGCACCGGGGCCAGCTTGCGGCGCAGCGCGGGCACGTACGGGAGCCGTTGTTCGAGGAGGGCCTGCAGGTCGGCGCGGTGGAGGTCGCCGTCGAGGATGGCCAGGCCCGCGATGTTGGCGATGTTCGTGGCCGTCTCGAAGTGCAGGAACTGCGCGTCCAGGGCGGTCAGCTGGGGCATCCGTCGAACCTCCGCCCGGACAGTCCGGCCACCCACGTCAAGGGCGCGTTCGGCACGTCGTCCAGCCCCCTTCCCGCGAGATCCGCAGACCTCTTCAGCTCCCTGCCCGGCGGCCAGGCCCGTACGGCGCCGCGTTCTTCGCATGACAGCACAAGAAGGTGCTGACGCGTCCGCGCGGCACGATTGAGGTCTCCGAGGCTGAGCATCTACATACCATGCCTTTCCCTATCAAAACGGTACGCGCCACCTATCCCGCACTCTCCGACGGCTACGCCTATCTTGACGGAGCCGCCGGCACGCAGACGCCGCAATCGGTGATCGACGCCATCTCCACCGCATACCGGACCGGGATCGGCAACGTCGGCGGCGCCTTCCCCGCCAGCCACCGCTCCGACGCCATCGTCGCCGCCTGCCGCGCCGCCGTGGCCGACCTGGTCGGCGGCCATCCGGACGGCGTCATCCTCGGCCCGAACATGACCACGCTCACCTACCGCCTGGCCAGGGCCGTCGCCGGCCCCGGCGACGAGGTCGTGGTCTCCAGGCTCGACCACGACGCCAACGTGCGCCCCTGGACCCAGACCGGCGCCACCGTGCGCTGGGCCGAGGTCGACCCGGTCACCGGGGAACTGCCGGTCGAGCAGTACGAGAGCCTGATCGGCGAGCGCACCAGGGTCGTGGCGGTGACGGCGGCGAGCAACATCCTCGGCACCCGCCCCGACGTGCCCGCGATCGCCGAGCTGGCGCACCGGGCGGGCGCGCTGACGTACGTGGACGGCGTGCACGCCACCCCGCACGGCCCGGTGGACATGCGGGCGCTGGGCGCCGACTTCTACGCCACGAGCGCGTACAAGTGGTCGGGACCGCACATCGGCGCGGTGGTGGCGGACCCGGCGCTGCTGGAGACCATCAGGCCGGACAAGCTGGCCTCCTCGGCCGACACCGTGCCGGAGCGGTTCGAGACGGGCACGGCCGCGTTCGCCGACCTGGACGGGGTCACGGCGGCCGTGGACCACCTGGCCTCCATGGTCCCCGGCACGGGGAACCGCCGCGAGCGCCTGCTCGCCTCGATGGCCGCGGCGGAGGAGCACGAGCTGGCCCTGTTCCAGGTGCTGGTCGAAGGGCTGGAGACGATGCCGCACGTCACCGTGTACGGCAAGCCCGCCAGGCGCACCGCCACCGCCTACTTCAACGTGGCCGGCCACACCCCGCGCCAGGTGGCCGAGCACCTGGCCAGGCTCGGCGTGAACGTGTGGAACGGCCACAACTACGCCTGGGAGCTGACCGGCGCACTCGGCATCCGCGAGTCGGGCGGCGCGGTGCGCGCGGGCCTGGTGCACTACAACGACCGCTCCGACGTCGACCGGCTGCTCCAGGGGGTGGCCAGGCTGGAATGAACCGGGGTCTCCCGGTGCTGTCGAGGAACGCAGTCTTCATGAAAAGAGGCGTTTCCCATGTCCCGGCAGGCCGTCGCCGCCCAGCTGATCGTGCAGGCACTGGAGGCGGAGGGCGTCGAATACGTCTTCGGCATCCCCGGTGAGGAGAACATCCACTTCGTCGACGCGCTCCACGACTCCTCCATCCGTTACGTCCTCGTACGTCACGAGCAGGGCGCGGCGTTCATGGCGGAGATCTACGGCAGGCTGACCGGCAGGCCCGGCGTGGCGTCGGCCACGCTCGGCCCTGGCGCGATCAACCTGCAACTCGGCGTGGCCGACGCCACCACCAACAGCACGCCGGTGGTGGCGATCACCGCCCAGGTGGGGCTCGACCGCATCTACAAGGAGTCGCATCAGGTGGTCGACCTGGTCTCGCTGTTCAGGCCGATCACCAAGTGGGCGGAGCTGGTGCCGTCGCCGCAGGCGCTGCCCGAGATGATCCGCAAGGCGTTCAAGACCGCGCAGACCGAGCGGCCCGGCGCCGTCTACCTGGCGATCCCCGAGGACGTCGAGTCGGCGCCGATCCCCGACGGCCTGGCCCCGCTCCCGGTGAACGTCGTACGCCCGCAGGATCCCTCGGCCGCGCAGATCGCCCGCGCCGCCGAGGTGCTCGACGGCGCCCGCCGGCCCATCGTGCTGGCCGGCCACGGCGCGACCAGGGCGGGCGCCTCGCAGGCTCTGGTGCGCTTCTCCGAACGGCTCGGGCTGCCGGTGGCCACCACGTTCAACGGCAAGGGCGTCTTCCCCGACGACCACTGGCACGCGCTGGGGGCGGTGGGGTTCATGCGCCACGACTACGTGAACTTCGGCTTCGACGAGGCCGACGTGCTGATCAGCGTCGGGTACGAGCTGCAGGAGTTCGACCCCGTCAAGATCAACCCGCTGCGCGACAAGAAGATCATCCATATTCACCGGTTCCCCGCCGAGGTGGACGACCACTACCCCGTGGCGGTAGGGGTGCACGGCGACGTCGCGCGCTCGCTGGACGCGCTCGGCGACGCCGTGCACCGGCGGTTCGAGATGAACGGCACCGGCCAGAAGATCCGCCGCATGATCGGCGAGGAGCTGGCGCAGGGGCGTGCCGAGGGCGCGTTCCCGCTGTCGCCGCGCAGGATCGTCGCCGACATCCGCGAGGCCATGGGCCGCGACGACATCGTGCTGGCCGACACCGGCGCGGTGAAGATGTGGATGGCCCGCATGTACCCGACCTACGAGCCGAACACGATGCTGGTCTCCAACGGGCTGTCGTCCATGGGCTTCGCGGTGCCGGGCGCGCTGGCGGCCAAGCTGGCCCACCCTGAGCGCAAGGTGCTGGCCGCGACCGGGGACGGGGCGTTCCTGATGAACTCCCAGGAGTTGGAGACCGCCGTGCGCGAGCGGATCCCGTTCGTGGTGCTGGTGTGGGTGGACGACGCCTACGGCCTGATCGAGTGGAAGATGGACCTGGAGCTGGGGCGCGACTCCCACGTCGCGTTCGGCAACCCCGACTTCGTCACGTACGCCGAGAGCTTCGGAGCCCGCGGCCACCGCGTGACCAGCGCCGGCGAGCTGCTGCCCACGCTGCGCAAGGCGCTGGCCGACGACGTCGTGTCCGTGATCGCGGTCCCGGTCGACTACGCGGCCAACCTGCAGCTGACCGACAAGCTGGGCGAGCTCACCGGCCCCTTCTGACAGGACGGCGGCCCGGCGCCGGCGCGGCGCCGGGCCGCGCCTGGATGGGCTCGTGGACGGCGGGGCCGTAAGATCGGCCCGGTGAGCCTGCCTGCCGTGCCCGATGCCGCGGCGCTGCCGGTCGAGCCGGCGCGCGACCCCTACCACGTCTATCTCGACTCGCTCACCAGCCCCGAGTCGCGCCGCACCATGCGCGGCTGCCTCGACCGGCTGGCCCGGCTGCTCACCGGCGACGAGAGCGCCACGGGCGCGGGCCAGCCGTGGCACCTGCTGCGCTACGAGCACACCGTCCGCATCCGCACGATGCTCACCGACCAGGGCTGGTCGGCGGCGTACGTCAACAAGCACCTGGTGGCGCTGCGGCGGGTGCTGAAGGAGGCGTGGCGGCTCGGCCAGACCAGCGCCGAGGACTTCGCCCGCGCCTCCGACCTCGCCCCCGTACGCCAGAGCCGGCTGCCCACCGGGCACCACGTTCCGCCCGAAGTGGTCGGGGCGGCCCTGTCGGCCTGCGACGACTCCCCGGCCGGGGTGCGCGACGCGGCGCTGATCGCCGTCCTCTACTCCACCGGCTGCCGCCGGGCCGAGCTCTCGGGCCTGGCGCTGGCCGACTACGACCCCGGCGCCCGGTCCCTGCGGGTGCGCGGCAAGCGCGACAAGGAGCGCCTCGTCTATCTGACGGCGGAGGCGATCGGGCTCGTCGAGCGGTGGCTGGCGATCCGCGGGACCAGCTCGGGGGCGCTGTTCAGCCCGATCAGCAAGTACGGCACCCTGCGGCGGCGCGACGGCAGGCCGGTGCGGCTGACCGGGCAGGGCATCGCCGACATCCTGGCCCGCCGGTTCGGGGAGGCGGGCGCGTCGCGGCGTACGGCGCACGATTTCCGCCGTACGTTCATCGGCGAGCTCCTGGACGCCGGGGTGGACCTGGCGACGGCCCAGGCTCTGGTGGGCCACTCCTCCCCCGCCACGACGGCCCGCTACGACCGCCGCCCGGAGAAGACCCGCCGCGACGCCGTCGACCGCCTCCGCCTGCCCGCCCCCCGCCCTCTCGCCTGACCGAGCCGGTCACCTTTTCCCGCCTGCGGGGGCGTCGGCGTTCTTGCGATATTCGCCGGGCGTCGAACCATGCCATTGCTTGAAGGCCAGGTGAAAGCCGACCGCCGACCGATAACCGACGCGCCGCGCGATCCGGCTGTGCGGGAGGGTGCTCTCGGCGAGGAGCCGCGCGGCCTCCTGCATCCTGCGGGCGGTCAGGTGCCGCATCGGCGCCTCGCCGACGAGCTCACGGAAGGCCGCGGCGAACGCCGAGCGCGACAGTCCCGACTCCTCGGCCAGCGACTCCACCGTCCAGGGCTCGGCGAACCTGGTCTGCACGGCCAGCAGCGCCGCCCCGACGGCCGGATGCCGCAGGGCGCGCAGGATCGGCTCGCCCTCGGACAAATTCGCGAGGGCCGCGCGCAGGGCGAGCACGAAGGCCAGCTCGAAGGCGCGCAACGCGACGATCTCCAGCCCTGGCTCCCCGCCGTCCCAGCCGCCGGACAGCCGGTCCAGCATGTCGCCGAGCAGCGGCTCGCCGTCGATCGCCGCGCGGTCCAGTACGAGCATCTGCGGCAGCGCCCGGTAGAGCGGGGCCGCGGCGGCGGCGTCGTAGTGCAGCCCGCCGCAGAGCACGGCGGTCAGCGGTCCAGGGCCGTCGATCGACACCCTGCGCGCCAGGCCCGGCTCCCGCCCGGGGAGCAGGCTGTCCAGCGGCACGGCGGGGCCGCCGCTGGCGTCGCCGAGCCGGTGGCCCGCGCCGTGCGGGAAGACCGCCAGCTCCCCCGCGCCCAGCAGCACCGGCTCGGCCCCCGGCAGCTCCACCGTGCACGTGCCTTCGCTGATGTAGTGCAGCAGGGCGCAGTCTTCCCGCTCGCCCGTCACGCCCCACGGCGCGCGGGCCGTCCAGCGGCTGCGGAACACCCCGCGCAGGCGGAGCGGTCCCAGCAGTTCGCTCAGCAGGTCACCATCCACCGGACGATCCTTAAATATCGTGAGAGGTCCTTTTATAGAGCGTACTGCCGCACGCCGGAAGGATGGAGCCCATGAGATTCCTGGTGATCGGCGCCTCGGGCGCCCAAGGCGGCGCGGTCGCCCGCCGGCTGGTCGCGGCGGGGCACGAGGTCCGCGGCTTCTCCCGCACCGCGAACGTCCCTGAAGGGGTGCGACCCTTCCCCGGCGACCTCGGGGACGCGGGGCGGGTGAAGGAGGCGTTCGACGGGGTGACGCACGCGTCGGTGTCGCTGCCCATGGAGTTCGACCCCGCCACGGTCTCCGCCTACGTGCGCCACGTGATCGGCGGCGCCCGGGCCAGCGGGGTGCGGCGGCTGGTGTTCAACACGGGCAACCGGCTGCCCGGCCGCGACACGGGCGTGGCCGCGTTCGACACGCGCGCGAGCGCGGCCGCGACCCTGCTGGGCAGCGGGCTTCCGGTGGTGGTGCTGCGCCCGCCCCTGTACGCCGACAACCTGCTGGCGCCCTGGGTGTCCGGCCCGCTGGCGAGTTCGGGCGTGCTGCGTTACCCCGTCCCCGCGCGGGTCGCCGTACCGTGGCTGACGCACGACGACCTGGGCGCGGTGACGGCCGCGGCGCTCACGCGGGACGGGCTGGACGGGCTCACGCTGGACGTGGGCGGGCCGCAGGCGCTGACGGGGCACGAGCTGGCGGCGGCGTTCGGAGCTCAGGTGCGCTACGAGGAGCAGGACGTGGACGCGTTCGAGGCGGACCTGGCGCGGATGGCGGGCGCGCCGACGGCCGCCGGGGTCGCCGGCACCTACCGGTGGATCCGCGACACGGACGGCTTCTTCGCCACCGCCCACGACGCCGGTGAGCGGCTGGGCATGTCCCTCACGCCGCTGCGCGAGTGGATCGCCGCCAGGGGTCTGTCATGACGGACGCCGAGCGCGAGGTGATCCGCCTGCACCGGGTGATCGAGGCGTGGCTGACCGGAGCGGCCGACCGGGCGGACTTCGCGCCCTTCGCCGGGGCGCTCGCACCGGACTTCACCCTGGTCGGTCCCGACGGGGTGGCGATCGCGCGGAAGGAGGTCGTGGCCTGGGTGGAGGGCTCCCACGGCAGCGCGCCGGATCTCAGGATCACCATCCGCGACGTCCGCGTGGTGGCCGGGTCGGGCGATCTCGTGGTGGCGACCTACGAGGAATGGCACGGGACGGCTCCCGGCGGGCCCGCGCCGCCACCGGACGCGCAGGGGCGCCGGGCGACGGTGGTGTTCCGGCGCGGCGCGGGCCTGGACTGGCTGCACCTGCACGAGACCTGGCTGGCGGCCCCGCCGCCGGCCGTGACCGGGTGAGCCCGCGCGCGGGTCACAGCGCGGGAAGCAGCGAGAACGCCCGCTCGGCCGCGCGAACCGCCTCGGGCTCGACCTCCCCGAGCGGCCGGCCGCCGGCCAGCTGCTCCCAGGTGCGCCGGGCCAGCACCCGCTGCGTGGCCAGCACCTGCCCCGCGAGCAGGCCCGCGGTGAGGTCGTCGGCCGTCTCGGCCAGCGCCTCGGCGAGCGCCCGCTCTTCCTGCGCCATGTGCTGCAACAACCGCGCCGCCAGGCTGGGCGTGAAGAACACCATCCGGTGGTAGGCCACCACCTCGGGGTCGTCGTTGAGCCCGGTGACGGGGTCGTGCCGGGCGAGCCCGTCGAGGAAGTGGCGGCGCAGCGCCCGCACCGCCCCCTCGCCCTCCGCGCGCCGCCGCACCACGCGCGCCGACTCCCCCCGGTGGTCGGCGATGCGGTGGAGGGCGAGGTCCTCCTTGGTCGGGAAGTATTTGAACAGCGTCGGCTTCGACACCCCGGCCGCCGCCGCGATCTCCGTCACGGGCACCTCGTCGAAGCCGCGCTCCAGGAAGAGCGCGATGGCCGCCGTCGAGATGGCGTCGTGCACCCGCTGCCGCTGAAGCTCTCGCAGTCCCGTCATGAGCACACCCTACCAAAGTGTTAACCTGGTTAATCTCTTAACCGAGTTAACACTTTGGGGGTGCGATGGGCACGCTCGACGACGAGAGACGGTACGTCGAAGAGTGCAGGGCCGGACTGCGCAGGATGGTGCAGGGCGCGCGCGACAACGTGATCGTCGGCGAGGCCGTGACCGGAAACAGCTACAGCGCGGAACGGCTGGGACGCCGCCTCAAGAGCCTGGTCAAGGAGCTCGACGAGGAGCCCGACGGGCCGCCCTTCTTCGGCCGGCTCGACTTCGGGGCGGGCTCGGCCGAGCACCGCGGCCGCGCCTACCACATCGGCAGGCGCCACATCACCGGCGAGCACGGCGGCCCGCCCGTGGTGATCGACTGGCGCGCGCCCGTCGCCAGGGCCTTCTACCGGGCCGGCGCCCGCGACCCCCAGGGCGTCGCGGTGCGCCGCCGCTTCGGCTGGTCGGGCACCACCCTGACGAGCTTCGAGGACGAGCGCCTCGAACAGGGCGAGGAAGGCGGGAGCAGGATCCTCGCCGCCGAGATCGAACGCCCCCGCGTGGGCCCCATGCGCGACATCGTCGCCACCATCCAGCCCGAGCAGGACGACCTCGTACGCGCCGCCCTGGACACCTCGATCTGCGTCCAGGGCGCCCCCGGCACCGGCAAGACCGCGGTCGGGCTGCACCGGGCCGCCTTCCTGCTGTACGCGCACCGCCGGCGCCTCGAACGCTCGGGCGTGCTGGTGCTCGGCCCCAACCGGGCCTTCCTCGGCTACATCTCCGCCGTCCTGCCCGCGCTCGGCGAGGTGGACGTCGAGCAGACCACGCTGGGGCGGCTGCTCGGCGCGCTGCCCGTCACCGCGACCGACAGCGAGCAGGCCGCCGCCGTCAAGCATGACGCCCGGATGGCGAAGGTCCTGCGCAAGGCCCTGTACGGCCGGATCAGCAGGCCGGCCGAGCCGGTCGTGGTGCCCGACGGCTCCTACCGGTGGCGGGTGTACGAGGACGAACTGCGCCGCTTCGTCGACGACACCCGGCGCGAGTCGCTCCCGTACGCCGTGGGGCGGGAACGCGTGCGCGCGAGGGTGGTCGAGTCGATCCGGCGGCAGGCCGAGACCCGCGGGCGGACGCCGAACGCGGCCTGGCTCCGCAGGATCGGCCGCGCCGTCACCTCGTCGCTCGACGTGCTCTGGCCCGCCGCCAAGCCCGTGGAGGTCCTGTACGAGCTGCTGCGCGGCCCCGCCGCCGGCCCGGACCCTGCCGCCGGCGTGCTGTCGGACGCCGAGCGCGCCGCCATCACCTGGAACAGGCCGGCCCCGCAGCGTCAGGAGCGCCACGTGGTCGGCCGCCGACCTGGTGCTGCTCGACGAGCTCGCCGCGCTCATCGAGCGCCCGCGCGGCTACGGGCACGTCATCGTGGACGAGGCCCAGGACCTGTCGCCCATGGAGTGCCGGGCGGTGGCCAGGCGCAGCGAGCACGGCTCGCTGACCGTGCTCGGCGACCTCGCCCAGGGCACCACCCCGTGGGCCGCCACCTCGTGGCGGGAGCGCATGGAGCTGTTCGGCAAGCCGGACGCCCGGATCGTCGCCCTGACCACCGGCTTCAGGGTGCCCGCGGCGGTGGTCGACCTGGCCAACACGCTGCTCGCGGCGCTCGACGCGGAGGTGCCCGCGACGCGCTCGTACCGCGCCGACGGGCGGCTGCGGGTGACCCGGGTGGCGACGCCGGCCAGGGGCGTGGTGGCGGCGGTGCGCGAGGCGCTGGCGTTCGAGGGCTCGATCGGGGTGATCGCGGCCGGCTCGGACGTGGAGGAGCTCGCGTCGGCGCTGCGGGACGAGGGCCTCGACGCGGGCGAGCGGCTGACCGTGCTGCCCGCCGCCATGGCCAAGGGACTGGAGTACGACCACGTGATCGTGGCCGAGCCCGCCGCCATCGCCGAGGCGGAGCCGCGCGGGCTGAACCGCCTGTACGTCGCCCTCACCCGGGCCGTCTCCCGGCTCGACGTCGTGCACGCGCGTCCGCTGCCTCCCCAGCTCACCCCACCCGCTGAAGCCGCGGGAATGCCGATCCGGCTCACCGGCTCGACAGGGCCGCCGTAGCGAGGTGTGATGTGTTTCACGCCTCCGAGAGGAGCCAGCGCAGTGACGACGTCCTCCGAACCGCCCCACGGCGACGAGCCTCCGGCCCCGTGGTCGCAGCCACCGCCCTACTCTCAACCGCCCCATCAGCCGCGGCCCACCCAGGTGCTGTCGATCATCGGGTTCGTCTGCGCCGCGGTGGCCGTGCTGTTCGTCCCAATCCTGTTCGGCCTGGCCGGCATCGTGCTCGGCATCGTCGGCCACACGCGCGGCGAGCCGCTGGGCAAGTGGGCCGCCGTCGCCGCAGGGGTGGGGATGATCCTGGGCTTCGTGCTCGGCATCGTGGTCATGAGCAGCATGTACGCCTGACGCCGCGCGCCGCCGGCGCCCAGGTCGTCATGGTCCCGCGCGCGTCACACGCGCCGTGAGATCCTGGTGGCGTGCTGTCGCCCATCGACGTGCTGCGCGAGCAGATCATCGCCCACCTGGCCGCCTTCGACCGCAGGCAGGTGCCGCCGGTCGGCGGGGTGCGCAGGGCCGCCGTCACCGTGTGCGTGCTGGAGGACGCCGAGCGCCGCCCGTACACGATCCTGATCAGGCGGGCGCCGCACGGCCGCAACCCAGGGCAGTGGGCGCTGCCCGGCGGGCGGCTCGACGACGGCGAGCGGCCGGTGGACGCGGCGCTGCGCGAGCTGGCCGAGGAGACCGGCGTCACCGGGGTAGAGGTGGCCGGGCTGCTCGACGACTTCGTCACCGACTCCGGATTCGTGATCACGCCGGTGGTGGCGTTCGGCGGCCGGCAGGAGCCGGTGGCCGACCCGCGCGAGGTGGCCTCGGTGCACGCGGTGCCGCTGGAGCGGTTCCTCGCACCGGGGGTTCCGCGCTGGGAGGGGAAGCTGCTGCAGATGCCGCTCGGCCCCTCGATCGTGATCCACGCGCCGACCGGGGCAATTTTGTGGCAGTTCGCGGAGGTGGCGCTGCGTGGCCGTGAGCAGCGGGTCTTCGACGTAGCGCAACCACATTGGACGAGAACGTGACCGATTCTTGGGGGCGTATGGAATTCGTGTCGCCGGATGTCCGTTAGCATCGAAAGGCCGATGTGGTCTGTGTCCCCCGGGCCGCAAATTACCGCCTTCACGGAATACCGTTCGGCTGGAGCCGTGTTGTGCATCTCGCCGAGGAGGCGACCGCCACATCGGCCTTAACAGCTTTTCCAGGCGTCCCGCCCACCGGCGGGGCGCCTGCTTTATGGTGGGTTGGCCGACCGCCCGATGATCGCAGGAGTGCTCGTTGCTGTACGAAGTGGTCAAGTTCGCCGCCGCGCCACTGGCACACGCCATGTGCCGGCCGCATGTCACCGGTGCGGCCCACGTGCCGAGGAGCGGGCCCGCGATCCTGGCCGCCAACCACCTGTCGGTGCTCGACTCGTTCCTGCTGCCCGCGCTGCTGCCGCGCCACGTGACGTTCACCGCCAAGAACGAGTACTTCGACGGCAACCCGGTCTCCGGGTTCTTCATGCGGCTGGGCGGGAGCCTGCCGATCGACCGCGAGAGCGCGCACGCCGCCCAGGTCATGCTCGACGAGGCCGCCGCGCTGCTGGGACGCGGCGAGCTGTTCGGCATCCATCCCGAGGGCACCCGCTCCCCCGACGGCCGCCTCTACCGCGGCAAGGTCGGCGTGGCCTGGCTGACGCTCAAGACGGGCGCCCCCGTGCTGCCCGTGGCGCTCAGCGGCACCGAGAAGGTGCTGCCGCCCGGGACGTCGGTGCCGAGGCCCGCGCGGATCGGCATCGCCATCGGGGCGCCCATGCGCTTCGACGGCGACCACACCAAGGCCCGTGACCGCCGCCGGGTGACCGACGAGATCATGGCGGCCATCCAGCAGCTGTCGGGGCAGGAATACGTGCCGGCCTACGCGTCGAGCCTCAAGGCCGCCGCCAACGGCACACCATGAGCCGGGCCGTCCGGCGTCGATGACGAGGGGGCTGATCAGTGGCGCGGGGTCGTACGATCGCGATCGTGTCCGTCGCCGCCGTGCTCGCGGTGGGGGCCGCGGGCGGCGGCGCCTACTACGTGCTGCACACCAGGGGCACGCCCGCCGAGACGGCGCAGCGCTTCGCCGCCGCGTGGCAGGCGGGCGACAAGGCCGCCATGGCGGCCGAACTGGCCACACCGCAGCAGTTCAGCGCGTACGACCAGCAACGCGAGGCGCTCGCGGTGGAGTCGACCGTGATCCGGCTGGGCCAGGTCACCGAGGGCGACGACCGGGCCAGCGCCCCCTACACCGCGACCCTGACGCTGAAGGACATCGGCACCTGGGTCTACGAGGGCGAGATCGACCTCAAGGTGGCCGACCGCACCTGGAAGGTCGACTGGAAGCCCACGACGCTGCACCCGTCGATGACCGAAGGGGCGTCGTTCGAGGTGAAGACCCGCTGGCCCGAGCGCGCCGAGATCACCGACGCCGAGGGCGGGCGCATCGACACCGGCACGGTCGGCGGTTCGGTGCAGCAGCTCGTCGGCTATCTCGACAAGGCCTCCAAGAAAGACGCCGCCAAGCTCGGCTCCGCCTACAGACCCGGGCAGACCATCGGGCACCACGGGCTGCAGAGGACGTTCCAGAAGCAGCTGGCCGGCACGCCCTCCACGGAGATCATGCTCGGTGGCAAGACCCTGGAGACCATCGAGGGCAAGGACGGCGAGCCCTTGCGCACGACGCTCGACCCGAAGGTACAGGCCGCCGCGGTGGACGCGGTCAAGGACATCGAGAAGCCCGCGTCGATGGTGGCGATCAAGGCGTCGACCGGCGAGATCCTGTCCGTGGTCAACAACAAGGGCGGCTTCAACCGGGCGCTGGACGGCCGCTACCCGCCCGGCTCGACCTTCAAGGCGGTCACCGCGATCGGGCTGCTGGCGGCCGGGGTGTCGCAGGAGGACACGGTGACGTGCCCGCAGTACGCCACCGTCGGCGGGCTGAAGATCCGTAACTCCGACAAGGCGGAGTTCGGGTCGGTGTCGTTCCTCGACGCGTTCGCCCACTCGTGCAACACGACGTTCGCGCCGCTGGCCCAGCGGGAGCTGGGCGCCGACAAGCTGCTGGAGGCGGCCGAGTCCGTCGGCTTCAACCAGCCGCTCAACATCGGCGTGCCGGCCACGGAGGCCGGCTTCCCCAAGGCCGAGTCCGACGCCGAGCTGGCCGCGGAGTCGTTCGGGCAGGCCAGGATCACCGCGAGCCCGCTGTCGATGGCCTCGGTGGCCGCCGCCATCGCCGACGGCACGTGGCGGCCGCCGACGCTGGTGCCCGAGCTCGAGCAGAAGGCCTCGGAACAGAAGCTGCCCGAAGGGGTCAAGGACGGCCTGCACGCGATGATGTCCGCCGTGGTGACCAAGGGCACCGCCAAGGCGGCCGGGCTGCCCGCCGGCACCTACGGCAAGACCGGCACCGCCGAATACGGCACCGGGGAGGAGCTCGACAGCCACGCCTGGTTCATCGGGTTCAAGGACGACGTGGCGTTCGCGGTGGTCGTGGAGGGCGGTGGCGGCGGCGGGTCGGTGGCCGCCCCGGTGGCGGCCACCTTCCTCAAGGGCCTCTGAGCCGGGGCTCAGGCGAGGAAGTCCCGGATCTCGGCGGCCACCCGTTCCGGCCGCCCGCGCCGGTCGGCGTTGCAGGTGGCGCTGTGACCGAGACCCGCCAGCTCCACCCGGCGGGCGCGCGGCAGCACGCGTTCCAGCGCGTCGAGCGCCGTACGCAGGTAGGCCGGGCTTCTGGAGCCGCCGAGCAGCAGCACGTCGGCGTCCACCGACCGGTAGGCCACCGGATCGCCGGCCGTGGCCGTCTCGGCCACCACCTGGACGTCGTAGTGCAGCGTCGGGGCGAGCTCGTCGAATGTCGGCTCCCCGTTCGCCGCGGCCTTCTCCTGCCCCTTCTGCGCCAGGACGGTGAGCCATTCCAGCAGGAAGCGCGGCATCATCGTGAAGATCGGCGGGCCCATGCGGGTGGCCCGCATGCCGGTGACCAGCGCCGCCGTGGTGTCACCCGCGGCGATCTCGCGATCGAAGCGGGGCAGCCAGTCCGTCGGGTTGGAGCCGGCGATGTCCAGCGGGGGCTCGAAAAGCACGATCTTGTCGAGGGCCGCAGAGGTGAGGGCGGTGCGCAGCGCGATGATGGCTCCCGAGCTGATGCCGACGGCGTAGCGGGCACCGGTCGCCGCGAGCAGGGCGTGGAGGTCCTCCACCTCCCGCTCGACGGCGTAGGCGGGGCCGTACGGGCCGCTCACGCCGCGGCCCCGGCGGTCGGGCAGGTAGCAGGTGAAGTCGTCCGACAGCGCCTGGGCCAGCTCGATCTGGCTCCGGCCGACCTGCATGGTTCCGTGCAGGAAGACGAGGCCGGGGCCCTGGCCCAGCCGGTGGTAGCCGATCGTGGTGCCGTCCTTCGACGTCACGTCGCCCGAGGTGGTGGTGGTCGTCATGCTTGGCTCCCATGGTGGTTTCCGCCCGTGAAGGGAGCCCGGCTATTGTTGCGAGTGCCATCTCGTGGCCGGGGTCCGCTTCGCGGGTCTGCGGTGCGAGGTCTCCCGGCGGCGGTGCTGCAACACCGCCGCCGGTCTTTCGTGGTACGGCCGGACGCCCGCTCAGCGCGGCCCGGGATTTCCCGGAAAGGCCCGGGGATCGCTCGGCGCGGCCGGGTTCCCCTGCGGACCTGAGGTTCGCAGGGCGGCCCGGGCCAGCTGGTGCGGCCGGGCCTTTCCTGGGCCTGGGTTGGTCAGTCGGTGCGGCCCCTCTCGGCGAGGTCCGCCACGTCAGGAGGCATCCGGCCCGTACGGTGATAGGCGCGCCACTCCTCCAGGCCGGGGAACGCGCCTTCGCCGAACTCCGCCAGCAGCGAGCTCACCCAGCGGGCCTCGGCCTCCCGCATCGCCAGCGCGTACTCCGACTCCAGGAGGAAGAGCCGGGGCAACTCGCCGCTCTGATGTTCCAGAGCGCCGCGGTCGTCGCCGATCCGGCGTCGCAGCTCGTCCAGCCGCTGCCGCAACAGCGCCGCGACCTCGTCGGGACCGAGACCGCCCATCACCGACAGCCCGGCCTCGAACGCCGTCGGCTCCCGCTCGGGAACCGACAGCAGCTCGCGGGTCCAGTCGTCGGCCTCCTGGCGGCCCGCGTCGGTGACGCGATAGACCGTGCGCTCCGGCCTGGCGCCCTGCCGCCCGCTCTCCACGACCTCCAGCAGGCCGTGTTTCTCCAGGTTGCGGACCACTGTGTAGAGGGAACCCCACTTGATCGGCATGTCCTGGTCCTTGCCGCGCGCCCGCAGGACCGAGGCCATCTCGTAGGGGTGCATCGGCCGCTGGACGACCGCGGTCAGCACGGCGAGCGCCATCAGGTTTCCGACCCGTCGCCGCTTCGCCATCCGCCCACCTCCTACTCGTCTACGAATATACGCGCACGAGTAGCAGGCGTAAAGACCGTCACCGGGACGCGGTCGCCTCGTCGTAGTCGAGGCCGAGCCTGGGGGCCATCTCCCGCAGGCATTCCTCGAAGACCGGCTCCAGGTCGGAGTAGGCGAAGCTCAGCTGGTTGAGCGCCTCCATGCAGAGCAGGCCGTACAGCCTGATCCAGCACGTCAGGAAGACGTGCACGGCCTCCACCGGCATGTCCACCCCGGAGGAGCCGGCGTACGCGCGCAACTGCTCCGCGATGGAGGGATGCAGCTCCCCCGGCGCGGGCACCGGGAACGGGCGCGCCTTCCACAGCTC
The DNA here is from genome assembly GCF_039871615.1 of Nonomuraea sp. B10E15. Classification (NCBI taxonomy): domain Bacteria; kingdom Bacillati; phylum Actinomycetota; class Actinomycetes; order Streptosporangiales; family Streptosporangiaceae; genus Nonomuraea; species Nonomuraea sp. B10E15. Next base: position 196,846 of record NZ_JBDPMB010000004.1, read on the forward strand.
GGCGACCTCCTCGAGGAAGACCTGCTCGAAGTCGCGCCCGGCCAGCTCGCGCGGCGAGTCGGGCCGCCTCCCGGCGGTGATCGGGCTGGCGAACACCCAGCCGAACTCCGCCTGATGCGTGACCGCCCAGCCGCGCATCGCCCGGCACGCAGAAAGCAGCCGGCGGCCGTGCTCGCCGGGCGGGCAGGAGTCGCGCGCCGCCTCCACCACCGCCGTGAGCTCGCGGAAGAAGTCGGCGGTCACCGCGCCGACCAGCTCGTCGTGCCCGGTGAAGTAGTGGTAGAGCGCCGGCCCGCTCATCCCCATCTCCCTGGCCACGGCGTTGATCGTCACAGCGGCCGGACCCTGCTCGATCAGCAGCTTGCGCGCGACCGCGCGGATCTCCGCCAGCGTCGCCTGCCTGACCCTGTCACGCCTGCTTGGGCCCTGCGCGGCCATAGCCCGCCCTCCTCCGGGGACACGAACGGTGACTTCCTCATCGGAGTAAGGAAGCTTAGTGCCTCAAGGAGAACGACCGACGTCGCACCGGTGGCGGCAGCACCACGCCCCGCGATCACCTGCGACGGGACGGCGAGCCGTGCGCGGCGGTGCGCGCGTGTCACATGTCCGGGCGGGGCCGCCCTTCGACGCGTCGCAGATCCGGCTACGCGCGGCCGGGAGGCGAGCGGAAGGCCGGGGTGCAGGCTGGGGGTCAGAAGGCCGTGGTCAGAGCCAGCGCGGCGGCGGCGTCGAGGCGGAGCACCATGATCAGGAGGGTGGCGATGAGGGTCGCGATGAGCAGCCAGCTGATCAGGATGATCACGGTCGAGCGGCGCGGCCTGCGCGGGGCGCCCGGTGGCCGCCGGGCCGTCGCCTCGCTGCGACGGACCCGCTCGTTGAACGACTCGAGCCGAGCCACGAGTCGCGGGTCGTCGTCGACGAGGTGCTGCTCGATCTCCGCCAGCATCCGCTCCTCGTCCTGCGACCAGGCCATGGGCGCACCTCCAGAACGCAAGCTCTTCAGGCGTGTTTCTGCCCAACCATGAAGATCATTAGCCCCCGCCCGACCAGGTAATTGCCGCCTCTTTTCATTTGCGATCACGCTCGAATCCTTGTTCTAATCATGGGATGCGCTGGGACAACCTGCGCCTGGCCGCGCCCGGCCAGGACGATCCGGCCGTGCCGCTGTTCGCCCGCGGCGCGGTCACCCGCACGTTCGACACGCCCGAGTTCAAGGGGATGACCTTCTACGAGATCCAGGCTCGGTCGATCATCAACAAGGTGCCGGGGGCCAGCCGGGTGCCGTTCGAGTACACGATCAACCCCTACCGTGGCTGCAGCCATCGCTGCGTCTACTGCTTCGCCCGAAAGACACACGAATATCTGGACATGGATGCCGGAGCGGACTTCGACTCGAGGATCGTGGTCAAGGTCAACGCCGCCGAGCTGGCCCGCAAGGAGCTGGCCGCGCCCCGCTGGGGCGGTCACCACATCGCGATGGGCACCAACGTCGACTGCTACCAGCGCGCCGAGGGCCGCTACCGGTTGATGCGCGGCATCCTGGCCGCGCTGCGCGACGCCGCCAACCCGTTCTCCGTCCTCACCAAGGGCACGCTCATTCTGCGCGACCTCGACCTGCTGACCGAGGCCGCCGGCGTGACCGACGTGAGCGCCGACGTCTCGGTCGGCTTCGTCGACGCCGGCGTGTGGCGGGCGGTCGAGGCGGGCACGCCCCACCCGCGGCGACGGCTGGAGACGTGCGCCACCCTCAACGACAACGGCATCGCCTGCGGCGTGCTGATGGCGCCGATCCTGCCCTACCTCACCGACTCCCCCGCCCAGCTGGAGCGCACGGTCAAGGAGATCGCCGAGGCGGGCGCCACCCACCTCGCGCCCATCGTGCTGCACCTGCGGCCGGGGGCGCGCGAGTGGTGGCTGGGGTGGCTCTCGCGCGAGCACCCACGGCTGGTGCCGCGCTACCTGGAGCTCTACGGCAGAGGTGCGTACGCGCCCAAGACCTACCAGGCGCGCGTGACCGGGCTGGTCAAGGAGCTGGCCGAGCGCCACGGCGTCGGCCGCGCCACCCCTGCCATGGCCCGCCGCGTCCCACCCCGCCGCCCACCCGCGCCGGCCGAGCCCGAGCAGCTCCGCCTCCTGTGACCACCGCACCACCCTGACCGCCGCCCCCTGGGGTGGTCAGTGCCTGGACGGTCCCAGATGGGCGCGCTCCCCCTGCGCCCCGAACAGGGTGAGCAGCTCCGCGGGCCGGCTGCCGGCGCTGCCGATGCAGTGCGGTATGCGGGTGTCGAACTCCGCGGCCTCCCCGACGCCGAGCAGGAACTCCTGCTCGCCCAGCACAAACCTGACCTGCCCGTCGAGGACGTAGAACCACTCGTATCCCTCGTGGGTCCGCAGCTTCATCGTGGGCGTCGGGCCGGCGGGGGGATAGATCACCTTGTAGGCCTGGATCCCGCCCGGCCGCCTGGTCAGCGGCACCAGCACCAACCCTGATCGCCGCACCGGCCGCAGGTGGATGCGCGGATCGCCGGTGGGCGGGGCCGCGACCAGGTCGTCGAGCGGCACGCCGTGCGCCCGGGCCAGCGGCAGCAGCTGTTCCAGGGTGGGGCGGAGCCTGCCGTTCTCGAGACGGGACAGGGTGCTCGCCGTGAGGCCGGTCTCGCCGGCCAGCTCCGCCAGCGTGGTGCCGCGCTCCCGGCGCAGGGCACGCAGACGCGGCCCGACTCCCGCCATTACGTCTCCCACAGGGTTGTCCATCGTTCGATAATGCGGATCCGCAACTTTTCTTGCAAGCAGGAAACGGCGGCGGCGATGCTGCCGGTACATCGCCGGCGTCGCGGGCGCGTATCGGATCACGCCCGGCACGCCGGCCGGCGAAGGGGCATCTCTGATGGATTCCACCCGACAACGACCGCCCGCCACCGGCGCCAGGGACGGCCGGGGCACGGCAGAACAGGACGCCGGGCAGGACGCCGGGCAGGACGCCGAGCTGTTCTGGGAGCGCCACTACCGCGCCCGGCGCTCCTGGGACGCGCGCGTCAACCCGCTGCTCGCCGAGACCGTCGCACCGCTGCGCCCCGGCGCCGCCCTGGACCTGGGGTGCGGCGCCGGTGGCGACGCCATCTGGCTCGCCCGGCAGGGCTGGCACGTCACCGCCGTGGACATCTCTGCCACCGCCGTCGGACGGGTGCGGGAACGCGCCCGCGATCTCGGCGTCGCGGACCGGGTCGTCACCGAACAGCACGATCTGGGCAGGAGTTTCCCCGCCGGCGCGTTCGACCTCGTCTCCGCCCAGTACTTCCACACCCCGTTCCCCCTGCTGCGCAACCGGGTCCTGCGCACCGCCGCGGAAGCCCTGCGTCCCGGCGGTCTGCTGCTGATCGTCGACCACGGCTCCACGGCGCCCTGGTCGTGGAACCAGGATCCCGGCTCCCACCACCCCACGCCCGCCGAGATCTCCGCGGAACTCGCCCTCGACCCCGCGCGCTGGCCCGTCCTGCGCGCCGACATGCCCAGCCGCCGGGCGACCGGACCGGCCGGTGAGAGCGCCACCGTCATCGACCACATCCTGCTCGTCCAGCGAGCCGGCGGAACGGAGTGACCCATGCCGGCAAGAGGCTCCAGCACACGGGCGAAGGACACCACGCCGCCGCGGACCGGCTCCGGCGAGAAGGCCACCCTGCGGGGTTTTCTCGACCACCTGCGCAACGCGATCGCGGACAAGGTCGCGGGGGTGCCGGAACCGCGGGTACGGACCCCCGGAGTGCCCTCGGGCACCAATCTTCTCGGGCTGCTCAAGCATCTGACGTTCGTCGAACGGTTCTACTTCCTCGGCGAGGACGTCCGCGACTGGCGCGCGACCATGCGGCCGTCGCCCGAGGAGACCGTGGAGGGCGTGCTCGCCGGCTACCGGAAGGCCGTCGAGCGAGCGAACCAGGCCATCGACGCCTGCCCTGATCTGGACCTTCCCGCCCCGCGGCCCACCCGCCCCGGGCCGGCGCCCTCGATGCGATGGGTCCTGGTGCACATGATCGAGGAGACCGGCAGGCACGCCGGCCACGCCGACATCCTGCGCGAGCAGATCGACGGATCCACCGGCCGCTGACCTGCCGGCCGGTGCGCGGCCCGGCCGGAAAACGGCTGGCTCGGGCGCGGTGCCCGGTGGCAACATGGGCGGGCACGTACCCGCCGACGATCAGGAGCACAAGATGCGGCGCCGCCTCGGAATCTCCCAGCGCCCCATCGGCACGAGAGTTCTCGAGGGCTCCACCACACATGCACATCCTGAACATCGGCATACTCGCGCACGTAGACGCGGGCAAGACCAGCCTCACTGAGCGGCTGCTGTTCGAGACCGGCGTGATCGACCGGCTCGGCAGCGTCGACGACGGCAGCACCCAGACCGACACCGGCGCGATCGAACGCCGTCGCGGCATCACCATCCGCACGGCCGTCGCCTCCTTCACCCTGGACGACCTGCAGGTCAATGTGGTGGACACGCCGGGCCACGCCGACTTCGTGGCCGAGGTCGAACGAGCTCTCGGCGTGCTCGACGGCGCCGTTCTGGTGTTGTCGGCCGTCGAGGGCGTCCAGCCGCACACCCGGGTCCTGATGAGGTCCCTGCGCAAGGTGCGCCTGCCCACGTTGATCTTCGTCAACAAGATCGACCGGTCCGGCGCGAGAGAACGGGAACTGCTGGCCGACATCCGACGGCGGCTCTCGCCGTACTGCGTCGCGCTCAACACGGTGCGCGACGTCGGCGGCCCGGCCGCCACGACGCGGCCCCTCGCCTCCATGGAGGAGGCGGCCGAGGTGCTGGCCGAGCGGGACGACGGGCTGCTCCAGCTTCTCGTGGACGGCGGAACGCCCGGCGACCGGCAGGTACGCGCGGCGCTGGCGCGGCAGTGCGCCGGCGGCGTGGCCCATCCGGTGCTGTTCGGCTCCGCGCTGACCGGGCAGGGCATCGGTGACCTGCTCGACGGCATCGGCCTGCTGCCCGCCACCCGCCGCTCCCCCGAGCGCGGCAGGCGGCAGGGTGTGCGGGCGAGCGTGTTCGCGATCGAGCGCACCCGCTCCGGCGAGAAGGTCGCCTACCTGCGGATGCGCGCGGGTGTCCTGCGCGCCCGCGAGCAGCTGTCCTTCCACCGCGGCAGGCACGAGTACGCCGGCCGCCTGACCGCGCTCACCGTCATCGGCTCCCCGAGACAGCGGCAGGCGGCGGCGGGCGACATCGTCAAGGTGCGGGGCGTGCCGGAGATCCGCGTCGGCGACCACCTGGGCGCGCCGGGCCCCGCCGGGCAGGCACACTTCACGCCGCCCGGCCTGGAGACCGTCGTACGCGCCCGCGTGCCCGGCCAGGAGTCGCGCCTGCACGCCGCCCTCCTCGCGCTGGCCGAGCAGGACCCGCTGATCGCCACCCGTACGCTGGCCGGCGGCGACACCTCCGTCCTGCTGTACGGGGAGGTGCAGAAGGAGGTCATCGGCGAGACCCTGGCCAGGGACTTCGGGGTGGAGGCCGATTTCGAGCCCAGCCGCCCCGTCTACTTCGAACGTCCCGCGGGCACCGCCGAAGCGGTCGAGGAGATCCAGCGTCACGGCCCGAACGCGTTCATGGCCACGGTGGGCCTCCGCGTCGAGCCGGCCGCTTCCGGCTCGGGCCTCACCTACATCATGGGGGTCGATCCGGGGTCGCTGCCCGCCGCGTTCCATCGGGCCATCGAGGAGAGTGTGGGCTCGGCGTTGCGCGCGGGCCCGCACGGCTGGCCGGTCACCGATGTCACGGTCACGCTCACGAGGACCGGCTACGCGGCGCCGACGACGGTCGCGGCCGACTTCCGCGGCCGCACCCCGATCGTGTTGTCGAAGGCGCTGCGCCTGGCGGGCACCACGGTGTACGAGCCGTGCCACCGCTTCGAGGCGGAGGTGCCGCTGGAGTCGTTCGGCGCGGTCACCGGGAAGCTGGCGGTGCTGGGCGGCGTGCTGCGCGACACCCGGAGGCAGGACGACACGTGGGTGCTGGCGGGGCAGATCCCGGCGGCCGCGGTGCACGAGGCCGAGCAGCGGTTGCCGGGCCTGACGCACGGCGAGGGCGTGTGGTGGTCGGAGCCGTCGGGCGACCGTCCCACCCGATAGGCGGTATGTCGGATTTCTTCGTTAGTTGGGTATTAACGCCCGTGGTGCACTAATAGGGGTGCACCACGTCCGTACACGGGGGGATTCCCATGGCTGACACGAAGAAGAAACCCGCGGCCAAGACCGGCAAGTCGAAGAAGCAGGCCATCAAGACGAGCAGGCAGGCCAAGGAGACGAAGAAGGAGACCAGAAAGGCTCCGGACGAGGGGTGACCCTGGCCGGACGGCGGGCGGTCCGGGGCACCCGCCCGCCGAGCCGGACACCATGACCGGACAGCCGAGGGAGCCGCGCCTCGGCTGTCCCGTCGACCGGAGGCCGCAGGGCCGCGACGGCATCGCGGGCGAGCGCATCCCGAAGCGTGGTCAGCGTCAGACCTGGGAGATCATCCGGCATAAGCCGCGCGTGCAACCTTAGCCATATATATGGCGTCTAAAGATCATAGGTGGGGAAAGCGCACAGGGGATGAACAACGTGCACTCCGCCGACGCGATGAAAAGGCCGGTGGCAGGGTGGAAACCCGCGCCACCGGCTACGTGTGTTCGCAGTTCTTCCGGCCCAGAGGGGATTACGTCAGGTGCGCGCACTGGCTCGTAAGGGTAAGTCGGCCGTGGTCAGGCTGTATCGGGGGTACGACCGGCGCAGGGGCAGGAAGGCCCCGCCACCCACGACGCGGCAGGTTCGCATCCTGTTGCTGCACGCCAACGGGATGGGCGGAACCATCAGGACGGTGTTCAACCTGGCGAGCCACCTCGCCAAGGAGCACGACGTCGAGATCGTGAGCATCCTGAAGGAGAGCGAGCACCCGTTCTTTCCCATCGATCCGCGCGTGAGGTTCCGCTATCTGGACGACCGGCTCAAGCCCGGCGCCAACCCGTTGCGCGCGATGTTGTCCAAGCTGCCGAGCAAGCTCATCCCGAAGGGAGAGACGGCCTACCACCGGTTCTCCCTGTGGACGGACCTCGCACTCACCCGCTACCTCCGCTCGCTCGACACCGGCGTGCTGATGGGCACCCGCCCAGGGCTCAACCTCGCGATGGCCCAGTTAGCCAGGCCCGGCGTCATCACCATCGGGCAGGAGCACGTGGCTCTGCGCACCCAGGCCGAGCCGATCCAGGAGCTGATCAAGTGGCGGTACCGCCGCCTCGACGCTCTGGTCACCCTGACCAAGGCCGACCTGCGCGACTACCGGGAAATGTTGCCGAAGCAGCCGCGCAAGCTGGTCCGCATCCCCAACGCCGTACCCCCGATGACGGGCGAGCAGGCCAAGCTCGACGCCAAGGTGGCCGTGGCGGTCGGCAGGATGACCCGCATCAAGGGCTTCCACAGGCTCATCACCGCCTGGCAGACCGTCTCGGCGGCCCACCCCGACTGGAAGCTGCGCATCTACGGTGCCGGGCCGCAGGAGGAGAGCCTCGCACAGCAGGTCGTGGAGCTGGGCCTGCAGGAGACGGTGGAACTGCCGGGGCCCACCTCCGACGTGGGGGCGGCGCTGGAGAAGGCGTCGATCTACGTGCTCAGCTCACGCCACGAAGGATTCCCGATGACCATCCTGGAGGCGATGGCCAAGGGGCTGTCCATCGTGAGCTTCAACAGCCCGCACGGCCCCAAGGAGATGATCACGCACGAGGTGGACGGGCTGCTGGTCAAGCCGCGTACCAACGCCAACCTGGCGTCTTCGATCATCCGCGTCATCGAGGACGAGGGGCTGCGCAGGGACCTGGCCGCGCGTGCGCTGGAGACGGCCCGCGGCTACGACCCCGACGTGATCGGCCTGAAGTGGGACAAGCTGCTGGCCGACCTGCTGGCCCGCCGCGACGGCACGCGCGCCCGCCGGCGCAGAGCGGCCGCGGACGCCGCCCAGGATGCGCCGCCGGACCCCCAGCACGACACGAACACCACCCACGCAGGTGCTCGGGCAGCGGCGCGGGAGAGGTGGCCGGTCCCGGGAACACCTTCCTGACCCGGCCGTCCCTGATCAGCGCGGCGATGACGGAGCGGGTCGTTGCGTTCACCGGCGCGACCCGCCCCACACCGACGCCCGCCACCACCGCTCAGGCCGCCGCCGCTCAGGCCACGGCCTGAGCCAGCGCCACTCCGCAGTAGGCCGCGCCCAGCCCGGCCAGCACACTGGCCACCGCGTTGGCCACCGCGTGGAAGCGGGCGCCCTCCTCCACCAGCCGGACCGTCTCGTACCCGAAGGTGGAGTACGTCGTCAGCGCCCCGCAGAACCCCGTGCCCGCCAGCGCCATCACCCCGTCGCCGGCGGGCAGCACGGCCAGGAACCCGAGCAGCGCCGACCCGGCCACGTTGACCGTCAGCGTCCCCCACGGGAAGACCGTGTCGTGGCGTGCCTGCACCGCCCGGTCCGCCAGATACCGCAGCGGCGCCCCTACGGCCGCGCCCAGCACGATCAGCAGCACCGTCATGGCGCGCACCGGCCACTCACCGCGCGTGCGCCGTCATCGGCCCGCCTGGCGGGCGCCGCCCTCATTTCGCCCTCGCCCGCGCGACAACGGGGATCCGCCTGGTCAGCCACATGCCCGCGACCACCGCCGCGAGCGCCGCCAGCAGGGTGCCCACCAGGTAGACCAGCCCCGTCACCGGCGCGCCCGCCTCCACCGCCTGCCGCACGCCGTCCGCGTACGTCGAGAACGTCGTGTAGCCGCCCAGCACCCCCACTCCAAGGAACGGCCGCACGAGCCGGTGGGCCCGCCGGACCTCGGTGATCACCACCATGAGCACCCCGATCAGCAGGCAGCCCGACACGTTGACCCAGAACGTCGCCCACGGGAAGTCCGCGGGACCGGCGGGCACGGCGGTCTGCAGGCCGTGCCGCGCCAGCGCTCCCAGCGCGCCGCCGGCCGCGATCACCGCGAGCACCTGACCGCTCACCTCGGCGCGCCGAGCGGGCACGTGGAGATCGGATGCCGGATCGATCGGGCGATCAGTCACGAAACCCTCCCCGTGTCGGCACCCCGGATGCCGGGCACCTCTCTAGACAACCTGGGGAGCCGCACGGAGGACCGGTTGAGCACGAAGGACGCGATCGCCTTCCTCGCAGGAGCCGTCATCGTCGTTTCTCTCATCAACAGCGCCAAGACCGGACCGGCCACCGCGGCCGGCCCTCTGGGCAACGTCAGCGGGACGCTGCCCGGCCTGGCACCTATCATCTCCGACGCGGAGAAGGCCGACGCGCGCGCCCTCATCAAGCGGCTGCGGGTCGAACGGCTCGGCCCCAACACCGGATACCGGCGCACGAGGTACGGAGCGAACTGGGCCGACGACGCCGTGGGGGTGCCGTACGCGCGCAACGGCTGCCGTACCCGGGACGACCTCCTGGCCCGCGACGGCCGCGACGTGACCTACCGGGCGGGCTCCAGCTGCGAGGTCGTCTCGATGAGGCTGGCCGACCCCTACACCGGCCGGATCATCCACTGGCGCAAGTCCCGCGCCGACGAGGTGCAGGTCGACCACGTGGTGCCGCTCAACTACGGCTGGCGCATGGGCGCGCCGCGCTGGCCGATGTCCAAGCGGCTCGACTTCGCCAACGACCCGCTCAACCTGCTGCCCGTGGACGGCGACACCAACGAGGACAAGGACGCCTCCGGCCCGTCACGCTGGCTGCCGCCGCGCCGGGTCATCCGCTGCGCCTACGTCACCCGCTTCGCGCAGGTCGCGCTCAAGTACGGCGTGCCGGTCACCCGCGCCGACAAGAAGGCCATGCTCGCCCAGTGCCGGTGACGGCTACCGCGGGTCGAGCCAGTCGAAACCGCGCTCGAACGTCTGTTCCGCCAGCACCCGCTGCCCGGCCGTGCTCGGATGGAAGTAGTCCCACCTGCTGACGTGCTCGAGGGTGAAGGGGAAGGAGAACACCGCGCCGCCGTCGGTGCGGCAGGCCGGCCCGTACGCGGCGCAGGCCCTGGCCGCCTCGCGGTTGTAGGCCATCGCCCGCTCCCGCACCCTGGACCTGCGCTCCTTGTCGGCCCGCTTGGCCGACTTGGGCCTGGCCAGCATCGTCTGGCAGATGCGGCCCAGCGTCCAGAACGACCGGGCGAGCGCCTGGTCCTTGCCCACGCGCCACAACCGCCGCAGGTCGGGAATGCTGGCGATGAACACCCTGGCGCCGGGCATCCCTGCCCGCAGCTCGTGCAGCGCCCGGTCCAGCCGGGCCCGGTAGGTCGACACGGGGGTCATCGCCTGCTCGGTGCGCACGCAGGCGTCCTGGGCGCCGATGAGGATCGTCACGTAGTCGGCCTTGGCCGCGACCGCCTTCTTCACCTGGCCGAGCAGGTCGGCGCTGGTCGAGCCGGGCGCGGCGAAGTTGAGGTTGTGCTTGTGGAGCGTTCCAGAGAGCTGCGACAGGCGCAGGTAGTGGCTGGACACCTCGCCGTGGTCGCCCGACGACCAGGAGCGTGAGGGGCAGGAGACGTACCAGCCGCAGGCGTTGAACCCGGTGGAGATCGAGTCGCCGAGCGCGGCCATGATCTCGGGAACGGGCTGGACGGCGGCGGCGCGCGCGACACCTGAGCCGGAGAGGACGACCACGGCGGCGAGGGAGGCGGAGCCCAGACGAGCGATCATGGCCCTAAGGTAGGGAGCCGATCACGAGGGTCCTATGACGTCAGGGCAAGGTCTGTCATTTCAGGACCGACTTCATATCGCCGCTTGACAGGGCCGCAGGTGGTGAGAGTGTGGCCGATACCCCTGCCCGTGCGGTCATATCCGGGTTCGATGTCCACAACCTCACATTCGCGGGGGTCCGAGTCGAACATGTTCAGTTCCCGCATAGAGTGTCTCGGGTGAGTGTCGCGCTCGGAACAACCCGCCCGCTACCGGTTCGCACCACCCCTGTCGGCGACCCCGGTGACCTGCTGGCTTCCCTGCCCAGGACGACACCTTACGCCTGGGTCAGAAACGGCGAGGGCCTGGTCGGCTGGGGCGAGGCCGCTCGGGTCACCGTCCCCCCGGGCCCCGGCCGGTTCGCCTGGGCCCGCCAGTGGCTGGCCACCGTCCTCGGCGACGCCCACGTCGACGACGCCGTGCGCACCCCCGCCTCGGGCCCCGTCGCCTTCGGCAGCTTCACCTTCGACGAGGACGCCCGCGGCTCCGTCCTGGTCGTGCCCCGGGCCGTGCTCGCCCGGCGCGACGGGCGCGCCTGGCTCACCACGATCGGCGAGGCGCCGCTGGAGACGTTCTCCCCCGTACGCGCGCCGGGCCGCATCAGCTACGGCGACGGCAGCCTGAGCGCTCCCGAGTGGGAGCACGTCGTCGCCCGCGCCGCGCGGCGCATCCGCGACGGCGAGCTGGAGAAGGTGGTGCTGGCCCGCGACCTGCTCGCCACCGCCGAACGGCCCATCGACGTGCGCCTGCTGCTCACCCGGCTGGCGCGGCGCTACCCCGAGTGCTACACGTTCTCGGTGGCGGGGCTGGTGGGGGCCACGCCCGAGCTGCTGATCCGGCGCACGGGCCAGGAGATCGAGTCGCTGGTGCTGGCCGGCACGACCCCGCGCGGCACCGGCCCCGCCGACGACCTCGCCAGAGGCGCCGCGCTGTTCGCGTCGGCGAAGGACCGCCACGAGCACGAGTGCGCGATCGCCTCCGTACGCGACACGCTGGCGCCGCTGTGCTCCGCGCTGATGACGCCCGACGAGCCCGAGCTGCTGATGTTGCCCAACGTCCAGCACCTGGCCAGCCACGTCACCGGCCGGCTGGCCGACGGGGCGTCGGTGCTCGACGTGGTCGCCGCGATGCACCCGACGGCGGCCGTCGGCGGCACCCCCACCGGCACCGCCATCGAGGTCATCCGCGAGCTGGAGGGCATGGACCGCGCGGGCTACGCCGGCCCCGTCGGGTGGATCGACGCCAACGGCGACGGCGAGTGGGGCATCGCGCTGCGCTCGGGGCTGGTGCAGGGGCGGCGGGCACGGTTGTTCGCCGGCGGCGGCATCATGGGCGACTCCGACCCGGCGGCCGAGCTGGCCGAGGCCCAGGCGAAGTTCCGTGTCATGCAGTACGCCCTGGAGGGCTGATCACTCCGGGACGTGGAGGTCTTCGCCCAGCGAGACGCGGGCCCGGCCGGCCGTCAGCCCGGCCACCCAGTCGGTGAACGCCGCCACCTCGTCGGCGCCCACCGCCACGCCGAAGCAGACCTCGCCCGCGTACGTCACGTCCCGCACCGTGTGGCGGGAGGCGCGCAGGTCGTTCTCCACCCGGCCGGCCTGGTCGTGGGCGACCGCCACGCGCACCAGCCTGGCCGGCACCATCCGCACCGGCTCGACCCGGTCCAGGGTCTCGGTCACCGCCGAACCGTAGGCCCGCACCAGCCCGCCCGCGCCCAGCAGGGTGCCGCCGAAATAGCGGGTCACCACCGCCACCACGTCGCTGAACCCCCTGCCCACCAGCGCCTGCACCATGGGCGTGCCCGCGGTGCCGCCCGGCTCGCCGTCGTCGTCGCCCTTCTGGATGCGCTCGCCGATGACGTAGGCCGTGCAGTTGTGGGTGGCGGACGGATGCCGCTGCCTGCGCTCGCCGATGAAGGCCGCCGCCTGCTCGACCGTGCGCGCCGGCGCCAGCGCGCAGATGAACCGCGAACGCCGCGCCTCGGTCTCGTGCTCGACGGTGGTGGTGATGGTCAGGTACGGCGCAGGCACATCCCCCAGGGTATTGCCCTCCGGCCTCACCCCAGGTCCTCGGCGCCCTTCTCCGTCGGCCTGGCAGGCGGCCCGTGACCGCCCAACCGGTCCATCTCCCGCCATTCGCGCCGCAGCCCCGTCAGGCTGGTGGTGAGCCCGTACGCGGAGCCGCCGGCCACCAGCACCGGCGCCAGCCCGGCCGCCGTGACCGCGACCCCGCCCAGCAGACCGCCCAGCGGGATTCCGGCCCAGGCCAGCGACGTCTGCAGGGCGTTCACCCGGCCGAGCAGGGGTCTTGGCACCCGCTCGTACGAGATCGCCCCCAGGATGGGGTTGACGAACCCGCTGGCGAACCCGCCGACCGCGAACACCGCCACGATGGCGTACAACGGCAGGTCGGTGGCCAGGATGAGGAATCTCGGCGGCCCGGCGATCAGGAACGCGGCGAAGAAGACCGGCCTGCGCCGCATGCGGTGCGCGACCGCCGCGGCGATCAAGCTGCCGCCGGCCGCGGTCACCCCCATCACGGCGCTGTTCAGGCCGAGGGCCGCGGGACCGTGGCCGGACTCCCTGGCCCACACGGGCGCGAGCACCTGGCTGAAGGCCGCGTCGAGCAGATTGGTGATGCCGACCATGAAGGCCACGGCGAGGAGCAGCGGCTCGCCGCGCAGGAACGTAAGGCCATGGCCGAAACGCCGCCAGTACCCCTCCTTGTCCTCCGGCGCCGGCGCGTGGTGTCCCATGCCACGCGGCAGCGCCCACGCCACCAGCATGGAGCCGAGAGCGAAACACGCGGCGCTGACCACCAGGCTCGTCATCGCGCCGGCCAGCGCCACGACCGCACCGCCGGCCGCGGGCCCGGCCGTCTGCGCCAGGCGATCCGTCACGCCCATGAGTCCGGCGGCCCGTTCCAGCGGCACCCGCCCGCGCTCGGACGCCTCCGGGACCATGACCTGTTTCGCCAGGTCTCCAGGACCCCTTGCCGTGCCGATCACCGCCACCAGCGCGATCAGCGCGCCGAGCGGCAGGAGACCGAGCCCGTGCAGCAGGACCACCGCCCCGGCGCCGGAGGCGCTCACCATGTCGGCGACCCACGAGATCCGGCGCGGCCCCCGGTCGACCATCGGCCCGGTCAAAGCTTTGGCCAGCACGTACGGCGCCATCTCCGCGAACGCCACCAGTCCCGTCTGAGCCGCGCTTCCGGTGGACTCCAGCACGAACCAGGGCAGCGCGATGGCCGACACGCGTGTCCCGGTCAGTGACACGGTCAGGGCGGCGAGCAGCCCGGTCAGCGGGCGTAAGGAGGCACGCCGTCCCCTCACGTGACCTCCGGCGGCTCGGGAAGCAGCTGGGTGATCAGCGAGACGCGCGCCGAGCCTTCGGGCGCGGCCACACCGGGCTCGTCCTGCCGGTAGCGGGCGACGACCGCGCCCAGTTCTTCGCGCAACCGCCGGCTCTCCTCCGGGGTGAGGCGCAGCGCGAACGAGCTGAGGTCGAGCACGTGCCGCCACTCGCCCGGCATCGTCTGCATCTCGTTGAGTGCCCGCTGGGTGCGCAGGTTGTAGAGGGCGGCGACGGACTGCATGTAGGCCAGCACCGCCTCCGGCTCCCGCTCGGCCAGCTCGTCGCCGGTCAGGTGGGTGGCGCGGTGGACCGAGCGCCACCAGCGCTCACGCGCGTTGCCGCGCTCGGTGTCCTCCGCGACGAAGCCCGCCGCGCCCAGCCTGCGCAGGTGGTAGCTGGCGGTGCCCGAGTTCACCCCGAGGCGCTCGGCCAGCCGCGTCGCGGTGGAGGGACCGTGCCGGCGCAGCAGGTCCACGAGTTGCACGCGAACCGGATGGGCCAGGGCGCGCAGACCCTTGGCATCGAGGACGACCACGCTGTCCCTGGATTGCGTCATGGGGGAGAGACTAAACCACCAACAGTTCTTCGCAAAGACTTCTTCGCGAAGAACTGTTGGCATTGACTCGGGCATGACATGCGACGGCCGCCCGGCCTGGAGCTCGGGCGGCCGTCGCGCCGGGTAATAAGGGGCCGTACAGGAGCGAGCGCCACCGTACGACGCCCGGCGCCTTTACGTTGTAGATCAACAGATCCCCCGATGGCACTAGGCGTACCTATGGGGTCTTTGCCCGGTGCATCCGCCCAGGTGAACGCCGGAATCGGTCAAGTGTCGCCCAAATTCACTCCCGTTCCAGCTCGTGCGCCAGCTCCTCCAGTTCCGCCCCGCCGGACATGAGCGCGGTCAGCTCCTGCGTGGTGATCTCGCCCTTGCCGTACTCGCCGAGGCTCGTGCCCCGGTTGAGCAGCAGGAACCGGTCGCCCACCGGGTAGGCGTGGTGCGGGTTGTGGGTGATGAAGACCACGCCGAGCCCCCGGTCGCGGGCCCTGGCGATGTAGCGCAGCACCACACCCGCCTGCTTGACCCCCAGCGCCGAGGTGGGCTCGTCCAGGATGAGGACGCGGGCGCCGAAGTACACGGCCCTGGCGATGGCCACCGACTGCCGCTCGCCCCCGGACAGCGTGCCGACCGGCTGGTCCACGTCGCGGATGTCGATCCCCATCGCGCGGAGCTCGTCGCGGGCCACCCGCCGGGCCTTGGCGACGTCGAAGGCAAGGCCCTTGCGCGGTTCGGAGCCGAGGAAGAAGTTCCGCCACACCGACATGAGCGGGATCATGGCCAGATCCTGGTAGACGGTGGCGATGCCGCGGTCGAGCGCCTCGCGCGGGCTGGCGAAGCTCACCTCCGCGCCGTCGACGAGCAGCGTGCCCGCGTCATGCCGGTGCACCCCGGCGAGGATCTTGATGAGCGTCGACTTGCCCGCGCCGTTGTCGCCGAGCACGCAGGTGACCTGTCCGCCCGTCACGCTCATCGACACGTCGCGCAGCGCCAGCACGGAGCCGAACGTCTTCCCGATGCCACGGGTCTCGAGAATCAATGCCGCACCTCCTCGGCGTACCGCCGGACCAGGCGGTTGGCCAGCGTCGCCAGCAGCAGCATCGCGCCGAGGAAGAACTTGAACCAGTCGGCGTCCCAGCCCAGGAAGACGATGCCCTTGTCGGCCATGCCGAAGATGACCGCGCCGATGGCGGCCCCGACGGCCGAGCCGTAGCCGCCCGTGAGCAGGCAGCCGCCGATCACGGCCGCGATGATGTAGATGAACTCCTGACCGATGCCGATGTTGGCCTGCACGGACGTGTAACGCAGCGCCATGATCGAGCCCACCAGCCAGGCCGCGAACGCCGTGGTCATGAACAATGCGATCTTCGTCCGCGCGGCCGGCACGCCCACGGCGCGGGCGGCCTGCTCGTTGCCCCCCACCGCGAAGATCCAGTTGCCGGCCCTGGAGCGCATGAGCACCCAGGTGGCCAGCGCGGTCACGAGGATCCACCACAGGATCGCCACGCGGAACGAGGTGCCGCCGATCTCGACCGTGCCCGCGAAGATCGCGCTCGCGCCCTCGAACCCCTCCGCCCGGCGCAGCCCGCTGACCTGGACGGTTCCGGTGATGGCCTTGGTGACGCCGAGGTTGATCCCCTGCAGCATGAGGAACGTGCCCAGGGTGACGATGAAGCTGGGCAGCCGCGTCCTGGTGACGATCAGGCCGTTGGCGTACCCGACGGCCAGCGCCACGACGAGGCCGGCGAGCATGGCCAGCCACACGTTGAGGCCGAACCGGGTGGCCAGCGTGACCAGGATCAGCCCGCTGGTGCCGGTCAGCACGCCGGCGGACAGGTCGAACTCGCCGCCGATCATCAGCAGCGCCACCGCGACCGCCATGATGCCGAGCGTGGCGGCCGGGTCGAGCCAGTTGGCGATGCCGGCCGGCGACCGGAACACCGGTGACTGGGTGGCGAAGAACACGAACACCACGACCAGGCCGACCACCGCGCCCAGTTCGGGCCTGATCAGCAGCCGCCGGACCATGCCGACGTCGGCCATGCGGTCGTCTGCCCGGGCCTGCGCGCCCGTCACGCGGCCTCCCCGGCGGACGGCGTCATCGGGTGCCCGCCTCGGCCAGCTTGGACACCTGCTCGGCGTTGTCCTTGGTGACGAAGCCCGGCCCGGTGTTGACCGGCAGGCCGCCGCCGACGGTGTTGAGGTTGGTCCTGTACAGGTTCAGGAACGTGATCGGCAGGTAGCCCTGCAGGTACTGCTGCTGGTCCACGGCGAACAGGATCTCGTCCGCCTTGATCGCGTCGACCACGTCGGCCGACAGGTCGAACGTGGCCAGCTTGGCCTGCGAGCCCGAGTCGCTGATCGCGTCCCTGGCGGCGACCGCGATGGCCGGGTTGAGCGCCAGCACGCCGTTGACCTGCTGGTCCGACTGGAGTTTCGCGGTGACCTTGGACGTCACGTCGGCCAGGTTGCTGATGTCCACCTGCAGCCGCTCGACCGTGCCGCCCAGCGTCTCCTCCGCGCCCTTGCAGCGCTGGTCGAGGCCGACGTTGCCGGCCTCGTGGACGACGCAGACCAGCTTGGTGACGCCGGCCGCCTTGAGCTGCTCGCCCGCGCCGCGCCCGGCGACGTCCTCCGACTGGCCGACGTGCGTGAGCGCGCCGAACGCCTTGGACGACTCGGCGCCCGAGTTGATCGTCACCACCGGGATCTTCGCCGCGACCGCCTTGCCGATGGCCTCCTTCAGCGCGTCGGGGTTGGCCATGGAGACCACGATGCCGTCCACCTTCCCGGAGACGGCCTGGTCGATGAGCTGCGACTGTTTGGCGGGGTCGCCGTCGCCCTGGTAGGTCACCTGCACGCCGTACTGCTCGCCCGCGGCCTCGGCGCCGTTCTTGACCACGTCCCAGAAGGAGTCGCCGGGCGCGCCGTGGGTGATGACCGAGAAACTCGCGTCACCGCCCCCGCCCGCGCCGGTGGAGGAGGCGGGAGGGGCGCTCTGCGCGCTCTCTCCTCCCGAGGAACAACCTGTCATGACCAGCGCGCCCACCAGGGCCAGCACGATCGGGGTACGTCTCACAGGACACCTCCAAGACCAACGGGCTAGCCACGGTTCTACCTCAATGTCAACACCATGTATAGACATGCGGACTAATGCGGCGATCTTCTTCTCTTCGCAGCCTGGTGCGTATCGTATACGCATAGCACAGAGAGTAGAACGGAATCGTACGTTCCCATATGATGGCGGCATGACCAGCGCACCCATGAGCGGCCGCAAGGCCCAGGCCGCACGTAACGACGAGCTGATCCTCCAGGCGGCCAGGGCGGTGTTCACCGCCGACCCCGGCGCCCCCATAGCGGCCGTGGCCGAGAGGGCGGGGGTCGGGATCAGCGCGCTCTACCGCCGTTATCCCAGCAAGGAGGCCCTGCTGCAGAAGCTCTGCGGCGACGGGCTGAAGCTCTACATCGAGGTGACCGAGCGGGCGCTGGCCGAGGAGGGCGACGCGTGGGAGGCGTTCGCCGGCTACCTGCGCGGCATCGTCGACGCCGACACCAACTCGCTGACGATCAGGCTGGCGGGCACCTTCCGCCCGACGGAGGAGCTCTATCGCGACGCCGTCAGGGCCGACGGCCTGGCCACGGAGATCCATCGCCGCACGGTCGAGGCGGGCGCGCTGCGGCCCGACGTGACGGTCGCCGACATCGCGCTGCTGCTGGAGCAGATCGCCTCGATCAAGCTGGGCGACGAGAAGCGCACCGCGCAGCTGCGCCACCGCTTCCTGGCGCTGGCGACGGACGCGCTGAGGGTGACGCCCGGCCACCGCGAGCTGCCCGGCCCGCCACCTGAGGACGACGAGCTCAAGGCCCGCTGGAACCCTGCCGGCTAGTCCTCGCCGGGCTTCCAGCCGAACACGTAGGCCATCACGAAGGCGAGCAGACCGGTCGCGCCCGCCGCCACGGTCATCGGCAGGCCCAGCGCGGACACCACGCCGGAGACCAGGCCCGGGCTTCCGGCGACGAGGCCGACAGCCTGGGCGAGCACGACGACGACCCCGAGGGCGAGGAACAGCACCAGGCCGATCTTGAACAGGACCATGGTCACGGTCTTGACGGCGTTCACGTTGTGACTTCCTCTCAGATCGGCAGCGCGCCGGTCGCCACCAGCACGCCGATGACCAGGGTCGGGATGACGAACCAGACGATCAGCCGGACGAACGTCCTGGCCGGGTCCACCTGGGCGATGCCGCAGGCGATGTAGATGGGGGCCGCGCCAGGCGGGGACGCCCCCTCCGTCGAGGCGAAGATCATGACGGCGGTGGCCGCGGCCGCGGGGTCCATCCCGGCCGCGGTCAGCGCGCTGAAGGCCACCCCGCCGACCGCGGCGATCGTCGCGGTGGAGGTCAGCGGCGCGGCGACGACCACGATCAGCAGGCCGACCACGGTGGCGATGACCACGGCGGGGGCGTCGAGCGCCTGCATGATCGTGGTCAGCTGCTCGACCAGGCCCAGCTCGCCCAGGGTGGCGGCGGCCGCGAAGGCGAAGAACAACGTCGCGCCGATGACCGCGTACCTGGGGCCCATGTCGGCGAGCAGCTCGCTCCAGGCGCGGCCGGTGCGCGGCAGCCGCTTCCACGCCACCGCGAGGGTGACCAGCACGGTCAGCACGGGGATCCACACGACGATGCTGACGTCGTCGGCCGCCGCCTCCCCCACCCGCGACTCCATGAGCTTGACGCCGAAGTCCAGGGTCATCAGCACCGGGATGACGATGCCCGCGTACACCAGCAGCGACGTCCACCCGGCCCGCAGAGCGGCCCGCAGCGGGACGATGTCGGCCGCGTCGGTGGCGGCGATCTTGTGCCGCCGCACCCAGAGGAACACCAGGACGAACCGGTACGCCACCGTCCACAACCCGCCCACGAGCGCGGGCACGAACAGCTGGTCGGCGGTCAGCACGGGCGCCACGGCGGCGGAACCGAGCAGCAGGAAGATCGACGAGCTCGGCGGGATCGAGATGCCGAGCCCGGCGTTGCCCGCCACCAGCGAGGCGGCCAGGTCGGGCCGCCAGCCCGACCTGGTCATCCACGGGATGGTCACCGACCCCACGGACGCGGCGATGCCGGACCCCGAGCCCGACGGCCCGCCGAGCAGGGCGGCCGCCGAGGTGGAGACGTATCCCGCGCCTCCGCGCAGCCGGCCGAAGACGGAGTTCAGCACGGTGACCTGCTCCTGGATGAGCCCCAGTTTGGTGAGCAGGTAACCCATGAACACGAACGCCAGCGCGGCGAAGACGACCTCCTCGGCCAGCGCCTCGGTGATGCCCGCCCAGGCCAGGCCGAAGAACTCGGTGCCACCGAACAGGCAGATGGCGACGAACCCGAGGAGCATCGCCTCACCGATGCCGCGTTTCAGCACGCCGTTCCAGACGACGATGATGGCGATGTAGGCGACGAGCGCCCATACGGCGATTCCCATGGCGAAATTCCTCCAGTGGGGGACGATTCCACGCGTTCCGGACGGCGGACGGCGGACGGGGGTCCGGGGTCAGCCGTCCGAGGACGGCGGATCGGCGAGCCTGTGGGCCAGCTCCACGGTGCGGCGGGCCCTGGCGACGATGGGAGCGTCCACGAAACGGCCGTCGGGCAGCGCGAGCGCGCCCGTGTCGGTCCGCTCGGCCCGTTCGGCGGCCTCGACGATCTCGGCGGCTCTGGCCACCTCCTCGCGGTCCGGGCGGAAGGCCTGCCGGATCACGGGGATCTGGCGGGGGTGGATCGCGGTCCTGCCGAACAGGCCGAGCGCGCGGCCGGCCCGGCACGAGGCCAGCAGGCCGGCCTCGTCCTTGACGTCCGGATAGACGGACATGGGCACCGGCGGCAGGCCCGCCGCGGCGGCGGCCAGCACGACCTGGAGCCTGAGGTGGTTCATGGCGTGCTCGTCGGCGACGGCCAGCTCGGCGGCCAGGTCCTGCTCGCCGAGCGCCACCCCGGCGACGCTCGGGTGGGCGGCGATCTCGCGGGCGGCGACGATCCCCGCCGCCGACTCCAGCAGCGCGTACGCGGGCACCCCGGCGATCGTGTCCAACGAGGCGGGCGATTCGACCTTCGGCAGCCGCACACCGTCGGCGAGGCCGGCGACCGCCTCCAGATCGGCCCGGCCGCGCCCGGTCGCCAGGTCGTTGACCCGGACGTGCACCTGGACCGCCGCGTCGCCGGACGGGCCGTCCCGGCGGGAACGCAGGTAGGCGACGGCGTTGGCGCGGGCCTCGTCCTTGCGGGCGGGGGCGACCGCGTCCTCGAGGTCGAGGATCACGACGTCGGCTCCGGACGCGACCGCCTTGCCGAACCGCTCGGGCCGGTCGCCGGGCACGTACAACCAGGTCACGGGCGGGTTCACGCGATCACTCCGGCTTCGCGCAGCGCCGCGATCCGCTCGTCCGGGTAGTCCAGCTCGGCGAGCACCTCGTCGGTGTCCCTGCCCAGGGGCCGGCCCGGCCAGCGGATCTCGCCCGGCGTGTCCGACATGCGGAACAGCACGTTCTGCATGGTGACCGAGCCGAGTTCCTCGTCGGGCACGTCCACGAACGTGTTCAGCGCCGCGTACTGCGGGTCGCCCGCGACGTCGGAGACGTCGTAGATGGGCGCGACCGCGGCCTGCACCTCCTCGAAGCGGGCGATGACCTCGTCGGCGTCCCGCTCGGCGATCCAGGAGGCGACCGCCTCGTCCAGCTCGTCGACGTGCTGGACCCGCCCGTGCCCGCTGGCGAACCACGGCTGCTCGACGAGGTCGGGCCGCCCCACGAGGGTCACCACCCGCTCGGCGATCGGCTGGGCGCTGGTGGAGATGGCCAGCCAGCGGCCGTCGCGGGTGCGGTAGGTGTTGCGGGGGGCGTTGCTGGTGGAGCGGTTGCCGGTGCGCTCGGGCACGATCCCGAGCGCCTTGTACGCGCTCACCTGCGGCCCCAGCAGGCCGAGGATGGGCTCGATGATGGCCAGGTCGATGACCTGCCCGCGCCCGGTGCTCTCGCGGGCGCGCAGCGCCACCATGATCGCGTACGACATGGCCAGGCCGGCGATGCCGTCGGCGAGGGCCAGCGGCGGCAGCGTCGGCGGGCCGTCGGGCTGGCCGGTCATGGCCGCGAACCCGCTCATGGCCTCGGCCAGCGTCCCGAACCCGGGCCGCGCGGACATCGGCCCGAACTGCCCGAAGCCGGTCATCCGTGCGACGATCAGCCGCGGGTTGACCCCCAGGAGGTCCTCGGGGGCCAGGTTCCAGCGCTCCAGGGTGCCGGGGCGGAAGTTCTCGATCAGCACGTCGGACCGCTCGGCCAGGCGGCGCAGGATCTCCTGCCCCTCGGCCTGCGACAGGTCGACGGCCGCGTTGCGTTTGTTGCGCGACAGCGTCTTCCACCACAGCCCCACACCGTCCACGGAGGCACCGTGCCCGCGTGAGGGATCGCCGCGGCGGGGATGCTCGATCTTGATCACATCGGCGCCGAAGTCGCCCAGCATCATCGCGGCGGAGGGACCGGCGAACAACGTCGCCGCGTCGATGACCCGCAGGTCAGCGAGGCTAGTCATGGGAATGTAACTTATAAGAAATATGTCATAGGTCAAGACGTTCGCCTGATTGGTCCTGAATCTGGGAGACACTTGACGCATGCCGACCCCACGACCGCCCATGAGCAAGGCCGAGTACGTCTACAGCGTGCTCCTCGACGAGATCCGCAGCGCGCGGATCCCCGGCGGCACGGCGTTGCGGGCCGGAGAGGTGGCCAAACGGCTCGGGGTGTCGGTCACGCCCGTGCGCGAGGCCCTGCGCAGGCTGGAGAAGGACCGGCTGATCAGCTATGAGGCACACCACGGCGCGACCGTGGTCGACCTGGGCGACGAGGCGCTCGCGGAATACTACGGCCTGCGCGCGGTCGTCGAGGGCCTGGGCGCGCGGCTGGCGGCGGCCAGGATCACTCCGGAGCAGCTGGCCTCGCTGCGCGAGCTGCACGCCGCGATGGCCGAGGACGCCGAACACGGCCGGTACGACCTGCTCGGCGAGCAGAGCAGGCGCTTCCACCTGAGCATCGTCGACATCGGCGGCCCCGCCTTCCTTGGCGGGCACGCCCGATCGGTGCGCAACAGCTTCCCCGTGCCCGCCGAGGCGTCACTCTGGCTGGACGAGGCCCAGGTCAAGGCCCAGATGGCGGCGCACGAGGGCATCCTCGCGGCGCTCGCGGCCGGCGACGGGGCGGCCGCGGAACGCATCATGGTCGACCACGTCAACCGCGCCGGCGAGTTCCGCAAGGAGACCCCCGGCCCGCTGACGGGCGGCCTGGCATGACCGGCGTCAAGGGGGTCCTGTTCGACCTGGACGGCACGCTGCTCGACCACCGGGGCGCCGCCGACGGCGCCATCGTCTCCTGGGTCTCCGCCCGCGCGCCCGGCCATCCCCGGCTGGGCGAGGTGGCCGCGCTCTGGGCGGAGCTGGAGGGGCCGTACCTCGCGATGTGGCAGCGCGGCGAGTGCTCGGTGCAGGAGCAGCGGCGGCTGCGGCTGAGCGCGCTCTGCGCCGAACTGGCCGTGCCCGAGCCCGGCGACCTCGACGCGGCCTACGCCGACTTCACCGGCCGCTACCGGCGCGGCTGGGCGGCCTTCCCCGACGCGGCGGAGGCGGTGAAGAAGCTGGGCGGGTTCGCGCTCGGCGTGCTGACGAACGGCGCCCAACCGGTGCAGGAGGAGAAGGTCCGGGCGATCGGACTGGGCGGGCTGGTCGGCCCGGTGCTGACGGGCGAGGTGCTGGGCGGGCACTTCAAGCCGTCACCCTCGTCGTACACGAGGGCCGCCGCGGCGCTCGGCCTGGCGCCGGAGGAGGTCGTGCTGGTGGGCGACGACGTGGTGAACGACGTGACGGGGCCGGCGGCGGCCGGGATGCGCTCGGTCTGGCTCGACCGGCTCGGCGTGCAGCGGCCGCCCGCCGGGTTCCCCCGCATCACCTCACTGACCGGCCTGGCGCGGCTCGTCGGCGACCTCGGCCAGCACGGAGTGCTCTAAGGCGAAGCCGCCCACGTGCGCCAGGTAGTCGCCGGGGGCCAGAGGATCTCCCAGGTAGACGCCGCCCGCCCGGCGCACCAGCAGGGCTCCCGCCGCCACGTCCCACGGGTTGGCCCGGGTGCCGTACGCGGCGTCGGACCATCCGGCGGCCACGTGCGCCAGGTTCAGCGCCGCGCTGCCCGGCCTGCGCACGGCGGCGAAGGACTCGAGGAAGCGCCGGTAGCGCCGCAGCGCCTCGTCGCCCTCCGCGTCCAGGTCGTGGGGTGAGGGGTAGCTCGTCAGCAGCATCGCCTCGCGGTCGGCGGCAGCGCCGGCGCTGCGCAGCGGGGTGCCGTTACACCAGGCGCCGTCGGCGGAGGCGGTGAACTCGTCCTCGCGCACCGGGTCGTACACCACCCCCGCCACCAGCTCGCCCCCGACGGCGGCGGCGATGGACACGCAGAAGAACGGCAGCCCGGCGGCGAAGTTGGCGGTGCCGTCGATGGGATCGACGTACCAGACGAGGTCGCCGGAGCCGGTCGTGCCGCCCTCCTCCCCCACGATCACGCTGACGGGGAAACGGGCGCCGATGACCGCGCGGATGGTCTCCTCGGCCGCCCTGTCGTGCTCGGTCACGGGATCGTGGAAGTCCCGTTTGGTGGTCACACCGGGCCGGGATCTGAAGGCCTTGCGCAGCCTGGGCCCGACGGCCCTGGCCGCTTCGGTGGCGGTGTCCAGCAGAGGGGTCACGTCCATGTGGTGCTCCAGCTTCAGCCGATCGAGGTCATCGCAACCGTCATGCCCAATCCCGAGCGCCACGCACGCCCTTTCATGACCTGTTTGTCAGGACATTATGACCTCGGTTAAGCTGATCAGTATGAGCCGCGATCTCGCCATCGACCTGGATCGATCCAGCCCCGTGCCGCTCTATTTCCAGGTGGCCGAGCAGATCGCCGAGGCGATCCGGCGGGGTGACCTGGCTCCGGGCTCGCGGCTGGACAACGAGATCCTGCTGGCCGACAAGCTCGGCCTGTCGCGGCCCACGATCCGCCAGGCGATCCAGTATCTCGTGGACAAGGGCCTGCTCGTCCGCAAGCGCGGCGTCGGCACGCAGGTGGTGCACGGGCAGGTCAAACGCTCGGTGGAGCTGACGAGCCTCTACGACGACCTGCGCAGGGCCGGCCAGGAGCCGGCCACGCAGGTGCTGGCCCTGGAGCCGCACCCGGTCGACGACGACATCGCCGCCATCCTGGGCGTGGAGGCCGGCACGGAGATCCTCTATCTCGAACGCCTGCGCTTCGCGGCCGGCGAGCCGCTGGCCGTGCTGCACAACTGGCTGCCGCTCGGGCTGGCCCCGCTCACCGCCGCCGACCTCGAGGGCCGCGGCCTGTACGAGCTGCTGCGCGGCGCGGGCGTGCGGATGAGGGTGGCCAACCAGCGCATCGGCGCCCGCGCCGCCAGCCAGTCCGAGGCGAAGCTGCTGGACGAGCGCCGCGGCGCCCCCCTGCTCACCATGATCCGGACGACGTACGACGACCAGGGCCGGGCCGTCGAACACGGCTCGCACGTCTACCGCGCCTCGCACTACTCCCTGGAGGTCACCCTCATCGAGCGCTGAGGCCGCGACTCCTCGCGCGCCCAGCCGGACGGATATGCGCCGCACCGCGCATGCACTCCGACAGGCGGGCTCACACGGACTCAACAGGTTCTCAACACGGCGCCGCCTACCGTCCTGTCATCAGCCCGGTCACGGGGACCGACACCGACGGAAGAGGAAAGATGCGCACCAGAACGATCGTCGCCGCGGGCGTCTTCGCGGCCGCCGCCATAGCCGTCTCCCCCGCCCCCGCGCAGGCGGCGGCGCCGTCCTGCCTCACCTACAAGCTCGACGACGACGGCGGCAAGGACGAGCTGTGGGTCTGGAGCACCTGCAAGGGGGCGAAGAGCTACAAGGTCAGGCTCGCCAACGGCCAGGACATGCCCTGCACGTACAAGAAGCCCGGCAGCGGCTACGACAAGTGGTGGTGGAACTGGCCACGCCGCTTCGACGGGCTCGTGAGCTGCTGACCCGTACCTCCTTCACACCGGCGAACCCTCACAAACGAACAGGGAGCACCCCACCATGCGCGCAACCACCATCGCCATGCTCGCCCTGGCCGGGTTCGCGGCCACGACGGTCGCCGCCCCCGCTCACGCCGCCGCCGCGGCCTCGGGGCGGGCGCCCTCCTGCCTGGCGTACAAGCTCGACGACGACGGCGCCCAGGACGAGCTGTGGGTCTGGAACAACTGCTCCAAGGGCGTGGAGTTCCGGGTCCGGCTGGCCAACGGACCGGACGGCGTCTGCACGTACAAGGAGCCCGGCAGCCGTTACAGCAAGTTCACCTGGGAATGGCCGCAGCGTTTCGACGGGCTCAGGACCTGCTGAGACACGCCGGCCGCGCGCGCCGGCGCCGGCCTGGCAGCCACGAATCCCGACCCGTCCGGAAATTTCCGGACGGGTCATCTTCTTGTCACCAGTGCACTCCCGGCCCTTGGCAACAGACCATCCCGACATTTATCGTTCAGTGCAATGCCACACATTACTGGGATGGTTCATGACGTCTAAGCAGGTCAAGCCCCCGGCGGGCGCCGTGCGTACGGCCGCCGGAGCGGTACGGCCCGTCTCCGGGGTGCGCATGACCGGCGGTCTGCTCCACGACTGGCGGCGCCGGAACAGCACGGCCACGATCCCGCACACCATCGAGCAGCTCAGGGCGGCCGGCAACGTCGCCAACCTGAGCCGCCTCCTGGAGCCGGACCCCGCCCCCTACCGCGGCCGCTACCCGTTCCTCGACACCGATCTGTACAAGACCCTCGAAGGGCTCGCGTACGACCTGGGCGACGGCGTCGCCGCGGAGCCGGTGCGGGAGTTCTACGAGGAGGTCGTCGGCCTCCTGGAACGTGTCCAGGCCCCCGACGGCTACCTCAACTCCTTCTTCCAGGACCCGGCGGCGGCCAAGAAGCCGTGGGAGGACCCGGGCTGGGGACACGAGCTGTACAACCTGGGCCACCTGATCCAGGCCGCCGTCGCCGCGCACCGCCGGATGGGCGACGACCGGCTGCTGCGGGTGGCGGTGCGCTTCGCCGACCTGGTGGTCTCCCGGTTCGGCGAGGCGGGCGTCTGCGGGCACCCCGAGGTCGAGATGGCACTGGTCGAGCTGTACAGGGAGACGGGCGAGCGGGGCTATCTCACCCAGGCGGCGCGGTTCGTCGACCGCCGCGGCACGGGCGCGCTCAGGCACACCATCTTCTCCGGCGACTACTTCCAGGACCACCTGCCCTTCCGCGAGCTGCCGTCGGTGACCGGGCACGCGGTGCGCATGGGCTACCTGGCGGCCGGCGCGGCCGACGTCCTCCTGGAGACGGGCGACCCGTCGCTGGCCGGGGCGCTGGAGCGGCTGTGGGACGACATGGTCGCGACCAAGCTGTACATCACGGGCGGGCTGGGCAGCCGGCACTCCGACGAGGCGATCGGCGACCGCTACGAGCTGCCCTCGGAACGGGCCTACAGCGAGACCTGCGCGGCCATCGCCGTCATGCAGTGGGCCTGGCGGATGTTCCTGGCCACGGGCGGCGCGAAGTACGTGGACGTGTTCGAGCGCGTGCTCCACAACGCCTACGCCGTGGGGCTGTCGGCGGAGGGCACGGCCTTCTTCTACGACAACCCGCTCCAGCGCCGCCCCGACCACGAGCAGCGCAGCGGCGCGGAATCCGGCGGCGAGCCGCTGCGGCGGGCCTGGTTCGGCTGCCCCTGCTGCCCGCCCAACATCGTGCGGTGGATGGCCCAGCTGGCCGACTACGTGGCGGCCGAGCGGGACGGCGCCGTGCTGGTCGCCGCCTACACCACCGCCAGGATCGAGGCCTCGGAGCTGGGCCTGGCCATGGAGACCGGCTACCCGTGGGACGGCGACGTGCGCCTCACCGTCGAGCGGGCGCCGCGCGAGCCGTACGAGCTGGTGCTGCGCGTTCCCGGCTGGGCCAGGGACGTGACCGTCACCGTCAACGGCGAGCCGCCGGAGGCCGCCGCCCGCGACGGATGGATCACCCTGCGGCGCGCGTGGTCGGCGGGCGACGAGGTACGGCTGAGCCTGCCCATGCCGGTCAGGGCGCACGGCTCCCACCCCTACCTCGACGCCACCAGGGGCGCGGTCGCCCTGGCCCGCGGCCCGCTCGTCTACTGCGTGGAGCAGCAGGACAGCCCCGTGCCCGTCGATGACCTGGTGCTCGGCGTCGCCGACATTGTTAACGCGAACATCGAGCGGCGGGACGGGACCGTCGTCCTCCGCGTGGCGGCCGGCGCCGCTCGCCCGCCCTCCGCCGAGCTCTACCCCGAGCTGCCGCTGGAGGAGACGTCCCCGCGAGTGGAGGTCACCGCGACCTTCACCCCCTACTTCCTGTGGGGCAACCGCGGCCCCCAAGCCATGCGGGTCTGGGTCAGGACCCCCGCGACCAACGGAAAGAAGGCGACATGAGGAGATCGGCGGCGCTCGCGAGCGTGACCATGACCGTCGTGCTGGCGCTGACCGCGTGCGGAGGGGGTAGCGGCGCGGCTCCCGGCCCCGGCACGGCGGCGGCCGGGCCGGCCGCGGAACCCGCGACAGGCGGCACGGTGCACGTCCTGGCCAAGGCGGACTTCTCCCACCTTGACCCGGTGCGCGGCTTCGACGGCGGCGTCAACAACTTTTACCGGCTCATCTACCGGGGGCTGACGATGTTCGGCGCGGGTCCGGGCGCCGAGGGCACGAAGATCGTGCCCGACCTGGCCACGGACACGGGCACGCCGTCCGACGGCGCCAAGACCTGGACGTTCACGCTCAAGGACAACCTGTTCTTCGAGGACGGCACGCCGATCACGAGCGAGGCAGTGAAGTTCGGCTTCTCACGAACGTTCGACCCGGAGGCCGGGATCGGCTCACCGTACGGGAAACTGCTGCTCGACGCGCCGAAGGACTACCAGGGCCCGTACCTCGACGGCGACCTGGACACCATCGAGACGCCCGACGACAAGACGGTCGTCTTCCATCTGAGGAAGCCCTTCGCCGACTTCCCGAGCGCGCTGGCGCTCGCCAACTTCACGCCCTTCCCCAAGGGCACGGGGGCGGGCGCGGCGTTCGACACCAAGCCGATCGCGAGCGGGCCGTACAAGGTGGCGAGCTACCAGCGCGGCTCCTCACTGAAGCTGGTGCGCAACCCGCAGTGGAAGCCCGAGACGGACAGCGTGCGGGCGGCCAAGCCGGACGCCTTCGAGTGGACGTTCGGCCTGGACCCGGCCACGATCGACGAGCGCATGCTGGCCGGGCAGGGCGCCGACGCCGACGCCATCGGCGAGTCGATCCAGGCGGCGACCGTGGCGCGGGTGCAGCAGCCGCAGATCAAGCAGCGCACCCTGTCCGGGCTCAACGGCTGCACCACGTACATGAGCCTGAACACCACCAAGGAGCCCCTGGACGACGTGCGGGTGCGGCAGGCGATCAACCACGCGATCAACAAGGACACCGTCGTCGCTGGGATGGGCGGCAGCGCCCTGGCCGCCAAGGGCACCTCGA
The DNA here is from genome assembly GCF_039871615.1 of Nonomuraea sp. B10E15. Taxonomy (NCBI): domain Bacteria; kingdom Bacillati; phylum Actinomycetota; class Actinomycetes; order Streptosporangiales; family Streptosporangiaceae; genus Nonomuraea; species Nonomuraea sp. B10E15. The sequence continues at coordinate 226,112 of NZ_JBDPMB010000004.1, forward strand.
TCCAGCCGCCCACGGTCGCGGGCCGGGTGGACTACGACCCGTACCCGTACAACGTCGAGCAGGCCACGAAGCTGCTGGCCGAGGCGGGCCTGGCGGACGGGTTCTCCCTGACGCTCGACACCCGCCCGGACCCGAAGATGGCGGCGGTGGCGGTGGCGATCCAGGACGCCCTCAAGCAGGTGAAGATCAACGTCAAGATCAACAACATCGACACCTCGACGTTCTACGAGGTCATCGGCACGCCGGCGCAGCAGCACGACGCCGCCGTCACCGGCTGGTGCCCCGACTGGGCCTCCGGCGCGACGTTCCTGCCGCCGCTGTTCGACGGCCGCAACATCACCACCAAGGGCAACGCGAACCTGGCCCAGATCGACGACAAGGCGATCAACGAGCGGATCGACGAGATCGCCGCGATGACCGCCGTCGATGAGGCCAACGCCGCCTACGGCGAGCTGGACAAGGAGATCATGAAGCAGGCGCCGATCGTGCCGCTGGCCTACGAGAAGCTCATCCTCGTCGTCGGCTCGAACATCGCGGGCGCCTACCAGTCCAGCTCGTTCTCCGGCGGCATCGACCTCATCTCCGTCGGCCTGGCCAAGCCGACCACGTAGATGACCGTCGCAGCTCACTCACAGCAGGTGGCGGGCGCGCCCGCCACCCCGCCCACCACCTCGGGACGGCGGGTCGCGGGCGCGCTGCTGCACGACAGGGCGGCCGTGCTCAGCAGCGCGTTCCTGGCGCTGATCGTGCTGATGGCGATCTGCGCGCCGCTGATCAGCCTGATCACCGGGCACGGCCCGAACGACTTCGACACCGCCGCGGTCGACACCGACCTGGGCGGCGTCCCGCACGGGCCGCTGGGCGGGATCAGCGCCGAACACCCGCTCGGCGTCGAACCGCAGAACGGCCGCGACATCCTCGCCCGCATCGCGTACGGCGCCCGCGTGTCCCTGCTGATCGCGCTCGCCGCCACCGCGCTCACGACCCTGCTCGGCGTGGTGCTGGGCCTGCTGGCCGGGTTCTACCAGGGCTGGGCGGACCAGGTGATCTGCCGGGTCATGGACTTCCTGATGGCCTTCCCCGCGCTCATCTTCATGATCGCGATCCTGTCGTCGCTGCCGCAGGGCAACCGGCCGGTGCTGCTGGTCGTGGTGATCAGCGTGTTCGGCTGGCCGTACCTGGCGCGGGTGGTGCGCGGGCAGACGATGACGCTGGTGAACCGGGAGTTCGTGGAGGCCGCGCGGGCCTCGGGCGCCTCCACGGGAGCGCTGGTGTTCAAGGAGATCCTGCCCAACCTGCGCAGCTCGCTGATCGTCATGACCACGCTGGCGGTGCCCGGCTACGTCGGCACCGAGGCGGGCCTGTCGTTCCTGGGCGTCGGCGTCACGCCGCCCACGCCGTCGTGGGGGCAGATGATCGCGAGCTCCGTCGGCTGGTACGCCGTCGACCCGATGTACTTCGCCATCCCCGGCACGTTCCTGTTCCTCACCGTGCTGTCGCTGACCGTGCTCGGCGACCGGCTGCGGGCCGCGTTCGACTCCGGGGAGGCCGCGTGATGGCGCGTTACCTGGCCGGGCGGGCCGCCGGGGTGGTGCTGATCCTCTTCCTGGTGTGCCTGTTCACGTTCGTCATCTTCTTCACGCTCTCCCCCGACCCGGCGGTGATGATCTGCGGGAAGACGTGCACGCCGGAGCGCATCGACCAGATCCGCGACGTCCTGGGCCTCGACGAGCCCTTCCTGGCGCAGTTCTTCGGCTTCCTCATCGGGATCCTCGCCGGGCGCGACTACGGCGAGGGCGCGAACCTCGTGCACTGCGCCGCGCCCTGCCTGGGCTACAGCTTCCAGACCAACCAGTCCGTGTGGGACATGGTCGTCGAGCGCCTGCCGGTCAGCGCGACCGTGGCGATCGGCGCGGCGGTGTTGTGGTTGCTCCTCGGCGTCGTCGCGGGCCTGCTCAGCGCGGTCAAGGAGGGCACCTGGTGGGACCGCGCCGCGATGGGCCTGGCACTGGGCGGCTCCAGCATCCCCAACTACGTGCTGGCACTGGCCCTGCAGTACGTGCTGGTGGTGCAGCTGCAGGTGCTGCCGTTCCCGCAGGCGGTGCCGTTCGCCGACGACCCGGCGCTCTGGTTCCAGTCGTACCTGATGCCGTGGCTCGTGCTGGCCACCGGCTACGCCTGCCTGTACGCGCGGCTCACCCGCGCGAACGTGATCGACACCCTGGCCGAGAACTTCATGCGCACGGCCAGGTCGAAAGGGCTCAGCCCGGCGCTGACCATGCGCAGGCACGCGCTGCGGCCGGCGCTGACGCCGATCGCCACGATCTTCGGCATGGACTTCGCGGCGCTGCTGGGCGGCGCGCTGATCACCGAGACGGTGTTCGGGCTGAACGGCGTCGGCAAGATGGCCGCCGACTCCATCGCCAAGAACGACCAGCCGGTGATCATGGCGGTGACGCTGCTGGCGGCGTTCTTCGTGGTGATCGGCAACGTGGTGGTGGACGTCGTCTACACGAGGCTGGACCCGAGAGTGAGGATCGCGGCGAGATGAGCGAGCTGCTGGTCGTAGAGGACCTCACCGTCACCTTCCCCACCACGCGCGGCCCCGTCGACGTGGTGAAGGACGTCTCCTTCACCGTCGGCAGGGACGAGACCGTCGGCATCGTCGGCGAGTCGGGCTCCGGCAAGTCGATGACCAGCCTGGCGATCATGGGCCTGCTGCCCAAGGGCGCCACGACCCGCGGCAGCATCCGGCTGGACGGCGCCGAGGTGCTCGGCGCCTCCGCCAGGGAACTGCGGCGGCTGCGCGGCGACCGGATGTCGATGATCTTCCAGGATCCGCTGTCGTCGCTGAACCCGTACTACACGGTCGGCCTGCAGATCGAGGAGCTCTACCGCGCGCACCGCGGCGGCTCGCGCGCGGCGGCACGCGAGGTCGTCACCGCCGCGCTGCGCCAGGTGGGGCTGCCCGACCCCGAGCGGCGGGCGCGCCACTACCCGCACCAGTTCTCCGGCGGGCAGCGGCAGCGCATCATGATCGCGATGGCGCTGGTGTGCTCGCCCTCGCTGCTGATCGCCGACGAGCCGACCACGGCCCTGGACGTGACCGTGCAGGCGCAGATCCTGCGCCTGCTGGCCGAGCTGCGCGGGCAGAGCGGCATGGGCATGGTGTTCATCACGCACGACCTGGCCGTGATCAGCTCGATCGCCACCCGCGTGCTGGTGATGCGGCGCGGCGAGCAGGTCGAGTACGGCACCGCGGAACAGGTCTTCGCCGAGCCCCGCCACGACTACACCCGGATGTTGCTGGACAGCATCCCCCGCATTGACGACCCCCTCGACGAGGTGAGCGCATGACGCTGCTGCGCGCGAAGGACCTGACCAAACGCTTCGTCGCCCGCGGCCCGCTCGGCGCGAAGGCCGGGTTCACGGCCGTCGACCGGGTGAGCTTCGACGTACGGCTGGGCGAGACGCTGGCCGTGGTGGGCGAGTCGGGCAGCGGCAAGTCGACGACCGCCAGGATGATCGCCAAGCTGCTGGAGCCGAGCGAGGGCACGCTGGAGTTCGAGGGCGAGGACGTCACCCGCGCCAAGGGGGCGGCGCTGGCCCGCTTCCGCGGCAACGTCCAGGTCGTCTTCCAGGACCCGTTCTCCTCGCTGAACCCGCGGCACACGGTGGAGCGCATCCTCATGGCGCCGCTGGTCTACCAGGGCATCGCGCCCAGCGGCAGCCGCCGGGCGCATGCCAAGGAGCTGATGGAACGCGTCGGTCTCAACCCGGACCACTCGCTGCGCTACCCGGCGCAGTTCTCCGGCGGGCAGGCGCAGCGCATCGGCATCGCCCGCGCGCTGGCCGTCAACCCCAAGCTGGTGATCTGCGACGAGGCCGTGTCGGCGCTGGACGTGTCCGTGCAGGCGCAGGTGATCGAGCTGCTGCGGCGGCTCCAGCGCGAGAGCGGCTTCAGCTACGTGTTCATCGCCCACGACCTGGCCGTGGTGCGGCAGATCGCGCAGCGCGTCGCCGTGATGAGCGAGGGCAGGATCGTCGAGCTGGGGACGACCGGCCAGGTGTTCGACGACCCTCAGGACGAGTACACGCGCACGCTGCTGGCGGCCATCCCGCGCATCGACCCGGAGTGGGAGCGCCGCAGGAGGGAGAAAGCTTGATCAGCGCGACTTACACGATCCCCGGGATGCGGATGCGCGACCACGTCGTGGAGGTGCCGCTCGACTGGTCGGCCCCGGATGCCACCATCACCGTGTTCGCCCGCGAGGTGGTGGACCCGGCGCGCGACGGCGAGGACCTGCCGTGCCTGCTCTACCTGCAGGGCGGCCCCGGAGGCAAGGGGCCGCGCCCCACCGGCACGTCGGGCTGGCTCGGGCAGGCGCTGGAGACGTACCGCGTGATCCTGCTCGACCAGCGGGGCACGGGCCGCAGCTCGCGCGTCGACGGGCGCGTGATGAGCGCGCTCAGCCCGCGGGAGGGAGCCGACCACCTGGCCCGCTTCCGCGCGGACTCGATCGTGGCCGACGCCGAGCACCTGCGCACGACGGTGTTCGGCGGGCGGCGCTGGTCGACGCTGGGGCAGAGCTACGGCGGCTTCCTCACCCTCACCTACCTCTCGCGCGCGCCCGGCGGGCTGAGCGCCTGCTACGTGGCGGGCGGGCTGCCCTCGCTCGACCCCGACGCCGCGGAGGTCTACCGGCGCACCTATCCCCGGGTGGCGGCCAAGAACGACGCCTTCTACCGCCGTTACCCGCACCACGTGGAGACCACCGGCCGGCTGGCCGACCGGCTGGCCGCCGGCGACGTGCTCCTGCCCGACGGCGACACCCTCACCGTGCGGCGGCTGCAGTCGCTCGGCATCGACTTCGGCATGAAGCCGGGCTACGAGCGCATGCACTGGCTGCTCGACGAGCTGCCCGACAAGGCCCTGCCCGGCGGGCGCGGCGACCTGCCGGAGACGTTCCTGCACCAGGTGCTGGCCCGCTCCTCCTACGCCGACAACCCGCTGTTCGCGGCGTTGCAGGAGAGCATCTACGGCTCGGGGCCCGGCGCGACCGCGTGGGCGGCCGAGCGGGAGCGCGCCCGGCATCCCGCCTTCGCCGAGGACGCCAGGCCGCTGCTGTTCACCGGCGAGATGATCTACCCCTGGATGTTCGGGGAGATCCGCGCGCTGCGCCCCTTCGGCCCGGCCGTCGAACTGCTCGCCGAGCGCGCCGCGTGGCCGCCGCTGTACGACCTCGACCGGCTGGCCGCCAACGAGGTGCCGGTGGCCGCGGCCGTCTACTTCGACGACATGTACGTCGACGCCGGCCTGCAACTGGACACCGCCGCCCGGGTCGGCAACACCCAGGCGTGGGTCACCAACGAGTACGAGCACGACGGCATCGGCGACGACCGGGTCTTCACCCGGCTGACCGGGCTCGTCCGCGACCTAGGAGGAGGAATCACCCCGTGACCGACGGCCGGTTGCCCAAGCTGGCGGAGATCCCCGCGTTCGCCGCGTACATCGCCGAGGGCTGGGACTCCCCCGCGTGCACACCTCCGGTGGAGCCCGGCGCGGCCGAGGCCGCCGCGGCCCACCGGGCCAGGCTCGCCGCCGCGCTGCCCGGCACGACCGCCGTCGTGGCGGCCGGCCGGGCTCCGGTGCGCAGCAACGACACCGCCTACGACTTCCGGGTGGACAGCGACTTCTACTGGCTCACCGGCTGCGCGGTGGAGAACGCCGTGGCCGTCGTCGCGGGCGGGGAGGCCACGCTCTACCTGCCCGCACCCGCCCGCCCCGGCGACCAGGGCTTCTACGCCGACGCCGCCTACGGCGAGCTGTGGGTCGGCCCCTCGCCGTCCCTGGCCGAGTGGGCCGGGGCGCTCGGGGTGGGGGTGCGGCCGCTGCCGGAGTTCGCCGGGCCGCCGGGCGGCGCGCTGCTCGCGGGACCCGGCTGGGCGGAACCGTCCGAGGAGCTCGGGCGGGTGCTGGCCGAGCTGCGCATGATCAAGGACGGGTGGGAGACCGCCCGGCTCCGCGAGGCGGTCGACCGTACCGTGGAGGGCTTCGCCGCGGTGCTCGCCGAGATCCCGGCCGCGGTCGCGGGCGGCGGCGAGCGCTGGTTGCAGGGCACCTTCGACCGCTACGCCAGGACGCACGGCAACGGCCCCGGCTACGCCACCATCGTCGGCGGCGGCGCGCACGCCCCCACGCTGCACTGGGTGCGCTGCGACGGCCCCGTCGTGCCCGGCGAGCTGCTGCTGCTCGACATGGGCGTGGAGGTGCGCGGCCACTACACCGCCGACGTCACCCGCACCTTCCCCGTCTCCGGCGCCTTCTCCGCCGCCCAGCGGCAGGTGCACGACCTGGTCGAGCGGGCGCACCGGGCGGGGCTGGCACAGGTGGCGCCGGGCCGCCGCTTCACCGACTTCCACCACGCGGCCATGGAGGTCATCGCGCGCGGGCTGCACGACTGGGGGCTGCTGCCGGTCTCGGTGGACGAGGCGCTGTCCGAGCGCGGCCAGCACCACCGCCGCTACCTGGTCTGCGGCATCGGCCACCACCTGGGCCTCGACGTGCACGACTGCGCACGATCCCGCCCCGAGGCGTACCACGGCGCGGAGATGGCGCCGGGGATGGTGCTCACCGTCGAGCCCGGACTGTACTTCCACGCCCACGACCGCACGCTCCCCCCGGAGCTGCGCGGGATCGGCGTGCGGATCGAGGACGACCTGCTGGTCACGGCGGGCGGCGCGGAGAACCTCTCCGCCGCCCTGCCCATCGACGCGAGCGGGCTGGAGAACTGGAGCAAGGAGAGATCATGAACGCCCCCGTCTGGCACGGCGTGCACGTCGCGACCGCGCTGCCCTTCAACGACGACCTGTCCGTCGACTACGACGGTTACGCCGAGCACGTGCGGTTCCTGGCCGAGGGCGGCTGCGACGGCGTCTGCCCCAACGGCTCGCTCGGCGAGTACCAGACGCTCACGGCCGAGGAGCGTGCCCGCGTGGTGCGCACCGCCATCGAGGCCGCCCCCGACGGCTTCCACGTCATGCCCGGCGTGGCCGCCTACGGCGCGGCCGAGGCGCGGCGCTGGGCCGAGCAGGCGGCCGAGGCGGGCGCCGGGTCCGTGCTGCTGCTGCCGCCGAACGCCTACCGCGCCGACCGGCAGGCCGTGGTCGGCCACTACCGGGAGGTCGCCAAGGCGGGGCTGCCGGTCGTGGCCTACAACAACCCGCTGGACACGAAGGTGGACCTCACTCCCGACCTGCTGGCCGAGCTGCACCAGGAAGGGCTGATCGTCGCCGTCAAGGAGTTCACCGGCGACGTGCGCAGGGCGTATGAGCTGGCCGAGCTGGCGCCCGGGCTCGACCTGCTCATCGGGTCGGACGACGTGCTGCTGGAGCTGGGCATCGCCGGGGCGGTCGGCTGGATCGCCGGCTACCCCAACATGATCCCGCGCTCCACGGTCGAGCTCTATCGTCTGGCCACCTCCGGCGACCTGGACAAGGCGCTGCCCATCTACCGCGACCTGCACCCGCTGCTGCGCTGGGACTCCAAGACGGAGTTCGTGCAGTCCGTCAAGCTGTCGATGGACCTGGCGGGGCGCAAGGGCGGCGTCTGCCGCCCGCCGCGCACCGCGCTCCCCTCCGAGCTGGCTGCCCGGATCACCCACGACACGCAGGAGGTGCTGGCGAAGGGCTACCGCTAGGCCTTCGCCCGCGCCTCTAGGCCCGCTCCACCTCGATGACCAGCGCCGACGCCGGCCGCAGCGTCGGCGCCGGCAGCCCGAGCTCGCCGAGCACCGAGCCCGGCAGCCGCACCGGGGCGGCGGTCCACCCGGGCAGCCCTGCCCCCTCGGGGAGCGGCCCGGCCACCCGCACGTCGTAGGTGGCCGCGGGGTCGAGGCCGGGCAGCCGCAGCGGGCCGGGCCCGGTGGTGAGCCGGGTGGTGAGCTGCACGAACGCGAACACCCCGCGCCCGGGCGTCACCACGCCGTGCAGCAGCGCCGACGGGTCGGGGTGGTCGGCCCGCACCACCCGGCCCGCGTGCAGCACCGGGCGCAGCCGCTTGTGCAGGGCGATCCACGTGGCCAGCTCCTGGAGCTCGGCCTCGCTCGCCGAGGTCAGGTCCCACTCGACGCCCATGTGCCCGAACAGCGCGGTGGCGGCCCGGAAGGCCAGCGGCAGCCGGCGGCCGGAGCCGTGGTCCTTCGGCGCGCCGACGTGGCAGCCCAGCCGCTCCGGCGGCACCAGCAGCCCGGTCCAGCGCTGGATGGCCTGCCGGTCGAGCGCGTCGTTGCTGTCGGAGGTCCACACCCGGTCGGTGCGGGCCAGGATGCCGTAGTCGACGCGCGCGCCGCCGGACGAGCACGACTCGATCTCCAGCCCCGGATGGCGGCGGCGCAGCTCGTCGATCAGCCGGTAGGCGGCCTCGGTCTGCGCGTGCACGCCCGGCGCTCCGTCGTGCACGGGCTCGGCGATGTCGCGGTTGTGGTCCCACTTGATGTAGTCGAGCGCGTACTCGCCGACCAGGGTGTCCAGCCGCTCCAGCAGGTACGCGTACGCCTGCGGCCTGGCGACGTCGAGGACCTGCTGGTTGCGCTGCGGCGGCGGCAGGCGTTCGGCCTGGCCGAGGATCCAGTCGGGATGCTCGCGGGCCAGGTCGGAGTCGGGGTTGACCATCTCGGGCTCGAACCAGAGCCCGAACTGCATGCCGAGTTTGCGCACCCGGTCGGCCAGCGGGTGCAGGCCGTCCGGCCACACGCCCTCGTCGACGTACCAGTCGCCGAGCCCGGCCCGGTCGTCGCGGCGGTGGCGGAACCAGCCGTCGTCGAGCACGAACCGCTCGATCCCGGCCGCCGCGGCCCGCTCGGCCAGTTCGAGCAGCCGGTCGAGGCCGTGGTCGAAGTAGGTGGCCTCCCAGTTGTTGAGGGTGACGGGCCGCACCGGCAGCGGGCCCTGCGCGCGCAGGTGGTCGTGCAGCCGTCCGCTCGCCTGGTCGAGCCCGCCGCCCGACCAGGTGAAGAACACCCGGGGCGTGCGGTAGCTCTCCCCCTGCGCCAGCACGACCTCGCCGGGCTCGAGCAGCTCGCCCGCGGCCAGCAGCGCCGGGCCCTCGGGCAGGCGCTCGGCGTGGTGCAGGTGGTTGCCGCTCCAGCCCGCGTGCACCCCCCACACCTCGCCGGAACGGAAGCCGAACCCTTCGGTCCCGGCCACCAGCAGGCCGGTGCCGTCGTGCCCGGTGCGGCCCCGCCGGCTCTCCCTCGACCACACGCCGAACCCGAACGCCCGGCGCTGCGGCGCCTTCTCCATCGCCCACCGGCCGGTGAAGTCGAGCAGCTCCCCCGCCCGCGGCGGCACCGGCAGCGAGCAGGTCAGCCCCTCCAGCCGGTAGGGGGAGGCGGCGGTGTTGGTCACCGTGTGCCGCATCGTCACCAGGCCGCGGGCGTCCATGGCCAGCTCGCTCTCCAGCGCGAGCCCGGCCCTGGCGTCGGAGGCCGCGACGGTCACCGTGCCGCCCGCTCCGGGGGTTGCCGTCACGTCGAGCCGGTCGAGGCTCCAGCGGACCGGCCAGTGCTCGCCGGCCCGGCCACCCGACAGGCCCGGCCTGCCGTACCAGCCGTCTCCCTGGGCGGGCAGCAGCGGCGGCGCGGGAGTCAGGGACGCCAGCACCGGCTCCAGCGCGGATCCGGCGACCGGCCCCAGGCCGGCGCCGAAGTGGAGCACCCGTGGCAGACCTGGACCGGGGCCGTCGAGCACCAGGGCGACGCCCGCGGCGGAAAGGATGTGGGGGGACACGTCGGCCTCCTCGGCTCGGGGGCAGGCGCGGGCCGGCGCCTTGAGGTTTCAGCGGTACGACGCTACCGGACGGCCTTTCGCCGCACCGCGACCGAGGGGCCTGGCGCGGGAGTTGCACGTCTTCCGCCATATACGGAAATATCCGGCGACCTTGCATCCACCTCCCCCGGCTGGCCATACCGCTTCCGATCCGTTAGGTTAGGCTCACCTAATTAAGATCGGAGAGTGCGCGGGGATGACCGAGCCGTATCGCATGTTCGACGTACGGGTGGACCGGCTCGAGCGGTTGAGCCCGTCCTTCCTCCGGGTCACCTTCAAGGGTGAGAACCTGCGCGTGTTCGCCGACAACGGCTACGACCAGCGGCTCAAGCTCATCCTGCCGCTGCCGGGGCACGGCCTGGCGCACCTGCCGACCGGCCCCGACTGGTACATGCGCTGGCGGGAGCTCGACGACGACAAGCGCAACCCGATGCGCACGTACACCGCCAGGCTGGTGCGCCCCGAGGCCGGCGAGGTCGACGTGGACGTGGTCATGCACCCCGACGGCGGCCCCGTCGCGCGGTGGGCGGAGAAGGTGCGCCCCGGCGACGTCGCGGCGCTCTTCGGCCCCGACGCGCGCTACGAGGGCACGCACGGAGGCCTGGAGTTCCGCCCGCCGACCGGCACCGGCTGCGTGCTGCTGGCCGGGGACGAGACCGCGGTGCCGGCGATCTGCGGCGTGCTGGAGCGGCTGCCCGCCGACCTGGCGGGCGAGGTGCTGATGGAAGTACCGGGAGAGGACGACTTCCTGCCGGTCGAGACGGCCGCCTCCGTCAAGGTGACCTGGCTGGCCAGGAACGGAGGTGAGCGCGGCGCGGACCTCGTCCCCGCCGTACGGGCCGCCGCCGGGCGCCTGCTGCCCCCGCTGCCCGTGCCCGACACCTTCGACGACGTCGACGTGGACGCCGAGGAGCTGTGGGAGGTGCCGCAGGAGGCGCCGCCGTACGGGCCGCTGTACGCGTGGCTGGCCGGCGAGGCGTCCGTCATCAGGACCCTGCGCCGGCACCTGGTCGCCGAACGCGGCATGGACCGGCGCGCGGTGGCCTTCATGGGCTACTGGCGCCAGGGCCGCGCCGAGAACTGACGGCACACCGTCCCGCCTCGTGCGACGCGCCTCCGGCGCCGCGCCTCCGGCGCCGCGCGCCGCGAAGGCCCGGCCCGCGCCCTCTGCCGCGGGCCCGCACGGCGGAGGGCGCCGGCGTCGGCGAAGCCCGTACGGGCCGGATCAGCGCAGCCCGGGCGAGCCCGTGCCGGCGAGCACGATGCGCAGGTCGTCCGGTGAGGGCGGCCGGGTCCAGGTCAGCCCGGGCCCGCCGGAGGCGATCAGGCGCGGCAGGACCTCGCGCAGCAGCGCCTCGGGGGTGGCGTCCGGCTGCTTGCCGCGAGCCTCCCGGTAGCGGTCGAGCACCCGGGCCAGATCCAGCATCATCGTGTTGACGCGCCCTCCCGGCGCGGGCGAAGCGCCCAGCGGTGGAGCGTCCGGCGCAGCTGGAGTGTCCGGCACGGCCGGAGCGTGCTGTCCGAGCGGAGCGTCCGCCACAGGCGGAGGGTCCGACACAGGCGGAGGATCCGACACAGGCGGAGGATCCGACACAGGCGGAGGATCCGACACAGGCGGAGGATCCGACACAGGCGGAGGATCCGACACAGGCGGAGGATCCGACACAGGCGGGGGATGCTGCCCGAGCGGTGCGTCCGACCCGAGCGGTGCGTCCGAGACGGGGGTTTCGTCCGTGCGGTCCTTGACCGCCGTCGTGGCCGGCCCGGCCGTCGCGGGCACCGGCCTGCCGTTGACGGGCGCCGGTTCCCCGGCCTGCGCGGCGGACGGCTCGCCGAGCACGGCCACCTGGAGCGCCCCCACCGTCTCGTCAGCCGACCGGCTCACGACGCCCGCGGCCCGCTCGCCGCACACGATGTCACGCACCGCCTCGGTGAAGCGCTCCCGGTCCATGCCGTCGACCTCACCGCTCAGCCAGCCGGGGCGCAGGTGCAGCACTCCAGGCCGCTCGGCTCCCGCCAGCCGGTCCATCAGCGCCGCCACCGTCTCCTGCGGGTCGTGCAGCGCGGCGTCCCCCCGGGCCGCGAACACGTCGGCGAGCAGGTGCAGCGAGATGAGCCGCGGCGGGTCGTACGTCGTGAGCACTCCCTGCTCGCCGGCGACGGCCAGGCGGTTGCCCGCGTCGTTGTAGGCCCGCAGGCCTTCCATGAACGCCGCCTGGGCCTCCGGCGTGAGCCGGAGCTCCCAGCCCCGCTTCCGCTCCACCTCGAACTGACCGGCGGCATCGCCACCGACGGTGTCCCTGCGGAGCCACCAGATCACCATGCCCACGACGATGGCGGCCGGCACTGCGATTGCGATCCACACTGTTCTGTACTTTCCCTCGTATCTTACCGAGGAGCAGCGTAGTGTGATCTTGCCTGTCAAATCATACAATTTCCCTAAATTTCGTCTGGTCGCCTCCGGCATGAGAACAGCATCCGGGTGGTCGGCGCCGTTCCACGGCGACAGGCCTCCGCGCGACACCGTTCGCCCCGCTCCCGCCCGTGGTCCGGCGAGCTCGCCCGCGCGGCCCCCGCCGCGGCCCGCACGGACGCCGGGCCGTGCGGGCCGTGGCGGGCCGTGGCGGGGGCCGCCTGCCACCGTCCCGGCGCGCTGAGCTGCCCGGCGACCCGCGGGACTTCGCCGGTCACCCTTCTCGGGGCCAAACGACGCTGAAGGGCAGGGAATCTTGCATCTGGTAACCGGAATTGTTTTCCTCGGGATTTCTCTTTTCCCCCGAAACCCCGCAAGTCCCCTGAACAAGCGGCGCCGGACCTGTACACTCCACCAGAAACACGCACGAAACTACGTGTAACACGAATACAGCATCCGGCGTGTACGGCAAGGGCGGGGTTCGCGCCACCTACGGGACGATTCCAGCCCTGGAGAGAACGCGGATGGACCCACTGCACCTGACCACCAGCCGCCACGACGGCACGGTGACCGTCAGCGTCTCCGGCGAGCTCGACATCGCCACCGCCGAGGTGCTCCGCGGGCGGCTGGCCCGGCTGCTGCGGGAGGCCGGTGCCCGCAACGGCACGTTCAACCTGGTCGTCGAGGTGAGCGGCCTGTCCTTCATCGACGCGGCCGGGCTCGGCGCCCTCGTCTCCGTCCGGAATCAGGCCATGAGCCAGGACACCCCGCTGCGCGTCACGGGCGCACCGCCCCCCATGAGACGGCTCCTGCGCATCACCGGCCTGGACGCGCACCTCACATCACCTTGACGTGCCCCGGCCAAGAGGTCAGCCGGAGGGCCGCATGCCGTCGCAGACCACCTCCGCCATCCGCACCGTGCCGTGCCTGGACCGCGCCCTCCGCTCGGCGACCAGGCATCCTCTCAGCAGGTCGGCCACGTCCTGGCCGGTCAGGCCCGGGCGTACCGCGCCGACCCGCTGGGCCCTGGCCAGCAGACGGTCGATCGCGGCGGCGAAGTCGTCCTCCAGCGTGGAACCCGGCCGTAAGGCCGGCCGGGGGCCTCCTCCCAGCATGTCGCAGAGCGCCTGGTTGGCCGCGGCCTCATCGACGACCTTCGCGAACCAGCCGAAGAACGCCCTGCCCGGGTCTTCGGAGGTGGCCAGCCCGCGCGCGTCGGCCAGGAACCTCTCGATCCGCCCCAGCAGCACCGCCTCGAACAGCGCCTCCTCGGTGGGGAAGTGCCGGTAGACGGTGCCGACCCCGAATCCGGCCCGCCGGGCGATCTCGTCGAAGGAGATCGTCAGCCCGTCTCCGGCCAGGGCCTCCCGCGCGATCTGCAGCACCCGCTCCCGGTGGCGCCGGGCGTCGGCGCGCAGCGGCCGGGCCGAGTTGTGGTCGTCGCCCATCAGACCCGGCGTGAGGACTGCCGCGCGACCCCGCGGGGACGCCGTCTCCCTGGCGGAGTTCCTGTGCTCGCGACGGGCAGGGCCCGGGTGTCGCCGGTCTCGGCATGGGGACGCGAGAAGCCGCTCCCACCAGGCACTGGAGGAGTCACGAGGGGAACCTGCCTTCGACGCGGGGAGAGTCTCTCCACGCGGTCGGGCGCGAGCGGAGAGAGCCTCGCGATTCTAGCGGGCGGCCGCTCCGGCGGCGAGCCGGGCCCGGAACCACGACACCCGCCCCGTAGGGCGGGTGTCGCGGGCCGGGGCAACCATCCGGCGGGTCAGAGAGGGGGTCAGCAGCGCACCGGGGAGCGGGTGCCGCGGGCGCCGACGCGCTTGAGCCGGATGCGCTCCGGCGCTCGCACCGGCTCCAGCTCCACCCTGCGCGCGCCTTCCGGCACGTGCCGCGGGTCGTGCGTGATCATCAGCGTCGTACGCCCTGCCATGAGGCGCCGCAGCGGCTGCATGATCTGCGCGGCCGTCGCGGCGTCCAGCCCGGTCATGGGCTCGTCCAGCACCAGCACGGGCGCGTCGCGCAGGATGGCCCTGGCGATCGCGATCCGCTGCCGCTGCCCGCCGGACAGGAGCCGTCCCCGCTGCCCCACCGGCGTGTCGTAGCCCTGGGGCAGCACCTTGACGAAGTCGTGCACGCCCGCTGCCTCGGCGGCCCTGATGACCTCGTCGAGCGAGGCGCCGGGCCGCCCGTAGGCGATGTTGTCGCGGACCGACCCCGAGAACATCAGCGTCTCCTGGTGCAGGATCGTGACGTTCTCGCGCAGCGACCGGCGCGTCAGGCCCCGGATGTCGGCGCCGTCCAGCAGGATGCGTCCGGCGTCCGGGTCGTAGAAGCGCAGCAGCAGCTTGGCCAGCGTCGACTTGCCCGATCCGCTGGGCCCGGCGATGACGACGACGTCGCCCGGCTCGGCGGTGAACGACACGTCCCGCAGGACCGGCCGCCCTCGTCCCGGGTAGGCGAAGCCCACCCGCTCGAACGCGATCCGCCCGCTGCTCCTGCCCGCGGGCACGGCGTCGGGAGCGTCGGTGACGGTGGCCCCGGTCCGCAGGATCTCGATGACCCGGTCGGACCCGGCCGCCGCCTCGGACACCGTCAGGGCCAGCTCTCCCAGCCCTTGCACGGCCGGGTACAGCATGGCCAGGTAGGCGGCGAAGGCGAGCAGGCCGCCGATGGTCAGCCGGCCGGCGGCGATCTCCCACGCGCCGAACCCGAGGATGACGATCAGGCAGACGGTCTCGATGACCTGCACGGCGGGGCCGTACAGGCCGGACAGCCAGGCCTGCGTCATGTTGGCGCGCAGCCAGTTGCGGCCCTCCCCGTGCAGGCGCCGCGACTCCGCGCCCTGCCGGTTGTACGCCTGCACGAGCGGCTGGTTGGCCAGCCCTTCCTCCAGGACGCTGTTCATGACGCCGTTGCTCTGGCGCTCGCGCGCCGCGGCGATCCTGAACTTGGCGGCGAACACCTTGGAGACCACCAGGAACGCCGGGATCAGGGCCATCGTGATCAGCGCGAGGTCCCACCGGATGAAGAAGGCGGCTCCCGCGAAGAAGATCACGCTGGCGACCGTGGTGACGGCTTTGACCACACCCGATCCGACGAGTTCCTCGATGGCCTCGACGTCGTCGGTCAGGCGTGCCATCAGGTCGCCCAGCCGCCGCTTCTCCGAGAACTCCGGCGCGAGCGTCTGCAGGTGGGCGTAGACCCGGTCGCGCAACTTCAGCAGGAACCGTTCGGCGCCGAGCGCGGTGATGTACGTCCCGCCGAAGGACGCCGCACCCGCGATCGCGGCGAGGCCGAGCCAGGTGAATGCCGGAGTCCAGAAGGCCCCGAGTTCTTTGGTGGTGAGCACTTCATCGGTGATGTGACCGAACAGGCGGATCGCGGCGACCTCGCAGAGCGCGGCGACGATGGCGAGGACGACGCCGGCCGCGAATAGGCGGCGCAATCCGCGAGTGTCCGGCCAGAACTGGCGGAATGTCCGGCGAATGGAAATCGCCGGAGCGAGCTCTCGGCCGGAGACAGAGAATGAGAGCCGGCGGCTCAGCCGCCGGCTCTCAGCGGGGCGGTTTACCACCCCCAGCCCCACCAGCGGCGACGACGGCATCCGCCGCACCAGCGGCGACGACGCCGCCTACGGCATCCCCATCCGAGCTGGTGGCCGACCTGTGTGAACTGCGTGCTAGCCATGATTCCTCCCCCGTTGGCTAACTTGCACAAAACGGACACTAGCACCCGAATTGCGATATAGCACGGCATATTCGCCATTTAAAAGAGACTTGACCGGAGAATCCCGGCGAGAACGGCACTTCGCATCGCCGTTAAATCTCATGTAAACGGGATAATGTCCTAGGAGAAGTCAGGCGAACGTCAATGATGCTTCTGAGAACTGGTTCCAAGGAACAGGGGCGCCGATACTTTGGTTCGATGATCCGGCCGCCTCGACCTGCGATCGTCGAGGCATGGCAATCCTCGGTGTGCTCCTCATGATCCAGGGCTTCGGCGGCCTCATCGCCGACTTCGTCTTCGACCGTCACTTCGGCCTGCTGCACCTGGTGCTCGACGGCGCCGCGCTGACGGCCGCCAGCGTCGTCGCCGGCCTGCTCGGCCTGGCACTGACCGTGTTCGGCGGCCGCGCCGGGAAGTAGCCCGAAGAGGCAGCGCGAGCAACAGCCCGGAGAACCAGCCCGGGGAACCAGCGCTGCGGAGTACTCCCTGACGCCCGCGCGCGGCTCGTACGGGGCTCGCGCGCGGGCGGGTGCTCAGGTGAGCGAGGAGTAGGCCACCACGCCGCGCCGCATGGCGTCCATGGCCTTGACCGACGTCTGCTTGATCTTGCTGCCCTGCGGCGCGGCGCTCCCCAGCTGGCCGAGCAGGTCCATCAGCTGCTTGACCCACCGTACGAAGTCGCCAGCGGCCAGTTCGTTGCCGTTGACGCCCTCCAGGAGCACCGCGTCGAGGCTGTGCCCCTTGGCCCAGCGGAACGCCGCCCACGCGAAGCCCATGTCGGGCTCCCTGATCGTGGACAGCCCGTGGTCGGACTCGATGGCCTCCAGCTCGCCCCACAACCGCGTCATCGAGGTCAGGGCGTCCTGGGCCCGTCCCGCGGGGATCTTGGGCCTGCGGGCGTCGTCGGCCGCCCGCGACTCGAACACGAGGGCCGACACGCACGCCGCCAGCTCGCTCGGGTCGAGCTCCTCCCACAACCCCATCCGCAGGCATTCGGCGGTGAGGAGGTCGAGCTCGGTGTAGATGCGGCCCAGCCGGCGGCCCTCGTCGGTGACGGCCTCGCCGTCGAGGTAGCCCAGCTGTTCCAGCACCGTGCAGATGCGGTCGAACGTGCGGGAGATGACGTGGGAGCGGCCTTCGACCCGGCGGCGCAAGCCTTCGGTCTCGCGCAGCAGCTTGTGGTAGCGCTCGGCCCAGCGCGCGTGGTCTTCGCGCTCGTCGCAGCCGTGGCAGGGGTGTTGCCGGATGCGCCGGCGCAGCTCGTTGACCTCGTCGTCCTCCACCGCGTGGTCGCGGACCCTGGGCGGCTTGCCCAGATCCCGGTCGCCGATCTTGGCCAGCAGCGTGGAGACCAGGTTGGCGCGCTCCTTGGGCGAGCGCCCGTTGAAGTTCTTCGGGATGCGCAGCTTCTCCAGCGGCTCGACCGGCACGGGGAAGTCGGCCGGGTCGAGCTTCTTGACCTGCTTGCCGATGGTCAGCACCAGCGGGCTGGGCCCGGTGCCGGCGGCGCGGCCGCGCGGGTTGCGGCCGGGGTCGAGCACGATCGCCAGGCCCGCCCGGCGCCCGCCGGGCACCCGGATCACGTCGCCCGGCTGCAGCGCCTCCAGCGACCGCACGGCGGCGGCGCGGCGGGCGGCGCCGCGCTGCCGTGACAGCTCGGCCTCGCGGTCGGACAGGCGGCGGCGCAGCGCGGCGTATTCGGGGAAGTCGCCCAGGTGGCACGTCATGGCCTCCTGGTAGCCCTCCAGCGCCTCCTCGTGCTTGCGCAACTGCTTGGCCAGCCCCACGACCGCCCGGTCGGCCTGGAACTGCGCGAACGACTCCTCCAGCAGCGCACGGGCACGCTCTCTGCCGAACTGGCCGACGAGGTTGACCGCCATGTTGTAGGAGGGCTGGAAGCTGGAGCGCAGGGGGTAGGTGCGGGTGCCGGCCAGGCCCGCCACCGACAGCGGGTCCATGCCGGGCTGCCACAACACCACGGCGTGGCCCTCGACGTCGATGCCGCGCCGCCCGGCCCGCCCGGTGAGCTGGGTGTATTCGCCGGGGGTGAGGTCGGCGTGGGCCTCGCCGTTCCACTTGTCGAGCTTTTCGATCACCACGCTGCGGGCCGGCATGTTGATGCCCAGGGCCAGCGTCTCGGTGGCGAACACGGCCTTGACGAGCCCGCGCGTGAACAGCTCCTCCACGACCTCCTTGAAGGCCGGCAGCATGCCCGCGTGGTGCGCGGCCAGGCCCCGCTCCAGGCAGTCGCGCCACTCGAGGTAGCCGAGCACCGCGAGATCCTCGTCGGGCAGGTGGGCGGTGCGCTCGTCGACGAGCTGCCTGATCTCGTGCCGCTCGCGCTCGGTGGTGAGCCGGATGCCGGCGTACAGGCACTGCTGCACGGCCGCGTCGCAGCCGGCGCGGGAGAAGATGAACGTGATCGCCGGCAGCAGCCCCTCGGCGTCAAGCTTCTCGATCACCTGCACCCGGTCGGGCGGGCGGGAGCGCTGCGGCCTGCCGTAGCCGCGCCTGCCCCGGCCCGCGGTCAGCCGCTCGGCGTCGCGCGTCACCCGCATCAGCGTGGGGTTGATGCGGGGCGTCAGGTCGTCGCTGACGAACATGTCGTAGACGCGGTTGCCGACCATCATGTGCTGCCACAGCGGCACCGGGCGGTGCTCGTCGACGATCACCGTGGTGTCGCCGCGCACCTCTCCCAGCCACTCGCCGAACTCCTCGGCGTTGCTGACGGTCGCCGACAGCGCCACCAGCCGGACCGACTCGGGCAGGTGGATGATGACCTCTTCCCACACCGCGCCGCGGAAGCGGTCGGCGAGGTAGTGGACCTCGTCCATCACGGCGAACCCGAGCCCGGCCAGCGTCGCCGAGCCGGCGTAGAGCATGTTGCGCAGCACCTCGGTGGTCATGACCACGATGGGTGCCTCGCCGTTGACGCTGTTGTCGCCGGTCAGCAGGCCCACCTTGGCGGTGCCGTAGCGCTTGACCAGGTCGTTGTACTTCTGGTTGGACAGCGCCTTGATGGGGGTGGTGTAGAAGCACTTGAGGCCCTGCTCCAGCGCCAGATGGACGGCGAACTCGCCGACGACCGTCTTGCCCGACCCCGTGGGGGCCGCCACCAGGACGCCGTCACCGGCCTCCAGAGCCCGGCAGGCGTCCAGCTGGAAGTCGTCCAGCGCGAAGTCGTAGAGGCCTCGGAACGATCTGAGAGCGGCCCCGTCGTCTCCGTGCTTCTGACGGAAGGCCGCATAGCGTTCCGCTGGCGTTGTCATACCGGCCAGCCTACCGAAATCGCCATTCCGGTCCGTCCCGCCGGGCTTGCGGGGAGGGCGCGCGGGCGCCCGGACCAGGCGCCTTTACTATGTAGATTTCATACGAGAACGCGTAACGCCCCAGGCCGGACCTCGCAGTGCACCGGCACCGGCCCCACCCGTTCGCCGTCTGCGTAGGCGACCACATCCGGCGCCTCCAGCCGCACGCTGCGCACCCGCCGGATCGACACGGCACGATGAGCCACGTGCGTGCCCCGGTAGACGCTGGGGAAGACCCGCAGGAACTCGGCCTTCGGCACGGCTTCCAGCATCACCACGTCCAGCAGCCCGTCGTCGGGGCTGGCGTCCGGCGACACCCGCATCCCCGCGCCGTACGAACGCGTGTTGGCGACGGCCACCAGCATGGCCTCCCGCTCGATCACCTCGTCCTCGTCGAGCGTGACGCGGAACGGGATGGGCCGGAAAGACCGCAGCTCGTCCACCATCGCCACGACGTATCGCAGCATCCCCGGCGGCCAGGTGAGCCGGTTGGCGCGCTCGTTGACCCGCGAGTCGAACCCGCAGCACATCACCCCGGCGAACAACTCGTCCGCCGGCCCCGCCACGACGCGGGCGGCGTCGACGCGCCGCGCTCTCATCCGCAGCACGGTCCTGGCGGCGGCGACGGGGTTGCCGCACGGCACTCCGAGCGCCGCCGCGATGTCGTTGCCGGTGCCGGCGGGGATGATGCCGAGCGGCACGTCCGTACCGGCCACGGCCTGTACGGCGAGGTGCACCAGGCCGTCGCCGCCGAAGGCCACGAGCGCGTCCGGGCGCTCGGCGACGGCGGTGCAGGCACGGTCGAGGGCGTCGCCGGCGTCGTCGCCGACGATCACCGACAGCTCGGCCCCGCCGGCGCGCAGGCGGCGCGCCACCGGCTCCAGCAGGCGCAGGGTGCGACCGCCGCGCGCGGCGGGGTTGACGAGCAGGGCGAGTTGAGGGGACACGCCCGGAACTTATCGCCTATCGCCCGGAACCGGAATCCTCTTCGGCGCGGGTGGTGTCGGGACCGTCGTCGAGCGGCGTGTCGTCCGCCTCCAGCGGTGAGGCCTCGTCGTCGGACAGGTGCCCGAACTCGCTCGCCGGGTTGCGCTTCTCCCGCAGGTACATGAACAGCTCGGCCGCCGCGAACAGCACGATCATCGGCGCGGCCAGCGCCATCATGGTGATGGGGTCGCCGCCGGGCGTGACGACGGCGCCGAACACGAACATCAGGAAGATGACCAGCCGCCGGTGCTTGGCCACCGCCTCGTGGGACAGCACCCCGATGATGTTGAGGAACACCAGCAGCAGCGGCAGCTCGAACGACACCCCGAAGATCAGCAACATGATCAGGACGTAGTCGAGGTATTCGTCGATCGCGATGGTGGCGACCGAGCCGTCGACCGAGAAGCCCAGCAGGAAGCCGAGCGCGGTGTCCATGATGAAGTAGGAGAGCCCCGCGCCCAGCGCGAACAGCGGGATGGCCAGCGCCAGGAACAGCACCGTGTAACGCTTCTCGGTGCGGTAGAGGGCCGGGGTGACGAACGCCCAGATCTGGTAGAGCCAGGCCGGCGACGACAGCACCAGGCCGACCATCAGCGAGACCTTCAACGTCAGGAAGAACGACGAGAAGATGCCGTTGTAGGTCAGGCTGCACTCGCCCGTGAGCTGACGCGACTGGGCGGTCGAGCAGTAGGGCTCCTTGAGCACCGCCCACACCGGGTCGAAGACGATCCACCCGATGATCAGGCCCACCACGAGGGCGGCGAGCGCGATGAGCAGCCGGTTGCGCAGCTCGCGCAGGTGCTCCATGAGCGGCATCCGGCCTTCGGGATCGGGCTCAGGCTTGGGCCCCGACCGTTTCAGCAGCGCCATCACCAGTCCAGGGAGTGAGGAGGAGAGGGGTCAGGGGCGCTTGTCGGCCTGGGCGCTCGCACGCAGCTTGGCGGCCTGCTCCTCGAGCCGGCGGGCCTGCTCCTCGGCCGACGGCTCCGGCGCGGGGGCCGCGGCCTGAAGCTGCTGCGGCGCGGCCGGCTGCTGCTGCTGGGCCTCGGGCTGTGCCTGCACGACGGTCGGCTTGTCGTCGTCGTCATCGTTCATCTTGCTGGTCTCGGCCTTGAAGATGCGCAGGGACCGTCCGACGCCACGGGCGAGGTCCGGCAGCTTCTTGGCGCCGAAGAGCAGGACCAAGGCCACCAGGATCAGGATGATCTCCGGAGCTCCCAAGTTCATGTGACGTCCTTCATGGTTAACGAGTGCTGTCCTTCACGACCGATCGTACGCTGCCGGGGCCGCTGCCTCATCCCTTGGCGTCCTGTTTATCCCTGAATTGCTCATGAACCTGAGCGATCTCCCTGTTCAGGTCACGTGCGGCGGCCACGACCCGGGCGCCCGCGACCCCGAGCACGGCCAGCCCGGCCAGGCACAGCCCGGCGGCCAGGAGAATCCACGTCATGACCGGTGAGCGTACAACGCCAGGGCCCGCTCGGCCTCCTGGCGCACGGCCTCGGCCATCGCGGGCGGCGCGACGACCCTGCCGGTGTCGCCGAGGCGCAGCGCCAGCTTGAGGATCCAGTCCTGGTCGCGGGCGCGCAGCGCCACCCGCAGCCGCCCCTCGCCCAGCTCGGTGACCTGCTCGCACGGGTAGTACTCGGCGATCCACCGGCCGGCGGCGCTGACCTCCAGCTCGACCAGCTCGTCGGTGGGCGAGGGCCGGAAGACCCCCTGGGCGAGGTCGATGGGCTCGGCCTCGGCGGGCGGGTCGGCGGGCACGTCGAGGAGGTCGACGCCGAGCATCCGGTCGAGCCGGAACAGCCGCATCGCCTCGGCGCGGTAGCACCAGCCCTCCAGGTAGGCGCGGCCGTCGACGACCACGATCCGCATCGGGTCGACCTCGCGCGGCGTCACCTCGTCGCGGCCCGGCACGTAGTAGCGCAGCGACAGCCTGCGTCCCTTGGTGAGGCCCTCGCGCACGCGCGGCAGGGCGTCGGGGGCGGCCTCGACGTCGACGGCGACCTGGCTGCTGACGGTGGCCGCGCCCTCGCCGGCCGCCTGCTCCAGCTTGGCCATCACGCGGGGCAGCGCGTCTCCCGCGCCCTGCACGTCGGCCAGTTGCGGGGTCGCGGCCAGCATGCGCAGCGCGACCAGCAGCGCGCTGGCCTCGTCGATGCCCAGCCGCAGCGGCCTGGCGATCGTGTCGGCGTTGTCGATGAGGATCTCGCCGCCGTCCCAGGACACGTCGATGAGGTCGCCGGGGGTGTGACCGGGCAGCCCGCACATCCACACGAGCTGCAGGTCGTCGATGAGCTGCTTCTCGCTCAGCCCGAACACCGCGGCCACCTCGCCGACCTGCGCCCCGGGGTGGGACATCAGGTACGGCACCAGCGACAGCAGTCGCGGCAGCCGGTCGGCGGACCCGCTCATGCGAGCGCCCCTTTCAGTCGGCGGATGACGGCCTCGCGGGCGTCGGGGGGCTCGACGACCTCGACGTCGCCGCCGAGGCTGGCCATCCACCCGGCCAGCCGCTCGGGGTCGGAGAAGGTCAGCTCGGCGTCGTCCCACCCGTCCGCGCCGGTGTGCACGGCCCTGGCCAGCTGGCGAACCCCCTCGCACGTCCCCTGGCGCACGCGGACCACCGCGACCCGCTCGTCCGTCGCCTCGTCGGGGTAGCCGACCATGGACCGCACGTCGACGCCTTCCGGCACCTCGACCGCGCCCGGCTTGCCGACCGCCGCGACCTGCCCGGTGATGCGGCTGAGGCGGAAGGCGCGCGGGGCGTCCCTGCCGCGGTCGAACCCGGCGAGATACCAGCGGCCGCGCCTGCTGACCACGCCCCACGGCTCCACGGTGCGGGTGCGGACCTCCTCGCTGCCGGCGCCGCGGTAGTCGAAGCGCACCACCCGCCGGTCGCGTACGGCGTTCCACAACGCGGGGAAGGCGGGGTCGCGGGTGTCGACGCGCAGTTCCAGCGCTCCCCCGCCCATCGCCGCGCCGACGGGCTGGTCGGTGGCGACGCCGCCGGCGCGCAGCTTCAGCAGCGCCCCCGAGGCGGCCTCGGCCAGGCTGGCGCGCTGCCACACCTGGGCGGCCAGCCCCAGCACGGCGGCCTCGTCGGGTTCCAGGGTGATCTCGGGCAGCTCGTACGACTGCCGCTCGATCCGGTAGCCGGGCTCGTCCTCCCACGGGTCGCGCACCACGTCGATGGGGATGCCGAGCTCGCGCAGCTCGTTCTTGTCGCGCTCGAACATGCGCTGGAACGCCTCGTCGCCGTCGCGGTCGTAGCCGGGGACGGCGTGGCGGATCTGCTCGGCCGACAGCGGGCGCCGGGTGGCGAGCAGGCAGATCACCAGATTGAGCAACCGTTCTGTCTTCCGGCGCGACATCTGCCTCACTCCTCCTTCAATCGACGCTACCCTGCCCCCGTGATCAGATGGCGCAAGGGCGAGGTTGTCAGGATCCGACGCGAGTGGCCGGGAGCGGTGGAGCTGGATGTCGCCGTCCCCGAGGGGGAGTGCCGGGCGCTGGCGTATCCGCCGTTGGTCGGGCGCCCGGAACCCGGCGACGAGGTGCTGCTCAACACGACCGCGCTCGCGATGGGTCTCGGTACGGGAGGTTACGCCATGGTGGTGGCCGTCCCGAACCGTTTGCCGCAAGATCCTGACGGTCCCGGGCACCTGGTGAAGGCCCGGTACACACCGCTGCAGGCCACGGTGCTGGGCGCCGACGAGCAGGACTCCCCTCATCACGACCGGTTGCGGGAGGCCGACTCGCTGGACGGCATGCCGGTGATCGTGGCGGATCTGCACTCGGCGCTGCCGCCGATCCTGTGCGGCCTGTACGCCTCGGCCGCGCGATCCGGGATCCGCGTGGCGTACGTGATGCTGGACGGCGGCGCGCTGCCGGCGTGGTTCTCGATGGCGGCGGCCCGGCTGCGTGAGACCGGCTGGCTGGCGGGCGTGGTGACGGTCGGGCAGTCGTTCGGCGGTGACGTGGAGGCGGTCACCGTCCACACCGGGCTGCTGGCGGCCAGGCACGTGCTGGAGGCCGACCTGGCGATCGTCACGCAGGGGCCGGGCAACCTGGGCACGGGGACCCGGTGGGGCTTCTCGGGGGTGTCGGCGGGTGAGGCGGTGAACGCGGCGGGCGTGCTGCTGGGGCGGCCGGTGGCCGCGCTGCGGGTCAGCGAGGGCGACAAGCGCGAGCGCCACTACGGCGTCTCGCACCACTCGCTGACCGCCTACGGCCGGGTCGCCCTGTCGCCCGCCGACGTGCCGGTGCCCGAGTTGCCGGGCGCGTTCGGCGAGCGGGTCAGGGACCAGGCGGAGCTGCTGGCGGTGCGCCACCGCCTCGTCCCGGTGCCGGTGGACGGCCTGCACGAGGCGCTGCGCGGGTCTCCGGTGCGGTTGTCGACGATGGGCAGGGGCCTCGAGGAGGATCTGCCCTATTTCCTGGCCTCGGCGGCGGCCGGCAGGCTGGCGGCCTCGCTGCTGGCGTAGGAGTCCTTGAGGGTGAACGCCTCGGGGCTCGGCCCCTCGGCCTTGAGGCGTTCCAGCCGCCGCATGCCCTCAGCCAGCGGCGGGATGTGCCCTTCAGGGATCCACCACATGACGGTGTACGGCTCCGCCACGCGCAGGAACCACTCCCTGCGCCGGCGCAGCACGCCCAGGTGAGGGCTGCGGTAGACGTAGTTCCACAGCGCGTCGCGCGACTCCCACACCGAGAAGTTGACCAGCAGGTGGTCGCCGTAGTCGTGCACGACGGTGGCGGTGGGGTCGGTCTCGCTCTCCTTCAGCCGCCACACGAACCCCGGCGCCGCGTCGGCGATCGCGTTGACGGGTTCGAACAGGGCGATGAACTCGGCGAGTTCGGGGCTGTCGACGGGCGCGCGCAAGTGCGCGACGTTGAGCTGGGCCAGATGCATGCCGCTCAGCACATCACCCCTCCACCTTCTATGTCAATCTTCATTTGTTTTAGAAGCGGCGAAGGCCACGCAGCACTCCCCCGGCCGCGGGTCGAGCCGCGCCCTGCCCGGGTCGTCGCCCAGCCCTTCAAGCAGCCCCTGGCACAGGGCCAGGTTGACCGAGCACACCAGCAGCGGCTGCTCCTTCGCCAGCACGTGGAACGGGCAGTTGCGCAGCCGCAGCAGGCCGTCCTCCTCGTAGGGCTCGTAGCCGCGCTCGCCCAGCACCCGCTCCACCGGCTCTCCCCGGTGCCGCCCCGCCATCCTCGCGCCCGCGTCGCGCGCCGCCAGCTCGGCCTGCTCCTCGGCGCCGAGCAGGTCGACCACGCCGGCCAGGACGGAGGCGAGGGTCGTGTAGTCGCGCGGCGGCAGGCTCACCGACCGCTCGCCCCCGGCCCTGCGGTAGACCTTGGCGGGCCGGCCGCTGCCCGGCCCCTTCTTCTCCGGCCGCCGCAGGCCGCTCTCCAGCAGCCCGGCCTCGACCAGCCGGTCGAGGTGGTGGCCGGCGAGGGTCCTGGACACGCCCGCGGCCTCGGCCGCCTCTCCCCTCCCGACGTCGCCGCCGCTGCCCGCCACCACGTCGTACAGGCTGCGGCGTACGGGGTCGTGCAGCAGGGCCAGCGCGTCGAGGTCGTCGCTACTCACAGCGGGAGTCTACGAAAGCCTCCGGCCGGCCGGAGCGGGCCCCGGCGGGCCCCGGCGGCGTCAGTAGGCCGCGACGACGTCCACGACGAAGACGAGCGTGTCGGAGCCCTTGACGCCGTACGCGGGGTTGCCGGAGCGTCCGTACCCGTCGGAGGGCGGCACGATCATCACGACCCGGCTGCCGGTGGGGACGCCGACGAGCGCCCTGTCCCACGCCTTGATCAAGCTTCCGTCGCCGAGCTTGAACGCTCTGGGCCCGCCGGTCGTCCAGGTCGCGTCGAAGACGCGGCGCCGGCCCCAGATCGCGCCTTCGTACTGGGCGACCACGAGCTGCCCCGCCTGGGTCCTGCGCCCCTTGCCGCGGTGCAGCACCTTGGCCGCGAACCGGGCGGGCGGCGCGGTCGCCGGCACCGACAGCGCCGGCGGTCTGCCGTTCCTGGCGCCGCCGGAGACGCGCACGCCGGCCAGCGAGCCGCCGCGCGCCTCGATCGACACGCCCTTGGGGTGGGCGCCGAGGATGTCGACGACGTAGAGCAGCTCCTCGTCCGGCGCGATCCCCCGCGGCGGGTTGGCGCCGAAGCCGTCGCCCGGCGGGATGGCGGCGATCACCCTGCTGCCCACCCTGCGGCCCTGGAGAGCCCGCTCCAGCCCCGGCAGCAGCCGCCCCACCGGGAACGCGGCGGGGGTGCCCCGGGTGAAGCTGGAGTCGACCAGGCGGTTGTCCCTGCCGTTCCAGACGTGCGCGGTGTACTGGACGATCGCCACGTCGCCGGGGCGCAGCCGCTCGCCCTTGCCCGCGGCCGGCTCGTCGACCTGCAGCTCGTCCACCGGCTTGCCGGCGGGAAAGACGATCGTGGGCCGGGCGCCGAACGCGCCGTCCACCTTCAGCTCCGGGCCGTCCGCGGCCTCGCCCGTGCAACCGGCCGGCGCGAGCAGCGCCGCAAGCAGCAGCGCGACGATACGGCGACGCATAGGAGACCTCCCGCGTGGCCCAGGCGGGGGGCTGCCGGGGCCACGCGATGCTACCGCGCCGCCACGCCGCGGACCGGCAATCATGAGTAGTGCATGTTAAAATGAGGAATGCATGATTCCAACACGACAGCGAACCTGTTGGGCGCCACCGCGCTGGCCCTGACGGACGTGACGCTCGGCAACGTGACCCGCGCCGCCGGAGTGACCGCCCGGGCGGCTACGGCGCTGGTCACGCTGTCCGCCAGTCCCGGCCTCAGCGTGTCGGAGCTCGGCCGGCGCGTGGGACTCACGCAGTCGGCCGCCGCCAGGATGGTCGACACGCTCGAAGCCGACGGCCTGCTCAAGCGCTCACCGCACCCCTTCAACAGTCACTGGGTCACCGTCTCGCTCACGGAAACGGGCTGGGCCACGACCCAGCACATCCTGGGAGCCCGGGCGACCCCGCTCAGCGGCGTGCTCGAATGCCTCGACGAAGGAGAGCGGCAGACCCTGTCGTGCCTGCTCGTCAAGATCCTCACGCGGCTGTACGAGGACAACGGGAACGCCCAGTACATCTGCCGGCTCTGCGACCGGGGCGCGTGTGCCACGGAGCATTCGACCTGCCCGGTCGGTGAAGCCGAGCGCCAGGACCGGCGACAGCCGAACTGACAGCACCGCCCGGGACGCCCGGGGCAGCGGGCCGGCTGGGAGGGCCGTACGCCGCGGCTGCTGACATCCACCGGAAAAAAGTTCCGAGGGGATGTCGAGAACCCGCGCGCGGCTCCGTCCCCGCAGCGAACACCGGCCACAATGGGCCGTATCGCACGAAGGAGAACATGATGGCCAAATACCTGCTGCTCAAGCACTACCGTGGCGCGCCGGCAGCGGTCAACGACGTGCCGATGGAGCAGTGGACGCCGGAGGAACTCACGGCCCACGTGCAGTACATGCAGGACTTCGCCACCCGGCTGGAGAGCACCGGCGAGTACGTCGACGGCCAGGCGCTCTCCCCGGAGGGCACGTTCGTCCGCTACGACGGCGAGGGCCGGCCGCCGGTCACCGACGGCCCGTTCGCGGAGACCAAGGATCTGATCGCCGGCTGGATGGTGATCGACGTCGACACCTACGAGCGGGCGCTGGAGCTGGCCGGCGAGTTGTCCGCGGCACCGGGTGCGGGTGGCAAGCCGATCCACGAGTGGCTGGAGGTGCGCCCCTTCATGCACGAGGCCCCCACGGTGACCGAGTGAACGAGTCGCTGCTGCGGGAGCTGGTGCCCGCGGTGATCGGTGTCCTCGTCCGTCGCGGAGCGGACTTCGCGGCGGCCGAGGACGCCGTGCAGGACGCCCTCGTCGAGGCCGTGCGCGTGTGGCCGGACGACCCGCCGCGGGATCCCAAGGGCTGGCTGGTCACCGCGGCCTGGCACAAGTTCCTCGACGCCGCCCGCGCCGACACCTCCCGGAGGAACCGCGAGGTGCGCGCCGAGGGCGAGCCCCTGCCCGGCCAGGCCGAGGCGGTGGACGACACGCTCCGGCTGTACTTCCTGTGCGCGCACCCGTCCCTGACCCCGGCGTCGGCCGTCGCGCTGACCCTGCGCGCGGTCGGCGGCCTGACCACGCGGCAGATCGCGCAGGCCTACCTCGTGCCCGAGGCGACCATGGCCCAGCGGATCAGCAGGGCCAAGCGGACCGTCTCGTCCGTCCGGCTCGACCAGCCCGGTGACGTCGCCACGGTGCTGCGCGTGCTCTACCTCGTCTTCAACGAGGGCTACTCCGGCGACGTCGACCTGGCCGCAGAGGCGATCCGGCTCACCCGCCAGCTGGCGGCCAGGACCCGCCACGAGGAGGTCGCGGGCCTGCTCGCGCTCATGCTGCTCCACCACGCACGGCGCCCGGCGCGGACCGGCCCCGACGGCAGGCTCGTGCCCCTGGCCGAGCAGGACCGCGGCCTGTGGAACACCCGCCTGATCGCCGAGGGCGTCGACGTGCTCCAGGCGGCCCTCGCCCGCGACCGCCTGGGCGAGTACCAGGCCCAGGCCGCCATCGCCGCGCTGCACGCCGACGCCGGCACGGCCGAGGAGACCGACTGGGTGCAGATCGTCGAGTGGTACGACGAACTGCTGCGCCTCACCGGCAGCCCGGTGGCCCGCCTCAACCGGGCCGTAGCGGTCGGCGAGGCCGACGGCCCGCGGGCCGGCCTGGCCGCCCTGGCGGAGCTCGACCCCGCCCTGCCCCGCCACACCGCCGTCGCGGCGTACCTGCACGAGCGTGACGGTGACCCGGTCACCGCGGCCCGGCTCTACGCCGAGGCCGCCCGATCGGCGCTCAGCGTCCCCGAACGCGACCACCTCACGCGGCAGGCCGCACGGCTCAACGCACGGCTGCGCGCTTGAGCGGCGAGCGCTCATGGGTGCGCGGGCCGGCCGACCGGGCCGGATGACCGGGCCGGATGACCGGGCCGGCGCGCTCAGCCGGGGGCGCTGCGCGCCTCCAGGCGGTCGATCGCCTGGGTGCCGGCGTTGCCGCGCAGGCCCGCGGCGTAGTGCCAGCCGTCCAGCGCGCCCGGCAGGGTGAAGTCGACCCGGCCCTGGGTCGTGGCCGTCATGATCTGCGACCAGCCCCAGCCCCGCCCCCGGTCGACCCAGGTGCTGATCGTGTTGCCGTCCAGGACGTACGCCCAGCGGTCGCCGGGTTCGAGCGGCGCCGTGGAGCAGCAGGCGCTGGTGAGCCTGCCGTCGATCCTGATGTCGACGCCGTGCCGGCCCTTGATCCCGGTCCAGGCCATGACGTAGTTGCGCTCGTCCTTGACCAGCCCGTTGAACAGGGCGTCCTGCCCTTTCCCCGTGCCCGCCCATCTGCCGTGGTCGACGATCACCACGGCCCGGGAGCTCCGCGGCCCCGAGCCATGGGCGACCAGCCCGTAGTAGGCGCCGGGACCCTGCGCCCGCAGGCTGCCCGCGCCGAAGGTCAACCGCGGCAGCGCCTCGCCCGCCGACGGCTGGTGCACCGTGTAGCCGGCGCTGGAGTCGGTGTCGAAGGTGTCGTCCACGCCGGCCTCGGAGTAGGCGCCGGGGTCGAACGCCACCGTCGATCTGCTGATCACCTGGATCGCGTGCTCGCCCCAGCTCGCGGTGGCGGTGAAGTCCGCGGTCTGGCCGGTCAGCACGTCCGACTCCGCCCGCACGGTGTACGCGATGTGCCGGGCCTGGCCGGGCTTCAGCGAGCCGATCGTGTCCGGCTCGGCGGCGGTCGCGCTCCAGCCGCCGGGGGCCGACATCCGCACCCGCACGTTCCGGACCGTCCTGCCGGTGTCGTTGACCACGGAGACGATCGCCGTCCCGGTGCCGGATCCGGGCGCGATCGCGGCCGGGGCCTGGTACACCGAGAGCCGCGAGTCGACGGCCTTGAACCGCGGGCGTTCGTCGGGCACGGAGACCCTTCCGCCGGCCAGCGCGGGCGGCGTGCCGTGGCGGCCCGCGCGGGCGCCGAAGATCGACAACCCGCCGCCGTCGGAGGCGAAGCGCAGCGTGACGGTGCCCGCGTCGCCGAGTTGCCTCCCGGTGATCGGGACGGCGACGCGGTAGCCGTAGCGGTTGCCGAAGTCCCCCGCGAGGGAACCACGCGATCGACCGGCCAGCGCCGCCGGGCCGTGGGGATCGTCGGGCAGCTCGACCGGCGGCAGCGGGCTGCCGTTGACGGAAACGGTGAGGCGGGTGGGGTGGCGGCGCGCGCTGGTCTTGTTGTTGGGGTCGTACCAGCCGCGTGCCTGTGCGGAGGCGACCTCCGCGACCAGGGTCGCGCCGCGCGCCCCGCGCAGCTTCTCGGGCACCTTGACCTCGTACTCGAAGTAGCCGCGGCCGTGACCGGTGACCCGGTCCGATCCGCCGGTGGTGCTGGCCTGGGCCCCGCCGGTCCACTCCTGCGCCGTCACCTCGCCGGCGGGGAAGCCGGTCTCGCCGCCGGGGGAGTCAAAGGTGAGGTAGTTCTCGGCGAGGGTCCTGCCGCCGGCCTCGAGCCAGATCCACAGATGCCCGGCCCGCAGCCCGGCGGGTGCGGTGACCGACACGGTGCCGGCGTCGGTGACGGTGTACCGCGCGGGTGCGACCTCGCGCGAGCCGCCTCCGGCGTCGGCCATCCAGCGGCCCTCGTCGTCGTACCCGCCGATCTTCCAGCGCAGCTTCGCCCGGGAGAGGTCGTGGTCGCTGAAGTGGCTGACCCTGACCGGGACGTCGATCGTGCCGCCGCGTTCGACGGTCCGCGCCGACCTGCCCATCAAGGAGATCGCGTCGTCGGCCTGGAACATCTCGATGCCGCGGGCCCTGCCCCGGTGGTCGGTGAACTCCGGCTGGTTCGGCTGCCGGTCGAAGGTGACCGGGCTGTGGACCTCCTGCTCGGTCTCGGCCAGCTGCACGCCGACGTAGCCGTTGAGCTTGGGGTAGGCGCGGAAGAGGCTC
Source organism: Nonomuraea sp. B10E15 (assembly GCF_039871615.1). Taxonomy (NCBI): domain Bacteria; kingdom Bacillati; phylum Actinomycetota; class Actinomycetes; order Streptosporangiales; family Streptosporangiaceae; genus Nonomuraea; species Nonomuraea sp. B10E15. Next base: position 257,374 of record NZ_JBDPMB010000004.1, read on the forward strand.
GCCGTGTGGGGGAACTGCCCGCCCCTGATGGCGAACTCGGAGTTGAGCCAGGGTTGCCCGCTCTGTGCCCCGTCGTCGAAGTTCCAGGTGGAACCCGGCTTGACCTGGGCGTCGAACCCGTCGAGGAGCTTCTTCCACTCGTCGTACGTGGCCAGGTAGTAGTGCCAGTCGTTGAGGTCGGTGTCGAGGTGGCCGTTCTGGCAGCAGGCGGAGTTGTCGACGACCAGCCGGGACGGGTCGAGGTCGTGCGCGATCCGCACCATCCTGCGGACGTACGGGAACGCCTCCGCCGGGATCGGCTGCTGCCACGGATCCTTGTTGATCCCCCACGACTCGTTGAAGATCGTCCAGATCACGATCGACGGGTGGTTGTGATCGCGCTGGAACGTGGTGCGCAGCAGCCCTTCGAAGAGCCGTTCCGCCTCCTCTCCCAGGGAGTGCCAGCCCGCGTTGGGCAGGTCGTACCAGATCATCAGCCCGAGCCTGTCCGCCCAGTGGTAGTAGGCAGGTTCGTTGACCTTGAGGTGGTTCCTGATGACGTTGAAGCCGAGCTTCTTGGCGTTCTTCAGGTCGAGCAGGATCGATCCGCGGCCCGGCTCGGCCTCGCTGCCGGTGCGCAGGTCGGGGCCGGCGGTGACCCCGGTGTAGGTGTACAGGCCCCACGGGTTGTAGCCCTGGTCGAGGACGCCGCGCACGTAGATCGGCCGGTTGTTGAGGTGGATGTACTGGTACTCGCCGGTGTGGCCGGGGGCCCACTTGCGGTCGATCGTCCGCAGCCCGAAGGCCGTCCTGACGCCGTCGTCGTCTCCCAGCCGGACGTCGGCGGTGTACAGCGCCGGGTCGTCCGGCTCCCACAGGCGCGGGCGCTCGATCGGGATCCGCGCCGTGCCCCGGCCGCCGTCCAGCGGCACGGTGGCGGTGCCGACGACCTTGCCGCGCGGGTCCTTCACCCGTACGGTCGCGCTGTCCGCCGCGCCGTCGGCCGCGAGGTCGATCTTCGCGGCGGCCGCGGACGGCGTGCGCGACTCCCCCTCGAAGGTCAGCTCGGGGGTGATCCTGGTCCCGGTGAGCCGGGCGCCGTCGTAGGGTTCGATCCACACCGACTGCCAGATGCCGCCGACGTCGGTGAACCAGCCGGTGTTCTCGCCGTCGGGGACGCCCGTCTGCTTGCCCATCGGGTAGGGCGAGCCGGGTGTCGTCGGGGGCGCGACCACCCGGATCGTCAGCGTGTGGGTCGAGCCGGGAGCCAGCGCGCCCAGCCCCGCGCTGATCTCGGTGTAGCCGTCGCCGGAGTAGGGCAGCACCGGCTCGCCGTCGAGCCAGACCGCCGCGCCCCAGTCGGCGGCCCCGATGCGGAGCCTGGTCTCCCGGCCGGAGAAGTCCTCGGGGACGGTGAAGGAGCGCCGGTACCACACCGTTCCGCGGTAGGAGGAGAAGGCGCTGCGGAAGATCTCCTTGGTCGCCAGCGTCTCCTCACCCCAGGCCGCCATCGACTGGTAGCCGAACGGCACCCGGATCGCCTTGCCGAACGTGTGCCCGGGGTCGAACCAGCGCTCCCGCTCCCCGGCGTCGCCGGGGTCGAAGTCGAACGACCAGGTGCCGTTCAGCGACATCCATGCGCCGCCGGTGAACGGGCGCCGGTCGGCGTCGGGACGCGGATATTCCGCCCTGGCCGGCGCGGTGTCGCGCTCGAGCTCGAGCGTGACCGTACGGGCCGTGGTCGTGGAGGCGAAGGCGTACCCCTCCTTGGCCGCGACCACGAGGGCGCTGCCGTCCGGCACGCCGGTCAGGGTGAAGGCGCCGTCCCTCGCGGTCGTGGCGAACGCCTCCGACCTGGAGGCGTGCACGGTGGCGCCTTCGACCGGCGCGCCGCCGCGGGCCTCCACCACCCGGCCGCGCACGTCGATCGTCCTCCCCGCCGGGGCTCCGGCGGCCGGGCCGCCCCCTGGGCCCGGGTCCGGCTCGGCGAGGGCCGGGATCCCCGGGCACAGCAGCGCCAGAACGCTGATCAGGGCGACGGCCAGGTTCCGGCGTGTCGTCGCGGCCGGGGCCCGCACGCCCCGCCCGCCTGTGGCTCCAGACATCGAGGTCACCGATCTACATGGTGGGTGAAGAGGAGGACGTGGAGGCCCGCTCGATGGCGGCCGGGCGTCGCTGCGCCGCGCGGATCCGCGAGACGTCCAGCTTGCTCGTGCGGTCGAAGCGGTAGACGCCGTTCTGTTCCTGGAAGACGTCCGTGAGCTGGGTGTAGCAGTAGCCGAACATCAGGGGGTCGTCCAGCAGGACCCCGACCAGCCCGGCGAAGCGCCGCTGGAGCTCCTCCTCGCTCGTGGGCCGTTCGCCGTACCCCCAGGAGCTCTCCCCGGGACGCACGTCCGGGTTCCACCAGATGCCCCCGAACTCGCTGCAGAAGTACGGCTGCCCGCGGTACGGCACCGACCAGGCCGTGCCGTCGCGGCCGGCGTTGACGTACGGCTCCCCCTCGGCCAGGCCGGCCATGAGCTTGCCGAACACCTCGGGATCCTGCTCGTAGCAGTGCGAGTCGTAGACGTCGGCGCCGGGAACCCGGTGCGCGTAGCCGGACGCGTCGAGCACCGGGCGGGTGGGGTCGGCCGCCTTGGTGGCGAGGTACATGCCCAGGGTGACGTCGTCGAGGACGGTGATCCGGTCGTGCAGCCGCTGCCAGGTCTCGTTGAGCGGGCACCACCCGACGATGCTCGGGTGGGAGTAGTCGCGCTCGACCGCCTCCAGCCACTGCGTCACGAACGTCGCGGTGGGCTGCTGGTTGTCGCCGGCCGGCCCGCCGGTGTTCGCTCCCCAGTCGCCGAACTCGCCCCAGACCAGGAAGCCCGCCCGGTCGGCGTGGTACAGGTAGCGCTCCTCGAACACCTTCTGGTGCAGCCGGGCGCCGTTGAATCCCGCGGCCACGGCCAGCTCGATGTCGCGGCGCAGGGCCTCGTCCGTCGGCGCGGTCATGAGGCCGTCGGGATAGTAGCCCTGGTCGAGCACGAGCCGCTGGAAGCACGCCTGGCCGTTGAGCAGGACGGCGTGCCCGTCGATGGCGACCGAGCGCAGCCCGGCGTAACTCGCCGCGGTGTCGACCACGGCGCCGTCGCCGTCGAGCAGGTCGATGCGCAGGTCGTACAGGTGCGGGTCCTCGGGGCGCCACAGGCGTACCCGGTCGTCCGGCAGCGCCAGCCACACCTCGGCGGACAGGTCGAGGTCGGCGCGCGCCCGCGCCTGCGCGAGCTCGCCCGCCTGGTCCGACACCGTCACCCGCACCTCGTGCCCGGCGCGGTTGGCCGACAGCGGCACCGTGACCCGGAACGCGGACGCGGCGACGTTGGGCGTGATCCGCGGCCGGCCGAGGTGCGGGCCGGGCACGGGCTCGCACCACACCGTCTGCCAGATGCCGGTGGTGCGTCCGTAGCGCGCTCCGCGCCCCTCGTAGGTGGTCGCCTGCTTGCCGCGCGCCTGCGGCCCGGTGCGGGGATCGCGGGCGCGCACGACCACGGTGTACGTGCGCGCCGGATCGGCCGCGGCGGCCAGGTCGCAGGTGAACGGGGTGAACCCGCCCCGGTGCCGGCCGGCTTCGACGCCGTCGACCCACACCGTGGCGTCGTGGTCCACCGCCTGGAAGTGCAGCAGCACCCGCTGCCCCGCCCACTCCTCCGGCACCTCGACGGTGCGGCGGTACCAGACGGCCGGGTGGAAGTCGGGGTCGCCGACGCCGGACAGCGGCGCCTCCGGGCAGAACGGCACGACGATCTCGCCGGCCAGGTCGCGGTCGAGCAGCCCGCGCTCCAGCCCGGAATCGCCGGGGTCCCTCTCGAACTGCCAGGTTCCGTTGAGGCACTGCCATGCGGCGCGGACGAACTGGGGGCGGGGATACTCCGGGCGGGGAACCACGGGGCTCTCAGGCACGATGCTCACTTTCTCGATGGTGATGTGCTCAGGACTTGACGGCGCCGGCGATGCCTTCGACGAAGTAGCGCTGCAGGGCGATGAACAGCGCGACGACCGGCAGCAGCGAGATCGTCGCCGCGGCGGCCATGCCCGACCAGTCGGTGGCGTTCTCGCCCACGAACGCGAGCATGCCGACGCTCACGGTGCGCAGGTCGGGCCGGGAGAAGGTGAAGACCAGCGGCAGGAAGAACGCGTTCCAGGTGTTCAGGAAGGTGAGCACGGTCACCGTGGCGGTCACCGGCTTGGCCAGCGGCAGCATGATGCGGAAGAAGACGGTCCCGAACCCGGCGCCGTCCATGAGCGCGGCTTCGGTGAGCTCCTTGGGGATGCCGCGGAAGTAGCCGATGTAGAGCAGGATCGCCGCCACGTGCGCGGCGCCCGACATCGCCAGGATCATGCCGGTCAGCGAGTTCAGCATGCCCAGCCGCTGGGCGAGGTCGACCAGCGGGATGATGGTGTAGCCGGCCGGCACGAACAGGGTGGCGATCAGGGTGCCCATGACGATCTTGCGCCCGCGGAACTCGTGGCGGGCGAGGACATAACCCGCCATGGCGCACCTGACGACCACGACCACCACCGTGGCCACCGTGACGATCACGGTGTTGAGCAGGTATTTCCCGAACTGGGCGTCCCCCCAGGCGCGCTCGTAGTTCTCCCACTGCGGGTTGCCCGGCAGCAGGTCGAGCCCTTGGGTGAACACCTCTGCCGACGTCTTCAACGACGCGGCGACCATCCACAGGAACGGGTAGATCCAGATCAGGCAGCCGGTGGCGAGCGCGGCGGCGGCCAGCCACCAGGGCAGCCGGCGCAGCGCCTTGGACAGGGTCATGCCGCCCCCCTGGCCTTGCGGGTGGCGCGGACCGCGAGGAGCTGCAGCAGCCCGACGACGCAGACGAACAGGCCGAACAGGACGGCGGCCGCGGAGGCGTATCCGAGCCGGGGCACCGTCGCGGCGAAGGCCCACCGGTAGATGTAGACCTCGATCACCTCGGTCGAGTAGAACGGGCCTCCCCCGGTCATGGTCAGGACGAGGTCGAAGACCTGCAACGAGGCCTCGATCGACAGCAGGGTGATGATGACCAGGAACGGTTTGAGCAGGGGCGTGGTGATGTGCCGCAGGGTGGCCAGCGCGCCGGCCCCGTCGAGGCGCGCCGCCTCGTACACCTCGTCGGGCACGGTCTGCAACGCGGCCAGCCAGTAGACCAGGGTGATCCCGAACCACTTCCACACGTAGACGGCGATCGTCGTGCCCAGCGCCGTGGACGACTGGCCGAGGAAGTCGACCCCGTCCGTCACCAGGCCGGCCTCGCGCAACGCGAGGTTCACCGGGCCGCTCGCCGGGTCGAAGACGAACTGCATGACCACGCCGACGATCGCCGTCGTGGTGACCACCGGCAGGAACAGCGCGGTGCGGAACAACGTGCGCAGCGGCATGCGGGGCGAGTTGAGGACGATCGCGACCAGCAGGGTGGTCAGCACCTGGAGCGGTACGGCGACGAGCATGAACGTCAGGGTCAGCCGGAACGAGCTCCAGAACATCGGGTCGGCGAGGACCTCGCGGTAGTTGGTCACGCCGATGAACGACGGGCTGGCGTCGAACCCGTTCCAGTCGGTGAGCGAGTAGACGTAGCTGCCGACGATCGGGTAGACGGTGAACGCGCCGTACAGCAGCACGGTCGGGGCGAGGAACAACCACACGTACGTGGTGGTGCGGGCGCCGCGCGGTTTCCGCGAACCGGCGGACGGGACGGCGAACGTCATGCGCCCGCTCCGGCGACGCCCGTGGTGCTCTGGTCGACCATCAGCCGCCAGGGCGCCTCCAGCTCGGCCGCCGGCTCCCGGTCACCCTCGACGCGCTGCAGCAGGCGGGTCACGGCGAGCTCGGCGATCTTCTTCTTGTCGGGCACGATGGTGGTCAGGGGCGGGGTGACGAACCGGCCCTCCTCGATGCCGTCGAACCCGGCGACGGCGACGTCCTGCGGCACCCGCAGCCCTCGGGCCAGCACGGCTCGCACCGCCCCGATCGCGAGCAGGTCGTTGTAGCAGAACACCGCGTCCGGCGGCTCGTCCAGGTCGAGCAGGCGCTCCATCGCCTCCCGCCCGTCCTGGCGCTGGTAGCGGCGCACCGTCGCGGGGATCTCGGGCAGCCCGGCCTCCTCCAGCGCCTGCCGGTATCCGGCCGTCCGGTGCGCCGCCGTGTTGCCCACCGGCCGTTCCACCGGCCCGATGGCGGCGATCCGGGTCCGGCCCAGCGAGACCAGGTGAGCCGTGGCGGCCCGCGCGGCGGCGGTGTCGTCGATGGCGACGTGGTCGAGGCCCTCCACCCGGACCTCACCCAGGATGACCGCCGGGCAGTTGCCCGCCCAGCTGCGCAGCTCGTCCTCCGTCAGGCCGAGCGGGCTGAAGATGATCCCGTCGAACAGCGCCGACCGGTCCCGCCGCATGGTGATCTGCCGCTCGCGTTCCGCCACGCCCTCGGTGCGGTCGAGAAGCACCGTGTATCCGCGCTCCTCGGCCTGGTCCACCACGTGGGCGGCCAGCTCGGTGAAGTAGGGCACGTCCAGCGGCAGCACGAGGGCCAGCAGGTTGGAGCGCCCCCGGTTCAGGCTGCGGGCCGCGAGGTTGGGCCGGTAGTCGAGCTCCTCCAGGGCCCGTTGCACCTGGGCGCGGGTCTCCTCGGACACGTAGGCGAAGTTGTTCACGACGTTGGAGACGGTCCGTACGGAGACTCCCGCCAGCCGCGCTACGTCACGTTGTGTCACCACGACCGTCCAACCTCCAGATCGGGAGCCGACTTCCAAGAGAGTCTTGCCGCGCGGCATGCCGCGTGGCAAGAATGACTTTGCCACGCGGCAACACTGCTTCACAAGACCTTTGACCGCCGCGGGGTGGAAGGCAGGACCGATGAGCGTGATGACTCGGCGAGGGTTCCTCGCCGCGGCGGGCACCCTGGCCGCCGCGGCGGCGACCAGTGCGTGCGGCGGGGGCGGAGGCAGCGGCGGCGGCGCCTCGCTGACCTGGTGGGACCACCAGAACCAGCTGCAGAAGGCCAAGGCGGAGATCTTCGCCACGTATGCCAAGAGCCCCGGCGGCGTCCCCGTCCAGTACACGTACTACAACCCGGCGAAGATGGGCCAGGCGCTGCAGCTGGCCAAGCAGAGCGACCAGCTGCCGGACGTCCGCTCCAACGCCGGTCTCAACCTGCCCGCCGCCGCGCTCGTCGCCGCCGGATGGGCGCAGCCGCTGGACCTCAGCGAGGAGGCGACGGCCCGGGTCAAGGACTCGCTCGTCGAGGGCGTGCACGTCTTCGACGGCAAGATCTACGCGTTCCCGATCTTCAGCCACCAGGTCTACGTCGCCGTCAACTGGTTCAACACCGAGCTGGTCGGGCGCGCCGGGCTGGACCCGCAGGCGCCGCCGAAGACCTACGACGAGTTCCGCGCGGCGGCCCGCGCGGTGCAGCAGTCGGCCGGCGAGGGCACCTACGGCTGGGTGTGGAACATCGGCATGCCGGACCGGCTCGGCGAGCAGGTCCACGACCTGGCGCAGGCGGCCGGGTTCGCCGGCGGGCAAGGACGGTTGTACGAGAGCGGCGAGTACGCCTTCCACGCCGGCGAATATCTCGACGTGATCGAGTTCCTGGTCTCGCTGCGCCAGGACAAGGTGCTGGTGCCGGGGTCCAACTCCTGGGTCGACGACGTGGCGCGGGCCCGGTGGACCGCGGGGCTGGCGGCGTACTATTTCGACGGCCCTTGGTGCCCCGGCGTGGCGCTGCAGGAGATGCCGGAGTTCGGGGAGAAGCTGGGCGTCGGGCCGATGCTCGTGCCCGACGCGGGCACCGCCGTCGCGAGCTACCACGTGCCACAGCCGGGCGACTACTGGTTGTCACCGACGACCCGGCACGCCCAGGCGGCCAACACCCTGTTGAGCGACTACTTCACCACCCCCGACTACTCCCGCCGGGTCGCCGAGACCATGTCGCAACCCCCGCGCGACATCGACGTCGTCGAGCAGTCCCAAGCGCACCCCGCCTACAAGAAGCTCATCGGCTGGTTCCGGGAGAGCGTCCACCTCGGCCCCGACCCGATCGCCGGCAACGCGGACATCCAGCAGGTGCAGATCGCGTCCAAGCCGGTGCGCCCCACCCTCGGCGACATCGTGCAGGGCGCGCTCACCGGCGACGTCACCGACGTCCGCGCGGCGCTGACCAGGCTGTCCAGCGACACCGCCAAGGACCGGGACCGCGCGATCGCGGAGGCCAGGAAGAAGGGCGCGAAGGTCAGCCTGGACGACTACGCCTTCCCCAACTGGAAACCGGGCAAGGACTACACCAGGCCGATGTACGACGAGCGCTGACGAGGGAGAACGTTCCCGTGCAACGACCGAACATCGTGCTGATCATGACCGACCAGCAGCGTGCCGGCTGGACGGCGGCGGGCGGATTCCCCCTGGACACCATGCCGTTCCTGGACGGGCTGATGGACGCCGGCGTGCGGTTCAGCCGGGCGTACACGACCTCCCCGCTGTGCGTCCCTGCCCGGATCAGCCTGCTCACCGGGCGGTATCCGTCCGCGCACCGGGTCAGGCAGAACAGCGCCGCCCATCACGTGCTCCGCGGCGACGACCTGGTGGACGTGCTGCGCGAGTCCGGCTACGCGCTGCACCTGGCGGGCAAGACGCACTTCCACCGCAAGCCCACCGATTTCGACACGTTCGCCGCGCCCTACTGGCACGAGCGCGGCCCGGCCGACGCGGCGACGCCCGAGCAGGAGGCGTTCGAGGAATGGCTCGTCTCGCTCGACCACTCGGTCAGCCATGAGCCGGCGCCGTTCCCGCTGGAGTGCCAGTTCCCGCACCGGATCGTCACCGACGCGATCAGCGCGATCGACGAGACGCCCGCCGGGCGGCCGTTCTTCACCTGGCTGTCGTTCCCGGAGCCGCACAACCCCTACCAGGTCCCCGAGCCGTACTTCAGCCTGTTCGCGGAGGACGAGGTGCCCGACCGGCAGTCCGGACCCGAGGGCGCCGAACGCAAGGGCGGCATGTACACGTGGCTGCGCCGGCTGACCGAGGAGAAACGGCCCGGCTACGACGCCGAATGGCGGCGCTACCGCGCCAACTACTGCGGCATGCTCCGCCTCATCGACGACCAGCTGCGCCGGTTCTTCACGCACCTGCGCGAGACCGGGCGGGACGCGGACACGCTGGTGTTCTTCGTCGCCGACCACGGCGACTACACCGGCGACTACGGCCTGCAGCGCAAGGGCGCGGGCATGCCGGAGTGCCTGATGCGCATCCCGTTCGCCGTGGCCGGGCCGGGCGTGCGGCCGATGGCCAACGGCACCGACTTCGTCTCGCTCGCCGACCTGTTCCCGACGGTCTGCGACGCCCTCGGCGCCGGCATCCCGCCCGGTGTCCAGGGCCGCAGCCTGTGGCCCATGCTCACCGGGGAGCCCTACCCGGCCGAGGAGTTCGCGAGCGGCTACGGGGAACGCGGGTTCGGCGGGCTGTCGTACACCGTCGACGAGCGCCCCCTGCTGCACTTCCCCTACGAAGGGCGCACCTTCGACGAGCTCAACACCGTCACCCAGTCCGGGACGACGGTGATGCTCCGGCGCGCGCGGTGGAAGCTGCTGCTGGACGAGCGCGGGACCGGCGAGCTCTACGACCTGGACGCCGACCCCGCCGAGCTGGACAACCGCTACGACGACCCCGCGCTCGCCGGGGTCCGCGCCGACCTCACCACCGACCTCGCCCGCTGGATGATCCGCGTCAGGGACGACCTGCCCCAGGCGGTCTACACGCTCAAACGTCCACCACACAACTGGAGCCAGGCGTAACGGGGCTCACGTCCTGGCGCGTCCGCCGGGGAGGACGTCGATCACGCGAACGCGAGACCGGGCGGCATGCACCTGGCCCTGCTCCCACGGTGCCGGACGACCGCCGATCACGGGAGTCCGTCCGGCACCGTGGTGCTGATCAGTAGGCGCCCAGGACGTCCACCACGAACACCAGGGTGCTCTTCGCGGGGATGCCCTGCTGCTCCTGGTCGCCGTAGCCGAGGTCCGGCGGGATGCTCATCACGACCCGGCTGCCGACCGGCACCCCGACCAGTCCCTGCTGCCAGCCCTTGATCACCTGGCCGAGCGGGAACTCGGCCGGCTGGCCGCGATCCCAGCTGGAGTCGAACTTCTTGTCGGTGCCCCAGATCTTGCCCGTGTAGTGGACGGCGAGCGTCTGGTTGGCCTTCACCTTCTCGCCGGTGCCCTTGATGACCGTCTTGACCTCGAGCTTCGCCGGCGGCTTCGCATCGGTCTTCGTGGTCAGCCCGGGAGCCTTCTCACCGCCGGGATTGTCGACCTTGACACCCTTGATGCTGTCGTCGATCTCCTTGCCCTCGGCCGCCTTGAGCGGCGGCGGCTGGGTGCCGACCACGTCGAACACGAACACCTTGGTCGGCTGGGCGGGCGCGGCCTGCTGCTGGGGAGCGGCGTCGTTGGCCAGCACGGCCAGCAGCCGGCCGCCCTTCTTGACCTTGGTGAAGCCCTCCTGCAGGACCTTCGGCAGCTGCTCGTTGACCGGGATGGCCTCGGGCGCCTTGGTGTCGTAGGAGGAGCCCTGCACGGCGTTGCCCTGGCCGTCCCAGTTGTAGACGGTCAGGTTGACGACAACCCGGTCGCCCGCCTTGATGGCGTCGCCGTCGCCGGGATGGATCACCTTGTACGACGACGTGGTGGCGGGCGAGCCGGACGGGAAGGTCACCGTGGGCTTGGCCCCCACGTTGCCCGCGACCCCCACCTTGGCGCCGTCGGCCGGCGCGGCGCTCGACGTGGCGCCGGCGCTGGACGTGGCGCCGGAGTTCGCGCCGTCATCGGAGCCGCACGCGGCGGCGAACAAGAGCAAAGGCACGGCGGCCGAAACGGCCAGAGCGCGGCGCATGAATGTCCCTCGGAAAAGACGTCAGATTCGCGTCACACTACCCGACATTCAGGTAGGGCCGGGGTAAACGCGACACCACGCTCTGGCACGGGTCACATGCCGGCGATGAGCTTGTCGACCCGCTCGTCCACGCTGCGGAACGGGTCCTTGCACAACACCGTGCGCTGCGCCTGATCGTTGAGCTTGAGATGCACCCAGTCGACGGTGAAGTCGCGCCGCTTCTCCTGCGCCTTGCGGATGAACTCGCCGCGCAACCGCGCCCGCGTCGTCTGCGGCGGCACCGACTTGGCCTCGAAGATCTTCAGGTCGGACGCCACCCGCTCCACCGACCCGCGCTTCTGCAGCAGGTAGAACAGGCCGCGCTTGCGGTGCACGTCGTGATAGGCCAGATCGAGCTGCGCCACCCGCGGCGAGGACAGCGGCAGGTCGTACTTCTTCCTGTAGCGCTCGATCAGCTGGTATTTCGTCACCCAGTCGATCTCCCGCGAGACCAGGTCGAGGTTGCCGGTGTCGACCGCGTGCAGCGTGCGCTCCCACAGCTCCAGCACCCGGTGGGCGATGGCGTCGCCGCCGCGGCGGTCGACGAAGTCCTTCGCCTTCGACAGGTATTCCTGCTGGATCTCCAGGCTGGAGGCCTCGCGCCCGTTGGCCAGGCGCACCCGGCGCCGGCCCGTCATATCGTGGGAGACCTCGCGGATCGCCCTGATCGGGTTTTCCAGCGACAGATCACGCATCACCGTGCCCGACTCGATCATGCGCAGCACCAGGTCGGTGGCGCCGACCTTGAGCAACATCGTGGTCTCGCTCATGTTGGAGTCGCCCACGATGACGTGCAGGCGGCGGAACCGCTCGGCGTCGGCATGCGGCTCGTCGCGGGTGTTGATGATGGGCCTCGACCGGGTGGTGGCGCTGGAGACGCCCTCCCAGATGTGCTCGGCCCGCTGCGAGACGCAGTAGACGGCGCCGCGTGGCGTCTGCAGCACCTTGCCTGCCCCGCACACGATCTGCCGCGTCACCAGGAACGGGATCAGCACGTCGGCCAGCCGCCCGAACTCCCCGTGCCTGCCCACGAGATAGTTCTCGTGGCAGCCGTAGGAGTTGCCGGCCGAGTCGGTGTTGTTCTTGAACAGATAGATGTCACCGGCGATGCCCTCTTCGCGCAGCCGCTTCTCGGCGTCCACGAGCAGGCCCTCGAGAATGCGCTCGCCCGCCTTGTCATGGGTGACGAGCTCGATGACGTTGTCACACTCAGGTGTTGCGTATTCAGGGTGGCTGCCCACGTCGAGGTAGAGACGTGCGCCGTTGCGGAGGAAGACGTTGCTCGATCGGCCCCAGGACACGACCCGCCGGAACAAGTAGCGCGCGACCTCGTCGGGCGACAGCCTGCGCTGCCCCCTGAACGTGCAGGTCACGCCGTACTCGTTCTCCAGCCCGAAGATGCGACGATCCATCACCTCACACTATGCCCACGGATCGGCATGCGGGAGAGATCTTCGCAGGTGTTTTCCCGCACCCGCCCCGTCGGGTGTCCCGTTGACCGGGCGTTTACGGGCGTTCGTCCCGCACCCGCCCCCTCGGGGCGCGGGTCACACGGCGCGGGTCAAGGGGTGTAGATCTCCTGCACCTTGACGATGCGCCCCTTGTGGACAGTGATCAACGCGGGGTGCGGACGAGCGCCGTGCCGCTTGATGAGCGTGGCCCTGGAGCAGCGCTTCGCGCCGAGCCCCGTCTTCCTGCTGACCGTCATGTCCGACATCGTGGACTTGCACCCATACGCCGACAGGAACACCACGTTCTTCGCGATCGGCGAGGCATACGCGCCGACGCTCCCCTCGCGCGGGCCGACGAACAGCCCTTCGGTGTGGGTGCCCTTCTTCCACTTGATGGGCTCGTACTCGGCTACTCCGCCGCGCACGTGGGTGATCCGGCCGCGCAGAATGCCGTTGTGGCGGGAGTGGATCCCCTTGGTGAAATCGTGCCCCGGGTCGGCCTGGAAGGTCGTGCCGAAGGTCTTGGGCGCTTTGTACTTCGGGTAGGCGGCCGCGTCGGCGGCGCCGCCGGATACCAGCACCACGGCCCCGGCCGCCCCGGCCGCGAGGATGCCGCGCAGGGAAGTGTTCATGGAACCTGAGATCTTCGACGGCCCTCCGAAGTTCACCCCAACCAATGTGAAACAGATCACACTCTTGGAGAACCCCAGGAAGCCACGAACGCCGCGCCGCCGCGTGCGGGTGGAGGGATCGCCCCGCACGACGGTGTGAGACCGTCGGCGCCACGGCGACGTCGCCACCACCGAGCACGCGGCACCAGCGGCGGAACCACCACGGGGCACCCGGTACGACGGCGAGGGTGCCCGACCCACGACGCGGCGGCGACGGCCGGGACCGCCGGGCGGCGGCCGGGACCGCCACGGGCGCCCGGCACGACCGCAGGAAACCACCGGATGCCCGGCTGCGGCTGCGGGGACCGCCCATGGCAGGCCCCCGCGGAAAAGTGTGTCTACAGCGGCGAGGAGCCGTCGTCCACGTCGCCGTCCGGGCCCGTGGGCGGCGGCGTGTCCTTGCCCTCGCCGGCGGGAGGCGTGGGCTGGGAGGCCGGTGGGGTGGTCGTCTGGGCGAGCAGCCGCTCCAGCCGCGCCCCCGTCAGCCGGAGGAACTTGCGGTGCTCGCGGTTGCGGTCGAGCACCGCCACCTCCAGCTGCGCCACCGGCGGCCGCTCGCCGCCCGGCTCGGTGAGCGCCGTCAGCGCCACCTCCAGCGCGTCGGCCAGCGACATCGACTCGCGGTAGCGCTCCTTCAGCCGGGTCGCCACCGCCTCGGCCTGGCCGCCCATCGCCGCGAAACCGTGCTCGTCGAAGACGGACCCGTCGAACGTCAGCCGGTAGATCGCGTCGCCGTCCTTGGTCTCACCCACCTCGGCGACGACGACCTCCACCTCGAGCGATTTGATCGACTCGGTGAAGATGCGGCCCAGGTTGGAGGCGTAGAGGTTGGCCAGGCCGCGTCCGGTCACGTCGGAGCGGTCGTAGGTGTAGCCGTTGATGTCGGCGTAGCGGATGCCGCCGAGGCGCAGCTCCTCGAACTCGTTGTAGCGCCCGACGGCGGCGAACCCGATGCGGTCGTAGATCTCGCTGATCTTGTGCAGCGCCCGCGACGGGTTGGGCGCCACGAACAGGATGCCGTCGACGTACTGGAGCACGACGACGGACCGGCCCCGCGCGATGCCCTTGCGCGCGTAGTCGGCCTTGTCCCGCATGATCTGCTCAGGGGACGCATATCCAAAAGGCATGGACACGTGCGGTGGTCCTTTCTAGCGCAGCGGGGCGATGGGGCCGTCGGGCGAGATCAGGCGGGCTTCGAGCATCTGCTCCACGTAGGAGGAGACCTGCTCGTCGGTCAGCCGGCGGAAACCGTCGGCGTCGATCACCGCGACGACCGGCCAGATCTTCCTGCTCACGTCGGGCCCGCCGGTGGCCGAGTCGTCGTCGGCCGCGTCGTAGAGGGCCTGGATGAGGGTCATCACCATGTCGTCGGAGGAGGCGCCGTCGCGGTAGAGCTTCTTCAGCGACCCGCGGGCGAAGATCGAACCGGACCCGATCGCGTCGAACCGCTCCCGCTCGTAGGGGCCGCCCGCGACGTCGTAGCTGAAGATGCGACCTTCGTCCTTGTCGGGGTCGTAGGCGGCGAACAGCGGCACCACCACCAGCCCCTGCATCGCCATGGCGAGGTTGCCCCTGATCATGGTCGCCAGCCGGTTGGCCTTGCCGGCCACCGACATCGTGCGGCCCTCGAGCTTCTCGTAGTGCTCCAGCTCGACGCGGTAGAGGCGGGCGAACTCGAGGCCCGTGCTGGCCGTGCCGGCGATGCCCATGCACGAGTAGTCGTCGGCGCGGAACACCTTCTCCACGTCGCGCTGGGAGATGATGTTGCCCGACGTCGCCCGCCGGTCGCCGGCCATGATCACTCCGCCGGCGAAGGTGGCGGCCACGATCGTGGTCGCGTGCGGGACCTGATCGCCGATCGGGGTGGCCAGAACCTCATCCCGCTGTGGCAGCAACTCGGGCGCATATGAACTGACAAACTCCGAGAACGACGAATTTCCCGTGTTCCGGAAAAGATGGTTCACCAAGCCGACGGGCAGATCCCTGTGCGATGCCACGCGACTCCCTCCAAACGTCAGTGTTCCTAGGGCGACCCTACTCATGTTGGGTTGCTGTCTGCACTTCCCACGATCAGCTCACGGCGAACCATTGTGCGCGGGCTTCACCGGCGCACCCCTTGAAACCCCGAACCAGACACCACGCCCGTGGACAGCGCTCCCCCGTGCTGGGCCCGTCACGAACCCACCGGCCATACTGGACACCATGGCCACCAGGTCCACCCGGGACTGGATCCTGCACGTCGACCTCGATCAGTTCGTCGCCGCGGTCGAGCTGCTCCGCCATCCTGAGCTCCGCGGCAGGCCCGTGGTCGTGGGCGGCACAGGCGATCCCACGCGCCCCCGCACCGTGGCCGCCACCGCGACCTACGAAGCCCGCGCCCACGGCATCCGTTCCGGCATGCCGCTGCGCACGGCGTACAAACGATGCCCGGAAGCGATCTTCCTGCCCAGCGACCCGCCCGCCTACGAGGCCGCCTCGCGAGAGGTCATGGCCGTCCTCCGGGAGTTCCCCGTGCGCGTGGAGATCTGGGGCTGGGACGAGGCCTTCGTCGGCGCCACCACCGACGACCCCGAAGCACTCGCCGCCGGCCTCCAGCAGGCCGTACGCGCCCGCACCCGGCTGACCTGCTCCGTCGGCATCGGCGACAACAAACACCAGGCCAAGCTCGCCTCGGCCTTCGCCAAGCCGGCGGGCGTGCACCGGCTCACCGGCGACAACTGGGCCGAGACCATGAACCACCGCTCCACCGACGCGCTCTGGGGCATCGGCGCCAAGACCGCCAGGAAGCTCGCCGCCCACGGCCTGCACACCGTCGCCCAGCTCGCCGCCGCCGACCCCGCCGATCTCGCCCGCCGTTTCGGGCCGACCAACGGCCCGTGGTATCGCTATCTCGCCCTCGGCAAGGGCGAGGCCGAGGTCGTCACCACACCCTGGATCGCCCGAGGCCACAGCCGCGAAACGACCTTCGAACACGATCTCACCGACAGGGGCGGCATCGCCCACCACGTCACGGCACTCGCCGGGCGCGTGGCCCAGGACACCATCGACGCCGGCCGCCAGGCGACCCGCGTCACCGTCAAGGTGCGCTACACGCCCTTCCTCACCCGCACCCGCCAGGCCAAGCTCCCCGCCGCCACGGCCGACCCGGGGGCCATCACCCGGACGGCCCTCACCGTCCTCGGCCGCTTCGATCTCGACCGCCCCGTCCGCCTCCTCGGCGTCGCGGTCGACTATGCCATGCCCGACCACACGCCCGACCATGCCGTACCCGACGACCAACCCACCCTCGACCACCTGGACTAGAGAACAGCCTGGAACCCGGCCCTTCGCCGGTTCCCCATGCCCCGCAGAAAAAAGCGCGCTGAGCCCGCCCTCGTGGGCGAGCATGCGCGCGACGTCGTCCTGGTGGTGCCGTAACGGCAGGCGAACGGATGGTTCCGGAGGAGGATCCCGCCGACGCACGCTCGCCCATCGGGCCTGCGCCAGATGGGCCCGGACCGGGTGACGGCCGTGGCCTCACCGCGGTCCGGGCAGGTCAGTCGGCCCGGCGTTCCCACCCGAATCATCCCTTTAGTTGATGTTTGCCCTACTCTCCGCCCTTTTGGACATAGCTGCGCACGAACTCCTCTGCGTTCTCTTCGAGAACTTCGTCTATCTCATCCAGAATCGAGTCGACATCGTCCGTGAGCTTCTCCTGCCGCTCCTGAACGTCCGGCGCCGCCGAGGCCTCGGTCTCCTCGACTTCGGACTCGCGCCGACCGGTCTGCTTCTGGCCGCCGGTGTCCTTGGTTGCCATGTCCTACCTCCGTCTGGGGGACTGCCTCTCCTGCATATCTTCCCCGAACCGGGCGACATTTCGCGCCCATCGCCCAGCGATCTTGCGGGGTTGACCAGATAGTAGAGCTATCCAATAATGGGACCCCTGTACGCACAGGAGGTTGCGATGTCCCCTTCGTCCCTGAGCACTGCCGGTGTGCTCCTCATCACAGTTCCCCTGGTCGCCTTCGGCGGTGTCTCGTTGTTGTCGTTCCTGATGCGGAACGTTCCAGGATACCTCGACAATCCGGTGCGCCGCGGCCTGTGGCGGGCGGGTCACGCCCACGCGGGCGTGCTGGTGCTCTTCGCCCTGGTGGCGATGGTGTACGTGGATCAGGCGAGCCTGCCGGAAGGCGCCAAGGCCGTGGTGCGCACGCTGATCGTGGCCGCGCCGATCCTGATGCCGCTGGGGTTCTTCCTGTCGGTGGCGCGCCCGAGCGACACCAAGCCGAGCAGGCTGATCTGGCTCACCGTGGCGGGCGGCGTGAGCCTGGCGGCGGGCACGCTGACGCTCGGCGTGAGCCTGTTGTGAGGCGGGGCCGCGCGCGGCCTGTGGTCGGCCGCCGCCGTGGACGCGGCCACCAGCGGGTGGTCAGTCGCCGCCGGTGAGCGCGGCCACCAGGTCGGCGGCGGTGCGGCAGCGATCGAAGAGCTCTCCGACATGGGCCTTGGTGCCGCGCAGCGGCTCAAGGGTCGGCACGCGCTGCAGTGACTCCCTGCCGGGGATGTCGAAGATGACGGAGTCCCAGGAGGCCGCGGCGACGGCCTCGCTGTACTGGCTCAGGCAACGGCCGCGGAAGTAGGCGCGGGTGTCGGTGGGCGGGTGTTCGACGGCACGCTGGACCTCTTCCTCGCTGACCAGGCGCTGCATGCGTCCGCGGGCGACGAGGCGGTTGTAGAGGCCCCGGTCGGGGCGGATGTCGGAATATTGCAGGTCGACGAGCTGGAGCCGGGGGTGCGACCAGGCCAGGCCGTCACGGCTGCGATAGCCCTCGAGGAGTTCGAGCTTGGCGACCCAGTCGAGCTCGCGGGCGAGCTGCATCGGATCTTCCGCGAGGCGGGTGAGCACGGACTCCCAGCGGTCGAGGATGTCCTTGTTCATCTCGTCGTGGGCGGTGCCGCGTTCCTCGACGTATTTGCGGGCCTGCTCGAGATATTCCATCTGGAGCTGGATGGCGGTGAGCTTGCGCCCGTCGCGCATGGGGATCTCGTAGCGGCAGGCGGGGTCGTGGGACACGGCCCGCAGCGCCTGCACGGGGTTGTCGACGGCGAGGTCACGGGTGAGGAAGCCGTCCTCGATCATGGCGAGGACGAGTGCGGTGGACCCGAGCTTGAGATAGGTCGAGATCTCCGACATGTTGGCGTCGCCGATGATGACGTGCAGCCTGCGGTATTTCTCGGGGTCGGCGTGCGGTTCGTCACGGGTGTTGATGATGGGCCGCTTGAGCGTGGTCTCGAGCCCGACCTCGACCTCGAAGAAGTCGGCCCGCTGGCTGATCTGGAACCCTTCGCCGCGGGAGTCCTGGCCGATGCCGACCTTGCCGGCGCCGACGACGACCTGACGGGAGACGAAGAAAGGAGTGAGGTGCCGGACGATGTCGGCGAAGGGGGTGGCGCGCCGCATCAGGTAGTTCTCGTGGCAACCGTAGGAGGCGCCTTTGGCGTCGGTGTTGTTCTTGTAGAGCTGGATGGGGGCGTTGGAGGGGATGGCAGAGGCTCGGGTTGCCGCGTCGTACATGACTCGCTCGCCCGCTTTGTCCCAGATGACGGCGGCCCGAGGGTTGGTGCACTCGGGCGCGCTGTACTCGGGGTGGGCGTGGTCGACGTAGAGCCGGGCGCCGTTGGTGAGGATGACGTTGGCGAGGCCGAGGTCCTCGTCGGTGAGCTGGGTGGGGTCGGCCACCTCCCGGGCAAGGTCGAACCCGCGCGCGTCGCGCAGCGGGTTCTCCTCCTCGAAATCCCACCGTGCCCTGCGCGCGCGGGCCGCCGAGGCGGCCAGGTAGGCGTTCACGACCTGCGAGGAGGTCACCATCGCGTTGGCGCCTGGCTGACCAGGTACGGAGATGCCGTACTCGGTCTCAATGCCCATCACCCGACGCACCGTCATGCAACACCCTCTGTTCGTCCGGGTCTGTCTATCCGCCGTTTATATGCCCGAGCCTATGCCCTTCACAGTGCCCCAAGGCCACAAGGTTATGGCACCGACGTCTTTTCAACCTGTACGGCAGGAGCTGACGTGCTTTGCGGTGCCCTGCGCGGCTTGAGAAGTCGCTGGATAGGACGTTCCGCAAAGGCATGGACAAGATAGGACAGCAGAATCGCGACCAGCGTCGCGGTGACGGCGACCGCCCAAGGGGGCAGGTCCTCGACGAGCACGGGGATGAGGGCCACCGCGACCACGCCATGGAACAGGTAAAGCGGGTACGTGACCCCACCGAGCGCGGTGAGCGTCCTCGACGACTTCAGCCTGAGCAGGCCGAGGGCGACCAGGGCCATCAGGGTGAAGATCAGGGTGATGGTGATGATGACGCTGACGTCGGTGACGGGCATGTTCTTGAAGCCCGCGGCCTCGACCCGGCTGTGCACACGGCCGAGCGCGGCGTTGATCGACAGGCCGTACCCGCCGGCCACGTACAACCAGGGCAGCCAGGCGCTGCCGTGCTTGTGGATGAGGTACAGGGACATGCCGGCCACGAAATAGGGGGCGTACCGCGGCATGACGATCTCGTCGAGCAGGTCGTTGCCGAGCAGTTCCGCGCCGAGCGCGGCGACCAGCCAGACGCCCGCGAAGACCAGCACGCGCCGGTACGTCACGCCGATGATCACGAGGACGGCCATCAGCAGGTAGAAGCGGAGCTCCGCCCAGAGCGACCAGTAGACGCCGCTGGCGTCGGTGACCTTGAACAGCCGCTGGAGCATGGTGGCGTTCACCAGGTATTCGCCTGGTGAAAGTTTTGGGTTGAGCGCCTTGGCGCCGGTGATCGCGTAGAGGGCGGCGACCGCGCCGAGGCTGAGCCAGTACGCGGGATAGAGACGCACGAACCGGGACCGGGCGAAGCCGCCGAGCCCTCGGCCCCAGACGGTCATCAGGATGACGAACCCGCTGATGATGAAGAACAGCTCCACGCCGAGGATGCCTAACCCCGCGATGGGCGCCAGCGCCGGGAACAGCTCGGCGGGCCTGTCCCCCCAGACGGAGGCGTACGCGACCAGATAGTGGAAGGCGACGACGGCGAGGGCGGCGATGAATCGCAGGAGGTCGAGCTCGGCCAACCGGCCGTCCCCCCGGACATGCTTCGGCCGGTTGGGTGAATGCACGCCCCTTTGACGTAGATGTCGATCATTTTGGTTCCACCGGTCCCTCTGTTCCCACGAGCAACACGCGTGAGCGCTCGTCGACGCCGAGCGCACGCCGGGAGTCGCCGCTCAGTTCGAGCAGCCCGGCGGCTCCGGCGGCTCCGCACGGCGACAGGGCCACGCCGTGCCCGGACAGGAGCCGGACCGCGGCGTCCGCCTCCTCGTCGGTGATCGTCATGTAGAGGTCGGCGAGGTGGGACAGGAGACGATGGGCGATAAGGGAGGGTTCGAGGCAGTCGAGCCGGCCGAGCGTGGTATGTCCGCCTCTGATCCGGACGGACGTGCCGGCGCGGGCGCTTTCGAGCAGGCAGGGCGCGCCCTCGGGCTCGACGACGATCACTTTGGGCTGCTCGCCCCAGCGGTCCCGTACGTATCCGGCCGCCGCCGCGGCCAGCCCGCCTACCCCGGCCTGCACGAACACGTGCGTGGGCGCGCCGGGGCCCTCGTCCGGGCCGTCTCCGGCGGGCTCAGCCGCGGAAGAGAGCTCGCCGAGGCCGGACAGTTCGTCGAACAGGACCGTGTAGCCGCGCATGACGTCGAGCGGGACGGCGGTGTAGCCCTCCCACGAACTGTCGGAGACCAGCCGCCACCCCTGCTCCTCGGCCGTGCGGAGCGCCGCGGCCATGCTGTCGTCGTAATGCCGGCCGCTGCGCCGCACCTCCGCGCCGAGGGCGCGCAGCCGCCGCTCGAACGCCTGGGGCACGTCCTCGCTCAGGTAGACCACGCACGGCACGCCTGCCTCCGCGGCTCCTGCGGCGACGGAGATGCCGTGGTTGCCGGCGCTGGCGCACACGAAGGGCGGGCCTCCTGGCTCGCGTTCGGCCATCAGGCGCACGGCGTAGGCGCCGCCGAGCGCCTTGAAGCTGCCCAGACCCATGCGCAGGCTCTCGTCCTTGATGTGCACGGCGTACGTACCCGCGAATGCGCGCAGGGTGTGGACGGGCGTGGGCCGGTAGCCGCGGTGCCCGGCGAAGCGGGCGCGGGCCTGGCGGGCGTGCTCGACTCCGATGAGCTCGCGGTCCTGCGCGGTGTACGGGCCGCGACCGGGGTTCAGGTACTCCATGATCGCCATGCTAGGCGCGGCCGGCGCCTTCCCCGGCGGGCGACCCGCCACCGATGCGGCCGGCGACCGGGTCCGCAGACGCGGGAGGGCCGCGCGGTCTCCCGCGCGGCCCTCCCGATCAAGGGGTGTTACAGGTACTGGCCGGTGTTGGCGACGGTGTCGATGGACCGGCCGGCTTCGGTGCCCTGCTTGCCGGAGACGAGCGTGCGGATGTAGACGATCCGCTCGCCCTTCTTGCCGGAGATGCGGGCCCAGTCGTCGGGGTTGGTGGTGTTGGGCAGGTCTTCGTTCTCGGAGAACTCGTCCACGCAGGCCGTGAGCAGGTGCTGCACCCGCAGGCCCTTCTGGCCGGATTCGAGGAACTGCTTGATGGCCATCTTCTTGCCCCGGTCGACGATGTTCTGGATCATCGCGCCGGAGTTGAAGTCCTTGAAGTAGAGGACCTCCTTGTCGCCGTTGGCGTAGGTCACCTCGAGGAAGCGGTTCTCCTCGCTCTCGGTGTACATGCGCTCGACGACGCTCTGGATCATGCCCTGGATGGTGGCCTCACGGGAGCCGGAGTGCTCCGTCAGGTCGTCGGGATGCAGAGGCAGGTCAGAGATGAGGTATTTCGAGAAGATGTCCTTGGCCGCCTCGGCGTCCGGCCGCTCGATCTTGATCTTGACGTCCAGGCGGCCGGGCCGCAGGATCGCCGGGTCGATCATGTCCTCGCGGTTGGAGGCGCCGATGACGATGACGTTCTCGAGCCCCTCGACGCCGTCGATCTCCGACAGCAGCTGAGGGACGATGGTGTTCTCGACGTCGGAGGACACGCCCGAGCCTCGGGTGCGGAAGATCGAGTCCATCTCGTCGAAGAACACGATCACCGGGGTGCCCTCTGAGGCCTTCTCGCGGGCTCGCTGGAAGACGAGGCGGATGTGCCGCTCGGTCTCACCGACGTACTTGTTGAGCAGCTCCGGGCCCTTGATGTTGAGGAAGAAGCTCTTGCCGGACTGGCCGGTCTTCTCCGCGACCTGCTTGGCCAGGGAGTTGGCGACGGCCTTGGCGATGAGCGTCTTGCCGCAACCGGGCGGGCCGTACAGCAGCACGCCCTTCGGGGGACGGAGTTTGTGCTCGCGGAACAGGTCGGCGTGCAGGTAGGGCAGCTCGATCGCGTCCCTGATCTGCTCGATCTGCCGCATGAGACCGCCGATCTCCTCGTAGGAGATGTCGGGGACCTCTTCGAGCACGAGCTCTTCGACTTCGGACTTGGGTATGCGCTCGTAGACGTAGCCGGAGCGAGGTTCGAGCAGGAGCGAGTCGCCCGCCCTGATGGGCTGGCCGACCAGCGACTCGGCCAGTCGCACGACGCGCTCTTCGTCGGCGTGCGAGATGACCAGGGCCCGCTTTCCCTCGTCGAGCAGTTCTTTGAGCATCACGATCTCGCCGACCTCTTCGTAGCCGAGGGCTTCGACCACGTTGAGCGCCTCGTTGAGCATGACCTCCTGGCCACGCCGCAGCGAAGCGACGTCGACGGCGGGGCTGACGTTCACCCGGAGCTTGCGACCTCCGGTGAACACCTCGATCGTGCCGTCTTCTCGGGCCTCCAGGAAGGTGCCGAAGCCGGATGGCGGCTGCGCCAGCCGGTCGACCTCCTCCTTGAGGGCGACGATCTGGTCCCTGGCCTCCTTGAGTGTGGCCACCAGGCGTTCGTTCTGGCCGGTCACGGCCGCCAGATTGGCCTGTGCCTCATGGAGACGCTCTTCGAGGACCCTGGCCTGACGGGGTGACTCGGCCAGCTTCCGCCTCAGCGCGGTGATCTCCTCCTGGAGGAAGGAGACCTGTGTTGAAAGATCAGCGACCTCCCGTTCGCGCTGCGCGGCTCGAGCCTCAGCATCATCGCGAGCTGCCACGCCCCGTCACCTCCTTCCCAGTCGAGGGCGACTACTAAGGACCTTACCTATCTCGGGCCCCTCCGTAACCTGGCCGGGCAGTGTTCGTCGTGTGACAATCAGTATTCGGCGATTAATCCCCAATAGTGCGTTTAATACTCCCAGCATATGAACACGGTCATCTGTTCCCGTGTCACGCACCAACGCACCCTCGTGGCCAAATTGTCATAGTTCTTCGGTCGTCCCCTTCGGTCGTCGACGGCGCGGCGGCGGAGTCACGCCGTCGGCCATGCGGCGGGCGGTGACGAGGAACCCGGTGTGGCCGATCATCCGATGATCCGGTCTCACCGCGAGTCCTTCGACGTGCCAGTCGCGAACCAGGGTCTCCCACGCATGCGGCTCCGTGAAACACCCATGATCGCGAATGACCTCGACCGTCTTGGACAGCTGGGTCGTCGTGGCCACGTAACAGCAGATCACACCCCCAGGCGTCAGCGCCTTGGCGACCGCGTCGACGCACTCCCAGGGAGCGAGCATGTCGAGGATGACGCGGTCGACGTCGACCTCGTCGATCGACGACACCAGGTCGCCGGTGACCAGGCGCCAGTTGCCCTCCATGGGACCGCCGTAGAACTTCTCCACGTTCTTGCGCGCCACGTCGGCGAACTCCTGGCGCCGCTCGTAGGACGTGACGTGCCCCTCCGGGCCGACCGCGCGCAGCAGGAAGCAGGTCAGCGCGCCGGAGCCGACACCCGCCTCGATGACCCGGGCGCCGGGGAAGATGTCGGCCATGCCGACGATCATGGAGGCGTCTTTCGGGTAGATGACGGCCGCGCCACGCGGCATGGCCAGCGTGTAGTCCTGCAGCAGGTGGCGGAAGGCGAGGTAGGCGGTGCCGCCCGAGGAACGCACGACGGAGCCTTCAGGCTGCCCGATCAGATCACTGTGCGGGATGGCGCCCTTGTGGGTGTGGAAGACGCCGTCCTCCTTGAGCGTGATCGTGTGGCGCTTGTTCTTGGGGTCGGTGAGCTGCACCTGATCCCCCGCCTGGAAAGGCCCATGCCTGCGGAAACCCATGGCGGCAAGGTTATAGGGCTTTCGAGCGGGTCAGGACGCACGATAAGTATGGATGATGCTCCCGCACGACGTGATCTCCACCGGCTCCCTCATCCTGCGGCCACCCGTGGAGTCCGACGCCGAAGCGATCGTCACGACCTGCGACGACCCGGTGTCAGCCAGATTCCTGCCGCTCCTGCCGTCGCCGTACGGGGCCGGCGACGCGCTCGACTACCTCGGCAGGTCCGCGGCCAGGTGGCGGGACGGCGGTGCGGAGTTCTCGATCACCGAGAACGGCCGCTACGCCGGCTCCATCGGCGTCGGGCCGCCGGACCGCTGGGGCGTGACCGAGATCGGCTACCTGGTGGCCCCGTGGGCCCGGGGCAAGAACGTCGCGGCCACGGCGGCCAGGGCGGTCACCGACTGGCTCTTCGACCACGGGGTGCGCCGGGTCGAGCTGCAGGCCGAGGTGGAGAACGTGGCGAGCCTGCGCGTGGCGTACAAAGCGGGTTTCCGCGAGGAGGGGCGCAGGCGGGACGCCAAGCAGGTGCGCGACGGCCGGTACGCCGATGTCGTCACGTTCGGCCGGCTGGCTGGCGACGCCGTGGCTGTGGCGGAGCCGTACCTTCCGTTCTTCGAGGGCGGGGAGCTGACCGACGGAGTCGTGGCGCTGGAGCCGCTGGCCGCCGAGGACGCCAAGGACTTCCACCGGATGATGGCCGAGCCGAGCGTGGCGGTCTACTCCGTGGGGCCGCCGGCCACGCTGGAGGACAACGAGCGGCGCTGCCGCTACACCGGCTACTGGTGGGCGTCGGGGCAGCGCGTCGAGCTGGCGGTCAGGGACGCGGCCTCGCGGGCGTTCGCGGGGCACCTGCAGCTGACGCAGGTGGTCCCGGCGCTCGGGCAGGCGATGATCGGCTACTCGCTGGTGCCGCCGCACCGGGGCAAGGGGCTCATGACGCGGGCGGTGCGGCTGCTGGTCGACTGGGCGTTCGCCGGCACGCCCCTGCACCGGATCGTGGCGGGTACCGAGGCGGGCAACACGGCCTCGCAGGCGGTGCTGGAGCGGGCGGGGTTCAGCCGGGAGGGCGTGCACCGTGAGCTGTTCCCGCAGCCGGACGGCACCTGGGCCGACGACGTGGCGTGGGCGCGCCTGCGGCAGGACGAGCCCGCGGGCCGGAAATCCTGATTTCCTGTTGAGGTCTGGTCAAGGGCGCCGTCCAGGACGATAGTCGGGGCACCCGCACGTAAGGTCGCGCGATCGGGGTACGCGATCTCACCCTCTCCCCCCGAGGGGCGCCGCGATGCCATACGACCGTGCCGACGTCGCCATGCGCGAGCTCATCGCCGTGTTCTCCTGCCTGGAGGCGGTGAACCTGATCGACCGGCTCGCACGTACCGCCGCGGCCGTCGCGAGCACCGGGAACGCCGGATTCGTCCGGGTGGACGTGCTGCGCCGGCACGCGTGCTCGATCCACGTGCACACGCCGCCAGGCGATCCGCTGAGCGTGCGGCGGTGGCTGGCGGAGTCGGGGGTGATGAAGGAGCTCGTGGCGTCGCAGGCGACGGTACGGCTGGCGCGCGACGTGTCGGTGGGCGAGCCGGGTTTCCTGTCCATGCCCGTGCCGATGGCGACGCGGGACTCCACGCACCTGTGGGTGGCGGGGCGCGGGTTCAGCGACGGTGACGAGCACCTGGTGAGCCGGTTCGCCGCGGCGGCGGGGCGGGCGCTGGAGGCCGCCGGGGGCCTGGAGGCCGCGGTGCGCATGTTGCGCGGAGTGCGGTCCTTCCGTCCCGTCTAGCGAGGGGTGGGCCCGCTTTCGCGCGGTCGGAATCCGGGGTTGCGGACGACCTGTAGCGGGCCCGAATGAGGCGGGAAAACCTGCCCCGGCGGGTTCTCCGGCCCGTCACTCATGAAGATCCTTCGCCTATTTCGCGGCTCTTATCCAGACTGACGATTTCTCGGGATATGGCTCTCTGAATTGTGTGCTCCGCGGCCGGGATCCCCGGCGTGGCCGCCGATCCCGTCGTCCGCACCCCGGATTCCGCCCGTTCGGGGCAAGCCACACGTGGTGTCGTTTCGCGCCGAAGGCCGCCCTCCGGATGGCGTACGGCCCTTGTGCGAGAACGCTCGCGCCCCGGCGAGGGCGCGAGCGTCAGGCGGCGCGGTGTCAGCCCCTGTGGGCCTCGAAGCGGAGCGTGCGGGACACGCCCACCCGGACGGTCGTGCCCGGGGCGATGGTGACCGGCTCGTTGGGCGGGATGTCGTAGAAGTTGGGGTCGCCGGGCGGCTGGATCTGCGTGCCGTTGACCGAACCGAGATCCACCAGGTTGACGTCCCAGCCGTCCAGCGCCACGCGCAGGTGGCGGCGCGAGACCGAGCCGTCGGGGCTGGTCACCTTGGCCGGCCTCGCGCTGCCGCCGGCCACCTCGGGCGCGCGCTCAGGGTCACGGCCGAGGAGGTAGTCGGCCTCCAGGGGCAGCGCCGTGCCGTCGTCGAGGACGAGGACCCCGAGCGGGGGACGCGGCCCTTTGTAGGGGACGAGGGTGCGCTGGACCAGGGCGATGCCGCAGACGGCGCAGTAGGGCACGCGGGGGTCGTTGAAGTGGTCGTTCTTGCAGTCGACCCCGTAGACCAGCGGCCGGTCGCCGTGGTCGGCCTGCTGATCCTGCTGCTGGGGCGGGCCGGGCTGGTCGTAGTGCTCCTGCGGGCCGGGCCCGGCCGGACCGGGCTGGTCATAGTGGTCGGGCGGCCCCATGTGCTGCTGGGCCTGCTGCTCGCCGTTGCCCGAGTGCGCGGGCTCGTCGAAGGAGGGGAACTGCTGCTGCGGCTCGGGCAGGGGCGGCGGCTGCTCCTGCGGCGGGCCGTAGGGTGACTGCTGCTCGTGGGGCGGGCCGTAGGGGGGCTGGTCCTGCGGCGGGCCGTAAGGGGGATGTTGCTCCGGGGGCGGCCCGTAAGGGGGCTGGTCCTGCGGCGGGCCGTAGGAGGGCTGGTCAGGGGGCGTCAGGTAGGACGGCTGCTCGACCGGCTGCGGACCCGAGTGGGGGCCCGGCTGCGGGCCGGAGGCGGCCGGCGGCTGGTCGGCCAGCGGGTAGGGAGGGCGCTCGACGGGCTGCTGCGGGGGCGGCTGGATGAGGTCGGGCTCGACATGGAGGCCGGTGGCGGGCATCTCGCTGGTGAGCGGCCTGGACACGGCGGGTGCCGAGGGCTGCTCGGAGAAGTCGCCCACCAGACCGCCGCCGTGCACGACGCCGCCGTCGAACCGGACCGCGGGGTGCGGGCTGCCGGCGCCGGGCAGGCTCAGCTCGACGCGCTCGACGGTGCCGGTGACGAGCCGGTCGGCCCACGTCAGGGAGTCGCTCCCGGCCAGCCGCGTCTCGCCTGCCGGGGTGGCGATGGTGGCCGCCGCGGAGCCGCTGACCAGGACCGCCACGCCGTCGCCGACGGAGCCCGCCACCGCGCAGGTGGCCGGGTCGCCGGCCATGTTGGCCGCGAGCACCTGGGCGGCGCGCCGGGCCAGCGCCCGGCCGTCCCCGCCGGACGACGCCGTCGCGCGCAGCGCCTCGAGCAGGTCGTCGGCCGCGGACTCGCCGGCGTCGCACACGAGCAGCAGCCCGCCCTCGTAGGCGACCAGCCCATTTCCAGGAAGCGGACGCACCACTCCGAAGCCTTGGCCGGTCATGAGTCCTCCCTCATGCCGACCGTGCTGCGCTCATTGGTGCCCTCGCTGCGCTCGGTCACTCAACTCTCCTCCCCGGAAGCCGGCGGTGTTACGGCACCCGCACTGCCGTGCTGGTCACCAGCCATACGTACCCCGACGACGAGGCCACGTCGCGGCCACCTCGTCTCGATTCGGTGAACCGGTCGACCGCGGCAAACCCCTCAACTGTGCAAGTCTGGCCAACCAGCACACTATCGGCCAGTCGTCACATCGCAGAAATCGCCAGAGTCGGCTCCGGCCCACCCCGAAACTGCTGGACACGACCCTAGCCGGGGGCTGCCGCTTAAACGAGTGGGACAAATCAGACGCCGGAGAAGACCCGGTTCACGTCGGCCGTGGCCAGCACGCCGTAGATCTCGCCGCCGTGCTCCACGAGCAGATATTCGCTGCCCGGCGCCTCGCGCATGGCGTCGATGAGGGGCTCACCCTCCAGGTCGGCGGCCAGCACCATGTCGGGCTCGAGCGACTTGGCGAGGGAGGCGACGTTCACCCAGGGGCGGCGGTGCTCGGGCGTGGCCTGGACGGCGGCCTCGCTGACGATGGCGACGGGTTTGCCGTCGTGGTCGACCACGACGATGGCCCCCGCCCGGCGTTCGCCCGCCTGCCGCAGCGCCTCGGCCAGCGGCGTCTCGGCGACCACGGGAACGGCCCTTCGCGCGAGGGTGCGGGCGTTGACCTGCGGGATCCTGGCCCGGATCTTGGCCACGCGCAGCGACTGGCTGGCGCCGAGCCAGATGAACATGGCCAGCACGATCGGCCACAGCAGGTCGGTGAGATCGAGCTCGCGCCCGTCGGACAGCGCCGTCGCGACCGGCACGACGACGAGGAGCACGGCCAGCACCCGGCCGCCCCACGCGGCGACGATGGTGCCGGAGCCGGGGTTCTTGGTGAGCTTCCAGACGCCGGCGCGCAACATCCTGCCGCCGTCGAGGGGCAGCCCGGGCAGCAGGTTGAACACGCCGACGATGAGGTTGGCCACCCACAGCTGCCAGACGAGCGCCTCGGGGATGCCGCCGTCGTTGATCACGTAGATGTCGGCGGCCAGCCCGAGCCCGCCCAGGCCGAGCGAGAGCGCGGGGCCCGCGGCGGCCACCAGGAACTCCTTGCCCGGCGTCGGCGGCTCCTTCTCGATCTCCGACACGCCGCCGAGGAAGTAGAGGGTGATCCGCCGCACCGGCAGGCCGTAGGCCTTGGCCAGCACGCTGTGCGCGAGCTCGTGCAGCAGCACCGAGACGTACAGCAGCACCGCGAACACGAACGCGACGGCGTACGCGGCCGTGCTGTTCAGCTCGGGCAGCATGATCTGCATTCTCGGCCCGACGAGCATGGTGATGAAGGCCGCCACGATGAACCATGTCCACGAGACGTAAACCGGAATGCCGAACGGCTTTCCCATCCGAAGGCCGGAGAACTCCTGTCGCGGGCTCTGCTCGCTCACCGCACTCCTTGACATCCTCGCCGCCGGGGCATCCGTCGCCGCGCCCGGCCGGAGGGCCGGGCGACGGTCCGTGTCGCGGATTTCCCGTCGGCACGTGCTGTTGCTGCCTTGATGCTACGCGCCGGATCAGGTGATCCTCGTTCCGCGGGCGTTATTCTGTCGGGCTCTTGACCTAGAGTGCGGTGCATGACCTTGACCGAGCCGGCGATCATCGGAGCTCTCTCCCCGTCCCGGGCGGGCGATTTCATGACATGTCCGCTGCTCTACCGTTTCCGGGTGATCGACCAGCTGCCCGAGAAGCCGTCGCAGGCGGCGGTGCGGGGCACGGTGGTGCACGCCGTCCTCGAGCGCCTCTACGACCTGCCGGCGCCGCGGCGTTCGGTGAGCGCGGCGCTTGAGCTGCTGGAGCCGCAGTGGCGGCGGCTGCTCGACGACGACCCGCAATACGGCGAGATGTTCGCCGACGAGGCCGAGCAGGGCGAGTGGCTGGCGCAGGCGCGCGGCATGCTGGAGCGCTATTTCACGCTGGAGGATCCGACGCGGCTGGAGCCCGCCGAGCGGGAGCTCTACGTCGAGGCGGTGCTCGACGGCGGGCTCATGCTGCGGGGCTACGTCGACCGGCTCGACGTGGCGCCCACCGGCGAGGTCAGGGTGGTCGACTACAAGACGGGCAGCGCGCCGGGGCCCGATTTCGAGGCCAAGGCGTTATTTCAGATGAAGTTCTACGCCCTGGTGCTGTGGCGGCTGCGCGGGCAGGTGCCGCGGCTGCTGCAGCTGGTCTACCTGGGGGGCAAGGGCGAGGTGCTGCGCTACGCGCCCGACGAGGCCGACCTGCTGGCCACCGAGCGCAAGGTCATGGCGTTGTGGGCGGCCATCGAGCGGTCCCTGCAGTCCGGCGAGTGGCGGGCGCGCAGGAGCCGGTTGTGCGACTGGTGCGACCACCAGGCGCTGTGCCCGGAGTTCGGCGGCACCCCGCCGCCGGTTCCCGACCGCAAGCCCGGCGACACGGTCCGCAGCAGCCGCCGATCGGCCACGGACGAGCTCTGAGCGCGCGGGCCCACGACACCGCCGATCGGCCACCGGCGGGCTCTGAGAGTGCGGGCCCACGACACCGCCGATCGGCCACCGGCGAGCTCTGAGCGCGCGTCCTGGGGCGCGGCGTGGCCGGGGTGTGCGCGCTAATCCTCCCGAGGGAGGAGGTTGCGTGCTCTGGCCTGGGCCTACAGTGAAGCGGTGCGGATAGACCGAACCAGGTTCCACGACACGGTGCTCGCCGGAGTGGTGGCCGCGGCCTCGGTGGCGCTGTTCGTTCTCTACGACCCTGGACGGCTGCCGTCCGGGGGCCTGGCGGTCGACGGCATGCGCGAGCCCGATCCGTTCGGTGTGCTGCTGGTGCTGCTGGCGTGCGCCCCCGTGACCGTGCGCAGGCGGTGGCCGCTGGCGGCGTTGTGCGTCGGGCTGGTGCCGGAGACGCTGCTGACCGCGTTCGGCTACAGCACCGGCGTGCCGGGCCTGTCCGGGCTGGTGCTGCTCTATTCCGTGGCCTCCAACCGGGGCCTGGCGATGGCGCTGGGCGGGCTGCTGATCTCGGTGCTGGCCTACACCCTGGGCGCCGCGGCGGGCCCGCCCATGGCCACGAGCCTGAGCGACCACGTCGTGGTGGCCATGGTGCTGGTCTCGGTGTGGGGCGCGGGCCGGAGCCTGCGGTTGCGCCGGGCCTACAGGGAGGAGCTGAGAGGCCGTGCGGCGCGGCTGGAGCGGGCGCGCGCGGCCGACACGCGGGCCGCGCGGGCCGAGGAGCGGTCGAGGATCGCCCGCGAGCTCCACGACGTCGTCGCCCACCACGTCAGCGTGATGACCGTGCAGGCGGCCGCGGCGCGCAAGGTGCTGTCCTCCGACCCCGGCCTGGCTCGCGAGGCGCTGACGGCGATCGAGCACACCGGCCGGATGGCCATGTCCGAGATGCGCAACATCGTCGGCGTGCTGCGCACCGACGCCCGCGCCGAGCTGGGGCCACAGCCGGGCGTGGACGACCTGCCCGCGCTGGTCGAGCAGATGCGTGAGGCAGGGCTGCCCACGCGGCTGATCGTCGAGGGCGAGCCGCCGCCGCTGCCCGCGGGGGTCGACCTGGCCGCCTACCGGCTGGTCCAGGAAGGGCTGACGAACAGCATGCGGCACGCGGGCGCCGGGACGCAGGCGGTGGTGACGGTCCGCCACGCGCCGCACGAGCTGGACGTACGCGTGGCCGACGACGGCCGGGGCACGGCCGGGGCGCCGGCTCGGCCCGGTCATGGTTTGGTGGGCATTCGTGAAAGGGTTGCCCTCTATGGTGGAATCCTCAGCGTCGGTCCGCTACCCGGGGGCGGTTTCGAAGTGCGGGCGAGATTCCCGTTGAAGGACGGCCAATGACGATCAGAGTGCTGCTGGTGGACGACCAGCCGCTGCTGCGTACGGGATTCCGCCTGATTCTCGAGGCCGAGCCCGACATCACGGTGGTGGGCCAGGCCGGCGACGGCAAGGGCGCCCAGGAGCAGACGCGGGCGCTGCTGCCCGACGTGGTGCTCATGGACATCCGGATGCCCGGGGTCGACGGCATCGAGGCCACCCGCAGGATCGTGCGGGAGGCGACGCCGTCGGCGCACGTGCCGAAAGTGCTGGTGCTGACGACGTTCGACCTGGACGAGTACATCGTGGAGGCGCTGCGCTCGGGCGCCTCCGGGTTCCTGCTGAAGGACGTGCCGCCCGACGAGCTGGTGCAGGCCATCCGGGTGGTGGCGGCCGGCGACGCGATCGTGGCGCCCAGCGTGACGCGGCGGCTGCTCGACCGGTTCGCCACGCGGCTGCCCCCCGCTCACGAGCAGGCCACCCCCGCACGGCTCGACCGGCTGACCGAGCGGGAGCTGGAGGTGCTGCGGCTGATCGCGAAGGGCATGTCCAACGCGGAGATCGCGGCCAAGCTCGTGGTGAGCGAGACCACGGTGAAGACGCACGTCGGCAACGTGCTGACCAAGCTGGGGCTGCGCGACCGGGTGCAGGCCGTGGTCCTGGCGTACGAGACGGGGTTGATCACACCGGGCGCCATGCCCTGACACCCGCTCCCCTGCCCTGAGACCGGTTCACGCGCCGCTCCGCGTCCGGCATCTCAGCGCCGCACCGGGACGGACGCCACGCACCGCGGCCGCATCGACCCCGCCGGGCGTCGCGCGCCGACACGGGCGCCACGAAACCCGGCCGCCGCACCCCGCCGGATGCCGCGTCGCCGGGTCAGGAGCGTGGGATCCCGGTCGCGGCCGCGCACGCATCGCCGCCGAACCCGGGCCGCGGCGCCCGGTCGGTGTCAGGCGTCCTCGGTCGCGGCGGGGGCCGCGGAGACCTCCGGGGCGTTCTCCGGGAAGTGGCAGGCGACCTGATGGCCGCTGGCCAGCTCCTCCAGCGGCGGCTCGACCTGCTTGCAGATGTCCTGTGCCTTCCAGCAGCGGGTGTGGAAGCGGCAGGCGGGCGGCGGGTTGAGCGGGCTCGGCACGTCGCCGGTCAGCCGGATGCGCTCGCGGCCGGCCCGCCCTCTCGGGTCGGGCACCGGCACCGCCGACAGCAGGGCGTTGGTGTACGGGTGCATCGGCGAGCTGTACAGGCGCTTGCGGCCGGCGATCTCGACGATCTTGCCCAGGTACATGACGGCGACCCGGTCGCTGATGTGGCGCACCACCGACAGGTCGTGGGCGATCACGACGTAGGTCAGGTCGAGCTCGTTCTGCAGGTCTTCGAGCAGGTTGACGACCTGGGCCTGGATGGAGACGTCGAGCGCGGAGACCGGCTCGTCGGCGATGATCAGCTTGGGCCTGAGCGCGAGCGTACGGGCGATGCCGATGCGCTGCCGCTGCCCGCCGGAGAACTCGTGAGGGTAGCGGTTGTAGTGCTCGGGGCTGAGCCCGACGAGCTCCAGGATGTCCTGGACGGCCTTCTTGACGCCGTTCTCGGTCTGCACGCCCTGGATGCGGAAGGGGGCGCCGACGATGGCGCCGACGGTGTGCCGGGGGTTGAGTGACGAGTAGGGGTCCTGGAAGATCATCTGCATGTCGCGGCGGAGCGGCCTGAGCCGGCCCTGCGACATGTGCGAGATGTCCTCCCCCTCAAAGATGATCTTGCCGGCCGTGGGCTCGAGCAGCCGGGTGATCAGCCTCCCGGTCGTGGACTTGCCGCAGCCCGACTCGCCCACCAGGCCGAGCGTCTCGCCCTTGACCACGTCGAAGCTGATCCCGTCGACCGCCTTGACGGCGCCGACCTGCCTTTTGAGCAGGCCCTTCGTCACGGGAAAGTGCTTTTCGACGTTCTGGACGGAAAGCAGCAACTCGTTGTCGCTCGCCTCGGTCATCGCGCACCTCCCGCGTGACGACCGCGTCCCCTGGCGCGGCGAACGTATAGGGGGCTCCAGGGCATGACGTTCTCCTGATCGTGTCGGCGCGGCGGCCCGGAGTGACCGGCGTCGGTGGTGACGCCGGCGAGCGCGACCGCCTCGGGGTGTGTGGCGGCGCGGGAAGCCTTCCAGGCGCGGGCCGGGGTGGCGACCCGCGCGCCGCCCGGCTTCGTCGGGGATGCTTCGGCCTCGCGCGCCGGAGCGGATGTCACGAGGTCTCCAGCGCGGGCTTGATCTCGTCCTCCCACAGCGTGCGCCGCTCGTCCCGGCTCATGTGGCAGCGCACCAGGTGGCCGCCCTCGGTCTCGGCGAGCACCGGCGCCTCGGTCTCGGCCTTGCCCCCGGTGCGCTCGGAGAACGGGCAGCGGGGGTGGAAGGCGCAGCCGTCCGGCACGTTGATCAGCGACGGCGGGGAGCCCTTGATCGGCAGCAGCCGTTCGGTGGGTTCGCGGTCGAGGCGGGGCATGGAGCCCAGCAGCCCCCAGGTGTAGGGGTGTTCGGGACGGTAGAAGATGTCGTCGGTGGAGCCGTATTCGACGCATCTTCCCGCGTACATGACGAGGATGTCGTTGGACAGCTCCGCCACCACGCCGAGGTCGTGCGTGATGATGATGAGCGCGGAGTTGAACTCGCGCTGCAGGTCGCGCATCAGGTCGAGGATCTGCGCCTGCACGGTCACGTCGAGAGCGGTCGTCGGCTCGTCGGCGATGAGCAGCTCGGGGTCGCACGAGAGCGCCATGGCGATCATGGCGCGCTGTCGCATGCCGCCGGAGAACTCGTGCGGGTAGCTGTCGACGCGCCTTCCCGGCTCGGGGATGCCGACCCGGCCGAGCATGTCGACGGCGTGCTTGCGGGCCACCTGCTTGGAGACGTCGTTGTGGATGCGGTAGGCCTCGATGATCTGGTGGCCGACCGTGTAGTAGGGGTGCATGGACGACAGCGGATCCTGGAAGATCATCGCCATCTTCTTGCCGCGCAGCCCGCGTACGTGCTCGGCCGAGGCGCTGTTGAGCTCCTCGCCGTCGAGCCAGATCTCCCCGGAGATCCGCGCCCGCCCGCCCCTGTTCAGGCCGAGCACGCCGAGGCTGGTCACGCTCTTGCCCGAGCCCGACTCCCCCACGATGCCCAGGGTCTTGCCGCGATCGACGCTGAACGACAGCCCGTCGACGGACTTGACCAGGCCGTCGTCGGTCGGGAAATGGATCTTCAGGTCCTTGACGTCAAGGAAGCTCACGACAACCTCACCCTCGGGTCGACCACGGCATAGAGCAGGTCGACGATCAGGCTGGCCACGACCACGAACATCGCGGCGACCAGCACCACGCCCATGACCTGCGGCATGTCCTGATTTCTGATCGCCAGGATGGCGAACTGGCCGAGCCCGGGCAGAGTATAGGTGGTCTCGGTGAGGATGGCGCCGCCGATGAGCAGACCGAAGTCGATGCCGAAGAGGGTCAGGATGGGCGTCAGCGCGGCCCGCAGGCCGTGTTTGACCACGACCTCGCGCTCGTGCAGGCCCTTGGCCCTGGCGGTGCGGATGTAGTCCTCGCCCATCGTCTCCAGCATCCCGGCGCGGGTGAGCCGGGCGTAGGTCGCGGCGAACAGGAACGCCAGCGTGATCCACGGCAGCAGCAGGTTGTAGGCCCATTGGGCTGGATTGACGGAGATGTCCGTCCAAGCGCCGCCGGGTGGGGTCCAGCCCAGGCCGTAGCTGAAGACGACCAGGGAGACCATGCCGGTGAAGAAGATCGGCAGCGAGACGCCGGCCAGCGCGGCACCCATGGAGAGGCGGTCGAAGAAGCTGCCCCGGCGCAGCGCGGAGATCACGCCCACGCAGACGCCGCCCACCACCCAGAGGACGGCGGCTCCGATGGCCAGCGAGAAGGTCACCGGCATGCGGTCCAGCAGGTCGGGCCAGACGGGCTGCCCGCTGATGAAGGAGTAGCCGAAGCAGGGCGCGGGGCACTGCTCGACGCCCGCGCCGTAGTCGTACTCGGCTCCTGCCACCAGGCCCTTGACGAACCTGCCGTACTGCACGATCACCGGATCGTTGAAGCCCAGCCGCTCGGCCACCAGGTGCACCGTCTCCGGCGTCGCGGCGCGCCCGACGTAACGCGACGCCATGGCCTCCGGCGAGGCGCCGGCCCACTGGGGGACGACGTAGAAGATGCCGAAGGTGACCATGCTGATGACGATGAGCATGGCGAACGCGCCGATGACACGT
The DNA here is from genome assembly GCF_039871615.1 of Nonomuraea sp. B10E15. NCBI lineage: Bacteria > Bacillati > Actinomycetota > Actinomycetes > Streptosporangiales > Streptosporangiaceae > Nonomuraea > Nonomuraea sp. B10E15. The sequence goes on from NZ_JBDPMB010000004.1 coordinate 293,401, forward strand.
TTGATGATGTATGTGAACACCGCTACGGCCGAGTGGCCTGCCCGTCACCGAGCAGGCCACTTGTGCCTTCACCTGCCTTCGCTAGATCCCCGTACCTCGCACGGTCACTCGACGCCGAGCAAGATGTAGTCGAACATGCTCTGGCCCTCGTTGTAGGCGACGTTCGTCACGCCCTTGCCGCGCATGAGCAGCGACTTGGCCCAGACCACCGGAAGGATGGAGGCGTCTTCCATGACCTTCTTGTCGACCTCGACCCAGAGCTTGGCGCGGGCCGCGTCGTCGAGCTCGGCGGAGGCCTGGTCGATCAGCTTGTCGACCTCGTCGTTCTTGACGCTGAGGTTGTAGTTGCCGGCGTCGCGGATCGTACGGCTGTCGACGATGGCCTGCAGGAAGCCGTAACCGTCAGGCCAGTCGGAGCCCCAGCCGTGGGCGGCCAGGCCGATGCCGTTCTTCTTCACGTAGTTGACGTTGCCGGCGTAGTCGGAGAAGTAGCTGGAGCCGGGGAAGCCCTTGAGCGTCAGCTTGATGCCGACCTTGGCCAGCGCCTGCTCCATGGCCTCGGCCAGCGCCTTCTCGCGAGGACGGTCGGAGCGGTAGGTCATGGTGGTGGAGAAGCCGTTCGGCTGGCCGCAGGCGGCGAGGGCCTGCTTGGCCTTGTTGACGTCGCCCTTGTTGCCCGGGGTCGCGTACAGGTCGAACTTCTCCTGGCCGACGATGGGCGGCGGCAGGACGTTCGTGGCGATCTCGCCGCCGGCGAGCTCGCCTCCGTAGGCGGTCTGGTTGGCGACGCGGTCGGCGGCCCACATGACCGCCTTGCGGCACTCGATGTTGTCCAGCGGCGGCGTGTCGGGGATGACCGAGACGTACCAGAGCCTGGGGATGGTGGGGTTGTCCGTACGCGCCTTCAGCGCGGGGTCGGGCAGCACCTTGCCCAGCGCGGCCGGCTGCAGGCCGGTGCCGGGGATGTCGAGGTGGACGTCACCGGCGATGAGCTGGTTGTCCAGGTCGTCGGCGTTGACGTTGACCTGGACCTCGATCCGGTCGGGCAGCGCGGGACGGATGGGGTCGGTCGCCGGGTCCCACTGGTCGTTGCGCACCAGCGTGAAGCCCTTGCCGATCTCGTTGGTCTCGAACTTGTACGGGCCCGAGGAGACGACCTTCTCCTTGTACTTCGCGCCGGTGTCCTTGTCCTTGGGAACCGGGGCGGTCATCGGCATCTGCACGACGTAGTCCATGGACGCGAACGGCTCCTTCAGGTGGAAGACCACCGTCGAGTCGTCGGTCGCCTCTACGGCCGAGGAGTAGTCGGCGTCGGGGTCGTCGTAGACGCCCTTGAAGTCCTTCGGCCAGTCGAGCAGCTCGTTGAGGTAGGAGGGGCCGTGCGGGAAGGTCTTCTTGTCCCACGAGCGCGCCACGGCGTAGGCCACGTCCTTGGCCGTGATCGGGGTGCCGTCCTCGAACTTCAGGCCGCTCTTGAGCTTGTACGTCCAGGTCTTGCCGCCGTCGCTCGGCTCGCCCAGCCCTTCGGCGAGGTCGGGGACGACGGTGTTGCCGTCGGGGCCGGGACCCGGCTTGTACGTCGTCAGCGTCCGCCAGTAGAGGCGGCCGAAGTTGAACGAGTAGCCGTAGTAGGTGTCACCCGGGTCGAGGCTGTCCCAGTCGGCGGAGTGGGCGGCCTTGAGGGTGCCGCCCTTCTTCGTCGAGGGGTTGAACACCTCGGTGAGGCCGGCGTTGAACGCGGGTTGCGCGGCGCCGCCGGAGGACGAATCGGCGGGCTGTTGTGTGCCGCCGCCTCCGCCGCATGCGGAGAGCACCAGGGCGAGCGCCGCTGTCGCGGCCCCTGCCAGTGCGGTTTTCCTTCTCATTGACGTAACCCCTTGATGAGTGAGATGGGGATGGAGCGTTGGCGAAGATCAGTGCGCCCGCGGGTCGAAGGCGTCCCGCAGCCCGTCTCCGAACAGGTTGAACGCAAGGACGGTAACGAAGATCGCCAGCCCCGGGAAGAGCACGAAGTGCGGCAGCGTGTAGAACCTGACCGCCTCGGAGAGCATGCCTCCCCAGGTCGGGGTGGGCGGGTTGACGCCGACCCCCAGGAAGGAGAGCGCCGCCTCGAAGAGGATGTTGGTCGGGATGAGCAGGGTCGCGTAGACCAGGATCGGCGCCATCAGGTTGGGCAGGATCTCGCGGAACAGGATGTAGCCGTTGCGCGCCCCCAGGCTTCGCGAAGCGTCGACGAACTCCCGCTCGCGCAGCGAGAGCGTCTGCCCGCGGACGATGCGGCCGATGCTGGGCCAGCTGAAGAAGCCGATGATGAAGATCATCATGGCGATCCGCAGGCCGTTGCCCTCGAGGCCGAAGCCCTTGTCGGGGACGACGCCCGCCAGCGCGATCGCGAAGACCAGCAGCGGGAAGGCCAGGAAGACGTCCATCAGCCGGCCGATCACCAGGTCGACCCAGCCGCCGAAGTAGCCGGCGATGACGCCCAGCGTGGTGCCGATGAGCACCGACAACATCGTGGCGAGGAAACCGATCAGCAGCGAGACCCACGCGCCGGCGACGATGCGGCTGAAGATGTCGCGGCCGTTGATCGGCTCGACGCCGAGCAGGTATTCGCTGCTCATGCCGCCGAACGCGCCCTTGGGCAGGAGCGTGCTCTGGTCGATCTGGTCCTGGTGGAACTCCAGGGGCGGGTGGCCGAACACGGCGATGATGGGCGAGGCGAAGACCGCGACGAGAATCAGCAGCACGACGACGATGCCGCCGGTAAGCGCGATCTTGTCGCGCCTGAGCCGCGTCCAGGCGATCCGCGTGAGGGATCTGCCCTGGATGGCCTTGCCCGCTCCCGCGAGCACCGACTCCGGCTGCGCTTCTGCGGCGGAACCGGAAACGTCAAGCGGTGCGGTCATGCCGGATTGCCCCCTGATAGCAGACGACGCGTCTATGGAGTATCAACTTCAGACCGCGAGTCGCGCGACCTCAGGAGGCAGAATCTATGGCCTGAGCTGCACTGACCAGTCCCTCAGGCCGCTATGTGGCTAATCTGTGATTGATGCGAAACTCATTCGTATTGATCTTTACGACAATGTCTAGCCTGCGTCCCGGTTGAGTCTCGGAACTGTGACAGAGCGTCCGGATCAGCTGATGCCCCGGCGCTTCAGCAGCTCTTCGATGTCGGAGAAGTCGTCGTCGCGCTTGCCCGCCTTGGGGGCGGCCGCGGCGGGCTGCGGTTTGCTGGAGACGGCCGGCTTGTTCGCTGCGGGCTGAACGGATTGCTCCTGCTGGCCGTCCGCGGACGGCTTCTTCCGCCGCCCCACGATCCTCAGCTTCCTGCCCCGCATCACCCCGGACACGACGAAGAGCACCGCCGACAGCCCCGCGACGGCCACTCCCGCCCACACGAGCGGGTTGAACACCAGACCGGTCACGAAGCCCACGATGGTGACGCCGATGGTCCACAGCGACCGTAGCGCGTCGGTCAGATAGGCCGCCACCGGCAGCAGCGCCCACGCCGCCACCCGCAGCCCGGAGGCGGCCCCCCTGCGCCGGAATGCCAGGAAACTCAACACCAGCCCGGCGATGGTCGCCCCGGCGCACAGCGGCAGCCAAGCGATCTGATCAAACGACATCCTGCCCGCTCCCTCGTTGTGGCTCTGCCTCCATCCTGGCACGCGAACGCGGGACGGCATCCTCCGCGAGAACCACATTTCCCCTAGGGGACGGAGCCCTGGCCCTCAGGCACCGGGCAGGAGGGCCCTCAGGCGGTCGACCGTGACCTCCTCCAGGGAGGAGACCACCAGGCGGCCGGCCGCCGCCTCGACCGGCAGCAGGCTGGGCACCGCCACCACCGCGCAGCCGGCGGCGGTGGCCGCCGCCACGCCGTTCGGTGAGTCCTCCAGGACGACGCAGCGGACCGGCGGCACGCCGAGCAGCCGCGCGGCCGTCAGGTAGGGCTCGGGGTCGGGTTTGGTCCGCTCGACGTCGTCGGCGGTCACCACGAGGTCGAACCGGTCGCGGCCGACGCCCTTGAGCACCGCGTCGGCGATCTCCCCCAGCGAGGAGGTGACCAGCCCGACCGGAACGCCCTCGTCGCGCAGCGCGTCGAGCAGCTCGGACGCGCCCGGCATCACGCGCACCCCTCCGGAGAGGCGCTCGACCATGCCGGAGACCATCCACTGCCCCACCGTCGCGGCGCTCACGCCGGAGCCGGACGCGGACAACATGTAGCCGACCGCGCGCTCCATGGACCCGCCCAGGAGGTGCACCTGGTGGTCGGGCGTCCACGTGCCGCCGAGCCTGCCCATCACCTCGGACTCGATCTCGAGCCAGATCTTTTCGGTGTCGACCAGCAGGCCGTCCATGTCGAAGAAGACCGCCTGCATGCCCATCGTCTCACTCCGTTCGGCGCGCTCGGTCGCCATGTGCCGTCGTCCTCCCCCGCTCCCGTCTCCGGGCCCGCCTCGCCGGCGCCCGGGCCCTTCGGTGAGTCCGCTCCCACCGGTGGGCGCCGGACCGGGTCAGACGTTGAAGTATTTCGCCTCGGGATGGTGGGCGACCAGCGCGGAGGTGGCCTGCTCGGGGTGGAGCTGGAACTCCTCCGACAACGTCACCCCGATGCGCTCGGGATCGAGCAGCTGGAACAGCTGCTGCTGATCCTCCAGGTTGGGACAGGCGGGGTAGCCGAACGAGTAGCGGCACCCCTGGACGTTGACCTTGAGCATGTCGTCGAGCGACTCGTCCCCGCCGATCCCCCACTCCTGGCGCACCCTGGCGTGCCAGTATTCGGCCAGCGCCTCGGTGAGCTGCACCGACAGGCCGTGCAGCTCGAGGTAGTCGCGGTAGGCGTCCTTCGCGAACAGCTCGGCGGTGGCCTCGGCGATCTTCGGCCCCATGGTGACCACCTGGAAGCCGACCACGTCGACCTCGCCGGAGCTCTTGCCGCGGAAGAAGTCGGACAGGCACAGGTGGCGGTCGCGGCGCTGGCGCGGGAACGTGAAGCGGGTGCGCTCGCCGCCGCCGTCATCCAAAATGATCAGCGAGTCGCCGTCGGAGACGCACGGGAAATAGCCGTAGACGACGGCCGCCTCCAGCAGGCCCTCGGTCTGGATGCGATCGAGCCACATGCGCAGCCGCGGCCGCCCCTCGGTCTCCACCAGCTCGTCGTAGCCGGGCCCCTGGCCGCCCCTGGCGGGCTTGAGCCCCCACTGGCCGAGGAACAGCGCCCGCTCGTCGAGGAAGGCGCTGTAGTCGCCCAGCGAGACGCCCTTGACGACGCGGTCGCCGTGGAACGGCGGCGACGGCACGGGGTTGTCCTCCGCCACGTCGGAGCGGGCCGGCAGCTCCTCGACGGGCGTGCGGGTGAGCACGGCGCCGGTCTTGACGCGCCGCTCGCGCAGCGGCGGCAGCGTGGCTCCGGCGACGCCGCGCTTGACGGCCATGAACGCGTCCATGAGCCGCAGCCCCTCGAACGCGTCGCGGGCGTAGCGCACCTCGCCCGCGAACAGCTCGGCCAGATCCTGCTCGACGTAGGCGCGGGTGAGCGCGGCCCCGCCGAGCAGCACGGGATAGCGCTCCGACAGGCCCCTGGAGTTCATCTCCTCCAGGTTTTCCTTCATGATGACCGTCGACTTGACCAGCAGGCCCGACATGCCCACCACGTCGGCCTTGTGCTCGTCCGCGGCCTCCAGGATGGCCGAGACCGGCTGCTTGATGCCGAGGTTGACCACCTGGTAGCCGTTGTTGGACAGGATGATGTCGACGAGGTTCTTTCCGATGTCGTGCACGTCGCCCTTGACGGTGGCCAGCACGATGCGGCCCTTCGTCTCACCGTCGACCCGCTCCATGTGGGGCTCGAGGTAGGCGACGGCCGACTTCATCACCTCGGCCGACTGCAGCACGAACGGCAACTGCATCTGCCCCGACCCGAACAGCTCGCCCACGGTCTTCATGCCGTCGAGCAGCACGTCGTTGATGATCTCCAGCGCGGGGCGCTGCTCCAGCGCGGCGTCGAGGTCGGCCTCGAGGCCCTTCTTCTCGCCGTCGATGATGCGCCGCTTGAGCCGCTCCCACAGCGGAAGCGCGGCCAGCTCCTCGGCCTTGCCCGCGCGCATGGCGGCGGCGTCGACGCCCTCGAACAGGTCCATGAAGCGCTGCAGCGGGTCGTAGCCCTCGCGCCGGCGGTCGTAGACCATGTCGAGCGCGACCTGGCGCTGCTCGTCGGGAATGCGGGCCATCGGCAGGATCTTGGAGGCGTGCACGATGGCGGAGTCGAGCCCGGCGTTGACGCACTCGTTGAGGAACACCGAGTTGAGCACCATGCGGGCGGCGGGGTTGAGGCCGAAGCTGATGTTGGACAGCCCCAGCGTGGTCTGCACGCCCGGATGGCGGCGCTTGAGCTCGCGGATGGCCTCGATGGTCTCCAGGCCGTCGCGCCTGGTCTCCTCCTGGCCCGTGGCGATGGGGAAGGTCAGGCAGTCGACGATGATGTCCTCGACCCGCATGCCCCAGTTGGCGGTCAGGTCGTCGATGAGGCGGCAGGCGACGCCCACCTTCCGGTCGGCGGTGCGGGCCTGGCCCTCCTCGTCGATGGTCAGCGCCACCACGGCCGAGCCGTGCTCACGCACCAGGCGCATGATCTTCTGGAAGCGGGAGTCGGGACCCGCGCCGTCCTCGTAGTTGACGGAGTTGACGGCGGCGCGACCGCCGAGCATCTCCAGACCGGCCTGCAGCACCGCGGGCTCGGTCGAGTCGAGCATGATCGGCAGCGTGGAGGCGGTGGCGAAGCGGAAGGCCAGCTCCTTCATGTCGGCCGCGCCGTCGCGCCCGACGTAGTCGACGCACAGGTCGAGCATGTGGGCGCCGTCGCGGGCCTGGTTGCGGGCCATCTCGACGCAGTCGTCCCAGCGGCCCTCCAGCATGGCCTCGCGGAAGACCTTGGAGCCGTTGGTGTTGCACCGCTCCCCGATGGCGAGGTAGGAGGTGTCCTGCCGGAACGGCACGGTCTGGTAGAGGGAGGACGCGCCGGGCTCGGGGTGGGGGCGGCGCTGGACGGCCTGCTTGCCCCGGACCCGCTCGACGACCTGGCGAAGGTGCTCGGGCGTGGTGCCGCAGCAGCCGCCGACCAGGGACAGGCCGTAGTCGCCGGTGAAGGTGTCGTGCGCGCCGGCCAGCTCCTCCGCGCTGAGCGGGTAGTAGGCGCCGTCGGAGGTGAGCACCGGCAGGCCGGCGTTGGGCATGCAGGAGAGCTTGAGCCGCGAGTGGCGGGCGAGGTAGCGCAGGTGCTCGCTCATCTCCGCGGGGCCGGTCGCGCAGTTGAGGCCGACGACGTCGACGCCGAGCGGCTCGATCGCGGTCAGCGCGGCGCCGATCTCGGAGCCGAGCAGCATCGCGCCGTTGGTCTCGATCGTCACCTGGGCGATGATCGGCACGTCGCGACCGGAGTCTTCGACGGCTCGCCTGGCGCCGATGACGGCGGCCTTCACCTGCAGCAGGTCCTGGCAGGTCTCGACGATCAGGGCGTCGGCGCCGCCGGCGATCAGGCCCGCGGCGTTGTCGCGGTAGGCGTCGCGCAGGCTGGCATAGGGCAGATGGCCCAGCGTCGGCAGCTTGGTGCCGGGACCCATCGAGCCGAGCACGAACCTCGGCTGGTCGGGCGTGGACCAGTGGTCGGCGGACTCACGCGCGATGCGGGCGCCGGCCTCGGAGTATTCGAAGACCCGCTCAGGGATGTCGTATTCGCCGAGCGCGGCCAGGTTGGCGCCGAAGGTGTTGGTCTCCACGCAGTCGACGCCCACGGCGAAATAGGCGTCGTGCACGCCACGGACGATGTCGGGCCGGGTGACATTGAGCACCTCGTTGCAGCCCTCGTGGCCGTGGAAATCGTCGAGCGTCGGGTCCTGGGCCTGCAGCATCGTGCCCATCGCCCCGTCGGCGACGACGACGCGCTGGGACAACACTTCTCGGAAGGACGGGGAGATGCTCATGAGGTGAAGCTTATCGGCTGTGCCTGAACCATCGTTCGAGGCCGCCTCGAGCGCCGGTAGACGCGCCCGTCAGAGCGTGGCGTCAGGCGTCCCCGGCCCGCGCGACCGGCGCCACGCCCGTGCCGCGTGCGTGAACGTGCCGGCGGGCACCGGGGACGTGGACCGCGGGCGCCGCGGTGGGGCGTTCGCGGGCGTTGCGGGGGGAGATCGGTGACGCTGACGGCCCCGAACCGCATAGGCTTAGCGGGATGATGGAGAGAGGAGGCGACACGTGATAGACCTCGAAGGGCTCCCCGAGCTCGTCGACCCGGTGCTCATAGCCGCGTTCGAAGGGTGGAACGACGCGGGCGAGGCCTCCAGCGGTGTGGTCGCCCATCTCGAGTCCGCCTGGAAGGCCGAGACGCTGGTCGCGCTCGACCCCGACGACTACTACGACTTCCAGGTGACCCGGCCCGTGGTCGAGATGAACGACGGGCTGGCCCAGTCGATCGTGTGGCCGACGACGCGGTTGCTGCGCGCCCGCCCGCCGGGCGTCGAGCGCGACGTCGTGCTGTTGCGCGGCATCGAGCCCAACATGCGCTGGCGCTCGTTCTGCGCCGACATCATCGAGGTCTGCCGCGAGCTCGGCGTCGAGCTGGCCGTGATGCTGGGGGCGCTGCTCAACGACTCGCCGCACACCCGGCCCGTGCCCATCCTCGGCGGCGCCACGGACGAGACGCTGGCGCGTTCGACCAACCTGGAGCTGAGCCGCTACGAGGGCCCGACGGGCATCGTGGGGGTGCTGCAGCACGAGTTCGGCCGGGCCGGCATGGACGCGGTGTCGTTGTGGGCGTCGGTGCCCCACTACGTCGCGCAGCCGCCCAACCCCAAGGCCACGGTCGCGCTGTTGCGCCGTCTCGAGGACGTGCTGGAGATCCCCATGCCGCTGGGCGATCTCGACGAGGAGGCCCGCGCGTGGGAGCGTGGCGTCGACGAGCTGGCCTCGCAGGACAGCGAGGTCGCCGAGTACGTCAAGGAGCTCGAGGAGCGTAAGGACGCCGCCGAGTTGCCCGAGGCCAGCGGCGACGCGATCGCCGCGGAGTTCGAGCGTTACCTGCGGCGCAGGGACCGCGACACCGACAGCTGACCTTCAGCGGTCAAATCTCCACATTTTTCGCGGTTTCGGGTGATAATCGGGGCCTCGCACGTCGCACAAGGCTGGACACCAGCTGTCGCCCCTTCCATCAGCATCGACGCACCGTAATGCCTGATCAACCGACCGCGCACCGTTAGGCATGCCATGGCGACTTCCCACGTGGATCCGCACCAAAGAAGTCAGGACACCAGGCGGCGCATCCTTGAGATGGCCGTCTCCGTCAGGGAGGACCGCAGCGGCGGCCACGTCGACTACTTCCTCGCGCTGCTGCAGGATCGGCTCCCGCTCTGGCTCAGCATCCTCCACGATCTAACCCATCGAATAGGGAAAGGGTGCATCTCCGACAATCTTCTGCCGGTGGCGCGAGCGGGCATCGACTACTACATGGAGGTGCAGGGCGCGGCGCTGCCCGCCTTCACCTCGCCCGACGTGACGGTTCGTTTCCGCGAGGCCCTGCGCGGCGCCGGGCTCGGACCGCGCACGGAGACGACGCCACTCGCCGCGTACCTGGCCGCCGAGCAGCGGCTGGGCCGGGTGCGCCCCGACGCCGACCCCGAGGCCAGCGCGCGGCTGCTGGTCGCGGGCTGCTTCCACCGGGCCTACATCGAGATGTTCGTCGGGCGGGACGCCGGGCCGAGCCTCGACGACAGCGCCAGGGAGATCGTCCGCGAGCTGCGCCTCGAACCCGTCCACGCCTGACGCCCTGCCCCCGCCGCCTCCCCCGGGGCGGTGTCAGGGGGTCGCGGGGCGGAGGGTCGGCCGGGCGTGCCGCTGACGGGGGTGCCGCGCCGTCGCGCGGCGGTCGCGGAGCGCCTCCTCGTAACGGTGCCAGATCAGCGACGCCACGTCCGGGTCGGCTCCCAGCGGCTCGCTCACCGCTCCCGCCCCCGCCGCGGTCAGCCGGTCGTGGAAGAAGCCGGGCGCGAGGACGTACGACGCGATCACCACCCGGGCGGCGGAGCCGAGCCGTTCCACCGCCTCCTCCAGCGAGGGGGCGCCGGCGGAGGCGAAGGCGGCGGTGACCGGGCGCGCCAGGCGCACGCCGAGCCGGTGGGCGGCGGCGCGCACGTCGGCGAGGGCGGCCGGGTCGGAGGAGCCCGCCGCGCCGAGCACGACGGCGTCGTCCGCGCGCAGCCCGGCCCGCGCCAGCTTGCGGACGAGCGCCGACGTGAGCAGCCGGTGCGGCCCCAGCCGGCCGGCCACCATCGCGTCCGGGCGGCTCCGCGCGATCACCGCGGGCAGGTCGATGTGGACGTGGTAGCCGCCGGCCAGCAGGAGCGGCACGACGACGACGGGGCCTGCGACGGCGGGGAGCACCTCGGCCAGCAGCGGCACGCTGATCTCGAGATGGCTCAGCTCGACCCGCCGGCCTGGACGCGCTCTTCTGACCGTCTCCGCCAGGGCCGCGAGGGTTCGCTGCCCCGCGGGGCTGCGCGTGCCGTGCGCGGCCAGCACGAGCGCGGGGGTCACGGCCCCGCCTCGTAGCGGCAGGCGAGCCGGTAGCCGCGCTTGACCACCGTCTCCACGATCCCGCTCGGCCCGAGGGCGCGGCGCAGCCGGGTGATGGCCATCTCCACCGCGTGCTCGGCCGATTCGCGCGCGACGCCGCCCGGCAGCACGGTACGCAGGTCGGCGCGCGACACCACGTGCCCCGGCTTGTCGGCCAGGCGCTTGAGCACCGCCATCGGGGCCGGCGGCAGGGGCCGCAGTTCGCCGTCGACGACCACGGCGTGGCCGCGGATCTCCAGCTGGTGATCGCCGGCCACGAGCTTGGCGACGCCGTGTTCCGGCAGGTGCCTGGCCAGGGCGCGGGCCAGGGCGCCGAGCCGCGATCGATCCGGCTGCAGCGTGGGCACGCCGCGCGAGTCCAGCGGGCCCGCGGTCACGGGCCCCACGCAGGCGGCCACCACGGGCCCGCTGAAGGCGGACAGCAGCGCGTCCTCCAGCCCTTCGGAGCGGGCCATGCCGAGCATGGCGTGCACGGCGGGGGCGCTGGTGAAGGCGACGGCGTCCACCGAGCCGGAGACCGTCTGGCTGATGAGCCGGCGCAGCGGCGAGGCGTCGCGGTACGGCAGCCACCGGTAGACGGGGATCTCGATCACCTCGGCCCCCGCCGCGCGCAGGCCGGCCACGAACCCGGTGAGCGGCTCCCCGTGCTGCTGCACCGCGATGCGCCGCCCTCTCAGGTCCTGGGCCAGCAGGTACTCCTTGATCTCGTCGCACGATTCGGTGGCGGGTGTCCAGTGGTCGTTCAGCCCGGCCGCCCGCACCGCTCCCCTGGCCTTGGGCCCGCGCGTCAGCAGGCGCGCCCTGGACAGGTGCTCGCCCAGGTCGGTGGAGAGCCCCCAGCCTTCCGCGGCGGCCATCCAGCCGCGGAAGCCGACGCCGGTGGTGACCACCACGTCGTCGAGCGGCCCCCGCAGGCTGTGCCGGGTCGCGGCGAGCAGGTCGGCGTCCTCGGCGAGCGGGACCAGCCTGATGGCGGGGGCGCTGACCACGCGCGCGCCGCGCCGTTCCAGCAGCGCCCCGAACTCCTCCCGCCGCCTGGTCGCGGTCACGCCGATGGTGAAGCCGGCCAGCGCGTCCGGCTCCGTCTCCGGGGACGAGCGCCCGTTCATGCGGACCGCTCCGGGCGGACAGGGATTTCTGCCCCTGTGCCCGGCCGGGCCCCGAGCACCCGGCCAGGCATCACAGGCGCGTACGACGCAAGTGAGATCACGCTCCGATCCTGCTTTCGGGTGGTTTCGCCACTGGGTCTCCTCTGTTACCGCTGTGCTACAAGGCAGGAACCTTCGCGGTTGGGGCGGCGCCGCGGAGGGAAACGTCCGTCATGACGACGGCTATCGGGGAGTGCTGGTGACGGTCCTGCCTATTCGCATGTTCGACGACCCGCTGCTTCGCGCGGTGGCGTCGCCGGTGCACGACTTCGACCGGGAGCTCAGGCGGCTGGTGAAGACGCTGACGGCCACGATGCGGGCGGGAGCCGGCCGGGCCGGCCTGGCGGCGCCGCAGGTGGGTGAGGCGGTGCGGGTGGTGGTCTACGCGTACGACGGCAAGGCGGGCCATCTGGTCAACCCGCGCCTCGAGTTGTCAGAGCGGCGCGTCACCGCTGACGAGGCGTGCCTGTCGGCGCCCGGCGTGTGGTGGCCGCTGGAACGTTCCTACATGGTCACCGCGCGTGGCCGTGACATGTTCGGCAAACCGGTGACGGTGCGGGCGCTGGGCATCCTGGCGAGGGTGTTGCAGCACGAGGTCGACCATCTCGACGGCGTGCTGTTCAGCGACCATCTCGAAGAGAGCGAGCGGGCACGGTTTCTCGCCGAGGCGCTGCCGGCGGGCTGAGGCGGGCGGCGGCGTCCGCCCTGAGCTCGCGCCGTTGTTCCGGATCGGTGCCGCCCCAGACGCCGTACGCCTGCCTGGTGCTGAGCGCGTAGTCGAGGCACGCCTCCTGTACGGGGCAGCCGCCGCAGACGTGTTTGGCCCGCTGGACCTGTGACTGGCTGGGACCTTCCTGGGAGATCGGGAAGAACAGCTCCGGGTCCAGGTCGAGGCAGGCCGCCCTGCGTGTCCAGTCGAGCATCATCATGGGGCGCGCCTACCCAGACGTCTGGCCGTCATACCTCATGGAGCAGCCGATCCCAGTCGGCGAGGAAGCGGTCGAGCCCGTACCGTGCCAGAGCCGCGGCCCTGGCGGCCTTTCCCGCCTGGCTCGCGCGCTCCGGATCGGCCACGAAATCGTGCAGCGCGCCGGCGAGCACGTGCACCTTCGTCGACAGGACGCCGGCCTCCTGCGGCACGGCCTCGACCGCCTCGGTGGCGGCCAGCGCGACCACGGGCATGCCCAGCGTCATGGCCTCGACGAGGGCGAGCCCCAGCGAGGTCCACCGGTAGGGGTGCAGGTAGACGCGCCGCCTGGCCAGCTCGGCGTGCATGACGTGCTGCGGCAGGTCCTCGTGGGTGCCGTACGGCAGCCCGTCCACCTTCATGCCGAACACGTCGAGGGGCACCCGCTCGGCGAAGCGGGGCAGCAGGTCGGTGCCGGCGACCCTGGTGCGGCGTACCGGTTCGTTGACCACGACGCCCGCTCGGGGGAGCTCGCCCGTGTACAGGTGGCCGGGGTCGGGGACTCCGTGCTCGATGACGCGCGTGCGTGCCCGGCCGTTGTCCCAGTACAGCTCGTTGAAGTGGGTGACGTGCACGAGCGTGACGTCGTTCTGGCCGGCGAGGTGGTGGCGGGTGCGGGGCACGTCGCCGGCCGGGGTGTTGTGCTCGACGTAGACGCCGGGCACGTCGCGGCCGAGCCACTCGCGGGCCAGGCCGATCTCGTGCGGGCGCTGGTAGACGACCACGTCCACGGGCTCGTGGCGCAGCCGGTCGTACGGCACCTCGCGGGCCGCGGCCGGCCAGTCGAAGGTGGCGGCGCGGCCTCTGCCGTCGGGGCCGCGGCCGGGGACGAGCGGGAGGAGGTAGTCGTGGCCGCCCCTGATGAAGGCGCTGGTCCACGAGCCGTGCACGTGCCAGATGAGGATCCTCACCAGCGGCTCCAGCCCATCGCCCTGGCCCAGGGCGCGGCGGCGGCGGGCACGGGCGCCTCGCCGACGTCGTTGAGCACGCGCTCCACGACGTCGGCCAGATCGTCGGCCACCTCGGGGGCCTCCTCGATCTCCTCCGGCAGCGTCTCCATGGTGGGGACGAGGATGCCCCTGGCCCCGGCGGCCCTGGCCGCCTCCATGTCCCTGCCGATGTCCCCCACCACCACGCAGTCGCGCGGGCTGACGTCGAGCACGGCGGCGGCCCTGATCACGAGTCCGGGCGCGGGCTTGCGGCAGGTGCAGCCGTCGGTGTCGTCGTGCACGCAGATCGCCCAGGCGTCGAACGGGCCGAGCAGCTCCTCCACCCTGGCGTTCACCTGGTCCATCTCGTCGGGCGTGACCAGTCCCTTGGCCACCCCGGACTGGTTGGTGACCACGGCCACCGGGACGTCGGCGCGCCGCAACCGGCCCAGCGCCTCGGTCGCACCCGGCATGGGCTCGACGAGACGGGGATCGCCGTTGTACGGAACGTCCCTGATCAAGGTCCCGTCCCGGTCGAACAGCACGGCGCCGGGACGTCGCTTTTCGAACACCATTCACCTCCGTCGCGTGCCCCGCAGCTACCCGGGCCCTCAACCGACAAACAACTACTTAGCGTGACAGTCTCCCGGCGCAGAGGCCCGTTTTCGCAGGTCTTCAGGTCGCCGAATGTTTGAGAGCCGCTCCTGTCGGTAGCGGTTCTCGACATCTGTGGGGAGGGGACATGAAGTTTCTCGGCATCAACGCGATCTTCCACGACCCGGCCGCCGCGCTCGTGGTCGACGGGAAGATCGTCGCCGCCGCGGAGGAGGAGCGCTTCAGCCGCCGCAAGCACGGCAAGCGGCCGCTGGCGTTCTCGGCTTGGGAGCTGCCCGAGCTGGCCGCCGCCTGGTGCCTGCGGGAGGCGGGACTCTCCCCCGAGGAGATCGACGCCGTCGCCTACTCCTACGACCCCTCGCTGGTGGTCCGGAAGCCGGAAGGCGACTGGGAGGACCTGCGCACGAGGTACGCCGTGCGCGCGCCCGCGTTCCTGTCCACCGCGCTGCCGGGCCTGGACCCCGGCCAGGTTACCTATGTGCCGCACCACGTGGCGCACGCCGCGTCCGCGGGGCTCGCCTCACGGTGGTCGACGCCGGGGCGGGACTGCGCGGTGCTGGTGTGCGACGGGCGCGGCGAGAACGTCTCCCACCTGGCCGGCCGCTACCGCGACGGCGAGCTGGAGGTGCTGGCCGCGCAGGAGCTGCCGCACTCGCTCGGCCTCATGTACGAGGACGTCACGGAACACCTCGGGTTCCTGCGCTCCAGCGACGAGTACAAGGTCATGGCGATGGCCTCCTACGGCCGGCCCCGCCACCTGGCCGCGCTGCGCGAGGTGATCTACACGACCGGGGACGGCGGCTTCCGCGTCGAGCCGGTCGACTGGGGCGGCTACGCCAAGGCGCTGCGCAGGGGCGCGGCCTGGACCTCCGACCACGCCGACCTGGCCGCCAGCGTGCAGGCGCGGCTGGAGGAGGTGCTGCTGGAGCTGGTGCGCTGGCTGCACGAGCGGACCGGCGAGCGGCGGCTGGCGCTGGCCGGCGGGGTGGCGCTGAACTGCGTGGCCAACACCCGGCTGCTGGACGAGGGACCGTTCGAGGAGGTCTGGGTCCAGCCGGCGGCGGGCGACTCCGGCACCGCGCTGGGCGGCGCGCTGCACCTGGCGCACGCGTACGGCGAGCCGGCCGCGCCCATGCCCGGCACGGCGCTCGGGCGCGGCTTCACCGACGAGGAACTGGGCGCCTGGCTGGACGTGGCGCGCGTGCCGCACACCCGGCCCGCCGACCTGGCCGCCGCGGTGGCGGCCGAGCTGGCCGCCGACCGGATCGTGGCCTGGTTCCAGGGGCGGTCGGAGTACGGGCCGCGCGCGCTCGGCCACCGGTCGCTGCTGGCCCACCCGGGTCACGCGCGCAACACGGAGCGGCTGAACGACGTCAAGGGGCGCGAGCAGTTCCGGCCGGTCGCGCCGATGGTGCTGGAGTCGCGGGCGGCGCAGATCTTCGGACGGGGGCCGGTGCCCTCGCCGTACATGTTGTTCGTGCACGACGTGGACCCCGGCTGGGCGCCGCGCATCCCCGCGGTCGTGCACGTGGACGGGACGGCGCGCATCCAGACGGTCTCGCCGGGCGCCGACCCGCTGTTGGCGCGGGTGCTGAGCGAGTTCGAGGCGCGGACAGGGCTGCCCGTGGTGGTCAACACGAGCCTGAACACCGCGGGGCGGCCCATGGTCGACGATCCCAGGGACGCGCTGGAGTGCTTCGGGTCGTCGCCGGTGGACGTGCTCGCGCTCGGGCCGTACCTGGTGCGGCGCGGGGAGGTGTTCGCCTCGTGATCACCGTGGTGATCCCCACCATCGGGCGCGCCACGCTCCTGGACACGCTGGCCGCTGTGGGCCCCGGCATGCCGGTGATCGTGGTCGACGACAGGGCGGCGCCGGGCGGCGCCGCCGGGGTCGTGGAGTCGCTTCCCGGCCGGGTGCGGGTCGTCCGCTCCTCCGGGAGGGGGCCCGCCGCGGCGCGCAACGCGGGGTGGCGGGCGGCGGAGACGCCGTGGGTGGTGTTCCTCGACGACGACGTGATCCCCGGGCCCGGGTGGGCGGAGGCGGTCTGGAAGGACCTCGTGGATCTGCCCGAGGACGTGGCCGGCAGCCAGGGGCGGATCGTGGTGCCGCTGCCCGGCGGGCGGCGGCCCTCCGACGGCGAGCGGCACACCGCCGGGCTCTCCGGCGCGCTGTGGGTGACCGCCGACATGGCCTACCGGCGCCCGGTGCTGGAGTCCGCCGGGGGGTTCGACGAACGTTTTCCCCGGGCGTACCGGGAGGACGCCGACCTCGCGCTGCGGGTGACGCGGGCGGGGCACCGGCTGGTGCTCGGGCAGCGGGTGACGACCCATCCGGTGCGCGACGACGGGTTCTGGGCGAGCGTGCGCTTCCAGCGGGGCAACGCCGACGACGCGCTCATGCGGCGCCTGCACGGGCCGGGGTGGCGGGCCGCCATCGGCGGCGGTCCCGGCCGTCTGCGCCTGCACGCCGCCACCACGGCGGCCGCGCTCGCGGCGGCGGCCCTGGGGGCGGCCGCCCTGCGCGGCAGGGGTACGGCCGACCGCGGGGCCGGCCGCGGAGGCTTTCCCGGCGTGCCGGCGATCGGCGCGGGACCGGCTCAGGACCGTTCCGATCGGTGGCGGGCGGCGGGGGCGGCGGCGCTCGTCTGGGGAGCCCTGGCCGCGGAGTTCGCGTGGCGCCGGATCGCGCCGGGGCCGCGTACCCCGGCCGAGGTGGTGCGGATGGCCGTCACCAGCGTGGTGATCCCGCCGGTCGCCTGCGTGCACCGGCTGCGAGGGGAATGGAGGGCACGGCGATGAGCGCTCGCTGGGCGGAAACCGTGTCGTGCGGCTCGAACCCGTGCCGGACAGCAGGCGCGCCGGAGGGCGCGCCCCCGCGCGCGCCCGCCCACACCGGCAGGCCCGGTGGCGGCCGGCGCGGGGGCACCGGGCGGCGCGCGGGCACGGGCCGGCGCGCGGAGCGGGGCGGGATCGGGCGCAACCGGGCTGTCCACGACAGATCCGGGCAGGTCCCGGCCGAGCAGGGAGAGCCGGTGCGAAGCGGCGCGGGCCGGGGGCGGGTGCTCGTGGCACGCCTGGACGACGCGGGTGACGTGCTGCTCGCGGGACCCGCCGTCAGGGCCGTGCGAACGCTGGCCGCCGAGGTGGTCTTCCTGGCGGGTCCGAACGGCAGAGCGGCCGCCGAGCTCCTGCCGGGCGTGGACCAGGTGATCGAGTGGCACGCCCCGTGGATCGACCACACCCCGCCGCCGGTCAGCAGGAACGACGTCGCCGGCCTCGTCGGCCGGTTGCGCGGCGTGGACGAGGCGGTGGTGCTGACGTCGTTCCACCAGTCGGCGCTGCCGCTGGCCCTGCTGCTGAGACTGGCGGGCGTGCGCAGGATCACCGCCATCAGCAACGACTATCCCGGCTCGCTGCTGGACGTCAGGCACGTCGTGGACGAGAGCGTCGACGTGCCGGAGGCGGAGCGGATGCTGGCCGTCGCCGCGGCGGCCGGGTTCCTGCTGCCGCCGGGCGATGACGGAAAACTCGCTGTTCGGCGGCCATTGCCGGATATTTCGGGACTTCTGGGGAACGCGTCCGGCGCTGACAAGCGCACGTACGTCGTGGTCCACCCCGGAACCTCGGCCCCCGCCCGCACCTGGCCCGCCGGCCAGCACCGGCAGGCGGTACGGGAGCTGGCCGGGGACGGGCACCAGGTCGTCGTGACCGGAACAGAACGTGATCTCACCGCCCACGTGGCCGGAGACGTCGCCGTCGACCTGGGCGGGATGACCACGCTCGCCGAACTGGCCGCCGTGATCGAGCACGCGGGCGTGCTGGTGGCCGGCAACACCGGCCCCGCCCACCTGGCCGCGGCCGTCGGAACCCCGGTCGTGAGCCTGTTCGCCCCCGTCGTCCCCGTGGCCCGGTGGGCCCCGTACGGCGTGCCCACGGTGGTGCTCGGCGACCAGCAGGCGCCCTGCCGGGACAGCAGGGCGCGCACCTGCCCGGTGCCCGGGCACCCATGCCTGTCCCAGGTGACCAGCGAGCAGGTGGTCAAGGCAGTGAGGGAGCTGACGCAGTGAAGGTGGATCTCATCTCCGAGCACGCGGACCCGCTGGCCGCGGTGGGCGGCGTGGATTCCGGCGGCCAGAACGTGCACGTCGCCGCGCTGGCCGTGGCGCTGGCCGAGCGCGGGCACACGGTGGTCGTCCACACCCGGCGCACCCGCGGCTCGCAGCCCGCCTCGCTGACCATGGCGCCGGGCGTCACCGTCGAGTACGTCCCCGCCGGCCCCGCGGCCCAGGTCCCCAAGGACGAGCTTCCTCCGTACATGCCGGAGTTCACCGAGCGGCTGGCCGTCCGGTGGGCCACGCGCCCGCCGGACATCGTGCACGCCCACTTCTGGATGAGCGGGCAGGCGGCCCTTCAGGCGGCCGCCGGCGTGCCGGTGGTGCAGACGTTCCACGCGCTCGGCACCGTCAAGCGCCGCTGGCAGGGCGGGGCGGACACCAGCCCCGCGCACCGGATCGCCACCGAGCGCGAGATCGCCAAGCGGGCCGACGCCGTGCTCGCGACCTGCACCGACGAGGTGCACGAGCTGCGCGCGATGGGCGTGCCCGAGCAGCGGGTCGCGGTCGTGCCCTGCGGGGTGGACCTGACCGCGTTCTGCCCGGAAGACCCGGCCGCGCCACGCGCCGAGGGCAGCCTGGTGCTGAGCATCGGCAGGATGGTGCCGCGCAAGGGTGTCGACACCATCGTCAGGGCGATGCGCGGGGTGCCCGGCGCCGACCTGGTGATCGCCGGCGGGGGCCGGGACGACGCGGAGGCGCGACGGCTGCGCGAGCTGGCCGGGGCGTACGGGCTGGACCACCGCGTCCACGTGATCGGCAGCGTGCCGCGCTCGCACGTGCCGGCGCTGATGCGCTCGGCCGACGTCGTGGTCACGGTGCCGTGGTACGAGCCGTTCGGCATGGTGCCGGTGGAGGCGATGGCGTGCGGCGTTCCCGTCGTGGCCTCGGCGGTCGGCGGCCACCTGGACACGGTCGCGGGCGCGGGCGTGCTGGTGCCGCCGCGCCGCCCGCGCGCCCTGGCCAGGGTGCTGCGCGAGGTGCTCGGCGACCCGGGCAGGCGGGCGGAGCTGGGCGCGGCGGGGGCGCGCCGGGCCCGCGAGAGGTACGGCTGGGCCCGCGTGGCCGAGCGCACGGAGGCCGTGTACGCGCAGGTCATCGACGGCAAGGTCGGCCATCTGGCGGCCCTGGGGGGTTGATCATGGATGCTCATCTGGAGAAGTTGTGGAACACGCTGGAGAAGGTCGACGACCACGCGGTCGCCGTCCGGGCCTGGGGTGGGAAGCTGGCCGGCGTGCTGTCCGCGGGGGGCAGGCTGCTGGCCTGCGGCAACGGCGGCTCGGCCGCGGAGGCCCAGCATCTGACGGCCGAGCTGGTCGGCAGGTTCCGGCACGACCGGCGCCCGTACGCGGCGATCCCGCTGCACGCCGACGGCTCGGCGCTGACGGCGATCGCGAACGACTTCGGCCACGAGGAGGTCTACGCCCGCCAGGTGCTGGCCCACGGCCGCGCGGGCGACGTGCTGATCTGCCTGTCCACCAGCGGCCGCAGCCCCAACGTGCTGGCCGCGGCCGCGGCGGCGCAGGACAGCGGGATCGTCGCCTGGGCCATGACCGGCCCCGCCCCCAACCCGCTGGCCATCCTGTGCGACGAGGCGGTCGCGGTGCCGGCGGAGGAGACGGCGACCGTACAGGAGGTGCACCTCGCGCTGATCCACCTGCTGTGCGACGCGGTGGAGGAGGCGCTGTGAGGGGGCCGCTCGTCGTCATCGGCGACTCGCTGCTGGACGTGGACGTCGAAGGCGACACGGAGCGGCTCTGCCCTGACGCGCCGGTCCCCGTGGTCGACGTGGCCGCCGAACAGGCCCGCCCGGGCGGGGCGGGCCTGGCGGCGCTGCTGGCCGCCCGCGACGGCGCCGACGTCGTGCTGATCACCGCGATGGGCGACGACCCCGACGGCCACCGCCTGTGCGGGCTGCTGTCCGAGGAGCTCGATCTGGTACGCCTCCCGCTGCGCGGCGGCACCGTGCGCAAGACCAGGGTCAGGTCGAAGGGCCAGACGCTGGTCAGGCTGGACACCGGCGACGGCGCCGCCAGGTACGCCCCCAGCGAGGAGGCGGCGCAGGCGATCCTCCAGGCGGGCGCGGTGCTGGTGTCCGACTACGGCAGGGGTGTGGCCAGGATGGCCCGCGGGCTGCTGCGCGACGTCGCCGTTCCGGTGGTGTGGGACCCGCATCCCCGGGGCGAACGGCCCATGCCCGGCTGCGCGCTGGTGACCCCGAGCGAGGCGGAGGCGCGGCTGCTGTGCCCCGACGGCTATCACGGACCGGACCAGGCGGCCCGCTGCCTGGTGAGGGCCATCCAGGCCAGGGCGGTGGCCGTCACGACCGGCGAGCGGGGCGCCGCGCTGGCCGTGGAGGGCGGCCCGCTGACGGCGGTGCCGCCGCCGGTGCGCGCCGCCGGGCAGGACGCGTGCGGTGCGGGCGACCGGTTCGCCGCCACCGCGGCGCTCGCGCTGCGCGACGGCACCGACGTGCAGGACGCGGTGACGATCGGCGTCGGCGAGGCCTCGCGGTTCGTCGAGCGCGGCGGCGCGGCCACCGTCAAGGTCCGCGAGCAGCGGCTCGGCGACCGGCCCCGCACGGCGCTGGAGGTGGCCGAGCTCACCCGCGCCCAGGGCGGCCGGCTGATCGCGACGGGCGGCTGCTTCGACCTGCTGCACGCGGGGCACGTGAGCCTGCTGCGGCGGGCCAGGGCCCTCGGCGACGCGCTCGTCGTCTGCGTCAACTCCGACGACTCGGTACGCCGGCTGAAGGGCCCGCCGAGGCCGATCGTGGACGCGCGCGACCGGGTCGAGGTGCTCAGGGCGCTCAGTTGCGTGGACGCCGTGCTGGTGTTCGACGAGGACACCCCGGCGGCCGCCATCGAGCGGCTGCGGCCCGACGTGTGGGTCAAGGGCGGCGACTACACGGGGGAGATCCTGCCCGAAACCGAGGTCCTCGGCAGGCTCGGCGCGGAGACCGTCGTGCTGAGCACGCTGCCGGGGCGTTCGACCACCGATCTGATCAAGGAGATCCAGTGAACATTCTCATCACCGGGGGAGCATCCGGGCTCGGGCTGGCCACCGCCGAGGCCGTGGAGAAGGAGGGCTGGCAGGCGCTGGTCGTCGACGTCCGAGCGCCCGACCAGCGGTTCCAGCACGTCACGGCCGACCTGGCCGACCGGGGCGAGGCCGAGCGCGCCGTACGCGAGCTGGCCGAGCGGGCCGGCGGCCTGGACGGCGTGGTGACGGCCGCGGGCATCGACGCGTGCGGGCGCCTGGAGGACGTTCCCGCCGACGACTGGGAGCGGGTCGTCCGGGTGAACCTGCTCGGCACGGCCTCCGTCGTACGGGCTGCGCTGCCGTATCTCAAGCACACCCGCGGCACGGTCGTCACCTGCGCGTCGACGCTGGGTCTTCGGCCGCTGAGCGACGCGTCGGCGTACTCGGCGTCGAAGTTCGGCGTGGTCGGCTTCACCAGGGCGCTGGCGACCGAGCTGCGCGGGGAGGTCGGGGTGACCCTGCTGATCCCCGGCGGCATGCGTACGAGCTTCTTCGACGGCCGTCCCGAGCAGTACAAGCCGGGACCCGAGGCCGGGCTGAACGATCCGGCCCACGTCGCCCAGTCCATCGTCTTCGCGCTGCGGCAGCCGGCCGGATGCGAGGTGAGAGAGCTCGTCGTCTGCCCGTCCACGGAGACGTCATGGCCCTAGATCTCCTGGTGCTCCGCGGGCTCGGCCTGGGCGACCTGCTCACGGCCGTGCCCGCGCTGCGGGCGCTGCGGCAGGCGTTCCCCCGGCACCGGATCACGCTGGCGGCGCCGCGGGCGCTGGACGCCCTGCCGCCGCTGACCGGGGCGGTGGACGAGCAGGTGGACGTGTCGGGGCCGGGGCCGATCCCCATGGACAGGGTGCCGTTCGAGCGCCCCGACATCGCGGTGAACCTCCACGGCAAGGGCCCGCAGAGCATCGAGGCGCTGCGGCGGACCGGTCCCGGCCGGCTGATCAGCTTCGGCACGGGTCCGGCGTACCCGGACGGCGTGCACGAGGTGCGGCGCTGGTGCGGGCTGCTGGAATGGCACGGCATCGCCACCGACCCCGCCGACCTGACGTTCGGCGTCTCCGACCGTACGGGGCCCGCGATCGTGCACCCGGGCGCCGCCTACCCCGCCCGGCGCTGGCCGCCGGAACGTTTCGCGGAGGTCGCCGCCGCGCTGGACGACGTGGTCGTCACGGGGAACGCCGAGGAGACGCCGCTGGCCAGGCGGGTCGCCGAGCTGGCGGGGCTGCCGCCTGAGCGGGTGCTGGCCGGGCGGACCACCATGGCCGACCTGGTCGACCTGGTCAGCCGGTCGCGGCTGGTGGTGTGCGGCGACACCGGGGTCGCGCACCTGGCGACGGCGTTCTGCGTCCCGTCGGTGGTGCTGTTCGGGCCGGTCTCCCCCGCCCTGTGGGGGCCGCCGCCCGGCTGGCGCCACGTGGCCCTGTGGGCCGGGCGGAACGGGGACCCGCACGGCGAGCGGCCGGATCCCGGCCTGTTGAAGATCGAAGTTTCCGAAGTCGTCGACGCTGCCTTGGAGGTCACGTCATGAGGGCTCTGGTCACGGGGGGCGCAGGCTTCCTCGGTTCGTACCTGTGCGAGCGGCTGCTGGACGAGGGTGCGGAGGTGGTCTGCATGGACAGCTTCCTCACCGGCGGGCCGCGCAATGTCGAGCATCTGATGGACCGGCCGGAGTTCCGGCTGATCGAGTGCGACCTGACCGGATACGTGCACGTGCCCGACCGGCTGGACCTCGTGCTGCACTTCGCCTCGGCCGCCTCGCCGGCCGACTACCTGCGCTACCCGATCGAGACCCTGCGGGTGGGCAGCGCCGGCACGCTGCACGCGCTGGGGCTTGCCAGGGAGAAGGGCGCCAGGTTCGTGCTGGCCTCCACCAGCGAGGTGTACGGCGACCCGCTGGAGCATCCGCAGCGCGAGACGTACTGGGGCAACGTGAACCCGGTCGGCCCGCGCAGCGTCTACGACGAGGCCAAGCGCTTCGCCGAGTCGCTGACGACCGCCTACCGCCACTCGCGCGGCACCGACACCGGGATCGTGCGCATCTTCAACACCTACGGGCCCCGCATGCGCCCGTTCGACGGCCGGGCCATCCCGACGTTCATCAGGCAGGCGCTGAAGGGCGAGCCGATCACGATCACCGGGGACGGCTCCCAGACGCGCTCGGTCTGCTACGTGGACGACACCGTGTCGGGCATCCTCGCGATGGCCCGCAGCCACTTCGGCGGCCCGGTCAACATCGGCAACCCGGACGAGCTGACCATGCTGGAGCTGGCCACGATGATCAAGGAGCTGGCCGGGTCGTCGTCGGAGATCGTCTTCATCGACCGTCCCGCCGACGATCCCCGGGTCAGGCGGCCCGACACGTCGCTGGCTGCCGAGCAGCTCGGCTGGCGGGCGCGGGTGCCGGCGGCCGAAGGGCTCGGGCGCACGATCGAGTGGTTCACCGCCGAGCTGGCCTCGATGGACCAGCTCGAACAGCTCCAGGTCTGATCATGGCCAGGACCGCGATGGTCGTCGTCGACATGCTCAACCCGTACGAGCACGCGGACGCCGAGCAGCTGGAGCGCGCCGTCCAGCCGATCCTGCCCCCGCTGGTCGAGCTCGTCGGCCGGGCACGATCGCGCGACGACGTGGACCTGATCTACGTCAACGACAACTACGGCGACTTCACCGCGACCCGGGAGGACCTGGTGGCGCG
Organism: Nonomuraea sp. B10E15; assembly: GCF_039871615.1. Classification (NCBI taxonomy): domain Bacteria; kingdom Bacillati; phylum Actinomycetota; class Actinomycetes; order Streptosporangiales; family Streptosporangiaceae; genus Nonomuraea; species Nonomuraea sp. B10E15. The sequence continues at coordinate 317,532 of NZ_JBDPMB010000004.1, forward strand.
GGCGCTCGGCGGTCACCGGCCGGACCTGGTCGAGCCGATCGTGCCCCCGGCGGACTGCTCCTTCCTGCCGAAGGTGCGGCACAGCGCGTTCTTCGGGACACCGCTGGAGTACCTGCTCGGGCAGCTGGGGACGGACACGGTCCTGCTGGCGGGCCAGGTGACCGAGCAGTGCATCCTGTACAGCGCGCTGGACGCGTACATCAGGCACTACTCGATCATGGTGCCGCCGGACTGCGTGGCGGCCATCCACCGCGACCTCGGGCTGGCGGCGCTGCGCATGATGGAGCGCAACATGTCGGCCGAGGTCACCCCGGCCAGGGGCTGCCTCACCTAGCGAGGCACCCGCGAGGCGCCTGCTAGAGCTGCACCCCGAGCAGGGCGTCCACCAGGTCCCTGACCAGGCCCGGCGCGCCGGTGTCCGGGCCTTCGCCGGCCAGCGCCCCGGATGCCCAGGCGTCGACGGCGGCCAGCGCGCCCGGCGCGTCGAGGTCGTCGGCCAGCCGCTCGCGCACCGTGGCCAGAAGCTCCTCGGCGCGCGGTCCCGACGGCAGCGCCGTGGCCCGGCGCCACAGCTCCAGCCTGCGCTCGGCCTCGGCCATCAGCTCGGGCACGTATTCCCAGTCGGCGCGGTAGTGGTGGGCCAGCAGCACGAGCCGGATCGCCATCGGGTCGTGCTGCTCGCGCAGCTTGGAGACGAAGACCAGGTTGCCCTTCGACTTCGACATCTTCTCGCCGTCGAGCGCCACCATGCCCGCGTGCGTGTAGAACTTGGCGAAGGGCCACTCCCCCGTGGCCGCGTGGCCCTCGGAGGCGCCGCACTCGTGGTGCGGGAAGATCAGGTCGGAGCCGCCGCCGGCCACGTCGTAGCCCGCGCCCAGGCTGTCGAGGGCGATCGCGGTGCACTCGATGTGCCAGCCGGGCCGGCCCCTGCCGAGAGGCGAGTCCCAGGCGGGCTCGCCGGGCCGCTCGGCGCGCCACAACAGCCAGTCGAGCGGGTGCCGCTTGCCCTGCCGGTCGGGGTCGCCGCCGCGCTCGGCGAACAGCGCCAGCATCTCGTCCTCGTCGTAGCCGGACACCTGTCCGAACTTGGGCGCGTCGGCCACGCTGAAGTAGACGTCGCCGTCGAGGTCGTAGGTGACGCCCTTGGCGGAGAGCCTGGCGATCAGACCCGCCACCTGGTCGACGACCTCGGTCACGCCGACGTACTCGCGGGGCGGCACGATCCGCAGCGCCTCCATGTCGCCGCGGAACAGCTCGATCTCCCGCTCCGCCAGCTCGCGCCAGGAGACGCCGGTCTGCGTGGCCCGTTCCAGCAGCGGATCGTCCACGTCGGTCGCGTTCTGCGTGTAGTGCACCTCGTGGCCCGCGTCGCGCCACAACCGGCCGACGAGGTCGAAGGCGAGGTAGGTGTTGGCGTGGCCGAGATGGGTGGCGTCGTAGGGGGTGATGCCGCAGACGTACATCCTGGCGGTCGGCCCCGGATCGGTCTGCCTGACCTGCTTCGCGGAGGTGTCGTGGAGACGCAGCGGGATGCTCTCACCAGGGAGCTTGGGTATGTTCGGGGCAGACCACGATCGCATGTCTTCGAGCCTATCCGTCCCGATCTGCGGTCAGGTCGGTGAAGTCGTACGTCACGCCGCCGGCATCGATCTCGACCTCCATCACCGAAAGGGAGGCGAGGACGCGGCCGTCGGCCAGCTCGTGCCGGACGATGAGCGCGCCCGGGTCGGAGGACGGCTCCGCCGCGGCCAGCTCGCGCCAGGCGCTCGTCTCCGCGAATCTGGGCAGGTAGGCCAGCACCCGCTCGTCTTCCGGATCCAGGCCCGCGTTGACCACCATGCTGGTGCCCTCGGGCAGCTCGCCTTCGGTGCGCCGCTCGCCGTCCCAGCTGACCAGCCGCACCCGCGACAGGTCGGCCAGCACCAGATGGAAGGGGTCGTAGCGGGTCAGGTCGGCATCGGGGAAGTCGCCGCCGTACGCGGCCCGAAGCGCCAGGTCGCCCCGGGAGATCTTCGTGGTCTCCCGCGCGGCCCGGCCGCGGCCGTTGAGCAGGGCGGCGGCGCGGCGGGCCGCCGGGTTGACGGCCAGCCAGGTGCCGCCGGCCTTGAGGTCGCGCCCGCCGATCACGCCAGGGTATTCGGGCCAGTGCTCGCCCGGGCCCTCCCACGGACGGTCGGTGAACTCGTCTCTCACGCCCATGAGCGTCAGCGGCCGCCCGGTTCTCACGATCAGCGTGCACATGGGCAAAGGGTAATCAACGCCCCAAGTCGCGTGACGCCCGGGGTCGGGTCAGATCGGCGGCCAGGGGATGGCTGGCCAGCCCTCCGGCGGGTAGGGGTGCACGCCGGTGTCGAGCAGCCGCCTGACGCGCTGCCAGGTGGCCTCCACCTCCGCCGGCGTGAGCAGCTCGCGCAACCTGCGCCCGAGGGATCCCGACTCGAGGTCGCGCTCCAGCTTGGCCAGCACCGCCACCGCCTCGCGGGCCAGCGGCTTGCCGCGCCACTGCCACAGCACCGTACGCAGTTTGTCCTCGACGGAGAAGCAGACCCCGTGGTCGACGCCGTAGACGTGGCCGGTGGGCAGCGGCAGCAGGTGACCGCCCTTGCGGTCGGCGTTGTTGACCACGGCGTCGAACACCGCCATCCGGCGCACGACCGGGTTGCGGCTCTTGACCAGCCGCATGAGGTCGATCTCCCGCTCGGTGTCGATCCAGAGCTGGCACATGCCCGGCCCGAAAGGGCCGTCGCGGTAGACCGTGGGCGGCACGATGCGCCAGCCGGTCGCCTGGGACACCTCGTAGGCGGCCACCTCGCGGGCGGCCAGGGTGCCGTCGGGGAAGTCCCACAGCGGGCGCTCACCGCGTACGGGCTTGTAGACGCAGGCCGCCGTGCGGGAGCCCAGTTTGACCGAGCAGTAGAGCGTCATGTTGGTCGCCTCGACCAGACGGCCGGCCACCTCCAGGCGGCCGTCACGCAGGAGCGCGTGCGCCTCGTCCTCGTGCAGGGGCGGCGGCTGGGACGACTTGACGGCCGGTTCGCTCTCAGGAGCGGTCATGAAGCCGCCTCACCCCCGCGGTAGCCGTTGAGACGGACGCACACGTGACCGGCCGCGTCGAGCGGCTGGCTGCACAGGGGACACGGCGGGCGGCCCGCCGCGACGATCTGCAGCGCTCGCTGGGTGAAGGCCCGGGCGGCCCCGGCGCTGATGCGCACGCGCAGCACCGCGGGGTCGGGGCCGTCGAGGTCGTCCTCGTCGACGGCCTCCTGCGCCTCAATCACCACCTGCGACCTGTCCGAGTCCCAGGCGAGCGCCATGGTCCCCACCCGGAAATCCTCCGCGACCGGCACGTCCAGGGGCGCGTCGTCGGCCAGGTCGGCGGGCGCCAGCGCGGGCACGTGCGCGGCGCCCCCGCTGAGGCGCAACACCTCGTCGAGCAGCTCGTCGAGCCTGCCCGCCAGCGCGGCGACCTGCAACTTCTCCAGCGCCACCGTGGTCAGTCTGCCCTCGGCCCTGGCCTGCAGAAAAAAGACCCGCGCGCCCGGCTGCCCCAAGGCACCGGCGACGAACCTCTCTGGTGGGTCGTAGTCGAAGACCGGCATAGCCTGACCTTACGTGGTTCCGGGTCCGCCGCCGACGGCAGCATCGCTCCCGGTGATGTTTTCTCCCCCGTCTTTCTCCTCCGAATCCTCGGGAAGCCTCAATTCCCCCATATCGTTAAGCCTGAGCACAAAGGGACGTAGCGGCGCATAGCGAATGACGGTGAGCGCTCCAGGATCGGCTGTTATCCGCTGAAAGTGATCGAGGTGGAGGCCCAGAGCGTCCGCGACGATCGCCTTGATCACGTCGCCGTGGCTGCAGACCAGGTAGACACCCTTCTCCCCGACCCGCTCGTTCCACTCCCTGACCGCCGCGACCGCCCGATGCTGCATCGCCGTCAGCGCCTCCCCGCCGGGGAAGGCCACCGCGCTCGGATGCGCCTGGACGACCTGCCACAGCGGCTCGCGGGCGAGCTCTTTCAGCGGCCGCCCGGTCCACTCGCCGTAACCGCACTCGATGAACCGCTCGTCGATCACCACCTCCGCCGCGCGCCCGTCGGCGACCGCCTGGGCCGTCTCCCGGCACCGTTCGAGCGGGCTGGAGACGATGGCGTCGAGACCGACGCCCGCGATGCGCCCGGCGAGCGCCGCGGCCTGCGCTCTGCCCGCCTCGCTCAGGTGCACCCCCGGAGTACGGCCGGCCAGCACCGGCCCTGTGAGATCCGTCAGCCCGTGCCGGGCGAGAAGCAACGTGGTCACCCTGCCAGTGTCGCAGGCGCCGTCCACAGTCGATCACAACGGCTGCGCCCCCGCCCCGGCCCGGCGCCCGCGGCGCCGCCATCCGGCCGCACGCGGGGCCGCCCCTCCCTCTACGGGCCGCGGACCACAACCCGCCCAGCAGATCTCCGGCCGGCCGATGAGAAAACGGCATGGCGGGCCGCCGCTACAGCCCTGACCACCGACAACAGCGGAGCGGCAGCCTGCTGAGCAGGTTTCTTGTTGGTAATCTGGCGGGATCATGGAGCAGCGCTATGTCGGCCACAGCGGACTGTCGGTGTCCAGGCTGGGGCTCGGCACGATGACCTGGGGGCGTGACACCGACGCGGACGAGGCGGCCGCCCAGCTCCGCACGTTCCTCGACGCGGGCGGCACCCTCGTCGACACGGCCGACGTCTATACCGGCGGCGACTCCGAGCGGCTGCTGGGGCGCATGTTGCGCGACTCGGTGCCGCGCTCCGAGCTGGTGATCTCCACCAAGGCCGTGGTCACCCCCACGGGCCGGCGGCCCCGCGACGCCTCACGGCGCCACCTGATCGCCGCCGTCGACGACTCGCTCAACCGGCTCGGGCTCGACTACGTCGACCTCTGGCAGCTGCACACCTACGACGCCGAGGTGCCGCTGGAGGAGACGCTGGCCGCGCTCGACGCGATCGTCTCCTCCGGCCGCGCCGTCTACGCCGGCGTCTGCGACTACGCCGGCTGGCAACTGGCCGCCGCCGCGGTCACCCAGAAGATGATCCCCGGCCGCATCCCGATCACCTCGGCGCAGGCCGAATACTCGCTGCTGGCCCGCGAGCCCGAGCGCGAGTTGCTGCCCGCCGCCAGACACCTCGGCGTGGGCATGCTGGCCTGGTCGCCGCTGGGCAGGGGGGTGCTGACGGGCAAATACCGCGCCGGTGTCCCCGGCGACTCGCGCGCCGCCACCCCGCACTTCGCCGACTTCGTCCGCCCTTATCTCGACGAGCGCAGCCGGCGCGTGGTCGAATCGGTCATGACCGCCGCCGACGGGCTCGGCGTCTCGCCCCTGGCGGTGGCGCTGTCGTGGGTGCGCGACCAGCCCGGCGTCGCCTCCGCCATCGTCGGAGCGCGTACACACGCGCAGCTCAAGGGCATCCTGCCCGCCGAAGACGTGGTGCTGCCCATAGAGATCCGAGAGGCCCTCGATGACGTGTCGTCACTCGACTGACCGGGAACGAGAGACTCTCTCGTGTATCACTAGTCGATACCGAATCGCAACTTTACCCGGCAAACGCCTGCGTCCGACCGGGGATGTCCATCAGGATTTCTCCCTGAGGCAACGCAGGAGGGGACGGATGGGGAGCAGGACCGCGATCTCGGCTGGAGTTCTCGCGGTGGCGTTGGGGGCCGTTCCGGTGGCGGCACCGGCCGCGGCGGCCACCACCCAGGACTGCACGCGGGGCGGCGGCCTGCTTTCAGGGGTGACCAACACGCTGTGCGACGTCGTGGGTGCGGTTACCGGCACGGTCGACACCCTGACAGGCGGGGTCACCGGCAAGGTGACCGACGGCCTCGACAAGACCACCGACGAGGTGCTCGGCAGAGTGGGCACGGTCGTGCCGACCGCCAGGCCGAAGACCACCAGGACGATCGAGCCGCCCCCGTCGCCGTCGCCCAGGGCGAGTGAGCAGGAGCGGGAGCCCTCCGATGACGGATGCCTGCCGGAGCCGGCCTGCGCGGACGGCGAGGTCCACAGCACTCTGTCGCCACCGCGCACGTCCTCGGCCAGGCGCCCGGCGCGGCCGCGCGCGGGACAGAAGGACTCCTCGTCCGTGCCCAGCACGTCGAGGACGCGCAGGCCCGAGAGCCGGCCGCAGCTCATGGACACGCGCCGGCCGCTGGCCGACAAGAAGCGGGCCGACCCGGAGGAGCCGCGGGTCGACCTGTTGTGGCCCAACCCGTTCGCGCACGAGCTGACCGTGCCGATGCAGCAACAGCGGGTCGTGCGGCCCAGCCCGCCAGCCTCCGACGTGCTGGGCACGGCGCTGACCATCGCGCTGCTGGGGTCGGCGGTGCTCGCCGCCCGCATCGTCCAGCAGCGCCGCAGCCGCAACGAACCCGCCGAGTCGATCCCCTTCGAGCCGGCCCGCGCCGGCAACGGCCGCCACCGCACGGCCTGAGCAGCACCCCCAGGCCCCACCGCCGGCGTCGGCCTCGACCGCCCCGGCGGCGACGGCGGCCGTCTCCGTGAGCGCCGCCGTCGCGCCTGAGCGCCGACGGGTGGTTCAGCCGCCGATGGCGTGGACGCCGCCGTCCACGTGGACGATCTCGCCCGTCGTCGCCGGGAACCAGTCGGACATGAGCGCCACGCACGCCCTGGCCGCCGGGACCGTGTCGGACAGGTCCCAGCCCAGCGGGGCCTTCTCCGGCCAGCTGTCCTCGAACTCCTTGAAGCCCGGGATCGACCTGGCGGCCATCGTGCGCAGCGGACCGGCCGCCACCAGGTTGACGCGGATGTTGTGCTTGCCCAGGTCGCGGGCGAGGTAGCGGTTGCAGGACTCCAGGCCCGCCTTGGCCACGCCCATCCAGTCGTAGACCGGCCACGCCTTGGAGGCGTCGAAGTCGAGGCCGACGAGGGAGCCGCCCTCCTTCATGAGCGGCAGGCAGGCGACCGCCAGCGATTTGTACGAGTAGGTCGACACCTGCACGGCGGTCGCGACGTCGTCCCACGAGGTGTTGAGGAAGTTGCCGCCCAGAGCGCTCTGCGGGGCGAAGGCGATCGAGTGGACCACGCCGTCGAGACCGTCGACGTGCTCCCCGACCCGGGCCGCGAGCGTGTCGAGGTGCTCGGTGTCCTGGACGTCGAGCTCCAGCACGGGGGCCGGCGACGGCAGGCGCCTGGCGATGCGCTCGACCAGGCTCAGCCGGCCGAACCCGGTGAGCACCACCGTGGCGCCTTCCTCCTGCGCCAGCTTGGCGACGTTGAACGCGATCGAGGCGTCGGTGAGCACGCCCGTCACGAGAATCCGCTTGCCTTCGAGAATGCCCATGTCAGTGCCCCATCCCGAGTCCGCCGTCGACGGGGATCACGGCCCCGGTGATGTAGGAGGCGTCGTCGCTGGCCACGAAGCGCACGACGCGCGCGACCTCCTCGGGGCTGGCCTGGCGCCCGAGCGGGATGCGCGCCACGATCTGCTCCTGGTCGAGGTCTGCCGTCATGTCGGTGGCGACGAAGCCGGGCGAGACGACGTTGACCGTGATGTTGCGCGAGCCGTATTCGCGGGCCATGGAGCGGGCGAAGCCGATGAGGCCGGCCTTGGAGGCGGCGTAGTTGGCCTGCCCGGCCTGGCCGCTCATGCCGATGACCGAGGAGATGAGGACGATCCGGCCGCGCTTGAGCCGCATCATGGGCCTGATGGCCCGCTTGGCGACGCGGTAGGCCCCGGTGAGGTTGGCGTCGATGACGTCGGTGAAGGTCTCCTCCTGCATCATCGCCAGCAAGGTGTCCTTGGTGATGCCGGCGTTGGAGACCACGACCTCGACCGGGCCGTGCTCGGCCTCCACCTTGTCGAAGGCGGCCTCGACGTCGGCCATGCTGGTGACGTCGCAGCGCACGCCGAACAGGCCCTCGGGCGGCTCCCCTGAGCGGTAGGTGACCGCGACGGCGTCGCCTGCCGCGGAGAGTTCACGGGCGATCGCGAGGCCTATGCCGCGATTGCCTCCGGTGACGAGTACAGAGCGTGCCATGACACCTGACGCTATCTCCTACCGGCGGGTATGCGCTTGTCCGGGTGGTACAAGATCGCAGGGTTAGGATCGTGGACATGCGCCAGATCGATCCCGACTTCCTGGAGCTGCCGCTGCGGCAGCTCGCGGACGCCGCCCTGCAACGTGCCCGCGACCTCGGCGCCGAGCACGCCGACTTCCGGCTCGAACGCGTCAGGGCCGAGACGCTGAGCCTCTATGACGCCCGGCTCGAAGGCTCCATGGACGCCGACGACCTGGGCTACGCCGTGCGCGTCGTCAAGGGCGGCACGTGGGGGTTCGCCGCCGGCATCCACCTCACCCCCGAGGCCGCCGCGGCGGTGGCCGGGCAGGCGGTGCGGGTGGCGGAGGTGAGCGCCCCGATCAACAGGGAGCCCATCGAGCTGGCCCCGGAGCCGGTGCACGCCGACACCGTGTGGGTGTCGGCGTACGACGTCGACCCGTTCGAGGTGGCGCCGGCCGACAAGGTGGGCCTGCTGGCCGACTGGTCGGCCGGGCTGCTGAAGGGGGCCGACCACGTCTCGGCGCGGCTGCTGCAGGTCAAGGAGCAGAAGTTCTACGCCGACACGGCCGGCACGGTGACCACGCAGCAGCGGGTGCGGGTGCATCCCAGGCTCAACGCGATGAAGGCGGCCGAGGGCGGGTTCGACGACATGTCGACCCTCGCGCCGCCGGTCGGCAGGGGCTACGAATATCTGACGGGCACGGGCTGGGACTGGCGGGGCGAGCTGGCCAGGCTGCCCGAGCTGCTGGCGGAGAAGCTGGCCGCGCCCTCGGTCGAGGCCGAGGACTACGACCTGGTGATCGACCCGTCCAACCTGTGGCTGACGATCCACGAGTCGATCGGCCACGCGACCGAGCTCGACCGGGCGCTCGGCTACGAGGCGGCCTACGCCGGCACCAGCTTCGCCACGTTCGACCAGCTGGGGGAGCTGGTCTACGGTTCACCGCTGATGAACGTGACCGGCGACCGCACGGTCACGCACGGCCTGGCCACGATCGGCTACGACGACGAGGGCGTGCAGGGGCAGAGTTTCGACATCGTCAGGGACGGCATCCTGGTCGGCTACCAGCTCGACCGGCGGATGGCGCTGATGAAGGGGTTCGGGCGGTCCAACGGCTGCGCGTTCGCCGACTCCCCCGGTCACATGCCGATCCAGCGCATGGCCAACGTGTCGCTGGTGCCGGCGCCCGGCGGGCCCTCCACCGACGAGCTCATCGCGGGCGTCGAACGGGGCCTCTACATCGTCGGCGACAAGAGCTGGTCGATCGACATGCAGCGCTACAACTTCCAGTTCACGGGGCAGCGGGCGTACAAGATCTCGCACGGGAAGCTGGCCGGTCAGGTCAGGGACTTCGCCTACCAGGCGACGACGACCGACTTCTGGCAGTCGATGGAGGCCGTGGGCGGGCCGCAGACGTACGTGCTCGGCGGTGCGTTCAACTGCGGCAAGGGCCAGCCGGGGCAGGTCGCGCCGGTCAGCCACGGCTGCCCGGCGGCGCTCTTCAGGGGCGTGCGGATCCTCAACACGGTGCAGGAGGGCGGCAAGTGAACGAGCACGGCGAGCTGACCGGCGGGCGCGGGCCGGTGGAGAGCCTCATATCCCCTCAGGAGATGGTGGAGAGGGCGCTGGAGCTCTCCCGCAATGACGGCTGCGTGGTGCTGGTGGACGAGGGCTCCACGGCCAACCTGCGCTTCGCGGGCAACACGCTGACCACGAACGGCGTCGCCCGCTCGTCGCGGCTCACCGTGATCTCGATCGCGGGGCAGGGCGTGGGAGTGGTGTCGCGGTCCGCCGTACGCGAGGACCAGCTCGCCGGTGTGGTGGCGGCAGCCGACGCGGCGGCTCGCGAGGCCCAGCCCGCCGAGGACGCCCGCGACCTCGTGGCGGGCGTCCCCGCCTCGCCTGCCTGGAGCGAGCCGGTACGACCGACCGACATCGGGGTGTTCGGGGCGTTCGCCCCCGCGCTCGGCGACGCGTTCGCCGACGCGGAGGCGGCCGGAGGCAAGCTGTACGGGTTCGCCCAGCACAAGGTGACCACGACCTTCCTCGGCTCGTCCACGGGCCTGCGGCTGCGCCACGACCAGCCGGCCGGCAAGGTCGAGCTCAACGCCAAGTCCGCCGACATGAAGCGTTCCGCGTGGACCGGCGTGTCCACACCCGACTTCACCGACGTCGACGTGGCGGCGCTCGGGTCCACGCTGGCGCAGCGGCTGGAGTGGGCCAGGACACGGGTCGACCTGCCCGCGGGCCGCTACGAGACGCTGCTGCCGCCGAGCGCGGTGGCCGACCTGATGATCTACATGTACTGGTCGTCGGGCGCGCGCGACGCGCTCGACGGGCGTTCGGTGTTCGCCAGGCGCGGCGGGGGCACCCGGGTGGGCGAGCAACTGGCCACGCTGCCCGTCTCGCTGTCGAGCGACCCGGGGGCGCCGGGCATCGGGTGCGCGCCGTTCGTGGCGGCCCACGCCTCCGACAGGGACAGCTCGGTCTTCGACAACGGGCTGCCGCTGGGGCCGACCGGCTGGATCACCGACGGCCGCCTCGACGCGCTGCTGCAGACCCGCTACTCGGCGGGGCTGAGCGGGCTCCAGGCGACGCCGGGGATCGACAACCTGATCTTGTCGGGTCCCGGTGACGGCAGGTCGCTGGACGAGATGATCGCCTCCACCAGGCGCGGGCTCCTGGTCACGTGCCTGTGGTACATCCGCGAGGTCGATCCCCAGACGCTCCTGCTGACCGGGCTGACCCGTGACGGCGTCTACCTGGTCGAGCACGGCGAGATCGTGGGCGAGGTGAACAACTTCCGCTTCAACGAGAGCCCCGTCGACCTGCTGGGAAGGCTGGCTGAGGTGGGCGCGAGCGAGCGCACGCTGCCGAGGGAGTGGGGCGACTACTTCCAGAACACGGTCATGCCGCCGGTGCGGGTGCCCGACTTCAACATGTCCACGGTGAGCCAGGCGAGCTGACCCGCGCCGCCCGCCGTCTGCCGGGGACGGGCGGGCTCAGCGGGGGCCCAGGAGGGCGCCCAGGGTGTGGCTGAGCGACTCGCCGAGCGCCTTCGCGCACGTGTCGTAGCCCTCGGGCGGGCCTCCGTAGGGGTCGCGCACGTCGGGCGCGGGCCGCCGGCGGCGCCGTCCGGCGGCCGACTCGACGATCGCCCGCGCGCGCTGCGCGGTGTCGGATCGGTGGTGGCGCTGCTCCGTGCCCGCCGCGAGCGCGGCGAACTCGGGCAGCGTGAACGTCTTCGGCGTGGCGGCCGGGTCGAGCCCGACCGCGACGGCGGCGTGCCCGGCCTCCATCGTCAGCAGCAGGTCGGCCGACCTGACGAGCTCGGGGTCGAGCTGCCTGGCCCGGTGCGCCCGGCCGTCGAGGCCCAGCCGGGCGAGCGTGGCGAGCGCGTGCGGCGCCATCGGATGGCCGGTCAGAGCGTGCACCCCCGCGCTCCCCGTGGCGGCGGGCAGGCCCGTGCCGGCGAGCATCGCCCTGGTGATCACCTCCGCCATGGCGGAACGGCAGATGTTCGCCGTGCACACGAGCAGGATGCGGAACTCACCGTTCACGTGGGCCAATCTAGCCCGTGGCGCCCGGCGCTCAGGCGTCCTCCAGGCGGAAGCCCACCTTCATGCCGACCTGGAAGTGCGCGACCTCGCCGGCGTCGAGGTGGCCGCGGATCTCCGTCACCTCGAACCAGTCGAGATGGCGCAGCGTCTGTGCGGCCCTCCTGAGGCCGTTGCGGATCGCCTCGTCGACGCTCTCCCCGGAGGTGCCGACGATCTCGGTGACCCGGTACGTACGGTCCGTCATCTCCCCATCCTCCTTACTCGAAGGCCATGGTCGCATGACCCGCGTCCGTGTCCGGGGGCGCCGTCGCGCCCTGCTCATCCGAGGTCTACCGTGGAAGGTATGAAGGGGTGGCGCAAGAAGCCGGACGTCCACGCCGTCACCGACGCCAGGCCGTCGCTGACCGCGGACATCCGCAAACGTGAGGTCAGCTACCTCATCAAGATGGGCATCCGGACGATCTGCCTGATCCTGGCGGTCGTGGTCCCGCTTCCGTGGCCGTACCGGCTGCTGTTCATCGCCGGCGCGGTCTTTTTGCCATACATAGCCGTAATCGGGGCCAATGAGAGGGGCCAGGCCGTCCCGCCTCCTACCTTTCAGTCGCCGGAGGCTAACCAAACCGAGATACCGCTGCATCGACGCGAGATCGGGTCGTGACTAAGTCTTGACGCATCCCATGGGTTGTAGGTGTACGCTTTAGCCAAGCGCTCCGGTCCCCCGTCGGAGTGCTGGTGCCGGCGTTCCGGGCCCCCGTCGGAACGCCGATGAAGCGACGCCGGGTGGTTTGCCCCCGTAACCACCCGGCGTCGCCCCTTTCCGGAAGTTTTTGATCAGCGCGACGCCGTCGGGCGAGTCGGATAGGACTGCTTTCCCGAAATCGTTTACACCCCTCCTGCCCCACATTTCACAGGAAACTTTCAGGGGGGCAGGGGGATTGACTTCAACAGTTCGTTCGAGTGTCAGTCGTCGGTCAACGTCTCGGTGGTCGCCTGCGACCAGTTTTTCGCCAATGTGATCAGTTTGGTGACCGCGTCCTCGGGTGCGGTGCCGGCGCCCTGGGCGAGCCCGAGCAGATAGGCGGTCAGGGGCGCGGCCGGCCTGGCGACCCCGTGGGCGACCTCCTTGGTCAGGTCGAGAATCAGGTCACGGTCCACGGTGGCCGGGTCGATGCCGAGTTCCTTGCAGGCCAGGGCGGTCCATTCGTTGAGCACGTTCATACGAGCCTCCTCCAGGTCGTCCATTGTGTCGCAGTCGAACCACGGCCGCCCGCGCAGCGCCAGGCGCACCGTCACGAGCGGGCCCAGCAGGCCCTTGAGCGAGCGTCCCCGATAGTCCGCGAGAGCCGCCTTCAGCTCGGCGGCCGGCCACGCGCCGGCCAGCCACTGCTCGCGCCCTCCCGCGTCCACCAGCACGACCCCGCCCGTCGGCTCGGCGGCCCTGAGCATGGCCGCCACGTGGGCCGCCGTCATGAAGGGCAGGTCACCGGCGAGCAGCACCACCCGCGGCGCGGTGACCTCGTTCAGGCCGGCGGCGAGCGCGGGCACGGGGCCGCCGCGCGGGGGATCCTCCCTGACGAACACGACGCCCGGGATCGGACGCTCGGGGCCGGCCACGATCGTCTTCCTCGCGCCCGCGGCGGCCGCGACCACGTGCTCGACCAGGGTACGTCCGCCCACGGTCAGGCCGGGTTTGTCCGCTCCGCCCAGCCTGCGCGCCGCTCCCCCGGCCAGGATCACCGCGTCGAAGTCCACGCCCTCACCCCCAGCTCGAAACCGTCCCGCACGTCACCACTTCCTCCGCCCGCACCCCACCGGGGGTACGGGCACCACCCGCCTCGAAGGGCGACCCAGGAGCCCCTCAAGCACGTGCCGCGGCCGGGAGGGGCGGATGCCGTGTCGCGGCGGCTCGCGTCCCGAGGGCCGGATGCCGTGTCGCGGCGGCTCGCGTCCCGAGGGCCGGATGCCGTGTCGCGGCGGCTCGCGTCCCGGGGGCCGGATGCCGGACTGCGGCGGCTCGCGTTCCGGTGTCCATGGACAACCGCCACCGGTCGCGTCGCCGGGGCTAGCCGCCGATGGCGGACATGGGGCGGGCGGGCTGGAGGAAGGACGGGTCGTCGATGCCGTGCCCGGCGCGCTTGCGCGCGACCGCCGCCACCCACCTCTCGGCCAGTTCGTCGTCGGACGCGCCCGCGCGCATGGCGGTCTTGAGGTCGGACTCCTCGGTGGCGAACAGGCAGTTGCGCACCTGGCCGTCGGCGGTGAGCCTGACCCGGTCGCAGGAGCCGCAGAACGGGCGCGTCACCGAGCCGATCACGCCCACCCGCGCCGGCCCGCCGTCCACGAGGAACCGTTCGGCGGGTGCGCTGCCGCGCTCCTCCAGGTCGTCGGGCTTCAGGTCGAACGACGCGGAAAGCAGGTCGAGGATCTCGTCGGCGGTGACCATGCCCTCGCGGCTCCAGCCGTGCTGCGCGTCGAGCGGCATCTGCTCGATGAAGCGCAGCTCGTAGCCCTGGTCGAGACACCAGCGCAGCAGCGGCACCGCCTCGTGGTCGTTGACGCCGCGCATGAGGACCGCGTTGACCTTCACGGGCCGCAGGCCCGCCCCGTCGGCCGCGGCCAGCCCGGCGATCACGTCGGCGTGCCGGTCACGGTGCGCGAGCCGCTTGAACGTGGCCGGGTCGAGCGTGTCGAGCGAGACGTTGACCCGGTCGAGCCCCGCGCCGGCCAGCGCGCCGGCCAGGCGGGCCAGGCCGATGCCGTTGGTGGTGAGCGACACCTGCGGCCTGGGGGTGAGCGCGGTGGTGCGGGCGACGACGTCGGCCAGCTCGCGCCTGAGAAGCGGCTCGCCGCCGGTGTAGCGCACCTCGGTGATGCCCAGCCGCTCGACGCCGATCGTCACCAGGCGGACGATCTCGTCGGCGGTGAGCAGTTGCGGGTTGGGGAGCCAGTCGAGCCCCTCCGGCGGCATGCAGTAGGTGCAGCGCAGATTGCACTTGTCCGTGAGGGACACCCGCAGATCAGTCGCCACCCGTCCGAACGAGTCTCGCAACATGGGGCGTCACCTCCTGTTCGTTCGCCAGGGGACCAGACTATGACGCATGCCGGGAGGCGCTTCCCATCGCCCCTCTCTGCCACGACAACACATTCCCATCTTGATCGATTCCTCCTTGGTACGCGAACCGGGCCCCGTCTCAGCCGGCGAGGGCGGCGTCGTCCGCTGCGGTGTCATCGTCCGTCCAGGCGTCCTGCGGCGGGTGGGCCAGATGCCAGCGCACCGACTCGGCGACGTGCGCGGCGGGGTCGCCCGGCTCCCACCCGAGCAGTGCCCGGGCACGGGCCACGGACACCACCAGATGCTGGGCGGGCGCACCTGACAGCGCCAGGTCGGGCGGGATGCGGTCGTCCGGCACCCGTTCCAGCCGGGCCCGCGAACCGGCGGCGCCGAGGATCTGCTCGAACCAGGCGCCCATCGTCACCGTGGCCGTCTCCCCGAGGTTGACGGCCAGGCCGTCGGCGGAGCGGTGGTCGAGGGCGGACAGGACGCCGGTCGCCAGGTCGTCGGCGTAGCCCTTGGTCCAGAGCAGGTTGGCGGCGCCGACCGGAATGCGGTCGCGGCCGGCGCGGACGCGGCGCAGGATCGGCTCCTCCCTGCGCTGCCAGTCGTGCGGGCCGTAGATCAGCGGCAGCCGCAGGACGACGGCGCCGCGGGCGAGCCACCGCTCCTCCACGTCGAGCTTCTCGTAGTCGTCCGGCACGCCGGGAAAGCCTTTGCCCCGTTGGGGGTGGCGTTCGCGGCGCAACTCCGAGTCCTCGGTGATCGGCACGGGCGCCAGGCAGCGTCCCGTCTGCAGGCCGGTGAACGCTTCGTACACGTCCTGGCTGGACAGCACCACCGTGGGCACGTGCGGCAGCAGCGGCAGGACGGTGTCCACGTCGGAGCCGGTGAGCGCGTGGGTGTCGACCACGGCCTGCGGCGCGAAGTCCTTGATCTGGGAGGCGTGACGCGCCAGGTCGTGACGGTCGGTGTGCAGGTGGACGCCCGGCACGCCGGGTGCGGAGCGGCCGGAACCCCGGTGGACGAGGAGGATCTGGTCGCCGCGGGCCGCGAGACGTTCGGCTACGCGCCGCCCCAGGAACCACGTGCCGCCCAGCATCAGGACTCTCATGCTCCCACCCTGCCCGATCTGTCCCCCGCCCGGGCGGGCTAGGGCGTTCCCGCGTGCCAGGTCTCGCGGGCGCGCATCAGCTCGGCCAGGTGTTTCCTGGACCACTCGCAGCCGGCGTTCATCGGCTCGAGGAGGCTGCGGCCGAGGGCGGTCAGCTCGTATTCGACGCGCGGCGGGATCTCGTCGTAGGCGGTCCTGGTGAGCAGGCCGTCGCGTTCCATCGCGCGCAGGGACTCGGTGAGCACCTTGGGGGTGATGCCGCGCAGCGGCCGCTGGAGCTCCGTGAAACGCCGCGGACCCAGTTCGAGACAGCGGATGATCTTGGCGGTCCACTTGTCGCCGACGCGGATGGGCGCGGCGGTAGGAGGGCATCCGTAGAACATGTCCGGATCGAGAGGCTCGGCCATGCCCGTCATCGTAGGTAACTATCGTTGCGGAAAGCGAGGTCCCGCCCTCTACCGTTCTCCCGGCGGCCGGGGAGTCCGGTCGCCGGGAGAACGGAGCGTGGACGATGAGCAGGTTCGTGCTGTTCGGAGCCGGCGGACGGGCCGGGACGCGGGTGGCGGCGGAGGCGGCCGGGCGCGGGCATGACGTGACGGCCGTAGTACGGGATCCAACCAAATATCCGAATTTGTCGGGTGAGAACGTACGGGTGGTCGCCGGGGACGTCACCGACGCCGACCGGGTGGCGGCGGTGGCGGCGGATCACGACGTGGCGATCCAGGTCACGGCCAGGCTGGACATGCCGTCGGAGGAGTTCTACACGGCGGCCTCGCACGCCCTGGTGGACGGGCTGGCGCGGGCCGGGGTGTCGCGCCTGGTCGCGCTGGGCATCGGCAGCCTGCTGGAGGTCTCACCCGGGATCCGGCTCGTGGACACGCCCGGCTTCCCCGCCGACGCCCGCGCGTTCTCGCTGGGGCACGCGGCGGAGCTGGCGGTGTTCGAGGAGTCGGCACTGGACTGGGTGGTGCTGGCGCCGCCGCCGGTCTTCCTGGACGAGCACGCGGCGAGGACGGGCCGTTACCGGATCGGGGGCGGGCAGGTGCCGGCGTCCGCCGAGGGCGATCCCGCGTTCGCGTACGCCGACCTCGCGGCCGCCCTGGTGGACGAGGCCGAGACGCCCCGCCACCACCGCGTCCAGGTGGCCGTGTCGTACTGAGCCCGGCCGGCGATCGCCGGTTGCACATGCCGGACGCCCGGCCTGGTGAGGCCGGGCGTCCGAGGTGTGACTAGTGGCGGTGGTGGTGGCGGTGGCCGATGACCCGGACCCAGTCCGTGCCCTCGGAGCCGTCCAGCCACCTGGCGCCCTTGAAGACCGCGCGCCAGGTGCCCGACGTGCGAGCCGGCACCTTCGTGTGGAAGTAGCCGCTGCGGCTGGTCCTGACCGTCTCGACGTATTCCCACTTGCCGCTGCCGGCCGGCTGGAAGAGGATCGTGATCCGCTTCCAGGCCAGGCGGTGCCAGCGCTCGGTGCTCTTGCAGTGGTCGGCGTGGTGCACCGAGACCAGACCGCTGATGTAGTCCTTGTCGCACTCGACGGAGAGCTTGCCCTCAAGGGTGATGGGGCGGCCCCGCCAGGCGGGCTCAGGGTTCGCGTCGAACTTCAGGCTCGTGTGCCCGCCCGCGACCGGGTCGATGCCCGGGTCGGCGAGCGCGGGCGAGGCGGCGGTGGCCACCATCGTCGCGCCCAGGGCGGCCGCCGCCAGGCCGGCGGCGAGACGTCGCATCTTCACAATCGGAATTCCTTCCCCGTCTGAGAACGCACCCCGGGACGGGGCACGTCATTGGCCAATGACGCGTAAGGGTAAAGAAAAGTTGCGACGCAGTTGATCACGATTCGGCAACAGCGGTTTAGGCCATGCGCTGATTTAATTATGTTTGCTGTGCTATTGAGTGATTTGTTGAACTTTGGAGATATCTGCGGCGTAATGTCCCGTTCCGGGATAGCGGACGCGCCAGAATCCGCCGGTACGGCCCGAGACCGTCGTGGCGAACGAACCGGCGGCGTCGGTACGCACCTCCCCGATGCGCTCCCAGTCCGAGGATGCGTCGGCACGCCAGAGGATGTCCAGCTTCTGCCTGGAGAACGGCCCGTAGTCGGTGAGACCGCGCGGATCGACCCTGGTCAGCGAACCCCGCAGCCGCACCTTTCCGCCCGCCGTCCCGTCCACCCGCACGGAGGCGAGCTTCGTGTTACGCCTGAACTGGAACGACTCGTACTCGGTGACCGTCGTGCCGCCCCGGCCCGTCGCGGTGGCGGCGATCGTCCAGGTGCCCGTGGGGTAGTAGCGGTTCAGCCTCTTGTCGGGCAGGAAACGCCACGTCTCCCAGCCCTCCGCCGCCGAGGCCGGCGTGGCGGACCTGGCGGGCGAGCCCACCCGCCACGCCATCATCGCCGGGAGGTCCGCGGCGGGCTCGCCGCCGGAGGCGAGCCGCGGGGCCCCGGAGACCCTCGGCGACGGCGTGGCCGCCGGCGTGTCCTCGGCCGGGGTCTTCGAGCTGAGCACCGGGGCCGGCGGGGAGCCGGGTTCGACCTTGACGGAGACGCCGTGCTTACCCCGTGTCCCCCGGGCGATCACCTCGATCACCAGGCGGACGGAGCCCTTCGGGCCGACCACGGGCTCCGCTGGACGTACGGTGATGGATCGGATGGCGAGCTCGGTCGCGGCGGAGGTCGCGGGCGCGGGCGCCATGAGCGACCCCGCTGTGAGCGATCCCGCCGCGAGCGAGACGAGAAGAAGGCTTCTGGTCATGAGCGAGACGGTAGGAACCCGCCGGTCATGACCAGGACCACAACACACGCCCCGATTGGCAAAACCGCTCGGAGCGGCCCGTCCGCCGGGTGCGTGCCGCCGCCCGCTCAGCGGGGACCGGTGTAGAGCCCTTCGATGACGTCGGCGTACTTCTGGTGCACGACGCGCCGCTTGAGCTTGAGGCTCGGGGTGAGCTCCTCGGTCTCGGCGGTCCACTCGACCCCGAGCAGGGCCCACTTCTTCACCTGCTGCACCTGCGCGAGCTTGGCGTTGGCGGCCTCGACCGCGGCCTCCACCTCCTTGAGCACCTCGGGATGCCCGGCCAGCTCGGCGAGCGAGGAGAACGTGACGCCGCGCGCCCGCGCCCAGCCCGGCGCGACCTCGCCGTCGAGGGTCAGCACGGCCACCGGGTGCGGGCGGTTGTCGCCGTAGGCGAGCGCCTGGCCGATCAGGGCGTGCTCCTTGAGATGGTTCTCGATCGCCGCCGGGGAGATGTTCTCGCCGCCCGCGGTGATGATCAGCTCCTTCTTGCGGTCGACGACCCGGTAGAAGCCGTCGTCGTCGACCGTGCCGATGTCGCCGGTGTGCAGCCAGCCGCCGTCGTCGACGAGTTCGGAGGTGGCCTCCGCGCGGTTGAGGTAGCCGCGGGTGTTGAGCGGGCTGCGAGTGAGGATCTCGCCGTCCTCGGCGATGCGGATCTCGACGCCGGGCTCGGCCCTGCCGACGCTGCCCAGGCGGTAGCAGGTGGGGCTGTTGCCGGTGAACGCGCCGGTCGTCTCCGTCATGCCGTACACGTCGATGACCTTGAGGCCGAGCCCGGCGTAGAAGCGCTGCACCTCGGCGGGCAGGGGCGCGGCACCGGTGGCGGTCCACACGGCGCGGTCGAACCCGATCATGCCGCGGATGACCGACAGGAGGGAGGCGTCGGCCTGGTCGTAGGCGGACTGGATCTCGGGGGTGACGGTGTGGCCGTGCTGGCCGGCCTCGATGTAGGCGACGCCGGCCTTCATGGCCGCGCGCACGGCCGCCTGCTGCTCCTCCGGCTGGGTGGCGAGCACGGCTGACAGGCGGGCCATCATCTTCTCCCACACCCGGGGCACCCCGAAGAACATCATCGGCCTGACCTGCCCCAGCGTGCCGCCCAGGTTGGCCAGGTCGGTGCAGAAGTAGACGTGGGAGGCCTTGACCAGCGGCAGGTAGAGGCTGAGCACCCGCTCGGCGATGTGCGCGTAGGTCAGGTAGGAGATCTGGGTGCCCTCGGTGGGCAGCGAGGCCATCCGGTCGGTGGAGGCGACCTCGTAGAAGATGTTCGTGTGCGTCAGGGGCACGCCCTTGGGCATGCCGGTGGTGCCGGAGGTGTATAACACGGTGGCCACGTCGTCGGGGGTGACCGCGCGCCAGCGCGTCTCGATGTGGCCGGGGTCGGCGGCCAGGCGTTCGCGGCCGAGCCGGAGGAAGTCCGTCCACGCCAGGAAACGCTCGCCGTCGGGCGCTCCCTCCAGCATGATGATCGTGCGCAGGCCGTCGAGCCGGTCGAGCACGGGCCGCCAGCGGTCCAGGTCGGCCGGCCCGCCGAGCACCGCGTATTTCGCCCCGACGTCGCCGGCCACGAACGCGATCTGGTCGGGCGCGAACGTCGAGTAGATCGTGCAGCCGGAGCCGCCCGCGTGCACGGCGCCCAAGTCGGCGAGCACGTGCTCGCTGCGGTTGACCATCATGAGCGCCACGGTGTCGCCGGTCCGGAGCCCGAGCGCGGCGAATGCGGCGGCGATCTCCAGGACCCGCTCCCTGGCCTGTGCGTAGGTCAGCGTGCGCCAGCCGTCGCCGTCGGGATCGGAGTAGGCGGGTGCGTCGGGGTGCTGCTCGGCGGCCTGAGCGAGCTGCCGGCAGACGGTCATGCCGGCGATCTGCCGCTGGATCTCCGCCCGCACGTCGAGGACTTCGGCCATGGCGCGCGCCTCCCGTCAGTATTCACTTGCATGAATGGCATGCATCGCACCACACCACGGGGGTAGCGGCAAGAGCTCGCGGGGAAACACCCGCGTCCCTCACCTGGAGCGATATTTCGGTTACGTTCGGTGCCGTGGGAGAGGGCTGGGCATGACCGGCGGCGGCAGGACGTTCTTCGGGCACCCGTGGGGCCTGGCCACGCTGTTCGGCACCGAGATGTGGGAGCGCTTCAGCTGGTACGGCCTGCGCGCGATCCTGGCCACGTTCCTGGCCGCATCGCCCGCTCACCAGGGCCTCGGCATGTCGCCCGTGACCGCCCAGGCGGTCGTGGGCGTCTACGCGGCGCTCATCTACCTGGTGGCACTGCCCGGCGGGTGGATCGCCGACCGCATCCTCGGGGCGCGCAGGTCGGTGTTCTGGGGCGGGTTCGTCATCATGCTGGGGCACATCAGCATGGCGATCCCGGCGACGTCGGCGTTCTTCGTCTGGCTCGGCCTGCTGCTCATCATCTCCGGCACCGGCCTGCTCAAGCCGAACATCTCCGTCATGGTCGGCCGCCTCTACGCCGACAGCGACGACGCGCGCCGCGACGCGGCGTTCTCCTTGTTCTACTTCGGCATCAACCTGGGCGCCTTCTTCGCGCCCCTCGTCGTCGGCTGGCTGGCCGCGGGCGACCGCTGGCACCTCGGCTTCAGCGCCGCCGCGGTCGGCATGGCGCTCGGCCTGATCCAGTACGTCTGGGGCGGCAAGGCCCTCAGAGGCGTGGGCGAGCAGCCGGGCCTTCGCCTGTCGCCGCGGGAACGCCGGAGGTTCGGCCGCCTGTTCGTCCTGGCGGTGGGTGCGACGGCGGCCCTGCTGGCCGGGTGGGCGGCGACCGGCACGTTCACGGTCGACCGGTTCACCGTGGTGGTCACGGTGATCATCCTGCTCGTGCCCGTCGCGTACTTCGGCTACATCCTCCTGGGCAGCCACAACCTCACGCAGGACGAGCGGATCCGGATGAAGGCGTACATCTGGCTGTTCGTGGCCGCGGCCATCTTCTGGATGATCTTCGATCTGGCGCCCAGCAAGCTGCTCTTCTTCGCCCAGGACCACACCGAGCTGTCGCTGTTCGGGATCCCGATCCAGCCGGCCACGACGCAGTCGTTCAACCCCCTCTTCATCATGATCTTCGCGCCGGTGTTCGCGGCGTTGTGGCTGCGGCTGGGCACGCGGGTGAGCACCCCGCAGAAGTTCGGCTTCGCGCTGGTCATGGTGGGGGCGAGCTTCGTCGTCATGGCGGTCGCGGCGGCGCTGGCCGGGCCGGGCAGGGTGTCGGTGTGGTGGCTGGTGCTGGTCTACCTGATCCAGGTGTTCGGCGAGCTGTCGCTGAGCCCGGTCGGGCTGTCGGTGACGGCCAAGCTGGCGCCGGAGGCGTTCAAGGGGCAGATGCTCGGCGTCTGGTTCATCGCGGTGTCGGTGGGCGACGCGGTCGGCGGGCAGACGGGCCGGCTCACCGCCGTGCTGTCCGACCCGATGTACTACCTGGTGCTGGCGCTGGTGGCGATCGTGGCGGGACTCGCGCTGTTCATGTTCACCCGGCGGCTGCGGGTGATGATGGCCGAGCACCATGAGCCCGCCGTGCGGTAGACCCGCCATGCGGTGGACACTGTCAACGTGTCCGAGATTCTCGACCTGGCAGGCATCTTCGTCTTCGCGTTGACGGGGGCGTTGATGGGGGTGCGCAAGCGGCTCGACGTGGTCGGGATGACGATGCTCGCCGAGATCACCGCCCTGGGTGGGGGCGTCGTACGCGACCTGATCCTCAACGTCCGGCCCGCCGCCTTCCAGAGCGTCGGCTACGTGCTGGTGCCGCTGGCGGCGACGGTGATCGTCTTCTACTGGCATCCGCACGTCACGAAGGTGATGCCGGTCATCCTCGTGCTGGACGCGGCGGGGCTCGGCCTGTTCTGCTCGGTCGGCACGGCCAAGGCCATGGAGTACGGCCTCAGCCCTCTGCACGCCACCGTGCTGGGGATCACCACGGCCGTGGGCGGCGGCATGCTGCGCGACGTGCTGGCCGGGCAGATCCCGACGCTGCTCTACGACCGGCAGCTCTACGCCGTGCCCGCCCTGGTGGGGGCGGCGACGATGGCCGCGCTGTCCTCCTACGGCCTGCACGGCTGGCCCGTGACGCTGGCGGCGGCCGTGCTGGCGTTCGGACTGCGCATCGTGGCGATGCGCCGCAAGTGGCAGGCGCCGCTGGCCCGCGGGGCCGGCGAGTGAGCGCCCCTCACACCATCGCGATGAGGGACTCGGGCGGGCGGGAGCCGCCGGCGGCGCCGTGGTCGCGGGCGGCGCGGATCCGGACGAGCGCGTCCTGCAGGATCGAGGGCGGCTGGGTGTACGGCAGCCGCAGGTGACTCTCGAGCGTCCCTTCCAGGCCGAACCAGGGGCCGGGCGCGAGGCGTACGCCGTGGCAGGCCGCCGCCTCGGCGAGCGGGGTGGAGCCGCCCCGGTCGAGGCGCACCCAGAGCGTGCCCCCGCCGCGCGGCACGGTGAACGTCCACTCCGGCAGGTGCTCGCGCAGCCCGGACACCAGCGCGTCGCGGGAGGCGCGCAACGCGCGGCGGCGCTCGGCCCGCGTCTCCCCCAGCCGGTCGAACAGCCGCGCCACCGCGAGCTGCTCCATCACCGGGCTGGCGATGTCCGCAGCCGAGCGGTACGTGGCCAGCCGCCGGGCCATCGCGGCCGTGGCGCGGATCCAGCCGATGCGCAGCCCGCCCCACCACAACTTCGACGCGGAGCCGATGCTGATCACGCGGCTGTCGGTGTCGAACGAGCCCATCGGCGACGTGCGCGGCACCTCGTCGAGCGCCAGCTCTGACCAGGTCTCGTCCACCAGCAGCAGCGTGTCCACGCGCCGGGCGGCGCCCACGACGGCGGCGCGGGTGGCGTCGTCCATGAGGGCGCCCGTCGGGTTCTGGAAGTCGGGCATGAGGTAGGCGAGACGGCTCGCCGACTGGCGCATGGCGCAGGTCAGCAGATCGTCCTGCCAGCCTTCGTGCGAGATCCCGACCGGGACGATCCTGGCGCCGCCGCGGCGGGCCGCGTCGATGGCGTGCGGGTACGTCGGCGACTCCACGAGCACCGGGTCGCCCGGGCCGACGAGGAGCCCCATCACGAGCTGGATGGCGTGCTGGGAGCCGGTGGTGACGACGATCTGCTCGGGCCTGGTCGCCAGGCCTCTGGCGGTGTAGGCGGCGGCGATGCGCTCCCTGAGCACCAGCAGGCCCATGGGGTCGTAGCCGATGCCCATGCCGTACCTCGGGAGGTCTTCCAGCGCCTCCGCCATGGCCTCGCGCAGCGCCGTGGGCGCGGCCGGGGCGGCGGTCTGGAGCTGGATCAGGCCGTCGCCGTCGGTCTCGAGCCACGGGTTGTCCGCGGTGGTGGCCGGATCGGGCAGGGCCGTCCAGCTGCCCGAGCCCTGGCGGCTCTCCAGGTAGCCTTGTTCGCGCAGCAGGTCGTAGGCGGCGGTCACGGTGGTGCGGCTGACCTTGAGGGTCTCGGCGAGGTGGCGCTCGGCGGGCATGCGGACCCGCACGGCAAGCCGGCCGTCCATGATCAGAGCCCGCACGCCGGCGGCCAGGGCCCGGTAGTACGGCCGCGTGGCGGGGTCGATCATGAGGAGCCTGGCCGCCTGGGTGGCCGATACATAACGCATAAGGCCACTTTTCGTGATTGGTTCTGTTTTGGCAAGCCAGTGGCCTGCCACTCTGGGTCCACTATGAGTGACACGACCGCCCCTCGCGTGGCTTCCCTTCCCGCACGAGTGCTCCGCCTCTACGGCGGGCTGGCCCTGTACGGGCTGGGCATCGGGCTCCAGGTGGAGTCCAGCCTGGGCAACGACCCGTGGGACGTCTTCCACCAGGGCCTGGCGATCAGGACGGGGACGACCATCGGCACCATGATCATCATCGTCGGCGCCCTGGTCATGCTGCTGTGGATCCCGCTGAAGCAGAAGCCGGGCTTCGGGACCATCAGCAACGTGGTGTTCCTGGGTCTGTTCGCCGATGCCGCGATCTTCCTGCTGCCCTCGCCGGAGCACGTCGCGGCCCAGGCGTCGTACCTCGCGCTCGGGGTCGTCTCCATCGCCCTGGCCACGGTCCTGTACATCGGGGCGGGAATGGGCCCCGGCCCGCGTGACGGCATCATGACCGGGCTGATGCGGCTCGGCCTGTCCGTACGGCTCGGCCGTTTCCTCATCGAGGTCACCGTGCTGACCGCCGGGTGGCTGCTCGGCGGCACCGTGGGCGTGGGAACGCTGGTGTTCGCGCTGGCCATCGGGCCGATGACGCAGCTGTTCACCCGCTGGTTCCCGCTGACGTGATCCCGTGACCGGTCCGGGCATGACGCGACATGACCCGGCCCGGTCACGGAATCACCCGCACGGCAGGAAGCCGGACCACCACGGACGGTTCCGGTAGCGTCTAGGCATGCGGATCGAGGATTATGCCCTGATCGGAGACATGCAGTCGGCCGCGCTGGTGGCCAGGGACGGCTCCATCGACTGGTTGTGCCTGCCCAGGTTCGACTCGCCGGCGTGTTTCGCTGCGCTGCTGGGCAGCGAGCGCCACGGCCACTGGTGGCTCGGGCCCACCGGCAGGAAACCGGCGACCAGGCGCCGTTACCGTCCCGACACGCTCATCCTGGAGAGCGAGTGGGACACTCCGACGGGCACCGTCCGGGTGATCGACTTCATGCCTCCCCGCGACAGGAACCCCGACGTCGTGCGCATCGTCGAGGGCGTCTCCGGCACCGTGGAGATGTCCACGGTGGTCAGGGTGCGTTTCGACTACGGCAGGATCGTGCCGTGGGTGCGCAGGACCGACGGTCACCTGCAGGCCGTCGGCGGTCCCGACTCCGTGTGGCTGCACGCCCCCGTGCCGCTGAAGGGCGGCGACTACGCCCACCGGGCGACGTTCACCGTCGAGGAGGGCCAGCGGCTGCCGTTCGTGTTCACCTGGCACCCCTCGCACGAGCCGATGCCGCCGCAGATCGCCTGCGAGGAACAACTCGCCGAAAGTGAGACGTTCTGGGCGGAGTGGGTGGCGCGCTGCACCTACGACGGCCCCTACCGCGAGGCCGTGACGCGGTCGCTGATCACGTTGAAGGCGCTCACCTACGCGCCGACGGGCGGCATCGTCGCCGCGCCCACCACGTCGCTGCCCGAGGACCTGGGCGGGGTGCGCAACTGGGACTACCGGTTCTGCTGGCTGCGCGACGCGACGCTGACGCTCGACGCGCTCATCTCGTCCGGCTTCCTGGAAGAGGCCGCCGACTGGCGTGCCTGGCTGCTGCGCGCCATCGCCGGGCGACCGCAGGACCTGCAGATCATGTACGGCGTCGCGGGCGAGCGGCGGCTGCCCGAGCTGCGCCTCGACTGGCTCGACGGCTACGAGGACTCCCGCCCCGTGCGCATCGGCAACGAGGCGGTCAAGCAGCTGCAGCTCGACGTGTACGGCGAGGTGATGAACTCCCTGTTCGTCGCCCGCGAGCGCGGCCTGTCCCCCGACGAGCGGGCGTGGGCCATCCAGCGGCAGCTGCTCGACTACGTGACCGAGCACTGGGACGAGCCCGACGAGGGGTTGTGGGAGGTGCGCGGGCCGCGCCGGCACTTCGTGCACTCCAAGGTGATGTGCTGGGTGGCGCTCGACCGGGCCGTCAAATACGTCGAGCGGTTCGGCCGTACGGGTCCCGTGGAGAAGTGGCGGGCCCTGCGCGACAACATTCACGCCGAGATCTGCGAGAAGGGCTTCGACGAGACGCGCAACACCTTCACCCAGTCGTACGGGTCGGTGGAGCTGGACGCGGCCCTGCTGATGCTGCCGATGGTCGGGTTCCTGCCGATCGACGACCCGCGCATGGCGGGCACGGTGGCGGCGATCGAGAAGGAGCTCATGTCCGAGGGCTTCGTGCTGCGTTATCCGCTGGCCGACGACAACGACGTCGACGGCCTGCCCGGCGGCGAGGGCGCGTTCCTGGCCTGCAGTTTCTGGCTGGTGGAGGTGATGGCGATGCAGGGCAGGAAGGACGAGGCGAAGAACCTGTTCGAGCGCCTGCTGTCGCTCCGCAACGACGTGGGCCTGCTCGCGGAGGAGTACGACCCCCGCTACCACCGCCTGGTGGGCAACTTCCCGCAGGCGTTCAGCCACGTGCCTCTGGTCCACGCCGCCCGCGCCCTGGCATAGGCGCCCGGGGGGCCGCCCCGTGCTGCGCCGGCCGCACGGAGGCGCGCCGCCCGACCGGCCTTCGCGACGCTCAAGGGCCGGTCAGGCGGCGCTCGCCGGCGGTGGTGATGACGTACACCTGCCAGTTGTAGTACACGTAGTAGTTCCGCGGATCGCGCTTGATCTGGCGGGCGTGCAGGAGGATGGCGTTCACGTACGCCTGCGACGGGTTGTAGGCGTGCAGCGCCCGCTGATAGTCGCGCGGCGCGCCGCTGGCCTTGAGGTAGTTGGCCGCGGCCATCACGGCGTCGCGCGGGTCGTGCACGTCGCCGCCCATCCCGTACGCCTTCCAGGTCGCCGGCATGAACTGCATCGGCCCCTGGGCGCCCACGTGGCTGGCCGACTTCACCCGGCCGAACTTCGTCTCCGAGAGCATCACCGCCGCCAGCACCTCCCACTCCACCCCGAACCGGCGCTCGGCCTTCTTGAAGAACCCGAGCAGTTCGGCGGCCGGGCGGGCCGGCTGGACCTTGAACGGCGTCGACGGCTTGATCGGGTGGGCCAGGGCCAGGAGCTCGCGGATGGCGCGCGTGTTGTCCTTGGCCTGGGCGGCAAGGCCCTTCGGCAGGCGGGCGAAGGCCCGGGAGGCGAGCTTGGGATGGCGGGCCGCGTAACGGTGGATGCGCTGGTGGTGGAGGGCCAGGAGCTCGACGTCCTCCGGCGGCTTGCCCTTCTTGCCCTTCCAGGCGTCGATGGCGTCGTTGAGCGCGGAGGTGGTTTCCTTCAGGGCTGAGGCGAGCTTCGCGGCGTTCGCGGGGATCTTCTCGTCGGGGTCGGGGAGCGTCCGGCTCGGCGCGGGTGTCGCGGTGCCGGTGAGGGCCGCCAGCGGCTGGCGCGCGGGGGCGTTCTGCACGGGCGCCGGGGTTCCGCAGGCCGCCGTCCCCGTGAGGGCCGCGGCCGCCAGCGCGGCGAGCGCGCGACCCCGGCCGGTGAGTCGTGGGTGCTTCTGGCGTTCCTCCATGGGCCGCCAACCTACCCGGTTCCGGCCCGCGCGCACCGGCCCCACGGGCGATCCGGCATACGTCCCGCGTCACGCGCCCCCGGCCCGCCGTCCGGACCCGCACCACGCGCGATCCGACCTTCTCGCTCCGGGCCAGTGCGGCGCGCGGGGCGACACGCCGCCCAGACCTGTGCGGCCCCGCGGGCGGAGGTGGCGTTCAGAGCGGTACGGCGCGCAGGCGGGCGGAGGCGTCGCCGGTCAGCGGGTCGCCGTGGCCGACGCAGACGAGCGACACGTCGAGCTCCGCCAGGCGGCGGAACGAGCCGGCGGCCGCCTGCCGGTCGGCGTTGAAGACGCCCAGCATCGTGTTGCCTCCGGGGTTGGCGATCACGTGGGCGCCGCCGCCGAAGCCGAGCACCTCGCCGCCGGCCAGCTCGCGATGCACCCGCGGGCTTCGGCGGGCTCATCGACGGGAGGGACTCGAACAGTTCCCGCTCCCAGGCGGGCATGGCGGTGAGGTCGGGCAGCTGCTGGCCGCGCTCGCCGCGCAGGACGGGGGCGTGCGCCATGACGGTGGCGTCCGTGCCGAGCTCGGAGAGGGCTCCCCAGTGGTCGTCGTGGCCGTGGGTGACGACGACGGCGCGCAGGTCGCCGGGCGCGTGCCCGAGGCTTTCGACGGCGGCGAGCAGGTCGGGGCCCGAGCCGGGCTCGCCGGTGTCGATGAGGGTGAGCCCGTCAGCATCGCGCCGCAGGTATGCCTGGCCGACGCGGAACCGGAGATGGTGCAGGGTCGGCGATAGTTCGATCGACTCCATGTGCCGGAACCTACGCCATCGCCGTACTTCCAAGGGCGCCGGTATCGAGGGGCGCCCCGCGCCGTCCCGATCGCCCTGCTCCCCACGCCTGCGGCGGGACGGGCATCCGGGGCGGTCGCGACCGGCGGCGCGGGACACGTCGTAGTCGAGCACCGGGTCTTCGTCCAGACGCGGTTATGGCCATATTGTGTGGATCGTTCAAATAGATCGAGCAAAGGGGCGGGATGCCGGAGATACGCCCGCTCCGGCCGGACGATCCGCAGCACATCGGCGGCCACCGGCTGCTCGGCGTGCTCGGCACCGGCGGGCAGGGAGTGGTCTACCAGGGCGCCGGTGACCCGGGGCCTGACGTGGCCATCAAGGTGCTGCACAGCCACCTGAGCCACGACGGCGGCGCCACCGCCGACTTCATGCGGGAGGTGGAGGCGGCGCGGCGGGTGGCCGCGTTCTGCACGGCGGCGGTGCTGGACGTCGGCATGCTGGGCGATCGGCCGTACATCGTGAGCGAGTACGTCCCCGGCGACACGCTGCAGGCGGTCGTCCGCTCCCAGGGGCCGCGCGCCGGCGGGGCGCTCGACCGGCTCGCGATCTCCACGCTGACCGCGCTGACAGCCATCCACCAGGCCGGGATCGTGCACCGGGACTTCAAGCCGGGCAACGTCCTGATGGGCCCCGACGGGCCGATCGTCATCGACTTCGGGATCGCCAAGGCACTCGACGCCTCGACGCACACGTCCGGGCTGGTCGGGACTCCTGCGTACATGTCGCCCGAGCAGTTCGGGTCCGGGCGGGTGGGGCCTGCGTCGGACGTGTTCAGCTGGGCGGGCACGATCGTCTTCGCGGCCACGGGACGCGCTCCCTTCGCGGGCACGACGGTGGCCGCCGTCGTGAACAGCGTGATCAACGGCGTACCGGATCTTTCTGGAGTGCCGGGACACCTGCTGCCGCTGATCGAGACGTGCCTGTCCAAAGACCCCGCCTCCCGGCCCACCCCCACCGACCTGCTGCAGGACATCATCCGGCGGACGAACCCCGCGGGCGGGCCGCGTCCCACGACGCCGGGCCCACGGGAAGGACGGTCGCCGCACCCGGCCAGGTCGCTCAGCCGCCGGGTGGTGATGGGCGGAGTGGCCGCGGCGGCCGCGGCAGGGGTGTCCGCCCTCGCCGTGTTACGGCCCGACCGCGCCTTCCTCGATCCCGGCCGCACACCGCTCCCGCCAGGCGTCGAGCACACAAGCGGTGCCGGCCAGGAGGTCTCCTCGTCCGCCTCCCCCCGAACAACCGGCACCGGCACCCCGGCGACCGCACGGGCACCCACACCGGCCGCCTCGGCCGAGCCGTTCGGCACGCCGGTCAGGGGGCCCGTGCCGCTGCCCTCGAAGTCCGGCGATCCGGTGTCCATGGCCGCCTCGGAGACGGCGGTCGTGTGCGCCACCACAACGGGACTCGTGCTGGCCTGGGACGTGAACGCGGCGGGCGACGGCGCGGCGGCTGTCACCGCGCTCGGCGACGGCGGAGGCACGGCCACCTCGGTGGCCGCCGGCCGGGTGGACGGCCGCCCGGTGGTGGCTTCCGGGCACGCCGACGGCAGGATGCGGCTGTGGACCCTGACGGGCGAGAGCCTGGCCGACCACCGGGCCGGCGACCCGGTCATCGCGGTCACGATCACACGCGGGGGCACGGACGAGGACACTGACGGGGGCAGGGCGATCGCCGTGTCGCAGAAGTACGACCTCGTCCAAGACCTGCGCAGCGTCGTACGGCTGTGGGACATCGCCACCGGCAAGCAGATCGGCCCGGCGATCCGCGACCACTACCAGGGCGTCCACGGCCTGGCGTTCGGCCGGCTCGGCACCGACGACGTGCTCGTCACGGGGGACGGCCGCGGGCGCGTCCGGGTGTGGCGCCTGTCGACGGGAAAGCCGCGGCACTCGTTCGGCATGGGGCGGTACAGCGGGATCGAGTTGCTGGCCTGCGGCGAGATCGAGGGCCGGCCCGTGGTCGTCTCGACGCACCAGAACGCCACCCTCCGCGTGCACGACCTGGTGACGGGCAAGCGCAGGAAGATGTGGAACTTCAGCGGCAGAAGCCCCGATGACCGGGGCACCACCGCGCTCGTGGCCGGGCGGCTCGGCGGCCTCCCCATCGCGGCCGTGACCCACGCTCCCGTGGGCGGTGAGGTCATCGTCCGGATCTGGGACCTCGACGAGGCCCGGGTCATCGGCGCGCTGCGTCCCGCGGACGGCGGCGCCGTCCACGCCCTCACCCTGGCCGAGCTCGACGGCAGGCCGGTGATCGCGGGCGCGGGCGAGTACGGGAAGGCGCAGGTCTGGAGTCTCGGCCCGGCCTGACCCGCCCCGGTCACGACCGGCATGAGGACGGTGGGTGGTCAGGGGGCGGGCTGGGCGGCCGGTGAGCTGGTCTCGGCGCGGTCGCGGAGCGCGTCGACGCGCCTCATGACCGGGGTGGCCGTGAGGCCGTGCAGGACGACCGAGGCCACCACGGTGAATCCCGTCACCGCCCACAGCTCCTCGGCGGGTACGCCGAAGCCGGCCTGGCCCAGCGCGTACGTCAGGTAGAACAGCGATCCGATCCCCCGGATGCCGAAGAACGAGATCACCAGGCGTTCCCTGAGCCCGGCCGGGCCGCGCAGCTGCGCGAGCCAGCCTGTCAGCGGCCGGATGACGAGCAGGAGGAGAAGCGCGACGGCCGCGCCGCGCCACGTGAGCCCTGACAGGCCGCCGACGGCGACGAAACCGCCGAGCAGGAGCAGCAGCCAGGCCGTGAACAGCCGCTCGATCTGCTCCACGAAGCCGTGCAGGACGTTGTTGTAGCCGTGCCCGTGCTCGGCCCGCCTGATGGCGCACGCGGTGACGAACACCGCGATGAAGCCGTACCCGTGCGCGAGCTCCGTCACCCCGTACGACAGGAACGTGGCGGCCAGGGCGACGAAGCCGTCGCGGCGCTCCGACAAGCGCAGCCCGCTGGACGGTGCGCGGAAGAACAGGCGGCCGAGCAGCCAGCCGATCAGCAGCCCCGAGACGATGCCGGCGGCGGTGCGGTAGAGCACGTCCATCAGCGCCCACTCCCCCAGCCAGCCGGTCCCGCCGGCGACCGCGACGGCGACGGCGGCGTACACGATGGGGAAGGCCAGCCCGTCGTTGAGCCCGGCCTCCGAGGTGAGGGCGAAGCGCACCTCGTCGTCGGCGTTCTCGGCGTCGACGGGCTCGCCGACGTGCACGTCGGAGGCGAGCACCGGGTCCGTGGGCGCCAGCACCGCCCCGAGCAGCAGCGCCGCCCCGGCGGGCCAGCCGAGCAGGAGGGCGGCGGCGACGGCCACGCCGGCCACGGTGAGCGGCATCGCCAGGCCGAGCAGCCGCCACGTCGTCGACCAGGCGCGCATTCCGGCCCGCCGGTTGATCGCGAGACCCGCCCCCATGAGGGAGACGACGACGCACAGTTCGGTGATGTGCTCGAGCGCCACGCGGTGGGCGACCGGGTCGGGCTCCGGCAGGCCGATCGGCAGGGCGAAGAGCGCCATGCCGCCCAGCAGGTAGACGAGGGGTAAGGACAGAGGTCTGCGGGAGATCACCTGGGGCAGGAAGGCGGCCAGCAGCGCGGCGCCACCGCCCAGGGCGAGGACGAGATCGGGAGTGGTCATCGCCTGATCTCCTGCCCGGGCGGCGGAGGAAAATCCGTGTCGGCCGCCGTCCGCGCTCTTTTCGCCCATCAAGGATGGAAGCAGGCCGGGTTGCGCCGTACGCGTGATATGTGATGGTGTGCCGCTCCTGAGGTCTGGCGGACGGCGACGGGCCTGCCCGGGGCCGGCCGCCTCCTTCGACTCAAGGAGGCTTTGTTGCCGTTCATTGTCGATCTGACCAGCGGGAGCGTCGAACGCGAAGACCGCTCGGCCGAGAGGGGACACTACGGCGGCTCCATCCTCGGGCTGCGGCTGATGGCCGAGCGCACGCCCGCCGGGCTGGATCCGTACGACCCCCGCGCCCTGCTGTACATGGCCGCGGGCATGCTGGGCGGGACGGCGGCGCCCGGCCTGGCCAAGGCCGTCTTCCTGGCCAAGTCGCCGCTGACGGGGGTGGCCGGGGAGGCGCACGCGTTGGGGCCGTTCGCGGCCGGGATGCGCGGGGCGGGGGCGAAGGCGCTGGCCGTGCTGGGGCGGGCGGAGCGGCCGTCGTACCTGCTGGTCGAGGGCGGCGAGGTCGTGTGCCGCGACGCCGGCGACCTGTGGGGGCTCGGCGTCGCCGCGACCACGGACGCCCTGCGGGCCAGGCACGGCGCGGCGGCCCAGGTGGCGGCCATCGGGCCCGCCGGGGAGAACCTCGTCAGGTACGCGAGCGTGGTCACCGGCCACGCCCACCCCGCCGGGCGGTACGGCCTGGGCGCGGTCTTCGGCGCCAAGAACCTCAAGGCGGTCGTGTGCGCGGGCGACGCTGCCGCGCCGGTCGCCGACCCGGGCACGATCGCCGCGCTGACGGCCTTCTACCGGGAGTCGCTGGCCACGAACCCGCTGGCGGCGCTGCAGGCGGGCGAGCCGGGGTTCGCCGGGTGGGCGGGCGACCCTCTCGACCCCGGCTACGCGTCCGTGCGGAACTTCTCGGTGCCGGGGGCGGGCGGGCTGCGCGTTCCGGCCGTCCGCGACTACGACGGGCGGGCGGTGGCGACCACGGGCGCGTGCCCGGGGTGCCCGAACGACTGCCTCAAGGTGTACGCCCCGCCCGGACTGAGCGAGCGGCGCACCGGCGGGCTCGGGCAGGAGGCGTTCCTGTCGCTCGGGTGGAACCTGGGGATCGACGACCTCGACGCCGTGCTCGCCGCGAACGCCCTCTGCAACGACCTCGGCCTCGATCCCGTCTCGCTCGGCGGGACGCTCGCCTTCGCGATGGAGTGCGCGGCGCGCGGCCTGCTGCCCGGCGGGCCGGCGTTCGGCGACGCGGCGGCGCTGCCGGGGCTGATCAGGGACGTGGCCGCTCGTGCCGGCGCGCTGGGCGACCTGCTGGCGGAGGGGTCGGCCAGGGCGGCGGCGCGGGTGGGGCCGGGGGCGGCGGCGTACGCGATGACCGCCCGGGGTGCGGAGCTGCCGTGTTTCGATCCCCGGATCCAGCCCGGTGTCGGGCTCGGGTACGCGCTCGCGCCGGGCGGCCCGCGCTACGACGCCCTGGAGCACGACCTCGACTTCGATCCCGTCGCGGGGCTGGGCTACAGCTTCCCCGAGGCGCGGCGGATCGGCGCGGAGCCCGCCCCCGCCGGAGTGCTGGACGAGGAGCGCGGGCGGCGCACCGCCCGGCTGCTGCGGCTCTGGAGCGGTCTCGACGCGCTCAACCTGTGCGTCTTCGCCTCCTCCCCCACGCGCCCGCTGACCGTCGACCGCCTGACGGCGCTGGTCACCGCCGTGCTCGGCGACGCGTTCACGCTGGAGGACCTGCTGGCGGCCGGGCAGCTCCGGCTCGACGAGATGCGCGCGTACGCGGCCAGGGAGGGCGGCGCTCCCGGCGGGCTGCCCGCCCGGATGCACGACGAGCCGATCACGGAGGGCCGCCACAAGGG
Source organism: Nonomuraea sp. B10E15 (assembly GCF_039871615.1). Classification (NCBI taxonomy): domain Bacteria; kingdom Bacillati; phylum Actinomycetota; class Actinomycetes; order Streptosporangiales; family Streptosporangiaceae; genus Nonomuraea; species Nonomuraea sp. B10E15. The sequence continues at coordinate 351,591 of NZ_JBDPMB010000004.1, forward strand.
CGCGGTGCTCGACCGCGCCGCGTTCGCGCGGGCGAGCGCGGCGTTCTGCGCGGAACTCGGCTGGCAGGACATTTCCCGATAGAACAATTGATCTCCCTCTTGTTCGGTTCGCGAGGCCGCTGTTAGGGTCAGGTCAATCGTTTGACTGACGAGAGGGAGACCATCGGGGATGGCTGTCACGATCGACCTGAGCGGGCGCACGGCGCTCGTCACGGGCGGTGCGGGCGGCCTCGGGCCGGCGTGCGCCCGCGCGCTGGCCGAGGCAGGAGCGGACGTCGTGCTCTCCGACCTGGAGAGCCCGAGGCTCGCCGAGACGGCGGCCGCGCTGGGCGTCACCGCGCGGCCGGCCGACCTCACCGACCGGTCCCAGGCCCAGGCCCTGGCCGCCCATCCCGGCCGGCTCGACGTGCTGGTGAACTGCGCCGGCGTCATGCGCACCACGCCGCTGCTGGACATCGAGCCGGACGAATGGCTGCGGATCGTGGACACCAACCTCAACGCCGCCTTCTGGCTCACCCAGGCCGTCGGCCGGCGGATGGCCGAGCAGGGCGGCGGCTCGATCATCACCCTCGCCTCCGTCGCCGCCCGCTCGGGCCGCCCGAACGCGGCCCACTACTCGGCCACCAAGACGGCGCTGCTCTCCCTGACGAAGTCGGCGGCCGAGGCGCTCGCCCCCGTACGGGTCAACGCGGTCTGCCCCGGCGTCTTCCTCACCCCCATGTGGGACGAGATCATCGCCGACCGCGACCGCCGCTTCGGCCCCGGCGCGGGCGCCGCCCACCTCAAGGAGGTCGGCGAGCGTACGCCGCTGGGCCGCCCCGGCCGGCCCGAGGAGGTCGCCTCCGCGGTGTTGTTCCTGGCCAGCGATCTGGCCTCGTTCGTCACGGGCCAGGCGCTGAACGTCGACGGCGGACTGGAGATGAACTGACCGTGGCCGCCTCCTCCGCGCAGACGTTCAAGCTGCTGCCCGAGCTGTTCGCCGACCGCGCGATGGCCGGGATCTTCTCCGCCGAGCGCACCGTGCTCGCCTGGCTGCGCACCGAGGCCGCGCTCTCCCGGGCCCAGGCCGAGGCGGGGATCATCACCGAGGCCGACGCGGAGGCCATCGCCGCGGCCTGCGTCCCGGGCACCATCGACCTCGACCGCCTCTGGGACGAGGCGGCGAACGTGGGCTACCCGATCCTCCCCCTCGTCCGGATGATCGCGGCGGCCCTCCCGGACGGGCCCGACGGCCGGGTCCACTACGGCGCCACCACGCAGGACATCATGGACACCGGCCTCGCCCTGCAGATGGGCGAGGCGCTCGACCACCTGGCCACGCTGCTCGGCTCCTTCGGCGACGCGCTCGCCCGTCTCGTGGCCGGGCACGCGGGCACCGTCATCGCCGCGCGCACGCACGCCCAGCAGGCGGTGCCCACGACGTTCGGCGCGAAGATGGCGGTGCTGCTGGCGGAGGCGGCGCGGCAGCGCGAGCGGGTCGCCGCCGCCGCACGCCAGGTGCGGGTCGTGTCGCTGTTCGGCGCCGGCGGCACGTCCGCGGCGATGGGCGAGCGCGCCCGCCAGGTGCGCGAGGGCGTGGCCGGGCGGCTCGGCCTGCGCACCACGGACGTGCCGTGGCACGTGGCCAGGGACGGCGTCGCCGAGTTCGGCGTGACCTGCGCGAGCCTGGCGGCCACGGCCGCCCGCTTCGCCCGCGAGGTCGTGGACCTGTCCAGGACCGAGGTCGGCGAGGTGCGCGAGGCCGGCGGCCACCACCGGGGGGCGTCCTCCACGATGCCGCAGAAGGCCAACCCCATCGGCTGCGAAGCCGTCATCGGCATGTCCGGCACGGCGGGGGCGCTCAGCTCCGGCCTGTTCCGCGCGATGGAGGCCGGCCACGAGCGGGCGGCCGGCGAGTGGCAGGTCGAGTGGTACGTCGTGCCGCTGCTGGCCGAGCTGGCCGCGGGCGCGCTGGCCACGGCCGCCGACGTCGCCGCCGGGCTGCGCGTCTATCCCGCCGCCATGCGGGCCAACCTGGGTGCGGAGGGCGGCCTGATCATGGCGGAGGCGTACATGATGCGCCTGGCGCCCGTGCTGGGCCGGGAGAAGGCGCACGACCTGGTCTACCAGGCTGCCCACGAGGCGCGCGAGCGCGGGCGCGCGCTGGCCGACGCCCTGCGCGACGTCGCCGGCCCCGACGACCTGGCGAGCCTGGGCACGCTGCCCATCCCACCCGAGTCCTACATCGGCGACGCCGGGGCGATCTGCGCCGCGGCCCTGGACGCCTGGAGAAAGAGCGATGAGTGAGAGACGGCTCGCGGACCTGCTGGCCATGTGGCGGATCCGCGCGTTCGAGGAGAAGGTGCGCGACCTGCGCGCCGAGGGCCCGATCGTGGGGTCTGTGCACCTGTGCGTCGGCCAGGAGGCCATCCCGGCCGGCGCGTGCGACGTGCTGGAGCCGCGGGACGCGCTGTTCGCCACCTACCGCGGTCACGGCTGGGCGCTGGCCAGGGGCGTGCCGGCGGAGCCGCTGTTCGCCGAGCTGATGGGCCGGGCGACGGGGGTGAACGGCGGCCGGGGCGGCTCGGCCTACTTCACGGCCGCCGAGCACGGCTTCCACGGCGAGAACTCGATCGTGGGCGCCGGCGCGCCGATCGCGTGCGGGGCCGCGCTGGCGGGCAGGTTCGACGGCTCGGGCCGGGCCGCCGTGAGCGTCTTCGGGGACGGCGCGATGAACCAGGGGGCGGTGCACGAGGCGATGAACTTCGCCGCCGCCTTCTCCCTGCCGGTCGTCTTCGTCTGCGAGAACAACCGTTACTCGGAGCTGACGCCGATCGCCGACATGGTGCGCGCGCCGCGCCTGGCCGACCGGGCGGCCGCGTACGGGATGCCCGGGCACCGGATCGACGGCAACGACGCCGAGGCCGTGCGCTTCCACATGCGCGACGCCCTGGAGGTCGCCCGCGAGGGTGGCGGGCCGACGCTGCTGGAGTGCATGACCGAACGGCTGGTGGGCCACTACATCGGCGACGCCGAGGCGTACCGTCAGCCCGGCGAGCTGGAGCGGATCAGGCGCAGGGAGCCGATCGCGAGGCTGCGCGAGGGCCTGCTCGCCGACGGGGTCCCCGCCGACGACGTCGACGCGGTGGAGCGCCGGGCGCGGGCGGAGATGGAGTCCGCCGCCGCGGCGGCGCTCGACGCGCCGCTCGCCGACCCCGCGACCGCGAGGGAGCACCTGTATGCATGAGCGCGATCTCACCTACGGCGAGGCCGTGAACGCGGCCCTGCACCGGCTCATGGAGGAGCTGCCGGAGACACTCGTCTACGGCGAGGACGTCGCCGTGCCGGGCGGCGTGTTCGGCGTCACCAGGGGCCTGCGCAAGCAGCACGGCGACCGGGCGTTCGACACGCCGATCAGCGAGTCGGCCATCCTCGGCAGCGCGGTGGGCGCGGCGATGATGGGCTCCCGCCCGATCGTCGAGATCATGTGGGCCGACTTCTCCCTGGTGGCGCTCGACCAGATCGTCAACCAGGCGGCCAACGTGCGCTACGTCTCGGGCGGGCGGCTGAGCGCCCCGCTGACGATCCGCACCCAGCAGGGCAACGCGCCGGGCGCGTGCGCCCAGCACTCCCAGTGCCTGGAGGCGCTGTTCCTGCACGTGCCGGGGCTGCGGGTGTGCATGCCGAGCACGCCGCAGGACGCCTACGACCTGCTGGTGACGGCCGTGCACTGCGACGACCCGGTGCTGGTGATCGAGAACCGCACGCTGTACTTCGGCGCGAAGGAGCAGGTCCGGGTCGGCGGCCCGGTCGAGCCGATGGGCGGGGCGCGCACCCGCCGTCCCGGCTCCGACGTCACGGTCGTCACCTGGGGCGCCATGACGCACCGGGTGCTGGAGGCGGCCGAGGCGCTGGCCGGCGAGGGGATCGACGCCGAGGTGCTGGAGACGCCGTGGCTCAACCCGTTCGACACCGGGGCGGTGCTGGCGAGCACCCGCCGCACCCGCAGGCTGGCGGTCGTGCACGAGGCGAACGTCACCGGCGGCTTCGGCGCTGAGGTCGTCGCCCGCGTGGCCGGCGCCGGGGTGCCGCTGCTCGCGCCGCCCGTCAGGATCGGGACGCCGGACGTGCGGATGCCGGCCGCGCCGGCGCTGGCGCGGGCCCTGGTGCCCGGCGCCGATCGCGTCGCGGACGAGCTCCGCGCCCTGGCCCGGCGGGAGGCTCCGCGATGAGAGGCGTCTGGCACTTCTCGTTCACGGTCGCCGACCTCGACAGGTCCGTGGCCTTCTACCGCGACCTGCTCGGATTCGCCCTCGTGCACCGGCAGGAGCAGGACAACGCCTACACCCGCAGGCTCGTCGGCTACCCCGACGCGGTGCTGCGCGTCGCCCAGCTCGCCGTGCCCGGCCAGCCCCGCGGCGTCTCCACCCACGACCTGGAACTGGTCGAGTACGTACGGCCCAGGGGCCGGCCGCGCGACCCCGCCCGCCACCTGCCCGGCGCCGCCCACCTGGCGCTCACGGTCGAGGACGCCCGCGCGGAGCACGCCCGGCTGTCGGCGGCCGGCGTGAGCTTCGTCAACCCGCCCGCAGAGATCACCGCGGGCGTCAACAAGGGCGGCTACGCCTGCTACTTCCTCGACCCCGACGCGATCACACTGGAGCTGGTCCAACCCCCCGCGAACCCGCTCGGACGATCTGGCGAGGAGGCCGGATGACCGTCGTAGACGCCCACCAGCACTTCTGGAACCTCGAGACCGGCTCCTACCCGTGGCTGACTCCGGAGTCGGGGCCGATCTTCCGCACGTTCGAGCCGGACGAGCTTCTCCCCCAGCTCGCCGCCGCCGGAGTCGAGCGCACGGTCCTGGTGCAGGCGATGGACTCCTACGCCGACACCGACGCCATGCTCGCGCAGGCCGACGCCCACGACGTGATCGGCGCGGTGGTGGGCTGGGTGCCGCTGCGGCGGCCGGACGAGGCGGCCGGGGCGCTGGAGCGCTACCGGCGCCATCCGAAGTTCGCCGGGGTGCGCCACCTCATCCACGACGAGCCCGACCCCGACTGGGTGCTGCAGGACTCCGTGATCGAGGGGCTGCGGCTGCTGGCGGCGGCCGGGCTGCCGTTCGACGTGGTGGCCGTGCTGCCCCGGCACCTGGAGCACGTGCCGGTGCTGGCCGAGCGGGTGCCGGGCCTGCGGATGGTCATCGACCACCTCGCCAAGCCGCCGATCAGGGAGAAGGGCTGGGAGCCGTGGGCGTCGCTGCTCGCCCGCGCGGCCGAGTGCCCGCAGGTGTACGCCAAGGTGTCCGGGCTGAACACCGCGGCCGACGCCGCGGCCTGGACGGCCGCCGACCTGCGGCCGTACGTGGAGCACGCGCTGGAGTCGTTCGGGCCCGAGCGGCTCATGTTCGGCAGCGACTGGCCGGTGGCGCTGCTGGCCGGCGACTACGCGAAGGTGTGGCGGGAGACGGGCGCGGCGCTGTCCGGGCTGTCGCCGGCCGATCGCGCGGCCGTGCTGGGCGGCACCGCGACCCGCTTCTACGGCATGGAGGAGCCGGCATGATCGACGTTTTCGCGCCCATCGCCGCCGCGGCCGGCCTGGCCGTCCCCGCCGGACACCGGCTGCCGATCGCGGTGGTCGGCGCGGGGGCGATCGTCGACGTCGCGCACCTGCCCGCCTACCGGCGGGCCGGGCTGGAGGTGGCCGGGTTGTTCGACCTCGACGCCGGGCGGGCCGCCGAGGTGGCCGACCGGCACGGGGTGCCCAGGACGTACGGGTCGCTGGAGGAGCTGCTGGCCGACGAGCGGGCCGCCGTGGTCGACATCGCGGTCGCGCCGGGGGCGCAGCCCGCCATCGCGCGGGCGGCGCTGGCGGCCGGCAAGCACCTGCTGTGCCAGAAGCCGTTCGCGCCCGACGTCGCGACCGGGCAGGAGATCGTCGAGCTGGCGGCGGCCCGCGGGCTGAAGGTCGCGGTCAACCAGCAGCTCCGCTTCGACGAGGGCGTCGCCGCCGCCCGCGCCATGGTCCGCGCGGGCTGGATCGGCGAGCCGACGGCCATGACGTTCACGGTGAACATCCACACCGACTGGAGCGCCTGGGACTGGCTCGTCAGCTCCGAGCGGCTGGAGATCGTCTACCACTCCATCCACTATCTCGACGCGATCCGCTCGGTCCTCGGGGACCCCGAGCTCGTCTTCTGCACCGGCAGCCGCACGCCGGGCCAGGTCGCCAAGGGCGAGACCAGGACGATGAGCACGCTGGTCTACCCGGGCGACGTGCGGGCGCTGGTCCACGCCACGCACGAGAACCGCACCGGCGACCAGGAGGCGTCGTTCCGCATCGACGGGACGGAAGGCGCGATCAAGGGCACGCTCGGCCTGCTCTACGACTATCCGCACGGCCGCCCCGACACCCTGGCCGTCAACAGCCGCTCGTTGCCGACCGACGGCTGGCTGCCGTACCCGGTGACCACGCGGTGGCTGCCGGACGCGGTGGCCGGGCCGATGGGCTCGCTGCTGCGGGCGATCGCCGAGGGCGGCGAGCCGGAGACGTCCGGGGCCGACAACCTCGGCACGCTGCGCCTGATCCACGCCCTCTACCGCTCGATGGACAAGGGCGAGAGCGTGCGTCCAGGATCGTCGGCATGAAGCGTTCACGGGTCACGCTCGCCGACGTCGCCGCGATGGCGAGGGTCGACAGGGCCGTCGTCTCCCGCGTGATCAACAAGGACCCCACGCTCAACATCCGCCAGGAGACGCGGGAGCGGGTGCTGACCGCGATCGACAGGCTCGGCTACCGGCCCAACGTGGCCGCGCGGAGCCTGCGCACCGCGCGTGCGCACATGTTCGGGCTGTTCATCCCCGACTTCGCCAACCCCGTCTACGCGGAGATCATCAAGGGCGCGGAGTCCGAGGCGGCCTCCCAGGGGTACGTCCTGGTCACCGGCAGCGCCATCGGCGCCGGGCTCGGCGAGTACATGGACCGGATCGGGCAGGGCCGCATCGACGGCCTGCTGCTGGCCGGGGCGGGCGACGAGGCCGGGCTCGTGGAGCACCTCGACCGGGCCGCCATCCCGTGGATCATGCTCAACAACCGCAGCAGGAGCGTCGAGCGGTACGTCATCCTCGACGACGAGCGGGCCGCCGCGCTCGCGGTGGAGCATCTCGTACGCCTCGGTCACCGCCGCATCGCCCACCTGGCGGGACCGGCCGCCGCCGACACGGCCGGCCGCAGGTCGGCGGGCTACTCGGCGGCGATGCGCGAGGCGCGGCTGCCGGAGGGCCCGATCGTGGCGGCGGGGTACACGCCGGCCGGCGGCGCGGCGGCGATGGCCCGGCTGCTCGGCGGCCCCGAGCGGCCGACGGCGGTGTTCGTGGCGAACGTGGCCTCGGCGATCGGCGCGATGGAGGGGGCGCGCTCGGCCGGTTTGGAGATCCCGCGGGACGTGTCGATCGTGGCCGTGCACGACCTGGAGCTGGCCAGTTACCTGTTCCCCGCCCTGACCACGGTGCGGATGCCGCTGGCGGAGCTGGGCCGCCGCGGCGTCACCCTGCTCGCCGGGCTCAGGCCCGACGACAAGGTGGCCGAGGTGCTGGCCGGGCCCGTGGAGCTCATCCAGCGCCGGTCCACCGCGCCGCCGCCCGGGTGACGCGCGGGTGCCGGGTTGTCGCTGTGGCGCAGCGCGGCAGGCACTGTTAGCGCTAACAGAGAGGGCGAAGCAGCTCGAACGTAGGCTTGGCCGGCGTCCCTGTCAAGGCCCGGGGCCGGTCCCCGCGGAGCGCGCCCGGACGGCCGTGAAAGTTTCACGCGGCGGTTGACGTCCGTCAGAGGCGGGGTTTACATGTCGTGCGGCGCAGCGTCAGGCAGGCGGACCACGAACGGCGGCACGGCCGCCCCCGAAGGAGGACCCCTGTGCGTCGCCTCGCACGTCTGATCGGCACCTCGTCGGCCGCGCTCGCGCTCCTCGCGAGCACGGCCTTCGCCTACCCCGACCCCGGCCACGTCACCGGGGACGTCGTCGTCCACGACCCCACGATGATCCGCACCTCGACCGGATATGTGCTCTATTCCACCCACGGCTACCTGGAGGCGCGCACCTCCACCGACCGCATCGCCTTCTCCCGCGCCGGATCCGCCTTCCGCACGCCGCCGTCGTGGTGGCGCGCCTACTCCTCGGGCAACGATCCGTGGGCGCCGGACATCTCCCAGCACGGCGGGCGCTATCTGCTCTATTACGCGGTCTCCAGCTTCGGCTCCAACCACTCCGCGATCGGCCTGGCCACCAGCTCGACCGGGCAGCCGGGCTCGTGGACCGACCAGGGCGTCGTCTATGCGACCACGACCAGCTCCGACCACAACGCCATCGACCCGAACCTGCTCGTGGACGCCTCCGGCCGGTGGTGGCTGAGCTTCGGCTCCCACTGGAGCGGCATCCGGATGATCCGGCTGGACCCCTCGACGGGCAAGCGGCTTCCCGGCGACGGCACGCTCCACCACCTCGCCACCCGCCCCGACGCGCCCCGCGCCGTCGAGGCGCCCCACATCGTCAGGCACGGCGACCACTACTACCTGTTCGCCTCCTACGACCGGTGCTGCGCCGGCACGAGCAGCACGTACAAGGTCAAGGTCGGCCGCTCCACCAGCCCGACCGGCCCGTACGTCGACCGCTCGGGGCGGCCCATGCTGGGCGGCGGCGGCACGCCGGTCCTGGAGACGCACGGCCGGTTCGTCGGCCCCGGCGGGCAGAGCATCATGCGGGACGTCGACGGCGACCTGCTCGTCTACCACTATTACGACGGCGCGGACAACGGTACGCCCAAGCTCGGGATCAACCTCCTCGGCTGGGATTCCGGCGGCTGGCCGTACGTGCACTAGAGCCCCGCGGGCGCGCCCCGGTCACGCCTGCGCGGCCGGGGCCGCCTTTCTGGACATCCGAATCAAGACCATTGACATCCACACAAAACGGACCCTACGTTGTGCGAAACGTTTCGACAACCGTATCGGCCCCTCCGGCCGAGCGTGCCCAGGGTCGGGAGCAGGATGTCCTCATTACGAGACGTGGCCGAGCGCGCGCAGGTCGCGATCAGCACCGTGTCGGCCGCGCTCAACGGGACCCGGCCGGTCGCGGCCGGCACCAGGCGGCGCATCGAGCAGGCCGCGGCCGAGCTCGGCTACCGCCCCAACCTGCTGGCCAGGGGCCTGCAGAGCAAGCGCACCCGCATCCTCGCGCTGCTGTACCCCGCCCCGCGCAGCGGCTTCGGCCTGACGGAGATGGAGTTCGCCACCGGCGCCGCCGAGGCGGCCCGCGAGCTGGGCCACCACCTGCTGCTCTCCCCCGAGCACGCCGACCCGATCGAGGAGCTGCGCCACCTCACCGGCGTCGGGCTGGTCGAGGGGGTGCTGCTCATGGAGGTCGGCCTCGACGACGAGCGGGCGTCCTTCCTGTCGGCGGCGGGCGTGCCGTTCAGCATGATCGGGCGCACCAGGGACCCCGGCTCGATCGACTACGCCGACATCGACTTCGCGGCCACGGCCAGGTCCGCCGTGGCGCACGTGGCCGCGCTCGGCCATCGCGCGCTCGCCTTCTTCAACCTCTCCGCCGACGCGTACGCCGCCGGCTACGGCCCCGCGGTCCGCGCCGGCGAGGAGTTCGCGGCCGCCGCGCGGGCGGCCGGGATCGGCTATGTGGACGGCTACCGCCCGGGGTCGGCGGAGGAGGGCCGCGAGGCGTTCGAGCGGCTCGTGGACGCGCACCCCGGCGTGACCGCGCTGGCCGTGATGGACGACCACGCGGCGGTCGGGGTGATCGCGGCCGTGGCGGCGCGCGGATGGCGGATCCCCGACGACCTGACCCTGATGCTGGTGTTGTCGTCGGCCCGGGTCGCGGAGATGTTCCACCCCAGGCTGACGACGCTGGAGCCGCCCGGCACGGAGCTCGGCAGGCTCGGCGCGCGCATGCTCGTCGACCGGCTGCGCGGCGACGGGCCGCCCCAGCAGCGGCTGGTGCCCTGCCGGCTGGTGGCCGGCGACAGCTCCGCGCCCCCACGGACGACCGGGCGGGACGGGAGGAGGCGGGCATGACCGCACGGCTGGGGATGCACACGCTCACCGCGGGCCGCGGGCTGCTGTTCGGCGGCGACTACAACCCCGAGCAGTGGCCGGAGGAGGTGTGGGCGCAGGACGCCGAGCTGATGCGCGCGGCCGGGGTCAACCTGGTCACCGTCGGCGTGTTCAGCTGGGCCAGGCTCGAACCCGAGCCGGACGTGCGTGACTTCGGCTGGCTGGACCGGGTGCTCGACCTCATGGGCGAGAACGGCGTCGCGGTGGACCTGGCCACCCCCACCGCCTCGCCGCCGCCGTGGCTGGGGCACCGCTGGCCGCAGACGCTGCCGGTCGACGAGTCGGGGCACCGGCTCTGGTACGGCGCGCGCAACCAGTTCTGCCCCTCCTCGCCCGTCTACCGCGAGCGCGCCCTGTCGATCGTCTCCGCCCTGGCCTCCCGGTACGCCGGCCACCCGGCGCTGGCCCTGTGGCACGTCGGCAACGAGTACGGCCAGGTCTGCCACTGCGACGAGTCGGCGGCCGCGTTCCGCGCCTGGCTGCGCGAGCGCTACGGCGACCTGGAGACGCTCAACGAGGCGTGGGGCACCACGTTCTGGAGCCAGCGCTACGGCGACTGGGCCGAGATCGTCCCCCCGCGGCTGGCCCCGTACATCATCAACCCGTCGCAGCGCCTCGACTGGCGGCGCTTCTGCTCCGACGCGCTGCTGGAGCACTACCGGGCCGAACGTGACCTCCTGCGGGAGCACACCCCCGGCACGCCGGTGACCACGAACTTCATGGGGCTGTTCAAGCCGGTCGACTACTGGTCGTGGGCGGGCGAGGAGGACGTCGTCTCCAACGACTGGTATCCGGAGCCGGGCGACCCGCTGGCCCCGGCGCGCACGGCGCTCACCCACGACCTGATGCGCGGGCTCGCGGGGGGCCGGCCGTGGCTGCTGATGGAGCAGGCCACGAGCGCCGTCAACTGGCGCCCGCACAACCTGCCCAAACCGCCCGGCCAGTTCCGGCTGGAGTCGCTGCAGGCGCTGGCCCGCGGCGCGGACGGGCTCTGCTACTTCCAGTGGCGGGCCTCCAGGTTCGGCGCCGAGCGTTTCCACGCCGCGATGGTGCCGCACGCCGGGCCGGACACGCGGCTGCACGCGGCGGTCCGCGCCCACGGCCGGGAGCTGCGCGGGCTCGCCTCGGTGGCGGGCACGCCGGTTCCCGCGCGGGTGGCGATGGTGTTCGACTGGGCGAGCTGGTGGGCGCTGGAGGAGCGCGGCCGCCCCAGCGACCGCCTCGACGCGACCGGCCAGCTGCTCAGCTACTACCTGCCGCTGTGGGAGCGCGGCGTGAGCGTGGACGTGGTGCCGCCCTCCGCCGACCTGTCCGGCTACGCGCTGGTGGTGGTCCCGAACCTGTTCCTCGTCGGCGACCGGGACGCGGCGGCGCTGACCGCCTACGCGCGCGGCGGCGGCGTGCTGGTGGTCGGGCCGTTCTCCGGGGTGGTGGACGAACGCTCGCACGTGCGTACGGGCAGGTTCCCCGCGCCGCTGCGCGAGGTGCTGGGCGCGTCCGGCGAGGAGTGGCGGCCGGCGCCCGACGACGTGCCGGTGCACTGCCGGTGGGCCGGAGGCGCCGCCTTCACCGCGCACACCTGGACGGAGCTGGTGGCGGCCGAGGGCGCGCAGGCGGTGGCGGAGTTCGCCGGCGGCGACCTCGCGGGCGGCCCCGCCGTGCTGCGGCATCGCGCCGGCGACGGCGTCGCCTGGTACGTGGCGACCATGCCCGAGGCCGCCGCGCTCGGCGAGATCATCGAGCGGGCGCTGGCCGACGCCGGCGTGGCCGGCGCGCTGCCACGGCTGCCGCCCGGTGTCGAGGCGGTACGCCGCGGCGACGTGCTGTTCCTGCTCAACCACGGCGCCGGGACGGCCGTCGTGCCCATCCCCTGGCAGGCGGAGGACCTGCTGACCGGAGCCGTCGCGGGCGGCGAGGTCACGCTGGCTCCCCGCGACGTCGTCGCGCTGCGCCCCCACGCGGAATAACTCCCCCTCACTGTTGCGAAAGGAGGGGCGGCGCCTCCCGCCGGTCCTGACGGCGGCGGACGCCGCGCCACGATCCCGATGAAGTTCAAAGACGGCTACTGGCGGATGCGCCCCGGGGTGCGCGGCGACTACGCCGCCTCGGCCCACGACGTGACCGAGGACGCCGGTTCGCTGCGGGTGCTCGCCCCGACGAGGGAGATCACCCGCCGCGGCCACACCCTCGACGGCCCGGTGCTGCGGCTGGACCTGTCGTCCCCCATGCCGGACGTGATCAGGGTCCGTACGGTGCACTTCGCCGGATCGGTGCCGGACGCGCCGGCCTTCGAGGTGCGCGACGAGCGCCCGGACGTGCGGGTCGCCGTGGACGGCGAGAGCGCGAGCCTGACCAGCGGCGCCCTCACCGTGCGGGTGCGCAGGGACGCGCCGTGGGAGATGACGTTCAGCGCCGGCGGCCGCGAGCTGACCCGCAGCGCCGGCAAGAGCCTGGGCGTGATGCACGACGCCGATGACCGGCACTTCATGGTCGAGCAGCTGCGCCTGAGCGCGGGGGAACTCGTGTACGGGCTCGGCGAGCGCTTCGGCCCCCTGGTGCGCAACGGGCAGTCCGTGGACGTCTGGAACGACGACGGCGGCACCAGCAGCGAGATGGCCTACAAGAACGTGCCCTTCTACCTCACCAACCGCGGCTACGGCGTGTTCGTCAACCATCCCGGCCGGGTGTCGTTCGAGGTGGGCTCGGAGTCGGTGTCGCGGGTGCAGTTCAGCGCCGAGGGCCACGACCTGGAATACCTGGTCATCCACGGGCCGGGGCCGGCCGACATCCTGCGCCGCTACACGGCGCTGACCGGCCGCCCCGCGCTGCCGCCCGCGTGGTCGTTCGGGCTCTGGTTGTCGACGTCCTTCACCACCGACTACGACGAGGCCACGGTGACGTCGTTCGTGGACGGGATGGCGGAGCGGGACCTGCCGCTGAGCGTCTTCCACTTCGACTGTTTCTGGATGCGGCGCTACCGGTGGTGCGACTTCGAGTGGGACCCGGAGGTGTTCCCCGACCCGGAGGGCATGCTGCGCCGGCTCAAGGAGCGCGGGCTGCGCGTGTGCGTGTGGATCAACCCGTACATCGGGCAGGCGTCGGCGCTGTTCGACGAGGGCGCGGCCGCCGGGCACCTGCTGCGCCGCCCTGACGGGACCGTCTGGCAGGATGACCACTGGCAGGCCGGCCGGGCGCTGGTGGACTTCACCTCGCCCGCCGCCAGGGAATGGTATGCGGGCAGGCTGCGCGGGCTGCTCGACATGGGGGTGGACGCGTTCAAGACCGACTTCGGCGAGCGCGTCCCGACCGACGTCGTCTACGCCGACGGCTCCGACCCCGAGCGGATGCACAACTACTACAGCCTCGTCTACAACGAGACCGTGCACCGGGTGCTGGCCGAGCGGGGCGCGCCCGTGGTGTTCGCCAGGTCGGCCACCGTGGGCGGGCAGCGGATGCCGGTGCACTGGGGCGGCGACTGCGAGTCGACGTTCGAGGCGATGGCCGAGTCGCTGCGGGGCGGCCTGTCGCTCGGCCTGGCCGGGTTCGGGTTCTGGAGCCACGACATCGGCGGGTTCGAGGGGCGGCCCGATCCGGCGGTGTTCAAGCGGTGGGTGGCCTTCGGGCTGCTGTCGTCGCACAGCCGGCTGCACGGCAGCGGGTCCTACCGGGTGCCGTGGTTGTTCGACGAGGAGTCGGTCGACGTGCTGCGCGCGTTCACCCGGCTCAAGGCCCGGCTGATGCCCTACCTGTACGGCGCCGCCGTCCAGGCCGCTCGCGAGGGCGTGCCGGTGATGCGGGCGATGCAGCTGGAGTTCCCCGGTGACCGGGCCTGCGACCACCTGGACGCCCAGTACATGCTGGGGCCGGATCTGCTGGTGGCGCCGGTGATGTCCGTTGACGGCGACATTTCGTATTACGTCCCTGACGGGGTGTGGACCCGCCTGCTCGACGGCGAGACCGTCACCGAGTCCGTCATCGGGTCCGTCATCGGGCCCGGCTGGCGTACCGAGCGGCACGGGTTCGACAGCCTGCCGCTGCTCGTGCGGCCCGGCGCGGTGCTGCCGATCGGAGCCCGCGACGACCGGCCCGACTACGACTACGCCGACGGAGTCACCCTGCGGGTCCACCAGCTCGCCGACGGCCGGAGCCGTACGGTCACCGTGCCCGCGGCGGACGGCGGCGACGCGGCGGTGTTCGAGGTCGCGCGCGCGGGCGAGCGGATCCGCGCCCGCCGCGTCCAGGGCGCGCCCATGCCCTGGAACCTGCTGCTCGCCGGGGTGCGCGAGGCCCGGCACCCCGACCTCGAGACCACGCCCGGCGGCGTGCGGGTGGCCGCCGGGCCAGACACCGACGACATCGAGATCATCCTCCGAGGAGCAGAATGACCACCTTCCCCGAGAACTTCCTGTGGGGCACCGCCACCGCCGCCTACCAGGTGGAGGGCGCCTGGAACGAGGACGGCAGAGGCCCGTCGATCTGGGACACCTTCTCCCACACGCCCGGGCTCGTCGCGGGCGGCGACACCGGCGACGTGGCCTGCGACCACTACCACCGGCTCGAGGAGGACCTCGACCTCCTGGGCGCGCTCGGCGTCGGCGCGTACCGGTTCTCCATCTCCTGGCCGCGCGTACAGCCCGGCGGCAGCGGCCCGGTCAACGCGCCCGGCATGGACTTCTACTCCCGGCTGGTCGACGGCCTGCTCGCCAGGAACATCGCGCCCGTGGCCACGCTCTACCACTGGGACCTGCCGCAGGAACTGGAGGACGCCGGCGGCTGGCCGCACCGCGACACGGCCATGCGCTTCGCCGAGTACGCCCGGCTCATGGGCGACGCGCTCGGCGACCGCGTGCGCACCTGGATCACGCTGAACGAGCCGTGGTGCTCGGCCTACCTCGGCTACGCCTCCGGCGTGCACGCCCCGGCCAGGACCGAGCCCGCCGCCGCGCTGGCCGCCCTGCACCACCTGAACCTCGGCCACGGCCTGGCCGTCCAGGCGCTGCGCACGACCGCCGCCGCGTCGGCGCAGATGTCGGTCACGCTCAACCTGCACCACGTGCGCGGCGTGTCCGAGCGCGACGCCGACGCCGTACGGCGCGCGGACGCGCTGGCCAACCGGGCGTTCCTCGGCCCCATGCTGGAGGGCGCCTACCCGCGCGACCTCATCGCCGACACCGCCTCGGTGACCGACTGGTCGTTCGTGCGCGACGGCGACGAGGCGGCCGCGTGCCAGCCGCTGGACGTGCTCGGGGTCAACTACTACAACCCCACCCTGGTACGCCAGTGGGACGGCTCCGCGCAGCGGGAGACCGCCGACGGGCACCAGGACGGAGCGGCCTCGCCGTGGATCGCGTGCGAGGACGTCGAGTTCGTCCGCCAGCCGGGGCCGTACACCGAGATGGGCTGGAACATCGACGAGACCGGCCTGACCGAGCTGCTGCTGCGGCTGCACCGCGACAACCCCGGCCTGCCGCTGATGATCACCGAGAACGGGGCCGCGTTCGCCGACGTCGTGGACGCCGACGGGCGCGTCCGTGACGAGCGCCGCGTCGACTACCTGCACCGCCACCTGACGGCCGTGACCGAGGCGATCGCGGCCGGCGCGGACGTGCGCGGCTACTTCGTGTGGTCGCTGATGGACAACTTCGAGTGGGCGCACGGGTACGCCAAGCGGTTCGGCATCGTGCGGGTGGACCGCGACACCATGGAGCGCACCTGGAAGGACAGCGCCCACTGGTACCGCGAGGTGGTCGCCACCGGCAAGCTGCCCTCCTAGGGTTTGCGGGCCACGCCTCCGACGAAGGTGTGGTACGTGATGCCCGGCGTCGCGTGGTCGTCGGCGCCGGGCCGCCACTCGGGCAGCGGCACCAGGCCGGGCTCCAGCAGCTCCAGCCCGTCGAAGAAGGCGAGGATCTCCTCGCGGGCGCGCCAGCGCCCGGTGCCCAGGTGCTCGTTGAAGATCTTCTCCGCCGCGTACGCCTGCCGCGACACCTCGGGCATGGCCTCCCCCGGGTTGCAGAAGTGCGAGATCACCAGGTGGCTGCCCGGGGCGAGCGGCCGGACCAGCCGGGCCACGATGCCGGCCGGATCCTCGTCGTCACCGAGGTGGTGCAGGATCCCGAACATGAGCAGCCCGACCGGCTCGGAGAAGTCGATGAGGCCGCGCGCCTTCCGGTCGGCGAGGATGGCCTCCGGGTCGCGGGCGTCGGCCTCGATGATCGTGGTGGTCTGGTCGACGGCCAGCAGCGCGCGGCCGTGCACGAGCACGATCGGGTCGTGGTCGACGTAGACGACGCGGGTTCGCGGGGCGACGGCCTGGGCGATCTCGTGCACGTTGCCCTGCGTCGGCAGGCCCGAGCCGAGGTCGATGAACTGGCGGATGCCGGCCTGCGCGGTCAGGTGGCGTACGGTGCGGCGGAGGAACTCCCTGTTGGCCCTGGCCGCCTCGGGCGCGTCGGGCGCGACCTTGAGCACCAGGGCGGTCATCTGGCGGTCTACCTCGTAGTTGTCCTTGCCGCCGAGCATGTGGTCGTAGACGCGGGAGACGCTGGGCTTGCTGGTGTCGATACCGGGCGGGGGGCTTTCCTGCTCGCTCTCGGACACTGCCGGCTCCTCGGATGGTCATAGGGGGGTCAGGCCCATGATCCTAAGTCGGCACCCCGCTATATGCAGACTTTTCATGAGCAAAGGAAAGCCCGCTGGGACGCCGCCAGGCTCCTCTCCGCCGCCGGCACACCGGGGTGGTCGTGGTGGCCGGTCTCCAGCACGTGCAGCTCCCTGGGGCCGGCCAGCGCGTTGTGGACGGCGAACTGGCCGGGCGGCGGCACCGCCGGGTCGAAGAGCGCGGCGGCCACGTGCACCGGGATCGTGATCCGGGCGGCGGCCGTGGCCGCGTCGAAGTACCTCAGCACCTCGGCCGTCTCCGGGTGGCTCGCGTGCCTGGCGCGGACGGCCTCCCCGCTGCCGGTGCAGGGCAGGGTGAGGCGCACGGGATGGGCGCCGAAGCTGGGGACGACGAGGGCGGCGGCGGTGAAACGGTCGTCCCAGGGCAGCGCCAGTGCGCCGATGCCGCCCCCGAAACTGGCGCCGAGGTAGTCGAGCCTGCCCGCGGCCTCGGGCACGAGATCCAGCAGGGCGGTCGCCGCGCACCACAGGTCGGCCGCGCAGCCGCCGTGCACGTAGGACTCCCTGGCCTCGATGCCGTGCAGGACGTGCCGCGCGGCGTCGGAGGGGATGCCGGGCTGCGTGCCGCGGGCGCCGAGGCCACGCGCGCACGGCCAGATCGCCGCCGTGCCCCGGGTGAGCGGCAGCGGGCCGACACGGTCGCGCCCGCCGTAGCCGTGGCCGACCACGCAGCCGCGCGTGACCCGGCCGTCCGCGGGAACGGTGAGCCAGCCGCCCAGGCGGACCCCGCCGAGCGAGGCGTAGCGCACGGGACGCACGACCACGCCGTC
The DNA here is from genome assembly GCF_039871615.1 of Nonomuraea sp. B10E15. Lineage (NCBI taxonomy): Bacteria > Bacillati > Actinomycetota > Actinomycetes > Streptosporangiales > Streptosporangiaceae > Nonomuraea > Nonomuraea sp. B10E15. The sequence goes on from NZ_JBDPMB010000004.1 coordinate 369,140, forward strand.
CGCCTCCGCCTCCGGAGGGCCCGCCCAGGCGTCCACGTCCACCGCCGCCGCACGGGCGCGCAGTCCCTGCCAGAACGCGGCGAAATCGTCCGGCTCCTCGGGGACGGGGACGGCGAGCAGGGCGTCCAGGTCGTAGCCGTGGGTCGGGTCGAAGGGGTAGGCGTGGTCCACCTGGACGCCCTGGTTGCCCGGGTGAGCGGTGCGGTTCATACGATCATGATGCAGGAGCCGCGCCGGCGGCGGTCATGAGAGCCCGAGCTCGCCGCGCAGCAGGCGCGCCGCGCCGGCCATGGCGCGCATCTTGCCCGCCGCCGATTCCCTGGGCAGATATTTCATCCCGCAGTCCGTGGCGATGACGACGCGCTCGGGCGGCACCCGGTCGAACGCCCTGCGCACCCGATCCGCCACCACCTCGACCGGCTCGACGTCCGGCGTGGACAGGTCGATCACCCCGAGGATGACCGTCTTGTCCTTCAGGTCCGACAGCACCCCCAGGTCGAGACCCGACTGGGCGGTCTCGATCGACACCTGCTCGACGGGGCAGCCGGCCAGCTCGGGCAGGAACGAGTACGCCTCGGGCCGCTCGTGGATGATCGCCGCGTAGCCGAAGCAGATGTGCACCGCCGTCGTGCCGGTGACGCCGTCGAGGGCGGCGTTCAGCGCGGCCAGCCCGTAGGAGCGCGCCTGCTCGGGCCGGGCCTGCATGTACGGCTCGTCGATCTGGACGATGTCCGCGCCCGCCGCGAACAGGTCGCGGATCTCGGCGTTGACCGCCGCCGCGTAGTCCATCGCGGCCGCCTCGGCGTCGGGATAGTGGTCGTTCTGGGCCTGCTGGCTCATCGTGAACGGCCCCGGCACCGTCATCTTGATCGTGCGGCCGGTGTGGGCGCGCAGGAAACGCAGGTCGTCCACCTCGATCGGGCGGGCGCGGCGGATCGGGCCGACGATGCGCGGCACCGGGTTGGGGTGGCCGCTGCGGTCGAGCGCCGTGCCGGGGTTGTCGAGGTCGATGCCGTCGAGAGCGGTAGCGAAGTGGTTGGAGTAGCTCTCGCGCCGGATCTCGCCGTCGGTGAGGATGTCCAGCCCGGCGCGCTCCTGGGCCCTGATCGCCAGCTCGGTCGCGTCGTCCTGGGCCTGGGCGAGCAGGTCGGGCGGGACGCGCCACAACTCCTTGGCCCGCACCCGCGGCGGGAACCGCTCGGCCAGCCTGGCGCGGTCGATCAGCCATTCGGGCTGGGCGTAGCTTCCGACCAGCGACGTCGGCAGCGTGGGCAGGGGGGTCACGGGCTCTCCTTCACGTAGGTGATGCCTTCCACTGTGCTCCTCCCGGCTGTGCTCCTACCAGCGATCGAGGTGAAGCACCTCGTCCAGCGGCTGCCGCTGCGCGGGCCTGAACGTCTCGCCCGTGTAGTAGGCGGTGGGGATGAGCACGCCCTGGCGTACGTCGGCGGGGATGCCGAGCAGCTCGGCGATCTCGCTCTCGTACGCCAGGTGCAGCGAGGTCCAGGCGGTGCCGAGGCCGCGGGCGCGGGCGGCCAGCATGTAGCTCCACGCGGCTGGCAGCAGCGAACCCCACAACCCCGCCTGGTTGCCCTCGGGCAGCCCGCCGGGCGTGTGGATGCACCCGAGCACCAGCACCGGCACGTCGCCCATGCGCTCGCTCAGGTAGTCGGCGCTCTCGGAGACCCGCCGCTGGGTGGCGGCCCGCGCCGGGTCGTCCTTGAACAACGACCCGGCCGAGCCGCCCGAGGTCCGGTACGCGCCGAACGAGCGCCGGTAGTAGCCGCCGATCGCCGCGCGGAGCTCCGGATCCGTCACCACCAGCCAGTGCCAGCCCTGCCGGTTGCTGCCGCTGGGCGCCTGGAGCGCGATCTCCAGGCACTCGCGCACCAGGTCCGGCGGCACGGGACGGGTCAGGTCGAGGCGCTTGCGCACGCTGCGGGTGGTGGTGAGCAGCGCGTCCGGGCTCAGCGGTGTGATCGTCATACGGCCATCATGTCAACCTGGCCGCGTGATCCGGAGGACCCCTTCGACCCGGATCTGCCCTTCACAGGCGGCCGAGCGTCTCCATCGCGGGCAGCGCCCGGTCGTCATAGCCGAACAGGGCCTGGTTCTCCCAGGCGTTGCCCGACGACGGGTCGGCCGGGTCCCAGCCGTTGCCGCGCACGCCGGTCCACGTGGCCTCCCAGGTGAACAGCCCGAGACCCAGGCCGCCCGGCACCCGGCGGACGATGTCGGCCACGGCGGCCAGCATCGCCGCCTGCCCCTCCGGGGTCGCCCGGTAACCCGGGTAGGGCTCGCCGGCGGTGATGATGTTGGCCCAGCCGTCGTCGTCGGCCGTCGTGAACGGGTACGCGGTCTCGACCACGACGACCGGCTTGCCGTACCTGACGGCCACGTCGTTGATGTTGGCCCTGAACGTCTCCAGCGTGCCGTGCCAGTAGGCGTAGTACGACATGCCGATCACGTCGTAGCGCACGCCGTTCGCGTTCGCGTTGTCGAACCACCACCGGTAGAGGCCGTTGTCGCCGCCGTCGGCCAGGTGCAGCACGACCTTGGTCGAGCCCGACACCCGCTTGACCGCGTCGTACCCGGCGTTCAGCAGCGCCGCAGTGTTCGGCCAGGTGGAGGTGGAGCCGTCGGGCCAGAGCAGGCCCCCGTTGATCTCGTTGCCGATCTGCACCATGTCCGCCGTGGTGCCCTGGCGGCGCAGCGCGTCGAGCACGTCGTACGTGTGGTCGTGGACGGCCTGCCTGAGCCGGTCGAACGGCAGCGACTCCCAGGCGGCGGGCTTGAACTGCTTGCCCGGGTCGGCCCACGTGTCGGAGTAGTGGAAGTCGACCAGGAGTTTCATGCCCTGGGCCTTGACCCGCCTGGCGAGGTCGAGCACCTGGGTCTTGGTGTTGTAGCCGTCGGCCGGGTTCACCCAGACCTTGAGCCTGACGTGGTTGAGCCCGGCCCGCGACAGGATGCCCAGCGCGTCGCCCCTGCGGCCGCGGGCGTCGCGGTAGACGCCGCCGAGCGCCTCCGACTTGGCCAGGCTGGAGACGTCGGCGCCCCTGATCTGCAGCGCCGCCCTGGAGGTGCCGGCATGCGCGGGCTGGACGACGGCGAGCTGGACGATGGGGGCGGCGAGTAACAGCAGTGCGGCGAGTATCCGTTTCATCGGGTCTCCTCAGGGGTGGGGGTTTCCACGACGACGGTGACCGCGCCGGGCGCGACGGTGACCGCGCCGTCGTGCCGTACGCCGTCGAACACGCTGACGCCGCTCACCCCCTCGACCGTCACGGGCTCGTCGCCGTGGTTGATCAGGAAGACGTGGCCGCCCCTGCGCACCAGCTCCAGGGTGTCGGGGAGGCCGCGCGGCCGGGACACGTCCGCGTGGTCGAGCACGTGCGCGAGCAGCCGGCGCAGGCCGGTGACGGGAGCGGTGGCGAGGTACCAGGCCGTTCCGCCGCCGAGGTCGTGGCGGGTGAGGGCGGGGTGTCCCGCGTCGGGCCCGCCGGCGAAGGCGCGTACGGTGACCGCGCCGGCCGGGCGGACCCGCTCCGACCAGACGCGGGCGGTGATGCCTTCCCGGCCGGCCAGCTCGACGGTCTCGTCCTCGCGCAGCGGGTGGAACTCCTCGATCGACAGGCCGAGCAGCTCGCGCAGCGCGCCGGGGTAGGCGCCCGGGTGGAGGGTGTCGTGCTCGTCGACGATGCCGGAGAAGTACGACACGAGCAGGTTGCCGCCCGCTTCGACGTACCGGTGCAGGTTCTTGGCGGAGGCCTCGGTGAGGAGGTACGAGCTGGGCGCGACCACCACCCGATATCCCGAAATATCGGCAGAAGGGTGGACGAAGTCCACCGTGACATGCTCCCGCCACAACGCCTCGTAGAAGGCGTCCATGCGCTCCCGGAACGCCAGGTCCACCGACGGCCGCCAGTCCAGCTCCAGCGCCCAGTACGACTCCCAGTCCCAGACGATCGCCACCTCGGCCCGCACCCGGCCGCCCCTGACCCCGGCGAGCGCGCGCAGGTCGGCGCCCAGCCGCACCACGTCGCGCCACTGCGCGGAATCGGTCCCGGCGTGCGGGACCAGGCCGGAGTGGAACTTCTCCGCCCCGAACCGCGAGGCCCTCCATTGGAAGAACAGCACGCTGTCCGAGCCCCGGGCGACGTGCGCGAGGCTGTTGCGGCGCAGCTCCCCCGGCCGCTTGGCGAGGTTGCGCGGCTGCCAGTTGACCGCGCCCGCCGAGTGCTCCATGAGCATCCACGGCTCGCCGCCGGCCACCGAGCGGGCCAGGTCGGCGGACATCGCCAGGTCGATGTGGTTGTCGGGCAGCTCGGCCTTCAGGTAGTGGTCGTTGGCGATCACGTCGACCTCGCGGGCCCACCGCCACAGGTCGGTGGACTTGCAGTTGACGGTGCCGGCGAAGTTCGTCGTCACCGGGACGCCCGGGGTGAGCTCGCGCAGGATGTCGCGCTGGAGCACGTAGTGCTCGCGGTGCTGGCCGTCGCTGAAGCGGGCGTAGTCGAGCCGCTGGGCCGGGTTGAGCACCGTGTGGTTGGCGCGCGGGGCGTCGATCTCGGACCAGTCGGTGTAGGTCTGCCCCCAGAACGTGGCGCCCCAGGCATCGTTCAGTGCGGATATGTCGCGGTACGTCTGGCGGAGCCAGCCGCGCCAGGCCGCCACGCTGTGCTCGCAGTAACACTCGCCCAGCGGAGCGCCGTACTCGTTGTGCACGTGCCACATCACCACGGCGGGATGGCCGCGGTAGTGCTCCCCCAGCGCGCGCACCAGGCGCGCGGTCGCCGCGCGGAAGGCCGGAGCGCTGGAGCAGGCGCTCTGCCTGCCGCCGAACCCGATCCGCGTCCCCTCCCTGGTCACCGGCAGCACGTCGGGATGGCGGGCGACGAACCAGGCGGGCGGCGCGGCGGTCGGCGTGGCCAGGTCGACCGCGACGCCGGCCTCGTGCAGCCGGTCGATGACCTCGTCCAGCCAGCCGAACGTGTAGCGCCCCTCCTCGGGCTCCGTCAACGCCCACGAGAACATGCCCAGGCTGACCAGGTTGACCCCGGCCTCGCGCATCAGGGCCACGTCCTCGTCGAGAGTCTCGCGCGGCCACTGCTCTGGGTTGTAGTCCCCGCCAAAGGCGATACCGGCAGGACGCTCCGGATACATCCATCCCCCTCGAAAACTCTCTGTGAACGTGCACAGTAAGGCAGATCCCGAAAGAGGGAAACGGCCCCCTGCAAATTCCTGCAAACGCGGAAGATTAACGAGAGCGTAACAACCTCTTGACGGCGATTTCCGCGCTCCTCCACTCTGTGCACGTTCACAGACATTCTGGAGGTACGCATGCGCGCCAACCGCCTTGGAGCAGCCCTGGCCGTCGCCCTCACGGCTGCCCTCGCGAGCTGCGGGTCCGGCGAGCCCGCCGAGAGCCCCGAGGCGGCGCCTGCCACGGCCGCTCCCCAGGGGCCCGTCAAGCTCACGTACTGGACCTGGGCCCCGAACATGGACAAGATCGTCAAGGTCTGGAACGACGCCAACCCCGACATCCAGGTGACGGTCAGCAAGCAGGCCGGCGGCGACGACGCGGCCGCCAAATACCTCACGGCCGCCAAGGCCGGCAACCCGCCCGACCTGGTGCAGGCCGAATACCAGCACCTGCCGTCGTTCATCGCCGCCGACGCCGTGGCCGATCTCAAGGCCGCGGCCGCCCCCATCAAGGGCGAGTTCTCCGCGGGCCTGTGGAACCTCGTCACCCTCGGCACCGACGCGGTCTACGGCATCCCGCAGGACAGCGGCCCGATGATGCTCTTCTACCGCGAGGACCTCTTCGACGAGTACGGCATCGAGGTCCCGAAGACCTGGCAGGAGTACGCCGAGGCGGCCCGCACGGTGCGCAAGAAGGACCCCGACGCGTACCTCGCCACGTTCTCCAGCAAGGACCCGGGAGCGTTCACAGGGCTCGCCCAGCAGGCCGGCGCCCAGTGGTGGTCGATCAGCGGCGAGTCGTGGAAGGTCGACGTCGCCGACGAGCCCACCAGGAAGGTCGCCGACTACTGGGGCGGTCTGGTCGATGAGGGCGCCATCGACGACATGCCGTACTTCACCCCCGAATGGAACAAGGCGCTCAACGACGGCAAGCTGCTGACCTGGCCGTCGGCCGTGTGGGCGCCGGGCGTGTTGTCGAGCAACGCGCCCAAGGCCAAGGGCAAGTGGGCCGTCGCGCCGCTCCCCCAGTGGAACGCCGGCGAGAGCTTCAGCGGCTTCTGGGGTGGCTCGTCCACCGCCGTGTCGGCCAGGACGCCGCACCAGGCCGCCGCCGCGAAGTTCGCCACGTGGCTCAACACCGACCAGAAGGCCATCGACCTGCTCGTCAAGGAGGCCGCGATCTACCCGGCGGCGACCAAGGCGCAGTCGGCCCTCGGTGAGGCGCCCGGCTACTTCTCCAACCAGCCCGACTTCTGGCAGCAGGCCGCCGCCGTGTCCGCGGGGGCGCGCGGCTTCACCTTCGGGCCGAACGTCGGCGTGACGTACAACGCCTTCAAGGACGGCTTCGACAAGGCGCTGCAGGACGGCACGCCGTTCTCCGCGGCCGTGCAGGCCATGCAGGACGCCACGGTCGCCGACATGCGCAAGTCCGGCTTCCAGATCGCGTCATGAGGCGGCCGGGCAGGGGAGCGTGGCCGTACCTGTTCCTGACCCCCGCGATCGTGCTGTTCACGCTCTTCCTCGCGGTGCCCATCGCCTACACCGTCCACCTCGCGATGCGCCGGACCAAGGTGTCGGGGCTGGGGCTCGGCAAGGGCGCGCGGCGCGAGGTCTTCGTCGGGTTCGACAACTTCGCCGCCGCCCTGGCCGACGCCGAGTTGTGGCAGGGCTGGCTGCGGGTGCTCGGCTACGGCGCGCTGGTGCTGGTCGTGATGCTCGGCCTGGCGCTGCTGTTCGCCCTGCTGCTGGACTCGGCGCGGGTGCGGCTTGCCCGCTTCTCCCGGATCGCGATCTTCCTGCCGTACGCGGTGCCGGGGGTGGCGGCCACCCTGCTGTGGGGCTTCCTCTACCTGCCCTCGCTCAGCCCGCTCAGGACCGTCCTCGACGTCGACTACCTGGGCGCGACCACGGTCACGTACTCCATGGCGAACGTGGCGGTGTGGGGCGGGACCGGCTTCAACATGCTCGTGCTCTACACCGCGCTCCGGGCGATCCCCCGCGACCTGTACGAGGCCGCGCGCCTCGACGGCGCCTCCGAGGTGCAGATCGCCCTCCGGGTCAAGATCCCGATGCTGGCGCCCGCGATCGTCCTCACCACGGTGTTCTCGATCATCGCGACCATCCAGGTGTTCACCGAGCCCACCGCGCTCCGGCCGCTGACGAACACGATCAGCTCCACGTGGAGCCCGCTCATGAAGGTCTACCGCGACGCGTTCGTCACCGGCGACCTGTACTCGGCCGCCGCCACCTCGATCGTCATCGCGGCGATCTCTCTCGTCCTGTCGTTCGGGTTCCTGCGCGTGGTCCGCGACCGCGCCTTCAGGGAGGGTTGATGGCCGGGGTCACCGCCGCCACCGCACACCGCCGCCGCGCGCGCGGCGCGTCCGCGCGCGGGCCGTGGGGGGTGGCGCCCACGGCGCTGCTCCTCCTCGGCGCGATCTACTGCCTGTTCCCGGTGTTCTGGGTGCTGATCGCGGCCACCAAGTCGCCCGGCGAGCTGTTCAGCACCTCGACGCTCTCCTTCGGCACCGGCTTCTTCGACAACGTCGCGGAGCTGTTCGCCTACCGCGAGGGGGTGTTCTGGCTCTGGGCGGCCAACACGCTGATCTACGCGGGCGGCGGCGCGCTGCTGTCGACCGCCGTCTCGGCCGTCTCGGGGTACGCGCTGGCGAAATACCGCTTCCCCGGCAGGAACGCGATCTTCAACCTGCTCATCGGCGGCATCCTCGTGCCCGCGGTGGTGCTGGCCATCCCGCAGTACCTGCTGTTCTCCGAGATCGGCCTGGCCGACAGCCACTGGGCCGTGCTGCTGCCGCAGATCCTGCACCCGTACGGCATCTACCTGGCCCGCGTCTACGCGGCCGCGGCGATCCCCGACTCGCTGCTGGAGGCCGGGCGGATCGACGGGGCCGGCGAGGGACACCTGATGACGCGGGTGGCGCTGCCGCTGATGGTGCCGGGCATGGTGACGATCTTCCTGTTCCAGTTCGTGGCCATCTGGAACAACTTCCTGCTGCCGTTCATCATGCTCGGTGACGACGGCAAGTTCCCGCTCACCGTCGGCCTCTACACGCTGCTGGCGGCCGGGGCCAACCAGCCGGCCCTCTACAACCTGATCCTCACCGGCGCGCTGCTGTCGATCGTGCCCTTGATCGCGCTGTTCCTCACGATGCAGCGATACTGGAAGACCGACCTGTCCTCCGGAGCCGTCAAGTGAAACGCCCCACGATCCACGATGTCGCCGCCGCCGCGGGCGTGTCCCGCGGCACGGTGTCCCGCCTGCTCAACGGCGACAAGTACGTGAGCCCGGCGGCACGCGTGGCCATCGAGAGGGCCATCTCCGAGACGGGCTACGTCGTCAACCGGGCCGCCCGCAGCCTGGTCACCCAGCGCACCGGATCCGTCGTGATGGTGCTCTCGGAGCCGTACGAGAAGTTGTTCGAGGACCCCAACTACAGCACGCTCATCCGGGTCGCCATCAAGATGCTGGCCGAGCGGGACCTGTCGCTGGTCATGATGCTGGCCGGCGACGCGGCCGAGCGCGAGCGGGTGGTGCGCTTCGTGCGCGGCGGCCACGCGGACGGCGTGTTGCTGGTCTCGACGCACGCGGGCGACCCCCTCGTGGAGGCGCTCGGCTCCGGGCCGCCCGCCGTCTCCTGCGGCGCGGTCATCGGCCACGAGAACGTCATCCCGTACGCCGCCGCGGACGAGCGGCTCGGCGCCCGGCAGATGACCGAATACTTCGTCGCCCAGGGCCGCAGGCGCATCGCCATGATCACCGGGCCGATGGACACGCCGGGCGGCATCCAGCGGCTCGAGGGGTTCGCCGAGGTGCTGGGCCGCAAGGCCACCTCGAAGCTGATCGCCCACGGCGACTGGACCCAGGCCAGCGGCGAGCGGGCGATGGCCGGGCTGCTGGAGCGCGCCCCTGACATCGACGCCGTGTTCGTCGCCTCCGACCTGATGGCGGCGGGCGCGCTGGCGGCGCTGCGGGCGGCCGGGCGCGGCGTGCCGGACGACGTGGCGGTGGGCGGGTTCGACGACTCCTCGGTGGCCGTGTCCACGCATCCGCCGCTGACCACGATCCGCCAGCCGCTGACCGAAATGGCGCAGGAGACCATCCGCCTGCTGCTGGCGCTCATCGACGGGGCCGGGCAGCTCGAGCCGGTGATCCTGCCCACCGAACTCGTCATCCGCGAGTCGGCCTGACCCCTCCTGACACCATTGCTGACAAACCTTTACCCGAATCCTCGAAAATCCGTAAATACCGCCAATTCAGCAGTATGATCGCGCCAGTCGTCTTCGCGACGTTCCCAAAGGAGCCGACGATTGGCCGAAAGCGAGCCGGAGCGCCCGCCGCGAAAGGTGGACACCACGAGACCCAGCGTCTCCCGCGTCTACGACGTCATGCTCGGCGGCAAGGACAACTACGCGTCCGACCGCGAGCTCGCCCGGCTGGCCCTCGAGGTCGCCCCCGACGCGCCCGAGGCGGCACGGGCCAACAGGGAGTTCCTCAAGCGCGTGGTCCGCTGTCTGGCCGCCGAAGCCGGCATCCGCCAGTTCCTGGACCTCGGGTCCGGCCTGCCGGCCCAGGGCAACGTGCACGAGATCGCCCAGGCCTGCGCCCCCGGCACGCGCGTGGTGTACGTCGACCACGACCCGATCGTCCTCGCGCACGGCCGCGCGCTGCTCGCCGTGGACGACACCACCACGGTCGTCGAGGCCGACCTCCGCGAGCCCGAGGAGATCCTCGGCCACCCCGAGATCGGCAAGCTCATCGACTTCGGCGAGCCCGTGGGGCTGCTGATGTTCGCGATCCTCCACCACCTGCCGGACGCGGCGAACCCGGCGGGGATCGTCTCGAGGATCGTCTCCCGCCTGGCGCCCGGCAGCCACCTGGCCGTCTCCCACTTCTGCAACCCCGGCCAGGCGCGCCCTGAGGTGTCCAGGCAGGCGTACACCGCGGAGCGGCTCTTCCACGAGCGCCTGGGCTCCGGGCGGTGGCGCACCCGGGAGGAGATCCTCGCCTTCTTCGACGGGCTGGACCTCCTGGAACCCGGCCTCGTGCCCGTGCCGGAATGGCGGCCGGAACCCGGCGACCAGGCGGAGCCCGGCATCACGTACCACACCTTCGTCGGAGCGGTGGCCCGCAAACCCTGACGGCTCACCCGATCACGGGAAGGCGCAGGCCGGCGGCCAGCGCGTCCCGGAGCACCGGCACGTCAGGGGCGAACAGCGGCTCGGGCAGGGCGCCGGGGGCGCACCAGCGCAGCTCGGCGGCTTCCCCGTCACCGTTTCCCGTCCGGGCCAGGGCCGTGCCCAGGAAGACGGCTCCGACGAAGTGCCGCAGCGAACCGCCGGGATAGCGGTGGACCTGCGTGGCCGGGTCGCTGTAGATGCCGAGCAGGCCGTCGATGCGCGCCTCCCACCCGGTCTCCTCCCTGCACTCGCGGAGCGCGGCCTCGCTCCACGACTCCCCCGGCTCCAGACCGCCGCCCGGGATGCCCCACGTGGCGTCCTCCGCGCGCCGCATGAGCAGGATGCGACCATCGGCATCGCGCAGCACGACGCCGGCGGTGACTCTGACGGCGAGTCCGGTCATACGGGGAGCATCCTTCGCGTCGACGGGCGTGAGGCGTGCCCGGGCACCCGAGCCCAGGACAAGATCGCCTCTCGCGACTCTACCGGCGCGAGCGCAGCCCACCCCCACACTCAAAGGCCGCTTTTCCCGCAGAAAAGGACACCCAGCGGCAACCACCCCGGCCTCTGACCGCCTTCCGTCAAGGCTTGGCGCGCCCCGCCCGGCTCTCGCCCATGGACCACACGACTCGACGTTCTCCGGTGACGTTCGCATTTCTTCGATCACTTCAGGAATCCATTGAATCGTTCGTGACGGTTCACGAAGCGCCCGCGTAGACCCAGTGTCCGTCCAGGCGGACGAATCTGCTGTGCTCCTCCTGCTCCCCCGCCCGCCCGCGCTCGACGTAGTGGGCGCGGAAGCGTACGGTGCCCTCGGTGTGCACGACGCTGCCTCCGGTGCTCTCCAGCACCTCCAGCCGCACCCAGCGCATCTTCCTGTCGAGCCCGAGGCGGGCCGGGCGGGTGGAGGGATGCCAGGTGCGCAGCAGGTAGGCCTCGTCGCCCGTCGCGAACGCGCTGAACCTCGACCGCATGAGCTGCTCGGCGGTGGCGGCGGCCGCCTCGCCCCGGTGGAACCTGCCGCAGCAGTCCTGGTAGGGGGTGGGCAGGCCGCAGGGGCAGGAACGAGGTGCCATGCGCTCCATTGTGCCGCCCGCGTGCCCTCGCCGAGCCGCCCCGCCGCTACCCCGCCCGAGTGATCTCACCGAGTCGTGCGGTGAGGCCGGACAGCGTGGGGCCCAGCGGGGCGTCCACGGTGAGGGTCGCGTCGGCGTCGCCGCCGGTCGGGCCCTGGTTGACGATGGCGATCGGGATGCCGAGCTCGGCGGCCCTGGTGACGAACCGCAGCCCCGACCTGACCTTGAGCGAGGAGCCGAGCACGAGCAGCGCCCGCGCCCCCGCCACCGTGGCGAAGCATTCGTCGACGCGGGGCCTGGGCACGTTCTCGCCGAAGAACACGACGTCGGGCTTGAGCAGCCCGCCGCACCCCGCGCAGTCGACGACCTGGAACCCGGCCACCTGCGCGTCGGTGAGCACGGCGTCGCCGTCGGGGTTGATCGCGCCCGAGGCGGCCCACCCGGTGTTGGCCTCGCGCAGCCGGCGTTCCAGCTCGGCCCGGGAGGTGCGCTCCCGGCACGACAGGCAGGCGACCCGGTCGAGCCCGCCGTGCAACTCGATCACCCGCAGCGCGCCCGCCGCCTGGTGCAGCCCGTCGACGTTCTGGGTGACGATGCCGGCGAGCAGTCCGCGCCGCTCCAGCTCGGCCACGGCCCGGTGCCCGGCGTTGGGCCGCGCGTCGCCGATCTGCCGCCAGCCGACGTGGCTGCGCGCCCAGTAGCGCCGCCGCGCCTCCGCGCTGCCGACGAACTTCTGGTACGTCATCGGCTCGGCGCGGCGCGAGCGGCCCGTCGGCCCCCGGTAGTCGGGGATGCCCGACTCCGTGGACAGGCCGGCGCCGCTGAGCACCGCCACCCCGCCCCGGGCGACCAGCCCGGCCAGCTCCGCGAGCTCCGCGGTCGTCGTCGTCACACCATCCATGGTGCCCGACCCCGCACCGTGCCTCACCCGCCCGCCCTGGCTTCCGGCGGGACCGCTGTTCCACCTGCCGGGTCCGGTCCGCTCACGCTCGCACCCCGACCGGCGGCGATATCAGACGGTAACGTTAGATGCACGGTATGCTACCGATCGCCATCGACGACCTCGGGAGACGACAGTGCCTGGCCGTTCCTTGTTCCCTCCCCGCGATGCACGACGCCGTTCCGCGTTCCCGCCCCGCGACGCACGACGTCGCAGGCCCATGAGGGACGGTCGTGGCGCGTGAACGGCGGCGGCCGGGCCGGCCCAGGATCCCGACGCCGGCGTTCGCGGCGGGCGTGCTGCTCGTCACGGCCGTGGTCATCGGGCTGGACCTCGTCACCGGCACGGCGGTCCGGCTGTTCCCGTTGCTGATCTTCCTGCCGGCGATCGTCTCGGGTCTCGGCACGGTGCGCCAGACGGCCGCCGCCTCGGCGTGGGTGCTGCTGGTGGTGGCGGGCACCACCTACTTCCTGGGCGCGGAGCTGGACGACAACCTGATCGCGGCCGGGTTCACGGCGCTGTTCGGGGTGCTGAGCGTGGTCGGGTGCCGTTATCGGGTGCGGCGCGAGGAGGAGGTCGACCGGCTGCGTTCGTCCGCCTCCGCCCTGCAACGCCTGATCGTGCGCCCGCTGCCGCTGCGCACCGCCGACGTGGAGGTCGACGGCCTCTACCAGCCGGCGACGGAGGACACGCTGGTCGGCGGCGACATGTACGAAGTGGCCGCGACCCGTGACGGCATGCGGGTGCTGATCGCCGACGTGCAGGGCAAGGGCCTGCCGGCGATCGGGACGGCGCTGGTCGTGCTCGGCTCGTTCAGGGAGGCCGCCTACCGCGAGGCCACGCTCGCCGGCGTCGTGGACGCGCTGGAGAAGTCCGTGGTCAGGCAGAACACGTTCGCCACCCAGACCGGGGAACGCGAGCGGTTCGTCACCGCGCTGGTGCTCGACATCGGCCGCGACACGGAGGTCGAGGCCATCAACTGCGGGCACCTGGCCCCGTACGTCATCCGCGACGGCGACGCCGGCCAGGTGCCTCTCGGCGACCCCGCCGTGCCCCTGGGCCTGGCCGCGCTGGCGGCCGAGCCGCGGGCGGTGGCGCGCTTCGCGTTCCCGCCGGGTGCGACGCTGCTGCTGTGCACGGACGGCGTCACCGAGGCGCGCGACTCCGGCGGCACGTTCTACCCGCTCGGGCGGCGCCTGCGCGCGTGGGCCGCCGACCCGCCCGCCAGGCTCGCGCAGGCGGTGGGCGCGGACCTGCGGGAGTTCACCGGCGGGACGCCGCGCGACGACGTCGCCATCCTCACCCTGCGCAGGACGGCCCGGGTAGCGGCGCGGGGAACGGCGCCCGCCGGCGAGTGAACCGGCCCGGCGATCGGCGCGTACCTCCACACATCGGACACGTGTTCCATGGAGGTGTCGTGGAGCTCAGCCTCTTGCGGGCACAGGCGCACAGCCCGTCGTACTTCTCCCTCATGCGCGGCTCGGCCGGGGAGCGCGCGCCGGTGGACTTCTGCATCCCGTGCAACCCGTATTTCCCGACGCCCGAGATCTTCGAGCATCTCGGGAGGAACCTGGAGACGATTCTCACGTTCTATCCGAGTGACGCGAACACCATCGCCGAGGAGCTCTGCTCCACCCTCGGCCTCCACCCCAAGACGGTCGCCATGGGCAACGGGTCGACGGAGCTGATCACCTGGATCGACCATCTCCTGGTGCGCGAGAGCCTGGCCGTGCCGATCCCCACGTTCGGCCGCTGGACGGACCAGCCGCTGGAGACGGGCAAGCGGGTGGACATGTATCCGCTGCTGGAGAGCCGCAACTTCGCGCTCGACGTGAGCGACTACGTCTCGTTCATCCGTACGCGCGGCTCCCGGGTGGCGGTGATCTGCAACCCCAACAATCCCGACGGCGGCTACCTGCCCAAACACGAGGTGCTGCGGCTCCTCGACGAGCTGATCGACCTGGACCTGGTGATCGTGGACGAGTCGTTCGGCGAGTTCGTGGACGCCGAGCCGTACCCGGGGGTGGCCGCCGAGGCCGCGGTCCGGCCGAACGTGATCGTGCTGCGCAGCCTGGGCAAGAACTTCGGCCTGCACGGCATCCGCTTCGGTTACATGGTCGCCAATCCGGCGCTGGCCGGGCGGGTGCGCGACGCGCTGCCCAAGTGGAACCTCAACTCGTTCGCCGAGGTCGTGGTGTTCATGATGCGGCAGTTCTGGCCGGAGTACCAGGACAGCCTCAGGCGGCTCGGCAACGACAGGCGGGCGATGTTCCAGCAGCTCAGCACGATGCCGGGGCTGTCGGTGTTCGCGTCGCAGGGCAACTTCCTGCTGGTGAAGCTGCCGCCGGGCCACGACGGGGTGCCGCTGCGCGACCACCTGCTCACCGAGCACGGCGTGTACGTCAGGGAGTGCGGCAACAAGCTCGGCACCACCAGCCAGTTCCTGCGCCTGGTCGTGCGGCCGCAGGAGGACGTGCGGCGGCTGCTGATCGGCATGACGCAGTTCCTGTACTCGGGAAGCCTGCACGAGATCCCGGTCATCGGGCTCCACCACCGGCACGTCAACCCGCGTCCGCCTGACCCGCGAGCGCCCGCCTCCTACGGCGGGCGCGAGCGGCCGGCCGCCGTTGTAAGCTGTCCCAGCTATCGCCTTACGGCATAAACAGTCGGCCGACGACGGAAGGGTTCCGTGCTCTCCAGCCAGCAGGCAAGCGCCGTCCAGCCTCACGATCACACCGCCGCTGACAGCCACGACCGCATCCAGGTCCGTGGCGCCAGGGAGAACAACCTCAAGGGCGTCTCCCTCGACATCCCCAAGCGACGTCTCACCGTCTTCACCGGAGTGTCCGGCTCCGGCAAGTCCTCGCTCGTCTTCGACACGATCGCCGCCGAGTCCCGCCGGATGATCGACGAGACGTACACCGCGTTCATCCAGGCCTTCATGCCGAGCCTGGCCCGCCCCGACGTCGACGCGCTGCACAACCTGAGCGCGGCGATCATCGTCGACCAGGAGCGCATGGGCGCCAACGCCCGCTCGACCGTGGGCACGGCGACCGACGCGCACACCATGCTGCGCATCCTCTTCAGCCGGCTCGGTGAGCCGCACGCCGGCTCGGCCGGCGCGTTCAGCTTCAACATGGCCGAGGGCATGTGCCCCGAGTGCGAAGGGCTGGGCAAGGCGTCCGACATCGACGTGGACGAGCTGGTCGACAGGGAGCTGTCGCTGAACGACGGCGCCATCAAGATCCCCGGCTACCCGGTCGACAGCTGGCCGTGGCAGGTCGTGGCCGGGTCAGGCCTGTTCGACCCCGCCGTCAAGCTCAAGGACTTCACCCCCGAGCAGTGGGACGACCTCCTCCACAAGCCGCCCACCAAGCTCAAGTACGGCTCCAACAACTTCACCTACGAAGGGCTCGTCACCCGGGTCAGGCGCGCCTACCTCGCCAAGGACCGCGAGTCGATGCAGCCGTCGGCGCGGGCGTTCGCCGACCGGGCGGTCAAGCTGACCCGCTGCCCGTCCTGCGCGGGCTCCCGGCTCAACGAGGCCGCGCTCGCCTGCCGGATCGACGGCAGGAACATCGCCGACTGCTCGGCCATGCAGGTCAACGACCTGGCCGCCTTCGTCCGCGGCATCGGCAGCCAGGCCGTCGGCCCGGTGCTGGACGGCCTGCTCTCCACCCTCGACTCGCTGGTCGAGATCGGTCTCGGCTATCTCAGCCTCGACCGCGAGTCGTCCACGCTGTCCGGCGGCGAGGCGCAGCGGGTCAAGATGGTGCGCCACCTCAACTCCAGCCTGACCGACGTCACCTACGTCTTCGACGAGCCGACGGCCGGCCTGCACCCGCACGACATCCAGCGGATGAACACCCTGCTGCTCCAGCTGCGCGACAAGGGCAACACGGTGCTCGTCGTCGAGCACAAGCCGGAGACCATCGCCATCGCCGACCACGTCGTCGACCTCGGCCCCGGCGCCGGCGCGGCCGGCGGTCAGCTCTGTTACGACGGCGACCTCGACGGGCTGCGCGCCTCCGGCACGCTGACCGGCCGCTACCTCGACCACCGGGTACGCCTGCGCGAGGAGGTCCGCAGCCCGTCGGGGCAGCTGCCGGTCAGGAACGCCACCCTGCACAACCTGCGCGGCGTGAGCGTCGACATCCCGCTGGGCGTGCTGACCGTGGTCACCGGCGTGGCGGGGTCGGGCAAGAGCTCGCTGATCCACGGCTACGTCGCGGGCCGCGACGGCGTCGTGGTGGCCGACCAGTCGCCGATCCGCGGCTCGCGCAGGAGCAACCCGGCCACCTACACCGGGGTGCTCGACCCGATCCGCGCGGCCTTCGCCAAGGCCAACGGCGTCAAGCCGGGCCTGTTCAGCGCCAATTCGGCGGGGGCCTGCCCGAAGTGCAAGGGCATCGGGCTCATCTACACCGACCTCGCGATGATGGCCGAGGTGGCGTCGGTGTGCGAGGAGTGCGAGGGCAAGCGGTTCACGCCGGAGGTGCTGACGTACACGCTGCGGGGCAAGAACATCAGCGAGGTGCTCGCCATGCCGGTGGCCGAGGCCCGCGACTTCTTCACCACCGGCCAGGCCCGCACGATCCTCGACCGGCTGGCCTCGGTCGGCCTCGGCTACATCGGGCTCGGGCAGCCGCTGACCACGCTGTCGGGCGGCGAGCGGCAGCGGCTCAAGCTGGCCATCAACATGGCGAAGAACGGCACCACGTACGTGCTGGACGAGCCCACCACGGGGCTGCACCTGGCGGACGTCGACCAGCTTCTCGCCCTGCTCGACCGTCTGGTGGACGACGGCAACACGGTCATCGTGATCGAGCACCACCAGGCCGTCATGGCCCACGCCGACTGGATCGTCGACCTGGGCCCGGGAGCCGGTCACGACGGCGGCCAGGTCGTGTTCTCCGGCACCCCTGACGAGCTGGTCGCCACCGGATCCTCGCTCACCGCGCTGCATCTGCGCGACTACGTGAGCCGTCCATAGCGCCCGTAGGGGGAAGCATGCGGCCTGACCGGCCGGGCGAAGCCCGCGCGGCGGACCTGCGTGCCCGGCTCCGGCACGTCTACTGGATCGGCGGCGGAAGCGGCGCGGGCAAGTCGACCGTCGCCCGCCGCCTCGCGGACCGGCACGGCCTGCGCCTGTATGCCACCGACGACGTGATGCCGGATCACGCCGCCAGGAGCACGCCCGGCGCGTGCCCGCACCTGCACGCGTTCATGGCCATGGACATGGACGAGCGGTGGGTGAACCGGTCTCCCGAGACCATGCTGGAGACGTTCCACTGGTTCCGGGGCGAGGGCTTCGGCCTGATCGTCGAGGACCTCCTGCGGCTTCTCGCCGGACCTCCCGTGGTCGCCGAGGGCTTCCGGCTGCTGCCGCACCTGGTGAAGCCCCTGCTGGCCAGGCCGGACCGGGCCGTCTGGCTGATTCCGTCGCCCGGGTTCCGCCGGGAGGCCTTCCGCAGCCGGGGCTCGCTCTGGCAGATCGCCGGGAGGACGGGCGATCCGGACAGGGCGCTGCGCAACCTGCTCGAACGCGACCGGATGTTCACCGAGCGCCTCGCCGGGGAGGCGCTCGGGCTCGGGCTGCCCGTCATCGAGGTCGACGGCACGATGACCGAGGACGACCTGACCGACCGGGTGTCGGCGGCGTTCGGGCTCTGAACGGCGGGCGGCTCCGATCGCGACGGAGGGCCAGGAGGGGGTGTCAGACGGCCAGGCGGGCCAGGACCTCGGCGAACTCCGGCGGCGGCGCCACGACGAGGCGGGCGTGGCCGCTCTGCAGCACGATGTCGGCCTTGATGAGCGTCAGCACTCCCCGGTGCCACCAGTAGACCTGCGCGCTGAGCCCGTCGGTGCGGGCCGCGTGCACCCGCAGCCGCTCGATGGCCCGCACCACCCCGATCCCGTCGACCGGATGGACGAGCAGGGTGTACGGGTCGGGCAGCACCACGAGCGCCCCGTCGGCGGGCACGGGCAGGTAGGAGCCCAGCCACCGCAGATGCGTGGCCGCGGCGGGGGTGGCCGCGGTCAGGCGGGTCACCGGCGTGCCCGACAGTTCGATCCTCTCGGCCAGCAGCCGCTCCTCGCGCCGCACGTTGGCCACGGCCAGGTCGAGGGCCCGCGCCGGCGGGACGGGCCAGCAGCCCGCCTCCTCGGGGCGCACGGCCCGCGTGCCGATGGTGAGCAGCTCCACGAGGTCGGCGTTGAGGTGGCGGCCCACCACGCGGGTCAGGTCGCTCACCTCGTCGACGGACTCCACCCGGGTGCGCATCAGCGGCTTGGCCTGCTCCAGGTCGCAGACGTCGAGCCGGTCACCCGCGGTGGCGACGGCGTGCGCGAGGTGCTCGGAGACCAGCATCGGCCAGTCTTCCCTGGCTCTGCGCGCGGCCTCGCGCCGCAGCCCGGTGAGCCGGACGACCAGCGGCTCGCCCGCTTCCGTGGCGCTCGTCAACCTCACGGAGCCTCCGTCGCGGGCGAACGCGAAGGTGTATCCGAGGGACTCCGCGACGAGCGCGAGCAGGGAATCGAGGTCGACGTCCTCGACCGGCCGGCGTGAGGGTTCGCGGTCGCGCCCGAACAAATTCACGCGCCGTGTCCCTTCTGTCGGTTTCGTCCCTCCTACCTTGCCTGCTCCTCATCGCCGATCCGACCAGCCAGGGAGCACGATTCGGTATCGATAACACCAAGCGCTCCCAGCCACACGCTCATCTGAGGCGACCCGTGACCCACCGGCAACCCCGCCACCACCGGCACCCCCAGCGGCGCCAGGCGGTCGCGCAGCACCGGATAGGGATCGCCGCAGTCGACCCACGAGCCGAGCGCGACGCCCCGCACGCCCTCGAACACCCCCGCCTGCAACAGCTGCGTCAGCATGCGGTCGATCCGGTAGGGCTCCTCGGTCACGTCCTCCAGAAAAGCGATCTTGCCCTGGAACGACGGCTGCCACCGGGTGCCGCACATGGAGGCCAGCAGCGACAGGTTACCGCCGGACAGCACCCCCTCGGCCCGCCCCGGCGCCAGCACCCGGTCGCCGTGCACCCGGTAGTCGTGGGCGGGGCCGTCCGCGCCGAACAGCGCCGCCCGCAGGCTCTCCCAGCTCTGCGGCTCCGGCTGCTTCTCGTCGGCCATGATCCGGGAGGCGGGCATCGGCCCGTGCAAGGTCGGCACGCCCAGCTCGACGGCGAACGCGTTGTGCAGCGCCGTGATGTCACTGGACCCGACGAGGACCTTGCGGCCCGCCGCCCGCATGGCGTTCCAGTCGAGCCGGTCGAGCAGCCGCGCGGCGCCGTAGCCGCCCCTGCAGCAGAACACCGCGGAGACGGCCGGGTCGCACCAGGCCGCCTGCAGGTCGGCGGCCCTGGCCGCGTCGCTGCCCGCGAGGTAGTCGAGCTTCTGGCGGTCGAGCGCGTGCGCGCCGAGCACCACCTTCAGCCCCAGGCTCTCCAGACGCTCGACGCCGCGCCTGAGCATCACGGCGTTGGGCGGGCCTGACGGCGAGACGATCGCGACGGTGTCACCCGGCTGCATCGACCAACTCCTTCCATGCCTGCTCCGGTGAGCACCGATGCGGCACTGGCTTTTCCACGTGCCAAACGGTGCCACACTTACCTGTCGTATGCGACTTCCGCCCCACATCCTCGTGGTCAACGGCGTCAAGGTCCGCCGGCCGGTCTTCCTGCTCGGAGCCCCGCATTCCGGTACGGATCTGCTCGCC
Organism: Nonomuraea sp. B10E15; assembly: GCF_039871615.1. Classification (NCBI taxonomy): domain Bacteria; kingdom Bacillati; phylum Actinomycetota; class Actinomycetes; order Streptosporangiales; family Streptosporangiaceae; genus Nonomuraea; species Nonomuraea sp. B10E15. The sequence continues at coordinate 389,286 of NZ_JBDPMB010000004.1, forward strand.
CGCGCCCTGAAACGATCCCCTGGCTTCCACGTGACGATGGGCCGCGCGAGCGTGGCGCACGTGGTGTACGCCTTCGCCCGCAAACCGTCGCTCGCCGCCACGTCCGGCGCCGTGCGCGTCATGCGTGACGCCCTCGCCGAGTCGTGGCAGGTGCTGCCCCGGTCGTGCGGCCAGTGCGCCGAACCGTGCAGGGAGGCCGGCGGTGTCACCGGCACCGGCCCCTGCGTGAGCACCGGCGACGTCACCCGGTTCGGAGACGGCAGCCCCGACCTGCTCTACAGCGTTCCCGTGCTGCTCCAGGCCTTCCCCGACGCCCGGTTCGTGCAGCTCATCCGCGACGGCAGGGACGCCGTGGCCGGCATGCTGGCCGATCCGGCGTGCCTGGCCTGGTTCAAGCCGGCGATGCTGACAGGCCAGACCGAGTTCCCCAACGCGTTCTTCGGCGTCAGCAAGGACGAGCACCTCGACCGGTGGCGCGACATGCCGGACGCGGGCAAGAGCGCGCTGCGCTGGCGCAGCGCCGTACGGGTCAGCGCCGAGCTGCGCAGGACACTGCCCGAGGAGCAGCTGCTGACGCTGCGCTACGAGGACCTCGTGCTCAGGCCGCAGCAGACGGTGGCCACGCTCGCGGAGTTCCTGGAGACGCGGGTGTCCAAGGTCGTCCTGTACGACCCCGGCGTCCCCAAGCCGGGCGCCCACACCTCCCGGCTCGGGCGCGACGACGTCAAGCTGGTGGAGAAGGTCGCCCGCGAGGAGCTCAAGCGGCTGGGCTACCTGAAGAAGAGGTGAACTGGGTGCGGTAGAGCTCGGCGTAGAGCCCGTCGCGCGCCAGCAGCTCGTCGTGCCGGCCGCGTTCGGCGATGCGGCCGTCGTGGACGACGAGGATCTCGTCGGCCTCCCTGATCGTCGACAGCCGGTGCGCGATGACCAGCGACGTGCGGCCTGCCAGCGCGGTCTTCAGCGCCACCTGCACCGCCGCCTCCGACTCGGAGTCGAGGTGGGCGGTGGCCTCGTCGAGCACCACCACCCGCGGCGCCTTGAGCAGCAGCCTGGCCAGCGCGAGGCGCTGCTTCTCGCCGCCGGACAGCCGGTAGCCGCGATCGCCCACGACCGTCTCCAGCCCGTCGGGCAGGCCCTCCACGAGGTCACCTATCTGCGCGGCCCTGAGAGCGTCCCAGATCTCCTCGTCGCCCGCGCCTGGCCTGGCATAGCGGAGGTTGGCCGCGATCGTGTCATGGAAGAGATGAGCGTCCTGCATGACCACCCCCACGGTGTCGCGCAGGGAGTCGAGCGTGGCGTCGCGCACGTCGAGCCCGTTGATCCTGACCGCGCCCTCGTTGACGTCGTAGAGGCGGGAGACCAGCGACGTCATCGTCGTCTTGCCGGCGCCCGAGTGGCCGACGAGGGCGATCAGCTGCCCCGGCTCGGCCCGGAACGAGACGCCCTTCAGCACCGGATGGGACGGGCCGGTGTCCTGCCGGGCCACCGACTCCAGCGAGGCCAGCGAGACCTCCTCGGCGGCGGGATAGCGGAAGCGAACGTCGTCGAACTCGATCGTCACCGGCCCCTCGGGCACCGGAACGGCGCCGGGGCGCTGCGCCACCATGGGCTCGAGGTCGAGGATCTCGAAGACCCGGTCGAAGCTCACGAGGGCCGTCATCACGTCCACGTGCACGTTGGACAGCGACGTGAGCGGGCCGTACAGGCGCATCAGCAGGGCGGCCAGGGCCACCAGCGTGCCCAGCTCGAAGACGTCGGAGACGGACAGCACGCCGCCGATGCCGTACACGAGGGCGGTGGCCAGCGCGGCCACGAGCCCGAGGGCGACCCTGAACACGGTGCCGTACATGCCGACGGTCACGCCCACGTCGCGGACCCTGGCGGCCCGGCTGCCGAACATCTCGGCGTCGTCCTCCGGCCGGCCGTAGAGCTTGGCGACCGTCGCGCCCGCCACGTTGAACCGCTCGGTGGTGACCGAGCTCATCTCGGCGTCGAGCTGCATCTGCTCCCGGGTCAGCGCGGACATGCGGCGGCCCACGAACTTGGCGGGGACGATGAAGATCGGCAGCAGCACCAGCGCGACCAGGGTGACCTGCCACGACAGGGCCAGCATCGCGCCCAGCACCAGGACCAGGCTGACCACGTTGGAGACCACGGACGACAGCGTGCTCGTCAGCGCCCGCTGGGCGCCGATCACGTCGGTGTTGAGCCTGCTGACCAGCGCGCCGGTCTGGGCCCGCATGAAGAACGCCACCGGCATGCGCTGCACGTGGTCGAACACCTCGGTGCGCAGGTCGAAGATCAGGCCCTCGCCGATGCGCGCCGAGAACCACCGCTGCACCAGCGTCAGACCGGCGTCGACCACCGCCAGCACGGCGATCGCCACGGCCAGCCCGACCACGACGCCGGTCCGCTTGGGCAGGATGCCGTCGTCGATGATCGCCTTCATCAGCAGCGGGTTGGCGACCACGATCACCGCGCCCAGCACGACGAGCACGAGGAACGCCACGATCTGCCTGGTGTAGGGCCTGGCGTAGCGCGCGATGCGCCGCACGATGCCGGGACGCAGCCGCTGCCTGGTCACCGAGTCGTCGCGCCGCAGGGACGCCATCACACCGGGGCCGAAGCCCCCGCCCATCATCGCCATTCGGGATCCTCCTCCCGGCACAGCGCCGCCATGGCGTACGAGGATTCCCGAGTCAGCTCACCGCGAAATCCCGGGGCCTTCCAGTATCCGCCCCGCCCCCTGCCCCTGTGCACCCGCCTCAGCCGAAGAGGGCTTTGAGCCGGGCGGCCTGCTCGGCCCCCTCGGCTGCGCACTGCTCCTCCAGGGAACGGCCCTGCGCCCCCTGGAGAAGTCGCTTGGTCGCGGCGGCCGCGTCCCGGTTGACGGCGAGCAGCTCCGCGATCTTGTCATGTACGGCCTGGTCGAGGTCGCTCCCTGCGACCACGTTCTCCGCGAGGCCGATCCGCACGGCCTCGTCCGCGTGCACCACCCTGGCCGTCAGGCACAGGTCCTTCGCCTTGGCCAGGCCCACCAGCTCGACCAGGGGCTTGGTGCCGGTCAGGTCGGGCACGAGGCCCAGCGCGGCCTCCTTCATGCAGAACGCGACGTCGTCGGCGACGATCCGCAGGTCGCAGGCGAGCGCCAGTTGGAATCCAGCGCCGATCGCGTGCCCCCGCACGGCGGCGATGGAAACGATCTCCGGGCGGCGCAGCCACAGGTATCCCGCCTGAGCCTGCTGCAAGCGCTGCTCGAAGGTGGCGGCGTCAGCAGCGGCCGCCGAGCTGAACGAGCCCTGTCCGGGCACCCCCTCTGGTGTGAACATTCGCAGGTCGATTCCTGCCGAGAAGGACGGTCCCTCACCTTTCACGACGACGACGCGCACCTGCTCGGGCAGGTTCTCGCCGATGCGAGCCAGTGCCGACCATGTCGCGAACGTCATGGCGTTGCGCTTTTCCGGCCGGGCCAGCGTGATCGTCGCTATCTCACCGTCCACCTCGAATCGGAGCCCGCCGTCCGCCGGATTCCCGGCCGAGGCGTCCTCCGCATACCCCCCGCGCTGTTGCGCCCGCGCTTCCGCCATCGCCCGCTCCTCGTGTCCCGGCCGCGCACAGGGTGCGCCGCGGAGTGCTGACCGTCGCGCCCGAGCCTACAGAATGTCGTTCTGGCCCGGGCGCGACGTCGGCTGTCAAGGGACGAGCGGCTGCGGTCGCACGTTCCGAGGCGGCCGTCAGCGCTTGGACTTGCCCCGGGTCGCCCCGCCGCGCCCGCGCAGAGTCACGCCGGACTCGCTAAGGATGCGGTGGATGAACCCGTAGGACCGGCCGGTAGAAGCGGCCAGGGCGCGGATGCTCTCGCCCTGCGCGTAGCGCTTCTTGAGATCGCCGGCCAGTTTTTCCCGGTCGGCCCCGGTGACCCGGGTGCCCTTCTTCAGTGTCTCGGCCACGAGTACCTCCTGTAGTGCCGGACTTCCGCAGCGTTACTCCGCCATGATCAGTCATTTCAGCGGGATCGGCTACCTACTCCACGGGAAAAGATCCGTACCCACTCAAATTAAGATCAGGCAAGTGCCACAAGATCGGAAAATTCGTCGCTCCATGCGTCTTCAGTTCCGTCAGGTAGCAAGATCACCCTATCCGGTGACAGGGCGTCAACGGCACCCTCGTCATGTGTCACTAGGACGATTGCCCCTGAATAGGACCGTAGAGCATTGAGAACCTGCTCGCGGCTGACAGGGTCGAGGTTGTTCGTCGGCTCGTCGAGAAGGAGCACATTGGCGCTCGAAAGCACCAGGATGGCCAGGGCGAGCCGGGTCTTCTCGCCGCCGGAGAGCACTCCGGCCGGCTTGTCGGCGTCCTCTCCCGTGAACAGGAACGAGCCGAGCACCTTGCGCAACTCGGTGTCGGTGAACTGGCCACCGGCCGAGCGCATGTTCTCCAGGAGCGTGCGATCGTTGTCGAGGGTCTCGTGCTCCTGGGCGTAATAGCCGATCTTGAGGCCGTGACCGGGCCTGACCTCGCCGGTGTCGGGCTTCTCCATGCCGCCGAGCAGGCGGAGCAGCGTGGTCTTGCCGGCGCCGTTGAGGCCCAGGATGACGACCCTGTGGCCGCGGTCGATGGCCACGTCGACGTCGGTGAACACCTCGAGCGAGCCGTACGACTTCGACAGCCCTTCCGCCGTGAGCGGGGTGCGCCCGCACGGCTGGGGCTCGGGAAAGCGCAGTTTGGCCACCTTGTCGCTCTGGCGCTCCTCCTCCGTGCCCGCCAGCAGCCGGTGCGCGCGCCGCATCATGTCCTGGGCGGCCTTGGCCTTGGTGGCCTTGGCGCGCATCTTGTCGGCCTGCGCCAGCAGCGCGCCCGCCTGCTTCTCCGCGTTGGCCCGCTCCCGCTTCCTGCGCTTCTCGTCGGTCTCGCGCTGCGCGAGGTAGGCCTTCCAGCCCACGTTGTAGTGGTCGATCACCGAGCGGTTGGCGTCGAGGTGCAGGACCTTGTTGACCGTGGCTTCAAGAAGGGCGACGTCGTGGCTGATGATCACCAAGCCGCCTTGATGGGATCGCAAAAAATCACGAAGCCACCCGATTGAGTCGGCATCTAGGTGGTTTGTCGGCTCGTCGAGAAGGAGAGTTTCCGCTCCGCTGAAAAGAATTCTCGCCAATTCCACGCGCCGGCGCTGGCCGCCGGAAAGCGTTTGCAGCGGCTGCGTGAGCACCCTGTCGGGCAGGCCGAGACTGGAGGCGATGGAGGCGGCCTCCGACTCGGCCGCGTAGCCGCCGAGCACGTGCATCTGGTCCTCGAGGCGACCGTACTGCTTCACCGCCCGCTCGCGCGTGCGGTCGTCGGCGGAGGACATGCCGAGCTCGGCCTCGCGCAGCTTGCGGAGCACCTCGTCGAGCCCGCGCGCCGACAGGATGCGGTCGCGGGCCAGCACCTGCAGGTCGCCGGTGCGCGGGTCCTGAGGGAGGTAGCCGACGCTGCCGGACCTGGTGACGGCGCCGGACGCGGGCAACCCCTCGCCCGCAAGCACCTTGGTCAGGGTCGTCTTGCCCGCGCCGTTGCGGCCGACGAGCCCGATCTTGTCGCCGGGATTGACCCAGAACGTGGCTTTCTCGATGAGCAGGCGCGCGCCCGCGCGCAGCTCGATATCACTGGCGATGATCATGATGGCGGAACACTCCCGAGCTAGGAAACGAGGGTTGGGGCGTGCGACGCCGATCAATCGGGAGTATGCATACCGATCAGTGTAGGGCCCCCGGAGGGGCCCCACCCCTGGTTAATCCTCCGCCAGGTGCTCCGCGATCAGTGCCAGGTTGCAGATCGCTGCCAGGCCGTACTGCGCCGCGCTGTTGGTCGACACGAACGGCGCCTCGCGCACCGGCGACGGCACCTCGGGGCCGTCGACCAGCGTCAGCTCCCACTTCTCCTGGTGCTGCAGCGGGTTGCGGTTGAGCTGGTCGCCCTCGCCGAGGCGGAACTTGCGCCACGCCCACGCGGCCATCCCGGCGTCGCCGGTGCGCGCCGCCGCGTACGCGGTGAGCCTGCTGTGCGCCTGGATCAGCGAGATCCCGCTCAGCCGCCGGCCCACCTCGGCCTCCTGCTGCTCGGGGGTGGCGAGATAGAGGCGGCAGTACTCCAGCCACGCCTCCTCGAAGCCCGGCACGCCCAGATCGAGCGCGATGAGCTCCGCGCACATCTCCGGCAACCCGAACAACGACGACAGGTGCGAGACGGAGATCTGGTCCCGCGAGGTGTCGAAACGGCCCGTCTCCAGGTTCAGCCGGCCCTCACCCGTCAGGAACCGGCGCGGCATCGCCCCGATGTCGGCCATCGTGCCCAGCAGCCGGTCCCTGGCCCGCTCGTCGCCGTGCCGCTCCCACCGGGTCAGCCACGCCGCCGCCAGCGATCCCCAGTCCGTGCCCAGGCCGACCGACAGCCCGGCCGGGTCGGGGGTGTAGACGTCCTCGCGCACCTTGCGCGTGGGGTCGATCGCCAGGAACGTCTCCTCCGGCGTGCTCAGCTCGTCCATGAGGTCGCCGGTGCGCTCGTCGGCGGTCAGGTAGTGGTGGAAGCGGCGGTAGGCGGCGTTGGAGATGCGCAACTGCTTGCAGCTGCAACCCCAGTGCTGCACGTTGTGCCGGCTGCCCAGGCCCTTCCACCTGCCGAGATGGTAGACGTCGACCTCGCCCGTGTGGCGGGTCATGGCCTCGGCGAACCGGAAGACGTCCGCGCGTCCCGTGCGCAGGTACTGCAGCCAGAGCCACAGGTCGGGCGACAGCTCCGAGTTGTCCCACGCGTAGCCGCCCACGTCGTAACGCCAGGTGTGCCGGTCGGGGTCGTAGGTGTGCATGACGTCGCCGTAGTCCCAGAAGCCGTACCACCTGCGCTGCTCGCGCTCGCGCACGTACAGGTCGAACAGGAAGTCCAGGCGGTCCTCGATCAGGGCGCGCGCCGGCGTGGAACGGTCGGGCAGTCCCCACACGCCGAACACGCCGGCCTGCCTGATCCGCTCCGGGGAGACGCGCAGCAGGCCGGGCTCGTTCATGGCGGCGGCGTGCGCGGCGAGGTCCGCGGCCGAGGGCGTGGCGTCGCAGGCGCGCAGGGTCAGCTCGTGCGTACGCGCCACGCCGTGGGCGTCGCCGAAGCCCGGCTCGTAGTCCTCGTACGTGATCTCCAGGCCCTCGAGCTGCTCGGCGAACGTGTCCTGGCCCATCCCGTCGTGGTAGAAGCGCAGGTCCATGGCCGGCGCGGACGGCGACCACAACCAGACGGTGGCGGTGGCCAGGCCGGTGGCGGCGTTCCTGACGTCGAGGCGGGTGGGGTGCAGGCGCCAGAAGTCGCGCAGCCCGAACCCGAGGCCGCCGCTGACGCCGCCGACGTAGCCGTAGCCGCCCGAGCGCGTCCCCGAGGGGATCGTCACCCACGCGTGGCCCTCCGCGGTGCGCTTGCGCAGCGTGTAGCCGTCGGCCGAGCTCTGGTCGAGGGTGTAGTCGTTCCAGGCGGGGATGAGGTGCAGCCGGCTCGCGACGTCGGGGGCGATCTCCCCGGCGGGCCTGCCCTCGACCTGCGCCCTGCGTACGTGCTCGCCGGGGTCGCGGCGCAGGCCGGTCAGGCCGCGTACCGCCTCGGTGAGGAAGCCTTCCGCGCCGGCCAGCCGTACGTGCCTGTCGTGGAGCGGATCGTGCATGACCACGTCGGCGCGCAGGCCGAGCCCGGCCAGGAAGTCCCGCTCAGGGTCGCCGTCGTAGACGAACGTGTGCATGATCCGCACCTGCTCGGCGCCGGCGTGGAAGTAGAGGCGCACGGTGAACGGCAGCCAGTCTCCGTGCCGGCCCTCCAGCCGCACGACGGCGCGCAGGGGGCCGTCCTGCTCGACGGTGACGCTCTCCACGACGCCCTCGCCCTGCTCGCGGACCACGGCGCCGCCCTCGTCGGGGGTGGGCTCACCCTGCCGGAGGCTGACCAGGCGGACGTTCCTGGCGATCTCGCGGCTCCCGCGCGAGATCGAGCGGGCGACCGTCCCGCCGCCGAGCTCCCAGGTGACCACGCCCGTGCTGACGACCAGCCCGCCGCGCTCGCGGGCGACCGTGACGGCCGTCCCGGACGCGGCGGGCTCGCGACCCGGTTCGAGCCGGTACGCCCGCGCGACGTCCCGCTGCGCCCCGATGGCGTGGGCCGACCACTTGACCGAGCCGTCCGGCCAGGTGGCGGTCACCCAGCTCTGCACGGGCACCTCACGGCCCGCGTCGTCGGCCAGGGCGAACGGCGCGTCCCGTGCCACCGTGCCGCGCGGCCACGGGACCCCCCAGGTCGTCCCCTCCTCACCCGGTCGGTCCAGCCAGCGAAGCTCGGTCATGTGATCTCCTTCAGTCGGGGGCTGCGGGCCCTGCCTCATTCCTTGACCGACCCGATCAGCACGCCCTTGGCGAAGTGCTTCTGCAGGAACGGGTAGAAGAACAGGATGGGCAGGGTCGCGATGACGACGACGGCGAACTTCAGGCCCTGCTCCGGCGGCACCCAGGTCCGGTCCATCTGCGACAGGGCGGTGGCGGCGTCGGTGCTGGTCAGCTGCCGCACCAGGACCTGCAGCGTCCACTTGTCAGGGTCGCTGATGTACAGCAGCGGCGACATGTAGTCGTTCCAGATGGCCACCGCGTAGAACAGCGAGAAGGTCGCGATGACCGGCTTGGACAGCGGCAGGACGATCTTGAAGAACACGCCCATCTCGTTGCAGCCGTCGATGCGCGCGGCCTCCTCCAGCGCCTGGGGCAGCTCCTGGAAGAAGCTCTTGACGATGATCAGGTAGAACGGGTTGATCGCCAGCGGCAGGATCAGCGCCCAGTAGCTGTCGAGCAAACCCAGGTCGCGCACCACCAGGTAGGTGGGGATCATCCCGCCGGAGAAGACCATCGTGAAGATGACCAGGTTCAGGACCAGCGTCCTGCCCGGGAGGTACCGCTTGGCCAGCGGGTAGGCCATGGTGAAGGTCAGCAGCAGCTGGACCACCGTGCCGACCGCCGTCACGACGACGGTCGTGAGCAGGGCGCGGACGAACGTGTCGGTGGCGAAGATGTAGGCGTAGGACTCGGTGACGAACTTCTCCGGCCACAGGAAGAACGGGCGCGAGGAGATCTCCGCCTCGCCCGCGAACGATCCGGCCAGCACGTAGAGCAGCGGCAGCACCGTGATGAGCGCCAGCCCGACGAGCACGACGACGTTGAGGGTGTCGAACGTGCGGCTGGCGAGCGAGCCGTGGTTGTCGACCGGCTGCGTGGCCTTGGTCTCGGTCATGGTCGGCATGCCGGGGCTCCTCAGAACAGTCCACGCTGGCCGAGGCGCTTGGCCAGCCAGTTCGAGCCGAAGATCAGGATGACGCCCGCCACGCCCTTGAACAGGCCGACGGCGGTGGAGTAGCTGATGGCGCCCTGCTGGATGCCGGCGTAGTAGACGTAGGTGTCGAACACGTCGGCCACCGAGCGGTTCAGCGAGGTGGTCATGAGCCAGATCTGCTCGAATCCGGAGTCGAGCAGGTTGCCGGACGCGAGGATCGCCATCACGACGACCGTGGGGCGGATCGCGGGCAGGGTGACGTGCCAGAGCTGCCGGAAACGTCCCGCGCCGTCCATGCGGGCGGCTTCGTACAGGTTGGGGTCCACGCCCGCCAGCGCGGCGAGGTAGATGATCGTGCCCCAGCCGGTCTGCTTCCACAGCTGCTGCAGGATGATCAGCGGCCGGAACCACTCCTCCTGCGCCATGTAGTCGACCTTCGCGGTGTCGCCCAGCACGTCGCGGATCCACCCGGAGATCACGCCGAAGTCCGCCGCGAACAGCAGGTACGTCAGCGACGCGACGATCGTCCAGGACAGGAAGTGCGGGATGTAGATCAGCGACTGGACCGACCGCTTGAGGAGGCTGACACGCAGCTCGTTGAGCATCAGCGCGACGATGATCGGCGCGGGGAAGACGATGACGATGTGCAGCAACGCGAGGAACAGCGTGTTGAACATCAGCCGGCCGAAGTCGGGGCCGGAGAAGAGATCCTCGAAGTGCTTGAAGCCGACCCAGGGGCTGCCCGAGTAGCCGAGGAAGGGCAGGAAGTCCTGGAAGGCGATCGTCACGCCGTACATCGGCAGATACTTGAAGAGCACGAAGTAGGCGACGCCCGGGATGAGCATCAGGTAGAGCCAGCGATAGCGCGCCAGCGCCGCGCGGAGCGGCACCTTGCCGGCCCTCCGCCTCTTCGCCTTGGTGGCCGCCTTCGGTGGAGGCGGCGCCAGGTCGGTGGCCACAGCGGCCTCCTTTCATGTGAGAGGCCCGGGACGCGCGGGCCCCGGGCCTCTCGACGCGACGGCTACTGCCCGAGCTTGGACACCAGGTCGTTGATCTCGGCGGCCACCTGCGTGCCGCCGCTGTCGTACCAGCGCTTGATCTCGGCCTTGAGCTGCTCCTCGGTGAAGGTGCCCGACAGATACTTGATCCGGGCGTCCGAGACGATCGTGTCGATCTGCGCGCCCTTCGCGACGGCGGTGGGCGAGACCACGGGCAGCGCCACGTTGTGCACGGCCGTCTTGAGGTCCTCCTCCACCAGCTCCTTCTGGAGCCTGAGCATCTCCTGGTACGGCTCCCCCGACGGCACACGCTGGTAGGCGATCCCGCCGATGGACACGTCACCCTTGGTGCTGAGCTGGATGAAGGCGTCGTCCACGTCGTTCTGGACGGTCTTGACCGCGGGGTCGTCCTCGTTGATCAGCGCGGCGGTGTCGCCGTTCTCGACCTCGAAGTTGCGGCCCTCGATGCCGTTGGTGAGCAGGACCTGGCCCTCCTTGGTCGCCAGCTTGTCGAGGGTCTTCAGCACGTTGTCGAGCTCCGCCTCGGTCCGCACGCTCTGCTTGGAGATGGCCAGGGAGTCGAGGTAGCCGGTGAACGGGTAGGAGAACTTCTTCCCGTCGGAGCGCTTGAGGTTGCCGACCATGGTGACCTTGTCGCCGTAGGTCTCCTTGTCCTGCTCGTAGAACAGGTCGAGCCACTGCCTGGAGCGGATGTTGACGTCGATGATGATGCCGCCCCTGTTCTGCTGGACGGGGTCGTTCCACTTGGCGGCGTCGAGGGTGGCGAAGTCGGGGTTGACCATGCCTCCGTCGACCATCTTCTTCAGCCACCGGTTGGCCTCGAGGAACTCCGGGGTGTCGAAGCCCGGAACGATCTTGCCGTCGCGCTCGCCCCAGCCGTTCGGGGCGCCGAACCAGGTCTCGATCACGTCGTAAGGGCTGGAGCTGGCGTAGTTGCCCGGCCATTTCGGGATGACGAGGCCGTAGGTGTCCTTCTTGCCGTTGCCGTCCGGGTCCTTCTCCGTGAACGCCTTGGCGATCTCGTAGAGGTCGTCGACCGTCTCGGGCTCGTCGAGGCCGACCTTCTCCAGCCAGTCCTTGCGGATGACGACCGCCGAGCGCAGCAGCGGCCGCATCCGGTAGAGGCCGTAGGTCTTGCCGTTGATGGAGGCGTTGAGCGCCGTCTGCGCGTCGGCGGGCTTGAGGTTCGGGTACTTGTCCAGCTTGTCGGTCAGATCCCAGAACGCTCCGGCTTGAGCGGCCTTGACGAACGCCGGCAGGTGCGGGTCCACGACCATGACCTGCGGGATGTCGTCCGAGGCGAGCGTGACGTTCAGCTTCTCGGTGTACTCGGCGTTGGGCACCCAGGTGATCTTGAGCTTCTTGCCGAGGAACTTCTCGACCGCCTGGTGCATCTCGCCCTTGGGGTCCGGCGCGGTGCCGAACAGCTTCGACATGAAGGTGATCGTGCCGGGGTCCGCCTGGGGCGCGTCCCCGCCGGAGCAGGCGGAGGCGGTGAGGGCGACCGTTAGCGTTAACACACCGGCAAGGAGGCGCCGGCGACGGGATGCGCTCATGAGTTCCCTTTCGAATGCAGTCGCGCCTCGTTCTCCTCGAAGAAGCGCTGGCAGAGCCACGTGTTGAGGTAGATCCACGCGCCGAAGCCGACCACCGGCGCCAGGACGGGCAGCACCGCGGTCGCGTAGGCGATGGACGAGAGCACTAGCAGCAACAGCACGGACGAAGCCGGACGCATGAGCGCTAGCTGTGTCGCTTTGGGCCAGTAGGCCCACAGCGGAAGGTCGTAGTGCACGTAGAGCGGCCCGACGTAAGCCCCCACACCGGCCAGCGCGATGAGCGCCACGAAGGTCGCGATCCGCAACGCCCCCATGCTCGGCCCGGCGGCGGACAGGTACAGGTAGTTGCCGATCAGCACGGTGGCGAGCACCGCGACGGGAAGGATCAGCAACGAGGCGCGGACGAACTCACGCCGGTAGACACTCCAGAAGTCCGCCCAATGAATCGATTCACCACGCGCGTGGCGACGTGCGACGGTGTACGCGGCCATGGTGGCGGGCCCGATTCCGAGGACCACGCCGCCGAGCAGCGTGAGGGCGATCCACATCAGGTTCAGCCTGGCCGCCCAGAAGAGCTCTGAGCAGACCGCTTGCACCTTCATTGACATGGCTGGATGGCTCATCCCGCAGCACCTTCTGACGGCGTGTGCGCGGACACGGGGGCGGAGTGTTGCTCCGTGGTTCCCCCGCCGTTACAGGAGGGTGAACCCCGGTGGTGTTGCGAAATTAGTGTTGAATCGACTCAAAGTCAATGACGCGAAATCCGGAGATTTCCGTACTCGCCGATGAGCGGGGCCATCTGCCGGAACCCGATCTTGCCTCCAGCCAGGGCAGGCCCGCCCACAGAACCGTCGTCCGTCCACCGGAACGAGACCAAATCGTTGACCGAGAACGTGACCTCACCACCGCGTACGTCAATGCGCATCGTGTACGGGCCGTCGGCGTCGAGCACCGAGGGCAGCGGGTCGGCCCCCTGCGCGACCAGGTGGAACCCGTGGCTCTTGCGCAGGTTGCAGGTGTGCAGGGCGCGCTCCGACGCCCACATGCGGCGGAAGTAGGAGACGTGATAGGCGTCGATGTCGCCGTGGTGGTACTGCTCGTAAGGGCCGGTGCGGGCGGCCAGGCCGGGGTCGAAGAGGTCGGCGCCGTTCCTGCCCCTGGCGTGGAAGAACATGATGGCCAGGCCCGGCTCCCTGATCGGCAGGAAGTCCCACTCGATCCGCACGTCGGCGGGAAGGTCCGCGGGACACCACAGCACGACGTTGGCCGCCTGGCCGTCGGACCGCGGCCTGCGGCTCTCCAGGCGCATGCGGCCCTGGGGGAAGGACGTGACCCCGTCACCCTCCATGCGGAAGCCCACCAGGTCTTCCGGGCAGGCCAGGGCGTTGCGGTAGAGCTCGGTCAAGAGGGCTCCTCTCAGAGTCGCGGCGCCCCGGGCGCGTGCGGAGCCCTCGGTCGTGGGGCCCCGCCGGATGAAACGGTTCAGGAATGGAGGCGATAGGGCGCGCTGGACTCGCGGATCACCAGGTCGGGCTGGAAGATGACCTGCCGGTGCCGGTGCTGCTCGGGCTCGGCCACCTCTTCGAGCAGCAAGTCGATGGCCGTGCGCCCCAGCAGCTCGCGCGGCTGCCGCACCGACGACAGCGGCACCGCGGCCGCCGCGGCGAAGTCGATGTCGTCATAGCCGATGATGGCCAGGTCGTCGGGCACGCGCAGTCCGTGCGTGGCCATCGCCTGGAGCAGGCCGAGCGCCATCATGTCGTTGGCGCAGAAGGCCGCCGTGGGCCGCTCGGCGGCCGGCAGCTCCGCCAGTCGCTCGCCGATCGCCCGGCCCTCTGAGACGGTCAGCGTGGGGGCGGTGGCGGTGAGCAGCTCGACGTCGCCTCCGGCCGCGGCCACCGCCCCGGCCACGCCCGCGTGCCGGTCGGCCACCTGTTTGACCGACATCGGCCCGCCGACGAACATGATGCGCCGGTGCCCGCGCTCGACGAGGTGCGCGCCGGCGATCTGCCCGCCCAGCCGGTCGTCGACCGCCACCGAGCACTGCAGCCCGGTGGCCGGGCTGTCGACCAGCACCACGGGAGTGCCCCGGTCGGCCAGCTCCTCCAGCCAGGGCGTCTCCGCCTCGACGGGGGTGATCAGGATGCCCATCACCCGCTGCTGTTCGAGCTGGTCGAGGTGGCGGCGCTCGCGACCGGCGTCACCGGCGCTGTTGCACAACACCACCATCGTGTCGTGGTCGTCGGCCACCGACTCGGCGCCCTGGGCCACGTCCACGAAGAACGGGTTGGCCACGTCGAGCACGACGAGCCCGACCGTGCGGCTGCGGCCCACCCGCAGGTGGCGGGCCACCTCGTTGCGGACGAACCCCAGCTTCTTGATCGCTTCGAAGACGCGTTCGCGGGTGGCGGGCGACACGATCTCCGGACGGTTGAGCACATTGCTCACCGTGCCCACCGAGACGCGCGCCAGCTGCGCGACCTCCTTGATGTTCCTGGTCGCCATCGATCCTCACGAGGCCGTGCCGCTGTAAGTGCATGAGCCGCAACCCGGACGTGGTCCGCGGACGCGGCCACCTGCAGAAACCGCTGCCTGCCGGCGGGGGCGGCCGGACACCGCCCACCGTGAACCCGGCCATCATAGCGGCAATCAAGATTGAATTGAATCGTCTCAACCGGGCCGAACGTGCGGTGGCCCCGCCCGCCTGCGCGAGGCGTGGTCCGGATGGGTACGTTCCCCGTCTCCTGGGTGCGAGGTCGTGGCTTCGACGAGCTCTAAGGCTCGGTGAAGACAGCGGTGTCGAGGTCGAAGCCGACCGGGTCGGGGATGCGCACGGTGGATCCCATGGCGACCCGGGTGACGGTTTGGTACTCGCCTTCTTTGGCGTCGCTGAGCACGGTGACGGTGGGTGGTACGGCGATCGGGTCGACCAGCATCATGACGGGTACGCCGCCCGCGGCGTACATGCGAGGCTTTTTCACCCGATCGTCTTCTACGCTGCTCGGCGAGATCACCTCGGCCACCATCAGCAGACCCGAAGACATCAGCTCCCGCTCGCCCCGGCGACGGCAGTCGGGCGGGGCGAGCACGAAATCGGGCTCGACCGGGGTCCGAGGTCCATCGACGCAGACATCCACATTGCCCGCGAAGCCGTCCCAGCCGCGTTGGACGAGCAGAGGAAGCAACGCACGGTAGATCAGCATCGCGATTCTTGCATGCTCGGGGGTGCCGACGGGGCTCACGATCAATCTCCCATCGATGACCTCGGCGCGGAGGCCGGGAAGGGACGGCAGCGCATCGAAAAGCTCGCGGGCTGTGGCGGGGAGACGTGCGGTGTCGGTCTCGGGCGTGAGCCTGCAGGGGCGCCTGCGTGATGCCATGACCATGTTGGGCTCCCTACGTGTTCGTACAGTTACGAAAGGTATCGCATGGTCGAGGTGCCACACAGCCGACCGGTAGGGCTGCTCGCTGTCACGACGAGCCTTTGCCGCCGCCTCCCGCCAGACCCGGATGCTCGTCATCGATCAGGCGGCTGAGGAGCGCCACCTGATCCCGCCCTGGGAGGGACCCGGCCTATTCGGCGCTGACGCCTGAAGGATCCACCACACGGACGCGGACCGCGCGGAACGTGGCCGGAGTGTCCTTCAGCACCGCCAGTTTCGGGTCGGGCACCACCAGGAACGGCTCGGTCTCCAGGGCCAGCAGGGGCGCGAGCCGCCGGTCGTGCCGCAGGCCGCCGACCGCCCGCCGGTCCCCGCCGAGCACCACCGCGTCCAGCTCCGCCAGGTGCGGCGAGAGAACCCGCACCGCCGTCGCCACCGCGTCGTCGAACGCCTCGGCCGCCTGCTTGCGCCGCCTCCGGGCGTAGCGCTGCTGGGACCATCCCCCGGCCGCCGTGCGTCCCTGCACCAGCCGTGACCCCACCTTCGACGCGACCAGCGCGGAGCCGTGGAAGACGCCGGCGGCGTACCCGCCGAGCCGCACCAGGAACACCCCCACCCGCCGCTCCGCCGACGCGTGGGCGACCAGCCGGGTGACGTGCGGCGGCCCAGGGGGCGACATGGGCGGGAAGGGCACGTGCAGCTCGGCCAGCGCGCCGTCGTCGGCGAGCAGCCGGACCACCCGGTCGTCCCCCGAAGGGGAGAAGGGTCCGTGGCGGCCGGCGAACCCGTCGATCCACGGATGCAGGCGCTCCGGCGGCACGGTCACCCACCGGCCGCCGCCGCTGGCCGGACGCGCGCTCATGATCCGAAGGTTAGCCGACACCATCATGGCCGGGCGGCGCGCCCACGGGCGGGAGGAACTCAGTCGCCGCCCGGGCATCGTCCGCGTCCCCGACCTGATCCGGCAGGTCACGTCGACCAGAAGCTGACGACGCGGCCCCGCGGCGTCAGGGTCTCCCCGGCGCGTGCCCAGGCGAGCGTCAGAGGCGGCAGGCGTAGATGTCGGTGACCAGGATGGCCCGCGCGCCGATGTCCCAGAGCTGGTCCATCACCTGCTGGTGGCCCTTGCGCCGGACCATCGCCCGCACGGCCACCCACCCCTCGCGGTGCAGCGGGGAGACCGTCGGCCCCTCCATGCCGGGGGTGAGGGCGATGGCCTCCTCGATGCGCTCGGCGCGGATGTCGTAGTCCATCATGACGAAGTCGCGGGCGTGCACGACGCCCTGGAGGCGGCGTACGAGCTGGTCGAGGCCCTGCGCCTCCGGCGTGCTCTGCCGCTTGATCAGCACGCCCTCCGAGCGCATGATCGGCTCCCCGAACACCTCGAGGCCGACGTTGCGCAGCGTGGTGCCGGTCTCCACGACGTCGGCGACGGCGTCGGCCACGCCCAGGCGGATCGCGGTCTCGACGGCGCCGTCGAGCTTGATCACGCGTGCGTCGACGCCCTGGTCGGAAAGGTATTTGTCGAGCAGCCCCGCATAGGAGGTGGCGATGCGCCGGCCGTCGAGGTCTTTGACCGACGCCATCGTGCCCGCCATGGCGGCCAGCCGGAAGGTGGAGCCGCCGAAACCGAGCGGCATGATCTCCTCGACCGGCGCGCCCGAGTCGATCAGCATGTCGCGGCCGGTGATGCCGGCGTCGAGGGTGCCCTCGCCGACGTAGACGGCGATGTCACGGGGGCGCAGGAAGAACAGCTCGCAGCCGCTGGCCTCGTCGACCACGACGAGCTCCTTGTTGTCCCTGCGCGGCCGGTAGCCGGCCTCTTTGAGCATGGCTTGGGCGGCCTCGCTGAGGGCGCCCTTGTTGGGTACTGCCAGACGCAGCATGTCAGGTCCTTAGTCGTCTTTGTCGCTTCTCCAGGGCTTGCCGGTGACGGGCGCGTCGCGCCCTAGAGATGCTTGTAGACCTGGTCGAGCCCGATGCCCTTGGCGATCATGAGCACCTGCACGTGGTAGAGCAGTTGTGAGATCTCCTCGGCGGCTCTGTCGTCCGACTCGTGCTCGGCGGCCATCCAGCTCTCGGCGGCCTCCTCGACGACCTTCTTGCCGATGGCATGGACGCCGGCGTCGAGCGCGGCCACGGTGCCCGAGCCCGCGGGCCGGGTGGCGGCTTTCTCTGACAGCTCGGCGAACAGCTCTTCGAAGGTCTTCATGGTCTCTCTCGTCGATTGGCTGACGTGCCTGTCAAGCCTAGTCTGCGCCAGGCACTGGCGCCGCCCGGTGTCCGCCACGCGGGACGCCTGCGCCGACGAGAAGGACACATCGGACGATTCATCGCACTGTACCTCAACCATGATGATCGGCCCGCGAAGGCCCCGGCCCGGCCGCGGACAGGCAAGCAGTGAACATCCGGGTGCCGATGCCGGTGCGGGCACGGCACGGTGCTGTGCGTCGCCGGGCTCGGCGCGCTCCCCCACGGGCGCCTTCCAGGCGTTCGAGGCCGTCCACGTCGACTCCAGCGGTGCTTCACCCGCGGCATCGCCCTCAGCGCTCCCAAGGGCTGGAACGGCGCTGCCCGCCGCACCTGGTGAGGTGCGGCGGGCAGCGCGTGGTCACAGGCGTCAGCGCTCGTAGCGACCGGAGTTGCGGCGGTAGCCGCCCTTGCCGCGCTCACCCGGGCGGTAGCCGTCACGCGGCCCCCGGTCGTCCGGGCGCCCGCCGCCGGAGCGGTAGCCGTCGCGCGGCCCGCGCTCGTCGGTGCGGTAGCCGCGCTCGCGGTCGGCCGAGAACGGGCGGCCGCGGTCGGAGGAGTAGCGCGGCCCCGTGCCGGCACGATCGTCGGAGCGGAACCCGCCCCGCTGGCCGCGGTCGTCCTGGCGGTAGGGGCGGTCGTCGGAACGGTAGCCGCCGCGCGGCCTGCCGTCACGAGGCTCCTGGCCCCGGCTGAAGGGACGCTCGCCCTCGGCGTGCCTGCGCGGACGCCGGTCACCGTCGAAATCCCTGCGCGGACGACGGTCGTCACCCGACGCGAAGGGCCGCTCGCCGCCCTCGTCGTGGCGGCGCGGACGCCGGTCGCCGTCGAAGTCGCGGCGCGGGCGGCGACCGCGGCGCTCGGAGCCGTTGTGGCCGCCGTCGCGGCGGGGCCGCAGCGGCTTGCGCACGTCGGGCTCCCAGACGGGGACGGCCTCACCGCTCGGCGTGCGGGCCCCGGTGACCTCGGCGAGCCTGGGGTGGCCCGGCGTGACCTTCAGGCGGAACGGGTGGATGCCGGCGCGCCGGGTGAGGGCGTCGGTCGAGCGCCGCTCGTTGGGCAGCACCAGCGTGACCACGGTGCCCTTCTCGCCGGCGCGGGCCGTGCGGCCGCCCCGGTGCAGGTAGCTCTTGTGGTCCTGCGGCGGGTCGACGTGCAGCACGAGGCTGATGTTGTCGACGTGGATGCCGCGCGCCGCGACGTCGGTGCAGACGAGCACGCCGATGGAGCCCTCGCGGAACTCGGCGAGGATGCGGGTGCGCTGGTTCTGGCGCTTGCCGCCGTGCAGGCCGCCCGCCTTGACGCCGACCCTGGCCAGCTGCTTGCAGAGCCGGTCGACGCCGTGCTGGGTGCGGACGAAGATGATCGTACGGCCCTCGCGGTTGGCGATCGCGGCCGTGACGTCGAACTTGTCGTCGCGCGTGACCTGCAGCACGTGGTGCTCCATGGTGTCGACCGGAGAGGTCGCGGGGGCCACGGAGTGGGTGATCGGGTCCTTCAGGAAGCGCCGTACGAGCTTGTCGACGTCGCCGTCGAGCGTGGCGGAGAACAGCAGCCGCTGCCCGTCGGCCGGCGTCTGCGCGAGCAGCTCG
Source organism: Nonomuraea sp. B10E15 (assembly GCF_039871615.1). NCBI lineage: Bacteria > Bacillati > Actinomycetota > Actinomycetes > Streptosporangiales > Streptosporangiaceae > Nonomuraea > Nonomuraea sp. B10E15. Next base: position 408,413 of record NZ_JBDPMB010000004.1, read on the forward strand.
GTGACGACGGGGAAGAAGCCGAGGTCGCACATGTGGTCGGCCTCGTCGAGGACGCTGACCTCGACGTCGGACAGGGAGCACTCGCCCTGCCTGATCAGGTCGCCGAGGCGGCCGGGGGTGGCGATGACGACGTCGACGCCGCGCCGCAGCGCCTCGATCTGCTTGCCCATGGACATGCCGCCGACGACGACCTTCATGCGCAGCCCGAGGCCGCGGCCGAGAGGCTCGAGAGCGTCGTGCACCTGGAGCGCGAGCTCTCGGGTCGGCACGAGGATCATGGCCTTGGGGCGGCCGGGGGCGGGCCGCACGCCCGCGATGCGGGCCATGGTGGGCAGGCCGAAGGCGAGCGTCTTGCCGGAGCCGGTCTGGCCCCGGCCGAGCACGTCGTGGCCGGCGAGCACGTCGGGGATGGTCGCGCTCTGGATGGGGAAGGGGCTGTCGAAGCCCAGCTTGGCCAGCCCGGTGACGAGCGGCTTCGGCAGGCCGAGCAGCTCGAACTCGGAAGGGCCAGGCTCGGGAGTGGTCTCGCCGAGCTCGGGCATGACAGCGTCAAGCATGGTCACGAAAGTCGTGCCTTTCCGTCGAAGTGGCGCGTCACTTCTGCGAAAGGACGAGCCGGGACGTACGGCGCTGGCCGTACATGTTCAAGGGCACCCGCCGTCGGGGCGGGTCGAGAATGAGGGGGACACACCGGGGCACCGGCCGCAGGCGGCGCTAGACGCGCAATGAGACGTCGGGTGCGTCTGGTGCCAACGCCGGGATGTTATCGGATATTCCCCGGATGGGTCCGGACCTTCCAGAACCCGCTCTGGCACACACTGAAACGGCCGACGCTTTACGCCAGCCGTGACAGCAGCAAAGATCAGACGTTAAAGCCTAGCATACGCAGTTGCTCGCGACCCTCGTCGGTGATCTTGTCAGGCCCCCATGGCGGCAACCAGACCCAGTTGATCTTGACATCGGAGACCATGCCGTCCAGCGCGGAGTGGGCCTGGTCCTCGATGACGTCGGTCAGGGGGCAGGCCGCGCTGGTCAGCGTCATGTCGATGGTCGCCACCGGCTGCCCGCCGTCGGACGGGTCGAGGTTGAGCCCGTAGATGAGGCCCAGATCGACCACGTTGATGCCGAGCTCGGGGTCGACGACGTCCTTCAGCGCCTCCATGACCTCGTCGACGCTCGTGTCACCGTCGAAGCCGGTCGGGGTCTCCACTGGCTTGCTCATGACATCTCCTTCGCCGTCGTGAGTGAACCGCCGGGTCGCATCATGCCTTCGTCGCGCTCACTCACGTGGCAGCGCTCCTCACTACAGCGTCTTTGTAGGCCATCCAGGAAAGCAACGCACATTTCACCCGTGCCGGGAATTTGGCGACGCCCGCGAACGCGACCGCGTCGCCGAGCACCTCCTCGTCGGCCTCCACCTTGCCCCTGCCCTGCATGAGCCGGGTGAACTCGTCGACCACGGAGAGCGTCTCCTCGACCGTCGAGCCGGTGGCCAGCTCGTGCAGCACGGACGCGGCCGCCTGGCTGATCGAACAACCCTGGCCGTCGTAGGAGACATCGAGAATCTTACCGGCGTCGCCCACCTTGACCCTGAGCGTGATCTCGTCGCCGCACGTCGGGTTCACGTGGTGAACCTCGGCGTCGTACGGCTCGCGCAGCCCCCGCCCCTGCGGATGCTTGTAGTGTTCCAGGATCAGCTCCTGGTACATCGACTCGCCGATCATGGCTATGCGAACACCTTCTGAACGTGATGGAGGCCACGCACCAGGGCGTCGATCTCGCCCGTGGTGTTGTACAGATAGAACGACGCCCGCGTGGTCGCCGGTATTCCGAAGCGTAGATGCAGGGGGCGCGCGCAGTGGTGCCCCACGCGGACGGCGACGCCGAACTGGTCGTCGAGAATCTGACCCACGTCGTGCGGGTGGATGCCCTCCAGCGTGAACGCCAGCGTGCCGCCGCGCTCCTCAAGCGTGTCAGGACCGATGAGACGCAGGCCGGGCACCTCGCGCAGGGCGTCGAGCGCGTGGGCCGTCAGCGCGCGCTCGTGGGCCTCCACGGCCTCCATGCCGACGCCGGTGAGGTAGTCGACGGCCGCGCCAAGCCCGATGGCCTCGACGATCGGCGGCGTGCCCGCCTCGAACTTGTGCGGGATGGGCGCGTACGTCGAGCGGTCCATCCAGACCGCCTCGATCATCTCGCCGCCGCCCAGGAACGGCGGCATCGCGTCGAGCACCTCGGCCCTGCCCCACAACACGCCGATGCCCGAGGGGCCGACCATCTTGTGACCGGTGAAGGCCACGAGGTCGGCGCCGAGCCCGGCCACGTCCACCGGGTGGTGCGGCACGGACTGGGAGGCGTCGAGCAGGACGAGCGCACCCACCTCGTGGGCCCGCGCGGCCACGGCGGCGACCGGGTTGACGGTGCCGAGCACGTTGGACTGGTGGGCGATCGAGACGATCTTCGTCCGCTCGGTGATGAGGCCGGGGTCGTAGTCGAGCCGCCCGTCGCCGGTGACCCCGAACCACTTCAGCGTCGCGCCGGTGCGCTGCACGAGCAGCTGCCACGGCACGATGTTGGAGTGGTGTTCCATCTCGGAGATGACGATCTCGTCGCCGGGGCCGAGCGTGAACCGCGGATCGGTGGCGGCGGGGTTGCCGAAGGAGTAGGCGACGAGGTTGAGCGCCTCTGAGGCGTTCTTGGTGAAGACCACCTCGTCGCGCGAGGGCGCCCCGATGAAGCCCGCGACCTTGTCACGGGCGCTCTCGTAGGCGTCGGTCGACTCCGCGCCCAGCACGTGCATCGCCCGGCCGACGTTGCTGTAGTGGAGCGCCAGGTGGTCGCGCATGGTCTCGATGACCTGGTTGGGCTTCTGCGAGGAGTTGCCCGAGTCGAGGTAGACGAGCGGTCGCCCGTCGGGCAGCTCGCGGGAGAAGACCGGGAAGTCCTTCCTGATCTTCTCCACGTCCAAGCCGTCGTATGTCATGCAGACGCCTTCGTGTACTGCTCGTAGCCCTCCGACTCGAGCTTGTCGGCCAGCTCGGGGCCACCCTCCTCGACGATCCTGCCGCCCGCGAAGACGTGCACGAAGTCGGGCTTCACGTACCGCAGGATGCGCGTGTAGTGGGTGATCAACAGCACGCCGGTCTCGCCGGTGGCGCGGAAGCGGTTGATGCCCTCCGACACCACGCGCAGCGCGTCGACGTCGAGACCGGAGTCGGTCTCGTCGAGCACCGCGATCTTCGGCTTGAGCAGCTCGAGCTGGAGGATCTCGTGGCGCTTCTTCTCGCCGCCGGAGAAGCCCTCGTTGAGGTTGCGCTGGGCGAAGGCGGCGTCGATGGCCAGCGCGTCCATGCCGTTCTTCAGGTCCTTGGCGAACTGGCGCAGCTTGGGGGCCTCGCCCTGGACGGCGGTGACCGCCGAGCGCAGGAAGTTGGAGACCGACACGCCGGGGACCTCGACGGGGTACTGCATGGCCAGGAACAGGCCGGCGCGGGCCCGCTCGTCGACCGACAGCTCCAGCAGGTCGACGCCGTCGAGCAGCACCTCACCGCCGGTGATGGTGTATTTCGGGTGACCGGCGATCGCGTAGGCGAGCGTCGACTTGCCCGAGCCGTTGGGGCCCATGATGGCGTGGGTCTGGCCGGACTTCACGGTCAGGTTGACGCCGCGCAGGATTTCCTTGTCCTCGACGGCGACCTTCAGGTCACGGATCTCTAGGGTGGACATGTCTTCTATGACTCCTTCGAGAGCGAGACGAGGACGTCATCGCCGTCGATCTTGACTGTGTATACGTTCACCGGCCGGGTCGCGGGCGGGCCCGTGGGCTTGCCCGTACGGACGTCGAAGCACGAGCCGTGCAGCCAGCACTCCAGCGTGCCGTCGTAGACCTCGCCCTCGCTGAGCTTCACCTCGGCGTGGGAGCAGACGTCGTGCAGGGCGAAGACCTCGCCGCCCCTGCGCACGAGCGCGACGGGGGTCTCCCCCACCTCGACGCCGAGCACCCCGCCGTCGGGGATGTCGTCGAGCGCGCACACCTTCTCGAATGCGGTCATCGGGCCAGCTCCGCCTCCACCGCGCCGAGCACGCGCTCGCGGATCTCCTCGACCTGGATCTTCTCGATGAGCTGACCGAGGAAGCCCCTGATGACCAGGCGGCGGGCCTCGTCGTAGGGGATGCCGCGGGCCTGGAGGTAGAAGATGTGCTCGTCGTCGAGGCGGCCGGACGCGGAGGCGTGCCCCGCTCCCGCGACCTCGCCGGTGAGGATCTCCAGGTTGGGCACCGAGTCGGCGCGGGCGCCGTCGGTGAGGATGAGGTTGCGGTTGAGCTCGTAGGTGTCGGTGCCCTCGGCCTCCACCCTGATGATCACGTCGCCGATCCAGACGGCGTGCGCCTCCTCGCCCTGCAGGGCGCCGCGGTAGTCGACGTTGCTCTTGCAGTTGGGCTGCGAGTGGTCGACGAGCAGGCGGTGCTCCAGGTGCTGGCCGGCGTCGACGAAGTAGACGCCCGACAGGTCGGCGTCGCCGCCGGGAGCGGTGTAGGACACGCTGGGCGACAGGCGTACGAGGTCGCCGCCGAGCGTCGCCACGAAGCTGCGGAAGGTCGCGTCCTTGGCGAGCTGGGCGTGGTGGTGGGAGACGTGGACGGCGTCGTCCTCCCAGTCCTGCAGGCTGACGACCTTGAGCGTGGCGCCGTCGCCGACGACGAACTCGACGTTGTCGGCGTAGATCGCGTGCCCCTGGTGCTCGATGACCACCACGGCCTCGGCGAGCGGCTCCACCTTGACCACGATGTGGCCGAACGTGGCGCCGTCGAGGCCGCCGCCGCGCACCTCGACGCGGATCGGCTCGTCCGGCGTGGCCTCCTTGGGCACGGTCACGACCAGCGCCTTCTCGAAGGCGGAGTAGGCCTGCGCGCTGACCCGGTCGGCCGGCACGTAGGCCTGGCCGATGCGGGGGTCGCCGCGTCCCACCCACTCGGCGGTGACGCCGGCCGGGGTGGAGACCTGGGTGAGCGCCTGACCCGTGATCTCTGCCTTGCCGTTGTGCAACCCCTTCAGGCGCGAGAGCGGCGTGAACCGCCACGCCTCCTCGCGCCCGGTCGGGACGGCGAAGTCGGCCAGGTCGTAGGACGCCTTCTCGTGCAGGGTCGACAGGGGCTTCTCGTTCAGGCCCATCAGCCGACGGCTCCTTCCATCTGCAGCTCGATCAGCCGGTTGAGCTCGAGGGCGTATTCCATGGGCAGCTCGCGCGCGATCGGCTCCACGAAGCCGCGCACGATCATGGCCATCGCCTCGTCCTCGTCGAGCCCGCGGCTCATGAGGTAGAAGAGCTGGTCCTCGCTGACCTTGGAGACCGTGGCCTCGTGCCCCATCGACACGTCGTCCTCGCGGACGTCGACGTACGGGTAGGTGTCGGAGCGGCTGATCTGGTCGACCAGCAGCGCGTCGCACTTGACGGTGCTGGCGCTGCCGTGGGCGCCCTCCTCGATCTGCACGAGACCGCGGTAGGAGGTGCGGCCGCCGCCGCGCGCCACCGACTTGGAGATGACGCTGGAGCTCGTGTGGGGCGCCAGGTGCACCATCTTGGAGCCGGCGTCCTGGTGCTGGCCCTCGCCGGCGAACGCGACGCTCAGCGTCTCGCCCTTGGCGTGCTCGCCCATGAGGTAGACGGCCGGGTATTTCATCGTGACCTTGGAGCCGATGTTGCCGTCGATCCACTCCATGGTCGCGCCCTCGTACGCCACGGCGCGCTTGGTGACCAGGTTGTAGACGTTGTTGGACCAGTTCTGGATGGTCGTGTAACGGCAGCGGGCGTTCTTCTTGACGATGATCTCGACGACCGCGCTGTGCAGCGAGTCGGAGGAGTAGATCGGCGCGGTGCAGCCCTCGACGTAGTGGACGTAGCTGTTCTCGTCGACGATGATCAGGGTCCGCTCGAACTGGCCCATGTTCTCGGTGTTGATCCGGAAATAGGCCTGCAGCGGGATCTCGACCTCGACGTTCGGCGGCACGTAGATGAACGAGCCACCCGACCACACGGCCGTGTTGAGCGCGGCGAACTTGTTGTCGCCCACCGGGATGACCGAGCCGAAGTATTCCTTGAAGAGCTCTTCGTGCTCCTTCAGGCCCGTGTCGGTGTCGACGAAGACGACGCCCTTCTCCTCGAGGTCCTCACGGATCTTGTGGTAGACGACCTCGGACTCGTACTGGGCGGCGACGCCGGCGATGAGGCGCTGCTTCTCCGCCTCGGGGATGCCGAGCTTGTCGTAGGTGTTCTTGATGTCGGCGGGCAGCTCGTCCCAGGACGTGGCCTGCTTCTCGGTCGAGCGTACGAAGTATTTGATGTTGTCGAAGTCGATGTCCGTGAGGTCGGAGCCCCAGGTCGGCAGCGGCTTCTTGTCGAACAGGCGGAGGCCCTTCAGGCGAAGGTCGAGCATCCACTCCGGCTCGTTCTTGAGCGCGGAGATGTTGCGGACGACCTCCTCGGACAGGCCACGCCTGGCCGTCGAACCGGCGGCATCCGAGTCGGACCAGCCGAACTTGTAATTCCCGAGGCCTTCCAGCTCCGGGCGGTCGGTGACAGTCACCTTCCGGTCTCCTTGCTCTTGTCTCTATGTGCGGATTCGCCCAGCGTCTGCGGGCTCACGTGTGTCGTGCAGACCCCGTCGCCGTGAGCGATCGTGGCCAGGCGCTGCACCGGGACGCCGAGCAGCTGCGCGAACGCCTCCGTCTCGGCCTCACACAGCTGCGGGAACTCCGCCGCCGCGTGTGCCACCGGGCAGTGATGCTGGCAGAGCTGGTCGCCCCCCGACTTGGCCTTGCTGGCCGAGGCGGCGTACCCCTCCGCCGACAGCGCCTGCGCCAGCACCTGCACGCGCTGGTCCGCCGGCACCGTCCGCATGGCCGGCTCCAGCCGCCTCAGCAGGCTCGAGACCTGCGAGCGGGCGAAGTCGGCCACCGCTTCCTCTCCCATGCGCTCGGCCAGGAAACGCAGCGCGCTCCCGGCCAGGTCGTCATAGGCGTGCTCGAAAGCACTGCGCCCCGCGTCGGTGATGGCGAACAGCTTGGCCGGCCGCCCGCGACCGCGCTGGCCGCGCGGACGCGCCATGCGAGGCTCGATCATCCCGTCGGCCAGCAGCGCGTCTAGGTGCCTGCGGACGGCGGCGGGCGTGAGCCCGAGCCGCTCGCCGAGCGCTCCGGCCGTGACGGGACCATGCTCCAGAATCAGCCTGGCCACACGGGCGCGGGTGCCGCGCTCGTTACCGGGCTCGCTCAGGTGCATGTTTTTCACAACATCAGTGTGCCGTAATTCCTTCCCGCTTCACAAACGGATCCGGAAACGGGGCGAATGCAATTTCTCACGCAGGGTAGGCTTACCTAACTTGCGGGCGGCCCAGGGCGGCGAAGGTCAGGGCCGAGCCGAGGATGAGCGCCAGCATGACACAGGCCATGGGCACGGCACTGGCGGATCCGACCAGCCCGACCAGCGGGGCCGCGACCGCGCCGAGCGCGAACTGCAGCACGCCGAGCAGCGCGGAGGCGCTGCCCGCCACCTGGGCGGGCTGCGAGGCCAGCGCCAGCGCGCCGGTGCCCGGCAGCACCAGGCCCTGGCCGAGCATGATGACGAACAACCCGCCGACGATGTACCACAGGCCGAGCCCGGCCAGCGCAGCCGACAACAGCAGCGCGGCTCCGGTCAGGCCGATGGCCAGCCCGACGAGCACCAGCCGGGCCGGCGGCACCCGCCCCGACAGCCGGCCGCCCAGCTGGGCCGTGGCGGTGAGGGCCAGCGCGTTGAGCCCGAAGATGAGGGAGTACTGCTGGGGCGTGGCGCCGTACACCTCCTGGAGCACGAACGGCGAGCCGGAGATGTAGCTGAACATCGCCCCGAACGCGAGCCCGGCCGTCAGGGCGGAGCCCATGAACGGGCGGTCACGCAGCAGCCGCCAGAACGTGCGCACGGTGTGTTTGAGGCCGCCGCTCTCGCGCTCGGCCGCGGGCAGCGTCTCGCGCACGCCCGCCAGCATGGCCAGCAGCAGCACCAGGCCGATGAGGCTGAGCACCACGAACACGCCCCGCCACGACGTGAACGCCAGCAACTGGGCGCCCGCGATCGGCGCCAGGATGGGAGCCAGACCGCTCACCAGCATGAGCGTGGCGAAGATGCGGGCGATGGCGGCGCCGTCGTACAGGTCGCGCACGACAGCCCGCACGATGACCAGCGCCGCGCCGCCCAGCATGCCCTGCAGCAGCCGGAACGCGATGAGCATGGGCACCGACGGCGCGAACGCGCACAACAGCGAGGCCGCCATGAATCCGGCCACGCCCACCATCAGCGGCACCCTCCTGCCGCGCACGTCGCTGACCGGCCCGGCGATCACCTGGCCGACGGAGACGCCGATGAGGCAGGCGGTGAGGGTGAGCTGCACCTGCGCGGGGGCGCTGAGCATCTCGGAGGTGATGGCGGGCAGCGCGGGAAGATACATGTCGATGGAGAGCGGCCCGATCGCCGACAGCGCCCCGAGGATCAGCAGCAGCAGCCCGCGGCGGCCCTTTCGCTCATGAACGACGGCGGCGGACGTGGCCTCTGCCACGGACATGGATGCCCCTCTCCCTCGCGGACCGGTGGCCCACGAGGGCCGAAGGATCAAACCAGTGCCGGCTTCTCCTAATTCCCGGTCATCAGATATTTCTTGGGGATTTCATGACCCGGACGAGGAACACGCGATCCGGCCGGGCTCACCTGCGGCCGGGACCGCCCGCCGCAGTCCCTAAACTCGTGGCATGGACTCCCCAGCCGTCGAGATCATCGACCTGGTCAAACGTTACGGCGGCACCACCGCCGTCGACGGCCTCACGCTCCGCGCCGAACGCGGGGCGGTCACCGCGGTCCTCGGCCCCAACGGTGCGGGCAAGACGTCCACGGTGGAGATCTGCGAGGGCTTCCGCGAGGCCGACGCGGGCACCGTCAGAGTGCTCGGCCTGGCGCCCGCGCTGCCCGAGCTGCGGCCGCGCGTGGGAGTCATGCTGCAGGCGGGCGGCGTGCCGCCGGCGATGCGCTGCGCCGAGTGGCTGCGCCTGGTCTCCCGCTTCTACGCCCGTCCCCTCGACACCGGCGCGCTGCTCGCCCGGCTGGGGCTGACGGAGCACGTACGCACCCCCTACCGGCGGCTGTCGGGCGGGCAACAGCAGCGCCTGTCGCTGGCCGCGGCCGTCGTCGGGCGGCCGGAGCTGGTCTTCCTCGACGAGCCGACGGCCGGGCTCGACCCGCAGGCCAGGCACGCCTGCTGGGATCTGGTGGGCGAGCTGCGCGGCGCGGGCGTGTCCGTGGTGCTGACCACCCACCACATGGACGAGGCCGAGCGGCTGGCCGACCACGTGGCGATCATCGACAGGGGGCGGGTCGTGGCCGAGGGCAGCCCCGCCTCGCTCACGGGCGCCGAGCGCCAGCTGCGGTTCAGGGCGCGGCCGGGGCTGGCGCTGGAAGAGCTGCTCAACGCGCTGCCCACGGGCAGCGCGGCCAAGGAGTCGCCCGCCGGGCACTACATCATCGAGGGCCTGGTCGGGCCCGAGCTGCTGGGCACGGTGACGGCCTGGTGCGCCTCCGAGGGCGTCACGGCCGACGACCTGCGCATCGAGCGCCGCACCCTCGAAGACGTGTTCCTGGAGCTCACCGGCAGGGAACTGCGATGACCGCTCGGCCCGCACCCGATGGAGGCGCGATGACCACGCTGGACTTCACCCCCGCGCCCGGCGCGGCGCCGTTCCCGCGCATGGTGTTCGCGCAGGCGCGCGCCGAGGTCCGCGCGACCCTCCGCAACGGCGAGCAGCTGGCGCTCACCCTGGTCCTCCCGGTGTTGCTGCTGGCGGGGTTCTCGATGATGCCGCTGATCGACGTCGGCGGCAGCCGGGTCGACTTCCTGACGCCCGGCGTGCTGGCCCTGGCCGTCATGTCCACGGCGTTCACCGGCCAGGCCATCGCGACCGGGTTCGAGCGCCGCTACGGCGTGCTGAAGCGGCTGGGCGCGACCCCGCTGTCCCGAGCCGGTCTCATGCTCGCCAAGACGGCCGCCGTCGTGGCCGTGGAGGTCATCCAGGCCGTCGTGATCGTGGCCGTGGGACTGGCGCTGGGGTGGCGGCCGCACGGGTCGTTCCTGAGCGCCGCGCTGCTCATCGTCGTCGGCACGGCGGCGTTCAGCGGCCTGGGGCTGCTCATGGCGGGCACGCTGCGCGCCGAGGCGACGCTGGCCGCCGCCAACCTCGTCTACCTGGTGCTGCTGGGCGCCGGCGGGGTGGTCTTCCCGCTGTCGAAGTTCCCCGAGGGGATGAGGCCGGTGCTGGAGATCCTGCCGATCTCTGCGCTGACCGGCGGGCTGCGCTCGGTGCTCGCGCAGGGCGTGGCGCTGCCGATCGTCCCGCTGGCCGTGCTGGCGGCGTGGGCGGTGCTGTCGCTCGGGCTGGTCTCGCGCACCTTCCGCTGGGAGTGAAGGGGAGCCCCGGGCGGCGGTGACCGCGAGGCACCCACGCGGGCCTCATCCGGGTTGCGGCCGGGGCGCTTCGGCGCCGAGGGCTCCGTAGCGGCGCCTGGCCAGCGCGGCCACCACGGTCAGCGGGACCGCCGCGACCGCCGCAAGGCCGAACAGCAGCGCGTACCTCCCCTGGTCGGCCAGCGGCCCGGCCGCCCAGGAGGCGGCGGCGCTGCCCACGAACAGCGCCGAGGCGAAGAACGCGATCGTCGTCCCCCTGGCCTCCGGCACCACCGAGGTGGCCCACGTCTGCAGCGACGAGTGCAGGAACGACCAGCCGCCGCCCAGCAGCAGCGCCGTCACGGTCACGGTCGGCAGGCTCACGTGCACGGTCACGATCGCGAAGCCGGCGCACAGCTGCGCGCCGCCCACCGTCATGAGCACCGGCGCGGGCCAGCGTCCCACCAGCCGCTTGACGAGCTTGGACAACGCCCACAGACCCAGCCCGTACGCGGTGATGGCGAGCCCGGCCACGGCGGCGGCGAACCCGGCGTGCTCCAGCGCGGTGGCCAGGAAGGGCATGACGCCGAGCAGGATCGCCCCTTCGACGAACGCCAGCCCGAACACCAGCAGCGCCCATCCGTGCCCGAGCACCGCGCCCAGGTAGCGGCCCACGCCCCGCGCGGCTCCCGCGGGCCCGGCTCGGGGCGGCTCGGGCAGCGAGCGGAGCGCGTACGCGCAGGCCAGCGCGCAGGCGGCGGGCACCACGAAGGCCACCCGCCAGTTCAGCAGGCCGGCGAGCACTCCGCCGAGGCCGGTGGCCAGGGCGGTGCCGAGGGAGGCGGCGGCCATCAGGTCCGTGAGCGCGCGCTGCCGGACCGGCGCCCGGACCGTGTCGCCCACGTACGTCAGGCTGGTGGGGATCACCGCGCCGAAGCAGGCCCCTGCGACGATCCTGGCCGCGACCAGCGCCCCCAGCACGGGCATGAGCGCGGAGACCAGCCCTGCCAGCGCCGCGCCGAGCAGCGCTCCGCGCATCACCCGCACCCTGCCGAACCGGTCGGACAGCAGCCCCCACAGCGGCTGGGACAACCCGTAGGCCAGGTAGTAGCCGCTGGCGGCGGTGACGGACGCCGACAGGGACACGTCCAGGTCCTTGGCGATCAGCACGAGCATGGGGGTGACGGCGAAGCGGTCGAAGCTGCTGACGAACGACGACACGGACAGGGCCGCCGGCGGCCGCTCGATGCTCACGGGGAAGTCTGGGGGTCTCATACGTCCATAGTTCGTTTGTCTAACTAAATGATCGAGTACCACTCTAAGTGGGCAAATGTCGAAGGGCGTCAGTAGGCTCTTGGGGTTGCCCTTTTCACAGGTGAGGAATCCCGTGTCCGCCTTCGCCCTCGACGAACCGTTCGATCGCCGCCCCGGCCTGTCGCGGGCGGGCAGCGTGCTGCGCGCCGCCGCCGACTCGATACCGCCCTCCAGCCTCGTCCTGCTGGGGATCTTCAGCGTGCAGCTCGGCGCCGGATTCGCCAAGGAGCTGTTCGCGGCGCTGCCGCCGAGCGCGGTGGTGTTCCTGCGCATCGCGGCGGGGGCGCTCATCCTGGGCGCGTTCGTCAGGCCGCGGCTCAAAGGGCTGGCCGGACGTGACTGGGCGCTGGGCATCGGCTTCGGCGTGACGCTCGCGGTGATGAACCTGACCTTCTACGAGGCCCTGTCGCGGCTGCCGATGGGGATCGCCGTGGCCATCGAGTTCCTCGGGCCGCTGGGCGTGGCGGTGGCGGCCTCCCGGCGCAGGATCGACCTGCTGTGGGTGGGCCTGGCCGGCGCGGGCGTGGTGCTGCTCGCGCCGTGGGGAGAGTCGGCCTCGGCGAGCTGGGCGGGGATCGCCTTCGCGATGCTGGCGGGGGCCTGCTGGGCCGGGTACATCCTGCTGTCGGCGGCGGCCGGGCAACGTTTTCCCGGCACGAGCGGGCTGTCGTTCGCGATGATCGTGTCGGCCGTGGTGATCGCGCCCGTCGGGATCACGACCGGCGGGGCGGACCTGCTCCAGCCCGAGCTGCTGCTGATCGGGCTCGGCGTGGGGCTGCTGTCGTCGGTGATCCCCTACTCGCTGGAGCTGCGGGCGCTGCGGCGCATGCCCAAGCAGGTGTTCGGCATCCTGATGAGCATGGAGCCGGCCGCGGCGGCGCTGATCGGGGTGCTGCTGCTGAGCGAGTTCCTGCACGTGCAGCAGTGGGCGGCGATCATCTGCATCGTGGCCGCGAGCCTCGGCTCGACGCGGATGGCCGGCCGCGCGAAATAGCGGCGGCCCTCACACGGCGGGATCGCAAGACGGGCCGCCGCGCGCCCGTGGGATGGGGTCTCGGGCGCGCGGCGGGGGGCTCGGCCTCGGTGGGCGGGTGTGCCGAGCCCGGTGAAGGTCAGCGGAGTGCGGGAGTCCGCGTGACCAGGCTGACGCCACCGCCCGGCAGCGGGGATGGCGTGGTCCGGCGGTCCGATGGACCGGGACGACGGGACAGCCGGGCGCCCGCGCGAGGCGCCGCTCAGCCGGCCCGCATCGAGGTTACCCCGATCGGGGAGCACACGATCCCTAAATGTCGGAACTTACCGCTCGGATCACGGGTTAACCCGGATTGTCGGGCTCAGTGCTCGGCCCAGATGCCGCGTACATGACCGATGTGCTCTTCCATGATCTGGGTGACGGCGGCGGCGTCGCCGCTCTTGAGCGCGTCGAGCAGCGCCAGGTGCTCCCTGGCAGAATCGGCCAGGGAGCCCCGCTCGGAGAGCTGGGACAGCCCGTAGAGCCTGGCCCGGGTGCGCAGGTCGCGCACCACGGAGACCAGGTGGGCGTTGCCGCACAGGGCCAGCAGCTCGACGTGGAAACGCAGGTCGGCGTCGACGTACGCCAGCAGGTCGCCCCGCTCGCTGGCCGAGACGATCTCCTCCGCGGTGGGCCTGAGCCGCTCGAACTCCTCGGCCCGCGCGCTGTCGGCCAGCCTGGCCACCGTGGGCACCTCGATGAGCTGCCGGATCTCGGTGAGCTCGTCGAGATCGCGGTCGGACAGCTCGGTCACCCGGAAACCCTTGTTGCGCACCGCCTCGACCAGGCCCTCTTTCGCCAGGTCGAGCATGGCCTCGCGGACGGGCGTGGCCGAGACGCCGAACTGGGCGGCCAGCACCGGCGCGGAGTAGACCACTCCCGGCCGCATCTCACCGGTGATCAGCGCGGCGCGCAGCGCATGAGCGACCTGCTCCCGCAGGCTCTGCCGCTCCCCCACCATCGGCAGGTCGAGCCGGTCGTCGGCGACCATCCCGCCACCCCCTCCTACGTCCAGGCCTCGTAAGCGGCAGCCGCCACCACGAGGTCCTCCCACGCCATGCCCGTGCCTTTGAACACGCGCGGCCCCGGCCCCACGAGCACTCTTCCGGCGATCAGGTCCGCGAGGTTGCCGGCGAGATGACCAGTGGTGATCGTACCTTGGCGGATCGGGACGATCAGGTCACCCGCCTCTTCCATGGCGGCCGCCCTGGCCTCGACGACCACGGTGGCACGCGCGACGAGATCGCCGTCGAGCTCGCGGGCGCCGGGCTCGTGCGACCCTACGGCGACGACGGTGGCGCCGTCGCGGGCGAGCTTACCGGGGAACAGGGGTTCCCTGGCGGTGGTGCAGCAGGCCACGAGGTCGGCCCCCGTCAGCGCCTCATGGCTCCCGCCGTCCTCGGCCGAGGTCAGCGCCCGCGCGTCCAGCCCGAGCGTGCGGCAGTGCACAGCGAGCGCCTCCGCGCGTCCGGGATCGCGCCCGACGACCGTCACCTCCGCGACGGGCGCCACCTCGCGCAACGCCGCCACGTGCCCCCACGCCTGCGGCCCGCTGCCGTACACCACCAGCCGCCGCGCTCCCGGCTCGGCCAGATGGCGGACGGCCAGCGCCGAGACGGCGGGCGTGCGCAGCGAGGTGAGCGCGATCCCGTCCATGGCCGCGAGCGGGGCCAGCGTCTCGCCGTCCAGCAGCAGGTACGTCCCCTGGATCCGGGGCAGCCCCCGCCCGGGGTTGGCCGGCGCGACGGTGGCGGCCTTCACCCCCGCGTACCGCCCGGCCGCGGCGGGCATCAGCAGCAGTTGCCCGGCGGGCACGTCCACGACCGACCGTTGCGGCGTGTCCTCAGGGTCGAGCCCGGCCCTGAGCGCGTCCTCGAGAACCTGTACGGCCCGCGCGGGCGGCACCAGCCGCTCCAGCGTGGCGGCGTCGAGATACGGCAGTGTGCTCATCGCAGGGTGAACCCCGTTCCCATCGGATCGTCGGGATCGAGCTCGAAGGAGTGCCGCCCGGTCCGGTACGCCATGCCCTCGATCTCCGGGACCACCGCGCCCTCGGCGACGCCGGCCACCCGGGCGCGGAAGGTGCTGCCGACGACGCTCGTGTGGATCAGCGGGCCGCGCAGCCCCGAGTCGTGCAGCAGCGCCAGCCGGGCGGCGGTGCCCGACCCGCAGGGCGAGCGGTCCACCTCCCCGTCGGCGAACACCGCCACGTTGCGCTGGTGCGCCACGCCGTCCACGTCGGGCAGCTCGTCGTAGAAGATCACGCCGTAGACGCCGGAGAGCCGCTCGTCGGAGGGATGCCGGGAGGCGGGATGGCCGGCCAGGCCGGCCTTGACGCGCCGGGCGCGCTCGATGAGCGCGGGCAGGTGCCGCGGCTCCACCGACAGCCCCACCGCCGCGGCGGGCAGGGAGGCGTAGATGGCGCCGCCGTAGGAGACGTCGACCGTCACCCCTCCGGCCGGCACGCCGCGGGCGATCACGAACGACGGCACGCTGACGAACGTCACCCCCCTCACCTGGCCCCCGGAGCAGCGCACCCGCGCCGTGACCCGTCCCGACGGCACGTCGACGACCACGTCCGTCTCGCCGTCGGGAGCCGCGTCGGCCAGGCCCTCGCGCACCGCGTGCACGCCCAGCGCGATCGTGCCGTGGCCGCAGGCGGTGGAGAAGCCGTCCTTGTGCCAGAACAGCGCGCCGAACCGCGCGCCGGAGTCGTCGGGCGGGACCAGGAAGCACCCGTACATGTCGGCGTGGCCCCGCGGCTCGTGGCACAGCAGCCGCCGCACGTGGTCGAAGTCCGACATCGCCGTGGAGCGGCGGTCGAGCACGCTGGAGCCGGGGATCCCGGGCACGCCGCCGGTCACGATCCTGAACGGCTCGCCACCCGTGTGGTAGTCGACCGTCGTGATCACGCGCTCTCCGCTCACAGCTCGAATCCGGCGGGGAAGGGGTCGCGGGGGTCGAGGAAGTACTGGGCGGTGCCGGTGATCCAGGCGCGGCCGGTGATCGACGGCACCACCGCGGCGCCGCCGCCCACGGCGGTCTCCTCCACCAGCCGGCCGATGAACCGGGTGCCGATGAACGACTCGTTCACGAAGTCCCGCCCGAGCGGCAGCTCGCCGCGGGCGTGCAGCTGGGCCATGCGGGCGCTGGTGCCGGTGCCGCACGGCGAGCGGTCGAACCAGCCGGGGTGGATGGCCATGGCGTGCCGCGAGTGCTGGGCGTCCGAGCCGGGCGCGGCGAAATAGACGTGGTGGCAGCCGCGGATGCGGCCGTCCTCCCGGTGCACGGGCTCGTCGGCGGCGTTGACGGCCTCCATGGTGGCCAGACCGGCCGCGATGATCTCGTTCTTGGCCTTGCGGTCGAACGGCAGGCCGTAGGAGCCGAGGTCGACGATGGCGTAGAAGTTGCCGCCGTAGGCCAGGTCGTACGGGATCGTCCCGAACCCCGGCACGGTCACGGCGGCGTCCAGCCGGTCGCAGTAGGAGGGCACGTTGCGCAGCGTCACCGACGTGGCCATGCCGTCCTCGACGGCCACGTCCACGGCCACCAGCCCGGCGGGGACCTCCAGCCGCACGGTGGTGACCGGTTCGGTGACCTCCACCATGCCGGTCTCGACGAGCACGGTGGCCACGCCGATGGTGCCGTGCCCGCACATCGGCAACAGCCCTGACACCTCGATGAACAGCACGCCCCAGTCGGCGTCCGGCCGGGTGGGCGGCTGCAGGATGGCGCCGCTCATCGCCGAGTGGCCGCGCGGCTCGGTCATCAGCAGCGTGCGGACGTGGTCGAGGTGGTCGCGGAAGTAGACGCGCCGCTCGGCCATGCTCGCGCCGGGGATCACGCCCACGCCGCCGGTGATCACACGCGTGGGCATGCCCTCGGTGTGGGAGTCGACGGCGTGGAAAACGCGCTTGGTCCTCATCGCAGCCCTTCCGTCACGGGGTCCTCCGGGGTTTCGGGTGAGGGGGTGGATCGTCCGCGAGGGCCGGATCGGTCGCCTCTACGCCCTCGCTGAGCGCGCCGAGGGTGACCGGCTGGGCGATGGGGCGGCGGGGCGGCTGCGGCGGCTCCCCCGCCAGGCACGAGACGGCGTATCCGCAGATGCGGCCCTGGCACCATCCCATGCCCGGCCTGGCCAGCAACTTGATGGAGCGCGCGTCGGTCGCGCCGAGGTCCTGCGCCTCGCGTACGCGGGCCAGCGGCACCTCCTCGCACCGGCACACCAGCGTGTCGTCGCGCAGCCACCCCTGCCAGCCCGGCCTGACGGGGTAGGCCCGCTGCAGCGCCTGCCCGAACGCCCGCCACCGCGCCCGCCGGCGAGCGAGCACCCCGGGCACCCCGGGCCGCGTCCGGGAACCGGCCACGACGGCCAGGCCGGCGATGCGGCCCTCCAGTTCGGACAGCCGCCACCCGCCGACCCCCGTGGGCTCGCCCGCCGCCCAGACACCCGGGACGGTGGTGCGCTGCGCGGCGTCCACGGTGAGCACCGGGCTGCCGTCCACGTCGTGCCGGGTCCGGCAGCCGAGTTGCGTGCCCAGCTCGATCTGCGGCACGAAGCCGTATCCTGCGGCCACGGTGTCGCACTCGACGACGCGGGTGGCGAGGATGTTCCACCCCTCGTCGAGGCGGGCCACGGTGACGGCCTCCACCTCGCGCTCGCCGTGCGCCGCGACCACCGCCTGGCGCGTGCGGTACGGCACCCGGTGCCGGGCCAGGCCCACCGCGTACCGTGCCGCTTCGCCCGCCTTGTCCAGGGCGAGGAGCGGCCGCCTGGCCAGCCCGAGCCCGCTGCCGGCCTCGAACACGCCCAGCACGCGCGCCCCCGCCCCGGCCAGCCCGACGGCCACGGGGAGCAGGAACGGCCCGGTGCCGGAGACGACGATCCGCCGGCCGGCCACGACGCCGCTGCCCTTGAGCAGCGCCTGCGCGCCGCCCGCGGTGAGCACGCCGGGCAGGTCCCATCCGGGAAAGGGCAGCGGCCGGTCGTGCGCGCCGGTGGCGATGAGCAGCCGCCGCGCCCGGAGAGCGACCGGGAGCTCGGCCTCCCTTCCGTCCTGAGCCGGCGATGACCGTGTGACGCAGTGCACGACCAGGGTCCCGTCCGGTTCGCGGGCGGCGCTCCACGCCTGGTGCCGCAGCAGCACGTCGGCACGCTCGCCGAGGGCCCGGCCCTGGCGCAGGAACCGGCCGAGCCCGGGCTCCGCGCCCGGGACGGCGGAGTGGCGGAAGTACTGGCCGCCGAGCCTCGCCCCGGAGTCCACGAGCGCCACCCGCAGGCCCGCCCGCGCCGCCGTGAGCGCGCCCGCGACCCCCGCGGGCCCGCCTCCGATCACCACGAGGTCGTACGTCACGACGTCGCCACCTCGTCCCCGGGCGCGGCCTCCAGGAGGCAGGCCCGCTCGGGCGCCCGCCCGTTGACGGAGATGAGGCAGTCGAAGCAGACGCCGATCCCGCAGAACAGCCCTCTGGGCCGGCCGCCGAAGCGGGTGCTGCGCCACGACCGCACGCCGGCCGCGTGCAGGGCCGCGCCGATCGTCTGCCCGGGGACGACCGGCACGGGCCGGCCGTCGACCGTGATGTGGAACGTCACTGGTCCTCCTCGGAGAAACGTCCGGGCCGGAAGGGGCTCAGGTCGAGGTCGGGCTTCTGACCGGTGATGAGCTGGGCGAGCAGGTGCCCGGTCGCGGGGGCGAGCCCGATCCCCGCCCCTTCGTGCCCGCACGCGTGGTACAGCCCGGCCACGCGCGGGTCGGCGCCGATGACGGGCAGGTGGTCGGGGCAGTACGGCCGGAACCCGCAGTAGGACCTGATGGCCCGCACCTCGCGCAGCGCGGGGAAGAGCGCGACCGCCTGCCCGGCCAGCCGCGCGAGCACCGGCACCGACGTCGTACGGTCGAAGCCGACCCGTTCCCTGCTGGCCCCGACGAGCACTGTCCCCGCGGGGGTGCCCTCGACGACGGCGGACGTCTCCAGCCCCGCCGAGTCGCTGGCGACGTTCGTGACGTAGGCGGCGGTGTAGACCTTGTGCCTGATCAGCGGCTCGCGCAGGGGTTCTGTGACGAGGACGAACCCGCGCCTGGGCAGGATCGGCAGGTCGACGCCCGCCAGCGCGGCCACCTCGCCGCCCCAGGTGCCCGCCGCGTTGATCACCGCGCCGCCGCGGACGTCGCCCCGCGAGGTGCGCACGCCCGTCACCCGGCCGCCGGAACGCGCGACCCCGGTCACCGCGGCGCCCAGCCGCAGGCGCAACGTGCCGCGGCCGAAGCCGCGCGCCCCGTGCCTGAGCAGGGCGGCGGCGGCCAGCATGGGCTGCACCTGGGCGTCCTGCGGGTAGTGCACCCCGCCTGCCAGGTCGCCGGCGAGGTGCGGCTCGTAGTCGCGCAGCGACCCGGCGGGCACCAGGGTGTGCTCGACGTCATGAGCGGCGGCCTGTCCGGCGGCGAGGTGAGCGAGCCGCTCCTGGACCTCGGGGGTCTCGGCGACGACGAGCCCGCCCTTGGCCTCGAACTCGAACCCGCCGTCCCCGCCGTGCCGCTCCGCCAGCGAGCGCCACAGCCGGTTCGACAGGACGGCCAGCTCCAGCTCGGGCCCTGGTTCCTTGTCGGACACCAGGACGTTGCCCTCGCCCGAGCCGGTCGTGCCGCCCGCCACGGGGCCGCGGTCGATCACGGTCACGTCGAGTCCCGCCCGTGCGGCGTAGTAGGCGCAGGCCGCTCCCACCACGCCGGCGCCCACGACGATCACGTCGGACAAACGCCACCACCTCCCCTCAGTAATATGTCACATAGCCAATAACCTTGAGAAGCCCCTTCCGCCCCGTTCAGGGACCGGCCCTCCGGGCCCTTACCATCGATACGTGAAGCTACCCACGGACCATCCCCACCCCCTTGTGCGCCGCCTGTTCTCCTTCTGGGCGCCCACCGAGAGGTCGATGCGCGGCTGGGCCATGGCCTCCGTGGTGGTCAACGCGGGCATCACGGTGACGGGCGCGGGAGTGCGGGTCACCGGCTCCGGGCTGGGCTGCCCGACCTGGCCCAGGTGCACGCCAGACAGCTTCATCCCGGTCGCGCACCCCGAGGTCTCACCGCTCAACATGGCCGTGGAGTTCGGCAACCGGCTGCTCACCTTCCTGGTGCTGGCCGTGGGGGTCGCGTGCGTGCTGTCCGCGCTGCGGATGAAGCCGCGCAGGCGCTCGCTGGTGCTGCTGGCCTGGCTCCAGCCGGTCGGCATCGTGGCCCAGGCGCTGTGGGGCGGGCTGGTGGTCAACACCATGCTCAACCCGTTCACGGTCGGCATGCACTTCCTCATCTCCAGCGGCCTGATCGCCGCCTGCTGGGTGTTGTACGCCCGCGCGGGCGAGGGCGACGCCCCCGCGCGCCGGGTGACGCACCGCGACATCAGGCGGCTCGGGCACGTGCTGCTCACGGCGGTGTTCGTGCTGCTGGTGGCCGGTGTGGTGGTGAGCGGCACGGGGCCGCACTCGGGCGACGCCATGGCCTCCCGCTTCGACCTGGACATCGAGGCCGTGGCGCGCATCCACGCCGACATCGCCTACGTCGTGGTGGGGCTGACGTTCGCGCTGGCGTTCGCGCTGCACGTGAACAACGCCCCGCGCCCCGCGCGCCGGGCGGCGCTGGTGCTCTTCGCGGTGGAGCTGGCCCAGGGCGTGATCGGCTACACCCAGTATTTCCTCGCCGTGCCCGCCATGCTGGTCCTGCTGCACGTCCTCGGCTCGACCCTGGTCTGGATCGCCGCGCTGAGGGTGGTCACCGCGCTGCGCACCCGTTCCCATGAGGCCGCCTCCGCGGGCCCCTCCCCCACCGCGGCGCACGCCGCCGTCTGAGGGGATGAGCCCGGGTTTGGGGCGTTAGGTCCGCCACTCCCCCGCCCCGACGCGCGCGTGATTTGCACGGAAACGTCCGCCGCGCTCCGCACACCACCGCTCCGCGACGTCGCCTCAGCCGGGAGCGCCGGGAGCGTAGCCCGGCGGCGGTGAGCCCCTGGCGACCGAGCCGGCGGGCATCGACCGCGCCGGGAAGTCCGCCCTGGCGGTGCTCATGCACTCCAGCAGCGCCCGCTGCTCCTCGTGGAAGGTCTGCTCGTCGACCACGTGGCGGGCCGCCCGCTCATGCAGCAGGCCCAGCTCGGTGGCGGCCAGCTGGTAGTCGCGCATCGCGCGCAGCCCCCGCCTGCCGCCGTGGGCCTTGGCCCACTGCCTGGCCTGCCGCCGCCGGGTGAACGCCGACAACATGTAGATGTCGGCCTGGGTGACCAGCTTGGTCGGCTCGTACGGCGGGAGATAGCGCTGGATGAGGGCGACGATGCGCCGCCGGTCCCTGAACACCACGCCGATGAGCACGACCAGCACGACCAGCAGCGTCAGGTAGGCCACCACGAGCCCGGGGAAGCCGCCGTAGGAGGCCAGGCCGTTCCACAGGCCGTGCAGGATCATCGCGGCCGACCAGCCGGCCAGGACGGGGAAGATCCGATCGCCGCCGCCGCGCTGGGCCGCGTAGGCGACCGCGACGCCGATCATGGAGCTGAACAGCGGGTGCGCGAGCGGCGACAGGATGCCTCGCAGCACCACCGTGACCGCCAGCCCTTTGACGCCCGAACCGGACAGCGCGGCGATGTAGTAGCTGACGTTCTCGCTCATGGCGAAGCCGAGGCCGACCATGCTCGCGTAGATGACGCCGTCGGTCGGCCCGTCGAGCTCGGCCCTGCGGAACCTGAGCAGGCCCAGCAGCACCAGGCCCTTCATCGTCTCCTCCACCACGGGCGCGCCGAACGTGGCCGCGATGTTGCGGGCACTGGCCTCCGACAGGCGGGCGGTGTCGATGATGTAGTGCAGGTTGAGCGAGTTGACCACGCCGGCGACCAGCACCGCGATGCCCGCGCCCCACGCGAACGCGAAGATCAGGTTGCTGCGCGGCTCCGGCTCCATCCGGTCGAGCGCCAGCACCGCGGCCAGCAGCAGCGGCACCGGCGCCAGCGCCAGCATGAGGGCGATGAAGAACTGCACCGGCGCGCCGTTGAACACCACGTCGAACGAGAACGAGACGAGGGCGCAGATGCCGGTGAGCACCAGCCCGATGATCAACGCGAACGATGGGCGGTCCTTGAACACCCAGCGTGGATCACGGGTCGCCATAGGGTGACCTTAACGGATCAGAGTGCCGGGGTCCGTGCGGGTCGGAGCAGTGCGGGTCAAGGCCGGGCGTGCCGTGGTCGACCTGGAGCGTGGTGTGGCCGATCTCGAAGCGCTCGTGCAGCAGGCGGGCGAGGCGCGTGCGTACGTCGTGGCAGTCGGAGCCCTCCGCCACGATCACGTGGGCCGACAGCGTGGGATAGCCGCTCGTCACGGCCCAGACATGCAGGTCGTGCACCTCCTCGACGTCGGGGTCGGCGGCCAGCACACCGCCGATCTCGTCGGGGTCCAGCCCGCTCGGCGCCGCCTGCAGCAGCACCCGGCCGGAGTCGCGCAGCAGCCCCCAGCCGGCCTTGAGCATGAGGGCGGCCACCACCAGGGCGGCGATCGTGTCGGCCTGGCGGAAGCCGGTCAGCCAGACCACGACACCCGCCACCGCCGTGGCGATGAAGGCGTACATGTCGTTGAGCACGTGCTGGAAGGCGCCCTCGACGTTGAGGCTGCGCCGGTCGGCCCTGGACAGCAGCCAGACGGCCAGCGCGTTGACGGCGATGCCCGCCAGCGCGGTGAACACGACGACGGGCCCCGACACCTCGGGCGGCTCCATGAGCCGGCGCACGCCCTCGTAGACGAAGTAGGCCACGAGCAGAAGCAGCGTCACGCCGTTGACCTGCGCGGAGAGGATCTCGGCCCGCTTCCAGCCGAACGTGTAGGCGCCCCTGGCCGGCCTGGCGGCGATGCGCATGGCGAGCAGGGCCAGCGCGATGGCGGTCGCGTCGGTCAGCATGTGGGCGGCGTCGGAGATCAGCGCGATCGAGTTGGCGATCACACCGGCGATCACCTCGACGACCATGTAGCCGACGATGAGCGCGAGCGCCCCGGCCAGATAACGCCGGTCGGCGTTCGCGCTCAACGCGTGGCCGTGCCCATGTCCGGGCCCGTGCCCATGACCGGGCCCCCGACCGTGATGATCTCCGCTCATCCGGTCTCCTTCAGATGCTCCCGGCTCAGGTCGAGCAGCATGCGGACATGGGCGTCGGCCAGCCGGTAGTAGATCATCCGTCCGGCTCTGCGGCTGGCCACGATCCCCGCCGTACGCAGCAGGCGCAGCGCGTGGGAGACGGCCGTGTCGGTCACCTCGACGGCGTCGGCCAGGTCGCACACGCACAACTCCCCCGCCTCCAGCAGGGCGTAGAGCAACCGGGCCCGGGTCGGGTCTCCGAGCAGGCGGAACAGCTCGGCCAGCCGGGTGGCCTCTTCCGGCGTCACGAGCCGGTCGCGGGTGGCCGCGACCCTGGCGGCGTCCGGCTCCTGCACCGTGCAGCCGTCCAGACCCGTGATAACACCTGAAGAGCTATTCATATGTGCACTATAAAGACCGGGAAGGGCCCGGCGCAACGGCCGGGCGGAGCGTTCAGGCGAGCAGCGGATCGATCGCGACCGCGAGGAAAAGCAGCGCCAGGTAGGCGTTGGACCAGTGGAAGAACCGCATCGGGCGCAGGGCGACACCGCTCTTGCCGGCGTTGAGCCGGCCCAGCAGGCGGTGCACCTCCCACAGGCACACGGCGCCGAGCACGGCCGCCACGACGGGGTAGAACAACGTGGTGCCGGCCACCGGCCACAGCGCCAGCGAGCACAGCACGGTCGCCCACGTGTAGGCGATGGACTCCAGGACGACCCGCCGCTCGGTGGCCACCACGGGCAGCATCGGCACCTTGGCCGCCGCGTAGTCCTCCTTGTAGCGCATGGCCAGCGTCCAGGTGTGCGGCGGCGTCCAGAAGAACACCACCCCGAACAGCACCAGCGGCGCCCAGGCGAGCCGGTCGGTGATGCCCGCCCAGCCGATCATCACCGGCATGCAGCCCGCGATGCCGCCCCACACGATGTTCTGGGCGGTGCGCCGCTTGAGGATCATCGAGTAGACCAGCACGTAGAACAGGATCGCGCCGGTGGCCAGCAGGGCGGCCAGCGCGTTGGTGGTGAGCCACAGGCCCACGGTGGAGAGCACGCCGAGCACGATGCCGAAGACGAGCGCCGCGCGCGGCGACACCTGGTGCCTGGCCAGCGGCCTGCGGCGGGTGCGGCGCATCTTCTGGTCGATGTCACGGTCGACGTAGCAGTTGAGCGCGTTGGCGCTGCCGGCCGACAGGGTGCCGAACACCATGACGGCGACGGACGTCCACAGCGGCGGCAACCCGCCCGCCGCGAGGAACATCACGGGCAACGTCGTGATCAGCAGCAGCTCGATGATCCGCGGCTTGGTGAGCGCGATGTAGGCCTTGACGATCATGCCGATCGAACGCGGCTCGCCCACCTTCGGGGAGGGGGCCGTCGCCTGCCTGTTGGTGAGCACCGTCAAGGCGCTTCCAGCCTGTGCGGGGTCAACGCGTAACCTCTGATTAGAGCGGATCCATGGGTGGGCGCCGTGACGCCTCTGCGAACAACCAAACTGTAGTCGCAGGGTCGGCCGGTCCGGCCAATGGGGGGGCTTGCGCCCCACGTGGGACGCCGGGGTGGAACGGGAATTGATCGTCACCTCCACTCGGTTAGGGTCCCTGTGGGCGGGATAGCCAAACCGGCGTGACCAATGACAACTAGATTCCGGAGATCGAGCACTTGAGCACCGAACTCGTGCCAGCCCTCGAATGGACCGACCTCGACAAGAAGGCGGTCGACGTCGTTCGAGCCCTGGCGATGGACGCAGTGGAGAAGGCGGGCTCGGGTCATCCCGGCACCGCCATGAGCCTCGCCCCCGCCGCCTACCTGCTTTTCCAGCGCGTGATGCGCCACGACCCGACCGATCCCGGATGGATCGGACGCGACCGCTTCGTGCTGTCATGCGGCCACACCAGCCTGACGCTCTACATCCAGCTCTTCCTTTCCGGCTACGGCCTGTCGCTCGACGACCTCAGGCGGCTGCGCCAGTGGGACAGCCTCACGCCCGGTCACCCCGAGCACGGCCACACGGCCGGCGTCGAGACCACGACGGGTCCGCTCGGCCAGGGTCTGGGCAACGCGGTCGGCATGGCGATGGCGGCCCGCCGCGAGCGCGGCCTGTTCGACCCCGGCGCCGAGCCGGGCGCCTCGCCGTTCGACCACCACATCTGGTGCCTCGTCAGCGACGGCGACATCGAGGAGGGCATCAGCCACGAGGCCAGCTCGCTCGCCGGCCACCAGAAGCTGGGCAACCTCATCGTCATCTGGGACGACAACCAGATCTCCATCGAGGACGACACGCTCATCGCCAAGTCGGAGGACGTCGTCGCCCGCTACGACGCCTACGGCTGGCACACCCAGAGCGTCGACTGGACCGAGAACGGCGACTACGCCGAGGACGTCCAGGCGCTCTACGACGCGCTGCAGGCGGCCAGGTCCGAGACCGGCCGGCCGTCGTTCATCCGGCTGCGCACCATCATCGGCTGGCCCGCGCCCAACAAGCGGAACACCGGCAAGATCCACGGCTCGGCCCTGGGCGAGGCGGAGGTCGCCGCCACCAAGGAAGTCCTCGGCATGGACCCCTCCAAGAGCTTCGACGTGCCGGACGAGGTGCTCAAGCACGCCCGCGCCGTCGCCCAGCGAGGCCGCGCCGAGCACGCGGAGTGGGAGAAGGGCTACGCGAAGTGGCGCGCGGCCGACACCGAGCGGGCCGAGGAGCTCGACCGCATCTCCCAGCGGCAGCTGCCCAACGGCTGGGCAGGGGCGCTGCCGTCGTTCGAGGCGGGCGCCTCGATGGCCACCCGCAAGGCCTCCGGCGAGGTGCTCAACGCGCTGGCGCCGGTGCTGCCCGAGCTGTGGGGCGGCTCGGCCGACCTGGCGGAGTCGAACAACACCACCATGAAGGGCGAGCCGTCCTTCATCCCCGAGGAATACCAGACCAAGGAATTCCCCGGAAACCGCTACGGCCGCACGCTGCACTTCGGCATCCGCGAGCACGCCATGGGCGCCATTCTCAACGGCATCGCCCTGCACGGCGGCACCCGCCCCTACGGCGGCACGTTCCTGGTCTTCTCCGACTACATGCGGCCGGCGGTGCGCCTGGCCGCGCTGATGAAGCTGCCGGTCACCTACGTGTGGACGCACGACTCCATCGGCCTGGGCGAGGACGGCCCCACGCACCAGCCGATCGAGCACCTGTGGGCGCTGCGCGCGATCCCCGGCCTCGACGTCGTCCGCCCGGCCGACGCCAACGAGACCGCGTACGCGTGGAAGGCGGTGCTCCAGCACACCGACCGGCCCGCGGCCCTGGCCCTGACCAGGCAGAACCTGCCCGTCTTCGAGGGCACCAGCGCCGAGGGCGTGGCCAGGGGCGGCTACGTCCTGCGCGAGGCCTCCGACGGCCAGCCCCAGGTCCTGCTCATCGCCACGGGCAGCGAGGTGGAGATCGCGGTGAACGCCCGCGACCTGCTGGAGGCGCAGGGCATCCCGACGCGCGTGGTGTCGATGCCGTGTGTCGAATGGTTCAACGGGCAGGACATCGCATACAGGCAGACGGTCCTGCCTGCGTCGATCCGGGCCCGGGTCGCGGTCGAGGCGGGCGTCGCTCTCGGCTGGCACCAGTTCGTCGGCGAGTGCGGCGAGGTCGTCGGCCTCGAACACTTCGGCGCGTCGGCCCCGTACAGGACCGTGTACGAGCAGTTCGGGCTGACGGCGGAGCGCGTGGCCGCGGCGGCACATGCGAGCCTGGCCAAGCTTGGCCGGGAAAAGGGCGAGACGACGGGAAACTGAACGAACATGAGTGAGATCCTGAACAAGCTGTCCGGCCAGGGCGTCGCCATCTGGCTCGACGACATCAGCCGTGAGCGCCTGCGCACCGGCAACCTCGAGCAGCTGATCCGCGAGAAGAACGTCGTCGGGGTGACCTCCAACCCCACGATCTTCGCCAACGCGCTCAGCAAGGGCGACGCGTACAACGCCCAGCTGCACGACCTCGCCGTACGCGGCGTCGACGTGGGCGAGGCCGTACGCGCCATCACCACCTACGACATCCGCTGGGCCGCGGACGTGCTGCGCCCCGTCTACGACGCCACCGGCGGCGTGGACGGCCGGGTGTCGCTCGAGGTCGACCCGCGCCTGGCCCGCGAGAGCGAGAAGACCGTGGCCGAGGCGCGGGCGCTGTGGTGGCTGGTCGACCGGCCCAACCTGTTCATCAAGATCCCGGCGACGGTCGAGGGGCTGCCGGCGATCACGCAGGCGCTGGCGGAGGGCATCAGCGTCAACGTCACGCTGATCTTCTCCCTCGAGCGTTACCGCGCGGTCATGGACGCCTGGCTGGCCGGTCTCGAGGCGGCGCAGGCCAAGGGCCTCGACCTCGGCAAGATCGATTCGGTGGCGTCGTTCTTCGTCAGCCGGGTCGACACCGAGATCGACAAGCGGCTCGACAAGCTCGGCAAGCCCGAGCTGAAGGGCAAGGCGGGCGTGGCCAACGCGCGCCTGGCGTACGCGGCGTTCGAGGACGTGATGAACTCCGAGCGCTGGCAGCGGCTGCGCGCCGCGGGCGCCCGCCCGCAGCGGCCGCTGTGGGCCTCGACCGGCGTGAAGAACCCCGAATACTCCGACACCCTCTACGTCGACCAGCTCGTCGTCCCCGGCACCGTCAACACGATGCCGGAGAAGACGCTCGACGCCACGGCCGACCACGCCAACGTCTCGGGCGACACCGTGCGCCCCTTCTACGAGCAGGCCTGGAACACCATGGCCGCGCTCAAGGAGGCCGGCGTCGACTACGACGACGTGGTGAAGGTCCTGGAGGACGAGGGCGTCGACAAGTTCGAGGCGTCCTGGAACGAGCTGCTCGAGAGCGTCACCAAGAACCTGGTCCCGTGATGAAGGTCTCCTGCCGCGATGAGGAGGTGGCGTCCGCCGCCGCCTCCCTCGCGGGGCGCCTCGTCGCCGGCGGCGTGCCCGCGCGGCTCGCCGCCGGCGACGCCACGCTGTGGGGTGAGGACGCCGATGCGGGCGCGCAGGCCGGTCGGGGCCGCCCTGCGCGCCCGCGAACGCCGTCCCGCGCCTCGCGCGAGCTGCTGCCCGAGCTGGGCAGGCTCGCCGAGCGAGCACGCGCGCAGGGACTGACGAACGTGGTGCTGGCGGGGGCGGGCGGCTCGCCCGCCGCCGCCGAGGTGATCTGCGACACCGACGACGTGCCGCTCACCGTTCTCGACACGACCGACCCCGGGCAGGTGCGCCGCGCGCTCGCCGAGCCGCCGGACGCCACGATCGTGGTCGTCGCCGACGCGGGCGGCTCGGCCCTGGAGACCGACTGCCTGCTGCGGATCTACGAACGTCACTTCACCGACGCGGGCATCGCGCCGGCCGGGCGCATCGTGGTGGTCACCGGCCCTGGCTCGCCGCTGGAGCGGCGCGCGCGTGAGAGCGGCCACCAGGTGGTGCCGGCCGCCCCGGTCGCGGGCGGCCGTGCTCCGGCGCTGTCGGCGTACACGCTGGTGGCCTGCGCGCTGGCGGGCGCCCGCGTGGAGCGGCTGCTCGACGACGCCGAGCAGGCGCTGCCGCTGCTGTCCCTCGACTCCGGCAACCCCGGGCTCGACCTGGGGGCGGCGCTCGGCGGCGCGGCGCTGGGCGGGCGCGACAAGCTGCTGCTCGAAGACCAGCTCTCGGCCATCGCCGGGCTGCCCGGCTGGATCGAGGAGCTCGTCGCGGGGTCCACCGGCAAGCGGGGCAGGGGCATCCTCCCCGTCGTCGGCGCCGACCCCCGGCGCAGTGGCGACGAACTCGTCGTCGCCATCGAGTCCGACGTCGGCGACGTGCGCGTCGACGGGCCCCTCGGCGCGCAGTTCCCGGTGTGGGAATATGCCGCCGCCGTCGCCGGCCTGGCGCTGGACGTCGACCCGTTCGACCGGCCCGACGAGGCCGGCGCGCGCGACGGCACCCTCGCGCTGCTGGCCCTGCCCGACCTGCCGACCGGCGCTCCCGCGTTCACCGACGGCCCCGTCGAGGTGTACGGCGGGGTCACGGCCAAGGACCTGCCCGGGCTGTTCGCCGAGCTGCTGCACACCGTTCCGGCCGGCGGATATCTGTCGATCATGGCCTACCTCGACCGGCTGGCCGCGTTCGACGCTCCGGTGCCCGACGGGGCCGACTTCGAGCAGATGACCGACGCCTGGATGATGGCCGACGCGGCGACGCTGCGGGCGCTGCTCGCGCTGCGTACCGACCGGCCGGTGACCTTCGGCTGGGGCCCGCGCTGTCTGCACGCGACCGGCCAGTATCACAAGGGCGGCCCCCCGAACGGCGTGTTCCTGATGATCACAGGTGCGGTGGCCGAGGACGTCCCGGTCCCCGGGCGGCCGTACACCCTGGGCCGGCTCCAGCTGGCGCAGGCTCTCGGTGACCTCGGCGCCGTGGAGACCCGCGGGCGTCCCGCCGTACGCCTGCATCTGACCGACCGCGCGGCGGGAGTCGCGCACCTGCTCGCAGCCGCACAGGAGGCTTGAGATGACAGACCCGGCAGCACCCGCGGAGGAGGCCGCCACGGTGGCCACCTCGGCCGCGGGCACCTCCACCACCATGGAAGTCCTGGCGGCCAACCCGCTGCGCGACCCGCGTGACAAGCGGCTGCCCCGGGTGGCCGGACCGTGCGTGATGGTGTTGTTCGGCGTGACAGGCGACCTGGCCAAGCGCAAGCTGCTGCCGGCGATCTACGACCTGGGGAACCGAGGGCTGCTGCCGCCCGGCTTCTCGCTGGTCGGGTTCGCCAGGCGCGACTGGAAGGACCAGGATTTCGCCCAGCTGACGCACGACGCCGTCAAGGCACACGCCAGGACGCCCTTCCGCGAGGAGGTATGGAAGCAACTGCGTGAGGGCATCCACTTCGTGCCCGGCGAGTTCAACGACGACGGGGCGTTCGACGCGCTGGCCATGGCCTTGAACGAGATCGACGAGACACGGGGCACCGGCGGAAACTACGCGTTCTACCTCTCGGTGCCGCCGAAGTTCTTCCCCGTGGTGGTCGAGCAGCTCAAGCGGACAGGGCTGGCCGACGCGCCCGAGGATTCGTGGCGGCGGGTGGTCATCGAGAAGCCGTTCGGTCACGACCTGCGCTCGGCGCACGAGCTGAACGAGATCACCACCTCCGCCTTCCCGGAGAGCTCGATCTTCAGGATCGACCACTACCTGGGCAAGGAGACCGTCCAGAACATCATGGCGCTGCGGTTCGCCAACAACCTCTATGAGCCGATCTGGAACCGCAGCTTCGTCGACCACGTGCAGATCACGATGGCCGAGGACATCGGCATCGGGGGGCGGGCCGGCTACTACGACGGCATCGGCGCCGCCCGCGACGTGATCCAGAACCACCTGCTCCAGCTGCTCGCGCTGGTCGCGATGGAGGACCCGACCTCGTTCGACGCCTCCGCGCTGCGCCGGGAGAAGGAGAAGGTGCTCAAGGCCGTGCGGCTGCCGGCCAACCTCGGGCTCAACACCGCGCGCGGGCAGTACAAAGCGGGCTGGCAGGGCGGCGAGAAGGTCGTCGGCTACCTCCAGGAGGACGGCATCTCGTCGGCGTCCACCACGGAGACGTACGCCGCCATCAAGCTGGAGATCGCCAACCGGCGGTGGGCGGGCGTGCCGTTCTACCTGCGCACCGGCAAGCGCCTGGGCCGCCGGGTGACGGAGGTCGCGGTGGTGTTCCAGCGGGCGCCGCACCTGCCCTTCAGCGCCGACGACACCGAAATACTCGGCCACAACGCGCTCGTCATCAGGGTCCAGCCGGACGAGGGCATCACCGTCAGGTTCGGCAGCAAGGTGCCGGGCACGGCCATGGAGGTGCGCGACGTCTCCATGGACTTCGCCTACGGCGAGTCGTTCCTCGAGTCGTCCCCCGAGGCGTACGAGCGGCTGCTGCTCGACGTGATGATCGGCGATCCCCCGCTCTTCCCGCACCAGCGGGAGGTCGAGCTGTCGTGGAAGATCCTCGACCCGATCGAGGAGTTCTGGGCCACGCAGGGCCAGCCGGAGGGCTACGAGTCGGGTTCGTGGGGGCCGGAGTCGGCCGATGCGATGATGGCCCGCGACGGCCGCGTCTGGAGGAGGCTCTAGTGAGCGGACGCGTTGACACATCCGGTACGGCTGTCGCCGCGAGACCGACGGAGGAGCGCCCGTGACGACCTTCATGTTGTCCGACACCACGGCGGGCAAGATCTCGGCGCAGTTCATGCACCTGCGCCACCAGATGGGCGCGCCCGCCATCGGCATGGTGCTGACGCTCGTGGTCGTCTGCGAGGAGCGCCACCAGTACGACGCCCTGCGCGCCGCCACCGAGGCGGCCCGCGAACACCCCTCCCGCATCATCGTCGTGATCAAGCGTGAGGAGGACGAGCCGATCAGGCTCGACGCCGAGCTGCGCATCGGCGAGTCCACGCCCGGCGAGGTCGTGGTGCTGCGCCTGTACGGCGAGCTCACCGAGCACGCCGACTCCGTGGTCAGCCCGCTGCTGCTGCCCGACACCCCGGTCGTGGTGTGGTGGCCGGGCGCGGCGCCCGAGGTGCCGTCGAAGGACTCCATCGGGGCTCTGGCGCAGCGGCGCATCACCGACGCCAAGGGCCTGGACGAGGGCGGCATCCAGTCGCTGGTGACCAGGGCCAAGGGGTACGCCCGCGGCGACACCGACCTGTCGTGGGCCAGGGTGACGCCGTGGCGCAGCCTGCTGGCCGCCGCGTTCGACCAGCCGGTGGGCCGGGTGCACGAGGGGGTCGTGGAGAGCGCGAAGGGTCACCCGAGCGCGCCGCTGCTGGCCTCCTGGCTGTCGGAGCGCCTCGGCGCGCCGATCGAGGTGGCCGACTCGGGCGGCCCCGGCCTGACGTCCGTGCGGCTGCGTCTGGACGACGGCGAGCTGTCCATCTGCCGGAGCGACGCCCGCCTGGCCACGCTGTCGCGCCCGGGGCAGCCCGACAGGAACGTGGCGCTGGCCCGGCGCCACACCTCCGAGCTGCTGGCCGAGGAGCTGCGCAGGCTCGACAGCGACGAGGTCTACGAGGCCGCGGTCAAGCACTTCGCCCGCACGTACAAGGGATGACCCTGCCTCCCCGGGCGGCTCCGGCCGTCCGGGGTTTCCTGCTGATCCTGGTGAGAGAGTAGTGCTCGTGAGCGTGCCCAATGTTGTCGTACACCGCAACGCCGACGTCCTGGCCAAGGCCGTGGCGGCGCGGATCATCAGCCGGCTGGTCGACGTGCAGTCGGCCAAGGGGGCGGCGTCCATCGTGCTGACCGGTGGCACGGTCGGCATCGCCACGCTGGCCGCCATCGCCGCGACGCCCGCGCGCGACGCGGTCGACTGGCGGCGCCTGGACGTCTGGTGGGGCGACGAGCGGTTCGTGCCCGCGGGCGACAGGGAACGCAACGAGACCGGCGCCCGCGAGGCGCTGCTCGACCACGTCGACGTCGACCCGGAGCGGGTGCACGTCATGCGCGGCCCCGACGCGGGCATGACGGCCGAGGAGTCCGCCGAGTCCTACGCCGCCGAACTGCGCAAGGCCGCCAGGCCGGAGGATCACGGGCCGGTGCCGAGCTTCGACGTGATGCTGCTCGGCATGGGCCCCGACTCCCATGTGGCCTCCCTGTTCCCCGGCATGCCCGCGCTCTACGACACGCGCCCGGTGGTGGCCGTGCACGGCTCGCCGAAACCGCCGCCCACGCGCATCTCCCTGACGCTGCCCGCCATCCAGGCCGCGCGCGAGGTGTGGGTGGTGGCCGCCGGAGAGGAGAAGTCGGGGGCGGTACGCCTGGCCCTGTCCGACTCGGGGCACGTGCAGGTGCCGGCGGCGGGCGCCAGGGGCCGGGGGCGCACCCTGTTCCTCCTGGACCGGGCGGCGGCCGGCAAGATCCCGCCGGGGCTCGGCCGTATGGCCTCGCCGTAGCCCAGCAGTTCCGCCGGCGACCGCGCCGTGAGCCGCGGGCCCTGCCACCGGTCTCTCCCGTGAGCCGGCGGCGCTCGCCGTGGGCCGGGCGGTCGCCGTCCGGTCAGCCGGCCGCGACGAGCGCGTCGATCTCCGCCACCAGGGCCTGCTTGCGCTCCTCGGCCAGGTAGGAGGCCCGGACGCCGTTGCGGGCGAGGTGGGCCAGTTCGGGAGCGCCGAGTCCGAAGACGTCGGCGGCGAGCCGGTACTCCTCGGCCAGGGTGGTGGCGAACATGGGCGGGTCGTCGCTGTTGAGCGTGACGTACAGGCCTTCCTCCAGCATCCGTGGCAGCGGGTGGTCCTCTATGCGGGCGACCTGGCCGGTGCGGAGGTTGGAGGTGGGGCAGACGTCCAAGGGGATCTGCGTGTCGCGCAGGTGGGCGACCAGGCGGTCGTCGGCCAGGCAGGTGATGCCGTGGCCGATGCGTTCGGCGCCGTAGCCCTCGATGACCTCCCAGATCGTCTCCGGCCCGCTCATCTCGCCGCCGTGCGGGACGCTGTGCAGTCCGGCCGCGCGCGCCGCCGAGAAGGCCGAACGGTAGGCGTCACGATATTTCGGGCGCTCCTGCTCGATCCCGCCGATGCCGAAACCTACCAGCGCGGCGGGAGGTTCTTGCAGGGCGTGCTCGACGGTGACCCTGGCGGCCTCCTCCCCGTACTCGCCGGGGATGTCGAAGATGTAGGCCACCTCCACGCCGTACTCGGCCGGCGACCGGCGGGCGGCCAGGTCCAGGGCCTCGGTCACCTCGCGCCTGGGCATGCCGACGACGTGGTGGGCGTAGGGCGTGACCTGCAGCTCGACGTAGCGGGCTCCCTGGGTTGCGAGGTCGCGGGCCAGGCCGAGCACGAGCGTGGCCACGTCCTCCGGCTCGCGTACGAGCGAGTTGACGGCGCCGTACACCTGGGCGAAGTGGGGGAAGTCGCGGAATGCGTAGAAGCGGCGCAGTTCCTCCTCCGTAGCGGGGACCTCGCCGCCGGGGTGGCGGCGCGAGAGCTCCAGCACGGTCGCGACGGAGGCCGAGCCGATCAGGTGCACGTGGAGTTCGACCTTGGGCAGGGCGTCGATGAAGGCGTCGATGGTCATGACGACGACAGTACGAGCGGCTTCACAGGGGAAAACAGACTTTGGCACGAAATTTCACATCAGAATGTTAGTTTTCCGCGTTAGGGTGAGATCCGTGAGCAACGCCGAAGCGTACGAGCGCGGCTTCGCCCGCCTCAGCGCGCACACCGTCGCGCCCCTGCTCGCTCAGGCCCGCGAGACCAGGGCGCCGCGACTGCTGGACGTCGGCTGCGGCACCGGCGTGGTGACGGCGGCGGCGCTCGCGCTGGGCATCGAGGTCACCGCCGTCGACCCCGATCCCGGCATGCTGGAGCTGGTCGCCCGCCGCCACCCGCACGCGACGGTACGGGCGGCCGCGCTGCCCGACCTGCCGTTCGCGGACGAAGCATTCGACGCCATAGCGGGAAATTTCGTCATCAATCGTGTGCCCGACACCGCGGCGGCGCTCGGCGAGCTGCACCGCGTGCTGCGTCCGGGCGGCACGATCGCCCTGTCCTGGTGAAAGTCCGACGAGATGACCGCCACGAGCGTCCTCGCCGACGCCGCCGCCGCCGCCGGCGTCCCGTACGACCCTCCGCCACGCCCCTTCACGGCCCACGACACGCCGCCGCGCTTCACCGCGCTGCTGCGGGCGGCGGGCTTCAGGAAGACGGCCGTCGACACCCTGCGGTGGCGGCACCGCGCCGACCCCGGCTCCTGGTGGGACGACATCGTCCAGGCGGGCGGCCCGCGCTTCGCGGTGATCTCCCGGCAACCGCGGGAGACCGTCGAGCGCGTCAAGGCCCACTACGCCCGGCTCGCGGCCCCGTACGCGCTGGAGGGGTTTCCCGTCTGCGCCCACCTGGCCCGAGCCGCCCGCTGACGTCAGCCGGGGGCGAGCTCCTCGAAACGCACGCCCGTCAGCTCCGTGGAAGCCTCCCAGAGCCGCCGGGCGAGCTCCCGCGACCTGGCCGTCGCGGAGGGCGTGAGCCGCCTGAGCGTGGGGCCGATGTACTCGCCGCCGCGGACGTCCGGCGAGGCCGCGGCGTAGAGCGAGGACACGGCGCCGCGCTCGGGCCGCTTCATCAGCAGGTTCACGACAGGCTTGACCAGCCCGGTGCCGAAGATGCCCGTGGCGGTCATGCCCGGATGGGTGGCGACGCTGATCAGACCCGCGCCGGCCCGCTCGGCGCGGCGCTGGAGCTCGAGGGCGAAGAGCATGTTGGCCAGCTTGGAGCGGGCATAGGCCGCCATCCTGCCGTAATCGTGCCGCATGCCCAGGTCGTCCAGGTCGATCCTGCCCGCGACGTGCGCGTCGCTGGCAACGGTCACCACGCGGGCGGCGGGGGCGGCTAGCAGGAGCGGCAGCAACAACCCGGTGAGCGCGAAGTGGCCCAGGTGGTTGGTGCCGAGCTGCAGCTCGAACCCGTCCCTGGTCTCCCGCCTGGGGACCATGCCGACACCCGCGTTGTTCACCAGCAGGTCGAGCCGCTCGACCCCGGTGGCGAACTCCTTGACGAACTCCCGGACGGAGGCCAGGTCGGCCAGGTCGAGCCGCCCGTACCCGACGTGCGCGCCGGGGGCGGCCCGCCGGATCTCCGCGACGGCCGCGGCCCCCCTGTCCGGGTCGCGCGCCGCCACGACCACGTGGGCGCCGTGCCTGGCCAGCTCAAGGGCGGTGGGCTTGCCGATGCCGGTGTTGGCGCCGGTCACGATGGCCGTCGTGCCCGCGAGGGCGGGCATCGAGGCGGGAGTCCAGCTCATCGCCACTCCTGGGTGGTGCGCAGCGTTTTCTCCACGCTACAAGCCGCCCAGGAACGTCCGCCCCGCAGGCCGGCGCTCCACTCGGGGCCCTCCTCGCCGCTCAGCGCCTCAGCCGCCGGCCCGCGGAGCCTTCCGGCAGGTCAGCGCTCCAGCCGCTGGCGCGCGTGCCGTTCCTCGCGCTGGGCGACCTCGAGCCGCTGCCGGCTGTCGGCCAGCCTTCCGCGTGCCTTGGCCAGCTTGCGCTCCAGCGACGCGACCTTCTCCGCGCGCTCGTCGTGCTCCTTCGCGGCCGCATCGAGCGCCTCGCGCCACTCGCGGTGCGCGGCCTCGGCCTC
Organism: Nonomuraea sp. B10E15; assembly: GCF_039871615.1. Taxonomy (NCBI): domain Bacteria; kingdom Bacillati; phylum Actinomycetota; class Actinomycetes; order Streptosporangiales; family Streptosporangiaceae; genus Nonomuraea; species Nonomuraea sp. B10E15. The sequence goes on from NZ_JBDPMB010000004.1 coordinate 444,402, forward strand.
CTGGCGTTCCCTGGCCTTCTTCGCCTCGGCCTCCTCGCGCTCCCTCGCCCGGGCGGCCTGCTCGTCGGGCGACGGCTTCCTGCGGCCCGCCGGCCGCTCGCGCGGGACCGGAGCGGGGGCGAAACCGCTGTAGCTGAGCGGCTTCGCCAGGGTACCGCGCCGCACCTGCGCGGCCGCGCCGGCGTCGACCATCGCGGCGTCCAGGGTCTGGTCCACCTCGGCGGACGCCGCCGCCGACAGGTCCCCGGCCTGCCTGACGAGCCTGCCCACCGTACGCGTCACCTCGCCGCGGCGGCGAGTGAGCTCGGCCAGCGCGGCGGCGTCCTGCTCCTCCCAGGCCGCCCGCAGCCGCTCCCCCACCTCCAGCAGTTCGCCCAGCTCGCCGGGGTGCTCGCGGGCGACCCTGTTCACCGCCGAGGCGGACACGGTCGGCTTGCGCAGCTTGGCGATCTCGCGCGACAGGCGCACGTCACCCGCGTCCTTGGCCGCGCGGGCCTCGTCCGCGCGGGCGGCGGTGAACTCGGACGGCGGCAGGGCGTAGAGCCGGCCGGCCACCTCGTCAAGATCCACACAGGACAAATACCCCACATCCGCGGGTTTGTAGCGCATAGTGGAAACAGCCCCGAGTCGAACGGAGACATCCGGTGTTCGAGCGCTTCACCGACCGTGCGCGCAGGGTCATCGTCCTCGCTCAGGAGGAGGCGCGGAGGCTGGACCACGACCGCATCGGCACCGAGCACATCCTGCTCGGCCTCATCCACGAGGGCGAAGGGCTGGCCGCCCTCGTGCTCGACGGCTGCGGCGTGGAGCTGGACCCCGTACGCGCCCTCGTCGAGCGCGTGCGGGGCCGCGGCGCGAAGTCGCCGGGCGGGCACATCCCGTTCACGCCGCGCGCCAAGAAGGTGCTGGAGTTGTCGCTGCGCGAGGCGCTGCAGCTGCGCCACAACTACATCGGCACCGAGCACATCCTGCTCGGGCTGATCAGGGAGGGCGAAGGGCTGGCCGCCCAGGCGCTCGTGGACGCCGGCGCGGACCTGGCCGACGTACGCCAGCGCCTGCTGGACCGGGTGGGCCGCGGCTCCAGGGAACGCCCCGGCGAGATGTTCCACTCCGGCGGCGCCGCCCTCAACGAACGGCTCGCGCAGATCCAGGAGAGCCTGGAGCGCATCGAACGCCACCTGGGCATCCAGGGCGTCCAGCCGCCGGCCACGAGGCCGCAGGAGGAAGAGGGCCTAGGCTGAGGCCATCGCGCCCACGGGCAGCCGGGCGGCCACGACGCCCGGGTCCTCGGTGTAGCCGAGCGTGGCGCCCAGAGAGATCAGGAGCCTGCGCATCCTGGCGTTGTCGGCCAGCATGGTGGCCCTGACCTCGGCGTATCCGAGGTCACGGGCCGCGTGCACCAGCATCCTGGCCATCACCGCGCCCAGACCGCGCCCCTGCCAGCGGTCTTCGACCAGGACGGCCATCTCGGCGCTCCCGGGATCGGCGGTGAACATGAGGTTCGCCAGCCCCACGACCTGCCCGTCGTGCCCGGCGACCAGCGAATGCCCCCGATTCCTGTCGCACATCCGGTCGAACACGCGCTCGGGCAGCACCGGCAGTGCGGTGAAGTAGCGGAACCTGCGCGACTCCGGCGAGCACCGGTCATGCAGGTCGCGTACGGCCTCGCGGTAGATCGAGGTGAGCGGGCGGACCGTGACCTCCACCCCGTCGGCGACTTTGATCCCGCGCTCGGCGCCCTCCCGCTCGGCCGCCGGCTGGGCGAGCCGGGCGAACGCGGCCGCCCTCGCCGCCTCGGTCGAGGTGAAGGGCAACTCGCCGCGGCGCAACCTGACCGCGCGCCGGGCGGCCACGGGCACGACGAGCAGGGTGGGGTCGGGAAGATCAGGCACGGGTTCACCATAGATCCACCGGGCGTCGTCCGCGCGCAGCAGCTCGGCCAGCAGCTCGGGCAGCCGCCACGGCATCGAGCGTAGCCGGGAGGCCAGCAGCAGGGCCCTGGTGGGCTCGTCGGTGAGCTCGTGGGCCGTGGCGGGGACCACCTGGACCCGGCGGCCACCGGCCGCCTCCAGAGCCTGGCGCACGGTCTCGGGGTGGGCGGGGATGTCGGCGACGAACTCGTCGACGGTGCCGTCGGTGTCGGGCTGGACGCTCAGCCCGAGGATGTTGCCGCCCCTGTCGGCCAGGGCCGCCGCCAGTGACGCCAGCCGTCCGGGTCGCTCGTCCACCGTGGTCCGGATGCGCAAGAATCCCATGCGACGAGCATGCCTGGTGGCTGTTACACCACCGCTAACGAAGTGTTTCATCGGGATATGTGCCGGTTTATCACGTTATCTAGCGGCACCTGCGCTCATCGGGGTACGCCGCGTGGCGGCACGACGGGCGCCGGACGACCTGCCGAGAGAGGAAGACCCCATGAACGTCCTCTTCCGAGGGGGCCGCGTCTTCACGCCCCACGGCGTTGTGGCGGAGGCGGTGCTCGTACGCGACGGCGTGATCGCCGCGGTGGGCCCCGAGCGCGACCTGGCACGTCCGCCCCACGAGACCGTGGACCTGGACGGCGGGCTGCTGACGCCGGGGTTCATCGACGCGCACATGCACCCGGTGCAGGCGGGCCTCGAACGCGCGAAGTGCGATCTGTCCGAGGTACTCGGACTTGACGCGTATGTCGAAATGATCGCCGCTTATGCTGCGACAAATCCGGATAAAGCGTGGATTGATGGCGGCGGCTGGGATATGTCGGCATTTCCGAACGGGCTCCCCCACCGCGACCAGCTCGACTTCCTCGACCGGCCCGCGTACCTCATCCAGCGCGACCACCACGCCGCCTGGGTCAACGGCCGGGCACTCGAACTGGCCGGCATCACCGCCGCCACCCCCGACCCGCCCGACGGCCGGATCGAGCGCGACGCCGGCGGCGTGCCCGCCGGGGTCCTGCACGAGGGCGCGATGGAGCTCGTCGGCCTGCTCACCCCGCGCCCGTCCGCCCAGGATCTGCTCGACGCGCTGGCACGGGCACAGGAACACCTGTTCTCGCTGGGCATCACCGGCTGGCAGGACGCCATCGTGGGCTCCTACGCGGGCTCCGACGACCAGCTGCCCACCTATGTGGCGGCGGCCGGCTCCGGCCTGCTGCGGGCCCGCGTGGTGGGTGCCCTGTGGTGGGACAGGACGCGCGGCCTGGACCAGATCCCCGGCCTGATCGAGCGGCGGGCCGCAGCCGGCGGACTCGACCGGTTCCGCGCCACCTCAGTCAAGATCATGCAGGACGGGATCACAGAGAACTTCACCGCGGCCACGCTGGAGCCGTACTGCCTGTGCGGCGGCACGGGCCTGTCCTACGTGGACCCGGTCGAGCTCAAGCGCTACGTGGCCGAGCTGGACAGGCACGGCTTCCAGGTGCACGTCCACGCCATCGGGGAGCGGGCGGTACGCGAGGCCCTCGACGGCTTCGAGGGCACCGACCCCGCCAACCGCCACCACATCGCCCACCTGCAGATCATCGAGCCCTCCGACGTGCCGCGCTTCGCCGCCCTGGGCGTCACGGCCAACCTGCAGCCGCTCTGGGCCACCCACCACGCGCAGATGGACGAGCTGACACTGCCGTTCCTGGGCGAACCGCGCGCGTCGTGGCAGTATCCCTTCGCCGACCTGGTCGCGCACGGCGCCCGGTGCTGCGCGGGCAGCGACTGGCCGGTGTCGGACGCCGACCCGCTCCAGGGCATGCACGTCGCGGTGAACCGTACGGAGCCGGGCGGCTCGGTGCACGCCGGCTACCCCACCGCGCAGACCCCGTTCCTGCCCGGCCAGCGCCTCGACCTGGCGACGGCCATGACCGCCTACACGGCGGGCTCGGCCTGGATCAACCGCTCCCCGGCGGGCGTCGTCGAACCGGGGCGCCCCGCCGACCTGGTGGTCCTGGACCGGGACCCGTTCGAACTGCCGCCCGGCGACCTCTGGACGACGCGGGTGCGCATGACGTTCGTGGACGGCGAGCCGGTCCACGAACGAGGCTGACGAGCCCGGGGCCGGGAACGGCGGAAGGGCCCCCGCACGACGCCGGGGCCCTTCCGCTGACACGCCTACCAGGGGGACTTGTTGCTGCGCAGGCGCTCCAGTGCTTCCTCGAGGATCGCCTTGCCGTCCTTGTCGCTCCTGCGCTCCTTCACGTAGGCCAGGTGCGTCTTGTACGGCTCGTTCTTGGGCGGGGCAGGCGGCGCCTCCTCGTCCTGTCCGGCTGGGAGGCCGCACCGCGGGCAGTCCCACAGCTCGGGGACCGCCGCGTCACTGGCGAAACTGGGGCGCGTCTCGTGCATGTTGGCGCACCAGAACGAGACCCGCACTCTCGGAGCTGCCTCGCCGCGCTCGGCCTCCCCCATAGGGCCGGCGCCGACTCGGCTGCCACGGATCGCGTTGCCACTACCCACGGATGAACTCCTCGCTCGATCGCCCCGCGCGCAGACACGGGGGGAGAATCACTGTCACGCGTTGACTTGCTTGCTCAGGGCCGCAGAAGCAGGCCGAGAGCGATGATGCAGACCAACCAGATGATGCCGGTGATGACGGTCAGCCGGTCGAGGTTGCGCTCCACCACCGAGGAACCACCGAAGTTCGACGAGAACCCGCCGCCGAACATGTCGGACAAGCCGCCGCCCTTACCCTTGTGCATCAGGACGAGCAGGATCATGAGAAGGCTCGCCAGGATGAGGGCGATAGAGATTCCGAGTTCCACGGTATGCCTGTTCCTTCAATGCTCTGTTACGCGTGACGATTCAGACTTGCCTCTTGAGGGTACGGCCTGATGTCAAGTCGCACCCCCAGAACGGCTCAGTTAGCCGGGCATATCGGAGAAACGGCAGAGCTTCGTGTACTCCCCGGCGTCGATGCTCGCGCCACCAACGAGCGCGCCATCGACATCGGGCTGAGCCATGATCCCTGCGATATTGCCTGACTTGACCGAGCCACCGTAAAGGATACGGACCGCGGAGGCCACTTCGGAGTCGTAGAGCTCAGCGAGTCTCACTCGCAAAGCTCCGCAGACCTCCTGAGCGTCCTCCGGGGTGGCCACCTCGCCGGTGCCGATCGCCCACACCGGTTCGTAGGCCACCACTATCGATTTTGCCTGCTCGGCCGTGATTTTGCGCAGCGCACCGTCGAGTTGGCCAAGACTGTGCGCGATGTGGCCGCCCTCTTGACGCACCTCCAGCCCTTCGCCCACGCACAGGATGGGCGTGAGCGAGTGCCGGTAGGCGGCCTGCACCTTGGCGTTGACGAGGTCGTCGTCCTCGTCGTGGTACTGCCGCCGCTCGGAGTGTCCGATCGTGACGTACGTGCAGCCCAGCTTGGCCAGCATGGCGCCCGACACCTCGCCGGTGTAGGCCCCGGCGTCATGCTCGGAGAGATCTTGGGCGCCGTAGACGATGCGCAGTTTGTCGCCGTCGACCAGGGTCTGGACGCTGCGCAGGTCGGTGAACGGCGGCAGGACGGCGACCTCGACCTTGTCGAAGTCCTTGTCGCTGAGCCCGAAGGCCAGCTTCTGGACCAGCGCGATGGCCTCGAGGTGGTTGAGGTTCATCTTCCAGTTGCCGGCGATGAGCGGCTTGCGAGTGGTCACGTCACGCCTCCAGAGCCGCGAGTCCGGGAAGGGTCTTGCCCTCAAGATATTCGAGACTGGCACCGCCACCTGTGGAGATGTGCGAGAACCCGTCCTCCGGCAGCCCCAGCCTGCGCACGGCCGCCGCCGAGTCACCGCCGCCCACCACGGTGAAGGCGCCCTCGCCGGTCCGGGCGATCAGGGCCTCGGCCACGGCCCTCGTGCCACCCGCGAACGCGTCGAACTCGAACACGCCCATCGGGCCGTTCCAGAACACGGTCTTGGCGTCGGCCAGCTTGCTCGCGAACAGTTCGCGCGTTCTCGGCCCGATGTCGAGACCCTCCCGATCGGCCGGAATCGCTGTGGCGCCGACCACTTCGTGCTCTGCGTCGGCGGCGAAGGTGACGGCGGCCAGGACGTCGACCGGCAGGACGAGCTCGACGCCCCGCTCGGCGGCCTCGTCGAGGAAGCCGCGGACCTGGTCGAGCTGGTCTTCCTGGAGCAGCGACCTGCCCACCTCGTGGCCCTGCGCCTTGAGGAAGGTGTAGGCCATGCCGCCGCCGACGAGCAGCCGGTCGACCTTGGTCAGCAGGTTGGCGATGACATCCAGCTTGTCGGAGACCTTGGCGCCGCCCAGCACGACCGCGTAGGGCCGCTCGGGCTCCTGCGTCAGCTTCTTGAGCACCTCGACCTCGGCCACGACCAGCCCGCCCGCCGCGTGCGGCAGCAGCTGGGGGACGTCGTAGACGCTGGCGTGCCTGCGGTGCACCGCGCCGAAGCCGTCCCCGACGTAGAGCTCGGCCAGCCCGGCCAGCCGCTCAGCGAAGGCGCGCCGTGTGGCGTCGTCCTTCGACTCCTCGCCGGGCTCGAAGCGCAGGTTCTCCAGCAGGACGACCTGACCGTCCTGGAGCGACTCGACACAACCGCGGGCGCTGTCGCCGACCACGTCGGAGGCGAAGGCCACGTCCTGGCCGAGCAGCTCGCCGAGCCGCCCGGCCACCGGCCGCAGCGAGTATTTCGGCGTGACCTGGCCCTTGGGCCGGCCCAGGTGGGCGCAGACCACGACCTTGGCGCCCGCGCCGGCCAGCGCGCTGATCGTCGGCACGGACGCCCGGATGCGGCCGTCGTCGGTGATCTTCTCCCCGTCGAGGGGGACGTTGAGGTCGGCGCGCACGAGCACGCGCCGGCCCTTCACGTCGAGATCGTCGAGCGTGCGCATGCTCATGGCCTCACTCCGCGAGGCGGGCCCGGTCGCCATATGCCGCCGCCTTCCCCAATCTGGCCCCCACTCTGGTCGCTTCACTCCCGCCGCTCCTCCAGGCGACGGCACTCCCTCGCAGGATCACAGGCCGCGGCCGACCAGCTCGATCAGGTCGGCGAGGCGGTTGGAGTAGCCCCACTCGTTGTCGTACCAGCCGACGACCTTGACCTGGTTGCCGATGACCTTGGTGAGGCCGGCGTCGAAGATGCAGGAGGCCGGGTCGGTGACGATGTCGGAGGAGACGATCGCGTCCTCGGTGTAGCTGATGATGCCCTTGAGCGGGCCCTCGGCGGCGGCCTTGACGGCGGCGTTGACCTCGTCGACGCTGACCTCGCGGCTGACGTCGACGGTGAGGTCGGTGGCCGAGCCGGTGGGGATCGGCACGCGCATGGCGAAACCGTCGAGCTTGCCCTTGAGCTCGGGCAGGACCAGGCCGATGGCCTTGGCGGCGCCGGTCGAGGTCGGCACCACGTTGAGCGCGGCGGCGCGGGCGCGGCGCAGGTCCTTGTGCGGGCCGTCCTGCAGGTTCTGGTCCTGCGTGTAGGCGTGGATGGTGGTCATCAGACCCTTCTCGATGGTGAAGGTGTCGTGCAGGACCTTGGCCATCGGCGCCAGGCAGTTGGTGGTGCAGGAGGCGTTGGAGACGATGGTGTGCTTGGCCGGGTCGTAGGCGCCGTCGTTGACGCCCAGGACGATCGTGACGTCCTCGTTCTTCGCGGGCGCGGAGATGATGACCTTCTTCGCGCCGTTGTCGGCGTGCACCTTGGCCTTGGTGGCGTCGGTGAACAGGCCCGTGGACTCGAGCACGACGTCGACGCCGAGGTCACCCCAGGGCAGCTTGGCCGGGTCACGCTCCTCGAAGACCTTGATCGTCTTGCCGTCGACGGTGATCTCGTCGCTGGTGGCCTTCACCTCGTAGGGCAGCCGGCCGAGGATGCTGTCGTACTTCAGCAGGTGAGCGAGCGTCGCGTTGTCGGTCAGGTCATTGACCGCGACGATCTCGATGTCCTTGCCGCTGGCGGCGACAGCGCGCCAGAAGTTGCGACCGATGCGGCCGAAGCCGTTGACGCCTACTCGGATGCTCACGGGAACCGATCTCCTCGAACAAATGATGGCGGGCTGGTACCTCAACCACGAACCTTATCGGACTCAAATTGGTTTAGACCACTTCAGGTGCCCCGCTGTGAATCGTCGTTCTGTGGGCGCGTTTTGCGAGGTTCGAGTAAAGTGCCCGACTCGTCGGAGTAAATTCGTGATTCTCGGGGGGCTGAGATGTCACACAAGCGGTCCGGCCTGCTGTCCGGACTGATCGTCGGCCTGCTGGCAGGGCTGTTCTGCGCGGCAGGGCTGGGGGCGGCCGTGCTCTTGCAGGAGAGCCTGCCCGGCGACATCACGACGTTCGGCAACGGGCTTCCTCTCCCCTTGGCCCTGTCTCTCGTCATCGCTCTGGCGGTCTCCTTCGCCATGGGCTCGGTGCGCCCGCGCACCTTCGTCCTGGTGCCCATCGCCACGCTGTACGCGGGCGGCGCCGTGGCCACGGGACAGATCGCGGGGCTGGCCATCATGATCGGCTCCGCCCAGCGCGCACCCGGCAGGCAGACCCCCGCCGGTCTGTCCGACATCACCCTGCCCTCCTTCGCCGAAGGCCTGCCCGAGGCGCTGGCCCTCTACCGTGACCCGCTGGCGGAGACCTGGCCCGCCTGGCTCTACATCGCCGTCGCCGCTCTGGCCGCCCTCGTCCTGGTCACCCTCCGGGTCACCCGCGTACGCCGCTCGCAGCGGGCCCAGGAAGCCCAGGCGGAGGAGATCGAGGAGCCTCGCGAGCCGGAGTACCGGGCGCCGTTCGAGCCCGCCCAGGCCCCGGCGCCGAAGCCCACCACCGACCTGTTCACCCCCCGCAAACCGGCCCGCGACTGACCGCCACCGCCCCACCACGGTGCGGCCAGGAAGCCCAGCACAGCTCAACCCGTGACCAGGCGGCCCCTTGACCACTCAGCACAACTCCACCCATGACCAGGCGGGCAGACCGAACCCCCCGCTGTTGCACGAGCCGACCTGTGACCGCCCAGCGCAGAGCCCATGAAGCCCCACCGGGCCAGTGCCCGCACCGCACGCGCCGATCCCGTCAGGCACATCTGCCGGGCGCACCCGGCCACTCTCCGAACCACGGAACCCGGCCGGCAGCGCGCTCGTCACGGCGAGCACCCCGTGAGCCTTCACGACCGGCCAGGACGGACGGCAACGCACGTCGGCGCGTGCGGTGCACTGTGCTGTGCCGTAAGAGATGGCAGAGAGGTCGGTGCGGGGGGAAGCACCGCAACGACGGTCAGGGGGCGAGCATGTCGACGGTGAGATTGGCCTCGGTGTTGGGGATGCCCAGGTCGGAGGCGCGCTTGTCGGCCATGGCGAGCAGTCGCCGGATGCGGCCGGCGATCGCGTCCTTCGTCAGCGGCGGGTCGGCGATCTGCCCCAGCTCCTCCAGGGACGCCTGCTTGTGCTCGACCCGCAGCCGTCCGGCCACGACCAGGTGTTCGGGCGCCTCGTCGCCGAGGATCTCGAGCGCCCGCTGCACCCGCGCTCCGGCCGCAACCGCGGCCCGTGCCGAGCGCCGCAGGTTGGCGTCGTCGAAGTTGGCCAGCCGGTTGGCGGTGGCCCGAACCTCGCGGCGCATGCGCCGCTCCTCCCAGGCGAGCACGCTGTCGTGCGCCCCGAGCCGGGTGAGCAGGGCGCTGATCGCGTCGCCGTCGCGCACCACGACGCGGTCGACGCCGCGCACCTCGCGCGCCTTTGCGTGGATCTTCAGCCGCCGTGCCGAGCCCACCAGCGCGAGGGCGGCCTCCGGGCCGGGGCAGGTGACCTCGAGCGACATCGAGCGGCCCGGCTCGGTCAGCGAGCCGTGGGCGAGGAAGGCCCCGCGCCAGGCGGCCTCGGCGTCGCAGGCCGCTCCCGCCACCACCTGGCGGGGCAGGCCGCGAACCGGCCGGCCGTGGTTGTCGATGAGGCCCGTCTGGCGGGCGAGCGCCTCGCCGTCGCGGTAGACGCGGACCACGTAGCGCGAGCCCTTGCGCAGCCCGGCGGGCGCGAGCACGAGGACCTCCGCCTTGTGCCCGAACACCTCGCCGATGTCCTTGATCAGCCGCCGCGCCGTGGCGTTGGTGTCGAGCTCGGCCTCGATCACGATCCGCCCGCCCACCAGGTGCAGGCCGCTGGCGAACCGCAGCAGCGTCGAAACCTCCGCCTTGCGGCAGCACGGCTTCAGCACCGGCAGGCGGCTCAGCTCGTCTTTCACCACACCTGTCATCGCCATAAGCGTTAGTCCTCCCCCATTCAGACCGGCTCCCGTCAGTCTCTCGCACCTTGGCGCCACGCCGACCAGGATCAACGCTTCTGGAGGAAAATCTCGTCCAGGACGAAGGCAAGACGTCGTGGGTCATGCCGGGGAGAGCCGTCGGCGGCCGCCACATCGGCCATCACCAGCCGGGCGTCGAGGGCGGCGGCGGATTTCTCCAGCGCGCCGGGATCGTCGACGATCCCGGTGTCGGCGAGCACGACGTCGATCGACAGGTCGGGAGCGTGCTGTCGGAGCACCTCCAGATGTTGCTGGGGGGAGAAGTCGTCGGTCTCGCCCGGCTGGGGCGCCAGGTTGAGCGTGACGAGCCGCCTGGCTTTGGTCGCGTGCAGGGCCCTGGCCAGCTCGGGCACCTTGAGGTGCGGCAACACGCTGGTGAACCACGACCCCGGTCCGAACACCACCCAGTCGGCGTCGAGCACGGCCGCGACGGCCTCGGGCCGCGCCGGCGGGTCTTCGGGCACGAGCGAGATCGCCTGCACCCTGCCGGGCGTCAGCGCACACGCCACCTGCCCGCGTACGGTCGAGATGACGCCGTCCAGCTCCACCTCGGCCACGATGTCGAGTGGCACCGACGCCATCGGCAACACCCGGCCGTGCGCGCCGAGCAGCCGGCCGACCCAGTCGAGCCCGGCCACGGAGTCGCCGAGCAGCTCCCACAGCGCGACGATCAGCAGGTTGCCCACGGCGTGCCCGTGCAGCTCGCCCTCGCTGCGGAAGCGGTGTTGCACGACCTCGCTCCACGTGCTGCCCCACTCGTCGTCGCCGCACAGAGCGGCCAGCGCCATCCGCAGGTCGCCGGGCGGCAGCACGCCGAGCTCGCGGCGCAACCGGCCGCTCGATCCGCCGTCGTCGGCGACGGTCACCACGGCGGTCAGCTGGTCGGTGACCATCCGTAAGGCTGACAGGGAGGCGTAGAGCCCGTGCCCGCCTCCGAGCGCCACCACGTTCGGTGCGATCCCGCCCCGGGCCCCGCGCCCATCCGGGCCGGCAGTCAGCGACCCGGCGGTACGGCACGAGGGGTCCGCACCGTCGGCAGCGTCCGCATTCAGGGACCGCACACCCTCATCCGCGACGTCGCCCATCGCTCGCGCGCCATCACCGAGGGGCGCCACGCCGCCGCCCGGGAGGCCCGCACCCCCGCTCGGCGCCCTTACGTCATCACCTGCTACACCATCACCCGCGCCGCTGGCCGGCGAGCCCGCAACGACGGCATCCGAGCCACTTTCCGACGGACGCACGGCAAGCCCGCCGGCACCACTCCCCGAGGAACCCCCGGCACCTTCACCCGGGCCGCTCTCCGCCGGGCCCTCGGTGGCCTCCCCCGCACCACTGTGGGGAGCTCGCGCCCCGCCGGCTACCGGATGCGGCGAGGCGGCTTGGACGCCCTCGTCGGTCACTCCCGACCCACATCCCGATGGCTCACCTGGACCTCCATCCCGCGATCGCGCAGGCGGGCGGCGACCTGCTCGGTCATGGCGACGCTGCGGTGCTTGCCGCCCGTGCAGCCGACCGCGAGCGTGGCGTAGCTCTTGCCCTCGCGCGCGTAGCCGGCAGCGACCACCTGCAGGACCTCCTCGTAGGCGTCGAGGAACTCCTTGGCCCCTGGCTGCCCGAGCACGTAGTCGCGGACCGGGGCGTCGAGCCCGTTCAACGGCCGCAGGTCGGGCACCCAGTGCGGGTTGGGCAGGAAACGGCAGTCGACCACGAGGTCGGCGTCGACCGGGAGCCCGTACTTGAACCCGAACGACACGACGTTGACCCGCAGTCCCGGCCGGTCCTCCCCGCCGAAGAAGGAGACGATCTTGTGACGCAGCTCGTGCACGTTGTGCGACGACGTGTCGATCACGAGGTCGGCGTTGGCCCTGACCTCACGAAGGATGCCCCGCTCCCTGGCGATGCCGTCGACCAGGCGCCCCTCGCCCTGCAGCGGATGCGGCCTGCGGACGTTTTCGAACCGGCGCACCAGCTCTTCGTCGCTGGCTTCCAGGAACACCACCCGCACGCGTACGCCGCGCCCTTCGAGCTCCTCGATGGCGGCGTTGAGGTCGGTGGTGAAGGCCAGGCTGCGCACGTCGACGACGGCCGCCACCTTGTCGGCGGCCAGCTTGACCTTGCCCGCCTCCTCGGCCATCGCGAACAGCAACCCGGGCGGCAGGTTGTCGATGACGAACCAGCCCAGGTCTTCAAGCGCTTTGGCCGCCGTGCTGCGCCCCGCGCCCGACATGCCGGTGACGATGACGAACGCCGGCTCGGTGCTCATTGTCTCACTCCGTCCGCCGGCTCGGCCTCACGAATGTCCATGTCAGCGGCCCTCCCGGCCCCATCACCATAGCGGAGGCGGGCAAGCGGGCGGCCGGCGACGTGAACGTCCTGACATCCTGGCGAGATCAAGGCGAATCTCCCTTCAGCGTCGACACGATCACCTCGGCGATGGACGGGCCGATGCCGGGAACCTCGCAGATCTCGGCGGCCGTGGCCGCGCGGAGCTTCTTCACGGAGCCGAAGTGCTTGAGAAGCGCTTGCCTGCGCGCCGGCCCGAGACCTGGAACGCCGTCGAGCGCGCTCTCCTTCACCGTCTTGGACCTCTTGGAACGATGGTAAGTGATGGCGAACCGATGCGCCTCGTCACGCACACGCTGCAACAGATAAAGGCCCTCGCTTGAACGAGGCATGATCACAGGCTGGTCGTCGCCGGGCAACCAGACCTCCTCCAGCCGCTTGGCCAGGCCGCACACGGCCACGTCGTCGATGCCGAGCTCGTCGAGCGCCCGCTGCGCGGCGGCCGCCTGGGGCCCCGCGCCGTCGACCACCACCAGGTTGGGTGGATAGGCGAACTTGCGGGGCTTGCCCGTCTCGGGATCGATCGGGCCGTGGCCGTCCTCGGTGTCGGGGGCCAGCTCACCGGTGGCGGAGCGTTCTTCGAGGTAGCGGCGGAAGCGTCGCATGATCACCTCGTGGATCGAGGCGACGTCGCCCTCCTTGGTCTTGACGGCGAAGCGGCGATATTCGCTCTTGCGCGCCAGGCCGTCCTCGAACACCACCATCGACGCCACGACGTTCTCCCCCTGAAGGTGGGAGACGTCGTAGCACTCGATCCGCAGCGGCGCCTGGTCAAGGTCGAGCGCGTCGGCGATCTCCTGCAGGGCCCTGCTGCGCGTGGTCAGATCGCCGGCCCGGCGGACCTTGTGCTGGGCGAGCGACTCCTTGGCGTTGCGCTCGACCGTCTCCATCAGCGACCTCTTGTCGCCTCGCTGAGGCACGCGCACCTCGACGCGGGCGCGCCGCTGCTCGGTCAGCAGCTCGGCGACCGCCTCGTGGTCGGGCGGCAGCGCGGGCACGAGCACTTCGCGGGGCATCGCGTCGGGGCTCGCCTCGGCGTACATCTGCAGCAGGAACTGCTCGACCAGCTCGCCCGGCGTGATCTCCTCAACCTTGTCGATCACCCAGCCGCGCTGGCCGCGGATGCGGCCGCCGCGCACGTAGAAGACCTGCACGGCGGCCTCGAGCGGGTCCTCGGCAAGCGCGATCACGTCGGCGTCGGTGCCCTCGCCGAGCACGACCGCCTGCTTCTCGAGGGCGCGCTGGAGCGCCTGGACGTCGTCGCGCAGCCGCGCGGCACGTTCGTACTCCTGCTCGGCGGCCGCCTCGCGCATCTCCTTCTCCAGCCGCTTGATGAAGCGGCTGGTGTTGCCCGCCATGAAGTCGCAGAAGTCTTCGGCGAGCTCGCGGTGCTCCTCCGGGGTGACCCGGCCGACGCACGGCGCCGAGCACTTGTCGATGTAGCCGAGCAGACACGGCCGGCCGATCTGCCCGGCCCGCTTGAACACGCCGGCGCTGCACGTGCGCACAGGGAAGACCCGCAGCAGCAGGTCGACCGTCTCGCGAATGGCCCACGCGTGGGAGTAGGGGCCGAAGTAACGTGTGCCCTTGCGCTTGGCCCCGCGCATGACCTGCACGCGCGGAAAGTCGTCGGCCATGGTGACCGCGAGGTAGGGGTAGGACTTGTCGTCGCGGTATTTCACGTTGAAGCGCGGGTCGAACTCCTTGATCCAGGAGTATTCGAGCTGCAGCGCCTCGACCTCGGTGCCCACCACCGTCCAGTCGACGTCGGCCGCCGTGGTCAGCATCGACTGGGTGCGCGGGTGGAGCGCGGAGAAGTCGGCGAAGTAGGAGTTGAGCCGCTGGCGCAGGCTCTTGGCCTTGCCGACGTAGATCACCCGGCCGTGCGCGTCCCTGAACCGGTAGACCCCCGGGGAATCGGGGATCGAACCTGGTTTGGGCCGGAAACTCAAAGGGCTGCCCGCTGATCTCGCCACGTTTCAAAGACTAGTAGCCCCGACCGACAAGGTTGCCCGGCCCGCCGCGCCCGCGCCATGGCGGGACCGGCCGGCCGCGCCCGCTACGCCAGGGTGATCTGGTCGCCGTCGACCTTGATCTCCTGCGCCGCCAGCGGCTTCTCGGCAGGGCCGTCGGTCACCGCGCCGTCGGCGATCGCGAACTTGCTGCCGTGGCACGGGCAGACGATCGAACCGCCCTCGACGCTGGCGACCGGGCAACCCTTGTGCGTGCACAGCGCGCTGAACGCCTTGAAGTCGCCCTCGGTGGGCTGGGTGACCACGATCTTCTGGTCTTTGAAGATCGTGCCGCCGCCGACGGGGATGTCAGCGGTCTTGGCCAGGGCCCCGCCGGCCTGCGGCGCGCCGGACTCGGGTGCGCTCGACTGAGGTGCGCTCGACTCCGCGGCAGTGCCGGCGTCCTGTGCGGTGTCCGTGCCGCCGCCACACGCGGTGACCGCCAGCGCGAGGCCACTGGCCCCGACACCCGCGATCATCGCCCGGCGGCTCTGAAGGTCGTTTCCCATGCGCCTCACCCAAACGCACCCAGGTGAGAAAATCATGAGACGAGGTTTAGGCGAGCCTGATCTTATCGCCGTCCACGCTGATCTTCTTCTCCTCAAGCGGCCCGCCGGCCGGGCCGTCCGCCACCGAGCCGTCCTCGATGCTGAACTTGCTGCCGTGGCAGGGGCAGTTGATCGTGTTGTTCGAGACCGTGGCGACAGTGCACCCCGCGTGGGTGCACACCGCGCTGAACGCCTTGAAATCGCCCGCGGTCGGCTGCGTGACGACGACCTTCTCGCTTTCGAAGACCTTCCCGCCGCCCTCGGGGATGTCGCTGGTGTCGGCCAGGGCCTTTCCTCCACCGGCCGCCGCCTTGTTCCTCTCCGGCTTCTTCTCCGGCGCGTCAGACGACGGCTCCTCCGCCGGTGGCTCCGCGACCGCTTCCGTCGTCGGCGAACCGTAGCTCGCGCAGGCCGTCAGAATCGCCGCGAGCCCGGCGCCTCCGGCGCCGAGCACCACATTCCGGCGTGTCGTTTCCGTCATGGTGCGTCCTCCCAGATCGGTTCCACTTCAGGTACGGCAGCGCTCCCGCGCCGGTTCAGCGTGCCTGAGCCCAATCCCTGGTAACCACGCACATTTACCTGTTCGGCCCACCGCTTCGCGCGCCAGGTCAGGCGACCACGATGCCGTCGCCCTCGACCTTGACCTGGTACGAGGCCAGCGCGCCGGTGGCGGGGCCCTTGGTGGCTTTCCCGCTGTCGGCGGCGAACTCGCTGCCGTGGCAGGCGCACGCGATGACGTTGTCCTCAGGCGTGCTGACGACGCAGCCCTTGTGGGGGCAGAGCGCGCTGAACGCCTTGTAGACGCCCTGCGTCGGCTGCGTGACCACGATCTTCAGATCTTCGACCAGCGTGCCCCCGCCCACGGGCACGTCGGCCGTCTTGGCGAGAACCCTGCCCTTGAGGCTCGGCTCGGCCTCGGCGCCGCCCGCCCCGCATCCGGCGAGCGCCGCCCCGCACGCCGCCACCCCTGCCGCTCCCAGCACCGCACGCCGCCCGGGCCCGCTGGTCCCCGGCGCGCACCCGCGCCCCGCCGGCGGAGCGTACCCCTGCCCGGCCGCCGGCTCGTGCCCGTTTCCGGGCATGGCTCCGCCCGTCTCCGTAACTGTCATTGTTCTGCCGACCCTTCGCGTCGCCACTGACCCCCTGCAGGTCAGGCCGCTGTCAATGTCAACTTTATGGGCCTGCCCCCTCGGTCCGGTCAGCGGGTGGTAGGCGTCCGGTCAGCGGCGGCGCCGAACCTGCGGTCATGACCCTTTCCTCGACACAGCCGCCCGCCGCGCCCGCCGGGCCCCGATGGTGGCGGCGTCCCTGGGTGGCGCCGCTGATGGTGGTGGCGGCGGCGTTCCTGGCGTTCTCGCTCCCGCCGTACCTGTCCCTGGACCCGAGCCAGTCGCGCGTTCCCGCACCGGACTTCTTCCCGCCGCACTTCGCGGTCCTCTCAGCGCACGTCGTGTTCGGCTCGGTGGCGATGATCACGTGCTGCCTGCAGGTCTGGCCCTGGTTCCGCGCGCGCCATCCGCGGGCGCACCGATGGATCGGCCGCGTGTACGTCTTCGGCGGCTGTCTTCCCAGCGCAACCATGGGCCTGGTGGTCGGGGTGGCCACCCCGTGGGGCCCGGTGACCATGGTCAGCAACGTGCTGCTGGCGCTGCTCTGGCTGGGCTGCACGTTCGCCGGATGGCGGATGGCCAGGCAGCGCAGGTTCGTCGATCACCGCAGGTGGATGGTGCGCAGTTTCGCCCTGACCATGTCCATCATCACGAACCGCCTCTATGGCGTGGCGCTGACCATCCTGTTCATACCGCAGCTAGAAACGACGTTCGGCGGCGACGAGGCCGTCATGGGGAACACGGTGGCGGCGATGAGCGCCTGGCTGGGCTGGGTGCTGCCGCTCCTGCTGGCTGAGTGGTGGCTGGAGCGAGGCGACGCCGCCAAGCGCCGCCGCCTCGCCCGCGGACACGCGGCGACGACGCCGGTGGCCGCGGACCTCCGCACGCCGAAGGGCTGATCCGCCCGGGCCCCGGAACCCGAGCCCGGCGCTGCGCCGCGCGTACGGAGGTCAGTGCGTCAGGATCTTGCGCAGGAAGCGCCCCGTGTGGCTCTCGTCCACGAGGGCGACCTGCTCCGGTGTGCCGCTGGCGACGAGCGTGCCGCCGCGCGACCCGCCCTCGGGCCCCATGTCGACGATCCAGTCGGCGGTCTTGATGACGTCGAGGTTGTGCTCGATGACGATCACCGTGTTGCCGCCGTCGACCAGCCGCCCGAGCACGCCGAGCAGCCGCCGGATGTCCTCGAAGTGCAGGCCGGTGGTGGGCTCGTCGAGCACGTAGATCGTCCGGCCGGTCTGCCGTCGCTGCAGCTCGGAGGCGAGCTTGACACGCTGCGCCTCGCCGCCGGACAGGGTCGTGGCCGGCTGTCCGAGACGCACGTAGCCCAAGCCCACGTCGTTGAGCGTCTGCAGGTGGCGCTTGATCGCGGGGATCGCGTCGAAGAAGCCGAGGGCCTCCTCGATCGGCATGTCGAGCACCTCGGCGATCGTCTTGCCCTTGTAGTGGACCTCCAGCGTCTCCCGGTTGTAGCGGGCGCCGTGGCAGACCTCGCAGGGGACGTAGACGTCGGGCAGGAAGTTCATCTCGATCTTGATGGTGCCGTCGCCCGCGCACGCCTCGCAGCGGCCGCCCTTGACGTTGAAGCTGAAGCGCCCCGGCTGGTAGCCGCGCACCTTGGCCTCGGACGTGGCCGCGAACAGTTTCCGCACGTGGTCGAACACGCCGGTGTAGGTGGCCGGGTTGGAGCGTGGCGTGCGCCCGATGGGCGACTGGTCGACGTGAACGACCTTGTCGACCTGGTCCATGCCGTTGATCCGCGAGTGCCGCCCCGGCACCGTGCGGGCGCCGTTGAGCTCCTTGGCCAGCGCGTTGTAGAGGATGTCGTTGACCAGCGTCGACTTGCCTGAGCCCGACACGCCGGTCACCGCCGTGAACACGCCCAGAGGGAACTCGATGTCGACGCCCTGGAGGTTGTGCTCGCGCGCGCCCTTGACGGTGATCTGCCGCTTCTTGTCGCGCTTTCGGCGGTTGGCGGGAATCGGGATGCTCCTGCGCCCCGACAGGTATTGCCCGGTGAGCGACTCCTCGCTGGTGAGCAGGTCCTGCACCGTGCCGGAGACGACCACCTGGCCGCCGTGCTCGCCGGCGCCCGGCCCGATGTCGACCACCCAGTCGGCCGCCGCGATCGTGTCCTCGTCGTGCTCGACGACGATCAGCGTGTTGCCCATGTCGCGCAGCCTGACCAGCGTGTCGAGCAGGCGCATGTTGTCACGCTGGTGCAGGCCGATGGACGGCTCGTCGAGCACGTAAAGGACCCCGACCAGGCCGGAGCCGATCTGGGTGGCCAGCCTGATGCGCTGGGCCTCTCCGCCCGCGAGGGTCGCGGCGGCGCGGTCCATGGTGAGATAGTCGAGGCCGACGTCGAGCAGGAAGCCCATGCGGGCGTTGATCTCCTTGACCACCCGCTCGGCGATCTGCATGTCGCGGTCGGACAGCTTGAGCGCGGCCAGGAACTTCGCGCACTCGCCGATCGACATCGCCGCCACCTCGGCGATCGACTTCCCTGCCACCGTCACGGCGAGGGTGACCGGCTTGAGCCTGGCCCCCTTGCAGGTGGGGCACGGGATCTCCCGCATGTAGCCCTCGAACCGCTCGCGGGCCGTGTCGCTCTCCGCCTCCGCGTGCCTGCGCTGCACCCATGGGATGACGCCGTCGTAGGTCGTGTAGTAGGAGCGCTGCCTGCCGTAGCGGTTGCTGTAGCGGACGTGCACCTGCTCGTCGTGGCCGTACAGCAGTGACTTCTGGGCCTTCTTGGGCAGTTTCTCCCACGACGTGTCGAGGGTGAATCCGACCGTGTGGCCGAGCGCCTCGACCAGCCTGCTGAAGTATTCGCTGGTGTGGCCGCCTGACCACGGGTGCAGCGCGCCGTCGCGCAGTGTGCGCTCGGGGTCGGGCACGACCAGGTCGGGGTCGACCTCCATCTTGGTGCCCAGGCCCGTGCACTCGGGGCAGGCGCCGAACGGAGAGTTGAACGAGAACGAGCGCGGCTCCAACTCCTCGAACGACAGGTCGTCGTAGGGGCAGTAGAGGTGCTCGGAGTAGAAGCGCTCGCGGTTGGGGTCGTCTTCGGGAAGATCGACGAACTCGAGCGTGATGGTGCCGCCGGACAACTGCAACGCCGTCTCGACCGAGTCGGTCAGCCTGCGCCGGGCCGACTCCTTGACCGACAGGCGGTCGACGATGACCTCGATGTCGTGCTTCTCGTACTTCTTCAGGGTGGGCGGCTCCTCCAGGCGCACGACGGTGCCGTCGACCCTGGCCCGGGCGAAGCCCTTGGTCTGCAACTCGCGGAACAACTCGGCGTATTCGCCCTTGCGGCCCCTGATGACCGGGGCGAGCACCTGGAAACGGGTGCCCTCCTCGAGGTCCATCACCCGGTCGACGATCTGCTGCGGGGTCTGCCTGGCGATCGGGCGGGTGCACACGGGGCAGTGGGGCTTGCCGATGCGCGCCCACAGCAGCCTGAGGTAGTCGTAGACCTCGGTGATCGTGCCGACCGTCGAGCGGGGGTTCTTGCTGGTCGCCTTCTGGTCGATCGACACCGCGGGCGACAGGCCCTCGATGAAGTCGACGTCGGGCTTGTCCATCTGACCGAGGAACTGGCGGGCATAGGCCGACAACGACTCGACATAGCGCCGCTGGCCTTCAGCGAAGATCGTGTCGAAGGCCAGGCTCGACTTCCCGGAGCCGGACAGGCCGGTGAAGACGATCAGCGAGTCTCGCGGCAGGTCGAGCGAGACGTCTTTGAGGTTGTGTTCTCGTGCACCACGCACGATCAGGCGGTCTGCCACGGCGATCCCGGAGGTCGAAAGGCGGATAGGTCCACGGCGGATGGTAGACGGGGGCTCCGACAATTTCGGCGGCGCGGACTCACGTGCGAGTGACCGGCCCCCCAAACGCGTCCATCACAGGTTACGGCCATCTCCCACCTCGCAGGAGCCCTTCACCGCTCAACCTCCTGACCTGCCGCTTTCATCCCCGATCCAGTGGGGACACCCAGGAATGATGAAAAATCCAGACATGGTGGTCCTACCCGCGCTCCAAGCCGAACTCTCCGCCGCGACCGATCGGCTGCTGGCCACGGCCGCGTCGCTCAGTGACGCCGACCTGGCCGCCCCTTCCCTCCTGCCGGGCTGGACGAGGGGCCACGTGCTCGCCCACGTCGCCCAGAACGCCGGCTCCCACCTCAACCTCCTGGCCTGGGCGAGGACCGGCGTACGAACCCCGCAGTACGCCTCGCTCCAGGCCAGGGCCACGGCGATCGAGGCCGCGGCCACCCACCCGGTCGCCCGTCACCTGGCCGACATCGAGGAGGGCGCCTCCCGCGTGGCCGCCGCGATCCGCGACATGCCGGTCGAGTACTGGTCCGCGCACGTGGAGGGCATGCGCCCGCCCCCGCATCCCGCCTGGTACCTCCTCGTACGCCGCCTGCGCGAGGTCGGATTCCACCACGTGGACCTCGACGCCGGGTACGGCCCGGCGGACTGGCCGGAGCAGTTCGTCGCCCGGGAGCTCCACGACTGCCGGGCGTGCTGGCCCCGCGACGGCGGCACGGTGAGCGAACCGGTGGGCGAAATCGTCCTCAGGAGCCAGGCGGGCGGGATCGTCTCCAGGTGGCCGCGGCTCGGCCCCGGCCCCACCGTCGAGGGCGCCCCTGCGGCCGTGCTGGCCTGGCTCACCGGCAGGTCGGGCGGCGAGGGCGTTACGCTGGTGCCCGTGGGGCGGTTGCCGACACCAGACCCGGCGGCGCTTCCTGCGCCTCCGCCGTGGCTGGCGGCTACGGCCCCCGCTGATCTGCCCGCGACGCCCCCGGAGGACTACCCATGACCTATACAGGTGACGTCCAGGTCGGTGGCCCCGCCGACGTGCGAGAGCTGCCCGCGCTCACGATCTCCAAGCTCGCCGTCGGCCCTTACGACAACAACGCCTATCTGCTGCGCTGCACGGAGACGGGCGAGGGCCTGCTCATCGACGCGGCCGCCGATTCCGACCGCCTGCTGGCGCTGATCGCCGACCAGCCGATCCGCGCGGTCATCACCACGCACCAGCACCCCGACCACTGGCAGGCGCTGGAGCAGGTGATCCGGGTGACCGGGGCTCAGGCGATCGCCCATCCGCTCGACGCGCCCGAGCTGCCCGTACCGGTCAACCGCACGGTCGAGCACGGCGACACGATCACCGCCGGCGCGCTCAGCCTTGAGGTCATCCACCTGCGGGGGCACACGCCAGGGTCGATCGCGCTGCTCTACGACGGCGGCGAGGCCGGCCATCACCTTTTCACCGGCGATTCCCTGTTCCCCGGCGGCGTCGGCAACACGCGGAAGGATCCCGAGCGTTTCACCCAGCTCTACAACGACGTGGTGGAGCGCGTCTTCGACCGCCTCCCCGACGAGACCTGGGTCTATCCGGGCCACGGCAAGGACACGACGCTCGGGGCCGAGCGCCCCGCGCTGCCCGAGTGGAAGGCCCGCGGCTGGTAGTCGCGCCCGCAGGCAGGGTCAGTGCCGGGCGGCGAGCACGTGCACGATCCGCTCGGCCGCGAGGGCGGGATCGTCGGCCAGGCCGACGAGCTCGCCCCACGACCACCGGTAGAACCATCCCTCCGAGAGGGGTACGCAGTCGACGGTCTCGGCCAGCAGGATCGTGTCAGGATCGCTGATCCGCAACGCCGGCGGATGGGACCGAAGGGTGGCGGTCAGCCCGCGCTGCTCCAGTTCCTCGGCCAGCTTGGCGAGGAAGTACGTGCGCGTGTGCTCGCGCGGCTGGGCCGGCATGGTTCCATCACATCCGACGGCGGGCGGAAAATCCCATCAGTTGCCGATGCGTTCGGCTTCTTTACGGAGTTCGCGCTTGTAGAAGAGCATCCGCAGCGGGATCGCCGCCACGAGCGCGATCTGCATGCTCGCGCCGATCTTGATGGGCAGGTCGCCCCCTTCCGGCCAGGCGACCCAGAACGTGAGGAACGCCACGTTCACCATGATCCAGCCGAGCACGACCGCCGCGAGCTGGCCCTTCGGCTTGGGATATTCGATCCGGCTGACCATCAGCCATGCCACGCCGAGCACGCCCAGCAGCGCGTAGATGCTCGGCTGGAACAGCAGCACGATCGAGATCACCGTCATGGCGCCCATCGGGATCGGCAGGCCCATGAAGTCGCCGCTCTTGGTCTTCACACAGGCGAACCTGGCCAGCCGCACGACCCCGGCGACCAGCACGGACGCCGCCGCGACCAGCACCGCGGTGAACGGCACCTGATCGGTGAACCCGCCCCAGATCACGACCATGAACGCGGGCGCGAACCCGAAGCTGATCACGTCGGCCAGGTTGTCGAGCTCGGCGCCCATCGCCGACGCGCGGAAGCGCCGCGCGACGAGGCCGTCGAACAGGTCACACGTCGCCCCGATGAGGAGCAGCACGATGGCGGTGGCGAAATAGCTCGGATTGGGCACGAACGGGCCGCCGGCCATCTGGAGCTGCATGATCGCGGAGTAGGCCAGGACGCACACCGCCATGAACCCGCAGACCGCGTTGCCCAGCGAGAGGGAGTCGGCGGCGGACAGGCGGAACGCCTTGCCGACGGGGCCACGAGGCTCTTCCTCATCCGCCTGCCAACTACCGGCGTCAGCCGCGGTCAATTCTGGTCACCCCCGCAACTGTCTTCTCCCCCACGGACACCGCAGGAGTGATCCCTTCGGGAAGGTAGATGTCGACCCGCGAACCGAACCGGATGAGCCCGATTCGCTCGCCCGGCGTGACCTTCGCGCCCGCGCTCAGGTACGGCACGATCCTGCGCGCCACCGCGCCCGCGATCTGCACCATCTCGATGTCGCCCAGCGCGGTCGCGAAATGCCACACCACGCGCTCGTTCTGGTCGCTGTCCTTGTTGAACGCCGGCAAGAACCCACCTGGCACATGCTGCACGGATGTGACATTTCCCGCAAGGGGGGCTCGATTGACGTGAACGTTCAGCGGGCTCATGAAGACCGCGATCCGGGTGCGGCCGTCCGGCCACGGGTCGATGCTCTGCACCACGCCGTCGGCGGGCGACAGGATGCGTCCCTGGCCCGGCGTGCGGTCAGGATCGCGGAAGAACCAGAGCATGCCCCCGGTGAGCGCGCCCAGCGGCACCGCCGCGAGCGCCCATCGCCGGTCTCTGCGCGTCAACAACGCGGTGGCGGCCGCCGCGGCCGCTGTGGGGAAGAGCCACGGGGAGACCCCGCGTGCGAGCCTGACAGATTTTGCGCGGCTCGACTTGGCAGAATCGGACACGTACAACCTTTGGTGGTGGACTGGACTGGGCGCTTTGCTGTGACGTTACAAAGCTAGCAACTATGACACAGCGCAACTACACAAGCAAAGCGCCACGAAGCCCAGCAGCTAGACCTGCTCTGAATGAGCCGCCTCGCCCTTGCGCGTGTCTATACGGGCCTTGACCAGGCTCGCCACGGTGGTGATGACCATGGTGGCACCAATGACCGAGAGCGACACCCAGATAGGAATTTCGGGCGCCCAGGAGACATGGCTGGCATGCAAGGCCTCCATAACCAGCTTAACCCCGATGAACCCGAGGATGAACGCCAAACCATAGCTGATGTAGACGAGCCGCTGCAGAAGCCCACCAAGGAGGAAGTACAGCTGACGCAGCCCCATCAGGGCGAACGCGTTGGCCGTGAAGACGATGAACGGATCCTTGGTGAGCCCGAAGATGGCGGGGATCGAGTCGAGGGCGAACAACAGGTCGGTGCTCCCGATCGCGACCATCACGATGAGCATCGGCGTCACCATGCGCTTACCGTCGATCTTGACGGTGACCTTCGACCCGACGTACCCCTCGGTCGTGGGGAACGCCCCGCGCACCCACCGGAGCAGGACGTTCTCCTTGACCTCTTCCTCTTTGCCCTTGAGGTGGTCACGGACGATGTTGACAGCGGTGTAGATGAGGAAGGCGCCGAACACGTAGAAGAGCCAGCTGAACCGCTGGAGCGCGGCGGCGCCGAGCGCGATGAAGATGCCGCGCATGACGAGTGCGAGGACGATGCCGACGAGCAGAACCTTGTGCTGGTAGGCCCGCGGCACGGCGAACCTGCCCATGATGATGAAGAAGACG
Organism: Nonomuraea sp. B10E15; assembly: GCF_039871615.1. Taxonomy (NCBI): domain Bacteria; kingdom Bacillati; phylum Actinomycetota; class Actinomycetes; order Streptosporangiales; family Streptosporangiaceae; genus Nonomuraea; species Nonomuraea sp. B10E15. The sequence goes on from NZ_JBDPMB010000004.1 coordinate 468,724, forward strand.
AAAAGGTTGTCGACGCTGAGGCTGTATTCGGTGATGTAGCCGGCGAAGAACTCACCCGCCTTGTCGCCGCCGTACGTGGTCCACAACACGACACCGAACGCCGCGGCCAGAGCGACGTAGAAGGTCACCCAGTAGCCGGCCTGCCGCATGGAGAACTCACGGGCTTCGCCGCGGTCGACGATCCACAGATCAACGGCCAGCACGACGAGAAGACCGCCGATCACGGCGATCCAGGCCCACACGGGTACGCTCACTCAACGCCTCCGGCATACACGAACCATTGCCGGAGGTCTCTCCCGCCCGCACCACCCGCGGACCGGCAGCCCCGGGGGCCCCGTGGAGCGGGGCTGCACCGTGATGACGAGGCTGTCGCGAAGGGATACTCCCCTCCCTAACCCAGGCAGTATACGAGAACGCCCTGAGCCCGCCTAATCATCCTTGGGATCTTCCCCGGCATAGACGGTCAGCACGCTCCGCACGGCGTCGTCCTCGCCGGGCATCTCCCGCCCACGCCGCCCGGCCTCCGCGGCGAGGGTCCGCGCAGTTCCCGGTTCTGCGAGCAGCTTCCGTACGGCCCTCCGCAACCCCTCCACGTCCCCATAGCGGACCAGGATTCCAGCATTACCCAAGATCTCTGGAATTCCACCGACATCGGATGCGATCGCCGGTGTGCCCGTCATCAGCGACTCCCGCAGGGTCAGCGGCTGCCCTTCCCAGCGGCTCGGCATCACCAGGGCGACGGCGGCCCGCAACAGGTCGGGCACATCCTCCCGGTGTCCCAGCAACCTCACGGGAAGGCGTTCAGCGTCGATCCTCCGCTGCAGCTCCACGCGCAGGGGCCCGTCACCCGCCACCACGAACAGGGGCACCCTCGCGCCGCCGCGTACGCCACCCGCCTCCGGCCCCACTCCGTCGCCAAGCCCGACCCCGAGCGCAGGCTCGGGCGCGGAGGCAGGCTCGTGAGAGGGCTCAGCCGCAGGGGCGGATCGAAGCTCGGAAGCAGGCCCAGCCGCGGACGTAGGGGGCGGCTCAGGCGCGCGGTCCTCCCACGGCCCGGCTGCGACGTCGAGCAGCGTCTCGAGGCCCTTCTGCTGCGCGAGCCTGGCGACGGTCAGCAGGATCGGCCGTTCGCCGGCGTCCAGTTCGTCCCTGACCTCCTGGGGTGTGCGCCTGGCCGGCCTCGGCACGGGCGCGGGCACCACCGCGGCCCGCACCTCCCTGGCACCGAGCCGCGCCATCCGCGTGCCGAGGTCGGGCGACACCACGACCACCTGCCCGGCGCCCCTGGCCACGAGCCGCTCCAGCACCCCGTAGACGGCCCCGACGAGCCCTCCGGCGGTCAGCGCGTTGTGCAGCGTGACCACCAGCCTGGGCGCGCCCCTCCCCCGCCCACCGGCCTTCCCCGCGTGCCGTGCTCCCCGCGAGCCCGGACGGTCCGCCCCGCCCGGCTCCACTCCCGTCCCAGAGCTCCCGCCCAGACCTGCGACCGCATCCGGTCCAGAGCTCCCGCCGGAAGCGGTGGGCGCACCCGGCGCCGCCACCGCATCCGGGCCCGCCTCCCTGCCTCGCCTGACCAGGGTGCCCGGTCTGGCCAGGGCGGCGAGTGCCCCGGCCCGCAGCCCGTGGGCGTGCACCACGTCCGCGTCGCGCGTCAGCCGCCTGATCGCCAGCACCGCGCGCAGGTCGTTGACCGGATGCGGCCGATCGGCGACGGCGACCTCCACGAAACGCGCACCCGCCCCGGCGTACGAGAACTGCTCCTCCACGCTGCGTGGCCCGAGCACGAGCACCCGGTGCCCCCGCCGCACCAGCCCCTCGACCAACATCAGGACATACCGCCCGGTGCCTCCTGACGTGGTGCCCAGTACGAAAGCCACTCGCACGACCCTCTCCTTCCTCACCGGACCCGCCGGCACCAGCCGCTCACCGCACACGCCCGCCCACCGCACGTCCACTCACCGCACACGCCCGTTCGCGGCACGCGCGCCCGTGCGTTCTAGGTGCTCGCTCACGACCGCCGGGTATCCATCCCGCGGAGCACCGCGCCGCACGCAACCGGCGCACCATCACACCATGCCCGCCGGTCACGTCCGCCTGCGCCGCAGCAGTTCGGCGACGGCCGCGGCGTCGGGCCGGTCCGCCAGGGCCACGACACCGACGCCCACGGCCAGCGCCACGGCCGCCGCCACCACCGCGGCCATCAGGCCTGCCCAGCCGCCGCCCCAGCCCAGCCACCCAGCCACGGACGCCCCCGCCAGGTAACCCAGAACCCCTCCGGCAGCGGCGGCGCCGACGGCCCTGGCGAGCCCCGCCACGGCGCCGCGCCCCCGGGCCTGCACGACCGAAACGAGCAGCAGCGCCCCGCCCACGCTCATGCCCACGCTCATGCCGAGCGCCATCCCGCCGACCTTCCACCCGTCGGGAAGCAGCAGCACGAAGACGACCTGCGCGGCCATCACCACCATCCACCCCGCCACGGTGCCGGTGGCGGCCGCCCGGCCACGGCCGGCCGCGTACAGCACCCGGCTCGCGTGCGCGATGAGCCCGTATCCCACCAGACCGGGCGCGAACAGCGCGATCGCCGCGGCCAGCTCGGGCGCGGGCACCTCGCTCCTGGCCCCGAGGAACACCACGGCCCCCGGTCCCGAGGCGGCGGCCAGCGCCCCGGCGGCCAGCCCTGACACCAGCACCACGGCCCGCGTCGTGCGCGCGGCGAGCGCCGAGAACGCCTCCGGATCGCCGGCCTGCGCGGACAGCCGGGGGAACGCGCTGGTGGCGATGGGCACGGCCAGCACGGCGTACGGCATCAGGTAGATCGCCCACGCGTAGTTGTAGATGGTGATGGCGCCGTTGCCGATCGCGTTGTTCGACAGCAGCAGCACCACGATCATGGCAGCCTGCTGGGCGAGGAGGGCCGCCATGCCGGCCAGGGCGAGCCTGCGCACCCGCACGGCCACGCCGCTGGGGAAACGTAAGGTGGGCCGCCATCGCAGGCCCAGGCGGGCCACGGGGCCCGCCACGGCCAGCACCAGGGACAGCACGCCGAGGCTCGTGCCGATCGACAGCGCCAGCTCGGCCGCCCGCGGCACCTCGGCGGGATCGCGGATCCCGGTGCTGAACGGCACGAACAGCAGGTAGGCCACGATGACCACGATGCTGGACACCAGGGGGGCGACCGCGGGCCCGGCGAAGCGCTTGTGCGACTGCAGCACGCCGTAGAGCACGACGGCGACGCCGTACAGGGGGATCTGGGGGGCGAAGACGACCAGCATCCGGGTGGCGACGGCCGTCACAGCACCGGCGTCGCGGCAGTTGTCGATGACGTCGCCGAAGAACAGCCCGGTGATCGGCTCTGCGAGCAGCGCGGTGAGCACGCCCAGCGGGACGAGCACGACGACCACCCACGTCAGCAGAGCGGAGCTGATCCAGCCTGCCCGCTCGCCGGGCCCGCCGTCGTCAGCCGCGTCCGCGCCGCGCCCGGACGCCCCCGCGAGGACGGGAACGACCATTCCCGCCAGGGCGCCGCCGACGACCACCTCGAACACGATGTTGGGAATCTGGTTGGCCGTCATGTAGGCGGTGGACAGGCAGTTGGTGCCGACCGTCTGTGCGAAGGCATATTGCTTGGCGAAGCCGGCGACGCGTGCCAGCACCGTGAGCGCCCCGATGAGCAGGGCACCCCCGGCAACGCCCCGCGCCGTCACCACCCGCACGCCGCCTCCCCGCGCACGATCATGCTTACGCAGACATCCTGGCAGTTCGTACCGACAGAAGGCGGGTCACGCGGGGCCGACGGGACGGCGGCCCATCATGTCGAGGCGATTGAGCACCGGGTTGCCGGCGATGACCTTGGTGAAGCTGATCTTCTCCGCGGCCGCGGTCAGGGCCACGACGGTGCCGAGCAGGACGTAGCGGCCGGGCCTGCCGAGCTTGGTCACCGCGGCGAGCCCGAGCAGCGCGCCCAGGGAGTTGGCGCCGGCGTCGCCGAGCATGGCGCGCTCGCCGAGGTCGTCGGGCAGCAGCGCGGCCGCGGCCCCGAGCGGGACGGCGGCCAGCGCCGCGGCGGCGGGCGAGTCGCGCAGGACCGAGGCGGCGAGCAGCGGCCCGCCGGCGAGCAGGCCGACCTTGATGGCGCGGCCCGGGCGCAGGTCGAAGAGGTTGGCGAGGTTGGCTGCTCCCGCGATGGCCGCGCCGTTGACCAGGGTGTCGGCGGGACCGTCGGAGACGAGGGCGGCGGCGCCGAGGCCGGCGGCGCCGATGCCGAGGATCTTGACGGCTCCGCTGGTGACCTCGCCGCGGGCGAGCGCGGTCAGGTGCCCCTTGAAGCCCTTGGAGGCCGTGGTGCCGTAGAGGTCGTCGTAGGCGCCGAGCGCGCCGCTGCCGGCGCCCGCGAGCAGCGCGGCGGCGCGTACGCGGCCGGGGATGCCGGGCGCGAGCGCGGCGGCGGCGCTCGCGCCGGCGACGAACGCGGGGCCTTCCAGCAGGGTGATGGGCTCACCGCGATGGTTCTTGCGCGTCCACCTACCGCTCAGCTCGGCCGGCCGGTTGCGGGTGAACGCGGTGTAGGCGGCGCGGGCGGCGACGGCGCCGATCGCGGCTCCTGCTAGGGCGTAGAGCAGGCCACGGGCCCGGCTCGCAGGCATGTCAGCTCCCTGACTCGCTGGTGGGGGATGGAGTGGCGGACGGCACCGCCGGCATGGGGGCCGACGCCCCGATGCCCACGCCGTAGTGACCGGAGCGCCCGGCCAGCTGTTCCTGGAGAGCCTGGACGATCACGACGCGGCCCAGCGGCATGTCGCCCGCGTCGACGGTGGTGACGCGCTTGGCGATGTCGCTGTCGTCGCGGGCGTGGCCGATCGGGTCGCCGGGAACGGCGGTTGCGGCGGCCGGGCCTCCGGCGAGCACCGTGCCGTTGCCGCCCACGTCGAGCCCGTCGGCCATCGAGGCGATCGCCCCCGCCTGGGTCTCCGCGCTCTCCCCTTCGAACGGCTTCTCCGGCGCGAGCACCACGACGAGCGTGGCCCGCTTTCCGGGGTCGCCGTCGATGCTGAGCAGCCCTCCCGTCTCGAAGGCGCTCAGCACCTCGGTGGTGGCGGCGTTGGGGGTGCCGACCTGGGCGGGGTCGGAGGTGACCAGGGCGGCGGAGAGCAACGTGGCGGCGCGGTCCCAGGCGGTGGCGGTCTCGGGGAAGATCATGTTGGCCGGTTTGAGCTGGTTGACCAGGCCGTCGAGCACGCCGGTGCCCTTGGGATCGAGAAACTTCTCCGACAGCGTGACGCGCCCGGAGATCTCCGCGCCCGCCTGGCCGAGCACCTGCTGCGCCGCCTCGCGGATCGTGGTGCTGGAGCCGGGCGTCTCCACGAGGAGCACGCTCTGCCCGGCCAGGTCGCCCGCCACGATGTCGGGCGTCATGGAGGTGATGAGCGTGTCGTTGGCCACCTCACGGCCCTGCAGCGTGTCGATCTGCCCGCGCAGCTCCTCCTTCGTCTTGGTGAGCGCGGCCGTCATCTCCTGCGCCGACTTGACCGCGGGCTCCTGCAACAGCGTGGTGCCCAGCACGATTCCCACCGCCAGGGCCAGGAAGACGGCGACGATGGAGACAAGGTGGTAACGAAAATCGATCACGAGAAGAGTCCGACCAGCCAGAAGATGAACGCGTTCCAGGCGTCTTGCAGGCCGTTCAGCCAGGTCTGGCCGATCGGCGAGAGGAAGAGCGCGACCCCCATGGTGATCAGCGCGGTGATCACCAGCAGGAGGAGCTGCGGGGTGGTGATGCGGCTGCGGTAGAGCCTGCTCACGCCTTTGGCGTCGATGAGCTTGCTGCCGATGATCAAGCGGGTGAGGAAGGTGCTGGCCATGCCGGGACGGCCCTTGTCGAGGAACTCCTCCAGCGTGCCGTGGGTGCCGACCGCGACGATCAGCTCGGCGCCCTTGTCGTCGGCCAGGAGCATCGCGATGTCCTCGCTGGTGCCGGTGGCGGGGAAGATCACGGCTTCGCGGCCGAGCTGGTGGACACGCTCGAGCCCTGGGGCCCGGCCGTCGCGGTAGGCGTGCACGACGAGCTCGGCGCCGCAGGTCAGGGCCTTGCTGGAGACCGAGTCGAAGTCGCCGACGATCACGTCGGGCTGGTAGCCGGCGTCCAGCAGCGCGTCGGCGCCGCCGTCGACGCCGACGAGCACCGGACGGTATTCGCGGATGTAGGGCCGCAGCGTGGCGATGTCTTCTCTGTAGTGGTAGCCGCGCACCACGATGAGGACGTGCCTGCCCTCCATGGAGGTGCGGATCTCGGGCACGCCGACGCCTTCGATGAGGAGCCTGCCCTCACCGCGTACGTATTCCATGGTGTTGACGGCGAACGCCTCGATCTGGACGGCCAGCCCCGCGCGCGCCTCGGCCATGGCGGCCTCGACCGTCTCGACGCTCTGCTCGTCGCCCTTGCCGACGATGTCGTCGTCGAGGTAGACGACGCCGTCGCAGACCCGGACGACGTCGCCGTCCTTGACCCGCTCGAACAGCTCCTGGTTGGCGTTGTCGATGAACGGAACGCCCGCTTCCAGCAGGATCTGCGGCCCCAGGTTGGGATAGCGGCCGCTGATGCCGGCGGCGGTGTTGACCACGGCCGCAGCCTCGCACGCTACAAGAGCCTCCGCGCTGACCCGGTCTACGTCGACATGGTCGATGATCGCAATTTCCCCCGGCTGGAGGCGTTTGGTGAGCCTCTTGGTTCGCCGGTCGATTCTCGCCACTGCCGTTACACCGGGAAGGCTCTCGGCCTTCCAACCGCGGAGGCCCGGCATCCTGCTCCCCGGAACCTTCATCATGACCATCCTGCCAGAGAGAAACCGTGCAGGGGCCACGCATGACGCGGCGTGTCCACTATGTCACCCAGGATCACCTGTCGGCCGCGGCGAGCCCCAGCAGTTCCTCAGCGTGCGCGCGGCCGAGTTCGGAGTCCTCCAGACCGGCCAGCATGCGGGAGAGCTCACGCACCCGCCCCTCGTGGTCGAGCGCCACGACCCCGCTGCGCACGACGCTGCCGTCGCTCGCCTTCTCGACCACCAGATGCTGGTCGGCGAAGGCCGCCACCTGAGGCAGGTGGGTGACCACTATCACCTGCGCGGTGCGGGCCAGCCGGGCGAGGCGGCGCCCGATCTCGACCGCGGCCTTGCCTCCGACGCCCGCGTCGACCTCGTCGAACACGAACGTCGGCACCGGATCCGCGCCGGCGAACACCACTTCGATCGCGAGCATCACCCGGCTCAGCTCGCCGCCGGACGCTCCCTTGTTGAGCGGCAGCGGCGGCGCGGCCGGATGGGCGGCCATCCGCAACTCCACCTCGTCGCGGCCCTCGGGGCCGAACTCCTCGCTCTGGCCGAGCTGGACGACGACCTTGGCGTGCGGCATGGCCAGCGCCGTCAGCTCCTCGGTCACGGCCTGGCCGAACCGCTCGGCGGCGGCCTGGCGCACCTTGGTGAGCTCGGCCGCCAGCTCGGTGAGCCGGTCGGTCAGCTCGTCGCACTCGCGGGTCAGCTCGTCGATGCGCTCGTCGTCGCCTTCGAGCTCGGACAGGCGGGCGGCGGCCCGCTGGGCCCAGGCCAGCACCCCGGCGCTGTCCTCGCCGTACTTGCGGATCAGGCCGGACAGCACCGACCGGCGTTCCTGCACCGCCGCCAGCCGAGCGGGGTCCGCCTCGATCGACTCCGCGTACGCCGCCAGGTCGGTGGCCACGTCGGAGATCAGGTAGCCGGCCTCGGCCAGCCGGTCGGCCACCCCGGCGAGCTGGGCGTCGAAGTCGCGCACCGCTTCCACCGCCGACTTCGCCTCGCCGAGCAGCGAGACCACGTCGTGCGGGCCGCCCGCGGCCTCCATCGGATCGCCGAGCAGCGCCGTGTGCGCCGTGGTGGCGGCGCTGCGCAGCGCGTCGGCGTGCGAGAGCCGCTCCTCCTCGCCGCGCAGCTCGGCGTCCTCGCCCGGTTTGGGGTCGACCTTCTCGATCTCCTCCAGCCCGAAGCGGAGCATGTCGGCCTCTTGCGCCCGCTCCCTGGCCCTCGTGGTCAGCTCCTCGAGCAGCGCGGTGACATCCTTGTGCCGTTTGTACGCCTGCGTGTAGGCCCGCAGCGGCTTGACCAGCTCGTCGCCGGCGTAGCGGTCGAGCGCCGCGCGCTGCCGGGTCGCCTGGAGCAGCCGCTGCTGGTCCATCTGCCCGTGCACCGCCACCAGGTCGTCGGCGAGGTAGGTCAGGGTGCCGACGGGCACCGTGCGCCCGCCGAGCCAGGCCCTGGACCTGCCTTCAGCGGACACGACGCGCGAGATGATCAGCGTGCCGTCCTCGACCTCGCCACCGATGTCCTCGACCTGCTGGGCGACGTGACCGGCCGATTGGACCACGAGCGTGCCCTCGACGGTCGCCTTGTCGGCGCCCGGCCGGATGCGCGAGGGATCGGCCCGGCCGCCGAACAGCAGGCCGAGCCCGGTGACGACCATCGTCTTGCCCGCGCCGGTCTCGCCGGTGACCACGTTGAAGCCCGGCGAGAGCTCGAGAACGGCCTCATCGATGACGCCGAGCCCCTGGATGCGGACCTCCTCGACCCTTGGTCGCACTGCCCACTCCCGTTCACTGCCCTGTCTGATGGTCACCCGGATCGCCTCCGGAAGCCCGCAGCCGCGGTCGCCGCTGCCGGCGCTGGACCGCTGGGGGCGGCCCACCATGCCCACGTGTACGCCCACGTGATCCTACGCGCTCTGCCCTCCATTCATTCAGGGTCGCACCCTTCCGCGCCATCCCTGCACGGGCAGCTCGAACTTGGCCACCAGCCTGTCGGTGAAGGGCGCGCCGGTGCTCTCCACACCGTGCAGGCGCGCCAGGCGTACGGGCTCGGAGCCCCTGCGGACCTCCACGCGCGTGCCGGGCGGCAACTCGAACCTGCGGCGCCCGTCGCACCACAGGACCCCGCACGGCGTGTCGGGCAGGATCTCGACGGCCAGCGTGGAGCGCGGCGAGATGACCAGCGGTTTGGCGAACAGCGCGTGGGCGCTGATGGGCACCATGAGCAGCGCCTCGACCTCGGGCCACACGACGGGGCCGCCGGCGGAGAAGGCGTAGGCGGTCGAGCCCGTCGGGGTGGCGCAGATCACGCCGTCGCAGCCCCACCTGGACAGCGGCCGGCCGTCGATCTCCGCGACGACCTCGAGCAGGCGCTCCTGCTTTTCGACGGTGACCTCGTTGAGTGCCCAGGTGTCGGCCAGTACCTGCCCGTTCAGCCTGGCGACGACGTCGACCGTCATGCGCTCCTCGACGTCGTAGCGCCCCGCCACGACGCTGTCGACGGCCGTGGCCAGGTCGGCGACCTCCGCCTCCGCCAGGAACCCGACGTGCCCGAGGTTGACCCCCAGCAGCGGTGTGCCGGCCGGCCTGGCCAGTTCGGCCGCGCGCAGCAACGTCCCGTCGCCGCCGAGCACGATCATGACCTCGGTGTCCTTGACCGCGCCCGGATCTCCCGGCACGGCCTCGACCCGGTCGCTGCCGATCTCGCCGGCCTCGGAATCGAGCACCCTGACGGTGATGCCGGCGTCGATCAGCCGGTCGACGACGAGGCGCGCGCTCTCGACCGCGGCGTCACGCCCGGTGTGTACGGCGACCAGCACGGTCCGGTTCATTGCGGCCCTTCCTCGACGGCCCGCTGGATCTCTGCGTCGAGGTCGGCGACCGGCGGCTCGCCTTCCCCTTTGCCCAGCCATAGGAGATATTCCACGTTTCCCGACGGCCCCGGCAGCGGGCTCGCGGTCACGCCGCGTACGGTCAGCCCCAGGTCCTGAGCCTTGGCGGCGGCGTCGCGCACGGCACTTGCCCGCAACCCGGGATCGCGCACCACGCCACCCGCCCCGACACGGTCCTTACCCACTTCGAACTGCGGTTTGACCAGCATCACGAAATCGGCTCGCGCTGCGGCCACCTCGGCCAGGGCGGGCAGCACGAGCCGGAGCGAGATGAACGACAGGTCGCCCACGACCAGCGTGGGCGGCTCGCCGACCATGCCGGGGGTGATGTCGCGCACGTTGACGCGCTCCATCACCGTCACCCGCTCGTCGGTGCGCAGGGACCAGGCCAGCTGGCCGTATCCGACGTCGACGGCCAGCACGTGCGCGGCCCCGCGGCGCAGCAGCACGTCGGTGAACCCGCCGGTGGAGGCGCCCGCGTCGAGGCAGCGGCGGCCCTCGACCGCCAGGCTCCCGAACGCTTCCAGCGCGCCGAGCAGCTTGCGCGCTCCGCGCGAGACGTAGTCGGGCCCGTTCTGCGAGTCGGCCACGACGATGGCGGAGGCGGTGTCGACCTGGGTGGCCGGTTTGCCGGCCCGCCGGCCTCCGACGCTGACCCGGCCGGCCTCGATGAGCTGGGTTGCCTGTTCGCGCGACCTGGCCAGCCCTCGGCGCACCAGTTCGCTGTCGAGGCGGATCCTGCGGCTCACCGCTCTCCCGCGGGCCGCTCGCCGGCGCCCTGCCCGCCCGCGGCCTGGCCGCCCGGCTCGTCCACGACCGCCAGCGCGCTCTCCAGCCCGGAGAACGCCTCGTCGAAGATCGCCACGTGCTCGCTCACCGGCTGCTCGCCCAGACGGCCCAGGCCGGTCACGATGGCGTCGACCCGCTCGTCGCCGGTCCCTTCCGGCAGCTCACTCATGTCTTGACGTTAACGCTTCCCGCGAGCGTCCGGGACCTTGGCAGGCCCGTCGGTCGTTGTAGCTCGTACGGGGTGCTACTGATGTGGAACGCTACCGTCCGCGAAAGAAAGAAGGGATGCGCATCATGGCAAGCGTCGAGGAGTGCCGGGCGGCACTGGCCAGGCTCGTCGACCAGTTCGACGAGATCGACGAGGCAGATCGTGCCAAGCACGTCGTCGAGCGCACGGTCAGCTGCCGGGTCTCCGACCTCGACGTGACCTTCTACGGCCGCCTGACCCACGGAGGGCTCGACCCGTTCGCCGAGACGCCGCCGGGTGACGGCAAGCCCGCCGACGTCAAGCTCACGATCGTGAGCGACGACCTGATCGCGCTGGTCGACGGGGAGCTCGATCTGGCCCGCGCGCTGCTCGGTGGGCGGGTGAAGGTCGACGCCAGCTTCGGCGACCTGCTGCGGCTGCGCAGGCTGATCTGAAGGGCCGTTGACCCGCACCATCGCCTAATTAATTAATGGACAAGTTAACTATTGGGCGATACTGTTCAGCAATGCGCTGGATCATCGAGACCGAGGGCCTCTGCCGCGCCTTCGGCGACCACCACGCCGTCGAGGAGCTGAGCCTGGCGGTCGCGCCCGGCGAGATCTTCGGCCTCCTCGGCCCCAACGGCGCGGGCAAGACCACCACGATCAGGATGTTGTCCACGCTGCTCCCGCCGAGCGCGGGCGCCGCGCGGGTGTGCGGGTTCGACGTGGTGACGGATGCGGGAGCCGTACGCCGCCGCATCGGCTACGTGATGCAGCAGGTCTCTCCCATGGGCCACTACCTGCTGACCGGCAGGGAGAAGGCCGAGATCGAGGCGTCCCTCTACCACGTGCCGCGGCGGCAGGTGAAGGCCAGGGCCCGCGAGGTCCTGCAGCTGGTGGGGCTGTCGGACAGCGCCGACCGTCTCGTGGCGGGATATTCGGGGGGCATGCAGAAACGCCTCGACCTGGCCTGCGGCCTGCTGCACCGGCCCGAGCTGCTGATCCTCGACGAGCCGACGCTCGGTCTCGACGTGCAGTCGCGCCATCACATGTGGGAGCACGTCCGATCGCTCTGCGACGAGGGCATGAGCGTTCTGCTGGCCACCAACTACATGGACGAGGCGGACCGGCTCTGCGACCGGCTGTCGATCATCGACCGCGGGCGACAGGTGGCCGGTGGCACACCGGCCGAGCTCAAGGCGGCCATCGGAGCGCCGTCACTCGACGAGGTCTTCCTCCGGCACACCGGGCACGCGCTGCGGGAGGAGGTCGCATGATGGTGACGCAGGAGGTGCTGGCGCTGTCCAGGCGATGGCTGCTCGTGGCGCTGCGCGAACGGCTCAGCCTGCTGTTCAGCGTGCTGCAGCCGGCCGTGTGGCTGGTCTTCTTCGCCGGTGCGCTCGGGGGCGCGGTCGATCCCCGGGTGGTGGGGACGGGCGACTACATCGCGTTCGCTGTGCCGGGCGTCATCGCCTTCACCGTGGTGGGCAACGGGGTGACGGCGGCGATGCCGCTGCTGTTCGACAAGGAGACGGGATATCTGGACAAGTTGCTCAGCATGCCGATCAGGCGCAGCTCGCTGATCCTTTCGCGGTTCCTGTTCCAGACGGGCATGAACGCGGCTCAGACGCTGGTGATCCTGGTGGTCGCGCTGGCCCTGGGCGTTCGTCTGGAGTCCGGGCCGCTGGGGGTGCCGGCGATCCTGGTGGCCACGGCCCTGCTGACGCTGGCGCTCACGTCCGCGGCGATGGCCCTGGCCTGCGCGGTGCCCTCGCACGGCACGTTCTTCGCGGTCACGGGGTTCGTCTCGCTGCCGCTGCTGTTCATGAGCAACGCGTTCGTGCCCCTGTCGGCCATGCCGGCGTGGATGGAGGCCGTGGCCAGGGCCAACCCGCTCACCTACGCCATCGAGGCCATCCGGCTGCTGGTGCTGCGGGGCTGGGGCGGCGGTGTGCCGCTGTCCCTCGCGGTGCTGGTCATAGCCTGCGTCCTGCTCCTCGCCGTCGGCGCCTGGCAGTTCGCCCGCCAGACCGGCGAACGGATCGCATGACCGTGAACCGCCCGCCCGGCATCACCCCATACGATCCAGCACGGGCTTGACGGCGCCCTCGTCGATCTGCCCGTCGCCGGCCGCGGACCAGGCGGCGTCGCAGGCGGCGCGCAGCCCGTCGATCCGCCTGCCATCACCGTCGAGGCACAACACGCCGTCGCACCACCTGGCCCGCCAGCCGCCGCACGAGCCGTCGCGTACCTCGGGATAGGGCCGCAGCAACGTCCCGAGGTCCTCCCCCACGTACGTGGGCCGGTGCCGGGGCGCCGCCGTCAGCACCTCGACCGGCGTGGCCACCCCCGTCAGGACCAGCAGGCTCTCGACCCCGGCGTTGGAGGCCCCCTCGATGTCGGTGTCGAGCCGGTCGCCCACCACCAGCGGCCTCCGGGCCCCCGTACGCAGCATCGACTCCCGGTGCAGCGGCGGATCGGGCTTGCCCGCGTACACCGGCTCGACCCCCGTGGCAGAGGCGATCACCCGGACCATCGACCCGTTGCCCGGCAACTCGCCCCGGCGCGTGGGCATCGTGCTGTCGCCGTTGGAGGCCACGAAAAGCGCCCCCTGCCGCACCGCGAGCGTCCCCTCCGCCAGCAGCTCGTACGACAGGCCGGGCGCGATCCCCTGCACCACGGCGGCAGGGGACTCGGCGGCGGCCGAGACGGGCCGCAACCCTCGATCCCGTACGGCCAGCCGCAGCCCGGACCCGCCGACCACCAGCACATTCGACCCCGGCGGAACCCGCTCCGCGACCAGCCGGGCGGCGGCCTGAGCCGACGTGACCACGTCGGAGGCCGTGGCGGGCGCCCCGAGCTCACGCAGGTGCGCCGCGATGGCCGCCGGCGTCCGGGAGGCGTTGTTGGTCACGTACGCCAGCCGCACCCCCTTCCGCCGCGCCTCCTCCAGCGCCGCCGGAGCCCCGGGCACCGCGTAACCGCCGAGGTAGACCACGCCATCGAGGTCGAGCAGCAGGGTGTCATAGCCGTCGATCAGCACAGCGCCTCTTCCTCTTCGACTCCCACGTCGCGTGAGACTTTAGCGTCGCCCCCGTACGCGAACCGCAGAAGGGACGACCATGTCCGCGGAACCGGACCTCACTACCGAGGAACGCGCCGAACTGTTCGGTGATTTCCCCCGGGACGAGCACGCCGGCCGAGGCCGAGCGGCTCCGGAACACCCGGGTCTTGGCGCGGACGCGCGACGGCGCACCGCGTCGTTCACGAAGGAGGGCTGGAAACGCTTCATGGCCGAGGCGGCCGGCATCGACGCCCGCATGGCCGGATCGCCATCGTTCACGCACGTCACCGATCCGGCCAGCCGCCGCGTACGTCCCGCGACAGCCTGGGTAGGCCGGACGCCTACATCTCCCGGCGTGCCCGCAGGGTCGCGCGGACGCTCTTCAACGCGGACACGTAATGCCGCTCGTCCGGCCGCATCGCGACCGCGATGGCCAGCGGTTCCTGCGCGCCCTTCACGTCCCCGGTCCGCCACAACGACAATCCGAGCCCGAAATAGGCGTAATCCTCTGCCGGATTGGCGTCCACGATCTGGCGGAAACTGGCCGCCGCCTCGGCGTACTGCCGGGAGTTGAACTGCGCCCTGGCCAGCGCCTCCAAGATGCTGCGTGACTCAGGCTCAGCCGCGGCAGCCCTCTCCAGCAGCGCCGCGGCCGCCGCCGGGCTGCCGTCTTTCAGCAACCGCACCCCACGCTGGTACCAGTCGTAAACACCGCCCTCAGGAGCTCCCGAGCTCTCATCGTGAACGTTGCCACTCTGATCCATGCGTGAGGACTCCTTCATCTCTGAATGATGATCCCCGTTCGTCCTGGCGCGGAACGGGACCGACTGCAACCCCGGGGCGACTTCCGGACAGCGTAGACATTTATGGGAGCATGCCCGGTATGGGGACTCCTGAACTGCCGGTGCCTGATGGACTGGTGCTACGGCCCTTCCGTGGTGTGCGTTTCGCTGTCGAAGATCCAGCCAAGGTGACCTCCCCGCCGTACGACCTGATCTCCGACGCCGACGTGGAAGCCCTCCTCAGCTCCCACCCCAACAACGTCGTCCGGCTCATCCTTCCCTGCTCGCCCGCCGGCGATTCGTCCTCCGCTCCCGTCCCCGGGCAAGACACCGAGCCCCGGCCCGTCGCCGGCGCTCCTTCCTCCCCGGAGGCAGGAAGGGAGAACTCCCACCCGGGCACAGGCCCCGCGAGCCCCCGCCCCGGCACAGGACCCGAGGGCTCGCGCACGGGCACGGCGCCCGAGAAGCGCCCCGGCGCCGGGCCTTCCCCGCAAGCCCAGGCGCCGCTCGGAGGGCAACCCGACACCGTGACTCCCCTGCCGGCCCAGGCGCCGCTCGAATCGCGGTACATCGAGGCGAGGGACACGCTGAAGGCGTGGCTGGACTCCGGCGTGCTGGTGGCCGACGACGTGCCGGCGCTCTACGTCTACGAGCAGAGCGGGGCAGGCGTGCTGCAGCGCGGCCTCATCGGCGACGTGGGCCTGACCGACCCCGAGCAGCGCATCATCCTCCCGCACGAGGATGTCATGCCGGGCCCCGTCGCCGACCGGCTCGCTCTCATGAGCACCACTCAGGCCAACCTCGAGCCCATCTTCCTCCTCTACGACGGCGCCAACGGCACCGCCACCCGCCTGGTCGACGCGGTGGCCTCGGATCGGCAGCCCCAGGTGTCGGCCCGCACAGAGGACGGCCTCACACACCGCCTCTGGGCCATCACGGACCCGGAAGAGATCGCCGCCATCAATGCCGACCTCCATGACCGGCAGGCGCTGATCGCCGACGGACACCACAGGTATGCGACGTACCGCGTCCTCCAGCGCCAGGAGCACGAATCCCACCTTCAGGCCGACCCGGCCGGCGAGCCGGCCCCCGACGGTGACGAGCCCACGCCGCCACCGACCGGCCCGGCGCCGGAACGGACCGGGCCCGCAGCCGGACCGATCCGTCCGGTGCCGGAGCCGATCGATCAGGCGTCGCAACGGGTCGACAGCGCCGGGGCTCGGCGGCACGACCCTTCTGCCCAGGTCGATGGCGCCCCGGCCGGTGAGGACGGCCCCGCGGACGCTGGCCGCTCGACGGCCGGGCCGTGGGACTTCGGGCTGGCCCTGCTCGTCGACACCTCCGCGTACCCACCCGACCTGCAGGCCATCCACCGCGTGATCCCCGGGCTTCCGCTGGACGAGGCGGCCGCCAGGGCGAAGGGATCGTGGCGCGTGCACGACTATGACGACCTTGCACTGGGGCTGGCGGCGCTCGAGACGGCGGCGGAGCCGGCGTTCCTGCTCGCCGGGGAGAGCGGTGCGCACCTGCTCACCGATCCCGACCCGGTGCAACTCGCCCACGCGATGCCGCCCGACCGCTCCGGCCGCTGGAACTCCCTCAACACTTCCGTCCTTTCCGAGTTCGTCATGCCCAAGGTGTGGGGAATGCGCGACGACGAGCGAACCGTGCGCATCGTGCATCACGACGCGCGGGCAGCGGCGCGGCTGGCTGCCCGCTCTGGCGGCACCGCCGTGATCCTCAACCCTCTCAAGGCCGAAGAGGTGCTTGCCGTCGCCGCCGGCGGCGAACGGGTGCCCCGCAAGAGCACCTCCTTCGGCCCGAAACCCAGGACCGGTCTGGTCCTGCGCACGTTCGCGATCGACTGAGGCCCCCGCCTCCCTCGAAGCCCCGTACGGAATCGCGCGGACGCGCAGCCCTGCGACCCTGCGGGTTGTGCGCGCTGGCGTACGGGCCCTGCGCGGTGTGCAGGCGCGAGGCCGGGCGGACCAGGGCGAGTGGCCGAGGTCAGCTGGCGCGCGCCAGGTAGGCCACCTGCCTGGGGATCAGAGCGGTGACGGTCCCCTCGGAGCCGGAGGGCGGATCGGCGGCCGGGTCGGCGGGTTCGGTGAGCTCGGCCTCGAACGGTTTGGCGGAGCTCACCTCCACCTCGTACCTCCAGATCTTGGCCGCGGAAGGGCCGAAGGCCCGGCAGCGGAATGCCCCTGTCACCTCGATGAAGTCGCGTGGTTCGACAGTGCGCACGATGGCGGCGACCTCCGGGTCGAAGGTGACACACGGAATGCTGTCCGTCAGGGCGGCGCCGCGCCTGTGCCGTCGGCGGCGCACGATGACACGCCACTTCGTCACGGTGTCGCCGCTCGGCAGCGCGTGCTCCTCGGCCGCCGCTGACAGCCTCCCCACCAGCAAGACCTCGTTGCGGTCCACTTGTCATCCTCCCTGTCGGTGCTCTGGTGGAGATCACTCTCTACGATGAGGAGAAAGCCGGACCGGCTGGAATGCTGTTCTGGGGATAGCGGCTGAACGCGCGGGAGTGCCTGTGGACAACATCACCGCTCTGGGCGGCGACGTCTATGAGATCGACACCAAAATGGCGGGATACTCGGGCATCACGGCCGGCTATCTGATTCTGGGCGATCGACCGTGCCTGGTGGAGACGGGCACCTCGACGTCCGCTCCCGTAGTCCGTGACGCGCTCGCGTCACTCGGCGTCGGGCCGGAGGACCTGGCCACCGTCGTGGTGACCCACATTCATCTGGATCACGCCGGAGGCGTGGGGGACATCGCCAGATTCTTCCCTTCCGCCCAGGTCGTCGTCCACGAGAAAGGGGCCCGGCACCTCGCGGATCCGGCCCGGTTGATGGCCAGTGCGCGCATGGTCTGGGGTGACCGTCTCGACACGCTCTTCGGCGAGCTGTCCCCCACCGAGTCCGAGCGCATCGTCGCCCTCGGCGACACCGGCGCCATCGACCTGGGCAACGGGCGCACGCTGAGCAGCCACTACTCGCCCGGACACGCCAAACACCACGTGGGGCTGGTCGACTCCGCCACCGGAGATCTGTACGTCGGCGACGCCGCAGGCGTCTACTTGCCCGAGACGGGCGACCTACGCCCCGCGACACCCCCGCCGGACTTCGACCTGCGGACGGCGCTCGACTCGATCGCGCTGTTCGAGGCGCTTGGGCCACAACGTCTGCTTTTCAGCCACTACGGGCCGGTCGACGCTGTTCAGGAGACTCTCGAGCGGTCCGCCGAAGAGCTCCGCGTCTGGGTTGACCTCACCCGGCAGGCCCATTCCGAAGGCATGGACCTGGACCACGCCGTCGCCATGGTCAGAGACCGCACCAAGGAGCGCTACACCGCGCTCAAGGCCGACGACCCGACGGCGGAGCACTTCGAGTTGCTGAGCGGAGCACCCTCGAACGTGGCGGGGATTCTCCACTGGCTCGACCGCGTCTCACCGTAACGGGTGATCATCGCGCGTGACGCAGGGCCGACAGCAGCCTTGGGGACGCGACACCCCGCCGCCCCGGATCGGGTAGCGGCGGGGTGTCCGGTGTCAGTCGTCCGTCTTGGGCCGGTCCGAGGCGGGCTCATCAAGTACGTCGCCGAAGTCAGGCTCGATGAACGCCGGTGTGATAGCCGGGGTCTCGCCATCCTCGTCCTTGGCCGCAGGAGCATGCTGCCGGTCAGCAGCGCGACCCGGTGACTTCTCGCCCTGCTCCGGCCCTTCGCCCTCAGCTGCCGGCTTCGCGTCCCGAACGTCTCGGTCCTCGACCCGACCCGCCGCGTCCGCCACATCGACGTCACGAACCTCGGGATCCGCATCGTCCTTCCGGACCTCGACGTCCCGAACGCCGGCGTCACGAGCCTCGGGAGCCTCGACCTCCGCCTCCCGGGCCTCGACGCCCTGAACGCCTGCCGGAGCTCGCTCCGTCCTGGGCTCCTCCTCAGCGGCCGCGCCCTTCTCATCAGGTACGTCCGCCTGCTCCGCGTCGGGCACGTCGACGGCCCTGACCTGCTCCGCCTCCCTCTCCAGGAGACTCCCCGCAGCGAGGTCTCCGGCCTCGGTCCCGCCGTCGTCGGACACTTCTTCGTCGAAGTCCTCCTCGAGGTCCTCGATAACGGACCCGGTCAGCTCCGCGTACCGCTCCGCCGCGTCCGTCTCCCCGTCCTCGTCGAACGCCATCGCCCTCCCGAACCAGTCGGTGGCCGCCTCCTGATGGCCGGCATCGGCCAGTGCGTCCGCATAGGCGAAGGCCAGCCGGGCCGACCACGGCTTGGGCTGCGGGTCGCGCAGCTCGGGCAGGCGCTGCAGGGTGATCACGGCGGCGTCGTGCTGGCCCAGGTCGCGCCGGGCCCCGGATTCGACGATGGTCAGCTCGATGCGTCCGGCCCTGTCGAGACGTTCGGCTTCCGGCGAGCGTACGAGGTCGATGGCCCTTTCCGGACGGCCGAGGCCCCGCTCGCAGTCGGCCATGACCGCGAGGTACACATCCGAGCCCGTCATCCGCCTGGCCGCCCGCAGATCGCTCAGCGCCTCGGAGAAATGGCCCGCGCGATAGGCGACGATGCCTGCGGCCTCGCGTACGACACCGATGCGCGCCGCGAACCTGCGCGCGACCTTCGTGTGCTCATGCGCCCGGTCGGGGTCGTCGTCCTCGAGCGCGCGTTCGGCGGCCACCAGGTGCCGGCCGACGAGGTCGGCGAGGTCACCGGGCAGCGAACGGAGCTCTTCCAGGACTTCCTTGTCGAGTTCGTCCGCGGTGATGTCGGGCGCGACCTCGGGCAACCGCTCGCGCTGTGGCGCCTCGGCCTCGCGATCGGACCTGCCGTACCTGGCTCGGGATCCGGTGCGCTCCTCACGGTCGTCGCGGGAGAACGGCCGGTCACCGCGAGAGCTGCTGTCGCCGCGAGCGCCGTAGCCGCCCTCACGCCGTTCCCCATAACCGCCGCGACGAGGGCCGCGATCGTCCCGCTCCCGGAACGGCCGACGACCGTCATCGTCACGACGGGGACCACGGTCGTATCCACCCTCACGGCGAGAACCGTAACCGCCCTCGCGACGCGGACCACGGTCATCCCTGTCTCGGAAGGGCCGACGACCGTCATCATCACGACGGGGACCGCGATCGTATCCACCCTCACGCCGCGGACCACGATCACTGTCACGGCGAGGACCGTAACCGCCCTCACGCCGCTCCCCATAGCCACCCTCACGACGGGGACCACGGTCGAACCCACCCTCACGCCGCGAACCACGCTCGCCCTCACGACGAGAACCGTAACCACCCTCGCGACGCGGACCCCGATCATCGCGATCCCGGAACGACCGACGACCGTCACCCTCACGCCGCGGACCGCGCGGCTCCCAGTGGCCCTCGTCCCGTCGCGGTTCTCTGTCTCCTCGGTTGCCCCGGCGCGACCTGTCGTCGGAACGGAACGGACGGTCGCCGCCAGAGTCGCGCCCGCGCGAGCCGTAGCCGCCGCTTCGGCCGCCTCCGCCGGAGTGCCGGTCCTCGTTGTCTCCGCGGCCGCGCTGTCCGCCGTCCGATCCGTTATCTCTGTTCACTTCTGGTCCATTTCGTTGGCTCACCCGGCGGACTCACAACAACGGTCTGCCGGGGCTGGTCGCCGCCCGCCCTCGGGCCTGACGCGACGAAGGCCACCTGTGGGGTGGCCCGGTCCTTCCAGGGTAGCAAGCCCTGACACGTCCATGAGCCTGTCGGCAACCGGTTTAATCGTTGGACCGGAAATCGACCAATCGGCAAGACTGGTCCGCATGTCACTTCGCTTCCATGAAATAGCCGAGTCCAACCACCGCACGCTCAATCCTCTGACCGATGAAAAGCTGGATCTTCTGGGCCGGATCTGCCGCATCGCTCCCGGATCCCGCCAACTCGACCTCGCCTGCGGAAAAGGCGAGCTGCTCGCTCGGTGGGCGGCCGATTATGGAGTTCAGGGCGTCGGCGTGGACATCAGCAAGGTCTTTCTGGAAGCGGCCAGAGCCCGCGCCGACGAACTCGGCGTCGCCGGTCAGCTCAATCTGGTGGAGGCGGACGCGGCCACGTACGAAGACACCCCGGAGTCGTTCGACATCGTGTCCTGTATCGGTGCGACCTGGATCGGCGATGGTCTTGAGGGCACGCTGTCATTGATGCGCCGGCATCTCCGGCCGAACGGCATCGCTCTGGTCGGTGAGTGTTTTTGGACAACGCCGCCGCCGCAGGAGGCATACGAGGCACTCGGCATAGCGGATGGCCTGTTCACGTCATTGGCCGGCACGGCAAACCGTTTCGAGAACGCAGGTTTCGAACTTCTGGAAATGGTGCTCGCCGACCAGGACGGCTGGGACAGGTATGTGGCCAGCCAATGGTGGACCATCAGCGACTGGCTACGCGAGAACCCCGACGATGTCGACGCTCCCGCCATGCGCGACTTCCTCACCCGCTCGCGCCGCTCGCACCTTGAGTACGGACGCCAGTATCTGGGCTGGGGTGTTTTCGTGGCCCGCCCGCAACTGCCCTGAGTCGCACATACGGAAAGGGCCCCGACGCGCTTGGCGTCGGGGCCCTTTTCTTCAAAGATTGTCCGGCGGTGACCTACTCTCCCACACCCTCCCGAGTGCAGTACCATCGGCGCAGAGAAGCTTAACTTCCGGGTTCGGAATGTAACCGGGTGTTTCCTTCCCGCCATAACCGCCGTAAC
>NZ_JBDPMB010000040.1:0-49892 GCF_039871615.1 Nonomuraea sp. B10E15
GCGGTCATCCGCAGCCGGCTCAAGCAGTTGCAGTACCGCCCCGACCTCCTGGACGCCTTTCTGGCACACACCGGCCTGATCACGAACCCGAGATCGACATGACACCCCGAACTTTCAATCTCTGTAGACTAGTTTGCACAGACGCTGATCTCTTCGCCGGCCAGTGTGGTTATCGCGACAGCCTCGCGAACTCAGAGCGTGTTTGAGAAGATCATTCGTGTTCGGTGTGGCGGCGTGACGAACGGTGTGGATGCCGTCAGGGTGGCCGGATGCCCCCGAATCGCTACCCCTCGGACCTGACCGATGCGCAGTGGGAGCTGATCGAGTCGCTTCTGCCCAAGCCGAACACTGGCGGCCGTCCGGAGAAGCATCCGCGCCGCGAGATTGTCAACGCGATCCTGTACGTGGTGCGCTCGGGCTGCCCGTGGCGGTACCTGCCCACCGACCTGCCGCCCTGGCAGACCGTGTACTGGTACTTCCAGCAGTGGGAACAGGCCGGCGTAACCGAAGCGCTGCTGGCCGAGCTTCGCATCAAGGCGGTCGCGAGGACGAGCCGTCAGCGGGAATCATCGACTCGCAAAGCGTCAAGGGCGCCGACACCGTCGGCCGCGACAGCCGCGGCTACGACGCAGGTAATTATGACGGCCCCGTCATAAAGGTAAGAAGGTCAACGGTCGCAAGCGGTTCATCATCACCGACACCGCCGGCCTGCTCATCACCGTCACAGTGCTGGCGGCCAGTTGGCAGGACCGCGACGGCGCCAAGACCGCCCTGCTGTCGGCGTACCTGACCACCCCGATCCGGTACGTCTTCGCCGACCAGGGCTTCGCCGGTCGCTGGTGGACTGGGCCCGCGACACTCTGCGCACTACCCTGGAAATCGTACGCAAGCCCGCTGACCGGCGCGGCGTCAGCGTCATCTCCCGCCGTTGGGTGGTGGAGCGGACGCTGGCCTGGCTGACCGCATGCCGTCGATTGGCTCGTGACTACAAACGGGACCCGGCTGTCTCCGAGGCGATCATCCGCTGGGCCGCTATCGCCGGCATGGCTCGCCGCCTCACCCGAGGCAGCCCCGCCCAACGCCAATCGCGCTACATCTGCGACTGAAATCCTGCCGCAAACGATCTTCTCAAACACGCTCTGCGCTGGGGCAGAATGCTCCCGACGGAGCTCAGCTCGGCGTACTGCGACTGCTCGCTTACCGTGCTTCACATCATGGCTGTGCCATCGAGTACATGACCATGAGATAGTCGGTGTCTCTTGCAAAGAGGGCGCCCAAGACAGGGTTCTCCACAGGCAGAAGTCACGTGACCACGGTCACGGTAGTCACACAGTTAGTCACTCACCCCCGCCCCGCCCTGATCGGCGAGGGTGAGTTTTCCCTGGTGGAGCCTAGGAGATTCGAACTCCTGACTTCCTGCTTGCAAAGCAGGCGCTCTGCCAACTGAGCTAAGGCCCCTTCGACGAAGATAGCTTACCGGGCCGACGAAGCGACCTGCGTCGTACCCAGGTCGTCGCTCAACACCAGGCTCGGGAAGTCTGCGATCGAGTCGATGAGGTGGGTGGCGCCGCCTTTCAGAAGGCGCTCCCGGCTGTGGACGCCCGTCAGGATGCCGGCCACGATCGATGCTCCGGCTCGCGTGCCGCACAGCATGTCGTTCTCCGAGTCGCCGATCACCGCCACGTGCCGTACGTCCGCCACCCCCGTACGGAGGACCGCGTGCAGCACCATGTCGGGCCAGGGGCGGCCGCGGCCGCCGGCGTCTTCCGGGGAGATGGCCAGGTCGATCTTGTCGTGCCAGCCGAGCACGCTCAGCACGCGGCTCAACGTGACGCGGCTGAAGCCGGTGATCAGGGCTAGTTGGAGGCCGTTGCCACGGAGTTTGTCGAGGACCTCCATGACTCCGGGCACGGGCGTCAGACCTGCCCGCTCGAGCGCGCCTTCGTAGGAGCGTTCGAACGTCAGGTTCGCCGCCTGGGCCTGGGCTTCGTTCCCGGGGAAGATCCCGCGGAAGACATCGATCGTGGGACATCCCCGGGACCGGTGCACGTGAACCATGGCACGCGCGTAAGCCCCGGTCCCGGGCACTATGCCCTGGGTCGCGATCGCCTCGGCAAAGGCGCGCTCGACCATGGCGATGTCACCGGCTGTGGTGCCTGCCAGGTCCAGGCACACCAGCTTGATGGGGACGACGTCACTCATCGCCTCGCCGGTCGGTTAGTTCTCGCTGCCGGTCGCCTCGGTCCAGAGATCAAGCTCTGCGCGGTCGGCCTGCACCTTACGCCAGATCAGCAACCCCCCAAGGGCGATCAGCGCCAGAACGAGCAGCTTCTTCACGGTGTGACCCCACTTCTTCGACGGTCTCACCTGCCGGGGTGAGACCCAACGGTTGACAAGCAGCCTAGCAAGGGATGGCTGCGCTACCTGTGTTGCGGATGTGTGGAATGTGCGATGGACGAGTGTTCGGCCCCAGGTGGGACCCGAATGCTGTCCCATCTCGGACGAACTTCGACCAACCATCTGTCGGCAACCCTCATGGGCAACAGCTCGATCATGCCAAATATCCGGCGCGGATGCGCGAAACGTCCGTGCCGAAAGTCAGCTCGTGCTTGCTGGGAGGAGGCTGGTGAGCCTGATCCTGGTAAATGTGTGCCCTGGAGGAGGGTAACCCGAGGTGAGCGTGCCTGCCAGCCGCTTGGGGGTCGGATTCCGGATTACGGAGGCGCGACACCGCACGGACGGTGTCGGCTCAGAACGAACATGCTCGTGTCCGGTTTCGTCACGATACCACAGGGGGGTATGGTGATCGAAACAGCCGCACACTTCCTGAGGAGATCGTCATGAGCGCTGCCACCTTCACCGTCACCGGCATGACCTGCGACCACTGCGTGAGCTCGGTCAAGGAAGAGGTCAGCGAGGTGGCGGGCGTGACGTCCGTGGAGGTCGACCTGGCGGGTGGCCTGCTGACGGTCGGCAGTGACGGTCCTGTCGACGCGGCCGAGGTCGCCGCGGCGGTGAAGGAAGCCGGTTACGAGATGACCGGGAAGGCCTGACTGGGTCTCCGGGCGGCCGGCACCGCCCATGCGCTCTGCGCCCCCCTCAGACGGGCTGTGGCCTGCGGGCCCAGGCGACGGCCGGCCTCATCGCGGCGCCGGCCGCCGCGAACGCGCCGCCGAGCAACAGCCATCCGAGCGTTCCGCCGCCGAGCACGAGCGTGGTGAGCACGACGGGCCCGAGCATCCTGGCCACCGGCACGCCCGTCCCGAAGAAGCCCTGATACTGGCCCTGCCGGTCCTCGGGGGCGAGCGCGAAGCTGATCTCCCAGGCGCCCGGCGCGAGCAGCAGCTCGGCGAGCACCTGCAGGCCGGTCGCGACGAGCAGGAACACCCATCCGTACGGGCTCAGCGCGAACACCGCGCACGCCGCGAACATCACCAGCCCCGCGTGCCGCACCGACGCGGAGGCGTCGTCGAGGCCTTTCACCCTCCTGGCCACCCGCACCTGGAAGAGCAGCACGCTGCCGGTGTTGATCACGAGCATGACGGAGACGACCCAGGCGGGCGCTGAGGTACGGGTGGCGATCCAGAGGGGCACGACGATGCTGAGCAGCGGCATGTAGAAGAGCATCACCGCGTTGATCAGCGTGACGAGCGCGTACGGCCGGTCCCCGAGCACGGCCATCCGTGGCCCGGTGGGGGCCGGCGCGGGGTGTACGGAGGGCAGCCGGAGCAGCACGGCCGCGGCGGTCACGAAGGCCAGGGCGTCGAGCGCGAACGCCGCGAGGTATGCCTCCGGCGTGTCGACGTGCAGTGCGAGCCCGCCCAGGGCGGCGCCGGCGGCGAGGCCGCCGTTGAGCGTGGCCTGCAGGACGGCACGTACCGCGGTGCGTTGCTCCGGCGGCACGAGCCCGGCCAGCAGCGCCTGGCGGGCGGCGGACAGGCCGGTCTGGGCGGTGCCGTACACGCAGGCGACGAGCACGAAGAGCTCGAAGGAGCGGACGAACATGAACGCGGCGACCGCTGCGGCGGTCGTCAGTGCGAGCAGGACGGCGACGCCGCGCGGACCCCGCCGGTCGGCCAGGTGGCCGAGCGGCAGGCCGGCCACCGCGCCGACCGCCCAGCCCAGCGTGAGGCCGAGGCCGATCTGGGCGGGCGGCAGGCCGACGATCCTGGCGAAGTAGAACGCGGAGGTGACGAGGTAGACGCCGTCGCCGACGGAGTTCGCGAGTTGGGCTCGGGCCAGGTTGCGGCGGGGGTTCACGGCGCCCATCCGGTTCCAGGCGGCGCCGCGGGCGACGAAGGCGTCCGAGCCGGCCACGGCCTGCGTCCCGAGGTCCATTCGTGCGGTCATGCAGCCATCCTGGAGCGCAACTTGTCCCGGGATAAGCTCCAATTTCCGGCAAGATGATTGGGCCAAGATGGACGTTCACATCAGCCTCGGCGGCAGGGGTGACCTGGCCGCGCAGGTCTACCGGCAACTGCTCGACGCCATCCTCGACGGACGGCTCAGGTCGGGCGAGCGGCTGCCGCCGACGAGGCAGCTGGCGCGCAGCCTGGAGATCTCCAGGAACACGGTCGCGCTCGCCTACGACCGCCTGGTCGCCGACGGGTTCCTGGTGGGGCGGGCGGGCGCGGGGACGTTCGTGTCGGCGGAGCCGGTCAGGGGCAGGGCGGCCCCGAAGGGCGTGGTGCGGCCGCGGGCGGTCTGGCGGGAGCTCGAAACCCCGCAGTCCCCGCCGTCCGCACCGTCCGCCCGGTACGACTTCCGCGCCGGCGTGCCGGACGCGCGCCTGTTCCCGATGGAGACGTGGCGCCGGCTGGTGGCGCGCGAGCTGCGGGTGAGCGCCGCGGCGTACGGCGACCCCGCGGGATACGAGCCCCTGCGGGAGGCGATCGCCCGGCACATCGGCCTCAGCCGCTCCGTGCATGCCGGCCCCGGCGACGTGCTCATCACGGGCGGCGCGCAGCAGGCGCTCGACCTCGTCGGCCGGGTCCTGATCGAGCCGGGTGACACGGTGGCCGTCGAGGAGCCCGGCTATCCGCCCGCCCGCCTGCTGTTCCGCTCGCTCGGTGCGCGCGTGGCGGGCGTGCCCGTCGACGCGGAGGGCATCGACGTGCCAGCCATCCCCGGCTCCGCCCGCATCGTGTACGTCACGCCGTCGCACCAGTTCCCCCTGGGCACGCCCATGTCCCTGGCCCGCCGCGCCGCGCTGCTGGCCTGGGCGGAGCGCCGCCGGGCGGTGGTGATCGAGGACGACTACGACAGCGAGTTCCGGTTCGGCGAGCGCCCGCTCGAACCCCTCCAGAGCCTCGACCGGGCGGGCCGCGTCGTCTACGTGGGCTCGTTCTCCAAGACCCTGCTCCCGATGCTCAGGCTCGGCTTCCTGGTGGCGCCCGCCTCGCTCGGGCCTGCGCTGCGCGCGGCCAGGCGGCTGTCGGACTGGCACGGGGAGGTGCCGACGCAGGCGGCGCTGGCGCGCTTCATCGACGAGGGCCTGCTGGCCAGGCACATCAGGAGGGCCACCCGTGAGTACGCCGCCAGGCACGCCCTGGTCGCCGAGGCGCTGGCGGCCGACGACCGCCTGCTTCCGGTGCCGTCCACGGCGGGCCTGCACCTGTGTGCCCGCCTCGCGCCCGGCGTGTCCGTACGCCCCGCGCCGGAGCTGGCGGTGGAGCGGCTGGAGGCGTACTGCGGGGATGCACCGGCCCAGGCCGGGCTGGTGCTGGGCTACGGCGCGATCACGAAGGACGCCATCCCCGAAGGGCTGCGCCTGCTGCGGTCACGGATGTCGGCGGCTCCAGAACCCGCGAACCCGCTCCCCTGACATCTCCGGGTCGTCCGGCGACGTCGGTTGTCGCACGATCACTACGGTGGTGCGGGCGTGTCGCGCGCAGTACATGCTGGTCGAGGGCATGAAGATGCGGCTGAACAGCCCGCGTCTCCCTCGCCCCAGCACCAGCAGATCACCTTCGCGGGCCAGATCCACGAGGTGGTAGCCGGGGTCGCCGACCCGGCCGACCACCGCCGTCGTGAGATCCTCGGGCACTCCGCCCGCGACGTCGTCGAACACGCCGGTGATCACCTCTGAGCAGCGCGCCTCCTCGCCCGCTCTGATGGCGTGCTGCACGGGCAGCGCCTCAGGGAACGGGTGGACGGGCGCGCGGCTGACGTGCACGGCGACCAGGGCCATCCGGTGCAGCCTGGCCGCGCCGATGGCCCAGGCGAGCGCCCAGCGCGATGACGGCGACTCGTCGACCCCGACGATCAGCCTCGCACCGACGGGCAGTTCCTGTTCCACGGTGCCTCCTGTTGAGAAGTACGACCATAGTGCGCCTACCCGTCGATTACCGGGAGGTGGCATTTTGGAACCTTGGCGTCGCCGCGTGGAAAACCAGAGGGAAGCTCCCGGCGCGTTCAGACCAGCTTCAGCAGGCCGCCGTGCAGGGTGTCCCGTTCGTCCGCCGACAGGGTCCGGTACGCCGCCGCGGCCCGCTGGTCGGTGTCCGCCTCGATCCTGGCGCGCAGCGGCCCGTCCGCCAGGGCGACGATCCCGGCCGCGGTCAGGCCCTGCGCCTGCCAGGCCGTGGCGTGGGCGTCGGCGCGGTGGTGGCGCAGCGCGGCGATGCGGTTGAACAGCAGCACCCCCGGCGAGGTCCCCTCCGGTTCGTACGGCGGCGCCGCCACCTCCAGCGCGCCGCCCGGCACGCGCTCGGCCGAGTCGAGCACCCGTCCCGCCAGACCGGCCAGCGCGGGCAGGTCGTGGCCGGCCCAGGCACGTTCGGCCGCGGCGGCGTGCAGGTCGTACAGCCTGTGGATGAACGCGAGCCCTTCGCGCGTCGGCCGGAGCAGGCCGCCGGGGTCCTCGGTCATGGTGCCCTCGCCCAGGTGGTCGTCGAGTTCGCGGAGCGCGGCGTCGCCGTAGCGGTAGAGCGTGGCCAGCTGTGGCCGGGTGAGCGGGCGCAGGGGGAGGGTGAACCGCAGGTCGACCAGCAGGCCGGGGATCACGCCTGACGACTCGGCCAGGTCGGTGACCGATCGGAGTGCCGCGGCGTGCAGGTTGACGTGGGCCGCGTCAATGATCGGGGCGATCGTCGCCGCATATTCCGACAGGTCATGAAATTTCGGCATCAGGTGGATTATGCCGGTGTGTAAGGGGATGGAGGAGTGCCGGACGGACCGGCCTGACCCCATGGAATGCTAAGCGTATGGCCGCGCCGCTCCGCCTCGCCCGCACCACGGTGTTCGCCGTGGTCTGCCTGGGCCTGGGCGTGGCGGCCCACGTGCTCGGCGGCGCCCCCGTGCCGGCTCCGGCCGCTGGGGGCGGGCTGGCGGTGGCGCTCGTGGCCGCGTACGCGCTGGCCGGGCGCGAGCGCTCGACCACGGTGATCCTGCCGCTGCTGGCGGCGCTCCAGGTCGTCATGCACGTGCTGTTCTCGATGTCGCACGCGGCCACGCCCCACCAGATGGCCGGCCACCTCCACTCCGGGCTGGTCCCCGACCTCGGCATGCTGGTCGCCCACGGGTGGGCGGTCGCGATGACCGCGCTGTGGCTGGCCCGAGGCGAGGCCGCGCTCTGGTCGCTGCTGCGACGCCTGGTCGTGCGGCTGCTGGTCATCTGGCTGCCGCCGCTCACGACTCCTTTCTCCACACCCCTGTGGACGGCGGAGCCGCGCGAGCTCCGCCCGGCCGTGCTGCGCCACGTGGTCAGCAGGAGGGGTCCGCCGCGGGTTGTCGCCGCCTGACCTCCGGGTCGCGGCAGGACGGTTTCTTCCCATAGACAACCCCACGCCCGGCAGGGCCTGCTTCGGCCTGCCGGGCGGAGAAAGGCCATGCCCATGTTCTCTCGTCATGCCCTCGTGCTCGCCGCCGCCGTGGTGGCGCTGGCCGGCTGCGGCGGCGGCTCGACCACCGCGTCCGCGCCCGCCGCCACCACCGCCACGACAGCGGCCGCGGCCGCGCCCGCCGGGCTCTCCATCACCGACCCCTGGGTGAAGACCGTCAAGAAGGGGATGACCGCGGCCTTCGGGACGCTGGTCAACAACGGCGACACCGACGTCACCATCGTGTCCGGCGCGTCGCCGCTGTCGCCGACCATCGAGCTGCACGAGGTCGTCGAGTCCGGCGGCAAGATGGTCATGCGGCCCAAGGAGGGCGGGTTCGTGGTGCCCGCGCGCGGCACGCACCAGCTCCACCCCGGCGGCGACCACATCATGCTGATGGGCGTCACGGAAGAGGTGAAGCCCGGGGCGAAGGTGCCGTTCACGCTCCAGGTGAAGGGCGGGCAGCCGCTCGAGTTCAGCGCCGTCGGCAAGGACTTCGCCGGCGGCGAGGAGGACTACCAGCCGGGGCACGAATGATCAGCCGTAGGGGGCTGCTGGCCGGGGGAGCCGCCACCGCGGCGGGCGCCTTCACCCGCCGCGAGACCCCGCCGCCGACCCACGCCGAGCGGGCGAGGGTGGAGCCGTTCCACGGCCCGCACCAGGCGGGCGTGGCGACGGCGCCGCAGGTCCACGCCGTGTTCGTCGGGTTCGACCTGCGCAAGGGCATCCGCGGGGAGGCCGTCGTCCGGTTGCTCCAGCTGCTCACCGACGACGCCGCCCGCCTGACCCAGGGCCGGCCCGCCCTGGCGGACACCGAGCCGGAGCTGGCCGCCGCCCCCGCCGGGCTGACGATCACCTTCGGGTTCGGGGAGGGGCTGTTCGACAGGGCCGGGGTGGATTCGCCGGTCCGCCCGCTGCCCGCGTTCGAGACGGACAAGCTGGACAGGCGGTGGAACGGCGGCGACCTGCTCGTCCAGGTGTGCGCCGACGACGGTCTGACCGTCGCGCACGCCGTACGGATGATCGTGAAGGACGCGCGGTCGTTCACCCGGGTGCGCTGGACCCAGCGCGGGTTCCGTGGCGGGGCCGGCGAGGGGACGCAGCGCAATCTGATGGGTCAGGTCGACGGCACCGTGAACCCCACCGACCTGGACAGAGCCGTCTGGATCGATCAGGGCCCGGCCGGGATGCGCGGCGGCACCACGATGGTGTTGCGCAGGATGCGCATGCACCTGGAGACGTGGGACGCCGCCGACCGCGTGGCCAGGGAGTTCACCATCGGCCGGCGGCTCGACACCGGCGCCCCGCTGACGGGCGGGGCCGAGCGCGACGAGCCCGACTTCGACCGGAAGAACCACCTGGGGTTCCCGGTCATCTCCGAGTACGCCCACATCAGGCGGGCCCACGTGGCGGATCCGGCGCAGCGGATCCTGCGCCGGCCGTACAACTACGACGAGGGTCTGACCGAGGACGGCGAGTCGGACTCCGGGCTGCTGTTCGCCTCCTACCAGGCGGACATCGAGCGGCAGTTCGTGCCGATCCAGCGGCGGCTGGCCGAGGGTGACCTGCTCAACGAGTGGGTCACCGCGATCGGCTCGGCCGTCTTCGCCATCCCGCCGGGGTGCGCGCCCGGCGGCTGGATCGGGGAGGGGCTGCTGGGGTAGCCGGGGAGCGGGTCAGCCGTACCGGCCCGTCGAGGCGGGACGCAGGGCGGCGGCGAGGTCGTCGGCCAGCACGCCGATCTCGTCCTGCCCGAGCGTGGCCGCGGTGAGGCGCAGCGCCGGCGGCGTGGCCACCCGGTTGCGGGCCCCGGGGGCGGCCGCCCAGCCGCGGGCCAGCAGCCGGGTGATCGCCGTGGACTCGTCGGCGACGGGGACCCACACGTTGAGCCCGGTGCGGCCGTGCGCGGTGATGCCGCGCACGGCCAGCGCCTCCACCAGGCCGTCCCGGCGCCGCGCGTAGGCCGCGGCCACCGCCTCGGTGTCGACCGCCTCCGTACGCCAGAGGTGGGCGACGGCGCGCTGCAGCAGGTGGCTGACCCAGCCGGTCGCGAGCCGCTGGCGCCCGCGCAGCCGGTCGAGCGTGGTCGGGTCACCGGTGACCAGGGCGAGGCGGAGGTCGGGGCCGAGGGACTTGGCGGTCGAGCGGACGAGGATCCACCGCCGCGTGACGCCGGCCAGCGGGTGCAGCGGCAGGTCCACGAAGCCCGAGCCGTGGTCGTCCTCGACGAGCAGCACGTCCGGGTGCGCCGCCAGCAGCTCGCGCAGGGCGGCGGCGCGGTCGGCGGAGACGGCGGCGCCGGTCGGGTTCTGCGCGCGGGCCGTGACGACCACGGCGCGGGCCCCCGCCCGCAGGGCCCGGCCGAGCTCGTCCGGCAGCGGCCCGTCGTCATCCAGCCGCATCGGCACGATCCGCAGCCCCATGGCGGTGACCAGGTCGAGCAGGGACGTCCAGCCGGGGTCCTCGACGGCGACCGCGTCACCGGGGCGCAGGTGGGCGGCGAGCACCCGTTCGACGGCGTCGAGGGTGCCGGAGGTGATCGCCAGCGGCGCGGGCGGCAGGCCGTCCGCCTGCAGGCGGGCCCCGGCCAGGGCGAGCAGCTCCTCGTCGTCGTCCGTTCCGTACAGCGCGGGCCGTTCCTCGTGCGCGCGGGCCGCGGCGGCGAGGGCCTCGTGCAGGGCGGGCAGCAGGGCTGGGTCGGGGTTGCCCTGGGACAGGTCGCGCACCCCCGGAGGCACCTCGATGCGGATCTCCTCACGGAACGTGCTGGCCGGGCGCGGCCTGACCCGCGTGCCACGCCGCCCGGCCGTCTCAACGACCCCGCGCTCGCGCAGCAGCCGGTACGCCGCCGCCGCCGTGCCGGGACTGACCCCGGCCGACGCGGCCGCCTCGCGCACGGGTGGCAGCATGCGGCCGGGCGGCAGCCGCCCTTCGGACACGGCGGCCTCGACCCCCGCCGCTATCTCGCTGGCCGACCCACCGGCAATCGTGTATGTTTCTAGCACAAATCTAATTATGTACTAATACAAAGAGGTTCGGGTGCTGATTCATCCGTGGGACGCGGCCCGCGACAGGGAAGAGTGGCAGACCTGGCTCCGTGCGCGGGATTTCGGCCAGCTCGCCGCGAACGGCGTGAACGGCGGCCCGCCGATCCTGGTGCCCACGCACTTCCTGTTCGACGGCGGCAAGGAGGTCGTGCTCCACCTGGCCAGGCCCAACCCGATCTGGCCGGCGATCGAGGCCTGCCCCACGGTGGTGGTGAGCGTGCACGACGACTACGCCTACATCCCCACCGGCTGGCGGGCCGACTCGCCCGAGACCGGCGTGCCGACCAGCTACTACGCGTCGGTGCAGCTCACCTGCGTGGCCGAGATCGTGGACGGCAAGGAGGGCAAGATGGAGATCCTGCGCCGCCAGCTCGCCCACCACCAGCCGGACGGCGACCACGGCGAGACGCGCGCGGACTCGGGGCCGTACCACCGGATGTTGCCGGCCATTCGAGGGCTGCGGCTGGAGGTGGTGGGGGTGCGGGCCAAGTTCAAGTTCGACGACCGCCGGCCGGTGGAACAGCGCGAGCGCATCGCCGCCGAACTCGCCGCGCGTGACCTGCCGCACGACGCGGGCGCCAGGGAGCAGCAGCTCAGGCGGCTGAGCAGGGCGGTATGAGACAGCAGAAAGTACCGATATGACTGCTTAGCGTTACAATGTTCGTATGAGCGAGCAGGATGGTCCCGGCCGTGAGCGGGTCCTCGCCTGGGTCGAGCGGGTGGCGGCGTTCGTCTCCGAGGAGTGGGGACTCGCCCCCATCAGCGGCCGGATCCTGGGCTGGCTCATGGTGTGCGACCCGCCGGAGCAGACCGCGTCCGACATCGCCGGGACCATCGGGGCCAGCCGCGCGTCCCTGACGACCAACCTGCACCTGCTGACGTCCCACAGGCTCATCCGCCGTTTCCGCAAGACCGGCGAGCGCAACGTCTACTACGCGATCGAGGACGACGCCTGGGCCAAGATCGTCCGGCAGAAGCTGGCCGTGTTCGCCGCGTTCGACGAGCTGGCCGCCGAGGGCCTGCGGCTGGGCTGGCGCGACCTGGCCCGGACGGCGCGCATCCGAGCCGCCCGGAAATCCATCGCCGACGCGCTCCACCAGGTCGAAGCAGGGGCGGAGTGAA
Source organism: Nonomuraea sp. B10E15 (assembly GCF_039871615.1). Classification (NCBI taxonomy): domain Bacteria; kingdom Bacillati; phylum Actinomycetota; class Actinomycetes; order Streptosporangiales; family Streptosporangiaceae; genus Nonomuraea; species Nonomuraea sp. B10E15. The sequence continues at coordinate 11,990 of NZ_JBDPMB010000040.1, forward strand.
CAACGCTGTGGATAACCAGCCCTCCCTGTGGATAACGCCGTCACCTCGGGAGCCTTGACCCTGCCCGGCGGAGCCGGAGCCGCGGCACGGCCAGTGGTCTCCACGCCGGCGGAGAACCCGTCGCCGAATCCGCCGCACACCCCCTTTGACCTTGCATCATCACCTAATGCGATGATTCGTCACGCTCCGGGTCTGGCGCGTAACAACCTGATATCGCCTCGCCCGAATGGGCTGACAAGGGCTCCGTCCACCGTGCGCCGGCCTGTCCACAACCCTGTGGACAACCAGTCCGTCAGGCACGGGTCACCAGGTCCATCGTTCCCCACGCCTTCAGCGTGATCTGGTGTGGAACCCCGGGCGTTTACGTTCACGGCCGAGAAGCTGACGCAGTAGCCCGTCGAGGGGATGCCCCACTTCACGTAGTGCTGCCGGCCGGAGGTCGCGAACGTGCGCAGATTGGTGCACTTCGCGTCGCCTATCTGCTCCTTCGTCACCCGAACCGTGTAGGAGGTGCCGTTGTCCCGCCAGCCGTCCAGCATCAGCATTTGCCGACGCGGACGCTACCGACCCTGGTGGATCGATCCACCACGCATGAAAAATCTTCGAACCATAGGGCGGGGTACGTGGTGTCCGCCGCGTACCCCGCCACGCTCACATGCCGGCGCGCCCCTGGTAGGGCACGTTGCCCCCGAGCGGGATCACCTTGACGGACGCGCCCGGGCAGGCGGAACAGCCGGCGTGCAACCAGGGCGGCATGCTGATGGCGCCGCGGTGCCGCCAGACGATGAACTCGCCGCCGAAGTCCGCATGGTGCCGGGCTTCGTAGGTGTCCTGCCAGATGGTGTGGCAGTTCTGGCACTGGAATGACCAGGTCTCGACAGATGAATCGGTTTCGCGCACGATGAATCGCCTCCTGGGATCGGCGCGGTCAGACGGGCAGGAAGGTGTTCCCGCCGGCCTAGATGCGCCAGATGCCCAGGTGGGTGAGCCGGTCGACGCCCGTACGCCAGTGCCTGACGAGCCGCGGGCGCGGTGGCTTGAACCGGGCACGCGGAGGCTCGTGATCGCGTCCGGGAAAGGGCAGAGGCGCCAGGACCCCGCCGCCGGCGCACCTGCCGCCCGCCGGTTTTCCGACGTGCCGCTTGAACGCCGAGCGTCGAGGCGGGCACGAGTCGTCCCGCCCGTCACCGTGGTCGACGTGGACGGAGTCTCCGTGGATGACCGAGGCGGCGTGCACAGGCTGCCACGGCATCGGCCACACGCCCACACAAAGGACGACCCCGATCAGAAGGGTCAACCACCGCTTCCGTCCAGGCCGCTCGATCCTTCGTGAGCCGGAGACCACACGTGAACGCTACATTGCCCTATGTCATCGCCTGACTACTTAGAGGTGATATCTCCGTCTATGGTAGGCGTTGGCGAGGTGGCCGAGGCCCTGTCACGAGACGGCCCCGGTCAGCTGCGGGCGGGATGGGCCGGCCCGGTAGACGGAGACGGCATAGGGCCGTGAAGCGTCCCGTTCCACCCGCTCGGCGAGCTTCGTGACCGCCGGGCTTCCCTCGATGAACCCGTGCAGCCGCTCCGCCTCCGGCCACGGGTGCACGAGAACGAGGACACCTCCAGGCGCCAGCAGCGAACGCAGCCGCTCCGAGGCCCTGCGCAGCCTGTCGCCACGCCCGATGTAGTAGAGGGTCTCCGCGCAGAACACCAGGTCGTACCGGTCCCGCTCCTCGTAGCCGAGCAGGTCGGCGTGGACGAACCGGACACGCGCGCCATCCCCGACCGCGCGCTCCCTGGCGCGTCCCAGCGCCCTCTCCGACACGTCGAGCCCCGTGATCCCGGCATCCGGCCAGGCCGTCGCCAGCATCTGCGTGAAGACGCCCTCGGCGCACCCCACCTCCAGGATGCGGGCGTACGTCCCCTCGGGCAGCTGGTCGAGCGTGGCCCGGTATTTACGGCGCTCGTACGAGTCCGTGGCGAGCGACCACGGGTCGGGCCGGCGATGCCACCAGTCGAAATACCGGTGCAGCACCTTCCCCTGAGCCCGCGGGCCGAGAAGGGAGACGGTCCGGAAAAGGGTGCGATGCAGCAGCTCGGGGATTCGGGACACGGGATACGACACCAGACCTTTCGCGGCAGTGATCGTGCCCCGAACCTACGAGCGGCACCGCCGGCATGTCATGGCGCTGCAGGGGGATCGTGGGATCTAGCTCCGCCGTAGGGGGTGACCAGCCCGGTCTGGAACGCGTACACCGCCGCCTGGGTGCGGTCGCGCACCCCGATCTTCGTCAGGATGTTGCTGACGTGGCTCTTCACGGTCTGCTCCGCGATGACGAGACTGCCGGCGATCTCGGTGTTGGACAGGCCGTGCGCGATGAGCGTCAGGATCTCGCTCTCCCGCGGGGTCAGCGGGCCCTGAGCCTCCCCGGTGAACGGCCGTGGCGGGCCCAGCCGGGCGAAGGCACTGATCAACCGGCGGGTGACGGACGGCGCCAGCATGGCGTCCCCGTTCGCGACGATGCGTACGGCGTCGCTCAGCTCCCGCGCCGTGGCCTTCTTCAGCAGGAAGCCGCTGGCGCCGGCGCGCAGCGCCTCGTAGACGTACTCGTCGAGGTCGAAGGTGGTGAGCATCAGCACCTTGGTCCGCCCGGCGAGGCGGCGCGTGGCCTCCAGCCCGTCGGTCCCCGGCATGCGCACGTCCATCAGCACGACGTCGGGCGTCAGCGCGGCGGCCTTGACCAGCACGTCGTCGCCGTCGACGGCCTCGCCCACCACCTCGATGTCAGGCTGGGCGTTGAGCAGCACGGCGAACGCCTCGCGGACCATCGACTGGTCGTCGGCGATCAGCACCCGGATGCTCACCTGGCCTCCGTCCCGCCGAGCGGCAACCGTACCGTCACCTCGTAGCCTCCGTCCGGCCGCGCCCCCACCCGCAGGTCACCGGCCAGCATGGCCACGCGCTCGCGCATGCCGAGCAGGCCGTGCCCGGGTCGGGCGGACGGGGGAGGCGGGTGGGGTGGCGGGTCGTTCTCGACGCGGATGCGAAGATCGCCAGGTTCGTACGCCACCTCGACGCCGACCTGTGCGCCCGGAGCGTGCTGGAGCGCGTTGCTCAGCGCCTCCTGCACGATCCGGTACGCCGACAGCTCCACCCCCGGAGGGAGCGGCCTGCGTTCGCCGTCGACGCGCAGGGTCACCGGCGTGCCGGCCGCCCGCAGCCGGCCCACGAGCTCCCCCAGCCGGTGGAGGGTCGGCTGCGGGCTCGCCTCGTCCGTGCCGTTCCTGAGCAGGTCGAGAATGCGGTGGAGCTCGGTGAGCGCCTCCACCGCGCTCGACCGGATCGTGGCGAAGCTCCTCGCCAGCTCCGGGGGAGGATCGGGCACCCGGTAGGGTGCCGCCTCGGCCTGCACCGCGACGACCGACATGTGGTGGGCCACCACGTCGTGCAGCTCCCGCGCGATCCTGGCGCGCTCTTCCAGAAGGGCGGAGCGGGTCTGCTCCGCCAGCGCCTTCTGGTCCGCCAGGGCCACCCGGCGCAACGCCTCCCGATGACCGCCGAGCGCTCCCACGGTGATCAACACCATGCCCGACAACAACGACATGTCCATCAGGCTCACCAGCGTCTGCTCGCCCGGCAGCCCCGCCCACAGGACGATCCCGGCCGCCAGCGTGCCTAGCCACATCTCGGCCAGCAGCACGTGCCTGGACCCGAACCCCACCAGGCCCAGCACGGACACGTGCGCGACCAGCACGGGCGCGGGCCACACCATCCCGTCCAGCTGGGCATGGGACGTCACCGCCGCCGCCACGGCCGCGACCAGCGACAACCACCACGCCGCCCTGGGCCGGAAGCGGGACACCATCAGCGCGATCGCCGTCGCCAGCCCCAGCGTGCCGGCCGTCACGTTGCGTACGCCGTAGTCGTCGAGCAGCGTGTGCCAGACGATCGCGGCCAGCACCACCCCGAGAGCGCCCACGAGCGGCAGGGTCACCGCCGAGCGGAGCGGCAGGGCGAGCCCCGCGCCTTCCGCGCCTTCCGCGTCGAACGCCAAGACCCACCGCGCACCATGTCTCACCCGGTCACTCACCCGATCTCCCTGCCTCGCGCGTCAGCCCCTCTCCGATCAGTCTGTGTCAAGCGCGTACGCCGTGCCGGATGGAAATCGACCGGCCACGGGGGAATCCATTCGTGAATGTGCTGACTATGCAGATGACAATTCAGGTGTGAAGTTTGTCAATGGACCGCGCGTGGGCAAGGATAGGGCAGAGAACCCATCCAACGAAGGGGCAGCGATGAAACGACGCCCGGTCATGGTGAAGGTGGAAGAGACCCAGCTGCGGGTCGGTGCGGTGACGGCGTCCAACTCCACGGGAAACTGAGGCACGCGGCGTTTCACTGCGAAAACGCGGAAACTCGACAGGAGCGCCGGCTGTTCCCCGCAACGCCGCACGGCGACGAAATTCATCCCCACTTTTGCCACTGTGGAGGCCGGGGCAGCCTGCCTCCTTTCCGGTGCCCGTCGACCCCTACAACGGCCGCGCGGCATCGCCCCGCGTGGCAGGCCGGACCTGAACGGTGGGCGTCGTCATGGGGAAGATCGTGTCCCATCCGGCAGCGCGGGCGCCACGAGATTTCCCCGTGCCCGCCTCCTCCATGCCAGCATTCCCGAGGACAAACGTTGACCTTGAGGAGTGACCCCAGATGGACAGGAGACGTTTTCTCACGCTGGCCGGAGCCGCGGGCGCCGCCGTCGGAGGGCTCGCGGAGCCCGTGCTGGCCGCCGGCTACCCGTCGTTCAACCGGCGGATCCCCGAAGAGGCGCACGTCAAGATGAAGGAGCTGGCCCCCTACCGCATCACCTCATTCGCCTTCACCCCGTCCAACGGCTGGGTCATGGTCACAGCCGACGGCCGCTATTTCGCCCGCGGCATCCCCGACGCCTGCTTCACCGAGCTGAAGAAGCTGGTCACCGCGGGCCGGCGCATCCACTGCGTGGCATTCCCGCCCGAGGGCGGCGACCGGTGGCTGATCACCACGGACAAGGGGGTGTCGGCGCGGAACATCCCGGAGGAGTGCCACCAGCGCATCACCGCCTACTACGCCGCGGGACAGCAGGTGGGGCACGTCGCCTTCCCGCCGTCAGGGGGCAACCGGTGGGTGGTGGTGGCCGCCGGGGACACCTTCGCCCGGGGCATCGACGACGAGTGTTACCAGATGATGCGCAACCTGGAGCAGGGCGGCCGCCGCGTCACCCGGGTCGCGTTCCCGTACACCGGAGGATGGCTGGTCGTCGCGCAGGACGAGTTCCACGGCCGTGACATCGACGGCGAGTGCCGCACCGAGCTGAAGGACATGATCGCCGCCGGCTGGGAGGTGCACAACGTGGCCTTCTCGCCGGCGAACGACGGCTGGTCGCTGTGCTCGCGCGGCACGCTGCCCGCCCTGCCGGCCGACCCGGTGCGCAAGGTGGAGAACGCGGTGGGCGGCGCCGACATCTGGCGGCGTATGAGCACCTACAAGACGCCCGGCGTGGCCGTCGCGGTGGTCACCGGCAACCGCATCGCCTGGTCCACCGGCTACGGCCGGCTGGAGGCCGGCGGCGCGGCGGCCGTACATCCCGAAAGCGCCTTCCAGGCCGCATCGATCAGCAAGGCCGTCGCCGCGGTCGGCGTGCTGCGCCTCATGCAGACGCTCGGCAAGCCGCTGACCGACGACATCCGCCCCTACCTCGGCTGGACGCTGCCACGCCGCGACTGCGTCACCCTCAAGGCGACGCCGACGATCGAGCGCGTGCTCACCCATCGCGCCGGCATCGCCGGGCGCGGCTCCACCTACCCGCTCGACGCCTGCTCCGGCTTCTCCTCCGGGGGCGGCGGCTTCCCCGGGTACGGCCCCGGCGTCACCGTGCCGTCCTTGCTGCAGGTCATGAACGGCCAGGGCAACACCCCCGAGATCGAGCTCACCACCGATCCCGGCACCGGATACCACTACTCCGGAGCCGGCTTCGTCCTGCTGCAGCGGATGATCGAGGAAGAGACCGGACAGTCCCTGACGCAGTACATGGACCAGCAGGTGTTCACCCCGCTCGGCATGAGGACCAGCTCGTACGCGCTGGAGCCCGGCTTCGAGCGGGCCGCGGGCCACACCACCACGGGCGCGGTCATTCCCGGCAAGCGCAACCGCTACCCCGAGTCGGCCGCCGCCGGCCTCTACACCACCGTGCAGGACCTGTGCCGGCTCGTGTGCTACCTCAACAAGGCCTGGACCGCCTCCGGCGACGTGGCCGGCCCGCTCAACCGGGCGTCCGTGCGCAGCCTGCTCAGCCCCGGTCCGCAGAGCGGCATGGGCCGCGGCCTGTTCGTCTCCGGCGTCGGGACCAAGAACTTCGCCTACACCCATGACGGCTCCAACTACGGCTTCAAGTCGGTGTTCAAGGGCTATCCGGAGCTGGGGGCGGGCTACGCGATCCTCGCCAACGGCGACGACTTCGGCCTGGTGAACGAGATCGCCGCCGCCGTCAGATCCGTCTACGGGTGGTCCTGACCGAGACGGACGGCAGCCGACGCGGGGACCGCTAACTCCCCTCGGCTTTGACGGGTTGGAGGTCCGGCTACCGGGAGGCGGCAAGGGCCTTTTCCTTCATTCTTGACACGTTCGAATCGACTCAGACGCGCGGGATCTCGGAGGAGTTGTGGGCCCGTTCATCCGGCCGATCGGGCGACGCGTGACCGTAGTCGGTGGAAGATCTCGCTGAGCTGGGTCACCTCGTCGGCGGTGAGCGCGTCGAAGACCAGGTGTCGTACGGCGCGTACGTGCGCGGGCGCGGCGCGCTCGATGGCCGCTCGTCCTGTCTCGGTGATGCGGACGAAGGCGCCGCGGCCGTCCTCGGGGCAGCCCTGGCGGGACACCAGGTCCCGCTTCTCCATCCGGGCGACGTGGTGGGAGACCCTGCTGCGTTCCCACTGCAATTCCGTGGCCAGGTCGGAGATCCGGCTGCGTCCGTCTGCGGAGTCGGTCAGCACGACGAGCACCTGGTAGTCGGGGTTGGACAGGCCGGAGTCGGTCTGCATGTCGCGGTTGAGCGTCGCCAGCAGTTCGGCGTTGAGGTGCATCCATTCGCGCCACATGTGCTGCTCGCCGTCGTTCAGCCACGGAATGTCGTTCGTCACAGCCACAGGGGACAGCGTAGCAGGGAAGGTGATACATCATGTATGGTCCATGTCATATAGGTGATGCATCACGACTTGAAAGTGGCACTTATCACCGGGGCGAGCAGCGGCATCGGGCACGCCACCGCGCTACGGCTCGCCCCTCCGCCGACGCGATCGCGGCCGCCGTCGCCTACGCCATCGAGCAACCACCCGACGTAGACGTCAACGAAGTCGTCCCCTCCCGACCAGATAGCGATAGCGCACAGAACCACGTGAGGAACTGACAGATCATGGCAACCGCACTCGGACTTGGCCTGCCTCAGAACCGCCAGTACGCCGGCAAGGACGTGCCCGACGTGGCTCGCACCGCCGAGCAGATCGGATACCAGAGCCTGTGGGCCTACGAACGCACCCTCTTCCCCGAACCCGCCACGCAGGGCCTGTTCGGCATTCCCGGCCTGGCCTGGCCCGACTACTACCGCTCCGTGGCCGAACCCCTGATCACGCTGTCCCTGGCGGCCGCGGTCACCGAACGGGTACGGCTGGGCACGTCCGTGCTGGTGGCGCCGCTGCACCCGCCGTTCCAACTCGCCAAGTCCCTCGCCACGCTGGACGCGGCGAGCGGCGGCCGCGTGGTCGCGGGCTTCGGCTCGGGCTGGTCGCTCGACGAGTACGCAGCCGCGGGCGTCCGGCCCTTTGAAGAGCGCGGCAAGGCGTTGGACGAGGTGATCAACGTCTGCCGGGCGGTGTGGGGCCGCGACCCGGTGACGTACGACGGCGAGACCACCCGGATCGCGTCCGCCGTGGTTGGTCCCAAGCCCGCCCGGCCGGTCCCGATCCTGCTGGCCGGCGGCAACAAGCAGGCCCAGCGCCGCCTCGTCGACCACGCCGACGGCTGGCTCCCCCTGGCCATGGGTGTTGAGCAGACCGCTGCCCAGTGGCGCGACCTGCGGGAATTGGCGGCTGAGCGTGGACGCACCAAGCCGATCCAGACGGTGCTGCGGGCGAATGCCGACTACACGCCCAAGCCGTACGAGGGCCCCGACCGTGCCCTCTTCCAGGGCAACACCGAGCAGATCGTCGAAGACCTGGCCGCGCACGCCGGGATCGGCTTCGAGGAGATCCTCATCGACCTTCAGGTGGGTCCGCGCGACGCCCAGGAGTTCAAGGACGTCGCCGCCGAGGTGTACGAGAAGGCGCGAGCAACCGGGATCTGAACCACGGCAGAAGCCCTCCAACGACTCGGGTCATGGCAAGGACCCGGGAGTTCGACACCGAGGCGGCGGTGAGCCGCGCGATGGAGCTGTTCTGGACACGCGGCTACGAGGCGACCACCGTGCGCGATCTGACCCAGCTCCTGGGGCTCGGGCAGGGGTCCTTGTACGCGGCCTTCGGCGACAGGGACGGCCTCTACGGGCCGCGCCTGAAGCACTACCGCGCCGCCTGCGAGCGCCTGCCGGAGGACCCGCCGACCGCACCCGCCGACAGCCGCCCACGTTGCCGCGCTGATCTGGGACGTCCGGCGCCTGACCGCCGAACAGGTACGTGTGGCGAGAGGGCGTCCGTCTGCGTGTGGTCAGCCCCTGGTCTGTGAGGTGCTGAGCAGGTCGAGCACGTCGGTGATCGCCATCTCGATGCGTCCGTAGACGCGAGGGTTGAGCAGAGTGGTGCCGTCGAAGTCGCCCGACGAAGCGAAGACGGCCACCGGGACGGTCATCGCCTGGAAGAACCCGAACAGGGGTCGCAGTGCGTGTTCCAGGACGAGTGCGTGGTGGTCGCCGCCGCCGGTGGCGGCCAGGAAGACCAGCTTGTTCGCGAGCGCGTACTGGTCGATCAGGTCGAAGAAGTGCTTGAACAGGCCGGTGTACGAACCGCGGAACACCGGGGTGGCCGCGATCAGCAGGTCGGCCTCCTCGGCCTGGCGGAGTACGGCCTCGACCTCCGGTGCGATCTGGTCTCGTTCGACGGCTCCGGTGAACGCGGGGCCGAGCCGGTAGACGTCTATCCGGGTCTGGTGGACCGCGGCGCCCGTGGGGGCGAGCGTGCTGCTCAGGCTTTGGAGGACGACGTCGACCAGGCCCATGGTCTTGGACTTCTCGCTCGGGCTGCCGTTGACGACCACGACGCGCAGCGTGCGGTCAGGTGTGCCGTCGGCGGGGGTGACGTTGACGATGACGGGTGCGTCGGGTACGGCGGTCACGCCACCTTCTCCTTTCTTGCGGCGACCTCGCGGCGCACCACGGGAGCCACCTCGGTGCCGAGGAGTTCGATGGCGTCGAGCACGTCCTTCTGCGGCATGCCGCCGAAGCCCATCTGGATGAGGGCGCGGTCCAGGCCGTAGATCTCGTGGTAGGTGAGCAGCTTGTCGATCACCTCTTGCGGGCTCCCGACGACGAGGCCGGCGTTCGGAGCGGTCTGGGCGTCGAACGCAGCCCGGGGCATCCTGAACCCACTGCCGCGCTGGTGGTTGTTGTCCATCATGCCCTGGGCGAAGTACGGGTACATGATGTCGCGTGCGAGTTGGCTGGTGCGGCCGACATGCCCGTGCAGGTTGATGCTGGTGCGCAGTGTAGAAGGGTCGTGCCCGGCCTGCTGGGCGGCGGCGCGGTACATCTCGATCGTCTGCTCGTGGAACGTGATGGGCCCGAGCAAAAGGGCCATGGCCATGGGCAGCCCGAGGCGGCCGGTGCTGATCGCGGACGCCAGGGTGCCGCCCACGCCCACCCATATCGGCAGCTCGTCCTGGAGCGCGCGTGGGCCGATGTCGGCGTTGTCCAGCGCCGGGCGGAACCGCCCGTTCCAGGTGATGGGGTTCTGGGCGCGGATCTTGAGCAGGAGGTCGAGCTTCTCGCGGAACAAGTCGGCGTAGTCGGTCAGGGCATAGCCGAACAGAGGGAACGACTCCGTGTACGAGCCGCGGCCGGCGATGATCTCTGCCCGGCCGCCGGAGAACTGGTCGAGCGTGGCGAACTGCTCCCACACGCGGACCGGGTCCTCGGAGCTGAGTACTGTGACCGAGCTGGTCAGGCGGATCTTCTCGGTCGCCTCGGCGGCTGCGGCCAGGACCATCGGCGGGGCCGAGCCGACGAAGTCGGTGCGGTGGTGCTCCCCGACAGCGAACAGATCGAGGCCGACCTGGTCGGCGAGCCGGGCCTGCTCGATGGTCTCCCGCGCCCGCTGGTGCGGTGACGGGAGCGCGCCGGTGTGCGGGTCCTCGGTGATCTCGACGAACGTCATGAAGCCGATGTCGAACGGGGACGGCTGCGCCTCGGTCGCAGCGTTGCTGGCAGCGATACTCATGTTGGTTCCTTCTGGTGCGTCGTGGGTGCGCGAGGGCCGACTCGTCGTGGGTGATGGAAGGCCCTCGCGCGATGGCGGCTGTGCAGGCAGGCTTATGGCGCCTGCTGTCACACGTCGGTGTCGGGCAGTCCCCAGAGCTCGCGCGTCAGTCCGAACCCGGCGGGGTCGATGTAGGCGCCGTTGTGCTTGATGCGGCTGTGCGCGTGCCCGAGCGTGTGGAGGTGGAACGCTGCCTGCACCGCGTTCCACTGGCCTTGGATGTCCAGGGTCTGGTTCACCGCCTTCTTCGCCATCTTCAGCCCCACGGTCGGGCGGGTCGCGATCCGCCGCGCGAGCTCCAGCGCGGCCGTTTCCAGCTCCGCGCGCGGGACGACCCGACTGACCATGCCGAGGTCCTTCGCCTCGGACGCGGTGATGACGTCACCGGTGAACAGCAGCTCCTTCGCCTTCCGGGCGCCGAACTCCCACGGGTGCATGAACAGCTCGACCTGGCCGATGCCGAACGCCGTGACCGGGTCGGCGAAGCGCGTGTCCTCGCTGGCCACAATCAGGTCGGCAGGCCACATGATCATCATGCCGCCGGCCAGGACCCGTCCCTGCACAGCGGCGATCACGGGCTTGGGGAAGTTGCGCCAGCGCCAATGCAGTTGGATGAACACCTCGTTCTCCCAGGCCATGTCACCCTCGACACCGCCGAGGCCGAGACCGCCCTCCAACGTCACCTGGTCCATCCCGTCGGTGCTGAACAGGGCCTCTACGTCGTGCCCGATCGAGAAGTCGTCCCCTTCTGCCGCGAGCACGAGCACGGAGATCGAGTCGTCGGCCGCGGCACGTCGGTAGGCGGCGTCGAGCTGGTAGAGCAGGTGGACGTCCTGCAGGTTGCCCTGCTCGGACCGGGTGAGCGTCGCGCGGGCGACACGCTCGACGGGCACGTCGTAGGTCACGCGCTCACCGAGCTTCACTGACACGGGAAGTCCATTCGTCGTCATGTCGGTCCTCTTCTCTCATGGGTGATGCTTCTCGGTGGCCATGCTGGTCAGCGGTCGCCGCCAGCGGCTGCGTCATACGAGCCGGCGCGCCTCGTCCTCGGTGAGGGTTCTGCCGAGGGTGACCTCGCGGGGGTCGCCGAAGATTTCCAGGCGGATGGACTGGCCGATGCCGCCGATGCGGACCGGTGCGTACCCGGCCGCGCGGATCATGCGGGCGACGGCGGCGTCGGCGATCGCAGCGATGGTCGGGGCCGAGGAGGTGGCCACGCGGCCTGTCTCGATCTTCCGGAGGGTCTCTGGTGAGACGCCCGCGGCGCGCGCGGTCGTCGTCGGGGTGCTGCTCACGTCGGTACTCCTCACGTCAGACCACGTCACAATATGCGTGATGCGTCACCTATATGACATGGACCATACATGATGTGTCACCTTCCCTGCTACGCTGTCCCCTGTGGCTGTGACGAACGACATTCCGTGGCTGAACGACGGCGCAGCCGGGTCTCCCACCACGTCGCCCGGATGGAGAAGCGGGACCTGGTGTCCCGCCAGGGCTGCCCCGAGGACGGCCGCGGCGCCTTCGTCCGCATCACCGAGACAGGACGAGCGACCATCGAGCGCGCCGCGCCCGCGCACGTACGTGCCGTACGACAGGTCCACAACTCCTCCGAGATCCCGCGCGTCTGAGTGGCCATGGGCTCAACCACTGAGCTCACAAGATGGAGTCGCTGCAGACGCCGCCATCAGCTTCATCGTGGGCGTCGCAACGCGCCCGGAGAGTCGCGATGATCAGTGCAAACCGAGAGATCTCCGAGGGGCACAGCCCGGCGGAGTGGCGGCTGGCACCCGCAGCAGGCCGCCATGGGTGTGGCGTTCGGGCTGCGCGCCGGCGATCCACCGAATCGGTTCCTGGTCGGGCTGGCCACGCTCAGCCTGCTGGCCGAGGTCGCCGAGGAACGACAGCTGCTGTGCCGGGTGACGACGCGCAGTGGCTGGACGCGGCCTCCGCGCAGACTCTCGCGTTCGTGGCGCGGCAGCTGCAGGCCGAGCGGATGGTGCTGGTGTTCACACTGCGCGACCCCGGCCCCGACCCGAGCGGCACCGACGTGTACGTCGGCCTTCCGGAGCTGCACTTGGAAGGGCACGCCCCGAGGCGGCAATGTCACCTCGCCGAGCTTCTCCCCACTCAAGGTCAAGGCGGTGCGAAGGAGTCAGCGCTCAAGGTCATCTCGCCTCTGGCGAGGGGCAGGAGTAGGTCCGTCAGACCTCCGCCAGAGGCGGTTGCTTGGGTGAAGGTGCGTTACCGGTCCACGGGAGCGCTGCGGATCTGAGGCCCGCCCCAACCGGCGATGACGGAGTTCATCACCGACACACCTGCCGGACCGACGCCGCTACCAGACGATCACGACGGCTCGACGCAGCCGCCCTGCACCAGACGGAAGGCGTCAAGGGCCTTTTCCTTGATCCTTGACTAGTTTAATTTTGAACAGGCAAGGACGTCCGAAGCAGAGACACCATGGAGGCAGCCGTGCGAACGATCAAGCGAACCGCCAGGCTGGCGCTCGGCGCGACGGCCGGCGCGGCACTCGCACTGTCCAGCACCACCCCGGCCCAGGCGAGCACATGGGAACTGAAGCACTCCCACCAGAAGATATGTGTGCAAGCCAACTACAGCCACCGCACCTACCTCATTGCCGCGGTCGTCGGAAGCTGGTCCACGACCATCCACATGGGGATGAAGAACCTGCCCCCCGGCTCGACCGACGAGAGCGCGCCGATCCCACCCGGATCCAACTACACCGACCCGGAGGACGGATCCACCACGATCAACGGCTGGATCGGGCTGACGTTCCCGCCGCTACCGGCCGGGACGTACGAGTCGCGGTTAACCGCCTCGGACGGCACGCGGACCGAGTCCAACCCCGTCACCATCAACGTCAAGGCCTGGTGCTAGGCATGATCGACGCCACGTGATCCCTGGCGGAGCAGGCGGGAGTGTCCGGAACCGGCACGCGAGCCACGAACCGGACACTCCCGACCGCCCGCGATGATAGAGGCATGGCAGACGACAGAACCCGGTGGGACCTGCATGTGGAGATGTACGCCACCGAGGAGCAGGCGCGGGAGATCAAGGAGCAGGTGCAGCGCCTGCTGTGCCCCGACCCCGGCCATCGTCCGCCGTGTGCGATCCCCTGGTCCACCAGCCTCTACGAAGCCGAGGGCGAGGACACGGCCGGCCTGGAAGAGCAGTACCTGATCGAGCACGGCGACGACTCCCGCAGCTGAAACAGCCCACGCGGCCGGGGAACGTCATCCCGGGCCGCCGCCGAAGCTGATCTCATTGCCCTCCGCGTCGCGGTAGATCACCTTGGTCACGCTCTCGTACGTCTCGCGCCCGGCCGGCTCGATGCCGCGCCGGGCGATCTCGGCGACCCGCCCCTCCACGTCGTCGACGAACTGCAGCACCAACGCGTTCCCCGCCCGCTCCGGGTCCTGGATGATATAGATGTAGCGGTTCTCGGCCGTCTCCCAGACCGCCTCGATGTCGTTCGGCAGGAACGAGGGCGGCCCGCCGAAAAGCCGCTCATACCACGGCAGCGCCGCCGCGTAGTCGGTGACGGGGATGCCGGCGAAGAGGTACTGCCCCATGTCGTCCTCCATAGGCACGGTCGATGTGTCACCGATACCGACCCCGCAAGCGCCCAAAACTCATCGCCGCCCGGCGGCACCAACGGCGACCGCCGCCACCTCACCCACCATGAGCTTTCTGGACAGCCTGCCACGAGTCACCCGTGAACGTCGGTGCGGTGCCGTGCACGGTCGCGCGTCGGGCCGGCCGCGCGGCCGGGTCAGCCGGGCGTCACCAGGCCGGCCTCGTAGGCGGCGATGACGAGCTGGGAGCGGTCGCGAGCGTGCACCTTCGCCAGCAGCCGACCGATGTGGGTCTTGACGGTGGCGGGGCTGAGGTGCAGTTGCGCGCAGATCTCGGCGTTGGACAGCCCGCGCGCGATCAGGGTGAGCACCTCGCGTTCCCGGTCGGTGACCCCGTCCAGGCTCGGCGCGAACGGCGGCGTCGCCGGGCGCCGGGCGAACTCGGCGATCAACCGGCGGGTGACCGTGGGGGCGAGCAGCGCTTCTCCGGCGGCGACCACCCGGATCGCGGTGAGCAGGCCGTCCGGCGGGGTGTCCTTGAGGAGGAACCCGCTGGCGCCTGCGCGCAACCCCGCGTAGACGTAGGCGTCCAGGTCGAATGTTGTGAGGATGAGCACACGCACGCTGGCCGTCTCCGGCGCCGCGCAGATGCGGCGGGTGGCTTCGATGCCATCCATCTCCGGCATCCGCACGTCCATCAGCACGACGTCCGGACGCTCGCGCGAGGCCAGCTCCACGGCCGCGGCGCCGGTGCCGGCCTCGCCGATAACCGTGATTCCAGGTACGGCGTCGATCAGTGCCCGGAAGCTGCCGCGCAGCAACGCCTGGTCGTCGACGACGAGCACCCGAATCGGATCACTCACGCCCGGCTCCCATGGCTTCACGGACGGCTTCGTCGACGGGCGCGTAGGGGATGCTGGCGCGGACCGCGAATCCGCCCTGGGGCCGAGGACCCGCGGTGAGCACGCCGCCGTACGTGGCGACCCGCTCCCGCATGCCTATGAGACCATGCCCGTCGCCGGAAACGCCGGACACCCGCGGGGCGCCGCGCCCGTCATCGGTGATCTCGATCTCTACCGAGGGCGCGCGGCCGCTGATCACGACGTGACACGTCGCCGGCGCCGCGTGCCTGACCACGTTGGTGAGGGCCTCCTGCACGATGCGGTAGACCGTGAGCCCGACGCTGTCCGGCAGTCGCTCCACGTCGTGCACGTCGAGGTCGACGAGCACATCTGCGGCCGCAACCTGATCGGCCAGCGAGGACAGCCCGCCGATGCCGGGAATGGGCCCCAGCGTGGCCGACATGTCGTCGGTGCCGGAGTCTGTGTCGGACCGCATCACGTGAAGCATCCGGCGCATCTCGATGAGCGCGCCGCGGCTCGCCGCCTCGATGACCCGCAACGTGTCGTCGGCCTTGTCCGGGCGCAGCCGCTGCAGGTAGCCGGCAGTCCCGGCCTTGACAGCGATCAGGCTCATGCTGTGCGCGACGATGTCGTGCAGATCTCGGGCGATCCGCAGCCGCTCCTCGACCACCGCCCGGTCCGCGAGCTGGTGGGCGGTGCGAATCGCTTGGGCCCGCCGCTCGTGCTGGCCGCGGGCGATGGTCCACACCGCCGCCAGCACGAGCCAGGTGCCGCCGATGGCGTAGTAAGGGCCCGGCGAGCCGGTGTAGGGATCCGGTGGCATCCCGGCGATCCTGAGCCCCAAACCGAGCCCGGTGGCGGCCATCGCCAGCAGCAGGGCGGTCACCGCGCGCCGGCGCGCAGGGGTGAGCGCCACCGTGTACAGCGTCATCGCGACGAGAAAAGGCCCGACGGCCATGCTCGTCGGCACGAGCATGATCGCGGTGCCGACCACCAGCCCGGCGGCGAACGCGGGGACCGGCCACACCCGGCGGACCGCGATCGGCACTGCCACCGCCGCCGAGACGAGCACCACGCTCATCAGGAACCCCGCAGACGGCGGGGCGTTCCGGGAGGTGAGGGCTTCGGGGACCACCCCGAGCAGGCCGAACAGCACGACGACGGCCACGTCGTAGCCGATCAGCGCCCGGTGACCGACCAGGCGGGCGAACACGCTGCGTGCCGTGCCCGTCCCGGGGGCCGGTGCCGAGCGCTTCCAGAACCGCATTGGGAAGCCGCCCATACAGCGTGACGGTAGCAGCGCGGCAGGTCCCCGGTCGTCCGACCGGAGTCCGTCATCCCCTGGTCTGACCCGAGCCCCGGTGCGAGCGGCGCCGTCCGCCCTGCGGCCGATGCGGAAATCGGATCCGTCTCCGACGCGGCGGGCGGCTGCGGTATCCGAGCCTGGAGCCCATGAGAACCCGAAGCCTGATCGCGGCCGGGATGGCGATCGCCCTCACGCTCCCGCTGACCGCGGCGGTGGCCGCCGCCGCGGCCACCGCCTGGGCGCTGCGGCAGCCGCCGGTGCTGGTGTGGAAGGACTGCGGCGACGGGCTGAGTTGCGCCGACATGGTGGTGCCCGTGGACTGGGCGGACCCCGACGGGCCGACGACATCGGTCCACCTGGCCAAGCTGCCGGCCAGAGACCCCGCCCGCCGGGTCGGCCCGCTGGTCGTCAACCTCGGCGGCCCCGCAAGCACCGCCGCGGGGCTGCGGTTCAGGGACGACCCTCATTTCAACCCGGAGAGGGCCGCGCTGCTGCGGGAGCTGAGCCAGACCTTCGACGTCATCGCGATCGACCCGCGCGGGCTGGCCGAGTCGGCCAGCAGCCGGAGCCCCTCGGTGTCCTGTCCCGAACCGGCACCGCCGGTGACCGGCCTGGTCACGGCCCGTACGAAGCGCGACTGGGACGCGCACGCCGCCAAGATGAAGATGCACTACGCGAGCTGCCGCAAGATGGCCGGGCCGGTGTGGCACGGCCTGACGTCCTGGCAGGTCGCGCACGACCTCGACGCGTTGCGTGCCGCGCTCGGCCAGCGCACCCTACGCTACGCGGGCAACTCGTACGGAACGGTGTTCGGGCAGGCCTACCTGGAGCTGTTCCCGCGCCGGGTGGGGCGGATGTATCTCGACAGCATCGGTGACCACACCTCCGCCGACCTGGAGCCGTGGCTGGTCAACGCTGCGCGGGCCCAGGAACGTCAACTCACCCGGTTCCGCGACTGGTGCGCCGACAGGCGCGACTGCGCCCTGCACGGCCACGACGCCGGCGAGGTCTTTGACGCGCTGCTCTCCCGGGCCCGCCGCGCGCCGCTGCCGGCCGCCAACGGCAGTCCGATAGTGACCGAGGGGCAATTGCTGGCCAGCGCGATTTTTGGGCTGAATCCGGGGAAATGGCCAGAGTTCGCCACCGCGCTGCGCAAGGCGCGCGACGGGAACGCCGCCGACTTCCTGACCGTGCTGGCGCCGCCCAAGGGGGACCTCGACGTGTCCGACGTGATGCACTGCAACGACCTCATGCCCGAGCCGCCCACATACCAGCGGTTCCAGGCGATCGAGGCTCGGCTGCGCGCGATCGCCCCCCGATTCGGGTGGATCGAGGGCCGCTACCAGGTGGGCTGGTGCTGGGGCCGCCCGACGTCGGGCGGCCCGTCGTGGGCGCCCCACCCGCTCCGGGTGGCGGCGAACGTCCCGCCGGTGCTGGTCGCGATCGGGGAGCTGGACAACAACACCAACCCGCTCGGGCAGGCGCACGTGGCTGCGCAGATCCCTGGTGCCCGAGTGCTGTGGCACGGCGACGGCCACTTCGCCTGGAGAGACAACGCATGCGTACGGCGGCATGCCAACGCATACCTGGCCACCGGGGTGCTGCCGCCGCGAGGGAAGCGCTGCCCGGCCGAGAAGATCCACCGGGTGGGAAAATGATCGAGATCTCCAACCTGACCAAGGTGTACGGGAGGACCCGCGCGGTCGACGGGCTGACCTTCACGGTCGAGCCGGGACATGTCACCGGCTTCCTCGGCCCGAACGGCGCCGGCAAGTCCACCACCATGCGGACGATCCTCGGCCTGGACCTGCCGACCTCCGGAACAGCGCTGATCAACGGGGTCCGCCGTGGCGCGCTGCGGCGCCCCATGCAGGAGGTCGGCGCGCTGCTCGAGGCGACCGAGGTGCACGGCGGTCGCAGCGCTCGCGACCACCTGCTGGCGCTGGCCTACGCCGGCGGCGTCGCTCCCGCGCGGGTGGGCGAGGTGCTCGACCAGGTCGGGCTGGCCGGGGTCGCCCGGAAGCGGATCGGCGGCTTCTCCCACGGCATGAAGCAGCGGCTCGGCGTGGCCGCCGCGCTGCTCGGCGACCCCGCCGTCCTCATCTTGGACGAGCCGCTCAATGCCTTGGACCCGGACGGAATCCGGTGGATCCGCGGCCTGCTGACCACCTTGGCCGGCCACGGGCGGACCGTCTTCGTCTCCAGCCACCTGATGACCGAGATGTCGTTGATCGCCGAGCGGATCGTCGTCATCGCGCGAGGCCGCCTGGTCGAGGACACCACGGTCGAGGAACTGCGCGCCCGGTTCCCCCACGAGGTGCTGGTCCGCTCCCCGGAGGCGGCCCGGCTGGCGGGCGTGCTGACCGCGGCCGGCGGCGCGGTGGATCCGCCGGACGGGGCCGCCGAGCTGCGCGTACGCGGGCTGACCACAGAGCAGATCGGCGACCTCGCGTTGCGCCACGGTTGCCCGCTGCACGAGCTGACCCCGCAGCACACCTCCCTCGAAGACGCCTTCATGGAGATCATCCGATGATCGACGCCATCGCCGCGGAGTGGGTGAAGCTCCGCTCGCTTCGCTCCACGTACGCTATCCTCGCCGTCTCATTGTCATGTGTCGTCATCTCTGCCTACGTCGCGCAAGCGATATCCGGATCCTGGGACCAAGGCTCGAACTTTGAGACGGTCGGCACCGGCCTGACCTACGCCGCCCCGGTCGGTTACGGGCTGCTCGGCCTGCTCGGCCTGCTCTCCGTCACCGCCGAGTACAACACCGGGATGATCCGGCTGAGCCTCACCACGGTGCGGCGGCGCGCAACGCTGCTGCTCGCCAAAGCCGTCGTGGTCGGCGCGGTCACGGTGGTCGCCGGCCAGACCCTCACCGTCGCGATGTACGCGACCGCCCAGCTGATCGTCGGCGACCGGACGATCGGTGCGCCCCTGGCCGAGCCGACCACGCTGCCGGAGCTGCTGGTCACCGGTGTGGGCATGGCCGTGGCCGCGCTCACCGGACTCGGCCTGGGCACCGTACTGCGCTCCACCGCCGGGGCCATCGTCGGACTGTTCACGATCCTGTTTGGGTTGCCGCAGATCTCCCAATTCGCCCCGTCTCCCTGGTACGGGTGGCTGGAGTCGCTGACGCTGCCCGCGCTCGTCCGACAGCTCGCCAGCGTCCCCGACGCCGGCGAGTTCGGCCCGCTCGGCGCGCTGGTAGGGCTGGTCTGCTACGCGATCGTCCCGCTTGGCCTCGGCGTCGTCGCGATCATCCGGCGGGACGCCTGAGCCCGGTCTCCTCTGACCGGGGTGGCCGGTGACCGCCTGGACGAACGTGGGTGAGCCCTCGCCATTCAACTCGGCGTCGATCGGTCCCCGTCGAAGCTTCGTCTGCTATCGATTTCGACTGATCTATGCCACCTGACGCCAGGCGATCTTGGAAAAATGGTGACGAACGATCAAAAGGCCGCCTCCCGATATTCGAGAACGACCTCTTGGCTGGTGAAACTCTGTGGGGCTACCAGGACTTGAACCTGGGACCTCTTCCTTATCAGGGAAGCGCTCTAACCGTCTGAGCTATAGCCCCGTGCACACCGAACGTTATCGCATCCGGCGATCGGAGGCGAACCGGTTGTTCGGTCGAGAAGAGCTTACCGTGTCCGGCGTGCTGCTCGCGCCGTGCCGGCGAAGGGCACGGCGCGAGCCCACGGGCTATTCGGCCTCGCTGAAGGTCACCTCGACGCCCCCGACCAGGTCGGAGGCGACGTTGTAGATGACCGCCCCCAGCGTGGCCAGCGCCGTGATGAGCACGACGTTGACCGCTCCGATCAGGGCGGTGTAGCCGAGGATGCGTACGGGCTCGAACCAGGACGCGATGTCGATCGGGATCGAGTTCTGGCCCTGCTCACCCTGGCCGAGCTGGTTGACCAGGTCGACGATCGAGTCGAACACCCCCAGAGCGGAGAGCACGCCGTAGAGCACGGCCACCGCCACGAACAGCACCACGAAGCAGACCAGGGACACCACGAAGCTGAACTTCATGGCCGACCACGGTTCGACGCGCCGCAGGACCAGATGGGCCTTGCGGGGGAGCCGCGCCCCCGCGCCGCTCGACTTCTTCTTGGGCAGCTCGACCGCGGGCGGCGGAGCCTCCGTGGCCAGCGACGGGCGGATGCGGACGGTGTCGTTGCCCTCCGGCTGCTGCGGCGCCTGCGGCTGCGGAGGTGGCGGTGCGGGCTTGGAGTCGTCTTTGGCCGGGAAGGGCCTGCCCTGCGCGGGCGAGGTGTCCCGGCTTTCGTCGAAGGTCTCTTTCTCTGCGGGCCGCTTCGGTTGCTGTCCGTTACCCGAAGCCGCCTTTGTTCTGGCGGAGCCACCTTGGGCGCTCATGACTATTCTCCTCCCCCGACTTCCTCACTCTCCATCGGAGTCTCCATGGACTCCGCGTTCCGGGCGAGGGCCACCACGCTGTCGCCTTCAGCGAGATTCATCAATCGCACTCCCATGGTCTGACGGCCGGACTGTTTGATCTCACCGGCACTCGTCCGGATCACCCCGCCGGCTGACGTGATCGCGAAGACCTCGTCCTCTGGGTTGACCATGACGGCTCCGACCAGCTTGCCACGGGAGGATACGATTTTCGCAGTAAGCACGCCTCGACCGCCACGTCCTTGAACTGGATATTGCTCCACTGGCGTCCGTTTTGCGTACCCAGCCTTCGTGGCGATAAGCACGTGTTGACCGTCGGCGATGCGATTCATGGCAAGAAGTTCGTCACCTTCGAGGAACCTCATCCCGATGACCCCACTGGTCGCCCGGCCCATGGGCCGCAGCGCGTCGTCGGAAGCGGTGAACCGGATCGACTGCGCCCCCTTGGAGACGAGCAACAGATCGTCTTCCTCGGAGACCAGGCGTGCCCCGATGACCTCGTCGTCGTCGCGCAGGTTGATCGCGATCAGACCGCCGGACCTGGGGGAGTCGTACTCGGCCAGGCGCGTCTTCTTGACCAGCCCGCTGCGGGTGGCGAGGACCAGGTAGGGGGCGACGTTGTAGTCACGCAGGTCGAGGACCTCCATGACGGTCTCGTCGGGCTGCATGGCCAGGAGGTTGGCCAGGTGCATGCCGCGGGCGTCGCGGCCGGCGTCGGGAAGTTCGTACGCCTTGACCCGGTAGACCCGGCCCTTGTTCGTGAAGAACAGCAGCCAGTGGTGCGTCGTGGTGACGAAGAAGTGGTCGACGATGTCGTCCTGGCGCAGCTGCGCGCCGCGTACACCCTTGCCTCCGCGCTTCTGGGCGCGGTAGAGGTCGGTACGGGTGCGCTTGGCGTAGCCGCCCCGGGTGATCGTGACGACGATCTCCTCTTCGGCGATCAGGTCTTCGATCGACATGTCGCCGTCGTAGGCGATGATCTCGGTCTTGCGGTCGTCGCCGTAGCGGCCGACCAGCTCGGCCAGCTCGTCGTTGACGATCTCGCGCTGGCGGGCCTCGCTGGCGAGGATCGCGTTGTACTCGGCGATCTGCGTCATCAGGGAGTCGTACTCGTCCTGGATCGACTGCCGTTCCAGGGCGGCCAGCTTGCGCAGCTGCATGTCGAGAATGGCCTGCGCCTGGATCTCGTCGATCCCCAGCAGCCCCATGAGGCCCTGCTGGGCGGCCGAGGCGGACTCCGAGGCCCGGATGAGGGCGATGACCTCGTCGAGCCGGTTGAGCGCCGCCAGCAGGCCGCGCAGGATGTGGGCGCGCTCTTCGGCCTTGCGCAGGAGGTAGCGGGTCCTGCGGACGATGACCTCGATCTGGTGGGCCACGTAGTGCCGGATGAACTGGTCGAGCCTGAGCGTGCGCGGCACGCCGTCGACCAGGGCCAGCATGTTGGCGCCGAAGGTGTCCTGGAGCTGGGTGTGCTTGTAGAGGTTGTTGAGCACGACCTTGGCGACCGCGTCGCGCTTGAGCACGATCACCAGGCGCTGCCCGACCCGCGAGGAGCTCTCGTCGCGTACGTCGGCGATGCCGGTCAGCTTGCCCTCACGCACCAGCTCAGCGATCTTCAGCGCCAGGTTGTCGGGGTTGACCTGGTAGGGCAGCTCGGTGACGACGAGCGCCTGCCGCCCCTTGTCCTCCTCGACCTCGACCACGGCCCGCATGGTGATCGAGCCGCGCCCGGTGCGGTAGGCGTCTTCGATGCCGCGCCGGCCCACGATCAGCGCGCTGGTGGGGAAGTCGGGCCCCTTGACCAGCCTGATCGAGGCTTCGAGCAGCTCTTCGTCGCTCGCCTCCGGGTTTTCCAGCGCCCACTTGACCGCCGAGGCGACCTCGCGCAGGTTGTGCGGCGGGATGTTGGTGGCCATGCCGACGGCGATGCCGCCCGAGCCGTTGACCAGCAGCTGCGGGAAACGCGCCGGCAGGACGTCCGGCTCCTGTGACTTTCCGTCGTAGTTGGGCCGGAAGTCGACGGTCTCCTTGTCGATGTCGCGCAGCATCTCCATGGCGATGGGCGCGAGCTTGCACTCGGTGTAACGCATCGCCGCCGCGGGGTCGTTGCCCGGCGAGCCGAAGTTGCCCTGCCCGTCGACCAACGGGTAGCGCAGCGACCACGGCTGCGCCAGGCGCACCAGCGCGTCGTAGATCGAGGTGTCGCCGTGGGGGTGGTAGGTGCCCATCACGTCGCCGACGACGCGGGCGCACTTGAAGTAACCGCGGTCGGGACGGTAGCCACCGTCGTACATCGCGTAGAGCACGCGGCGGTGCACCGGTTTGAGCCCGTCGCGCACGTCCGGCAGCGCCCTGGACACGATGACGGACATCGCATAGTCCATGTAACTGCGCTGCATCTCGGACTGGATGTCCACAGGCTCGATGCGGTCAGCCGGGGGAGTGGTGTTCACGTCCGTCACAGGTTGAGGTCCTTCTTCATGGAACGGCGAGCCAGGTCCTGCGGCTCACCGCGAATAGCCGAATCTGCACCCACGGCCGGTCGCTCAGACGTCGAGGAAACGGACATCGCGAGCGTTGCGGATGATGAAGTCGCGCCTGGCCTCGACGTCCTCGCCCATGAGCACGCTGAACAGGTCGTCGGCCTGGGCCGCGTCGTCGAGCGTGACCAGGCGCAGGAGCCGGGTCTCCGGGTTCATCGTGGTCTCCCAGAGCTGGGCCGCGTTCATCTCGCCCAGGCCCTTGAAGCGTTGTACGTTGTCGCGCGGCCGGGGGTCGGGCTTGCCGTTGGCGATGCCTTCGGCGATGACCGCGTCGCGCTCGGGGTCGGAGTAGGCGTAGGAGGCGTCCTCGCCCTTGCGGTCCCATTTGATCTTGTAGAGGGGCGGGCAGGACAGGTAGACGTGCCCCGCCTCGATCAGCGGCCTCATGAACCTGAACAGCAGCGTCAGCAGCAGCGTGTTGATGTGCTGGCCGTCGACGTCGGCGTCGGCCATCAGGATGACCTTGTGGTAGCGCAGCTTGGTGATGTCGAACTCGTCGTGGACGCCGGTGCCGAGCGCGGTGATCAGCGCCTGGACCTCGTTGTTCTTCAGGACCTTGTCGATCCGCGCCTTCTCGACGTTGAGGATCTTGCCGCGGATGGGCAGGATCGCCTGGAAACGCGAGTCGCGGCCGCCCTTGGCGGAGCCGCCGGCCGAGTCGCCCTCGACGATGAACAACTCGCACCGCTCCGGGTCGTTCCACTGGCAGTCGGCCAGCTTGCCCGGCAGGCCGCTGCCCGACTCGAGCAGTGACTTGCGCCTGGTGAGGTCGCGGGCCTGGCGGGCCGCGAGGCGGGCGCGGGAGGCCTGCAGCGACTTGTTGATGATGTCCTTGGCCTCGCCGGGGTTGCGTTCGAGCCAGTCGCGCAGGTGGTCGTTGCACGCCTTCTGGACGAACGACTTGGCCTCGGTGTTGCCGAGCTTGGTCTTGGTCTGGCCCTCGAACTGCGGGTCGGAGAGCTTGACGGAGATGATCGCGGTCAGGCCCTCGCGGACGTCTTCACCGGAGAGGTTGTCGTCTTTGCCCTCTTTGAGGAACTTCTGCTCGCGGGCGTAACGGTTGACGATCGACGTCAGCGCCGCTCGGAAGCCCTCCTCGTGGGTGCCGCCCTCGGCCGTGTTGATCGTGTTGGCGAAGGTGTAGACCGACTCGGAGTAGGAGTTGTTCCACTGCATGGCGATCTCGACCGCGATGCCGTCGCCCTCCTCCTCGAAGGAGATGATCGACGCGTGCGCCGGCTCCTTCTTGGTGTTGAGGTGCTTGACGAAGTCGGCCAGGCCGCCCTCGTAGAGGTAGGTGACCTTGCGCGGCTCGCCGTTGATGTACTCGGGGCGCTCGTCGGTCAGGGTGATCGTCAGGCCCTTGTTGAGGAAGGCCATCTCCTGGAAGCGCCGCGAGAGCGTCTCGTAGTTCCACGTCGTGGTCTCGAAGACGTCGGCGTCGGGCCAGAACGTGATCGTGGTGCCGGTCTCGTCGGTCGCCTCGCCCTTGGCCAGCGGCGCCGTGGGCTTGGACATGTCGAAGCGCACGCGCCAGTAGTGGCCGTTCTGCTTGACCTCGACGTCCATCGCGGTGGACAGCGCGTTGACGACGGCCGAGCCGACGCCGTGCAGGCCGCCCGAGACGGCGTAGGCCTGGCTGTCGAACTTGCCGCCCGCGTGCAGCGTGGTGAGCACGACCTCGACCGCCGAGCGCTTCTCCACAGGATGAATGCCGGTGGGGATGCCGCGACCGTCGTCGACCACGCGCACACCGTTGTCGGCGAGCAGTGTGATGTCGATCCTGCTGGCGAACCCGGCAAGGGCCTCGTCCACCGCGTTGTCCACGATCTCGTAGACCAGGTGGTGCAGACCTCGCTCCCCGGTGGAGCCGATATACATACCCGGGCGCTTGCGAACCGCCTCAAGCCCTTCGAGTACGGTGATTGAGCTAGCGTCGTAGGACAACTGCGAAATCCTCCTGCCGCGGACACGCGGCGGGGGTCGCCATGAATGTCACAAGCTGCCCCTGCCGTGCCCGTCACCGTCGTGAGTGCCCCGATGCGCGGTCACCCAGGGGAGTCGGCTTGCTGCCGGGGTGACACGCAAGCGGACGTGTCCGGAATCCTTTTTCATTCTACCGCCTCCGGAGCCTCAAGGTGGCAATGAACGCGCCTGTGATGCCCGCTAGCTCGTTTGGCCCCCCAGGCCGCATCCCCCCTCCGGATAGGGGGGCTTATCGCGTCTGTGGCTTTCTGATCGCCCTTGGCCCCTATCCACAACGTCCGGGCACACGTCGCGCGCGGCTACCCATAAGTGTCGCCGGGACCCCGACTTCCGGTCACCCGCAATCCACCTGACGGGCGCGGTGCGTTCTGCGGCCCCCTGACCTTGACCTTCGTCACCGTGCCGTCGCCGAGCTCCTCGTTGAGCCTGCGTACGAGGGTGCGCGCGAGCAGCCGTACCTGCGTGGCCCAGGCCGTCGAGTCGGCCGCGATCAGCACCTCACCGTCGTCGAACGACTCGGGTCTGGTGTGGGCGGCCAGGTCGGGGCCCACGATGTCGGCCCAGCGCCCGAACACCGCGCCGACGGCCGCCGGGCGTTCCCAGCCGCGGTCGGCGAGCAGGTCGGCGATGGCACGACCGAAAAGCTGGGGGTCACCGCCCTCACGGCGCGGCCCCGCCGCCCTACGCCTGGGCTCGCGCCGGGGGAGCTGGCCGCGTTTGGCCGCGTCGGCCTTGGCCTGGGCGAGCTTCTCCCTGGCCATCGCGGCGCCCCTGGCGGTGGCGTTCTCGTCAGCGGACACGGGTCACTCCCCCCTCAGCGACGTCGTATCTGCCTCCTGACAGCTCCTTGGGCACGTCGTCGGGCACGGCTGCCGTGATGAGCACCTGCTCGGCCGGCGCGACGATCTCGGCGAGGCGGCGCCTGCGCTGGGTGTCGAGCTCGGCGAACACGTCGTCGAGGATCAGCACGGGATCGCCGCCGTCGGCACGCAGCAGGTCGTAGGCGGCCAGCCGCAGCGCCAGCGCGAACGACCAGGACTCCCCGTGGCTGGCGTAGCCACGGGCGGGCAGGTCGCCGAGGCCGAGGATCAGGTCGTCGCGGTGGGGGCCGACGAGTGTGACTCCTCGTTCCAGCTCGGACTGGCGCACCTCGAGCAGGCGCTCGCGGATGCGCTCCTCAAGGGTTTTCCCCAGGTCTGTGGATAACGTCTGTGCAGCGGAAGATCCCCGCTCACCGGCGTCTTCGAGCAGTCCGCCGCCCTCACCGTCATCCCCACCTGTGGACAACGTGCTGCGATAGGCCAGCGTCGCCGGCGCGCTGGCGGGGGCGAGCGCGGCGTAGGCCCCCGCGACCAGCGGGCGCAGCGCCTCGATGAGCTCGAGCCGGGCCCGCAACAGCTCGGCGCCATGCCTGGCGAGGTGGGCGTCCCACACCTCCAGTGTGCTCAGCACGTCGCCCGCGCCGGCCGCGGCGAACCCGGTGTCGCTCTCCGCCCTCCTGGCGCTCCTGCTGCCTCTGCGGGCCTGCGCGGCCGTACGGAGCAGGGCTCCGCGCTGCTTGAGCACCCGGTCGTAGTCGGCGCGCACACCGGCGAACCTGGGAGCTCTGGCCACCAGCAGCTCGTCGAGGAACCGGCGGCGCTCCGACGGGTCGCCCTTGGACAGCGACAGGTCCTCGGGGGCGAACAACACGGTGCGCAGCAGGCCCACGACGTCGCGCGCCCTCGGCACGGGCGAGCGGTTGAGCCTGGCACGGTTGGCACGGCCCGGGTTGATCTCCAGCTCGATGAGCGCCCGCCGGTCGTCGCGCTGCACGGCGCAGCGTATGACCGCCCGCGTGGCGCCCTGCTGGACGAGGGGCGCGTCGCCGGCCACCCGGTGGCTGGAGTGCGTCGCGACGTAGCCGAGGGCCTCGACCAGGTTGGTCTTGCCCTGGCCGTTGGGCCCGACGAACGCCGTGACGCCCGGCTCCAGGCCGAGCTCCACGGACGCGTAGGACCGGAAGTCGGTCAGCGAGAGGTGGGCGACATGCACCCCACGAAGGTTAGTGGGCCACGCGCGCCCCCGGGGTCACCGGCTCGCGAAAGGCGGGCGGGGGCCGTGACGGCTAGCGTTCGCTCTCGCGGGGCGGCGTGACGTCGGCGCCCGGCGCGTCGGCGCCCTTGTCCGTGCTGCCCTCCGCCGCGGTGGTCGCGTGCCCGCCGAACTGGTTGCGCAGCGCCGCGACGACCTTCATCGCGGGGGAGTCGTCCTGGCGCGAGGCGAACCTGGCGTAGAGCGCGGCGGTGATGACCGGCAGCGGGACGGCGTGGTCGACGGCCGCCTGCACCGTCCACCGGCCTTCGCCGGAGTCTTGCGCGTAGCCGCGGAGCTGGTCGAGATGCTCGTCGTCGTCGAGCGCGCGCACCATCAGGTCGAGCAGCCAGGAGCGGATCACAGTGCCGGTGCGCCAGCTGCTGAAGGAGCCCTTGACGTCTTTGACGACGTCGGAGGCCTCGAGCAGCTCCCAGCCCTCCGCGAACGCCTGCATCATGCCGTATTCGATGCCGTTGTGGACCATCTTCGCGAAGTGCCCGGCGCCGACGTCGCCGGCGTGCACGAAGCCGTCCTCGCCCTCGGGCTTGAGCGTGTCGAAGATCGGCATCAGCCGCTCGACGTTGGCGGAGTCGCCGCCGCACATGAGCGCGTAGCCGTTCTCCAGGCCCCAGACACCGCCGCTCACGCCGCAGTCGACGAACCCGATGCCCTTCTCCGCCAGCTCGCCGGCGTGCTTCTGGTCGTCGCCGTAGTGGGAGTTTCCGCCGTCGACGACGATGTCGCCCTCGTCCAGCAGCTCGCCGAGATCGTCGATCGTGGACTGGGTGGGCTTGCCCGCGGGCACCATCACCCAGACGGCGCGGGGCGCTCGCAGGCGCTCGGCCAGCTCTTTCAGGCTGCCCACGTCGCTGATCGCCGGGTCACGGTCGTAGCCGACGACCTCATGGCCGCCGCGGCGCAGCCGCTCGGCCATGTTGCCGCCCATCTTGCCCAGTCCGACCATGCCGATCTGCATGTTGTTCTACCCCCTAGTCAGGCTTCCATCATCCCCGAAGGCCGGGTCAGCCTGACAGGCGGATGGGCATGATCAGGTAGCGATAGTCCGCCGCGGCCGCGTCGTCCACAGGCTTGCCACCGGTGAGGATAGCGGGCTTCGTCGAGGTGGTCATCTGCAGCCGGGCCACGTCGGAGTCGATGGCGCCCAGCCCTTCCAGCAGGAACTGGTGGTTGAAGGCGATGTTCATCTCCTCGCCCTCGTAGTCGACGGGCAGCGCCTCGACGGCCTGCGCCTCGTCGCCGCTGCCCGCCTCCAGCACGACCTCGCCGCTCCTGAACGCCAGCCGTACGGGGGTGTTGCGCTCGGCGACCAGGGCCACGCGCTTGACCGCCTCGACGAACGGGCCTGTGGACAGCTCGGCGCGGGCGGAGAACTCGGTGGGCAGGAGCGAACGGTATTTGGGGAACTCGGGGTCGAGCAGCCGGGTCGTGGTGCGCCGCCCGGCGCTGGAGAAGCCGATCATGCCTTCGCCGGTGCCTCCGGCGGAGCTGAGCGCGACCTCCACCTCGGCACCGGTTGCGCCGAGCGCCTTGGCGGTGTCGGCGAGCGTCTTGCCGGGGATCATCGCGATGGCGGAGAAGTCGGGCTGCCCCGGCTGCCACTTCAGCTCGCGTACGGCCAGCCGGTAGCGGTCGGTCGCGGCGAGGGTCACCGTGTCGCCCTCGATCTCCATGCGCACGCCTGTGAGCATCGGCAGCGTGTCGTCCCGGCCCGCGGCGACGGCGACCTGGCCGACGGCCGAGGCGAACACGTCGCTGCCGACGCGGCCCGCGGCCGGCGGCATGGCGGGGAGCGACGGGTAGTCCTCCACAGGCATGGTCAACAGGGTGAATCGCGCGCTGCCGCACGTGACGACCGCCTTGGCGCCGTCCACCACGAAATCCACAGGCTGTGCGGGAAGCGACCGGGTGATCTCGGCGAGCAGCTTGCCCGAGACGAGCACGACCCCCGGCTCGCCGGTGTGGACCTCGAGCGTCACCTCGGCGGAGACCTCGTAGTCGAATCCGGAGAGCTTGAGCTGCTGCTCGTCGGTGACCTCGAGGCGCATGCCGGCGAGCACGGGCACCGACGGCCGCGCCGGGAGACTGCGTGCCGTCCATGCCACCGCCTCAGCGAGGACGTCTCGCTCGATTCGGAACATCACGGTGATCAGCCTCCTGGGTTCGTCGTTGCTTCAAGGATCTCAAGGATCCACCCTCCCGGACTCGCGCTCCGGGAGAACCCCTCTATGGGTCTTTGAGTTTCTTAGTAAGAGAGATAGGAGGTCATCACACTAGGGGCTGTGGATCCTGTGGACAACCAGCGTCTTGGCAGGTCAACGGCCATATTTTCATCCACTGCCGCTGTGGGTGACGCCTGGGGAGAACTTCCGTGCCTGGGGACAGAGATTCTTCGCCCACAGGCCGTCCCCAGATCTTGGTGCCTTCATCCACGGCCGGACCGGGGTTATCCACGAGGTTTCCACAGGTTATCCACGGGGTATTAAGGGCCCTTCTGGAGCCCCAGATCCGTTGTTCACAGTCTGTCCACACACTGTCCACTGGTAGTCCCCAGGTTCTCCCCAGGATGTCCCCACCGTTGTCCCCAACCATTGTGGACGGATTTTTCCCAGCATTGTTGGGCGAACGGCGAGTGAATTTTTGCGTTTCCGCTGGTCCACAGTGTTTTCCACAGGCTGTGTATGAACTCAAGATCCACGGGGTGTCTGCTTGATCCGCATTGTCAACTCGTTGACCTGGTTGTACATCGACCTTCGCTCCGCGATGAGCGAGCGGATCTTGCGCTCGGCGTGCATCACGGTGGTGTGGTCGCGCCCCCCGAACTGCTGGCCGATCTTCGGCAGCGACAGCTCGGTCAGCTCGCGGGCGAGATACATGGCGATCTGCCTGGCGTTGACGAGCGCCCGGCTGCGGGAGGTGCCGCACAGGTCGTCGATGCTGATGCCGAAGTACTGGGCGGTCTCGCTCATGATCGCCGCGATGGTGATCTCGGTGTCGGACTCCGAGGTGATGAGGTCCTTCAGCACCACCTCGGCGAGCTGCAGGTCGACGCCCTGCCGGTTGAGGCTGGCGAACGCGGTGACCCTGATCAGGGCGCCTTCCAGCTCGCGGATGTTGGTGGAGATGCGGCTCGCGATGTATTCGAGCACCTCGGGCGGCGCGGCCAGCCCTTCCTGGATGGCCTTCTTCCTGAGGATGGCGATCCGCGTCTCCAGCTCGGGCGGCTGCACGTCGGTGATCAGGCCCCACTCGAACCGGTTGCGCAGCCGGTCCTCCAGCGTGATCAGCTGCTTCGGCGCCCGGTCGCTGGAGATGACGATCTGCTTGTTGGCGTTGTGGAGCGTGTTGAAGGTGTGGAAGAACTCCTCCTGCGTCTGCTCCTTGCCCTCCAGGAACTGGATGTCGTCCACAAGCAGGATGTCGATCGCGCGGTAGCGGCCGCGGAACCCGTCGGCCTTGTGGTCGCGGATGCTGTTGATGAAGTCGTTGGTGAACTCCTCCGAGCTCACGTACCTGACCCGCGCTCCGTCGTACAAGCTCTGGGCGTAGTGCCCGATCGCGTGCAGCAGATGCGTCTTCCCCAGCCCCGAATCGCCGTAGATGAAGAGAGGGTTGTACGCCTTCGCGGGGGATTCGGCCACCGCCACGGCCGCCGCGTGGGCGAACCGGTTGCTGGCGCCGATGACGAATGTCTCGAATGTGTATTTCTGGTTGAGACGGGCTGGTTCGCTGGGCTTGTTGCTCTTGGCCTCCCAGCGGTTCGGCGCCGGCTCGGGGCTCTTTTCCACAGGCGGTGTGTACGGCTGCGCCTGTTCAAAAGAGAAGCTCTGCTGTGGATATTCGGTGGATATCTGGGGCGGCTCGGGCTGTGGAGAATAGAACTGTGGAGGCTCGGAAGCCTGGTTGTGCTGCGGTTGCGCAGGCTGTGCATAACGCGGCTGACTCTCCACATCCTGGGGATAACTGTGAGTCACAGGCTGTTGATGAACGTCCCCGGGCGGCTGCTCAGGCGCCGTCGTGTCGATCATCACCGCCAGCCGCATCGTCCGGCCGAGCTCCTGCGACAGCGCGTGCGCGACGAGCGGGCGCAGCTTGCCCTCGATGAGGTCCTTGAGGAAGTCGTTGGGGACGCCGAGCACGATCGTGTCGTTGGCCAGGGCGATCGGACGCACCATCGACAGCCATGTGCGCTGCTGCACCGGCACGTTCTCATTGAGGAAGTTGGCCAAGGCCCTCGCCCATACCGTGCCGAGGTCGACAGCGTT
This sequence comes from Nonomuraea sp. B10E15, assembly GCF_039871615.1. Lineage (NCBI taxonomy): Bacteria > Bacillati > Actinomycetota > Actinomycetes > Streptosporangiales > Streptosporangiaceae > Nonomuraea > Nonomuraea sp. B10E15. The sequence continues at coordinate 43,550 of NZ_JBDPMB010000040.1, forward strand.
CATGATGCGGCTCCCCCTCCTCCCTCTCGCGGCCCCCCGCGATCGTTATCCACATGGCGGGGCCGCCTCCGGCTCTCGGCGACCCCTTCGTCCACAGCGTGGCTGCCGGGCTTCTCGTCCCGGCCTCCACAGGCCCTCCACAGGAGATCCACAGGTTGTGCACAGCCTTGGAGCAGGCCCAGAAGGGCCGACAGTATCTATGTGCACAGCTGCGTTCAAGGCGTTGTCCACAGCGTAGTGGCACCTGGGTGCACATACTGTGGACGCTGGCGCGGCAGTGGAAAAGTCGCCTGTGGATTAGTGGACAACCGGTCTGGTTTGACCTGGGCCGCGCTTCCCCCGTAACGTACGACGGTCGGCTTGTCACGCGACGGCTATTTCGCGTGCCCTCGCTTTCCTGACAGGCCATCCTGTGTGTTAAGCGCCGTCGTGGCGCATCATCAAGCCTGGAGCCCACCCGTGAGCAAGCGTACTTTCCAGCCGAACAACCGTCGCCGCGCGAAGACCCACGGCTTCCGGCTGCGGATGCGCACCCGGGCCGGTCGCGCCATCCTCGCCGCTCGCCGCCGTAAGGGCCGCGAGAAGCTGTCGGCCTGATCGACCCGCGCCTGATAGTCGGCCCGCCGGTGCATCTCGCCGGCGGGCGTTAGGCGTATACGGTGCTGTCCCGTCAATCCCGCATGCGACGCGGGGACGAGTTCGAGGCGGCGGTACGGCGCGGCAAGCGCGCCGGCCGACCGACTCTAGTGGTGCATTTCACCATTTCCGGGGAGAACGAACCCCTGGTGGGTTTCGTGGTGAGCAAGGCCGTCGGTGACGCCGTGACGCGCAACAAGGTCAAGCGACGGCTCCGACACCTGATGCGGGACCGTCTTGACCGGCTGCCGCGAGGTAGCCTTCTGGTGGTACGCGCCAATCCACCGGCCGCGTCCGCGCGATTCGAGCAGCTGGCCGCCGAGCTCGACTCCGCACTGGAACGTTTGCTCAGGCGGCACGAGTCCTCGACGGGTGGACAGCAGAGATGACAGAGCAGCCGCAAGTGGTGGCGCCGAGCCCCGCCGCTCGGGCGCTCATCCTCCCCATCCGGTTCTACCGGGCCTTCATCGGCCCGATGCTCGGTCCGCGCTGCCGGTTCTATCCGTCGTGCAGCGCGTACGGACTCGAGGCGATCGCCGTGCACGGAGCATTGCGCGGCACGTGGCTGACTGTCCGGCGCATCGGGCGGTGCCACCCATTCCATCCCGGAGGTATTGACCCGGTGCCCCCACGCCCGGTCCGGTCCCACGAAACGCAAGGGAGATAGCTCGGTGGAGCTGTCCTGGCTGAGCTGGCTGTACCAAGCCGTAGCCCAAGTCATCATCTGGATCCATACTGCATTCAGCACGGTCCTCGACCCGGACAGCGGGCTGACCTGGGCGTTGACGATCATCACGCTGACCGTGTTCATGCGGATCCTGATCTTCCCGCTCTTCCTGAAGCAGATGCGATCTTCGCGGAAGATGCAGGAACTCGCCCCCAAGGTGCAGGAGCTGCGCAAGCGTTACAAGAACGACAAGCAGCGGATGAACCAGGAGGTCATGGCGCTCTACCAGGGCGCCGGAGCCAACCCCCTCGGCGGCTGCCTGCCGGTTGTCGCGCAGTTCCCCATCTTCATCTCCATGTTCACCGTGCTCCAGAAGATGGCCAACGGCGAGCCCGACTACGGCATGACGCAGGAGCTGGTCGACAGCGCGAGAAGCGCCCACATCTTCGGCGCCCCGCTGCCCGCCCACTTCTGGATGTCGGCCGAGCAGCTCGCGACGTTCCAGGCCGGCGCGGTGCAGACGAAGATCGTGCTGGGCATCTTCGTGGCGATCAGCTCGCTCACCACGTTCCTCACCGTGCGGCAGAGCGTCACCCGGTCCATGGCCCAGATGCCGGACAACCCCATGGCGCAGCAGCAGAAGATCCTGATGTACATCTCGCCGCTGTTCGCCATCTTCAGCCTCAACTTCCCCCTCGGCCTGATCCTCTACTGGGTCACCACCAACGTGTGGACGCTCGGCCAGCAGCACTGGTTCTACAGCCGGCACCCGATGCCGCAGTACGACGCCAAGGGCAACGTGATCCCCGTGCCGCCGAAGCAGGGTCTGATCGCGAAGATTCGCAAGACACCCCCTGAGGAGCAGGCGCCGCCGCCCCCGCCGGAGCCTAAGATCATCAGGCAACAGCCGAGCCGCCAGTCCCGCAGCAAGCGCACCGGCAGCAAGAAGTCGTGAACACGAAGGAGAGGCCGGCCATGACCGAGGCCGAGCAGGAAAAGGCTCCTGATCTCAGCGCGCTGGAGCAGGAAGGCGAGATCGCTGCCGACTACGTCGAGGGCCTTCTCGACATCGCCGACATCGACGGCGACATCGACATGGACGTCGAGGGCGACCGCGCCCTGGTATCCGTGGTCGGGCTCAAGGGCACGGAGCTGGTGGGGCCCGGGGGAGAGGTCCTCGAAGCGCTGCAGGAGCTGACCCGCCTGGCCGTGCACCGGCAGACCGGCGAGCGTTCCAGGTTGATGCTCGACGTGGCCGGCTACCGCGAGCGCCGCAGGGCGGAGCTGACCAAGCTCGGCACCGAGGTCGCCAACCAGGTCAGGGAACGCGGCGAGCCGAAGTCCCTGCACCCGATGACGCCGTTCGAGCGCAAGATCGTCCACGACGCCGTGGCGACCGCCGGGCTCCGCAGCGAGTCGGAGGGCGAGGAGCCTCAGCGGTACGTCGTGGTCCTGCCTGCTTGACACGTCCCAACCGGCCGCCTGCCCACCGCCTGAACGCGGGGCAGGCGGCCGTTCGCATGTTCAGCCATCGTGACCGGCCGCCACGCGGGCACCCACGTCGACGCGCTCGGCCGCGCGGGTCCCGCGGCTCGCGCGGCCCGGCGTCAGCCGCGAGACAGCCCGCTAGTCTTCCCCTGTGATCGCACATCTAGCCTTGGGTGGGGGACGAACTCCTGACGTCCTCGCTGTCCCGAGGGCGATCGGCGTCCGGCTTCGACCAAGCACCAAGAAAGGGCCACCGACCAGTGAGCGATGAGCTTCCGGAGCCGCCGGAGATAGCGCGTGACGTCTTCACCGGGGAGGCTTGGGGGCGTGCTAACACGTACGCCGAGCTGCTGGCGGGTCCTGGAGTCGTCCGCGGGCTGCTGGGCCCGCGGGAGGTGCCGCGGATCTGGGATCGCCACCTGCTCAACTGCGCGGTCGTGGCGGAGGTCGTGCCGCCTGATGTGCGCCTGGTGGACATCGGCTCCGGCGCCGGGCTGCCGGGGCTCGTGCTGGCGATCGTCCGTCCGGACATCACGGTCACACTCCTGGAGCCGCTGCTTCGGCGTACCGTGTTCCTGCAGGAGTGCGTCGACACGCTCAAGCTCGGTAACGTCGAGGTGCTGCGCGGGCGGGCGGAGGAGCTGGCGGGCAAGCGCGAGTACGACATCGCCAGCGCTCGCGCGGTGGCCCCGCTCGAACGCCTCCTCCGATGGGCCATGCCGCTGCTGTGCGAAGGCGGCGAGCTGATCGCCATGAAGGGGGAGCGTGCCGCGGGCGAGCTCGCCGAGGCGGAGGCCGAATTGCGCGCCACCGGGGCCCGAACGGCTGAGCTCGTGACCGTCGGGCGCGGTAAGGTCGAGCCGCCTGCAACATTGGTTCGGGTGGTAGCGGGTCGCGCGCCGGAGCGAGCCGGGCGGCGACGAAGGAGGTGACGGTTGTGCCAGTCGCGTCAAGCGGTCTTGGCTGGCCGGACAGCCGTCCGTCCGAGAGTCCAACCGGAGTTGGCTGGCCCGAATTGGGCGTGTCGCGACAGCCAATTCCCGGCACCGGCACACCACTCGTTGAAAGGATGGCCATCGTGACCCAGACCCCCCTGAACCCCGGCGAATCGCCGTTGGTACGAGAGGCGCTCAGCTCAGTGGTTTCACGTGAAACATCCGCAACCCCCACGGCCGTCCAGTCCGGCGAGAGCCCCAATGGCGGCGACGGCAGCTGGCCTCGCCCGGCCAAGACGAGGGTGATCGCGGTGGCCAACCAGAAGGGCGGCGTGGGCAAGACCACCACCTCGGTCAACATCGCCGCCGCCCTGTCGATGCACGGCCAGCGAGTCCTCGTGGTCGATCTCGACCCTCAGGGCAACGCTTCCACCGCGCTGGCCACGGAGCACCGCGGCGACGTGCCTGATGTCTATCAGGTGCTTGTGGACGACCTGCCCATGGCCGACATCGTCAAGCAAGTGCCCGACATGCCCAACCTCTATTGCGCTCCGGCGACCATCGACCTGGCGGGTGCGGAGATCGAGCTGGTCTCCCTGGTGGCGAGGGAAGCCCGCCTCCGCCGCGCGCTGGCGGCCTACGACGCGATCGACCTCGACTACATCGTCATCGACTGCCCGCCCTCCCTGGGGCTCCTGACCGTGAACGCCCTGGTGGCCGCCGACGAGGTCATGATCCCCATCCAGTGCGAATACTACGCGCTGGAAGGCCTCGGCCAGCTCCTGCGAAACGTTGACCTGATCAAGGCGCACCTCAACCCGACTCTCAACCTGTCGACGATCGTTCTCACGATGTACGACGGCCGCACCCGGCTGGCCTCGCAGGTGGCGGACGAGGTGCGGGCCCACTTCGGCGAAACGGTGCTCAACACGGTCATCCCGCGCAGCGTCCGCCTGTCGGAGGCGCCCAGCTACGGCCAGTCGGTCATGACGTACGACCCGGGGTCCAGCGGTGCGATGGCCTACAGTGACGCCGCCCGGGAGATCGCTCACCGCGCCACGGTCGCCTGACTTCACGCCCTGCCCCAGGGCGTGGTCGCCGCGCCTCGACCGTCGTCCGAGCGCGCCACGCCCGTTCACGTCACCTGATGCCGGCTGGGGCGGGGGAGAAGCGTGAGATCGTGGGGGCGGTCATGAGTTGGGCAGATTTGTGATCGTCTCGGGGTAAATCCAACGGGACGGTGTGTGGCGAGCGGACACTCCGTCCGGCGCGCAACGGTAACCTCTCCAGGAGTGACCGGAATGGACCGGCTGGATGAGGAGACGCAGTGAGTCAGCAGCGGCGGGGATTGGGCAAGGGGCTCGGGGCGCTCATCCCGACCGGTCCCATCGTTGACGGCACGGGGGCGGTTCCGGCCCCGGCCAACGGGTCAACGGCGGAGACGGGCCCAAAGCCGGTCGCCGGGGCGTACTTCAAGGAGATCGCCTTGGAGGCGATCGTCCCCAACCCGCGCCAGCCCCGTGAGGTCTTCGACGGCGAACGCCTTGAGGAGCTTGCGAAGTCCATCCGCGAGGTGGGGCTCCTGCAGCCGATCGTGGTGCGGTCCGTCGGCGGCGGACAGTACGAGCTGATCATGGGGGAGCGGCGCTGGCGGGCGTGCAAGCAGGTCGGTCTCGACCCGGTCCCCGCGATTGTCCGCAACACGCAGAACACCGACCTCCTGCGGGACGCCCTCATCGAAAACCTTCAGCGTGAGCAGCTGAACCCGCTGGAAGAGGCCGCGGCATACCAGCAACTTCTTGACGACTTCCAGGCAACGCACGACCAGCTGGCACAGAAGGTCGGCCGCTCGCGTTCTCACATCACCAACACCCTCCGCCTGCTGAACCTCCCGCCCGAGATCCAGCCCAAGGTTGCCGCCGGTGTCATCAGTGCCGGCCATGCCCGAGCTCTGCTGGGGCTGAGCTCCGTAGAGGAGCAGATCCAGCTCGCGCAGCGGATCGTGGCGGAGCTCCTTTCGGTGCGGGCGGTCGAAGAGATCGTCGCCATGGGGAGCGCCCAGGCCGCCCAGAAGGCCCCCCGTGAACGCCAGGCCGCCAAGCCCACCGCCCCCGAGCTCACGCATCTCGCCGACCGCCTCTCCGACCATTTCGAGACCAAGGTCAAAGTCGATCTGGGACGCCGCAAGGGCCGCATCGTCGTGGAGTTCGCGACGATCGATGACCTTGAGCGCATCATCGACACCATGGTGCCTGAGGCCGTACGGGCAATGCGGGACGCGCAGGAGTGACCGACGGCTGTTTCACGTGAAACCACGCCGAGAGTAAGGCGCTGTTTCACGTGAAACACTCGTCCTCGCTTCACACGCCAGGGAGAGCGGGCAGGTCGTCGTCGCAACCCTCGACGGGAGATGGAAGCGCCGAGAGCGATGAACCGTCGCGGAGTCAAACGTGCGCAGCTCACGTACGTCCAGCCACCGCGATAATCCTCGACGCGGGGACGCGGGGACGCGGGGACGCGGGGACGCGGGGACGCGGGGACGCGGGGACGCGGGGACGCGGGGACGCGGGGACGCGGGGACGCGGGGACGCGGGGACGCGGGGACGCGGGGACGCGG
>NZ_JBDPMB010000041.1:0-43403 GCF_039871615.1 Nonomuraea sp. B10E15
CTCGCCGTCGGCCTGACCCGCCTCATCGGCTGGACCAACATCACCGCCGCCACCGACCACTACCGCAGCCACCCTGCCGACGGTCTTCAACTACTCGGTCTCACCACGTGAGAACGCTTCAGCCCTGTCTACATAAGAGACATGCCACGAAATGACACTCGCCGCCCTCGCCCCGCCTGGTGGTTCCCCGAGTACGCACCCGTCGGCGTCGATCTCGGCAGCCCGGCCGCCGTCGCCGCGTACGACAGGAACCAGGGCACCGACTCCGCCGCCGACGACGCCCTGCTCGACCGGCTGGGCGTCACGGAGGGCACCCGCCTGGTCGATCTGGCGTGCGGGACCGGCTCGCTCGTCGTGCAGGCGGCCCGGCGCGGGGCGGAGGCGCACGGCGTCGACGTCTCCGAGGAGATGCTGAAGTACGCCCAGGCGCGCGCCGAGCGGTGCGAGGTCGAGCCCCACTGGCACCAGGCGGGCTTCCTCGACTACGCGCACCCGCACGACGCCCCCGCCGACGTGGTCACCACCGGATCGGCGCTCCACCAGCTGCCGGACTTCTGGAAGCAGCAGGCCCTGCGCAACGCGGCCGCGATGCTCCGGCCCGGCGGCACCTTCTACCTGCGGGACGTCATCTTCAGCTTCCCGCCAGAGGCCGCCGACACGCATCTGGGCCGCTGGATCGAGAGTGCGGGGCGCGCCGAGGGCGAGGGGTTCACCAGGGCGGACTTCGAGGCACACGTACGCGAGGAGTTCTCCACGTACACCTGGATCATGGAGGGCCTGCTGGAGCGGGCCGGCTTCGCGATCGTCAGCCACGACTCCGTCAGCCCCACCCACGCGGAGTACCTCTGCCGCGTGGCGAAGTGAGCCCTATACACTTAACCAAGCGCTTGCTACGCTCCGCCCATGACGTCCACGATCGTCTGGGGCACCGGCAACATCGGCCGCGCCGCCATCCGGGCCGTCGAGGCCCACCCGACGCTCAAGCTCGCGGCCGTGCTCGTCCACGACCCCGCCAAAATCGGCCGCGACGCGGGCGACCTCGCCGGACTCGGCCACGATCTGGGCGTCACGGCGACCGGCGACGTCGACGCCGTGCTGGCGGCCCGCCCCAGGGCCGTGGTGTACGCGGCCTCCGGCGACCTCCGGCCCGACGACGCCCTGGCCGACATCGTCAAGGCCGTCCGGGCCGGCGCCGTGGTCGTCACCCCGTCCCTGTACGCCCTCTACGACCAGCGCAACGCCCCGCCGGAGCTGCGCGAGCCCGTGCTGGCCGCCATCGCCGGCGGAGGAGGCTCGCTGTTCGTCTCCGGCGTCGACCCCGGCTGGGGCAACGACGTGCTGCCACTGCTCCTCAGCGGGCTCGCCACCACCGTCGACACGATCCGCTGCCAGGAGATCTTCGACTACTCCACCTACGACCAGCCCGACGCCGTCCGCCACCTGGTCGGCATGGGCCATCCCCTGGACTACGAGCCGCCGATGATCGCGCCCACCGTGCCGTCCATGGTGTGGGGCGGACAGGTACGGCTCATGGCCAGGGCACTCGGCGTCGAGCTCGACGAGATCCGCGAGACCCTGGACCGCCGCCCCCTCGACAGCACGGTGACCACCAGGTCCATGGGCGACTTCGAGGCGGGCACCCAGGGAGCGGTCCGTTTCGAGGTGCAGGGCGTGGTCGACGGCGTGCCCCGCATCGTCGTCGAGCACGTCACCCGCATCCACCCCTCCTGCGCGCCGGACTGGCCGGTCGCGCCCGACGGCGTCGGGGCGCACCGCGTGATCATCGAGGGCCGGCCTCGCATCGAGGTCACGGTCGAGGCCGCCGACGAGGACGGCAACCGCTCCGCCGGCGGCAACGCCACCGCGGCAGGCCGGCTGGTGGGCGCCATCGACTGGCTCGTGGCCGCGGAGCCCGGGCTCTACGACGCGCTCGACGTGCCGCTGCGGCCCGCCCCCGCCGGCAAGCTGGGAAGGAGACGGCCTTGAAGATCGACATTCCGGAGGGCAAGGACGCCATCGAGTACGTGTGGGGCGAGATGGTGCCCGGCATCGGGATGGCCGCCACGAAGTTCTCGCTGGCGGTCTACGCCCACACGACCCTGGGACTGCGCGAGTTCGAGGCCGCGCGGTTGCGGATCGCGCAGCTCAACGGATGCGCCTTCTGCCTCGACTGGCGGACGGAACGGGACGGGGAGAAGGTCGAGGAGTCGTTCGCCGACGCGGTCAGCGAGTGGCGCACCACCGCCGCCTTCGACGAGCGCACCCGCCTGGCCGCCGAGTACGCCGAACGTTACGCCCTCGACCACCACGGCCTCGACGACGCGTTCTGGACGCGGATGACCGCGCACTACAGCCAGCTGGAGATCGTGGAGCTGACCATGTGCCTGGGCTCCTGGCTGGCGTTCGGCCGCCTCAACCACGTCCTCGGGCTCGACACCGTGTGCGCCCTGCCCAGCGGCCGCAACCCCGGCCGATAACCCGCACAGCCCGCCCTCGTTCCACGGGCACCGCTCCTTTCACGCGCACCGCACGACGCGCGCCCCCCACCCCCCGACCAGCGAGAAAGCGGCACCATGAACGAACATCCGCCTGCCCGTGCCAGCGTCTCCCGCCGCGGATTCATCGCCGGGACCGGCTCCGCCCTGGGGCTGGCCGCCCTGGGCGTCCACGCGCGGCCGGCCGCCGCCTCCGCCCCGATCGCCGACGGCGCCCACGTCGCCGTCCTGGTGATCGGCACCGGCTACGGCGGGTCGGTGGCCGCGCTCCGCCTCGCCCAGGCGGGCGTCGACGTGCACATGGTCGAGATGGGCATGGCCTGGGACACCCCGGGCACCGACGGCAAGATCTTCTGCAACACGCGGGAGCCCGACTACCGCTCGTACTGGCTGCGTACCAGGACCAAGGCGCCGCTCAGCAACTTCCTCGGCTTCCCCATCGACCGGGACATTCCCCGCTACACAGGCATTCTGGATGCCGAGGAGTTCGGCGGCATCACGGTCTACCAGGGCCGCGGCGTCGGCGGGGGCTCGCTCGTCAACGGCGGCATGGCGGTCGTGCCCAAACGTGCGAACTTCGCCGCCGTGCTCCCCTCGGTGAACCCCGACGAGATGTACGCCACCTACTATCCGCGGGCCAACGCCGGGCTCGGGGTCGCCACCATCGACCCCGGCTGGTTCGAGTCGGCCGACTGCTACCAGTATTCGCGCGTGGGCCGCAAGCACGCCCAGCGCTCGTCGTTCCCGTTCGTGTTCGTGCCCGACGTGTACGACTGGGAGTACATGGAGCAGGAGGCGGCCGGCACCGTGCCCAGGTCCGCGCTGGCCGGCGAGATCCTCTACGGCAACAACCACGGCAAGAAGTCGCTGCAGCGGACCTATCTCGCCCAGGCCACGGCCACCGGCAGGGTGTCGATCTCCCCGCTGCACCGGGTCACCTCGGTGGCCCCGGGGTCCGGCGGCGCGTACACCGCCGTCATCGAGCAGCTCGACACCGCCGGCGGCGTCACCGCGACCAAGACGGTGACCGCCGACAGGGTGTTCTTCGCCGCCGGCAGCGTCGGCACCAGCAAACTCCTGGTACGGCTGAAGGCCACCGGCGTCCTGCCAGGCCTGAACGGCGAGATCGGCAAGGGCTGGGGCGACAACGGCAACGTCATGTGCGGCCGGGCCAACCACCTCTGGGACCCGACCGGCAGCCTCCAGTCGGCCATCCCCTGCTGCGGCATCGACAACTGGTCGGCCGGGGGCGCGTTCGCGGAGGTCGCGCCGCTGCCCACCGGCATCGAGACGTGGGCGTCGTTCTACCTGTCGATCACCAACAACCCGCACCGCGCGCAGTTCACCTGGAACGCGGCGGCGGGCAGGGTGGAGCTCGACTGGCAGACCGCGTGGAAGCAGCCCTCCATCGACATGGCCAAAACGATCTTCGACAGGATCAACGCCAAGGAGGGGACCATCTACCGTACCGACCTGTTCGGCGTGTACAAGATCTGGGGCGACCACCTCACGTACCACCCGCTCGGGGGCGCGGTCCTGAACAGGGCCACGGACAACTACGGCCGCCTGCACGGGCATCCCGGCCTGTACGTCATCGACGGGGCCCTGATCCCTGGCAACACGACCGTCAACCCGTTCGTCACCATCACCGCGCTCGCCGAGCGCAACATCGAGCGGATCATCGCCGCCGACCTGTGACCGGAGGCCGTCACGTCCGCGGGCGGGCGGCCAACACGTATGCGCGGCCGCCCTCGGTGAACGGCTCGTTCCGGGCCCACGGTCGCACCCCGGACCCGCGCGGCGCCGAGACGGGGGAGACTTTGGACCGGCACGGTTCGAGGGACTCGGGAGGATGCCAGGTGGCCGAGCAAGAAGTGTGGGACCCCTTCGGCACGTTGCGTCGCGCGTTGTGGATCGGGGGTGGCCAGTGGGCCGGCAAGTCGACCGTGGCCCGGATCCTGGCCGCTCGATACGGCGTCACCGCCTACCACTACGACTACCATGACGCCCGCGGCCACAATGATCGCCGCATCGCCCGCCGCGTCGCACTCGGCGAGCCCGTCACCGCACCCGACCCCGACGCCCTGTGGGTCGACCCCACTCCGGAGGACATGGCGAAGGCGACCCTGGCCGGATTTCCCGACCGGTTCGCCTGGGCGCTCGACGACCTGCGCGGGCTCGTCTCCGGGCACCCCGTCATCGCCGAAGGCTGGGGGCTGCGCCCCGAACTGGTCGCGCCGCTCCTCGACTCCCCACGCCGCATGATCGTCATGGTGCCCGCGCCCGGCTTCCGCCGGCACCAGGTGCGTACGCTGCCCCGGGCCGGCGCGCTCGGCCAAGCCGTCAGCGACCCGGCCCGCGCGCAGGCCAACCGCCTCGCCCGGGACCAGCTGGTCGCGGACGACGCCGTCCGCGGCGCCCGCCGGCTCGGCATCCGCGTGCTCCAGGTCGACGGCTCGCGCGACGCCGACGGGGTCGCGGAAATCGTCGCCGAGCATTTCGGCCCGTACCTTCCCAAGATTAACCACTGACGTAACACAAGTGTTATGCCGTACCAGCTTCTGCCATTCTTCGTAATGGTCGGAAATCAGTCATAAAGAGGGAGTTATCGTGCAGCGCTGAAGGCGAAAACCCGCTCTCGCGAACGGCTCGGTAGATACTCTTTGACCCGCGCGGCATTGGGTGGGGCGTTGGCGAGGGAGCCTGCATGCTTGACCAGCGGAATCATCGGATACCTCCGAGGAGACCCCCGCCTTCAGGCGGGGGGGGAATCGGTTTCCAGCGGAGCAGGGCAGGGGAAGGCGATTCGCCGCCAGGCGGACCGCTGTATAGAACACACACACGATTATTAGCTGATCGTGCGGTAGGATGTGAGGCATGGCGCGGATCGTGAAGCGGGCCTACAAGTACCGCTTCTACCCGACCCCCGAGCAAGCCTCCGAGCTTGCCCGGACGTTCGGCTGCGTCCGCCTGGTCTACAACAAAGCTTTGGAAGAACGGACCCGCGCCTACACGCTGGAAGGCCGTCGCGTCTCCTACATGGAGTCCTCGGCCGCCCTCACGGCGTGGAAGCGCAGCGGCGACTATGACTTCCTGTCCGAGGTGTCGTCGGTCCCTCTTCAGCAGGCGCTTCGCCATCTCCAGGCCGCGTTCGCGAACTTCTTCGCCAAGCGCGCCACGTACCCGGCCTTCAAGTCCCGCAAGAAGTCGCGGGCGTCGGCCGAGTACACCCGGTCGGCGTTCCGGTGGCGCCAGGGCCGATTGACGCTGGCGAAGATGGACGCCCCGCTGGCGATCGTATGGTCGCGCCCCCTTCCTGAGGGTGCGGAGCCGTCCACGGTGACCGTCTCGAAGGACGCTGCGGGGCGCTGGTTCGTGTCCCTGCTGGTCGAGGAGGAGATCAGCCCGCTGCCGCCCGCTGCGGGAAACGTGGGGATCGACGCGGGGATCACGGCGCTGGCCACGCTGTCCACCGGCGAGAAGATCGTCAACCCTCGTCACGAGCGCCGCGACCGGCGCAAGCTGGCCAAGGCGCAGCGGGCGCTGGCCCGCAAGGAGAAGGGGTCGGCCAACCGAGCCAAGGCCCGCCTGAAGGTGGCCCGCGTCCACGCCCGCATCACCGACCGTAGAAGGGATCACCTGCACAAGGTCACGACACGGCTTGTTCGCGATAACCAAGTGATCGCCGTGGAAGACCTGACCGTCCGCAACATGGTCAAAAACCATCGTCTGGCCCGCGCCATCTCCGACGCCTCCTGGCGCCAGATGCGCTCCATGCTGGAGTACAAGGCCGCCTGGTACGGGCGCACGCTCGTGGCGGTGGACCGCTGGTTCCCCTCCTCCAGGCTGTGCTCGGCGTGCGGAGCCTTGCGGGACACGATGCCGTTGCACGCCCGCGCATGGCAGTGCGCCTGCGGCGCGGCCCATGACCGGGACATCAACGCGGCCAAGAACGTGCTCGCCGCCGGGCTGGCGGAGAGCTGAAACGCCTGTGGAGCTGGTGTAAGACCCCAACGAGAGTCCTCTCGGACGGGGCAACCGGCGATGAAGCAGGAACCCTCACGGGCGACCGTGGGAATCCCCCTTCTTCAGGAGGGGGAGGATGTCAACGGCAGGATGAACAGCCCGACGCAGATCTCCGTGGTCCAGACGCTGGCCAGGGCCCGCGGCGGCCGGGCCGACCGGGTCGGGCGGCTGGAGGTCGGGCAGTTCTACACCGCGAGCGACGGCATCCCCGAGACACTGGTCCGCACCCCGCAGTGCCTGAGCCACCATCCTGCCGACCCGCTCACCGAACAGGAGATCATGCGGCGCGCTTCCGCCTGAGAGCGCGGGTCAGGTTTCCCTGCGGCTCCCCCTGGCCACGCGAGATCGGCGGCCTTTACGTAGTGAATTCACCGTCAAGCATCCCTGAAATTGCCGGATATGTCCTGGAATATGGCGATATGGGTGCTAGCGTCCGAATTGAGGAATGCGATCAACGGGGGAGGAACAATGACGTTCGACTTCCAGCACGGAGGAGGCTGCGGCCGTCGGCGCCGTTGGTGGCGTCGCCGTCGTTGCCGTCGCAGGCGCTGGTGGGGCGGCTGGGGCGGCCCCTGGTGGGGCGACGACTGGGACTGGTGGTAATCCATCCTCACGAGAGCCGCGGATTGTGGCGATGTCGGTGTGCGGCCTACACCCGTTGGCAAACTGCACCCTCGCCACAATCCGCACCTCGTGTCACATCACCCGCACCTTTTCCGCATTAACACTTACGGAGCATGTTGAGCAGGGCCACCTTCTCGTTCCGCGTCACGAAAAGCCGGTAGTGGCGCTTCACGGTGATCCAGGAAACGGCATAACGGCACCAGTGGGCGCGGCGCTGCGGGCGCCAGCTCTGCGGGCCCTTGGCGCCCTTGGCGATGTTGGCGGAGTGGCTGACCGTGATGAGTTCGGGCCGCTTGAGGTCGTTGGCGAACGCGCGCCTGCGCGCGGGGCTCCACCTGCTCGCCCCCGAACGCCACGCGTACGCCAGCGGCACGACATGGTCGACGTCGACAAGCCGCTCGCTCTTCAGCTTCTTTCCGTCGTACGGGCTGTACCAGACGCCCTTGACCGGATGGCAGGCCGCGTTCTTGCGCACGCGCCGGCCGTCACGGGCCAGAACCGCCTCGCGCGTGCTGCACCTGCCCTTGTGCTTCTCCCATCGCGGCTGGAAGCGGCGGTGGCTGTAGCCGCGGATCGATAAGGGCCTGGACACCTTCAGCTGGGCCAGCATCTTGCGGGCGAGCGCGCCGGCCTCGGCCTGGGATCGTTTGCGAGCATCCGCCGCCGCGTGCGGGGCCGCGAAGACAGCGGTGAGCGGGATGGCCAGCAGGGCCAGCACGACGACGCTGACCGTCCGCGTCAAAAAGATCATGCCTACACCCCTACCAGCACGCCCCCCGGTGGCGGCAGCGATATGCATGAAACCCGGGGGTGAGGCAAGCCTCCCTCCCCGTCACGTTCAACCCGTCCGGGCCCGCTCGCGCGTCGGCGGACCACCGCCGCTGCTACGGAGCGCCGGCGATGGCGCAGGCGCGGCACGGAGGCTGGCCGCAGGTGCACTGCATGATGGCGTCGAGAACGTCGTGGTCGTGGTACAGGCACTGGTCCCTGCAGGTGTGCCGCGGCACGAAGCCCGCCTGGATCTCGTCGGGCCACGGCTCGTGCCCTTCGCGGCAGCGTACGAACCGCTCGGGGTCGGACGCGTGCAACCCCTGCATGCGTGCGCGCGCCTCGCCCTCCAGCGTCCGCGTCTCTTCCACCATGGTGGTGAGCTGGGCGGCGATGGCGGAGTACTGGTCGTCCCCGGTACGCACGTGCGCGGCCCGCAGCGCCATCGCCGCGTTGCTCAGGAATCGTGTGGCGTCCTGAAGGTCGGTGGTGTGGTGCAACTGGATGCCGGTAACGCCTCGGACCCACACGGCGTCGTCTTGCATGGATCAACCTTTCACAGCGCAGAGCGCTCACAACTGTTCAGGGGGATACGCCGAAGGATAACGCGCCTTTTACCGGGCTTTCCGTGGCGGAGCGACCGGGTTGACCTTCTTCGCCATGGTCCGGGGGAGGGAGAAAGGCCGTCCACGCCGGCCGATCCGGCCGCGTAACGCATGCGGTGGCGGACCGCCACCATGCGGAGAAAACTTTGTGCAGTGTTTGCCGCATCATTAAGGAATGGCCCCCGGGCGATATCCCGGAGGCCACCCCCGCACGTCATGGCGGTCAGCTCGTCACGGCGCACTGTCCGCGATCCTGGCTCGCGGGTCCTTTCGCGTTCGGGCGTACGTCGAAGTCGAAGATCGCGGTGGGCAGGTAGAGCGAGCAGCACGCGTTCGGGATGTCGACGATCCCGCTGACCCGCCCCTCGATCGGTGCCGCGCCGAGGAGCAGATAGGCCTGCTCGCCGCTGTAACCCCACCTCTTGAGATACTCCACGGCGTTCAGGCAGGCCCTGCGGTAGGCCACCGTCGCGTCGAGGTAGTAGTTGGTGTCGGTGTCGTGGTCCACCGAGATGCCGATGAACGACAGGAACTCCGAATATCTCGGCTCCACGTTTCCCGGCATGAAGAGCGGATTGGTGGTGACCCCGTACTTCTCCATGCCGCCCTTGATGAGGTCGACGTGGAAGTCGATGTAACCTCCCATCTCGATCGCGCCGCAGAAGGTGATCTCCCCGTCGCCCTGGCTGAAGTGCAGGTCACCTCCCGACAGCTTGGCGTCGCGCACGTGGACCGGGTAGAAGACCCGGGCTCCACGGGTGAAGTTCTTGATGTCGTGGTTGCCGCCGTTCTCCCTGGCGGGCACGGTACGCGCTCCTTCGGCGGCGATCCGCTGGGCCGCGTCGCCGGTCGCCGTGCCGGCGACCACGTTGTCGGTCAGCGGTGGCAGGCCGAGTGGCGGAACGCGCTGCGGGTCGGTGTCGATGAGCGTCTGCTCCCGGCGGTTCCAGCTGCTCAGCAGGTCGGCCGATGGCGCCGTACCGAAGAGTCCCGGGTGGGTGATGCCGGTGAAGCGAACCCCCGGCAGGTGGCGGGAGGTCGCGACCTGGCCGTGGAAATCCCAGATCGCCTTGTAGGCGTCGGGGAAGTAGTCGGTCAGGAATCCGCCGCCGTTCGCCTTGGCGAAGACGCCGGTGTACCCCCATCCCTGTCCTGGCGCCTCCCCTACCTGCTGGGGAACCGGGCCGAGGTCGAGGATGTCGACGACGAGCAGGTCTCCGGGTTCGGCGCCCTCCACCCCGATGGGCCCGCTCAGCATGTGCGCCAAGCTCAGGTCGACATCGCGTACGTCGTTCGCGGAGTCGTTGTTGCCGATCTGGGCGTCGGTCCATTCCCGGCATTCCATCCGGAACTCGTCTCCGGGACGTACCATCTCCGCCACCGGAATGTCTGGGTGCCAGCGGTTGTGTCCCGGGACCTCCTGGTCGCGCATCGGCTTCGACTGGTCGATCTTGTAGATTACCTTCGGCATGATGCATGCCTTTCTTCTCGCGGATGGCTCCTTCCTGGCTGGGCGTGGGCCTCACCTCTCTTCCGCCTCGGCGGGCTCCGTCAGGTCCATCGCGGGCGGTGCCGGCGCTCGCCGTCCGGTCTCGACGGCTCCTCCGCCTCCTCGGGCGCCGCGGCGGCTGGCTCCCCGTGCCGCGTCAGCGGCCACAGGACGGCGAACACCACCACGCCGAACACGGCGAGGATGATCGCGAAGAGCCTGGTGTCGCGCCAGTAGCCGGCCAGGGTCATGTAGGCGGGGATCGCCGCCGTGACCCAGCCCTGGATGGCCGTGACCCAGCCGGTGTACCTGGTGATCCGCGTACGTTTCAGCCCGAGCAGCACGAAGAACAGCGCCCACAGGAACGACCAGTAGAGCCAGATGACGCCGAAGGCGGGATCGCCGAGAATCCGGAAGTTGGCGAAGGAATAGCCGAGCGCCATGACGGCCACGAAGAGCGAGAAATAGCCGACTCCCGTGCTGTCGAAGCCGCCGAGCAGGTTGATGCCGACATAGAGATAGGTGAATCCGAACAGGTAGATGCCCGACGCGCCGAGCACCACGGGCACGTCGGTGGGATTGAGGATGACCAGCACGGTGGGCGTGATCACCTGCAGTGCTCCGACGAACAGGTTGAACACGCCGGCCGCTCTCGGTTCGACCTTTCCCAGGAGCATCAGACCGTTGAGGAAAAGTACCGCCCCCACGTAGAGCAGTCCGACGGCTCCCATCACCGACACCTCCTCGTGTCAGTACGGGTGGTCGCGCTCGCCGGACGCCACGCCGCCGGCGAACGCAACGTTTGCTGGCTGTTTCAAGGCCGAGGAAGGCGCGACAGTGCCGGGTGCTGTGGCGGTTGCCACCGTCGTACCGAAGGCACGCGCGTGACCACCTCGGGCGCTTCCCTGCTCTGCTCCTCTCGGGTCAGGGCGGCGGACGCCGCCGGGGAAAGCCGGGTGAGGTTCGGGACGGTGAAGAATCGGCGGGCCGGAGCGCGGCACACCGGACACTCGCGGACCGCCTCGGCGGTCCCTATCGGCAGGCGCACCTCGAATTGCCCGCAATCCAGACAGCGGTACGCGTACGTTGCCATGGACATCCCCGTAAAAGATCGGGATTGTTTTCACGGCACCACACCGCATGCGGCGTTATGCCGATATCTCCAGAAAACCTCTAGAAGATTAGCCGTGTCAAGGTCCACGCCCCGGCCCTGCACGGACAAAAAAGGCCTTGTTCGCGCACGGCACGCCATTTATCTCTATGCAGAAAAATGGCCGCCTATTAGGACGGCCATGACGATATCCAGACGCACGCCGTGCGGCTAGAGCTTGCCGAGCGCGCGGGCGAGGACGGTGGCGGTCTTCGCGATGGTCTTGTTGTCCGTGGCGAGACCCTTGGTGCGGTTGGTGTAGATCGACATGATGAGGGGAGCGGCGCCCTTCCTGGGCCAGATGACGGCGATGTCGTTCCCGCCGCCGAACCCGTCGGAGTTGGTGCCGGTCTTGTCCGCGACCGTCCAGGTCTTGGGCAGGCCGGCGCGGATGCGCTCGCCGCCGGTCTTGTTCGCGAGCAGCCAGGCGAGGAGCTGCTGGCGGTCCTTGGCGTGCAACGCCCGCCCCACCGTGAGCGCGCGCAGGTCGCGGCCGATGGCCGCGGGCGTCGTGGTGTCGCGCTTCTCCTCGGGGGTCCAGTCGTTGAGCTCGGGGTGCCAGCGGTCCATGCGCGAGGTCGAGTCCTTCAGCGAACGGAAGTACCTCGTCAGCCCCTTCGGCCCGCCGATCTGCTTGAGCAGCAGGTTGGACGCGGTGCCGTCACTCATGGTGACGGCCGCCTCGCACAGCCGGGAGACGGTCAGGCCGTCCTTGACGTGCTTCTCCGTGACCGGCGAGTTGGGCTTCATGTCGGCGGCCGTCCACCTGATGAGCCGGTTCATCAGGCCGGGGTCGGAGGTGCGGGCCTTCTGCAGCACGGCCGCGCAGAGGGGCGCCTTGAAGGTGGACAACATCGGGAAGCGCTCGCCCGCCCGGTACGTCACGGTCCTGCCCGTGGCCGTGTCGAGCGCGTACGCGCCGATCCTGCCCTTGAACGCCGCCTCCAGCTCGCGCAGCTCCTTCCTGGCCAGAGCCGCGCCGGGAACCGCCGCCGACGGCGCCGCCCCGGTCGCCGGCACGGTCGCCGGCACGGTCGCCGGCGCGGCCGAAGCCGGGCTTCCGCCGGCGACCACAAGGGAGGCCGCCAGGGCGCAGGCGGGCAGGGCGGCCACGATCCCGCGGGCGCGTACGAGTCGCATGTCGAATCCTCCGCTTGCCGGCTGTCAGCGAGAAGGAGCCAAGCAGATGCGATCACGCCATGTCTAATAGCGATACCGATCACCGGGCGATATCGGCTTCGATATGCGGCCAGGTCAGGCCGGGCCCTCTACCGCAGGTCCCTCCTTGGGGCCGAGCACGCTGGACAGGAACGCCCTGGTGCGCTCCTGGCCCGGAGCGGCCAGGAGCTCGCCGGGCCGGCCCCGCTCGACGGCCACGCCCCCGTCGAAGAAGGTCAGCCAGTCGCCGACCTCCCTGGCGAAGGCGATCTCGTGGGTCACCACGACCATCGTCATCCCGTCGGCGGCCAGCCCTTTCATGACCTCCAGAACCTCGTCCACCAGTTCCGGGTCCAGAGCGGACGTCGGCTCGTCGAACAACATCAGCGCCGGATTCATCGCCAGCGCCCTGGCGATGGCCACCCTCTGCTGCTGGCCGCCCGAGAGCTGGTGGGGTCGCTTGTGCGCGTGGTCGGCCAGTCCCACCCGCTCCAGGTGCTCCATCGCCAGCCCCCGTGCCCTGTCCGCCGGGCTGCCCAGCACGTGGACGGGCCCGCAGGCCACGTTCTCCAGCGCGCTCTGGTGGGCGAACAGGTTGAAGCGCTGGAACACCATGCCGATGTTCCGCCGGAAGGCGGCGAACTCCTTGGGCGTCCAGGGGTGGTACCTGCCGTCGCGCAGGGTGTGGCCCACCTCCTCCCCGAGCACCCGCAGGCTCCCGCCCAGCACCGGCTCGAGACCGTTGACGCAGCGCAGGAACGTGGACTTGCCCGAGCCCGACGGGCCGATGACACAGCTCACCTCGCCCGCGGACACGGTGAAGTCCACGCCGTTGAGCACCTGCACGTCGCCGTAGCTCATCCGGACGCCGGCGGCCTGCACGACCTGCGTCCCCGGCGCGGTCACGCCGTCGCCTTCGGCAGGACCCTGGCCGCCAGGCCGCCGCCGCGCACGAGACGTACGGCGTCGGAACCGAACCGGCGCTCCAGCCTCCCCTGCAGGAAGGTCGCCACGGCGGTCATCAGCATGTACCACAGGCTCGCCACGATCAGCAGCTCCATGATCAGGTTGTTGGCCTTGTAGATCTGGCTGGCGTTGGTCATCAGGTCGTGCCCCGCGACCACGTACACCAGCGACGTGGTCTTCAGCATGGAGATGAACTCGTTGCCCGTCGGCGGGATGATGATGCGCAGCGCCTGCGGGAGCACGATGACCCGCATCCGCTTGCCGGGGGTCATGCCCAGCGCGTACGCCGCCTCCGTCTGCCCCTTGTCGACGGCCTGGATGCCGGCGCGCACGGTCTCGGCGAAATAGGCCGCCAGGTTCAGCCCCAGGCCCAGCATGGCGGAGGTGAAGCCGGTCATCACCTCGTTGGTGTCCCACTTGAGGCCGATCATGGTGAACGGGATCTTGAGCACCAGCTCGGGGAACAGGTAGGCCAGGTTGTACCAGAAGATGAGCTGCACCAGGACGGGCGTGCCGCGGAAGAACCAGATGTACCCGCCGGCCAGCCCGCTCAGCACCGGGTTGTACGACAGCCGCATGATCGCGATCAGCACGCCAAGCACCAGCCCGAGAGCCGTGGCCACCACCGAGATCTCGATGGTGACCCAGACCCCGGCCAGGATGCGGTCGTCGAGCAGGTATTCGGCGACCTTGCTCCAGTCGAGGCGAGGGTTGACGACGACCAGGTAGGCCAGCCAGCCCGCGACCGCCAGCGCGGCGGCGGCGCCCACCCAGCGGCCCCAGTGCAGGGTGCGCGCGACGGGGACGGGGGTCCCCGTCTCGTCGAGGATCGGCTCGGTCCGCACGGTCACTTACCGCCGTTGACCGTGGCGGACTCGACGGCCAGCTTCTCCAGGTTCCACGCCTTGAGCACCTTGCCGTACTCGCCGCTCTGGATGAGGGAGTTGAGCGCGCCCTTGACGGAGTCGATCAGCTCCTTGTCGTCCGGCTTCATGCCGATGCCCCACAGGCTCTCCGTGCCTTCGAGCGCGATCCCCTCCACCCCGAGCTTGGGGTCGGCGGCCTTGTAGGTCGTCACCACGTAGTCGGTGATGCTGGCCTGCGCCCGACCGCCGCCGACCTGGAGCAGGGCCTCCTGGTCACCGGGGAACTTCAGGATGGTCAGGCCGCCCTTGCCGGCCTTCTCGCAGTCGGCGTCGTACTGTTCGGCCAGCGCGAGCGACGAGCCGTTGTCGACGACGGAGACCGTCTTGCCGCACAGGTCGTCAGGCCCCGAGATGCCCGCCGGGTTGCCCTTCTTCACCAGGAGTCCCGCGCCCGCCCGCACGTAGTCGACGAACGAGAGCTTGCCCTGGCGTTCGGCGTTGTCGGTCATCGAGGAGATGACGAAGTCGTAGCGGCCGGTGAGCACGCCGGGGATCTGCGAGTTGAACTCCTCGTCGGTGATGGTCACCTTGACGCCGAGCTTCCTCGCGATGGCCCGGGTCAGCGAGGGGTCGAGCCCGATCGCGGTCTTGCCGTCGGAGGCGTACAGCTCCATCGGCGGGTAGCCGAGGGAGGAGACGACCTTCAGCCCGTCGGTCTTCAGCCGGGCGGGCACCTTGGCGGCGAGCGCCTGGTCCGGGTTGATCGCGTTGATCACGTCGGCCGCCTTGTCCTCGGCGGGGGCCTGGTCGAGCACGACGGGCGCGGCCGACTGCTCGGCCTGCGGGCCCGAGTCGAGGGGCTCGGCGCCGCAGGCCGTGGCGGCGGCGAGCAGCGCACCGGCAGCGAGCAACGTACGGATCCGGGTGTTCACTGGGGGGTTCTCCTTCAGCTTCGCTGCCAGCGGACTTCGCCGCCGACGACGGTGGTCATGACCTTGGTGCGCAGCACCGCGTCCGGCGACTCCCGGTAGGGGTCGGTGTCCACCGCGATGAAGTCGGCGAGCTTGCCGGGCGCGAGGGTGCCCTTGCGCTCTTCCTCGCCCGCCGCGTAGGCCGCGCCCAGGGTGTGCGCGGTGATGGCCTCGGCCATGCTCAGCCGCTGCTCGGGCTGCCAGCCGCCAGGAGGCGTGCCATCGGGGCGGGTACGGGTGGCGGCGGCGTGGAGCGCGGCGAACGGGTTGGGGTGCTCCACGGGGGCGTCGGAGCCGAAGGCCAGGGCGACGCCCACGTTCAGCATCCCGCGCCAGGCGTAGGACGCCACCCCGTGACCGGCCAGCAGGGAGTCGACCAGGTCGATGTCGCTGGTGCAGTGCACGGGCTGCATGGAGGCGGCGATGCCCAGCCGGGCCATCCTCGCCAGGTCGCCGGGCCGCAGGTGCTGGGCGTGCTCGATGCGGTGCCGCAGGCCTGGCGTGCGGCCGATGGCCTCGTAGGCGTCGATGACGAGGCGGTTGGCCCGGTCGCCGATCGCGTGCGTGGCCACCGCGATGCCGGCGCCCGCAGCCCTGCCGAACAACTTGACGAGGTCGTCGTACGGCGTGACCGCGATGCCGGCGTTGCCCTGATCGCCGGCGAAGGGTTCGCTCATGTGACAGGTGTGCGAGCCGAGCGCGCCGTCGCTGAAGATCTTCACGGGCCCGGTGCGGATCCAGTCGTCGCCCTGCCCGGTGCGGCGCCCCTCCTCGATGGCGGCCTCCAGGTGGGTCGCCGGGATCGCCTTGTGCACGCGCAGCTTCAGCCGGCCCGTCTCGCGCAGCTCCAGGTAGGCCGCCAGGCAGTCCTCGCCGTCGATGTCGTGCACGCTGGTCAGGCCGAGCCCGAGCAGCTCCTCCTGGGCGGCGCGGAGCCGGTCGGTCAGGTCGGCGGAGACCATGAGGTGGCGCAGCGGGTACGACGCCGACTCGCGCAGGATGCCGGTCGGCTCCCCGTCGGCGTCCCTGACGATCTCGCCACCCACCGGGTCGGGGGTGCCGGCGTCGATGCCGACCAGGCGAAGGGCCGCGGAGTTGGCCCAGACCGTGTGGCCGTCGACGCTGGGCAGCGCGACCGGCAGTCCGGGGCAGACCGAGTCCAGGGCGTACCTGTCCGGCTGGGCGGGCGGGTCCCAGGTGTTGCTGTTCCAGCGGCCGCCGAACAACCAGGCGCCCGGTCGCAGGCGGGCGGCGTGCGCGGCCACCCTGGCCAGGGCCTCGTCCAGGGAGCGCACGTCGCGCAGGTCGACCGCGTCGAGGCTCAGGGCGTACTGGGCGGTGTGGATGTGGGCGTCGTAGAGGCCGGGCAGGACGGCGGCGCCCTCCAGGTCGATCAGCTCCGCGTCCGGCCCTGCGGCCCCGCGCACGTCCGCCTCGCTGCCGACGGCCAGCAACGTCTGGCCCTTCACGGCCATGGCCTGGGCCAACGGGTTCTCGCCGGCTCCGGTGTGGATGGCGGCGTTGCGGTACACGCGGATGCTCATGGGACTCTCAGCGGCTCGGAAATGTGATGGGCCTCACTGTAGGAGTAGCTAAATGCAGGTGGAAGTGCTACAAACACGACATTTAGCGCTTCTGAGGGTAAGGGTTGCTGATGCTGAAGCCGGAGCACCTGCGCACTCTCCGTGAGGTCGTGCAGCGGGGATCGTTCGCGGCCGCCGCCAACCGGCTCGGGTACACCCCCTCCGCCGTCTCCCAGCAGATGGCCGCCCTGGAGCGGGAGATGGGCGTGACGCTGTTCGAGCGCTTCGCCCACAGCGTGCTGCCCACCAGCGCAGCCGAGGTGCTGGCCAGGCACGCGGAGGTCGTGCTCATCGACATCGAGCGCATGATCTCCACCGTCCAGGAGGTGCACAGGAACAGCGAGCGGCAGATCCGCCTGGGAATCTTCCCGAGCTTCGCCGACGTGCTGACCGGCGTCCTGCGCGACATGGAGCCCGCCGACCGGGCCGCGATCCGGCTCTCCGTGGCCGAACCCTCACAACTCATCCCGCGCCTGGGCGCGGGCGGCGAACTGGACGCCGCCATCGTCTACCAGGTGGGCAACTCCGGCCTGTCGTGGCCGTCATCGCTGGGCCGGCGGTGGGTCGCCGAGGACCGCTACAAGGTCGTCCTGCCGCGCGGCTGGCCCGACCTGGCGCCGTACCGGGTGGAGCAGTTCGTCGACCTGCCGTGGATCGTGCACCATCCGGCGAGCAGCGACGCGTCCTTCTTCGACGGCGTGTTCGCGCGCTGGCGGCTGCACCCGAGGGTGGCCTGCCACTCCGACGACTTCAAGATCACACTGGCCATGGCCGAGTCGGGGCTGGGCGCGGCGCTCGTCCCCGACCTCGCGCTGCGCGATCATGGCCGGGACCTCGTGGTCGCCGACGTGCCATGGTTGAACACCAGCCGCAGCATCTTCACCCTCGTCCGCCCCGACCGCGAGAGCGCCCGCCTGCAGTCACTCCTGGACGCGCTGGCCGTCTGACCGCCCCCCGCCGGAGCGCCGCTCGCTCGCCGGCCGCCCGGGGTCCTCGATCGCAAGCCGTCCGCCGGACGGCGCTGCTGACAGACCGTAGCCGCGCGATCATGCGGATGTTATCTTGCGCGGATGAGATGGGTACGCCTCGCGCCCGCCGTGGTCGTCGGGATGCTGGTCACCTCCTGCGCGGACGGCCCGCCACCGGCCACCCCGGCGACCGCCTCCCCCGCCCCCGCGACCACCACCGCCGGCCCGTCCCCTTCCGGATCAGCGGGGACGCCGAAGGTGACACGGGACGTACAGAACGCTTTCCGGGCCGCGATGGACGCGCACCCGGGCGCGGACAAACTAGACAGGTGCACCCGGCGCACCCCCCTGAGCAGCAAGACCTGCGGCAAAGCGCTCGCGGCGGCGGTCAAGGTCGCCACCGGCACCGCGCGCCGGCTGCGCAAGCAGAACCCGGAATATGCCGACCTGCTCTACGGCGCGGTGCTCCTCACCGCCAGGGACATGCAGC
Source organism: Nonomuraea sp. B10E15 (assembly GCF_039871615.1). Classification (NCBI taxonomy): domain Bacteria; kingdom Bacillati; phylum Actinomycetota; class Actinomycetes; order Streptosporangiales; family Streptosporangiaceae; genus Nonomuraea; species Nonomuraea sp. B10E15. The sequence continues at coordinate 18,160 of NZ_JBDPMB010000041.1, forward strand.
AGATGCTCACGCGGATGCGCGACCCGATCCCCTGCTACGGGCTCAGCGACGCGCCGCAACCACCGCCGCCGCTGCGTGCCGAGGCACAGGAGATCTGCGCCGAGGCCGCCGACATCACCAAGTCGACGTGGCGGATCTTTCTCGCGCAGGTCGAACGCTGACGTGCCGCGTACCCGCCGGCGAACGTCCCGCGCGTCACCCCGCGAGATCCCCCGGAGTCAGGCCCGCCCTCCCGCTCCCCAGAACAGCGGCCCAGAGGTCGGGTGGACCGTGATGCGCCACCCGATCCGCTCGAGCTGCCGTTCGAGGTCCGCCGGACGGTGCGGGACCTTGACGATCCGGTAGGCGGTCCCGTCCATGAGCCGGCGCTGGATGGTCACGGACTGCTCGCCCTCGATCAGCTCGTCGGCGGTCCGGTAACTGTCGTCGACGAAGAACACCCGCCCGTCCGGCTTCAGGCAGTCGGCCACCAGCGACCAGAAGGACACGAAGCGCTCCGGCGGAACGTGCGACAGCCAGAACCCGAAGAAGACGACGTCGTAACGGCGCTCCGGACGCCAGCGGAACAGGTCGGCCGCCACGAACCGCACCCGATCGTCCCCGCCCACCCGCGTCGAGGCGATGGCGAGCATTTCCCGGGACGCGTCGACGGCGGTGACGTCTGTGGCGTGCCGGAGCAGCTGGGCGGTCCATGTGCCGGGGCCGCAGGCGAGTTCGAGCACGCTGCCCACCGGCCCGAACGCGTCAAGCGCCGCCGGCAGCTCGGAGGCTCCGGGGAAGGGGAGAGCGTGGCGTTCGTACTCCGGGGCCACCGCACCGTAGTAGACGGCCTGTTCGTCGAGCAGCTCTTGCAGGTTTCCACCATCAGTCGATCCCATGGATCAACCATCACAAAGCATCCCGCCGGCGGCAACAAGGGCCGCGCCGAAACCTCGTTGAGCCGTTGCCCGGACCGATGACCCGGCTCAGGCCTCCGATCGGCTGGGCTCCTCGATCTCGGCGGCGTTGTCGGCGCGGGCCGGGAGGAGCAGGGCGGTGACCACCACGACCACGGACAGCACCGCGCCGATGATGAAGGCCAGCCGCATGCCGCCGAGGTTGGCGAGCACCTCCGTGACACCCTCGGAGCGCAGGGCCCCGGCACGCGCGCTCATCACGGTGATCACCAGCGCGGTCCCCGTGGCGGCGGCGACCTGCTGCAGCGTGCTCAGGATCGAGCTGGCGTGGGAGTAGAGCGACGGCGGAACCGCTCCGAGGCCGAGGGTGAACACCGGGGTGAAGGTCACGGCCAGGCTCACCATCAACAGCGCGTGCAGGCCGAGGAGCTGCCAGACCGGCATGGTCATCGTGACCTGGGTGAAGCCGACGAGCGCGAACATGATCCCGATCGCGCCGGGGATGACCAGAACCCGGCCGCCGAACCGGTCGAACAGGCGGCCGACGGTCGGACCGAGCAGCCCCATCGCCAGACCGCCGGGCATGACGAGGAGCCCGGTCTCCAGGGCGCTGAGCTGGCGGACGTTCTGGAGGTAGAGCGGCAGCAGGATCATCGAGCCGAGCATCGCCATGAATGCCACCGACATCATGATCAGCGCGACCGTGTAGGTGCGGTGACGGAAGGTGCGCAGATCCAGCAGCGGCGCGCCACGCTTCTGCAACGCCAGCTGGCGGACGACGAACACGGCGATGGACACCAGGCCCGCGACCACGATCGCGGCGGCGACGCGCACGTCACCGCCCTCGAACCGGCTGAGCCCGTAGACCAGCCCGCCGAAGCCCGCGGCGGCGGTCACCACGCTCAGCCAGTCGACGGTGCTGAACCGGGGCTCTCCGACGTTCTTGAGCTGCTTCAGCCCGCTCCACGTCACCACGGCTGCGATGGGGAGCACCACGGCGAACAGCAGCCGCCACGACCCGAACTGGAGGATCACCCCGGAGACCGTCGGACCCATCGCGGGCGCCACCGACATGGCCAGGCTGACGTTGCCCATCACGCGGCCCCGATCCTCCTCGGGCACCACCTGCATCAACGTGGTCATCAGCAGCGGCATCATCACGGCCGTGCCGGACGCCTGGATGATGCGGGCGGCCAGCAGCACCTCGAACGACGGCGCGACTGCGGCCAGCGCCGTGCCGGCCAGGAACAGGCCCATCGCGACGGTATAGGCGCTGCGGGTGGACACCCGCTGCAGGAACCAGCCGGTGATCGGGATCACCGCGGCCATGGTCAGCATGAAAGCGGTCGAGAGCCACTGCGCGGTCTGCTCGGTGATGTGCAACGCGCTCATCAACTGCGGGATCGCGTTGATCATGATCGTCTCGTTGAGGATGACCACGAACGTGGCCAGCACCAGCAGCCGGATCACGGGCGGGGTGCGGCCCTTGACGCCGGTCGCGGAGGTGGCTGGTGAGTCGAGCAGGGAGCCGGGCACGATACCTCGATCGGGGTTGTCGGGAGTGACATCGTCGCGGCTGGCGTCCCAGCCTCGGGTCTCACAAGAAGTGGTGGTCATGTACAGACTGACCTGCGCCACCGACAAAACTCATCGACCGCGCCCAACATTCCGACAAGCGCCACAAAATGTCACCCGATTTTCCGCGGCACCGGACGACGACCTCCAGGCCGCAGGGCGCCCCACCCCATGACCTGCGCGAACACCCCTAACAGGGCTACGCCACCACCGCGGCGGGCACCCCGCGCGGGCATCGGCGCCGCACACGCTCGGCGGGCCTTCGTACAAGATGGCGGGGTGGACTTCCAGCCGATCGAACGGCCCGCGGGGGCGTTCCAGGAGCCGGTGACCGCCGGCCAGATCCAGGCGGTCTGCCGCCGGATCTTCGGCCCGGGCGCCGCCGTGTCATCCGCGGTCGAGATGGGCCTGGGGATGTACAACACCACCTATCGCGTCACCGTCGAAGGCCGGAGCCGTCCGGTGATCGTGCGCTTCGCGCCCGGGCCGGAGCGCCAGTTCGTCTCCGAGCGGGAGCTCATGCGCAACGAGTACGCCACCGTGCCGCACCTCGCCAGGATCGCCCCGTTGATGCCACGCGTCGTCGCGGCCGACTGGTCGCACGAGCTCGTCGGCAGGGACTACCTGGTGCAGACCCTGCTCGACGGCGTTCCTGCCGCCGAGGGGCTGCGCACGTATCCGCGCCGGGCGCGGACGGGCTTCTTCCGTCAGATCGGGGAGATCGCCAGGACGGTGCACGAGGTGCGAGGCACGAGATTCGGCCCCGTGGGGGGGCCGGCGTACGACACGTGGAGCCAGGCGGTGACCGGATCGTTGCGGGACATCGCGACCGACCTGGACGGGCTGGGGCTGGACGCCGCCGACCTGCGCAAGGCCGCGGCGGTGGCCGCCGAGCACCACGCCGTGCTGGACGAGATCACCGAGCCGCGCCTGCTCAGCGGCGATCTGTGGACCATCAACATCATGATCGCCGAAGGTGCTCCCGAGCCGGTCATCTCAGGAGTGTTCGACCTGGACCGCACGCTGTGGGGTGACCCGGCCGCCGACTGGCCGATCCGGATGGCCGCGTCCAGACAGGATGAGCGGGTGGCGTTCTGGGAGGCGTACGGGGAGCGGGACGAAAGCCCCTCGGCGGTGTGGCGGTCGCTGATCTATGAGATTCGCCACCTCGGGGCCGTCCGGCTGGAGCGCCACCGTCTCGGCGACCCCGGCGGGGTCGGGGACTCGTACGACGCCGTGGCGGCCGTGCTGGCGGAGCTCACGTGAAGCGGGCCGCCCCGCGCGCCACCGCGATCACCTGGGCGCGCTACGCGGTGAACGCCGCCGCGTGGTCGCGGGCGAAGTCGGCGAAGCGGCGGGGCGGGCGGCCGACGACGTCCTCGACGTCGGTCGTCGTGTAGTCGCCGAAGCCGGAGCCCAGCGCCTGCCCGTACTCGACGAGCATCCCGGCGAGCCAGTCGGGGATGCCGCCGGCGACCATGCCCGTGCGGGCGTCCTCCGCGCCGGCGGCGACGTACTGGATCGTCCTGCCGAGCACCTGCCCGAGCTGTTCGGCCGCCTCGGTGTAGGTCAGCGTCTCAGGCCCGGACGGTGTGTAGATCCTGCCGTGGTGGTGCTCCGGCTCCGCGCGCAGGATGTGGGCCGCGACGTCGGCGACGTCGCGCATGTCGATCATGCCGAGCCGGCCCTGCCCCATGTTGAGCGAGAAGATCCCGTCGTGGGCGATGCGGCCGGCCTGCCAGAGCAGGTTCTGCATGAAGGCGTGCGGGCGCAGGATCGTCCAGAACAGGCCGGACGCCTGCAGCTCATGGTCGGAGAGGGCGTGCAGGCGTCCGTTGCGCGTCGGGGCGTCGTAGGCGGCGCCGATCGCCGACAGGCGCACGACTCGCTCCACGCCTGCCTGGCGGGCGGCCCAGAGCGCGTTCATGCTGTGCTCGGGCGCTCGGGGGTCCATCGCGGTCAGCAGCCACAGGTCGTTCACCCCCTTGAAGGCGGGCGGAAGGGTGCTCGGGTCGCCCAGATCCCCGGCGACGACCTCGACGCCCCGTCGTTCCAGCGCGCCGGCCCTGGCCCGGTCCCTGACCAGCGCCCGGAGGGCGAGGGCGGAGCCGTCGAGGGCATCGAGCAGGGCGCTCGACACGCTGCCGGTCGCCCCGGTGATGAGGACTGTGCGGCTCATCGTCCGTCCTTTCGTGAGGGGTTCCCTGCCCGAGCGGGTCAGGGTCTCGGACAAAGATAGTCCCGAAATGTGACTATCACAAGATGTGACTAGCACAGAGTGGTACTATACGGGGCGTGACGCACGCTCCCGAAGGCGAACGCAGCCGGATGATCACGCAGGATCCCGACCTGGGGATCCTCGCCGCGCGGTTGCTGTTCTCGTTGCAACGGGAGGTCTTCGTGCGGCTCGCCGAGAGGGGGCACAGCGAGGTGAGCCCGCGCCACGGGGCGATCCTGGCCTACCTCGACGCGGGCGGCGTGCGCGCGACGGAGCTGGCGCGGCTCTCGGGCCGGCACAAGCAGATCGTCGGCCGGCTGGTCGACGAGCTCGAGGCGCTCGGCTACGTGGAGCGCAGGCCGGATCCGGCCGACCGCCGCGCGAAGCTCGTCGTGCCGACCGAACGCGGCCTCGACCAGCAACGCCACGCGGATGAGATCATCGCCGACATCGAGCGCCGGCACGCCGGCACGATCGGCGAGCCCGCCTACGCGCAGCTGCGGCGAGCGCTGAAGGCGATCACCGCCGCCGAGGACGCGGGCGAACGGGACGAGGCCGAACCGACGCCCGGCTGAGACCCGCAAACTCTGGCGAGGCGGCGTCTTCTCCTTCACTATTGCTGTCACGGGCCATTCCTGAACCGCGCACTATGTTCACTCCGATACCGGAGGTAAGCACATGGCGATATCGGGCCGACCGGCAATACCTCTGATGTTGGTGGGATTCGGCGCGATGGCCCGCACCCGTACATTGCTCCCGCTGTTGACCGACCCCGCCACACCGGCCCGTGCTGTTTCCGTGTGCTGCCTGGAACAGGGCGAGATCGAATTTCAGAAGATCGTCCTGCCGTGGTTCTCCGAGCGAGGGCTTCCGCCACCTCGATACACGCCGACGCCGGCGGACGCGCTCACCCTTTCGCCCGCTCCCGCCGCAGCCGTCATCAACACGCCCAACGCCATGCACGCGTCCCAGGTGGAGCAGTGCCTGGACGCCGGCGTGCACGTATTCGTGGACCGTCCGATAATGCTCCACTCCGACGATCTCCCGCGCCTCGTCGAACGCGCCGCCCAAGCGAATCTGCTGCTTTTCACCGGCGTGCAGCGGCGCCTGGAAACCCACTTCCAGCACGCTTACGAATCGGTCGCACGCCAGTGCGACTTCGGCGATCTCGACACGATCCGGTGCGTTCTCGCGGTCGGCGAGCGTCCCTCCTCATGGCGCGCCAGGCACGCCCTGGTGGGGGGCGGGGTGGTGATCGGCACCGGCTATCATCTGCTCGACTTCGCCGCCTGGGTGGCCGCGTCACGCGGTGAGCGGTTCGGCGCGCGGGCCGCGGGGCAGGTCAGGTTCTCCGCGGAGCACTGGATGTCACCCGACGTGGATCCGGAGATCGAAAGCAGCGCCCTCGGCTGGGTACGGTCCGAGGGCGGCGTCACCATTTCGTTCGACCTGAGTTTCTCCGCCCCCGTGGGATCGGTCTTCGAACTCGTCGACCTGCGCGACCGCTCGGGCTCTCGGATCAGCATTTGCCGGGACCAACGCATGAGATCGCGAAATCCCGGGCACATAACACATCAGCGCGCGGACGGCTCGGTCGTGACGAAACATTACAACGGTGCCAAAATTACTTTATCGGACGCCTTGCTTCCGGGAGACGCACAGGAATCCCGCCCTCTCTCCGATTTCGTCGGCAAATGCGCCTCCGGTGGTAGCCTCGCGGAAGAACATCCCTGTTCGGGCAAGGCGTCCGTCCCAACCTGGGAGCTGGTCGGGCGCATTTATGACCTGGCGAAATGGCAGCGAAGGAATGCACATGTCCCGACCAATGGAGTCAGAGCCGGCACGCCTTGATTGCCGGGCCCACAGCGTCGCCGTCCAGACCGCCGACTTCGATACGGCGTACACCTTCTACACCACGGTGCTCGGCCTGCGTACGGTGCGCGAGCCGTTCTTGTTCAAAACCCGCACCCTCGCCTGGCTCGACGGCGGCGGAGTGCTCATCGAGCTCTTCTCCATGAAGAAGGGGCACACGTCCTTCCCCTATACCGACGTCAACCTGGGCCTCACCCATATCGCGTTCGAGGTGCCAGACCTCGACGAGGCCATCGAGCTGTGCAAACAGCACAACGTGCCGATCACCCAGGGCCCGATGACACCACCCAGCGGCGACCCGCTGCAACCGCGGGTGCTGTTCGTGGAAGGGCCTGACGGGCAGGCCATCCAACTGCGCGAACCGCGGAGAGATGAATGACATGACGACCGTGCGCTGGCTTCACCTGTCCGACCTGCACCTGCGAGGCGACGCGCGGGATCCGTACGACAGGAACAAGGTGCTGCGGCCGCTGCTGGCGACCGTCAGGGAGCGGACAGAGCGGGACGGCCCGCCCGACCTGGTCTTCGTCACCGGGGACATCGCATCCACCGGCAGCCGCGCCGACTATGACGTCGCCGCCGGCTTCGCGGACGAACTCGTCGCGTGCACCGGAGTAGCTCCGGAACGGATGTGGCTGGTGCCGGGCAACCACGACGTGGAGCGGCGGGCAGGCCGCTGGTTACGGCGCACGCTCGACAGCGCCCAGGACGCCGACAACGAATTCTTCGGCCGGGAAAACCACAACCAGCGCGAACCGTACCTGAACAAACTGGCCGCGTACCGCGATTTCGTTAGAACGTTCCAGCCGGGCTGCCCGCTGGCGGAGGGCGACGTCGTGCGGCGGCCCGAGATCGTCGCTGTCGGCGGCGCCCGCGTGGGCGTCCTGCCGCTCAACTCCGCCTGGTTCTGCCAGGACGACGACGACCAGGGACGGCTGTGGCTCGGGACGCGCACCGTCCGCGAACGCGGCGAGCTCCTGCTGCAGCGCGACCCGCATGTCGTCTTCGTGCTGCTGCACCATCCGTTCAGCTGGATGCACGCCGACGAGACCGCCCATGCGTGGATCAGGCAGGTCTATCCCATCATTCTGTCCGGACACCTGCACACCGCCGACGTGACGGGCACGCAGGCGCTCAGCGGCACGAGTCTGGACATCTCCGCCGGAGCCGCCTACCAGGGCAGCGAGTGGCCCAACCGCGTCTTCTACGGCTCGCTCGACGCCGGCACCCGCAAGGTGATGCTGGAGCCGCTGACGTTCGCGGACGGGCCGGCGGCCCACCGGTGGGTGCTCGACACCAAGGTCTTCCCCCACCGCGCGAGTGACGGCTACGTGGGTGAGTTCACGCTTCCCGCCCGCCCCAGAGCCACCGGCAAGGTGGCCGCCGACCAGTCGCTCGAGTTTCCCTTCGCCGTGTGGAGCGCGGTCAACCGGCGCCGGTGGCTGAGCTCCGTCGTCGACTGGTTCCACCACGCCTATTCACACGATCCGGACGCGGCCATGTCAGCGCTGCTCGACCACGTCTTCCAGATCTACGCCGCCGCCTGGCGCTCACCCAACATCATGGCGAGCATCGTCAACCTCGGCACCGCGCTCGGCCCGCACCTGCCGGCCCGCCTGCCGCCGGAGCAGGCACACCACCGCACGGTGATCACGCTGCTGGAGTACGGGCTGCACCGTAACCTGTCCCACCTGTTCATGCTGCCGCAGATCGACCGGGACGCCCTGCTGGAGATCCCCAACTACGCCAATCTCCTGCTGGCCACCAGGCTCCTGACCGCAGGCATCTATCAGGACGCCAGCAAGCTGGCCGCCGAGATCGGCGACGGCTGCTGCATCGCCCTCTATGTGATGGGCCAGAGCTTCCGCAAACGGGAACTGAACCACGAGGCCGGCGACCGCTTCTCCCGGCTGAGCGAGCTGATCGGCGAGATCCGGCGGCACGAGCCCGGCTTCTTCCCGTGCAACGCCAGCGGCAACGAGCCACCCCGCTGCCTGTGCAACCTGGACCTGCTGCACGCCGAGACCGAGCGTGCGCGCGGCGTCGTGGCCCGGCGGCTGCAGCAGACCGAGTTGGCCGAGCGTCACTTCGCCGCCGCGACCGACGTCGCCAGCAGCGTGGTCGAGCAGCAACGCCAGCCCCGCCTGGGGGCGCCCGACCAGGGCAGCGTGCACACCTCCTACGACATGGCGCCCTTCCGCGTGCTGGCCGACGTGCACTACGGGCACGGCTACTACTGGTACCAGCGCGACATGCTGGACCGGGCAGCGGAGCTGTTCAACGCGGCGATCGACGCGCTCGACCGGGCCAGGGAGGACTGGGATCCGCCGATCACGCGGCTGGCCATCGTACGGCTGCTGCAGTCCGATCCGAAGGCGGCAGGCAAGCTGGCCCTGCGGGCGCGCAACATCTGCATCAGAACCGCGCCGGCCAGCAACCGGGAGGCCACGCTCAGCCTGTCGTTGTGCACGCTGGTGCTGAAGGTGCTGGAGGCGGTGCTCGGCCACCGCATCCTCGACCCGGCCATCGACCCGATCACGGATCTGGGGCGGGCGCTGCGGCTGTCACCGCCGCTGGGGTCAGGGCCCCTGAACTGCCACCGCACGGACGCCGAGAAGCTGCTGCCCGTCGCGCCACAGCGGGTGCAACCGCTGGTGGCGGAGTTCATCCGGCGCATCGGTGACGCAGAGACCGGCCTCGCGTCCTGACCGGGAGAAGCGCATGGCACGAGCGGCACGCAACCTCATCCCCTCAGCCCTGGCCGAGCTGCCGCAGGGCGATCCCGTCGAGACGGCCTCCGTGCTGTTCCGCCACGCCGAACGTAACTCGCTGACCGCCATCGACTGGTACCTGTGGAAAAAGACGATCAAGTCCCGCTGGTCGCGCGGGCTGCGCGCGACGGCCATCGTCCTCGCGGTCTGCGGCGGTGTCGTGCCGCTCGTGCACGCCGCCGACAACCGCCTGATCGCCCCGGAGTGGGGGTACGTGCTCCTCGCGCTGTCCGCGGGGTGCGTGCTCCTCGACCGCTACTTCGGCTTCACCACGTCGTGGATGCGGTACATGCGAGCCCAGGCCCGGCTGCACCGGGCGCTCCTGCTCGCCCAAGCCGACTGGACGGCCGCGATGTGCCGCTCGGCTGACGGCGAAACCCTCATGACGGTGATCCGTGAGCTCATCCAGGCCACCGGCGAGGTGCTCGAGAACGAAACCGACGAGTGGGCCAGCGAGCTCAACGAGCAGGCGGAGCGACTCCAACAGGGGCACGCCGCCGACCGGCCCGCCCAGGGCGCCTAGACCGGCCTTCATACCGTGACCGTCGTCACCACCACACCGTCACGTGGACGTCCGGTCCCGGGTCCGCGGCGCGGTAGATTCCCGCATGCCGGCCGTTGCAGCAGGAGGTGGGGGACTCATGACGGTGCCCGCGGACAGCCACGTGCACAGCGAATGGTCGTGGGACGCCCCGTCAGGGTCGATGGAGCGCTCCTGCGCGCGGGCGGTGGAGCTCGGGCTGCCGGCGATCGCCTTCACCGAGCACGTCGACCACACGGTCTGGACGGTCGCTCTCGACGCCCTCGCCCCGGACGACCACCTCGCGACCGTGGCCACGCCGCAGGGGCTGCTGGCTCCTCCGGCGTTCGACGCACCCGGATACCTGGAGGCGATCGAGCGGTGCCGGGAACGTTTCCCGGCCCTTCGCATCCTGAGCGGTCTGGAACTGGGCGAACCCCACTGGCACGCCGCCGCCGCCACGAAGGTGCTCGGAGCCGGACGGTTCGACCGGGTGCTCGGCTCCCTGCACTGCCTCCCGGACGGCGACGGCTTCGCCGAACCACCAGGCCAGTACGCGCACCGGCCCGCCGCCGACGTCGTCCGGCACTATCTGGCCGGGATCGTCGACCTCGTCACGCGGAGCGACGCGTTCTCCGTGCTGGCCCACATCGACTACCCGCTGCGTTACTGGCCGTCGCGGGAGGCCGGGCCCTTCGAGCTGCCGAAGTTCGAAGAGGAGTTCCGGCACGCGCTGCGGATGACCGCCCGGTCGGGCAGGGCACTCGAGATCAACACCCGCATACCGCTGCACCCGGCCATCGTCAGGTGGTGGCACGAAGAGGGCGGGGACGCGGTCACGTTCGGCAGCGACTCCCACGACCCCGCAGCCGTCGCCCGCGGGTTCCGGGACGCGGCGGACATGGCGCGGGCTCACGGGTTCCGCCCCGGGCGGGACCCGTACGACTTCTGGGCGCGCGTGGACTGACCGCCATGGAGAGGGTCGCCTACCTGATGACGTCTCGCACGTCGAGCCCCTTCTCCAGCACCGAGTACTTCCGCGCCAGATCGGCCAGCCGCTGCAGCCCTTTCACGTCGAGCTCGGCGGAATATGACCCGAGTGCGAGGCCGTCGAGGTCGCGTGCGCTGAACTTCGTGGAGGAGGCAAGCGCCTGCACGGCCTGCGCGGGGTCGGCCGCGATCAGGCGGTGCGCCCTGGCGAGCGCACGCTGGAAGGCCGCGAGGGTACGCGGATTGTCCTGGATCCAGTCGTCGCCGGCCATCCAACCGGCGGTGGGCAGCCCTTCGAACTCCCCGGTCAGCGCCGGTCGCAGCACCCGCACGGCCTTCTCCCGCACGCTCGTGGTGAGGTAAGGCTCGGCCAGGAGGGTCGCCGCGATGCCGGCGTCCAGACCCTTGACGCCATTGTGGTAAGGGCTCTCGACCAGGATGACGTCCTCGGTCGTCAGCCCGCTCCGCTTCAGCAAGGCCGCGACGGAAAGCGACGAGAGTCCCCGAAGGTACGGGACCGCGACCTTCCTGCCCTTGAGGTCGGCCACGCTCCGGATCCGGGATCCGGCCTTGACCACGAGTGCCATGCTCCCGGGACGGGCACGGTACAGGCCGCCGACGATGCGGACCTTCTTGTCGTGCTGCCGGGCCAGGAACGACCCGACATAGTCGGTCTGGGCGAGATCGAACTCGCCGGTCTCCGTCGCGGACACGGCGGCGATGGCATGGGAAGGGACAGGCCGCACCCGCAACCCTTCCGCGGCGAAATACCCCTTGTTCATGGCCACGTGGAGGGGCGCCGCCTCAACGGTGTCCGCCACGCCGACGTCGATGACGGCCCGCTCGGGCGGCGCCGCCGGGCGGGCGGCCTCCGGCCTGAGTTTGATCGCGACCGTGCCTCCCAGCACGACGACCACGACCACGGCGGCCGCCGCCATGGCGATGACGTTGCGCCGCCTGCGGTGGTATGCCTCGATCGCCCGACCCGCCAGATCCCGCTGGGGCATGTCGTCCGCGATGCGGCTGAGCTGGTCGCCTAGCCACGTCATCGGCGGACCTCCTTGATGTGAGCCTCGTCCAGGGTGGGGAGTTGCGGCGCCAGCTCGGGCGCCAGGGCGCGCAGGCGGGCCAAGGCGTGGTGGGTCTGGCTCTTCACGGTGCCGACCGAGCAGCCCAGCAGGCCGGCCACGTCACGCTCTGTGCGGTCCTCGTAGAAGCGCAGGACGAGCACCACGCGCTGCTTGGGTGTCAGCCGCATGAGCGCCTGGCGCAGGACGACCCGCAGCACGGTGGAGTCCTCCGGGTCGTGGGCTCGCTCGGGTGGGTTCGCGATGGACACCTCCCCCGTCGCACGACGACGCCGCCACGAGATGTGCTGGTTCACCATGGTCCTGCGGGCATACGCCTCCGGCCTGTCCACGTGGCGTAATCTCGGCCACCTGCCGTACATCCGGACCAGCACGCTCTGTAAAAGATCCTCGGCGAGGTGGGCATCGCCGGTCAGCAGATATGCCAGGCGCATCAACCGGTGCTGATGCGCATCGGCGAATGCCTGGAAACTGGCATTGCGATCCAACGTCTCTCCTCATGTCAGTAACCTCCAGACGCTGTGGGCGTGCCAGAAGGTTGGCAGTCGGAGACGATTCAGCCGCGGGTGTGCCAGGAGGCGTGGCGACGCCCGCCGCGAGGTTCGACCTGATGGAGCGCGGGCAGAGGGGTGAACCCGGGGAAAGGGCCGCCATGAGCACCGCCGCCAGCCGGCTGACCGCCGAAGATCTCGAGTTTCTCGGACGCCCCCTGCACGGGTTCCTTTCCGTGGCCGGAGGAACGCAGCCGCCTCAACCCCGGCCCGTGTGGTTCGAGGCCACCGCGGAGGGGACGATCCAGCTCTTCACCGAGCCGGACTCCCTGAAGGTACGCCGCCTGCGCCGCGACCCCCGCGCCTCGATCGTCGTCGCGGCCCCGGTGGGCGAGCGCGAGCGCTGGGTGTCCGTCGCCGGCCACGCCACGGTGGAGGCCGACGGGGCGCACGACCTGTGCGCCCGCCTCGCCGCCCGCTACTGGGACCTCGACGACCAGACCCGGGCCGACGATCTCGCCATGATGCTGGCCGGCGACCTCATCCGCATCGTCATCCGTCCGGAGACCGTGCACCGCTACCCGAACTAACCGTAAATTTCGCCATATGTTGCTCCTGGTGCGCCATGCCATGCCCGCGTACGGCCCGGCCCTCCCCCCGCACGAATGGACGCTCAGCGCCGAAGGACGGCAGGCGGCCCGCCGGCTGGTCGCCCGCCTGCCCGAAGACGCCTGCCTCGTCTCCAGCGACGAGCCGAAGGCGTGGCAGACGCTGGGCGGCGACGACGCCGTCACGCGTGATCGGCGCTTCAACGAGGTCACCCGCGTGGAGCCGTGGCAAGGCGACTATCGCGAGTTGCGCCGCGCGTACGTCGAAGGCTCGGATCACGTGGACTGGGAGCCGCGGGCCGAGGTCGCCGGGCGCTTCGACGCCGGGCTCGCCGAGCACCTCGCACGTGCCGGCGGGCGCCCGCTCGTGGTGGCGACGCACGGCATGGCGATGACCGTCTGGATGACGGCGCGGCTCGGCCTGGAGGGACCCGGCGGCTTCTGGGCGGACCTCCGCTTCCCTGACGCGCTTCTCGTCCGCCTCGACTCGGGCGCCGTCGAGCGAGCCTTCGCCCTCTGAACGACACCGCCGGCGCCACACCCGCGGGGAGCCGGCGAACCAGCCCCAAGCGGGCGCGGCCGAATCCGTGGGATACCCGGCCTTGAGTGCCCCGGCAGCCTTACGACATTGTTGATCTCGCCCTTCAGCGCCATCGGCGTGCCGGTTGCCGACGGCAGTCGCAGCACGGTCGGCCGAAGGCACCGGCACTTCGCCGCAAGTGTCACGGGCGACACATCGTTGACCATGTAAGGAGTTCACGGATGCCCAGAACTGCGACGACGCTGCTGCTCGCAGGGCTCTGCACCATCGCCGGCATGGCCGTCGCCACCCCGTCGCAAGCCGCGGCCGGCATCACCCCGGAGCGGGTGTGCGGGCCGGGCTACGTCCGAGTGAGCGACGGCACGCGCACCATCAAGTCCGGCAGCACCGTATACGGCCGCCTCTACCTGATGTACAGCAAATCGACCGGCAAGAACTGTCTTGCCCTCATCAATAGCACCAACAGGAACAAGTTCGTCAAGGCCACCCTTTACGTCAAGGGAGCGGGCGGCAAGTCCGTGTCCGGCTGGTCCGACTCCGACGCCGCGGTCATCCGACCGGCTGCGGGCAAGTGTGTGATGTATTCGGGCGAGATTCGCGTCGGCAGCAAGGTGGCGCGCGGCGGGCGCAGCTACTGGGGCAACTGCGGCTGACCCGCGACCGCGCGTGCCCTCCCGTTCGGGGAGTCAGCCGACCAGCAGCGTGGCGATGGCCGGGCCGAAGGCGGCGCCGAGCAGGTAGAGCAGGTTGAACAGGCCCATGGCCGCGGACTGCTCCCTGTCGGGCACGGCCAGAGCGGCACGGGTCGCGAACGCCCCCTGCCCGGAGGCCGCCGCGAGTGACGCCAGCGCCTGGGCGGCGAGGAGCAGAGCCCAGGCGCCGCTCACGGCGGCCAGCACCACGCCCGTCGCGCTCAGCACGGCGAACAGCACGACAGGAACCAGCAGCCCGCGGCGGGCGGTGAGCATGATCACCAGGTAGGACGCGAGGCCGCCGAACAGCAGCGGCCAGGTGATGGCCAACCCCACCTGCCCGCTGCTCCAGCCCGCGTTCTCGACGAGCAGCGGCGGCAGCGCGTACATCATCCCGAAGTTGACGACCGCCAGCAGGAACGCCAGCCCGGCCGCGACCAGGAACGTCGGAGCGCGCACGACCTCGACCGGCACGAACCCGTCCGGCCGGGCGCGCAGGCGCAGCGCGAGCAGCACCCCGGCGGCCACCGCCGCGCCGCCCGCGGGCAACCACGTGTGCGGCACGAACACCAGCGCCGTGACCAGCGCAGTCAGCAGCACGGCCCCGGCCAGGTCGAACGTCGTGCCGGACAGCGGCGTGAGCGGCCGCCGGCGCAACACGAACGGCACGGCGAGCACGCTGAGCGCGGGCAGCGCCAGCGTAGCCCTCCAGCCCAGCGTGCCCGCGACCACGTCACCGGCGAGCGGGGAGGCCGCCCCCACCGTCGCCAGAGACGCCGTGACCAGCCCCATCGTGCGCGGTGAGCCGGCGATGCTCATCGCGATGGTGGTGAGGCCGGCGGTCCCCAGGCCCTGCAGCGCGCTACCGGCCACGAGGAACGGCAGCGCCGGGGCGACCACCACCAGCGCCGCGCCCAGCAGCACGAGCGCGGCGCCCGCGAGCAGCGCCGTACGAGCGCCCCGGCGGCGCTGCAGGCCGGCCATCAGCGGGGTCCCCACCGCGATCGCCCAGCCGAACGCGGTGACGATCCAGGTCACCGCGCCGATCGTGACACCCAGGTCGTACGCCGTGTCGGCCAGGATCAGGCTGGGCCCGGCGATGCCGAAGGACAACGGGCCGGCCATCGTCGCCAGCCACGCCCCGGGAATCCCGCGGGCCGGCCGTGAGGCGGTGGGGCGGAGGCCGCCGGTCGCCGGGTGCGCGCTCATGGCGCGACCGCCGGGGTGAGCGTCGGGTAGTCCGTGTAGCCGCGGTGGTCGCCGCCGTAGAAGGTGGCGGGGTCGGCCTCGTTGTACGGTCCGCCGGCGGCGACACGTACGTGCAGGTCGGGGTTGGCCAGCCAGAGCCTGCCGAACGAGATCGCGTCGGCGAGCCCGGAGCGCAGCGCCTCCGTGCCGTCCTCGACGGTCGCGGCTCCGTCCCCGTCTCCGGGATGGGGGTTGAGCACGAGCGTCCCCGGCCACTCGGCGCGCAGCAGCTTGGTGATGTCGCGCGTGTCGTTCTCCGAGACGTGCAGGTAGGCCAGGCCGTAGGGAGCCAGCGCGCGGGCCAGCTCGGTGTAGAGCACGTCGGAGTCGCTCTCGTCCATGCCGTTGTAGGTGATGCCGGGCGAGACGCGGATCCCGGTGCGGGCCGGGCCGATGGCGTCGCTCACCGCGCGTACGACCTCCTCGGCGAACCTGATGCGCCCCTCCGCCGCCCCGCCGTAGGCGTCGGTACGCCAGTTGGTGTTGTCCGACAGGAACTGGTGGATGAGGTATCCGCTCGCCCCATGCAGCTCGACACCGTCGAACCCGGCGGTCATCGCGTACCTGGCCGAGGCCACGAACTCCTCGATGGCGCGGGCGATGTCCTCCATGGTCATCTCTCGCGGGGTGGGCAGGTCGAGCGGCCCGTCGGGAGTGTGGAGCCGCTCACCGGAGGGGATCGGCGACGGCGCCAGCGGCAGCTCGCCTCCCGGGTACAGGTAGGGGTGCCCGATCCGCCCCGCGTGCATGAGCTGCACGAAGATCCGCCCACCACGCCGGTGCACCTCGTCGGTGACCCGCCGCCAGGCCTCGGCCTGCTCCGGCGTGTGCAGGCCCGGCGTGTCGATGTACCCCTGTCCGAGCACGCAGGGCTGCGTGCCCTCGGTGATGATCAGCCCGGCGCCGGCGCGCTGGCCGTAGTATTCCGCGGTCAGCTCGTCCACCAGTCCGTCGCGGAAGGCGCGGCTGCGGGTCATCGGGGCCATGAGAAGGCGGTTGGACAGGTCCAGCCGGCCTACGGTCACAGGTTGCAGCAGTTCGTTCATGCCTCGACGGTAGGAACGAGCGCTTACGGGCCGAATCGGTAAGGTTACCGTGATTACGTACGGGTGGTCGGCGTACGTACGTAAGGATCGGGGGCGTTGGTGCTGTACGGCAGGGCAGTCGAGCAGGCCTCCATCCAGGCCCTCGTCGATGCCGCGCGCGCCGGACGCAGCGGTGGCCACGTGCTGCGCGGAGAGCCCGGGATCGGCAAATCCGCGCTCCTCGACTGGGCCGCCGGCTACGCGCGGCGAGCGGGCCTGCGGACGTTGCGGGTCACCGGCATCGAGGCCGAGGCCGACCTGGCCTTCGGCGGCCTGGTGCAGTTCCTGTGGCCCATGCAGGACCGGATCGGCGCGCTGCCCGGCCCTCAGGCCGACGCGCTGCGCGCGGTTCTCGCGCTGGACGACGGACGGCAGGGGGCACCGGACCGGTTCCTGTCCGGGCTGGCCGTGCTGACCCTCCTCGCGGAAGTGGCCGAGGAGAGCCCGCTGCTCTGCCTGGTGGACGACGCGCAGTGGCTCGACCAGGCGAGCGCAGACGCGCTGCGCTTCGCCGCCCGCCGCCTCGGCGCCGACGGGGTGGCGATCCTGTTCGCCGCGCGGGAGGAGGGCTTCACCGCGACAGGGCTGCCCGAGACGCGACTCTCGCGCCTGTCGCCGGCGGACGCGGCATTGTTGCTGGCGGACCGGGGGCTCACACCGGCCGTACGGGAGCAGGTGATCGACGAGTCGGCGGGCAACCCGCTGGCGTTGATGGAGTTCTCCGTGGCGCAGCGGCCCTACCATTCGGCGGCCGGGCCGATGCCCGTCTCTGACCGGGTGCTGGCGGCGTACCGGTCACGGATCTCCGTGCTCCCGGACAAGACCCGCCTGATGATGCTGACGGCCGCCGCCGAGGCGCGCGGGCACCTGCCCACCCTGCTGGGCGCGGCCGAGATGTTGGGCGTCGGTCTGGACGACCTGGCGGGGGCCGAGCAGGCCGGGCTGGTCGACGTCACCGCCGCGGTCGCGACGTTCCGGCATCCGCT
This sequence comes from Nonomuraea sp. B10E15, assembly GCF_039871615.1. Taxonomy (NCBI): domain Bacteria; kingdom Bacillati; phylum Actinomycetota; class Actinomycetes; order Streptosporangiales; family Streptosporangiaceae; genus Nonomuraea; species Nonomuraea sp. B10E15. The sequence goes on from NZ_JBDPMB010000041.1 coordinate 35,741, forward strand.
GATCAGCACCGCCGCATACCAGGGGGCGCCGCTGGCGCAGCGGATCCTCGTGCACGAGGCGTTGGCGCGCGCGACCACCGACGACGACTGCCGGGCCCGGCATCTCGCCGCCGCCACGACGTGCCCGGACGAGAAGGTCGCCGAAGAGATCACTCGCGCGGCGGAGCGCGCCCGCGGCCGCACCGCGTACGCCGCCGCGGCCGGCCTGTACGAGCAGGCCGCGCAGCTCACCCCGGAGCCGCGGACGCGGGCGGCGCGGCTGGGCGAGGCGGCCTGGCTGGCGCTGTCAGCGGGACACGCCCACCAGGCCGCGGACCTGGTCGGGCAGGCCGAGTGGCTGGTCGCCGGCCCGACGTCACCGGCGGTCCTGGCACCGGTACGGGCGGCGGTGGAGTTCGAGCTGGGCGAACGGCGGCTGGCGGCCCGGGTGCTGGTCGAACGTTCGTCGGACGCCGGCCCGGAGCAGGCCGCGCTGATGTTGCGGGCCGGCGCCGGTTACGGGTGGTTCTGCGGCGACCGGCAGGCCATCCTCGACGCGGCCGAGCGGCTGTGCGCGCTGGGGCGCCACGACCCGATGGTGTCCGGGATGGCGGCTCTCGTGCGAGAGGACTACGCGCAAGGGTTGCCGCTGCTCGCGGAGTTCGTGGCCGGCGCCCGCCAGGCGGCGCCGGACGCGTGGCGAGCGGCGCAGGACCTCCATTCGGGCGCGCACCGGTGGCGGCCCGATGACGAGGTCCTGACGATGGCCTGGGGCGCGTTCTGCGCGATGATCATCGGCGCGGACGCGGCCGCCGCGGAGCTGGCACAGGCCGAGGTGGCCCGCTGCCGCCGGCACGGCCTCGTCGGCGCGCTGCCGCAGGTGCTCCAGGACCTCGCCGGCGTGCAGGTGCAGGAGGGCCGGCACCGCGAGGCCGAGGCGTCCGTCGCCGAAGCCGTCCAGCTGGTCCGTGACATCGGGCTGGAGCACCGCGTGCCGAGGCTCAACTCCGTGCTGGCGCGGGTCGCCGCCATCGAAGGCGACGAGGAGCGCTGCCTCCAGCTGGCCGGGGACGAGCCCAACACCGGCGGCATGGCGGGCACCACCGCACTGAGCCTGCTCGACCTCGGGCTGGGCCGCCATGCCGCGGCGCTCGACCGGCTGGAGGCGGCCGCCCGCGGCCCGCTACGGCACGCCTCCGGCCTGGTCAGTGCCGGTGCCGACCAGGTGGAGGCGGCCGTCCGGCTCGGCGAGCCCGAAAGGGCGGCCGAGCCCCTGCGCCGCCTCGAAGCATGGGCGCTCGCCGGAGGACAGCGGTGGGCACAGGCGGTGAGCGCCCGCTGCCGGGCCCTGGTCACCGACGACGAGGCCCACTACCTGCGCGCGCTCGAGGCACACGAGGAAGCGGGCCGGCCGTTCGAACAGGCACGCACCCGGCTGCTCTACGGCGAGTGGCTGAGACGGGCCAAGCGGCGCAGCGACGCCCGGGCTCCGCTGCGCTCGGCGCTGACCGTCTTCGAGCGGCTGCACGCCACGCCGTGGGCCGAACGGGCACGGGCCGAACTGCACGCGACCGGGGAGACCCTGACACGGGCAGAGCCCACGGCCGCCGACCCCGTGGAGCGGCTCACCTCGCAAGAGCTCCAGGTCGTCCGTCTGGCAGCCGACGGCGCCACCAGCAGGGAGATCGCCGCACAGCTCTTCCTCAGCCCGCGCACGGTCGAGCACCATCTCTACCGCGCCTTCCGCAAGCTCGGCATCCGCTCCCGCCGCGAGCTGAGCCGCATCGACCTCTCCTGACGGCCGAGCTGACCCCGGCCGAACTCTCCGGCAAGCTCGGCATCCTGCCCCCCACCCGCGAGCAGGCCGCGGGCCACGGTTCACGTGGCTCGGGCTCGGCCGTCAGGCGTTCGCCCGGCGGAGGCGTTCGGCTGCTTGTGTCCAGAGCGCTCTGCCCGACACCGCGGTGTAGCCGTGGAGTGCTTCCCATCGGACGTCGTGGGCCGCCGGCCAGAGGCCGGCCGCCCACGCGACCTGCTGCTCTTCGGCGGTGAACAGGCGGGCCCGCATGTCCTGATACGCGGCCAGGAACGCCTCGGTGCTCTCGATCGGCGGCAGGGTGGCCGGTCCCGTCTTGGCGAACACGGCACTCGCGGCTCCCACCAGGGCGGCTTCCGGTTGCCAGGCCAGGCTGTCCCAGTCGTGCACCGTCCACACCTCCTGGCCGTGCCACCGGAGGTTGTGCGCCTCGAAGTCGGCGTGGCCCAGCACGCAGGGCAGGTCAGCGGCCAGCATGCGCCGCCGGGCCCTGTCGGCGACCTCCATGGCGTAGGCGGGTACGAGATCCTGGTCCTTCTCGTCGAGCGACTCGATCGACGGCCACAGCCCCGGGTCCGCATGGTCCCACCGCACCCAGCGCGGATTCGGCAGCGGCGGCGTGACGGCGAGGCCCGACAGTGCGGTCATCAGCCGGGCGAAGACCTCCGCGCAGCGCACGGCGACGTCCGGGGCGTCCCCGCGCAGCACCTCTCCCCCGGGGCGGAACTCCTCCGCGTGCACGGCCAGGGAACCGACGCCGACGACCGGCGTGAGCGGGCGGGCGCAAGGGAACCCGTTCTCGGCCAGCCGGGCCTGCGCTGTCACGCATGACACCGCCCGGCCGTCGTCGCCACGGGCCTTGACCACGACGTCGTCACCGCCGGCCAGCCGGAGACCGAACACCGTCGACATGGACCGTTGGCGGAACAGCACGTCGGCGGGCCGATCTCCGAGATGGGCCAGACACCATGCCGGCAGCCAGTCCGGTAGTTCGCCGAGCGCCACAGTGAAACTGTGCCACAGGAGACTCGCGTGCCGAGATCACGAGCCTCGCAACCCGGCGACCCTCGCCGGGGGGTGGACCCGGCGCCGGCCCTCGGCCTTCCGGTGGCCCTTCATGGCGCGGGCCGGTCAGTCCGGGGTGTCGGCGAGCTGGTTGACCAGGAAGTCGAGGCGCTCCTCCTGACCGTCCGAGGGGATACGGCCGCTGTCCGCCAGGACGGCCATGCCGTGCAACGCGCTCCAGATGACTTCGGCGAACAGCTCGCGTCGCGCGTTGTCCGGGCGGAAGCAGCTGACGAGTTCGTCGAAGGCGGCGCGCAGTGGGGGCGGCGTCTCGGCGTGCGCGAACTTCATGTCGGTCGGCATGACGAACATGGCCTGGTAGAGGGCGGGTCGCTCGGTGGCGAACTCCAGGTAGGCGCGGCAGACGGCGTGCAGGGCCTGCCGCGGCTCGGGGCCGGCCGACCGGGCACGGCGCAGGTGGGCGGCGAGCTCGCCGAAGCCGTCGATCGCGACGGCGCGCACGATGGCGTCCTTGCCGCTGAAGTGGCTGTAGAGCACGGGCTGGCTGTACTCGACACGCTCAGCGAGCCTTCTCGTGGTCACCGCCTCCCAGCCTTCGGCCTCGGCGAGTTCGCGGGCTGCCGTGATGATCAGCTGATGGCGTCGGGCGCGCTCGCGTTCTCGACGCTCTCTGAGGACGGACATGGACATGACTCTAGCAACGCTAGACATCCTGCCAACAGAATCTCAATCGTCGCCATCGGCACGGTCACGGGGTGAGGACGATCCGCCCGAAGACGGTTCCGTCGTCCATCTGACGATGCGCCTCGGCAGCCTGATCGAGCTTCAGCACCTCGTGTACGACAGGGTGCAGGCGCCTCTCCGCGGCGGCGTCGAATTGCTCGGAACGAACGGCGTTGCGCACGGCGACAGGAACGGTATCCAGGCTGAACGTCGCGAACGAGCGTGACTGCTGGAAGGACCGCATGAGGTGCGTCCCGAAGTCCGCCGGCGGCATGCCCGCGACGACGCCCACGAGGACCATGCGGCCGTTCGGCGCGAGCCGGTCGATGAACGCCGGCAGGTCGTTCCCGCCGACGATGTCGATGATCACGTCGTATGCGCCTGGTCCGTCGTCGCCACCGTGCCCCGCACGGTCGAGCACAAGCGTCGCGCCCAGTTCCCGGAGCCGTTCCCCGCGTTCTGGAGAGGAGGTGGTGACCGCGACGCCGCTCGCACCACCGCGGGCGGCGAGTTCCACCGTCGCGATGCCGATGCTGCCCCCCGCACCGCGTACGAGCACCGACTCACCGGCGGTGAAACGTGCGTGCGCAAGCGCGAAGTGCGCGACGGGGCCCGCGCTGCCGAGCGTTACGGCGTCGACCGGCGAGAGCCCGTCGGGGAGGGCGGTGACAGCGTCGATGTGAGCCGTGGCCAGTTCGGCGTAGCCTCCGCTCGTCCCCGTGAACGCCCACACGCGCCGCCCGAGCCATGACGGATCGATGCCGTCCCCGACCGCGGTGACCACCCCGGCCACCTCGCTGCCCGGAATCAGTCCTTCGGCGAACCCATAGCCGCCGAGGGTTCCGCGCCGGATCACGGCATCGACCCCGCCGACCCCGATCGCCTCAGACCGGACCAGGACCTGGCCGACGGCTGGAACCGGATCAGCGACCTCACGTACCGCCATCCCGGACGGGTCACCGAACCGCTCAATCACTACCGCACGCATCAACGTCTCCCTGTGTTCAGCTACGATCCGGACCGTAGTGGACGCATGCGTCCACTTAGCGGAAGTGAGAACGATGACGGAAGAAGTGACTCACAACCTTCGCGCGGATGCGCAGGAGAACCGCGACAGGATCCTGGACACCGCCCGCACCCTGTTCTCCGAGCGCGGCCTGGAGGTCCCGATGCGAGAGATAGCGCGCTGCGCCGAAGTGGGTCCCGCAACCCTCTACCGACGGTTCCCGACCAAGCAGGCCCTCATCGACGACGCGCTCACGGACGAACTGCGTGCATGCCGCCAGATCGTCGAGGACGGTTGCGCCGACCCAGACCCCTGGCGCGGCTTCTCGTCCGTCGTCGAAGGCCTGAGCGTGCTCAACGTGCAGAACAGGGGGTTCGTCGACGCCTTCATGTCGGCCAACCCTCAGGCATCCGTGTTCGCGGAACACCGCACAGCACTTCTCCGCCGGCTCCGAGCCCTCGCCTCCCGGGCCAAGCGAGCCGGGCGACTGCGGCACGACTTCGCCACCGACGATCTCGTGCTCATCCTGCTGGCCGGCCGCGGGCTGTCATCGACCCGCCCCGCCACCCGGACGGTCGCCGCCCGCCGCTTCGCCGCCCTCGCACTGGATGCCTTCCGGGAGAACGCGGCAAACGGCGCCCTGCCCCGAAAGCCCGCCCTCGTCGACGAGATAGCCCACGCCCTCCGACGAAGCCACCCGCTCAGGCCGCGGACGGACACCGGTGGTTCGTGCGGCACGCGTACGGGCTGACAACCACAGAGACCATCCAGAAGCAGCGCCGAAACGGCACCCTCCTCCCGCCCTCACTGATGAGAGCACGCCGGCGAGGCACACCAGAAAGATCAGGTGTCATGTTCACCGCGCGATCCTAACTCTGGCGCCCGGTCACGCCTTTGAGCTGGTACACGACCAGCCGGCACCGATCACTGAGCAGCCGTAGAAGGGTCGGTCATGACAGGCGCTGCCCTACCAGCCGCCCATCCAGCAGTAGAGCTGCTGATCATGCTCCTTCGCCCGTCGCGCAAGTCCCACGAACTCCTCAATCAGGGGCAACAAGTCATGCGGACCCGTATCACTGTAGATCTCGAAGTCTTCGATCTCCGACCAGCGAGCCGCCAGCACCTGTAGACGGTCGTTCTCGACGTCGGCCAAAGCGTCACGAACACGCACCGCGAACTCCGCGATGCCGGGTCCTTCAAGGTAAGGCGACCCTTCCGGGAGAGCGTCCGCCTCCTCCAGGCTCTGCGGTGCTCCTTCGGGCGGCGGATACAGATAGGTGAGGCCGAGGAGATCGACCGAGTACGGCTCGCCGAGAACGAGGGCAACCAATTGGCAGAACTCGTTCTCCGGGTCAATCTTTCCCGCATCTACGGCGTCGAACGCGGGCACGACCCCGGGCTTGTCGATAACCCGCGGCCGCTCCGGATCCGCTAACGCGGCACCCCGATCCGCGGCCCGATAGTACTCGGTCATGGCACCCACTCATGAGATCCCGTGTTCACACGCCTTGGCGAACTACTCGACCGGCCGCCAGAGTACGAGACGCGTCGGTGGCGTCCTGCCGATCGGCGTCGCACAGTCTTCCTTTCCTCATCGGGACGGTAGCCGCGTCCGTGCAGGCCCCCCTACTCCGGGCCGAGTACGCGCGTCATCCAGATCGTGTTGCCGCGTTCGGCGTCCTCGGTGATGCGGTCGCTTCGGTGGAACCCGAGCTTCTCGAGGACGCGGAACGAGGGTACGTTCCACTCCCACACGGTCGCCCAGAGCCGGCGACGTCCTGTCCGAGCCGCCGCTTCCATGACCGCACGGGCGGCTTCTGTCGCGTATCCATGACCGTGAGCTCGTTGTGCCAGCTCGTACGCGATCTCAGGTTCGTCGAGAGATCCCTGACCGACGGTCAATCCGCAGTAGCCAATGAACTCACCGGTGTCTCGCAGCTCGATCGGCAGCAACCCGAGCCCCGGATCCGCCGCCAGCGGATTGTTGCGGAGCCAGCCGCGGATGTCCTCGACCGTCGGGCGTCCCTCGGCATCGATCCGCCGCACCGGCGGCACTCGCGCATCCCGCTCAAGCCATAACCCGCGGTACTCCTCGGCATCCGACGGCACCCACCGCCGCAACCGCAGCCGCTCGGTCACCAGCTCCGCCGGTAGATCCTCATAGGTCCCCATCCGACCAATTTAGCCCGGTGCTGGCCAAGGTCAGAAAGCGACTGCAAGAGACGGACGTAGAGCTGATCAACTGCGTTCGCCTTGCCGATCCGTCTATCGGACTCACGTTGGCTCTTGTCGTGTTCACGATCCGTTCGTCGCAATCATGCCAGCACGAGGACGCCAACCAGATACGGGCCGATTGACCCGGCGGTGCGAGGATGTTAGCAAGATCTCACATTGTCCGGACAAACAGAAAGCCCCTGACGGCATAACGCCAATTCAGGGGCTTCCTGCTGCAGAGCCGACGAGGGGAATCGAACCCCTGACCTTCTGTTTACAAGTCAATGGCGGGTACCAGGTTGGAGGACGTTATGCCCTGGTCAGAAGGTAGATGCCGTTCGGCGAGATGTGATCACATAAGACGGTGTTGCTGTACGGCGCTGCTGTACAGCAACCCCCTCCAGACCATCACCACTAGCGACTTCGCCCTGTCTGGAACCTGCGCTCTTGGTTGATCGGAACGGCCTCAAGAAGTGTCGCCCCCTTGTGCTGGGTGAAGATAATGGCGAATTCGCCCCCGCACATCTCGCACCAGCCCGTGAGGGCAATCCGATGCCGTCGTCCCTCACCCACGCCCGGACCTACAGGGGCCGACGGTGTCCCCTGTTGTTCTACGGCGCCTGCGACGGCATCGACGTGGATGTCCGTGGACTCCTGACCTTCGCGCCGCGCCGCCACGTAGGCGTGCTCAACATGTGTGCCGTCTCCATCACCGCAAAGCGGGCAGGCCATGACTCCATTGACATATGAGACTTCGCCTCGGGGCGGAACCCAGGGCCGTTGCGTTCTCGACTGGTGAGACTGCTGTACCCCTGAGCCGGGTGGGCGAGTAGGGGTGCCCCGGTGCGGAGATGACGAACGCGACCCCTCATGATCGTCGGTGTCTAGCCAGTCGATCA
>NZ_JBDPMB010000042.1:0-42352 GCF_039871615.1 Nonomuraea sp. B10E15
CACGTCCGGTGGGTGCAGGCGAGCACTTCCCGCTCAGACCGACAGATCCCGTTGAAGACCCGAGGTCAGTCAGAGGGTGGGTCAGGACTGGCGGGAGGTGCTCCCCTACATCATCTCTGTCAGCGGGTGAAGCTGATCTCCACCCTGCGGTTCCTGGCGCGGCCCTTGGGGTTGTCGCCCCCGTCGGGCAGGACGTTGGGCGCGACGGGGTCTTCCTCGCCGTGGCCGGCCACGGCGAAGTCGGTGTCCGGCACGAGCTCGCCGAGCGCGTCGCGCACCGCGTTCGCCCGTTCGCGCGACAACTCCAGGTTGTAGGAGTCGGAGCCCTTGGTGTCAGTGTAGCCGTCGATCTTCACCGGCTTGCCCGCCGCCTCGGCCTTGAGCAGCTCGGCGGCCTGCGCGAGCCGGCTCTTGGCCTTGCCGGTCAGCGTGGCCTTGTCGAAGGCGAACAGCACGTCGGCGGCCACCGTGATCGTGCGTTCCCTGCCGCTGGTCTCGTTGGTCACCGACTCGTCGAGGTTGGAGATCCGCTCGGAGATGTCGAGGATCTTGCCGCTGATGTCGAGCACCGGCGCGGTGGCCGGCTCCCCTCCTCCCACGGGCACCTGGACGGGTTGCGAGGGCGAGGGGGTGGGCGTGAGCGTCACGAGCAACAACAGGACGAGCGCGCTAGCTGATCGGTACATTCGCCAGCGTCCCCACGTTCGGAATGTGCACGTCCACCGAGCCCACGTCCGCGGGCGGCGCGGCGAACGTGGCGGAGAAGACCGCGCTCTGGTCCTGCCTCAGGAACAGGGCTTCGATCCGGCTGCACACGCATTTGCCCTCGCTGTCCAGCGCCACGAGGTGCTTCTTGGCGTTCTTGACGTCGACGAGGTGGACGCCGTCCACGGTCGGCCTGGGCGAGGGGACGGCCGAGAAGGCGTTGTTCACCTGCCACCCGAGCGGGTCTCCGCCCTCCTTCGTCACCGTGACGGTGAAGGTGAGGTTGACGAACCGCTCCCTGCGGATCAGCTGGACGATCTCCACCTCGAACGTGTGGCCGTCGAACGTCCCTTCCCGGCCGGCCAGGACCTGGTCAGGAGGGATGGTGGCCGGCGTGGTGGCCGGTGTGGTCGCCTGCTTGACCGGCTCGGACCTGGAGGGCGCGTCCTCCTCCGTGGCTCGCGGCGAGGATGGCTGGCCGAGCTGGCATCCTGTGACGAGCACGGGAACAAGCACGGTGGCGAGCACGGAAGTGAGAACTTTCGTCAGCCTGATGCGGCCGGAATTATACCGATATTTCAGGTCGATGATCGAGAGGAACTCGCCGCCTCCCACATCCGCAGGTACGCCTCGGCGCCCGCCGCCAGGTCCCGCACGATCTCGTCGCCGGCGATGATCCGCATGTCCTCGATCCAGTCGGGTACCAGGCCGTAGTTGGCGACCCCGTCGGTGTTGACGTCCCACACCCGCTCGCCGGTGCGCAACCGGTCAAGGCGCTCGCCGCCGTCGAAGGTCGCGAACGGGTACGTCACGGGGTTACCGGAGTTGCCGGCCCTCGGCCCGGGCAGCCTCCCCATCCCGTTGACGTCCAGGCCGTAGCCGTAACCGGCGATCCGGTGCTCCCGCCGGAGCGGCTCGGTGCGGGCCCACTCGGCGACGAAGTGCTCGGCGTCGTGCCCGTACTGGGTGATCATGCCGCCGAGTGCGTAGACGCGCCCGAAGAAATGCGGGTCGGTCCAGCTGTGGGAGGAGATCACGCCCGGGTACCGGGCGGCTTCGAGGAGGTCGAGCGTGCGTTCCGCGGCCTTCACACTCATGTGATCGATCTCGACCAGCATGCCGCGTTCGATCATGCCCTTGACCATGTACTCGCCGAGCTCGGTCAGGCCCCTCGTGTTGCAGTGCGGCGCCGGCGGATAGAGCGGGAGCGAGACGCCGGGCGGGAGCAGGCCGGCGATCGGATCGGGCAGGACGCCGCCCGGGTCGATCGGGTTGTCGTGCGCCGGGCCGGTGCAGGTGCGGGCCTGCCAGAACGACCCGCCGCTGAGCAGGTTGCCCAGGTTGACGATCGCGCCCTGCGTGCCGGAGTCGAAGCGCACGCCGCACAGCGCGTTGTCGTACTTGTGGCACACGAACATGCTGCGCACGCCGAGCGCGTGCATCTCGTCGAGCCCTCGGTCGATCTGTCCCCTGGTGCAGCGGGGGATGCCGAGCAGCGTGCGGCAGCCGAACGGCTCGGAGGTCTCGACGCCCAGGACGACCGCGAGCTTGCCGGCCTGGACGACCTGCCTGGCTTCGGCCGGGTCGCGCACGATGCGGAACCAGCCCTGCCCGGGGCCTCCGTGCTCGGCGTCGATGTGGTCCTGCAGCTCGCGGGCCCGCTCGGCCTGCCGCCTGATCGAGGCCATCTCGTCGCAGGCGTTCCGCTTCAGCGGGTAGATGACGCAGAGTTGCCGGTTGGCGACCAGGTGGTTGACCATGACGCGGAGCCCGCCCCGCCAGGCGCGTTCCACCCACGTGTAGTACGCCTGCTGGTGGGTCAGGGAGTCGTGCGCCGGCCAGTCGCGGAACGTGGGCCAGCCGACCGGGTCGTGGGTCCCGGTCGGCGACCCGGTGCGGGTGAGGTTCTCGTACCAGGCGAGCTCGCCGTTCGGGTGGTGGTCGGCGCAGTCGGTCAGGGCCTTCTCTACGCCCTGCGCGTGGAACGGCCGCCCGCACATCAGCAGGCCGCCGAACGCCTCGTAGGAGAACAGGTGGCTGTGGGCGTCGACGAACCCGCGGACCTCGGCCTCCGCCGCGGCGGGGCTGGTCCGCGGGATCGTCAGCGTGCCGGTCACGAGGAGCAGCACGGCGATGGCTGCGAGGGCTGAGCGGCGGGACATCACACCTCGCCAGGCTGGGGGGTCGCTGCCCTCCCAGCATCCGCCGCCGTCACCGGCCCCGCAAGGCCCAAACATGAGCGGGTCTCATGTGCCTAGGGTGATCGCGTCGAGGTTGAGGTAGTTGCCGGCCCCCAGCTCCATCCGGATCGTGTTGTGCCCGCGCGCCAGCCTGACCCCGTCGAGCACGGCGGTGCCCCACTGGCCCCAGCCCTGCGTGGCGGGGAAGCGCAGGTCGCCGGCCTGGGCGCCGTTCACCAGGACGCGGCGCCCCGCGTCGCCCGCCCCGGCGGCGTAGCGGAAGCGCAGCTGGTGGCGCCCGGCGCGGCCCACGTTCACGTGAATGGTCAGCGCCTGGTCCGCGGCGTTCCAGCCGGCGAGATAGCCCCTGCCGGTGAAGCCCGGCTGGCTGCTCTCCCCTCCGATGCCCTCGGAGCGCGCGTTCTCGGCCTCGTACACGCCGTTCTCCGGCTGGAGCCCGCCGTTGCCGTCGGGCTTGACGAGCTGGAGCATGCTGACGGGGGCCGCCGCCGTCAGGCTCTGCAGGAACGTGTCAGGCGCGGGCGCGGACCAGTCGGGGCCCATCAGGCCGTCGGAAGGACGCCGGTGCTGCCACGCCTGGGTGGCGTTGCGCTGCAGGAACGGCAGATACCTCGTCTGGCCGTGCCGGGTGACCAGCACGTTGAGATAGCGGACCAGCAGCGCCTTGAAGCCGCCACCGTCGTTGACGCCCTCGTGCAGCAGGGTGCCGCCGTTGGTGAGGTTGGCGGTGGCCCAGTCGGCGGCGGCGCGGGCGTCGGCGAGGTAGGAGGCCTCGCCCGTCGCCTCGTGGAGCGCGGCGGCGGCGCCGATGTAGGTGCCGAAGTTGTAGGTGAAGTCCCACTTGACGAGCGTGCCGTCGGCTTCGAAGTGGTCGTGGACGTGCCCGTCCTCCTGCAGGTTCTCCTTGACCCAGGCGAACAGGCCCCGCGCCCGCGACAGGTAGGAGGCCTCGCCCGTCGCGGCGTGCAGCTTCGCGGCGGTGATCGCCGCGGGGGCGTTGGTGGCGACGTTCTTCTGGTCGCGCACGTCGTTGCGCCACCAGATGCCGCCGCCGTGGGTGTCGTCGCGCTCGGCCCAGATCCGGTCGAACAGCTCCTTCGACCGGTTCAGGTACGTCTCGTCCCCCGTCAGCTCGTACGCCCGGGCGCTCGCCAGCGCCCACCACCCGAGGTCGTCGTTGAAGTCGTTGGCGAAGTCCGGGTAGTAGGCGACGAAGCCGGCGTACACGTCGTCGACCATCCGGCGGTACTCCGGGCTGCGGGTGCGCTCGTAGGCGTCCATCACCAGCTCCCACAGCTGCGCCTCCCACCAGAAGTCGGTGTAGAGCCCGTCCTCCGGTCCGTGGGCGTGCTCGTGCACACGGTGGTCGCTGTTGGTGTAGAAGTACTTCTTCTCCGGGTCCCAGAAGGCGTCGACGAAGGCCGACATGGCGGCGTCGGCGTCCCGGGGGACGGTGGCGTGCGCCGGCTGGGCGGCGAGGCCGGCCTGCAGCAGGGCGAATAACGCCACGCAGGCGGCGGTCATGCGCGCTTTCACGATGCTCTCCTCAGTCGAGGTTGTTCTGGGTCAGGACGCGGTCCCCCTGCTCCTGGGCCTTGGCCAGGGACTGCTGGGCGGTGGCCTTGCCGCCGAGGAACAACTGCAGGTTGGGGATGAGGGCGTCGTCCTCCATCGGCGGGTAGCCGGCGCAGGCCGGCCGGACCTTGGCGTACTCGAGCGTGTCGAGGATCGGCTTCCAGAACGGGTCGCCGGTGAAGAAGGGATCCTTCGCGGCCTCCACGTTGCCGGGGATGTTCAGGCTGGTCCTGGCCCACTTCAGCGCGTTGTCCTTCTCGGCCGTCCACCACTTGACGAACTCCCAGGCGGCGTCCTTCTGCTTGGCCGCGCGCGGGATCACCAGGCCGAACCCGCCCATGAGGCTGGCCTGGTCACCCTGCGGCCCCGCCGGCGGCGGCACGATGCCGAAGTCGAGGTCCTTGCCGTACTTGCGGTAGGTGGTGATGTTCCACGGGCCCGTGAAGATCATGGAGACCTTGCCGGTGGCGAACGCGTCGGTGCCTTCTCCCAGGCCGGTCTCGAACCCGGTCTGGTAGACGCCGCCCTTGATCATGCGGCTCCATAGGTCGAGCGCCTGCGCGCCCTGCGGGCTGTTGAAGGTCGTGCGGGAGCAGTCGTCGGTGACCATCTGGCCGCCGGCCTGGCGCAGGTACATGCTGAACAGGCCCGCGTCGTCCATCGACAGCCCGGCGCGGACGAGCTTGCCGCCCTCCCGCCTGGTCAGCTTGATCGCCGCCTGCTCCAGTTCGGCCCAGGTCCGCGGCGGCTCCACCCCGGCCTCCTTCAGGTGGGCCTTGTTGTAGAACAGGGCCCGCGCGTCGACGGTCAGCGGCAGGCCGTACACCTTGCCGTCGTGGGTCAGCTCGCGCACCGCCTCGCCGTAGAACCGCTCGCGCTCGACACCGTCCTTCTTCATCCGCTCGTCGAGCGGCTCCAGCACGTTCTTGGGCGCGTACGTGGCCGTGCGCCAGCGGTCCCAGAACATGACGTCGGGCGCCTGGCCGGAGGTGGAGGCGGTGAGGAACTTGGTGAGTATGTCCTCCTGCACGACGTACTCGACCTGGATGCCGGGGTGGGTCTTGTTGAAGGCGTCGGTCATCGTCCTGAACTGCTGTTCGCCTTCGCCCGACCAGTCGCCCCAGAAGGTCAGCTCGACCACCCCGCCGGAGCCGGAGGAGTCGTCGGAGGACGGGGCGCAGCCGGTGGAGATCACGGTCAGGAGGGCGACGGTGGTGACGGCCGGCCGCCCGGGCAGAGTCCAGCGCATCGGCGGCTCTTTCCTTTCTCGGAGATCACAAGGGGTGTCACTTCGAGCCCGTGCCGGTGAAGGCCAGGCCGCGGGTGAGGTAGCGCTGTCCGAAGGCGAACAGCAGGAGTGTGGGCACCATGGCGACGATGGATCCGGCCATGAGCGGCCCGTAGTCGGTCTTCTGGTTGAAGGAGAAGGCGGCCAGGCTCATCTGGATCGTCATCATGTCGGGGTCGTTGAGCACGATCAGCGGCCACAGGAAGCCGTTCCAGCCGGCGACGAACGTGAACACCGACAGCGTGGCCAGCGCCGGACGGCACAGCGGCAGGTAGATGCTCCAGAAGATGCGGAACTCGCGGCACCCGTCGACGCGTGCCGCCTCGCCCAGGTCCTTGGGCAGCGCCAGGAAGAACTGCCGCATCATGAACACCGCGAACGCCCCGACCGCGCCGGGCAGGATGACCGCCCAGTACGTGTTGAGCAGCCCGGCCCCGCCCTGGCCGGCGAGGTCGTTGCCGCCTGCCAGCGGCATGCTCCTGACGATGATGAACGACGGCACCAGCGTCACGACGGGCGGCACCATCATCGACGCCAGCAGCAGCCGGAACAGCAGCCGGTTGCCGCGGAAGGCCAGCCGGGCGAAGGCGTAGCCCGCCAGCGCCCCGAGCAGCACGTTGGTCGCCACGCCCGCGACGGCCAGCAGCATGGAGTTGGCGAAGTGCCGGGCGAACGGGACGGTGGTGAACGCCGACCAGTAGTGCTCGAAGGTGATCGAGCCGGGCAGCCACTTGACGGGCAGCGCGATGATGTCCTCGTCCGGCTTGAGCGACGTGCTCAGCGACCACAGGAACGGCAGCAGCATGAACAGCCCCACCACGGTCAGGACGCCGTAGAAGGCCGTGCAGCCGAGCGCGAGGCGGATCGTTCTGGTGGTCCTGCTGGTGGTCATAAGCATCACTCCGGCACCTGGTCGCGGTTGACCCGCATGTTGATCACCGTGACGGCGACGATGATGATGAAGAGGGTGAAGGCCTGGGCCGAGGCGTAGCCCATCTGCAGCCGGTTGAAGCCGGTCTCGTAGATCTGGTAGACGGGCGTCAGCGTCGTGTTGCCGGGACCGCCTTTGGTCATCACGTACGCCTGGTCGAAGAGCTGGAACGCGCCGATCAGCGACAGGGTCGTGACGAAGAACGTCGTCGTGCGCAGCGAGGGCCAGGTGATGTGCAGGAAGGACCGCCAGCGGCCGGCCCCGTCGAGGGCGGCGGCCTCGTACAGGTGGGCGGGGACGTTCTGCAGGCCGGCCAGGTAGATGAGCATGTTGGAGCCCACCCCCTGCCACAGCGTGACGATCACGATGGACACCATGGCCGTGCTGCCGTCGCCCAGCCAGGCGGGGCCGGGGATGCCGAGGTAGCCGAGGATCTCGTTGACGGGGCCGTAGTGGCTGTTCAGCATCCACGCCCATACGGTCGCGGCGGCGACGGGTGAGGTGACGACCGGGATGAAGTAGACGGTGCGGAAGATCGCCATGCCCGGGAGCCGCCGGCTGAGCGCCAGCGCCAGCACCAGCGAGAGGGCGATCATGGCGGGCACGAACATGGCGCAGTAGTAGAGGATGTTCTTCAGCGTGGTGAAGAACGTGTCGTCCTCCAGGAGACGGGCGTAGTTGGCCAGGCCGGCCCAGGACGGAGGCGTGAGCACGTCGTACGCGGTGAAGCTGAGGCCGAAGGCTCCGACCACGGGCAGCACGGTGAAGACGAGGAACAACACCATCGCCGGCGCGGTGAACACCATCCCGGCGCGTGCCTGGTGGCGGCCCAGTGCCGAACGTTCGGGGGGCCGGCGGTGGGGAGCAGGGCCGGCGGCGGGCCCGCGGATGTCCGGCCCTGTGGCGAGCGTCCTGGTCACGCGGTCTCCTTCGGGACTTCCCGGAGATGTCACTTGTGGGAAAGGTAGAAAGCATGTTGATATAAGTCAATATGTTGGAGATACCAGGACGAAATATCTCTGCAACGGAGACCAGCAAGACGGGCAGGTAAGATGGTATATATCTAGCTTTCGCTGACATACCAACTTTCGTGGCCTAAGGGGAAGAGTGGTCGCAAGAGGCCCGCTGCTCTACGAGCGGATCATCGATTACGTGCTGGACGAGATCAGGCGGGGCGCCCTGGTCCCGGGAGACCGTGTCTCCTCAGAGATGGAGCTGGCCGAGCAGTTCGAGGTCAGCCGCATCACCTCGAAGCGCGCCCTGGAGCTCCTCAGACAGGCGGGCGTCGTCGAGCGGATCCGCGGCAAGGGCTCGTTCGTCGCCGGCGAGCTGCCCGACCTCGACCAGCTCGCGATCCCGGCCCAGGGAGCCGCGGCCGAGCGCGCGGCACCGGGCGAGCGGGCTCCCGGCGCGATCGCGCTGATCTATCCCGACGCGTCGGAGGCGTACGGTCTCGAACTGCTCGCCGCCGTGGAGGAGCGCTGCGCGGAACACGGGATCGCCCTCGTGATCAAGCGCACCCGCGGCGACCAGGCGGAGGAGGAGCGCGCGATCGCGTCCATGGTGGACGGCGGCCTCGTCGACGGTCTGATCGTCTTCCCCGTCCACGGCGAGTACTACAACGCCCGCCTGCTGCGGACCATCCTCGCCGGCTACCCTCTGGTGCTGGTCGACCGCTATCTGGCGGGCATCCAGGCCTGCGCCGTCCACACCGACAACGTGGCGGCCGCCCGCACCCTCACCGACCGCCTGCTCGATCTGGGGCACCGGCACATCGCGTTCGTCTCGCCCCCGCCGGAGAACACCTCGAGCATCGAGGAGCGGCTGGAGGGGTTCCGCACCGCCCTGGCGGGGCGCGGCCTGCCGCTCAGCCACCAGCACCTGCTGACCGGCCTGTCCAGCACCCTGCCCGGCGCCTTCAGCGCGGAGAACGTGCGGGCCGACGTGGAGCGGGTCCGCGCCTTCCAGGAGCGCGAACCCGAGGTCACCGCGTTCGTGGTCTGCGAGTACAACCTGGCGCGCGTGATGGACCGGGCCGTGGCGGCCCCGCCCGGCCGCGCCAGGCCCCTCATCGCCTGCTTCGACTCCGCCGGCGACCCCGTCGCCGGGCCCGCCTTCCTGCACGTGCGCCAGGACCAGCGCGAGATGGGCAGGCGCGCGGTCGACCTGCTGCTCGCCCAGACGCGCGGCGAACCCGTGCCCTCGCGATCCATCGTCCCCTTCACGATCGTCGAGGCCCACGACCAGCGCGAGCCGCGCTAGAAGCGGCCCCCGGACTCAAGGACCACCCGCAACGACGAACGGAGAACGCCTGGTGTCGCCCGAGCCCGATCCCCGCACCCTCTGGAACGACCGCGCCGACGTGGCGCAGCGCAGCCTGGATCACTATTTCGCCGCCCCCGGCCGCCAGCTGTACGACAACTGGCACCCGCTGGGTCCCGGCGACAACGACGTCTTCAACTACTGGTGGCTGGCGCACGCCCTGGACGCGCGGGTGGACGCGTACGAGCGGACCTCGGACCCGTCGTGGCTGGACCGGGCCAGGGAGATCCACGACAACATCCTCGCGCGCAACGACGGGTCGCTGTTCAACGACTACTTCGACGACATGCTCTGGTTCGGCCTGGCGATCCTGCGGCTGGCCGACGCCCGCGGTGACGACGGGCTGCGCGCCGAGGCGGCCGCGATCTGGCGGCACGTGCTGGACAACGGCTGGAACGAGCACGAAGGGGGCGGCATCGCCTGGCGGGTCCCCCAGCCGTACTACAAGAACACCCCCGCCAACGGTCCCTTCGTGCTGCTCTCCGCCCGCCTGCACCGGCACACGGGCGACCCCGCGCAGCTGGACTGGGGGCGGCGGGCGATGGACTGGCTCGAGCGCGTGCTGGTGCGGGAGGACGGGTTCGTCCACGACGGCATCAACCGGCAGCAGGACCACGCCATCGACGAGCAGTGGCGCTTCACGTACAACCAGGGTCTGTACATCGGGGCCTGCGTGGAGCTGGCGGGCGCTCTCGGGGATGACGACTACCTGCGGCGGGCCACCAGGACGGCGCGCACGGCCCTCACGGAGCTGGCCCCGGCCGGGGTCTTCGCCGACGAGGGCGGCGGCGGTGACGAAGGGCTGTTCAAGGGTGTCTTCTACCGGTACGCCCGCCTCCTGGTGGACGCGGCCGACGTGCCGGACCTGCGGGACTTCATGCTGGCCAGCACTGAGCGGGTGTGGCGGTCGTGCGCCCGCGACGGCACGATCCTGGCCGGGCCGGTGTGGACGCGCGCGGCGGACGGCAAGGTGCCCCTGTCGGCGCAGCTGAGCGCCGTCATGGCCACCGAGGCCTGCGCCGCCCTCGTCTCCTCCCCCGTCGCCCCCGCCTGACCGGGCGGCGAGCCGTTCCCCGTCCCCGCGGGACCGAGCCGGCGGGGAGGGGTCAGTCGGAGGTGGTGGTGCGGCGGCCCCGGGCCGGGGGTTTCTTGCGGCCGGCCACCAGCGTGTCGCCCGGCGTCGGCGCCGGGTCCTCGCCGCTCTTCTGCTCACCGGAGCGCGGACGCGGGTGCGGCGCCGTGTCCTCCGTGGCCTGGGCGTCGGGCGCGGGTTCGGATTTGCCCGTCTTGGTGGGCTTATCCCTGGCATCTGGCTTGTCTGGCTTGGTGTCGGGTTCGCGGAGTGAGGCGATGACGTTGTCCGCCTCCCTGTCGGCGGCGAACTCGTCCGCCGCCTCCGACTCCCGCCGCCGGATCACCACCATGTGGTCCACCGAGGCCCGTCCCGCCCCCACCACGGCCAGCAGCAGGGACGCCGCGCCGAGGAGGATCAGCTCATTGAGGCTGATGGGGTTGAGCGGCGGCGCGACCAGGAAGACGGCGAGCGCCTCGGCGAAGAGGATCAGCCCGGTGACGGAGACCGCCAGCCCGGCGATCAGTAAGGCGCCGCCGATGAGCTCGGCCAGCATCGTGATCGGAGCCCAGGCGCCGGGGGCGGGGGCGCCCTGTTCCAGGAACTTCTCCCCGGTGATCTTCAGCCCGTCTTCCAGCTTGGCCCAGCCGTTGGCGAAGAAGATACCGCCCACGCCGATGCGGGCGACTAAAGCGGCAAGATCGCTCAAGGCCTGTCTCACGGTAATTGTCTGCCCTGATCGGGACATGGCACACCTCAATCACGGCTGAGCAACGTGGCCACCGCGACGGCGGTCAGGCTCAGCAGAACGACGCTCACGACCACGGTCGTGTGCAGGGCGTTGACGAAGGCCCACCGGGCGGCGTCGAGCAGCGCGCCACCGGCTCGGCCGCCGACCTCGTCCGCGACGTGCGCGGCCGAGGCGAGCGACTGCCTGGCCTTGTCCATGCCGCCCGCGGACACTCCGGGCACGGCGGGCAAGCCGGGGGCGTACACGATGGCGGTGATCGTGCCGAGCACGGCCACGCCCAGGCCGGCCCCCAGCTCGTAGGCGGTCTCCTCGATGGCCGCGGCCCCACCCGCCTGGGACTCGGTCGCCGACGACATGATCGTGTCGGAGGCGGCCAGGAGCGCCACCTGCACTCCGAAGCCGATGCCGACGAAGCAGATCGCCAGCATCACGGGATGGCCCTCGACCCCCCAGCTCAGTGTGGGCGTCAGCGCCAGCGCGACGAGGCCGAGACCGCCGCTCATCGTGGCCCGCATGCCGATCCTCGGCAGGATGTGGGCGGCGGCGAGCCCGCCGGAGATGGCGGAGATGACCAGCGGCAACATCCGGACCGCGGCGCGCAGCGGGCTGTCGCCGAGCACGAGCTGAAGGTATTGGGCGAGCATGAGCTGGAGCCCGACCAGCGCGAACACGCCGAGCAGCACGCCCGCGACCCCGGTGGCGAACTCGCGCCGCCGGAACAGTCCGATCTCCAGCAGCGGCGTCGGCAGCCGCGTCTGCCGCCGGACGAAGGCGGCCAGCAGCCCGAGCCCGGTCAGGAACACCAGCACGGACGCCCACAACGGCATCAGGCTGCCCGAGCCCGCCTCCTTCAGCCCGAACGCCAGCGCCAGGATCCCGAGCACGGAGAGCACGGCGCTCATCGCGTCCCACGGCCGGTCCTTGTGCTCGCGCGAGTCCGGCAGCAGCCGGACGGCGGCGGGCAGCAGCACCAGCAGGATCGGCACGTTGATCAGGAAGACCGCGCCCCACCAGACGCCGACGAGCACGCCGCCGACGAGCGGCCCGACGGCCGCGCCCGCGGCGGCGACCGCGCTCCAGACGCCCAGCGCGATGGCCCGCTCGCGCCGGTCGGTGAACACCTGGCGGATCAGCGACAGCGTGGCCGGCATGATCATCGCGCCGCCGACGCCGAGTAGCGCCCTGGCCAGGATGAGGGTCAGCGGCGTCGGGGCGAACGCCGCGCCCGCCGAGGCCAGGCCGAACAGCGCGAAGCCGCACAGGACCATGCGTTTGCGACCGTACTTGTCACCCAGCGTGCCGAACATGATCAGCAGGGGCGCGACCACCAGCGAGTAGATGTCGATGATCCACAGCAGCTGCACGGCGGAGGGTTCGAGCGCGGCCGTGAGCGCGGGCACCGCGATGTGCAGGACCGTGGCGTCCACGGTGATCAGCAGCAGGCTCAGGCACAGGAGCACGAGGATGGACCAGCGGTGGTCCCGGTGCTCCCGGTCCGCAGTCCGTACGAAAAGTGCGGCCTGTGTGACGGTCATGGGCCTCCTTGCAGGCCGATCCGTGTCCAGGGCCCGCACGTGCTCTCGGGTCGGCGCGTGGGATTGCGGCTCGGCACTCGCTCCTTCCGAGGCCTCGCGCCCGGCTCCTCCGCTCCGGCTTGCGTGGCAGCTTAGGCCATGTCAGGCACTTGTCGTAGCGGTATCGCCTGATCCAGGGTCACACACGAACCTCTCTAGAGAGATACAGCCATATGTCGGTATCTATCCAACGATCGTTCGCGAAGCGATCATGGGACCGTGGGGACCGATCAACATGGCAGAAAAGGCAATCTTCCCGACCGGTCCTCCCGCGAGTGGTGCGCCGAGGCCCTGGCCAGGCTGAACGCCGGCCGTCCCGACTCCGCGCTCGACGCCGCCCGGAGGGCGTCCGGCCTTGATCCGTCCGCCGAGTGGGCGCACCGGCTCATCAGCCTCGCCCACGAGCGGCTGGGCCGCGACGCCGATGCCGTGCCCGCCGCGGAGCGGGCCGTCGAGCTCGCCCGCGGCTCCTGGCCGGCCCGCCTGCGCCTGGCCTCGATCCTGCGCCGCGTGCCCGGCCGCTGGGGCGACGCGGCCGAGCACGCCACGCTGGCGGCGAAGTTCGCGCCCGAGGAGGCCGGCCCGAGGGTCCTGCTGGGCGATCTGGCCCTGCTGCGCGGCGATCACGCCGCCGCCGAGCGGTCCTACCGCGCCGCGCTCGCCACCGAGCCCGGCCACCCGCAGGCCCGCGTGAACCTCGGCCTGTCGCTGCTGCGCTGGGACCGCCCCCGCCCGCACCACGATCCCGCATGGCCGGTGCACCCGCGCGACACCGGCAGGGCGAGGCGCGCCCTGGAGGTCTGGTCCCGCCAGGCACGCCTGCTGGTCGCCCTGGCCACGGTCGCGATAGCCGCGGCCGCGCTGCTGACCGGCTGGGGCGCGCAGGCAGAGCTCGGCGGCTTCGCGGTGCTGGCCCTGCTGGTGCCGCTCACGGTCAGGCAGGCCAGGCGGGTGGGTCTGTGGCGGTACGTGCGGCCGATGCTCTGCCGGGACCCCTGGCTCGGCGCGCACCTCGTCTCGGCGGCGGTGTCGGTGGCGGCGTTCGCCGCCTGGCTGCTGCTGGCGGCCATGCCGGCGCTGCCGGCCGCGTTCGACCCCGTCTGGGCCGGTCTGGCGGGCATCGCGGTGCTGGGCTGGCCGGCGCTGGCCGCCGTACGCGCCCTGGCCGAGGCATGGCGTGGCCGCCCGCTGCGGGCGCTGGCCGCGTCGGCGCGGGCCCAGGAGAGCGAGCGCACCGCCAGGCGGAACACCGGCGTGACGCTCTGGATCCTGCTCGTCAGGACCTGGACGGTGCTCGTTCCGCTGCTCGGCGGGGCCCTCGCCGTGGAGCCCACGGCCGCGCTGGCGGCGGTCGCGGTGCCGTACCCGATGGTGCGCGGATACCTGCGCGCCCGGCACCGCGGAGACAGGTGGCTGCTCATCGCGACGGGCCTCGTCGTGCTGTCCGCCGTGGCGAGCGCGGCGGGCGGGCTGCTCGGGTCGGCGTGGGCGTGGCGGACCGGGCTCGGCGGCCTGGGCGTGGCGATGGGCGTGTTCCTGGCCCGCGCGGCGCGCGCGTGGTGGCGCGGCGGCGCCGGCCCGTGGCGGGCCTCCCTCCTGATGTGCGACCTGCCCATGGGCGCCGAGCCGTCCGTCCCGCTCGACCCGGAGGTGCGCCGGACCTTCTCGTACGCCCGCAGCATCGTCCTGTCGTACGCCGACTCCCTCGGTCCCCGGGTCGCGGGCGCGGTGGCGTCCGTCACCTCGTCGGGCGAGCTGCGGCTGATCGCGGAGACGGAGGCCTGGGACGCCATCGAGGCCGACCCCAGGGTGGCGGTGTTCGCCACGGACCCGTTGCAGCGGCGCTTCTGGGTGGAGGTGCGCGGCATCGCCCAGGCCGACTCGGACGTCCTGCGCATCACGCCCAAGGAGGTGTTCCTGGGCGAGTTTCCCGGCCGCCACCAGCGCCGCCGGACCTGAGCGTGACCGCACGCCGATGGCACGCCGGCGGGACAGGGCGCGGCCCGCCGATCCCGCGTAGAATATTATTCTATGGACGTCCTGCGCACGCCTGAAGAGCGCTTCGCCGGCCTGCCCGGCTTCCCCTACGAACCCCGCTACGCCGACGTCGCCGACGGCCTGCGCATGGCCTACGTCGAGGCGGGCCCCGCCGAGGGCGAGCCCGTCGTGCTGCTGCACGGAGAGCCGACCTGGTCGTTCCTCTACCGGCACGTCATGCCGGAGCTGGCCGCGGCCGGGCTGCGCGCGATCGCCGTCGACCTCGTCGGATTCGGCCGCTCCGACAAGCCGGCCGACCTCGCCGCCCACACGTACGCCAGGCACGTGGAGTGGACCCGCGCCCTGCTGTTCGACGCGCTCGGCCTGAGCGGCGTCACCGTCGTCGGCCAGGACTGGGGCGGGCTGATCGGGCTGCGCGTCGCCGCCGAACACCCCGAGCGCGTCGCCAGGATCGTGGCAGCCAACACGGGCTTGCCGACCGGTGACATTCCCATGCCCGAGGTGTGGCACCAGTTCAAGGCCACCGTGCTCAGGGCCCCGGTCCTGGACATCGCCCGGCTCGTGCAGGCGGGCTGCAGGACGCGGCTGGCCGGGGAGGTCCGCGCGGCCTACGACGCGCCGTTCCCCGGCGAGGCGTACAAAGCGGGGCCGCGGGCCATGCCCGGCCTCGTGCCGATCACGCCCGACGACCCCGCCGCGCCCGCCAACCGCGCTGCCTGGCAGGTTCTCACCACCCTCGACCGGCCGTTCCTGGTGGCGTTCTCGGACGGCGATCCGATCACCGGCGGCATGGCGCCGATCCTGCTCAAATCGATCTCCGGCACCTCCGGCCTGCGGCATCCCGTGATCGAGGGCGCCGGCCACTTCCTCCAGGAGGACGCGGGCACCGAACTCGGCCGCCACGTCGCCGCTTTCGTGACCTCCACCTAGCGTGTCAGGACCGCCCAATCGCCCGTCCGGTGCGGTATAACCGGGGGCGGACCGGGGAGGCGTGATGCGTGAGTCCGACAGGGCCCAGGCGGCGGGGCGGGCCGCGGCGCGGGATCTGTTCGAGAAGGTGCGGCAGCGTTACTACCAGATTCCCCCCGCCGTGCGCCGGGTGCTCTACGTGGTCGTGCTGGTCGCCGCCATGGGCGTGGGCGCCGCACTCGGCTGGGACCTGCTGCGCACCTTCCCGCTCGTCCTCATGGCGCTCGCGTTCGTCGCGCTGACCATGCGCTTCCCGCGCGCCGCCGCCACCGCCCTGGTGGTCGCGGGCTGGGTCGTGCTGGCGCTGCCCCTCTTCTCCGGGCTGTTCCCGGCCGGCTCGGGCTCGGTGCACCTCATGGTCGGGCTGGCGCTGCCCGTGGCGGCCGGCGCCCATCTGATCCGCTGGGTGACGCCGTGGGTGAGCACGCTGGTGGCGCTCGCCCCCGCGGGCCTGCTCGCCGTCCCGCTCTCCTTCGCCTCCGAGAGCGTCGCCGTCTGGGTCGCGTACGCCGCCGCCCTCGCGGTGCTGATCCAGCGCTTCCTGCTGGCCCGCAAGGCCAAGGCCGAGCGCGCGGCGGCCGAGGAGCAGCAGGTCCGGGTCAGGGCCCGCGAGGGGAGGCCGGAGTCGCCACAGGACAGATCCGCCGCGCCGCCGCAGATCTCCGTCGAAGAGGCGCTGGGCGAGCTGGAGAGCATGGTCGGCCTGTCGCCGGTCAAGGAGCAGGTGCGCTCGATCGCCGCCTCCATCGAGGCGTCCAGGCTGCGGGCCGAGGCCGGCTACACGACCGGCCGGCCCACCAGGCACTTCGTCTTCGTCGGCCCGCCCGGCACCGGCAAGACCAGCGTGGCCCGCGCGCTGGCCAAGATCTTCTACGCGTTCGGCCTGCTGGAAACCCCCTACGTCGTCGAGGCGCAGCGGGCCGACCTGGTGGGCGAGTTCCTCGGCGCCACCGCGATCAAGACCAACGAGCTGGTCGATCGCGCGCTGGGCGGCGTGTTGTTCATCGACGAGGCGTACGGGCTGGTCAACTCCTCCGACGGGCAGCCCGACAGGTTCGGCGCGGAGGCGGTGCAGACCCTGCTCAAGCGGGCGGAGGACGACCGCGACCGGCTGATCATCATCCTGGCCGGCTACGAGCAGGAGATGGGCTCGTTCCTGTCCAGCAACCCCGGCCTGGCCAGCAGGTTCGCCACGCGTGTGCGCTTCCCCGGCTACTCCCCCGCCGAGCTCGTCGAGGTCACCGAGCTGCTGCAGAAGCGCAGGGGCGACACGATGGGCGACGACACCAAGCGGGTGCTGCTCGGCCTCTTCGACGACGTGCACCGGCGCGGCCTGGTCGACGAGCTAGGCAACGCCAGGTTCGCGCGCAGCCTGGTGGAGGCCGCCGCGCAGGCCCGCGACGTGCGCGTGGTGGGCGCCGGCGGCACTCCGAGCACGCACGACCTCGTCACCACCACGACGCCCGACGTCACCAAGGCGTTCGAGGAGCTGACCGCGCGGTTCCGCGGCTACGTGGCCACGCCCACGCTGGAGGAGGCGCTGGCCGACCTCGACAGGATGGCCGGCCTGGAGCCCGTCAAACGGCAGGTGCACGCCATCGCCGCGCAGCTCCAGGTGGCCAGGATGCGGCAGGAGCGCGGGCTGCCCACCCCGCCGCAGATGCGGCACTTCGTGTTCGCCGGCCCGCCCGGCACCGGCAAGACCACGGTCGCCAGGGTCCTGGGCCGGGTGTTCGCCGCGCTCGGCCTGCTGGCCAGGCCCGACGTCGTCGAGGCGCACCGGGCCGACCTGGTCGGCCAGCACCTCGGCGCCACCGCCATCAAGACCAACGAGCTGGTCGACCGGGCGCTGGGCGGGGTGCTCTTCATCGACGAGGCCTACAGCCTGGTCAATCCCGGCTACCAGGGCGGCGACGCGTTCGGCGCCGAGGCCGTGCAGACCCTGCTCAAGCGCGCCGAGGACGACCGCGACCGGCTCGTGATCGTGCTGGCCGGCTACCAGCGCGAGATGGACTCCTTCCTGGCCACCAACCCCGGCCTGGCCAGCCGGTTCAACCAGCGGGTGGCCTTCCCCAGCTACTCCCCCTCCGAGCTGTCCGAGATCGCGGTGCTGCTCGCGGAGCGGTCCGGCGACTCGTTCGACGAGGAGGCGCTGCGCCGGCTCGACGAGGTGTTCGCCTGGGTGTGCGAGGAGCGGCTGATCGACGGGCTCGGCAACGGCCGCTTCGCCCGGTCGCTGTTCGAGCGCGCCGCCATGCGCCGCGACGTCAGGCTGGCCGCGCACGCCTCGCGTGGCGGTTCGGCCAGCTCCGCCGACCTGACGACGATCACGAGCGAGGACGTCCGCACCGCCGTGGACGAACTTTCCGGCCGGTAATCCACCACGACGCTCACCCTGTGTAGCAAGATGAGCACGACGGGTGGCTCGGCGTCGAAGGGGGAGCGATGGCGGGGTTCCTTGCCCGCAGGTTGCTCAACTACGCCGTGCTCGTCGTGGTGGCCGCCAGTCTCGCCTACCTTCTGGCGGCCACGGCCCTCGACCCCCGCTCCAACTACGCCGACCGCACGCCGAAGCCGCCGGCCGCCGTGGTCGACGCCCAGCTGACCGCGCTCAACCTCAACGACAGGACACCCCTGCTGCAGCGCCACGCCACGTGGGCGGCGGGCGTGCTGCACGGCGACTTCGGCAGGTCAGTCGGAGGCACACCGGTCAACGACGACCTCAAACGCCGCATGGGCGTGACCTTCCGGCTGGTCGTGCTGGGGCTGGCGTGCGGGAGCCTGCTGGGCGTGCTGGCCGGCGCGCTGGCCGCGGCCCGGCAGTACGGATGGTTCGACCGCATCTCGACCGGCCTGTCGTTCGTGGTGCTCGCCGTGCCGGTGGTGGTGCTGGCCAACATCCTGATCCTGGGGGCCACGTGGGCCAACGAACACGTCTTCGGCCGCCAGGTGTTCCTGGTCAGCGGCGAATACAGCGACGGCCTCGACACCGGGTTCTGGGGTCACGCGCTCGACCGGCTGCAACACCTGATCCTGCCGACCGTCTCGCTGTCGGTGGGGCTCATCGCCGTCTTCAGCCGCTACCAGCGCAACATGATGCTCGACGTGCTGGGCGCCGACTACGTGCGCACCGCCATGGCCAAAGGGCTGAGCAGAAGGAGGGCGCTCATCCGCCACGCGCTGCGGACCGCGCTCATCCCCGTGGCGACCTACTTCGCGTTCACGTTCGGGACGCTGCTGACGGGGGCCACGTTCACCGAGAAGATCTTCGGCTGGCACGGCCTGGGCGAGCAGCTGATCAACTCGATCTTCCGCAACGACGTCAACACCGTCGCCGCCATCTCCCTCCTGGCGGCCGTCGCCGTGTTGTGCGCCTCGCTGGCCGCCGACCTGCTGCACGCCGCGCTCGACCCGAGGGTGCGGGCACGATGACGCTGTCCGAGGAGGAGCTGGCCGAGGAGCTTCGCGACGGCGTCATGGCGGGCGCGCCGTCCAGGACGCGCCTGATCGCCGGGCGGTTCTTCCGCTCAGGGCAGGGGCGGCTCGGGTTCGCGGTGCTCGCGCTGATGTTCCTGCTGGCTTTCGCGGGGCCTCTGGTCAGCCCGTGGAGCTACCTCGACAAGGACTTCACCGCGTTCCTGCAGCCGCCGTCGCCCGACCACTGGTTCGGAACGCTCCAGACGGGCGCCGACGTCTTCGCGGTGACGCTGCGCGGCATGCAGAAGTCGCTGGTCGTGGGGCTGCTCGCGGCGCTGGTGTCCACGGCGTTGGCGGCCGTGGTCGGGGCGTTCGCGGGCTATTTCCTGGGATGGACCGACCGGACGCTGACCTGGGTGAGCGACCTGCTGCTTGTGCTGCCCGCGTTCCTCGTTCTGGCGATCATGTCGCCGCTGTTCGGGTCCGGCCGGTGGCCGCTGTTCGTGATCACGCTGGCGCTGTTCCTGTGGATGGTGACCTCGAAGGTCGTCCGCGGGATGACGATCTCGACGAAGGAGCGGGAGTTCATCCAGGCCGCCCGCTACATGGGCGTGCCTCCCGTGCGGATCATCTTCCGCCACGTGATCCCCAACCTGTCGTCCCTGCTCATCGTGGACGCCACGCTCAACGTCAGCACCGCGATCCTCACCGAGACCTCGCTGTCGTACTTCGGGTTCGGCATCCAGCCGCCGGACGTCTCGCTCGGGACGCTCATCGCCGACGGCTCGCGCACGGCCGTCTACGCGCCGTGGACGTTCTGGTTCGTCGCGGGGCTGCTGGTGGTCACCGTCCTCGCGGTCAACCTCGTCGGCGACGCCCTGCGCGACGCGTTCGACCCCTCGTCGAAGAGGGCGCGATGAGCCCGGTGCTCGACGTGCGCGACCTCAGCGTGTCGTTCGGCGGCGTGCCCGCCGTGCGCGAGGTGAGCTGGGCCGTACGCCGCGGCGAGGTCCTCGGCATCGTCGGCGAGTCGGGATCGGGCAAGTCGGTCACCTCGGCTGCCGTCATGGGGCTGCTGCCCCCGGGCGCGCGCGTCACCGGGTCCGTACGCCTGCACGGCAGGGAGCTGATCGGCGCACCCGCGCGGGAGCTGACCTCCTGCCGCGGCAAGGCCATGTCGATGGTGTTCCAGGACCCGCTGTCCGCGCTGACGCCCGTCTACCGGGTGGGCGACCAGATCGCCGAGGCCGTGCGCGTGCACCAGCGGGTCGGCAAGGAGACGGCCATGGTCAGGGCCGTGCAGCTGCTGGACCTCGTCGGCATCCCGCGCCCCTCGGAGCGGGCGCTGGCCTTCCCGCACGAGTTCTCCGGCGGGATGCGGCAGCGCGTGATGATCGCGATGGCCATCGCCAACGACCCCGATGTGATCATCTGCGACGAGCCGACCACCGCGCTCGACGTGACCGTCCAGGCGCAGGTGCTGGAGGTGCTCAAGAAGGCGCAGCAGAAGACCGGCGCCGCCATCATCATGATCACCCACGATCTCGGAGTGGTGGCCGGCTTCGCCGACCGGGTGCTGGTGATGTACGCCGGCCGGCCGGTCGAGGTGGGCGGCGTGGACGACGTCTACTACCGGACGCGGATGCCGTACACGGTGGGGTTGCTCGGCTCGATCCCGCGCGTCGACGAGGGCGGGCGGCGGCCGCTGACGCCGATCGAGGGCAGCCCGCCGTCGCCGGCCGCGCTGCCGCCCGGGTGCCCGTTCGCGCCGCGCTGCCCGATGCGGGTCGACGCGTGCGAGGAGCGCGAGCCGCCGCTGTTCGAGGTGGGAGACGGGCACCGCGCCGCGTGCATCCGCTGGAAGGAGGTGGCCCCGTACGCCGCCGGCGCGCCGGAGGCCCCCCGCGCCGCGCCGCGACAGCCGCGGCGGCCGCGGCGCGCGGTGCTGGAGGTGCGCGGCCTGGTCAAGGACTATCCGCTGCTCAAGGGGGCGCTGTTCAGGCGCAGGATCGGCACCGTGCACGCGGTGGCCGGGATCGACTTCGATTTGCGCCAGGGCGAGACGCTGGGACTGGTCGGCGAGTCGGGCAGCGGCAAGACCACCACGCTGACACAGATCCTCGAGCTGGCCCCGCCGCAGCGGGGCAGCATCACCGTGCTCGGCCACGACACCGCCCGGCTCGACGCCGCGCGGCGCACCGAGATCCGGCGCGACATGCAGGTCGTCTTCCAGGATCCGCTGGCCTCGCTCGACCCGCGCATGACGGTGCACGACATCCTGGCCGAGCCTCTGCGCACCCACGGGCAGCGGCGTCCAGGACGGCGGATCGCCGAGTTGCTCGCGCTGGTCGGCCTCGACCCCTCGCACGCCGCCCGCTACCCGCAGGACTTCTCCGGCGGGCAGCGGCAGCGCATCGCCATCGCCCGCGCGCTCGCGCTGGAGCCCCGGCTGCTCGTGCTGGACGAGCCGGTCTCTGCCCTCGACGTGTCGATCCAGGCCGGCGTAATCAACCTGCTCGGCTCGCTCAGGGCCAGGCTCGGCCTGTCCTACCTGTTCGTGGCGCACGACCTGGCCGTGGTGCGCCACATCGCCGACCGGGTGGCCGTGATGTACCTCGGCAGGATCGCCGAGATCGGGCAGGTGGACGCCGTCTACCGGGCTCCGATGCATCCGTACACGCAGGCCCTGCTGTCGGCGATCCCGCTGCCCGATCCGGTGCGTGAGCGCGCGCGGGACCGGATCCTGCTCGAAGGCGACCTGCCCAGCCCGGCTGACCCTCCGACGGGCTGCCGCTTCCGCACCAGATGCCCGAAGTTCCGCGCGGAGCTCACCGGGGACGAGCGCAGGCTCTGCGTGGACGTCGAGCCCGAGGTACGCCCGCTGGGCGCGGACCAGGGCGCGGCCTGCCACTACGCCGAGCGGCGCGACGTCGTATGACCAGGAGGTAATCGCTCGATGAAAGCATCACGTCTTGTCGTGGCCGTCACCGTGACGGGCTCGCTCCTGCTGGCTGCCTGCGGCGGCGGGGGCGGCTCGGGAGGCGGCGGCACGGCGGGGGACGACCGTGCGCCGAAGGCCTACGACGTCAACCCGCAGCCGCGCGACAAGGTCGAGGACGGCGGCACGCTGCGGTGGGGCATCAACGAGTTCCCCGCGCAGTGGAACAGGAACCACGTCGACGGCAACCTGGCGATGGCCGCCGTGGTCAGCAACGCGCTGCTGCCCTCGCCGTTCCTGTCGGACGAGAAGGCGGAGATCACGGTCAACGACAACTACGTGATCGACGCGAGGGTGACCGAGCGGCGGCCCCAGCAGGTGGTCACGTACACGCTGAACCCCAAGGCCAGATGGTCCGACGGGCGGCCGATCACGTGGGCCGACTACCGGGCGCAGTGGCGGGCGCTGAACGGGCGCGACCCTGACTTCCGCATCGCCTCGTCCACCGGCTATCAGGACATCGGGCAGGTGGCGCGGGGCAAGAACGACTTCGAGGTGGTGGTGACGTTCGACCGGCCCTTCGGGGACTGGCAGTCGCTCTTCTCGCCGTTGCTGCCCGCCGCCGCCAACCGCACGCCCGAGTCCTTCAACAACGCCTGGCTGAACAAGATCCCGGTGTCGGCCGGTCCGTTCAAGTTCGGCGGATTCGACCAGACGGCCAAGACGATCACGCTGGTACGGGACGAGACCTGGTGGGGTGACCGGGCCAAGCTCGACAAGATCATCTACCGGGCGTCGGAGCAGGACGCGCTGATCGGCGCGTTCGGCAACGGCGAGCTCGACGTCGTCGACCTCGGCCCGTCCGCCCCGGATCTCGCCCGCGCCAGGGCCGCCCAGGGCGCGCAGGTGCGGCAGGCGGCCGGCCCCGACTTCCGGCACTTCACCTTCAACGGGTCGAGCGAGCTGCTCAAGGACCGCGATGTGCGGCTGGCCGTGCAGCTCGGCATCGACCGCCAGGCCATCGCCCGGTCCGACATGCAGGGGCTGGACTGGCCGATCGCGCTGCTGAACAACCACTTCTTCATGAACACGCAGGAGGGCTACCAGGACAACGCCGGCGCCCTGGGCGTCTACAACCCGGAGCGGGCCAAGAAGCTGCTGGACGCGGCCGGCTGGAAGCTCGCGGGCGCGGGCGGCACGGTCAGGCAGAAGGACGGCAGGCCCCTCGACCTGCGCTTCGTGGTGCCGTCGGGGGTGCAGCTCAGCAAGTCGGAGGGCGAGCTGGCGCAGAGCATGCTGGCACAGATCGGCGTGAAACTGACCATCAAGGCCGTGCCCAGCGACGACTTCTTCAGCAAGTACGTGATCCCCGGGAACTTCGACATCACGCCGTTCGCCTACATCGGCACACCGTTCCCGGTCTCGAGCAGCTACGGCATCTACGCGAACGCGCCCGACGGGAAGACCTGGAACGCGAACTTCGGGCGCGTCGGTTCGGCGGCGGTCGACGAGGCCATGAGCCGGGCCGCCCAGAGCCTGGACCCGGTGCAGGCCCGCAAGGAGACCAACAAGGCGGACCGGCTGATCTGGGAGCTGGTGACCGTGCTGCCGCTCTACCAGCGGCCGCAGATCGTCGCGACCCGGGAGACGCTGGCCAACGTGGGGGCGCGCGGCTTCTACGACCTCCGCTACGAGGACATCGGTTTCATGCGCTGACGCGCCCGGCCGGCCGCTCGCCCCGCCCCCGCGCCGCCGGTGGCGGTGGCGGCGGCCGCCGTCAGGTGGACGCGCCGGCCGTGACGCGGTCGACGAGGCCCTTGGTCCCCTCCTCCCGAGCGCAATGGGCGCAGCAGTACCAGTGCTCGCCCGACTGGACGCCGTGCCCGATGACCTTCGTACCGCAGTGCTCGCAGATGGGCGCCATCGCCTCGATCGCGCACTGGAAGCAGTCGAAGGTGTGCACGGCCCCTTGCGCGCGCACCTCGAACGCCATGTCGTAGTCGTTGCCGCAGGTCTCGCAGACAGCCATGATGATCCCCTTTGCACTGGATCCGCAGTTCGTGGGTCTCCTTTCCCCAAACAGCGGCCGTATTCCGGCCGTCCGTCACGGCCCGCGCACCACGAAGCGGCCTATCAGCGGCAGGCCGAGCAGCCCGAGAGCCGCCAGCGCGGCGGGCAGGCCGAGCCAGCCGCTGAGCCCGGCGACCAGCAGAGGGCTGGCCACGAACCCGGTGTACGAGATCGTCGACACCCACCACACCAGCGTCCCGCCGGCGTCGTCGGCGGCGGCCCGGCTGAGCAGGGCGGGCACCATGGGGCCGAGCGCCAGCCCAGCCAGCGCGAACCCGGCCATGGAGACCGGCACGCTGCCGCCCAGACCGGCCAGCACGATGCCCGCGCCGCCGCCCGCCCCCGCCACCAGGTACAGCGCCCTGAGCGGCGTCCTTGGCAGCGCCTGCACGATGAGCCGCCCGGCCGTCAACGCCCCCATGTAGACCGCGGGCGCGGCGCTGGCCGTCAGCGGGGACGCCCCGCGGTGCTCCTCCAGCAGCAGCACCGACCATTGCTCGACCGAGTTCTCGATGGTCAGCACGCAGGCGGCGAGCGCTCCGAGCAGCGCCGCGGCCCCCACGAGGCTGCGCCGGTCGATCTCGGAGGAGGTGACCGGCAGACCGCGCCCCAGCGGCAGCGCGAGCAGCGTCAGCGAGGCGGCGATCACGATCAGGCCGATCGCCACGAGCACCGCACCGGCGCTGAGACCGAGCGAGCGGGCCAGCCCGGTGGCCGGCGCGGCGGCGATGACCGCGACGGGGAAGGCGGCGTGCACGGGCTGGAAGAGCCGGCGCCCGCTCTCGCGCTCGGCCCGCCCCGTGGCCAGGTTGAGCGCGATGTCGAGCGCGCCGCTCGCCGCGCCGACCAGCAGGAGCGCGAGAGCCAGCTGCCAGGCCGTGCCCGCCAGCCCGATGCCCGCCACGCTCAGCGCGAACAGCACGGTGAACCCCAGCAGAGCCGCCCGCTCGCGCCCGCGCGCGAGCCTGCCGGCCAGCGCCATCGCGGGCAGCGCCCCCACCGGTACGGCGCTCAGCGCCAGCCCCAGGTCGCTCGCCGACAACCCCAGCTCAAGCTTGACGGCGGGCAGCAGGACCGACCACGAACCCCAGAACACACCCCACACCGCGCAGACCGCGATCAGCGGCATGATGACCAGCACCCCTTGAAATTTTGGTCAAGTCACAGTAAAGATCGACGATGTCCTTATTGCCGCCTGCCGAAAGGACACACGTGCTTATCCGCACGGTCATCGCGACCGCCCTGGCCGCCACCGGAATCGCCGCCCTCCCCTCCGCCGCTTACGCCGGATCGGCCGCCTACACCCCCGAGCGCGTCTGCGGCCCCGGCTTCCACCGGGTCAAGGACGGCCACCGCGCGATGAAGACCCGCGCGGGAGCGGTGTTCGGGCACGTTTATCTGATGTATAGCAAGCGCAGCGGCAAGAACTGCGTCGCCGCGATCAAGACGGCGTACAAGGGCGCCCGCACGGTGACCGGCGCCCACCTCGAGGTCCGGGGCGGCGGCCGGAGCGAGGACGTGCAGAAATACCGCTACTACGCCGAGACGGGCCACATCGACGGCGCCTGGAAGTGCGTGCGCTACTCCGGCTGGACCCGCGACTCCAGCAACCGCGTCGAGGCCTGGGGCGGACGCGCGGCTTGGGGCAACTGCAAAGGCTAGACCCGCCACCGTGTTCTGCGCGGTCTTCTGCGCGGTCTCCTGCGCGGCGGAGCAGCTCCTGCACGACAGCGAGCAGCTGCCTTCGTGCTGGTCAGGCTGCGTGCCGGCCAGGTCACCAGCTGCGGGTACTGTGTGGAGACGCACAGCCGCGACCTGAGAAGGCCGGCGAAAGCGACGAGCGTCCATGGCCGGTGGCGGCCTGGCGCCAGGCCATCGGCTGCACCCCGGCGGAGCGCGCCACGCTCGGGCCGGCGGAAGAGGCGGGCGCCTGAGACCGGATCGGGGTCGCCGCGCGGTTCACACCGGGCACCCGAGACACCTTCTCTGTCGGGAAATGCATTGAGCCGATCAGTGAGCCCCGGTTAGGTTGGCGCGCATGGCGGGTGACGAGTGCCCGGCATGCCGCCGTCAAGCGGCGCGGCGCATCGTCGCAGGAGACAGGGCACGCGTTCAGAAAGGGGGACGACCGTGAAACGCGTGAGAGTCGTGAAGTCGACCGCCAAACGGCGCCCGCGGCCGGCGGTGGAGCTGGACCTGCGCTCGCCTGCGGGTCGCACGCTTCCCTACTGAACTGCTCCTTACGCCGAATTTACGGGGGTTTCTGTAGACACAGAAATAACAAGGACATCACGGGGGGCTCACGATGACGAGGCTGGTGGCGGTGCCGCCACACATCGCCAGGCACAAGGTCCGCTATATCCGCACAGCGGACCGCCGCAAGCCGCCCGCCGACCCCAAAGTGATCGATCTGCGGGCCTACACCGGCAGAAACGTGATCCGTTTTCCCGGCGGCCCCACCTCCGCCGCCTGACGGCCCTCCCGGGGCTCCGGCGTCAGCGGTACAACTTCTCGGCGTAGGCCTTGCCGTAGTAGGTCTCCAGCTCTTCCACGCTCTCCTCGACCACCTGCACCTCCTTGACCAGCCTGGCGTGCGAGGGCAGGACGTCGGGGCGCCAGGTGCCGGGCTTCCACAGCGCGGAGCGCAGGAACGACTTGGCGCAGTGGAAGAAGATCTGCTCGATCTCCACCACGAGCGCGAGGTGCGGCCGGTGACCCTTGACGATCAGTTCGTCGAAGAAGGGGGCATCGCGTACGAGCCTTGCCCGGCCGTTGATGCGCAGGGTCTCGTTGCGGCCGGGAATGAGGAAGATCAACCCCACATTCGGATTCTTCAGGACGTTGAGGAATCCGTCCGCCCGGCGATTCCCCGGGCGGTCCGGGATCGCGATCGTGGTGTCGTCGATGACATGCACGAACCCGGCGGGGTCCCCCTTGGGCGAGACGTCGCAGGCGCCCTTGTCGTCCGACGTGGCGACCAGGCAGAACGGCGAGGCCGCCAGCCAGTCGCGGTCGCGCTGGTGGAGGCGCACGCGCTCCTTGTTCGCGGCCCTCGGCATCACCTCGCCGAGGAGCTCGCGCAACTCGTCCTCGGACCCGATCTCCGCCCAGCTCATCTGATCTCCCTTCGAGGGTTTCCCCTATTTTGTCAGGGAATCGGGCCGAGCATCCTGTGAGCTTGCCCGCAGTACGAGCTCCGCGCCCGGGCTCGAACGGGCGGGCCGGGGCCGGCCGTGGTGGGACAGGAGGGCGGCCCCGGCGCGGTGCCGTTACTCGACGCGCAACGTGGTCCAGTGGGACGGCTTGCCTTCGTACATCGCGTCGTTGCAGTTGCAGTTGCCGCAGCCAGGGATCATGTCCGGTCCTTTCCTCGCCTTGCCGGATGAGGTCTCGTACCCGGCGTGACGGACGCGTACGCTGGCGTGCCTGCCAGAGTTCCGGACCCCGCGGGCCACATCACCACACCGCTACCAGCGCCGGGCGTGCGCCATCGCCGTCAGGTACGCGTCGCGCTCGGCCGCGAACCGGGCGGGGTCCATGCCCTGCCGCTCGGCCCGCAGGTGCAGCATGGTCAGCTCGGTCGCCGCCTGCTGGTAGTCGCTCATGGCCCGGCCGAGCCCCGCCTTCCTGGCCCACTTGCGCGCCTGCTTACGGCCGGGCAGCGTGCTGAGCATCCTGACGTCGGCCTCGGTGACCAGCCCGGTCGGCGCGTAGCCGGGCAGGTAGGCGCCCATCCTGGCGACGAGGTGACGGCGTTCGGCGACGGTCACGGCGATCAGGGCGACCAGCGCCACCATGATCACCAGGTAGGCCAGGCCCAGCCAGGCCAGCGATCCCGTGGTGGCGGCGCCGTTCCAAAGTGCGTGCAGGAAGACGGCGGCCAGGTAACCCAGCGGGATCGCGGCGTACCTTCCCGCGGTGCGCCGGGTGAGCGCGTACGCGACCCCCACACCGATCATGGAGGTGTAGACCGGGTGGCCGAGCGGGTCGATCAGGCCCCGCACGACGAACAACTGCACCGCGCCGCCGGCGCCGTCCTCCGCGAACGCCAGCAGGTAGTAGCCGACGTTCTCCACGGCGGCGAAGCCGAGGCCGGCCATGGAGGCGTACACGATGCCGTCGGTCAGGCCGTCGATCTCCCTGCGCCTGCGCAGGAGCAGGAGCAGCGCCGAGCCCTTGAGCGCCTCCTCGATCACCGGGGCGAGCACGACGGCGCCCACGTCGTCGACGACCGCGGCGCCGAACCCGGCCCGGACGAACAGCTGCTGCCCCACGACCGTCAGCGCGATGCCCAGCACGATCGCCAGCCCCGCGCCCCACGCGAACGCGAACGCGAGGCTGAGCTTGGGCTCGGGCTCCAGCCGGTCGAGGGAGAGCACCGCGGCGAGCAGCACCGGCAGCGGCGCCACGGCCAGCAGCGCGGCCAGGCCGAAGCCGACGGGACCGCCCGACACCAGCATGACCGCCAGCACCAGCAGCGCCAGCACGCCAGAGACGACCAGGCCGATCAGCAGGGCCTTGCTGGGGCGCTGGGAGAGGATGCTCTGGGGCGGAGCTGTCATCGTGCTGCCTCACTTCCCGTTCGGTCCGCCCACTATGCGGGCCGCGCATCTACAGGCGCTTAACGGTCACTTGATTCGCGGTAATAGGGGTCGGCCACGACGGGCTCGCCGTCGGTGTACGAATACACCTCCCGGCCGGAGATGAACACCCTCCGCGCCCGGCTCATGACGTCCAGCGGGTCGCCGGACCAGATGACCACGTCGCCGTCGAGCCCGGGGCGCAGGGAGCCGACCCGGTCGTCGAGGCCCATGATCCTGGCCGGGTTCACGGTGATCGACCGCAGCGCCTCGGCCGGGTCCATCCCCTCCTTGACCGCGAGCGTGGCCTGGTGGACGAGGAAGTGGATGGGCACGACGGGGTGGTCGGTGGTGATGGCCACCTCTACGCCCGCCCGTGCCAGGATGCCGGGGTTGCGCAGCGAGCGCTGCCGCAGCTCGACCTTCGACCGGCTGGTGAACAGCGGGCCGATGATGACCGGAACGTTCCTGGCGGCGAGGGTGTCGGCCAGCAGGTGACCTTCGGTGCCATGATTGATCACCACCCGGTAGCCGAACTCCGCCGCCAGCCTGAGCGCCGTGGCGATGTCGTCGGCCCTGTGCGTGTGCTGGCACCACGGCAGCTCGCCGTCCAGCACGCGGACGAGGATCTCCAGCGTGCCGTCGCGGTCGAACGGCTTGCCCTCCGCCTGCGCGGCCGCCCGCCTGGCCCGGTAGTCCTGCGCCTTCATGAACGCGTCGCGGATCACCGCGGCCACGCCCTGCCGGGTGGAGGGCAGCTTCTTCTGGTCGCCGTACACGCGTTTGGGGTTCTCGCCCAGGGCGCTCTTGACGCTCACCGGCTCCCTGATCAGCATCTCGTCCGCGCTTCTGCCCCAGCACTTCACGGCGACCGTCTGCCCGCCGATCGGGTTGCCGGAGCCCGGCTTGATCACTGCCGTGGTCACGCCGCCCGACAGCGCGTCGGCGAAGCCCAGGTCGGCGGGGTTGATGGCGTCGAGGGCACGCAGGCGGGCGCCGTTCGGGTCGGTCATCTCGTTGGTGTCCTGACCGGCCCAGCCCTCCGCCTCCTCGTGCACGCCCAGGTGGCCGTGGGCCTCGACGAAGCCGGGCAGCACCCACCCGCCGCCCGCGTCCACCACGGAAGCCCCCTCCGGCACGGCCACGTCCCGGCCCACCGCGGTGATCTTCCCGTCCTCGATGAGCACGGTGCCGCCGTCGATGGGGTCTCCGTCGACCGGAACGACAAATCCGCTGATGATAGCGAGTTTCATGACCCGTAACTTACAGGTGGGCGGGTAGGGGCTCTGAATGACGATCTCCCACCTGTACAGGCGATGGCTGCTCGAGATGTGGAACGGCGACTTCGAGCTCGCCCACGAACTGGTCACCCCCGGCTTCACCGGGCACTGGCCAGGCATGGAGGTGTCGGGGCCGGGCGAGCTCATCGAGGTGCTCAGGCAGGGTTACGCCCCCTTCGACGACGTCGCGGTCACGCTCGACGTCGGCCCGATCCCGGACGGCGACCTGGTGGCGGCCAGGTGGACGTTCACCGGCGCCTACCGGGGCGGTCTCCCCGGCGCGACCGTGGCCGAGGGGACCAGGGTGGCCTTCAGCGGGCACGACATCCTGCGGGCCGAGGGCGACAGGTTCGCCGAATACTGGGTGATCTCGGACGCCCAGACCTTCAGCAGGGAACTGGGGATAGGCTGACATATCTCTCTATGTCGGTGCACCCTAGGTCGTGCACGCGGTACGTACAGGATGGTGCATGTCACAGGAGTACGCGCCCGAGGCGGGCCCGCCACCCCGCTCGCTGAGTGACGGCGAGCTGTCCCAGCTGCTGAGCGGTCAGCGATTCGGGGCGCTGGCCACCAACAAGAGCAGCGGCCACCCGCACATGTCCACCGTCCAGTACACGTGGGATCCCCAGCAGCGCGTCGTGCGCATCTCCACCATGGGCGAGCGGCTCAAGGTCAGGCACCTCCACAAGGACCCGCGCGGCGCCCTCTACGTGGCCAGCGACGACTTCGCCTCCTACGCCGTGGCCGAGGGCGAGGCGGAGCTGTCGCCGGTGACCACCGATCCGGGCGACGAGGTGGGACTGGAGCTCCTGGCCATGCAGCAGCACGTCGGCGACCCCACCACCTTCCTGCGCCGGATGGCCGATGACCGGCGGCTGGTGATCAGGCTCAGGGTGTCGCAACTGTACGGGACCGCTCTGGCCACGCCCGCCGGATAGCGCGGCGCCGGTTGTAGGCCACCGACGCGATCACGACCAGGACGAGTGCCAGGTCGACGGCCGCCGACCAGCGCATGGCCGCGACGTGGCGCCCGCCCTCCGCGACGGCGAAGAAGAGCGCGCCGATCACGGCCACGCCGCCCGCGCCCGCGAACTGCTGGGCGGTGCTCAGCGCTCCCGACCCGATGCCGGCCTGGTGGGGCTCGACCTCGACCAGCGCCGCCCCGATGAGCTGCGGCAGCACCAGGCCGTTGCCGGCGCCGACGAGCATGAGCGCGACCAGCACGTACGGCAGCCCCTGGCCGGCCGCCACCAGGAGCAGGACCAGCCCGAGCACGACCACCAGTCCGCCCGCGATGACGACGATCAGCCCGCGCCTCCTGACCAGCCGGACCCCGAGCAACGAGGTGAGCGTGAACATCGCGCCCATCGGCGCGAATGCCAGGCCCGCCTCGAACGCCGTGAGCCCCAGCCCGGTCTGGAGCAGCAACGTCAGCGTGAACATGAACGAGGCGAAGTACGCCATGAAGGCGACGATCGACCCGACGCCCGCCAGGTAGGAGTGGACCCTGAGCAGGGCCAGGTCGAGCACCGGCTGCCCGCCGCGCGCTCCGAGCGCCCGCAACCAGCGCCAGGTCAGCGCGAACACCGGGACGCTCGCCACCATGCACGCCCACGTCCAGAGGGGCCAGCCCAGGCTGTTGCCGAGGCCCATGGGCACCAGCAGCAACGCCACCCCGGCCGCCAGCCCGGCCGCGCCCGGCACGTCGAGCCGGGACCGGCGTTGCGTCTCCACCTCCGGGAGCAGCCGCCAGGCCAGCGGCACGACGACCAGTCCGACGGGCAGGTTGATGAGGAAGACCGCCCGCCAGCCGAGCCCGAGCACGTCGGCCGTCAGCAACAGGCCGCCCAGCACCTGGCCGGCGATCGAGCCGAGGCCGCCCGTCGCGCCGTACCAGCCGATGGCACGTGCCCGCTCGCCCGGCGGATAGACGGCGGAGATCGTGGCCAGCACCTGCGGCACCATGGCGGCGCCCGCCAGCCCCTGCAGCAGGCGGGCGGCGACGAGCTGGGCCGGGGTCTGCGCGACCCCGGCCAGCACCGACGCCACCGTGAACGCGGCCACTCCCCAGACGAACACGCGCCGGTAGCCGTACCGGTCGCCGAGCCGCCCGCCGGTGATCATTCCGGCGGCGTACGTGAAGGCGTAGCCGGCCACGATCAGCTCCAGGGCCGCGGGGCCGGCGTGCAGGTCACGTTCGAGGGAAGGGGCGGCGACGTTCACCACGAAGAAGTCGAACTGCGCCATGAACCAAGCCGACAGAAGAACGGCCAACGCCCCGCGATAATGCACATTTCAGATTAAAGGGTCATGAACGTCGACGCTGCGGCAGGCCCGCGTGTCGGATGCTCACCACCAGGGCACCGCAGGGCTACTCTGCACTCAACTGCACGTCATGCGATCTTGTGACTGTCGAGTCGTAGGCCTCTCCCCAGCAGAGGAGACCCATGTCCAGACGACTCGCCCTCATCATCGCGACCACCCTCGCCGCCCTGACCGCGCTCACCGGGACCGCGCCCGCAACCACCGGCCGGCCGGTGGCCGACGTCGCCCACCGAAGCGCCTCCGCGTACACCGGCCGGCCGGTCGCCAACGTCGCCCACCGGGGCGCGTCCGCGTACGCCCCCGAGAACACGATCGCCGCCTTCGAGCTCGCGGACGAGCAGCGGGCCGACATGTTCGAGCTGGACGTCCAGGAGACCAAGGACCACCGGCTGGTCCTCATGCACGACACCACCCTGACCCGCACCACCGACGCCGAGGAGGTCTTCCCCGGCCTGTCGCCGTGGAACGTCGGCGACCTCACCTACTCCCAGATCCGCGACCTCGACGCCGGCTCGTGGCTCTCCGGCGAGCACGCGGGCGAGCCGGTGCCCACGCTCGGCGAGGCGCTGCGGGCGATGAGCGGCTCGGGCATGGGCCTCCTCCTCGAGGTCAA
The DNA here is from genome assembly GCF_039871615.1 of Nonomuraea sp. B10E15. Classification (NCBI taxonomy): domain Bacteria; kingdom Bacillati; phylum Actinomycetota; class Actinomycetes; order Streptosporangiales; family Streptosporangiaceae; genus Nonomuraea; species Nonomuraea sp. B10E15. The sequence continues at coordinate 32,613 of NZ_JBDPMB010000042.1, forward strand.
GGCCCCCGACCGGTACCCGGGCATCGAGGCCCGCATCGCCGCCGAGCTGCGGCGCAACCCCCGCTGGCTGGCACCGGGTCGGCTGGTCGTGCAGTCGTTCGACTGGGATTCGATGCGGACGTTCCACCGGCTCATGCCCGGCGTGCCGATCGGGCTGCTCGGCACGCCGGCGACCACGGAACTGCCCTCGCTGGCCACGTTCGCCGACCAGATCAACCCGCCGTACACCACGCTCACGTCCGCGTACGTCCGGCGCGTGCACGGGCTCGGCATGGAGGTCCTCACCTACACGGTCGACGACCCGGACGACATGCGCCGGATGATCTCGTACGGGGTGGACGGCATCATCACCAACAGACCCGACGTGCTGCGCGACCTGACCGACGCCTGACCTCCAGGCGACCCCCTTCCCACCGCCGGCCTCCCGGCCCTACCTTCCGTGCCCGACCGCCTGTCCCTGACCGGTCCCGGAGCTGGTGGCCGTTCCGTGGTCAACCCGGATGGGCCCCGGCCAGGCGGTCGAGGATCTCGGCGAGGATGGGCTCGGTGGTGGCGAAGTTGAGCCGTACGTGGCCTGCGCCGCCGGGGCCGAAGTCCGCGCCTTCGTTCAGCCGTACGCCGGCCTCGCGCTCGAAGACCTCGGCCAGGCCAGGCCTGCCGACGCTCAGCCAGGCCAGGTACGTCGCCTCCGGCACCCGGTAGCCGAACGTCTCCGGCAGGCGGGCCGCGATCGTGTGCCGGTTGCGGTCGAGCAGGGCGAGGGTCCGTTCCAGCCAGGCGTCCCCGTGCCGCCACGCCGCGACCGTGGCCTCGACGCCGAACACGTTCGCGGAGCCGTACACGAAGGGCGGCTGCGCCTCCAGCGCCTTGCGGGCGCCCGGGTGACCGAGGTGGGCGACAGAGCAGCGGATGCCGCCCAGGTTGAACGCCTTCGTCGCGGACGTCAGCGTGACGGTGCGGTCGGGGAGGATCGTGGCGAACGGGATGTGGCGGTACGGCTCGTACACGAGGTCGGCATGGATCTCGTCGGCGAGGACCAGCAGATCGTGGCGCTCGGCGTGCTCGGCCAGCTCGGTCAGCTCCGCGCGGGTGAAGGCCCTGCCGGTCGGATTGTGCGGGTTGACCAGGAGGAGCACCCGGCAGCCCGTCAGGTCGGGCACCTCGAAGCGCCACGAGTCGCCGTCGGGTTCCATCTGGATGGGGCGGAGGGGGCGTTCCATGAGGTCCAGCGTCGACAGGAACGGGTGGTAGGCGGGGGTGTGCAAGGCGACGCCGTCGCCCGGCTCGGTGCAGGTGTGGAGGAACACCTGGAGCGCCTGGTTGAGGTCGTTGAACGAGCGTACGAGCGCGGGGTCGGCCGCCCAGCCGTACCTGACAGCCATGCGCTCGGCGAAGGCCTCGGCCAGCGGCCCCGCGGAGGGATCGGTCAGCCAGGCCGGATAGCCGAGGTCGCCGCCTGCCCGGCGCCGCAGCGCCTCGATCACCTCTGGTGCGGTGGGAAGATCCATGTCGGCGATCCAGGCGGGGATCACGTTCGGCTCGACCGCTGCCCATTTCAAACCGTCGTGTGTGGCTTTGACCCCTTCAGGGGTATATGCGTAATCCACCCACCCATTTTAGGATTCTCGAATGTTGATGAGGTGCTGCCGCCGGTTGTGGCAGGCTGGGCGGCCATGATGCCCCACTCGAAGATCGATGCCATTGTCGAGACCTACCTGTCGATCGCCGACATGGAGGCGCCCGGCTTGGTGGAGGGGCTTTACCTCGAGGGCTCGGCGGCCCTGGGCGACTACCGGCCGAGCACGAGCGACGTGGACTTCATCGCCGTCACGGCCGCCGCCCCGCCCGAAGACGTGCTGGAGCGCATCCACACCCGGCTCGGCGCCCACCCCTTCGACGGTGTGTACCTGACCTGGGACGACCTGCGCCGCAGCCCCGACGGCCTGGGCACCCGTCCGCAGGCGCAGCACGGCAGGCTCAACCGCCGGGGCGCGCTCAACCCGATCACCTGGCACACGCTGGCGCAACACGGGCTGACCTGCCGCGGGCCCAAACCGGACGAGTTCGAGATCTGGAACGATCCTGACGCGCTGGCCGCCTGGACCGACGACAACCTCGACCGCTACTGGCGACGGCTGGTGAGCCGGGCCTCCCGGCTGGCCACGCCCTGGGGCCTGATCTGCCTGGGCGGATACGGCACACTGTGGGTCGTCACGGGCGTCGCACGCCTGCACTACACGCTCGCGACCGGCGACATCACCTCCAAGACAGAGGCCGGGCGGTACGCGTTGGAGGCGTTCCCCGAGCGCTGGCACCGCGTGGTGAACGAGGCGCTGCGCGTACGCGAGGAGGATACCGCGGCACCGACGCTCGGCAGCCTGACCTCGGGGCTGGGTGACCATTTCGGCGCTCCCCGGCAGTCGCTCTACGGCTCTCCGTTCGAGCGCAGGAAGGACGTGCTGGGCTTCGCCGGGCAGGCGATCACGTCCGCGCACGCGTTGTACGCCGCCCGCTGACCGGCATCGCTGCACACGACCCGCAGGCGCTCGTCGCGGCGTTGGCGCCGGTCACGCCCGGGATCGCGAAAGGCCCCGACCGCGTGTCCCCGGAAACGACGCGATCGCGTACGCGTGCGCACGGGCAGTCCCGTGAACGTGCGCACCGGGGGTTTCGCCCGCCGGCCGGGGACTGCGGCGGGGGTGGAACGCCCGCGCTTAGGACTCTTCGAGGACGGGCCGGCGAGATGGCGACAAGCCCGGGAATGATGGGCCGTGTCGTCCCCCGTGGCATGTGTGCTGGTGGCGCGCGCCGTCATCGCGGCGCGTGCGGTTGGACGCGCGCCTGGTCACCCCGGCGGGCTAGAGCCGCCGGAGAACCGCCACGACCTTGCCCAGGACGCTGGCCTCGTCACCGGGAATGGGCTCGTAGTTGGGGTTGTGGGGGACGAGCCAGACATGGCCGTCCTTGCGCTTGAAGGTCTTGACCGTGGCCTCGCCTTCGATCATCGCGGCCACGATGTCGCCGCTCTCCGCCACCGGCTGCTGGCGGACGACCACCCAGTCGCCGTCGGCGATGGCCGCGTCGATCATCGAGTCACCGGTGACCTGGAGGAGGAAGAGGGTGCCCTCACCGACGAGCTGCTTGGGCAGGGCGAAGACGTCTTCGACGCTCTCCTCGGCCAGGATCGGCCCACCGGCGGCGATGCGCCCGACGAGCGGCACGTAGGCGGCCGTGGGGCGGCTCACGGTGGACTCGACGTCGGGGGCGGCGTCAGGATCGACCCACATCACGGGCTCACCGGGCAGCCGCACCTCGAGCGCGCGGGGCCGGTGCGGGTCACGCCTCAGATAGCCCTTGCGCTGCAACGCCGTCAACTGGTGGGACACGCTGGAGGTGCTGGTCAGCTGCACCGCCTCGCCGATCTCGCGCATGGAGGGCGGATAGCCGCGCTGTTGCACCGAGTCGCGGATCACTTCCAGGATCTTGCGCTGCCTGGGGGTCAGGCCCAGGGAATCTCGCCGTCGCACCGCGAGGTCGCTGACCCCGTTCGTGTCATCCCGCTCGGTCATGCTCTTCCTCCTCGCCTGGCGGCCCGCCTCACCGGCGAACCTCCCAGTCCGTGGTCTTGATGTCGCACACAGCGACCGTATCTCTGTTGAAGATCATCTTCAAACAATTGTTCGAGTCTTCCTCGAAAATATCGCGTGCGTGGTGTACAACATCGTACGGGAGTTCGATCGACATCGTGTTCGATTTGCTGATCTTTATTTGGCCTTTTCCTCGGGCCACACGGCAGGAGGTCATCCATGCGAACACCCACAAACATGGACACGACCAGCGAAGACGCCAAACAGCTCACCCTCATCGCCGATGCCACGCAGAGCAAGGATCGACGGGGAGACAATACGCGTACACAGCCCGTCGCCAGCGGTAATTCCGGCAAGAGGTTGGGGTCCCGTTCGAATAGCGAAGGAAGATCCCATTTGCGCCTCGTCCCGCCGCCCCGCACGGGCGGAGCGACCGACGACACCGTGCCGCCGGTCCGGTCCGCCGCCGACGGCGACCCGACCGTCTCCACCCGAAGACGCGCCGCGAACGCGGGCGCGGGAGCCGGCGGCAGGGAGAAGCGGGCCTCAACCGCGGCCTCGCGACGGATGGGGGCCACGAGCCGGTATGGGCCGAGAGGCTTGAACACGACAGGGGCCGAGCCCCCGGCAGGAGCCGGCCCTCTCACCGACGCGGAAACCCGGGCCCAAACGCACCCCAGGGCCGAAACCCGGAGGCTCGGGCCCCGGACCACCCAGACGAGAAGCCGGAGGACCCCTGCCGGGGCAGCCCAGACCGAAACCCGGAAGACCGCGCCCGGGACACCCCGGGCCGGGAGCCGGAGGAGCGGGCCCGGGACGACGCGAAACGGCGGCCGGAGAGCCCAGAGCGAGGCGGGAGGGGCCTCGACGAGGGCCGATATCGGGGCGAAGGGCGAGGCCCGGACGCGGAGGGAGACCGGAGCGAAGAGGAAGGCGGGGGCCGGAAAGTTGATCGCGCGGCTGCGGAGTCGCCGAGCGGCGGAACGGCGGCAGCGGCGGCAGCGGCAGCCGGCCCCCGCCACGTTGCGCCGCCGGACCACCCCGCCGCTACGGCTGACCAGGCGCGGGCGGGTCGTGCTGGTGGTGGCGGCCGCGCTGCTGTCCCTGGGCGGGTTCTGGCTCGGTACGCGCACCGCCGGGCACGCCGCCGTCCACGTCATGATGCCGGCCCACGCGGGGTTGCCGTGGGTCGAGGTCCGTGAGGGAGACACACTGCGGGTGATCGCCGACGCCCTCTCCCGTGGCGGGGATCCCGCAGTCCTGGTGGAGGAGATCAAGCGGCTGAACGGCCTGCCCGATTCCCTCATCCGCCCCGGCAGCCGTCTCTACCTCCCGAAAGACGAGGCCACCTTACGCTGACCGCTGCCGGCCAGCTCTCCCGCCGCCCTCGTTCGGCCGGCTCACCTGCCGTCCACGCCCGGTGAGCTCACCACCGTCCCGCCGCGACCCGCGGACGGCGGCTGGTCGCCGGGAGCCCGCCGCACGGCGCCGCGGAGGCAAGGGCCCGGGCGGAGGCGACATGGGCGCGCAAGCAGGGGGCGTGGTGGTCGAAGTGACCTCCGGTAGCGTTGTGAGGATCGTTCGCCGAAGAGGCCGCGCACAACTCTTGTGACACGCTCAACTGGGCGAACGCCCCTCGCGAAGGCACGACACGCCCGGGACAGAAGAGGATGGCGGGCTGATCAGCGACTTCGGTGCGATGGAGTGGCTCAACTTGCGTTCATGGTCGCACGCTTCTACGGTTGGACCACAACATCTAGTAGTTACACCGATGTAGGTTCACCACACCTTGTGGTTATGCCACCGTTCCGTGGTCAGCCATGGAGCGTGCGCGAGCGTCCCCTCGTGCGGGTTCGGATTCGTGGTGAAGCAGGGGCCTTGGAGGCGAAAGAGTGCACTGCCCGTTCTGTCGCCACCCTGACACCAGGGTCATCGACAGCCGTTCGACGGACGACGGTGCGGCCATCAGGCGCCGGCGCACCTGTCCCGAGTGCGGGCGCAGGTTCACCACGCAGGAGACCGTACTGCTCATGGTGAGCAAGCGCAGCGGAGTGACGGAACCGTTCTCGCGGGAGAAGGTCGTCGCAGGCGTGCGGCGCGCCTGCCAGGGCAGACCCGTCAGCGAGGACTCGCTGGCGCAGCTCGGGCAGCGGGTGGAGGAGGCCATCAGGGCCAAGGGCGCGGCGGAGATCCCCTCCAACGAGGTGGGCCTGGCGATCCTCGGCCCGCTGCGGGAGCTCGACGAGGTGGCCTATTTGCGTTTCGCATCGGTGTATCGCGGTTTCGAGAGCCTGGCGGACTTCGAAGCCGAGATCTCACAGTTGAAGGCGGAGAAGGGGGAGTCATGACGGAGACGGCCAGCGGTTCAGTGGCGCGCGGGGGCAAGCGTCCGCGTAAGGGACTGAAGATGAAGCGCATCTTCACCAAGCCCGGTGTGCACCCGTATGACGAGATCCAGTGGGAGCGCCGCGACGTCGTCATGACCAACTGGCGCGACGGCTCGGTCAACTTCGAGCAGCGGGGTGTCGAATTCCCCGCGTTCTGGTCGGTCAACGCGGCCAACATCGTGACCACGAAATACTTCCGCGGCGCGGTGGGCACCCCGCAGCGCGAGTGGAGCCTGAAGCAGTTGATCGACCGGGTCGTCGGCGTCTACACGAGGACGGGCATCGAGCACGGCTACTTCGCCGGTGACGAGGACGCCGAGATCTTCGACCACGAGCTGAAGCACGCGCTCGCCCACCAGGTGTTCGCGTTCAACTCGCCGGTCTGGTTCAACGTCGGCACCCAGTCGCCGCAGCAAGTGTCGGCGTGTTTCATCCTCTCCGTGGACGACCAGATGGAGTCGATCCTGGAGTGGTACAAAGAAGAGGGCGTGATCTTCAAGGGCGGTTCGGGCTCCGGGGTCAACCTGTCCCGCATCCGTTCCTCCAAGGAGCTGCTCTCCAGCGGCGGCACGGCCAGCGGCCCGGTGTCGTTCATGCGCGGCGCCGACGCGTCCGCGGGGACGATCAAGTCCGGCGGCGCGACCCGCAGGGCCGCCAAGATGGTGGTGCTCGACGTCGACCACCCCGACATCGAGGAGTTCATCGAGACCAAGGCGCGCGAGGAGGACAAAGTCCGCGCGCTGCGCGACGCCGGGTTCGACATGGACCTGGGCGGCAAGGACATCGTCTCCGTGCAGTACCAGAACGCCAACAACTCGGTGCGCGTCTCCGACGAGTTCATGCGGGCGGTGGAGAAGGGCGGCGACTTCGGCCTGCGCGCCCGCCTGACCGGTGAGGTCATCGAGAAGGTCGACGCCAGAGGCCTCTTCCGCAAGATGGCCAAGGCCGCCTGGGAGTGCGCCGACCCCGGCCTGCAGTACGACGACACGATCAACGACTGGCACACCACCCCGGAAACCGGACGTATCACGGCAAGTAATCCCTGCTCGGAATACGTGCATCTGGACAACTCGTCCTGCAATCTGGCCAGCATCAACCTGCTGAAGTTCCTGAAGGACGACAACTCCTTCAACGTCGCCGACTTCGTCAAGCTGACCGAGCTGATCATCACCGCGATGGACATCTCGATCTCGTTCGCCGACTTCCCGACCGAGAAGATCGGCGAGACCACCCGCGCCTACCGGCAGCTCGGCATCGGCTACGCCAACCTGGGCGCGCTGCTGATGGCCACCGGGCACGCCTACGACTCCGACGGCGGCCGGGCGGTGGCCGGGGCGATCACGTCGCTGATGACCGGCGTGTCCTACCGGCGCAGCGCCGAACTGGCGGGCGTGGTGGGGCCGTACGACGGATATGCCAGGAACGCCGAGCCGCACAAGCGGGTCATGCGCAAGCACGCGGCGGCCAACGACGACCTGCGCACGGTGGGCTCCATGGACGCGAAGATCCACTCCGAGGCTTCGCGCCAGTGGTCGGAGTGCCTCAAGCTGGGCGAGAAGCACGGCTACCGCAACGCCCAGGCCAGCCTGCTCGCCCCCACCGGCACCATCGGCCTCATGATGGACTGCGACACGACGGGCATCGAGCCGGACCTGGCGCTGGTCAAGTTCAAGAAGCTGGTCGGCGGCGGTTCCATGCAGATCGTCAACCAGACGATCCCGCGGGCGCTCAAGCAGCTCGGCTACCAGCAGGAGCAGATCGAGGCCATCGTCGAGCACATCGCCGAGCACAGTCACGTCGTCGACGCGCCCGGCCTGCGCCGGGAGCACTACGAGGTGTTCGACTGCGCGATGGGCGAGCGGGCGATCGCGCCCATGGGTCACGTGCGGATGATGGCGGCCACGCAGCCGTTCCTGTCCGGCGCCATCTCGAAGACGGTCAACCTGCCCGAGTCGGCCACGATCGACGACATCGAGCAGGTCTACGCCGAGGGCTGGCGCCTCGGCCTCAAGGCCCTGGCCGTCTACCGCGACAACTGCAAGGTCGGCCAGCCGCTGTCGGCGGGCAACGGCTCCAAGAAGGAGGAGCCGCAGGCGGAGCCCGAGGTCAAGGTCGTCGAGGTCAACCGGCCGACCCGCCGGCGCATGCCCAACCAGCGGCCGAGCATGACCACCCGGTTCACCGTGGGCGGCGCCAAGGGCTACATGACCGCCTCCTCCTACCCTGACGACGGGCTCGGCGAGGTCTTCCTCAAGATGTCCAAGCAGGGTTCGACGCTGGCGGGCGTCATGGACGCGTTCTCCGTGGCGATCTCCATCGGGCTCCAGTACGGAGTGCCGCTGGAGACGTACATGAGCAAGTTCGTGAACATGCGGTTCGAGCCGGCCGGCATGACGGACGACCCGGACATCCGGATGGCCACGTCGGTGATGGACTACATCTTCCGCCGCCTGGCGCTCGACCACCTGCCCTATGAGGAGCGGGCGGCCCTGGGCATCTTCTCGGCGGCCGAGCGGGCGGCGCAGCAGCGGGGCGAGGACCCCGCGGCGCTCCAGGAGCCGGTCGACCGCGAGGCGCTGGCCCAGTCGGCGCCCATCGAGACCAGGACCCAGCCCGAGGCGGAGCAGCCGGTCGCCGAGCTGACGCTGGAGAGCCACCAGCGCTTCACCGCGGACGCGCCGCTCTGCATGACCTGCGGCACCAAGATGCGCCCGGCCGGCAGCTGCTACGTCTGCGAGGGCTGCGGCTCGACCAGCGGCTGCAGCTGAAAACAGGCCAAGTTGTAGCGGATACAACATTCGGCGTTGTACGCCTAACGAGATAGCTGCTGGTCAAGAGGGGTGGCGAGGTATGTTGCCTGGCCGCCCCTACACCGCCCGGCCTAGCTGGGCCGGGCGCAAGCAATCAGGAGCAACAACGTTGCATTAGATGCAACGCAGTGGAAGCGGGTCTCGGATGCCCCAAATCGAACATGCTGATCTCGTTGCGTTCGCCGGTGACAAGGTCAATCTGAAGAAGTCCGAGGTTGACGATCAGCGTGCGCAGGTCAACAGGCTTCGTGAGCGGATCGAAGCGAAGGTGGCCGCTTCGCCCGGTTATGGTTTCGTGAAGGCTCTGCACGCCGGTTCGGTAGCCAAGGGCACCGCTTTGCGGAGCGTCAATGATCGCGACCTAGCTGTCTATGTGAAGGCGGAGCTGGCGCCTGACGATACGCCGGGGCTCGTCAGCTGGGTTCGCGACCGGGTCGTCGAAGCGTATCCCGTTCTGTCCGATGATCAGATCGTCGCAAACACCCACTGCGTCACTGTGACCTTCGCGGGCACCGGGCTTGAGGTAGACGTGGTTCCGGTCCTCTATGAGGGAGAGCCGGATGACGTTGGCTATCTCGTGAACAAAGTGAGTGGCGAGAGGTTGAAGACCAGCGTTCGCCAGCATCTGGACTTCATCCGGGGTCGGAAGAAGGCGCACCCGGTGCACCTGACGCAGCTCATCCGGTTCACAAAATGGTGGGCCCGCCTACAGAAAAGGCGCGATGGCGAGTTCAAGTGCAAGAGCTTCATGGTTGAACTGTTGTGGGTTCACCTCGCCGATAATGGGTTGGACCTCAACGACTACACCGCAGCGCTCGAGCAGTTTTTCGAGCAATCGTCAAGACCTGTGGATCAAGATCTTCTAGGCGGCTCTCGACTGGTCCTCGATCGCCGGTGATTCCGCGGGCCGCTCGACGAGCTTGCCCTTGACGAAGGTCGCCCCGGCACGGACCAGA
>NZ_JBDPMB010000043.1:0-40396 GCF_039871615.1 Nonomuraea sp. B10E15
AACACACCCTCCACTGGTCGACCTGGCGACGCCGCCATCAAGCCCGCGCCCGCTGGTTCCATCACCGAGCCCGCCTGACCACCGCCTATCTCCAGGTCAACTAACGAATGGCGGCTGCCGTACTAGGTGTCCGCGCGCTCAGCCCTTGCGGGCCGTACGGGATCTGTATTCGCGAGGCGACTCGCCATAGGCGGTGCGGAAGGCACGGCTGAAGTCGCCCGCGCGGCCGAACCCCCAGCGGGCCGCGATCTGGTGGATCGGCACGCTGTCCAGGGCTGTGTCGGCGAGGTCACGACGGCTACGCCTGAGCCGCTGGTCGCGTATCCATGCTGAGACAGTCTCGCCTTGCTCGCGGAACAGCCGATGGAGGTAGCTGATGGAGATGTGGTGCTCCGCCGCGACTGCGCGGGGGGTGAGCGTGGGATCGTGCAAATGGCGCTGGATGTAGGCGCGTATACGAAGGGTCAGTGCCTGCCGGTGGGAGCCTGATCCCGGGCCCTGCCCGGATTCCAGCAGACTGGAAAAGCAGGCGGCCACGAGATCCACCAGCACGGTTCCCAGCCGTTGTCCGTCCTCAGGCTTCAGCGACAGGTTCTCGTCGGACAAATCCTCGATGAAGCCCTTGAGCAGCCTGCCCACTCCACCGTTGACGGGCACGCCGCGCCCGAGCACGTGATCCATCGCGCCGCTCCGCAGCGGCAGTAGCGGTTTAGGGATGGCGACCAGGGCCAGTTCCAGGGCATCCCGCCCGTCGCACTGCAGATTTATCTCGTCGAGTTGGGCGAGGTCGTGCGCGTAGAGGTCGCCCACGGCCACGGTGTTGTGCCGTCCGGCCCACGTCGCGTCGACGGTGCCGCACATCGGCATGATGAGCTGGACGATGTCCTCCTCTTCTGCCCGCTCCGAATAGTCCTTTCGCCGCAGGTATGCCGGGCGGAATCGCTTCACTTCCAGTGCGGCCACGCCGAGTTCGACGACCCGCCCGGAAGCGGAAACACCATCCGTGAAGGTGGCGGCGATCTCACGACACACATCGATCACGCAATCCGCCCCTTTCCCGCGCGGTGCCTGGACGTCGAAGCGATCAACGGTTGTCGTGCCGCGAGGGTGCGGCTCGTGGTTGACGGGGCCCCATGTCCTGGCGGGGTGCGGGTCGGCGGGCTCGAACGGCTGATGTGCGTCGAGGGCGGGGGTGGGGCATCACCGTTGGGCGTGCCCTGCCAGGGCGGGGTTGCGGCTTTTGCCTCCGTACTTGTGCTGGATGTACGCCTCTGCGACGACGAGGTTGACGACGAGAGCGATCCACGCGCCCGAGCTGGCGATGTCGTGGATCATCGCGACGGTGTTGCCCTGGTAGGCGGGGGAGTCGGCTTGGGCCATGACGATCAACGCCATGACGGTGCCCCACGGGCGGGAGGCGAGGATGGCGATCGTGACGGCGTAGTTGCGGATCATCCATTTGCGGTGATCGTTGAAGCGGCGTGACCTGGCGGCGCGTAGGCCGGCGACGCCGGTGATGGCCCACAGGACGAGCATGGTGTCCAGCGCGGCGACGTTGGATACGCCGGACTCGCTCATGACGGATACGGGCACTGCGAGGATCATCGCCGGGAAGATCCCGGCGTAGAAGTAGACGCGGCCCGTCCATCGATGTATGCGGGGAAACCTGTTGCGCAGCCCGGCCCAGAGCTGCAGCAGGCCGGTCACGGTGGCGACCGTGCCGAACGCGATGTGTCCTACCAGTAGCCAGTAACGCACCTGGTCGCCGTGCATGTCGGCCCGGCTCGTACGAATGTCCGGCGGGATGTACGCCGACAGCATGAAAGCCAGGAGCGCCAGCGTGGTCACCGATAGCGGGAGCATCCACCAGGCGGGACGCCGCCGCTTTCGCCGCGGTCGTGCCATCGGTGTGTCGTGCTGTGCCATTTGAGCCATCTCGTGCCGCCCCTCTCCTCTGATTAGCATCCCATGGATACTATCCCATGGATATTAATCGTGGGCGGTAGAGTCTACGAGCGTGCGCAGCAAGCCGTCCGGCAAGCCAGAACCCGAGGTGCCCGCACCGCTGAGGCGGCTGTGGCGGCTCCCCACCGGGTCGCACCGTGGCCGCCCGGCGGGGCTCGATGTCGACCGGGTGATCGGCACCGCACTGGAGCTCGCCGACCGCGGCGGACTGGCCGGCGCGACCCTGCCGAAGGTCGCCGAGGTGCTGGGCGTCACCAAGATGTCGTTGTATCGCTACGTGGGATCGAAGGAAGAGCTGTTCGATCTGATGAGCGACCTGGCCATCGGCCCGCCTCCCGAGATCAGCGAACGTGCCGGCTGGCGGGCCGGCACGCAGCAGTGGATCCTGGCCAACCGGCAGGTCTACGAGCGCCATCCCTGGCTGGCGCACCTTCCGATCAGCGGCCCGCCGCGTGGGCCGCACGCGATCGCCTGGATGGACGCCATGTTCCGCGCTCTGCGCGGGACGGGCCTCGGCTGGCAGGCGAAGGTGGGCATACTCAACCTCGTCGGCGGGTACGTCCGCTCCTCCAGCGCTCAGGAGCAGCAGCTCGCGCACGCTCGCCAGGAGATCGGGCTCGATCAGGCGCAGAGCGAGCAAGATTACGGCAGGGCCCTGGCCGGGCTCGTGGAGCCTGACCGCTATCCCGAGGCGGCCGAGCTCTTCGCCTCCGACGTCTTCGAATCACCCCTGCCTCAAGGGACGGACGGCAGCTTCAGGTTCGGGGTCGAGCTGATACTCAACGGCATCGACACCCTGATCACCGCCACACGGACACGATGACGGACCCGAGCGAACCCGTCTGGTCGGCCTGCACGAGAACGAGCTGCCGGCCGGCGGCGAGCCTGCCCCGAACATGCCGGCCGAGGCGCCGGCGTGCCGCCCGTCCACGGGACGGGCTCAGACATGCAGGGTGGGCCGGTAGACGAGCTCCTGGATGTCGCCGTCGAGCGTCCGGCTCCCGATCAGCTCGAGGTCGAAGTCGGCCGCGCCCTGGAAGATCGGGTCAAGCCCGGTCTGACCGGTGATCACGGGGAAGAGCGTCACCTGGACGCGGTCGACCAGGCCGGCGGCCATCAGCGCCCGGTTCATCGACAGGCTGCCGTGGGAGCGCAACGGCACCTCGGACTCCTCCTTGAGCCGGGCGACGACGTCGACGGCGTCACCGCTCACGAGGGTCGCGTCCGGCCAGTCGAGGGGCCCTTCCAGCGTGGTCGACACCACCGTCGCCGGCAGGTTCCGCATCCGGGTGACCCACGGGTCACGCACCTCGGAGTCCTCGGTGCTCGTGGCCAGCATCTGCGCGAACGCCCGGTACGTGTGGGCCCCGAAGACCATCCGCTGCTCCTCGCCGTACAAAGCGAGACGGTGGCCCAGCAGCTCGGGGCCCTGCTTGCCCCAGTAGCCGGTCCAGTCGCCGCCGGCGGCGCCGAAGCCGTCGAGGCTGCTGAAGACGTCGAAAGTGTAGGTGGCGGTCACGCTGCTCTCCTCGAGTGCGGTGGATCGGTGTGTGTGAATGCAGACGGGACACCTCGGCGAAACTCATCGCCGTCGCACACCTGCAACCGCGCGAACGGGATGACCTGGATCAGACCGTCCTTCCCGCCTCCTCGCCTGGCTAGATCCCGAGGACCATGCGGATGACGTCGCGGTCCTTCTCCTTCTCGGCCTCGGAGAGCAGTTCGTACGGGCGGCGCTGCTCTTCTGGGGCCCAGTCGCGGTTGCGGACGAGCCACTTGTCGTGCACCACCGAGCTCGCCTCCTCCATGAACCGCTCGCCTCTGACGTCCACGCCGCTCACCCGCGCCTCGTCGACCAGCTGTACCCCGACGCGCGCCGACTCCTGGTTCTCGCGCTTCCAGTCGGCCGGCAGGTCGCGATAGCGCGTGTTGGCGATGTCGACCTGGTCGGTGTCGTGCTTCTTGATCCAGGCCGCGTCGGTGGTGGCCTTCACCCTCGGGTCGTACGTGCCGTCGGGCAGCCTGCGCGGAGCGCGCCACGCGTCGTGGAAGCGGTCGGCGACGCTGTCGACCCTGCGGTTGGTCAGGTTCGTGGACATGCCGCGCATCAGCGCCCCGAGGCGGGCGGTGATCTCGCGCAGCCTGGTGGAGAGCTTGACGGCGATGGCTCTCAGCCGGGGCAGCAGGTGGGGCGCGTACGCGACGGCCGCCACAGCGAGCGCGGCCAGCCCGGTCAGCAGGCCGCCGACCAAGACCAGCGTCTCCCTGGTGAAGCGCAACGTGCCGGCCAGGTTGGAGAGGCGGCCGGCGAGGTCACCCGCGGTGAAGGTGATGCCGTCGCGGCCGGTCACGTGGCCGTCCACCGCGTCGGCGGCCGGGCCGCTGTTCGCCCCCGCCAGCCGGTGGGCGCGCCCGCTCTCCGCGGCGAGCCCTCGGTGGTGGGCGACCGCCGCGTCCAGATCGGCGATGTGCCTGTCGATGCCGTCCAGGTCGGGCAGCGGCGGGACGCCGAGCAGCGCCAGCCCGCCCGCCGATGCCTGTTCCGTCATACGTGCCACCCGCGGGAGTTGGCGAGTTCCGTGCTCGTGTTGGTGGCGGCCATGGTGACCTGTCCCGTTCCGGCCCGGTCGAGCGAGCCGGACAACCCTTCGCAAGCGGCGCGAAGGCCGGCCGTGAGCTCCTGGTAGCCGGCCGCGAACTCCTCGTACGGCAGCGGACTCTCGCCCCGGCCCCACCCGCCGGCTTGCCCGGGGTATTCGTCGGCCAGCGTGCCGAACGCCCGGCCCGCGGAGTCGCGCCCGCCGGCGTCGATCGTGATCCCGGTCGAGAGCCCGCTCATTCCGTGAGCCCTCTGAGAGCGTCGTCAAGCCTGCTGTTCACGTAGTCGAAATCCCTGTCCGCCCGGGCCTCGAGCTCGTCCAGCCGCTGGAGGAGTGCGTCGAGGCCGGGGGAGTCCTGGGGCGGCTGCTCGTGCTCGCGCTGCGCCGTGCGTACGGCCTCGACGACGTGTCCGGCCAGCTCCGCCGAGTAGAGCCGCATGGCCCGCGGCTCGATGTGGACGGCGGCCAGCAGCCCGTCCTCGCCCACCTCCGCCGTCACCGGCCCGTCCATCTGCACCTCCGGAAGTTGGGATCTTCGGGAGTCTAGGCACGTACCCCGCCGCTGTCGAGCGCGCACGGAACGCCACATACCGGCACCGGCAGGGCAGCCGCCGACAACATCGACGTGGGTCATCCGCGGGAGGAGACGACCTCGTCCGCGGCGGGTGCGGTGGCGCGGGTCCGCAGGGTGGTGGCGGCGACCAGGACGCCCGCGAGGGCGATGGCGGCGGCGCCTATGAAGGCGGCGGAGAAGCCATCGGTCAGCGCGGGCAGGTCGCCGAGCCGGCCGGAGCCGTTGGCGGCGGCGACGGCGGTCATCGCGGCCAGGCCGAGCGCGGAGCCGACCTGGTAGCTGGTGTTGACGATGCCGGAGGCGAGTCCACCCTCTTCCGGGCGGGCGGATGAGATGGCGGTGCCGAGGGAGGGGATGAAGGCCAGCGACATGCCGAGGGCGGCGACGAGGCTGGCAGGCAGGACGTCGGCGGCGAAGCTGCCGTCCGGGCTGATCAGCGAGAGCCAGGCCATGCCCGCGGTGAGGAGGACCAGGCCGGTGACCGTGGTCGCCTTGGGGCCGAATCGGTTGATGGCACGGGGGGCCAGGACGATCATGCCGATCATGATGAGGACGGTCATCGGCAGCAGGGCGGCGCCGCTGGGGAAGGCGCTGTAGCCGAGGACCTGCTGCAGATAGAGGTTGAGGAAGAACCACATCGGGATCCAGGCTCCGCCCAGCAGCAGCTGGGTGAGGTTGGCGGCGGCGAGGTTCGGTGTACGGAAGATCGACAGGCGCATCAGCGGCTCGCGGCGGCGGGCCTGGACGGCGACGAACGCGGCGAGCAGTGTCGCGGCGGCGGCGAGGACGATCCACGTCTCGGCGGAGCCCCAGCCGGCTTCCGGTGCGCGGACGATGGCGTAGACGGCGGCGCCGAGGCCGAGGGTGACGGTCACCGTGCCGAGGATGTCGATGGATCCGCGCCGGGGCTGGGCGGCGGGCATCAGCGGGCCGGTGGCGAGGAGCGCGATGAGGGCGATGGGGATGTTGATGTAGAAGACCCACGGCCAGCTCAGGTATTCGGTGATGACGCCGCCGAGGAAGACGCCGGCGGTGCCGCCCGCGGGCGCGGCGGCGCCGTACAGGGCGAGGGCCTTGGTCAGTTCCCTGGGGTCGTGACCGAACAACATCATCAGGAGGGTGAGGGCCGATGGGGCGATCAGGGCCGCACCGACTCCTTGTACGGCGCGGCCGGTCAGCTCGACCCACACGTCGGGGGCGATGCCGGCGAGGAGCGAGCCGGCGAGCAGGATCAGCCAGCCGGTGCTGAAGAGCCGCCGGGCGCCGAACAGGTCGGACAGGCGGCCGCCCAGGAGCAGGAGGCCGCCGAAGGCGACGACGTAGGCGTTGAAGACCCAGGACAGGTTCTCCTGGGAGAAGCCCAGGTCTTGCTGGATGCGGGGAAGGGCCACACCGATGATCGACGTGTCCATGATGACGATGAACTGGGCGGTGGCGATCAGGGCCAGAGCGGCCCAGCGTCGAGGTGATGGCTCAGACATGAGCTCTCCAGATCTTTCTCATACCCGGGAGGGGTATATAGCGGGCTCTCCTATACCCCTAAGAGGTATGTAGGGGCAGAGGTCAATCAATACCAGTGGGGGGTATATGTCAAGTCCGCTGGGGTCCGCGTCCGGCTTCCTGAAGATCGAGGGCCACGAGTGGACGGTCTGGCTCTTAGGAATTGCGAAATTTCGTAATCCATTGGTCTATCATTGTGCGAAGTGAGCTACCGATCGGAAGACATGCGAGGACAGGTGTGGTTGAGGCATTTGCCGCGGCGATCCGCCGTCGGGCCGGTGAAGCGGCAGACGCGCTGCGCACGGCCGAGCGGGATGGAGACGCCGAGGCGGCGCTGGCGGCGGCAGGGGCGCTGGACGAGATGCTGCGCATGGCGCGTGCTCACGGGGTGAGCACCGGTCCAGGCCACGAGACAGGCTCCGGATCGGGCACGATCGCGGATCCCGGCTCGCCGGACGTGGTGGCGGGGGAGGACGCACGTTGATGTCGGTGCCCTTGTATGAAGCCAAGGCCGAGTTGTTCCGGCTGCTGGGACATCCGGTGCGGATCCGCGTGCTGGAGCTGCTGCAGGACGGGCCGATGCCGGTTCGTGACCTCTTGGCCGAGATCGAGGTGGAGCCGACCGGGCTGTCGCAGCACCTGGCCGTGTTGCGCCGCTCGGAGCTGGTCACCGCGCGCCGTGACGGCTCCACCGTGGTATACGCATTGTCCGGTGGGGACGTGGCCGAGCTGCTGCGCGCGGCCCGCCACCTGCTGCAGGCCAAGTTGTCGGGCCGGCACGCGCTGCTGAACGAGCTGCTCGAGTCGGAGGCCGGCGGCCGGTGACCTCTGTGCTCCTGGCGGGCTGGGCCCGCCTGCGCTCAGTCCTGCCCGCCCGCGCCGACCTCGCCGCCTTCAACCGCCATCCGCGCCGTGATCTGCTGGCCGGGTTGACGGTGGCGGTCGTCGCGCTGCCGCTGGCGCTCGGCTTCGGCATCTCCAGCGGGCTGGGCGCGGAAGCGGGGCTGGCCACCGCGGTGGTGGCCGGCGCGCTGGCCGCCGTATTCGGCGGCTCCGCCTTGCAGGTGTCCGGGCCGACCGGGGCGATGACGGTGGTGCTGGTGCCGATCATGCACGCGCACGGCGCCACCGGCGTGCTGACCGTGGGTGTGCTGGCCGGGCTGCTGCTGCTCGGCCTCGCGCTGGCTCGGGTGGGCCGGTTCATGATGCTGGTGCCCGCGCCGGTGGTGGAGGGCTTCACCCTGGGAATCGCGTGCGTGATCGGCCTGCAGCAGGTGCCCGCCGCGCTCGGCGTTCCCACGCCTGAAGGCGACAAGGCGCTGGCCGTGGCCTGGCAGGCGGTGCTCGACTTCGCCGCCCGCCCCAACTGGGCCGCCATCGCCCTGGCCGCGGCGGTGGCGGCGGTGATCCTGGCCGGAGGGCGCTGGCGGCCCGCGGTGCCGTTCTCACTGGTCGCCGTCGCCGCCGCCACCCTCGCCGCCGAGCTGGCGGGATTGCCGGTGGCGCGTATCGACGCCCTGCCCGCCGGGCTACCCGCCCCGTCGCTCGAATTCCTGGACGTGTCCGCGCTGAGCTCCCTGATCGCTCCCGCGGTCGCGGTCGCCGCGCTGGCCGCGCTCGAATCGTTGTTGTCGGCCGCGGTCGCCGACGGCATGAGCGTCAACCACCAGCACGACCCTGACAAGGAGTTGTTCGGCCAAGGCCTGGCCAACCTGGTCGCCCCGCTCTTCGGCGGCGTGCCGGCCACGGGTGCGATCGCGCGCACCGCCGTCAACGTGCGTGCGGGTGCCTCTTCCCGGCTGGCCGCGCTCGCGCACGCCGTGATCCTGGGCGTGATCGTGTTCACCGCCGCCGGTGTGGTGGCCCGCATCCCGCTGGCGGCCCTGGCCGGGGTGCTGCTGGCCACCGCGGTACGGATGGTGGAGGTCGGCTCGGTGACGGCGATGATGCGCTCCACCCGGGCCGACGCCGTCGTCCTGGCACTGACCGCGATCGCCACTCTCGCCCTGGATCTGGTCGCCGCCGTCATCCTCGGGCTGATCGTCGCCGGCGCGCTCGCGCTGCGCGCCATCGCCAGGAACGTCCGTCTGGACACCGTGCCGCTGCAAGCGGACCTGCCGGGTGACCACGACGCCGAAGAGCACGCGTTGCTGGCCGAGCACATCGTCGCCTACCGGCTGGACGGGCCGCTGTTCTTCGCCGCGGCGCACCGGTTCCTGCTGGAGCTGTCCGAGGTCGCCGACGTCTCGGTGGTCATCCTGCGCCTGTCGCGCATCACCACGATCGACGCCAGCGGCGCGCTGGTGCTCGGCGACGCGATCGCCCGCCTCCAACGACGCGGCATCACCGTGTACGTCTCCGGCATCCGCGACGGCCACCACCGGCCGCTGCACGCCCTGGGCGTGATCGCCCGGTTGGACGAGGCAGGGCAGGTGTTCGCCTCGACCCCGGAGGCCATCGCGGCAGCCCGCCGCCATCTCCACCAGGCCGGAATCCTGCCCTCCTCCGCCGGCCCGGCCCAGGCCGCCTGCTGACTGTCGGCGCGGGTTCGGGCGGTCAGCGCAGGCGGCGCAGCAGCGGTGAGGGCGGCGGTTCGCAGGGCGCCACCCTGATGCGCGCGTCCACCGTGGTCGCGCCGTCCGGGGTGACGATGACCGGGTTGAGGTCGAGCTCGGCCACCTGCGGCAGGTCGTCGAGCAGCTGGCCGACGCGCACGATCTGGTCGGCCAGGGCGCCGGCGTCGGTGGGGGGCGAGCCGCGGTAGCCGTGGAGCAGCGGGGCGCAGCGCAGCTCGTCGATCATGTCGGCGGGGTCGGTGACGGGTGGCACCCGGAAGGTACGGTCGGCCAGCAGGCCGGCCATCACCCCGCCCATCCCGACCATGACCAGAGGCCCGAACGCCGGGTAGTTGACGCCGCCCAGGATGATCTCGACGCCCTTCGTCAGCATGGGCTGGACGATCGCGCCGGTCATCTCCTGACCGATATGGGCCGACATTTCGTGATACGCCAGCCGTACTTCGTCGTCGGTTCGCAGGTCGAGCCGGACACCGCCGACGTCGCTCTTGTGCACGGGACCGACGGCCTTGAGCACCACGGGCAACCCGGTACGCGCGGCAGCCCTGGCGGCGGCCTCGGGGCCGTTCACGTGGATCGACTCCACCAGCCTCACGCCGTAGCAGCCGAGCAGCCGTGCGGTTGTCGCGGGCGACAGCCAGCCGCCGTCCGGGAAGGCATCCAGCTCGGCCTCGATGATCTCCCGTGCTGATCTCTCGTCCGCTGGGAGCGGTGCGGCGGGTGGGCCGATGGGACGGCGTCGCCACTCGGCGTATCGCGCGACACGGACGAGGGCTTCGACGGCCTGCTCGGGGAAGGCGTAGCTGGGGACCCGGCCGTCGATCAGGCCGTCGTGGCCGACGACGCAGGCCAGCACGGTCCTGTCCACGTTCCTGGTGGCGTCCGCGATGGCCTGACGGGTCGCCTCCAGGCCGTCGCCGAAGGGCGGCGTGTACACGACGAGGAGCGCGTCCACCTCCGGCGAGGCGGCGAGCGCCGACACCGCGGCGCCCATCTCGGCGGCGGTGGCGTCCGCCGTCAGATCCACCGGATTGCCCAGCGCGGCGGCGGCGCGGGCCTCCAGCAAGCCGTGCGGCAGCTCGGGTACGACGAGGCCGCGGCGCTCGCAGGCGTCGGCGGCCATGGCCTGAGGGCCGCCCGAGTTGCCGACGATGGCCACCCGGCGTCCCCGCGGGAAGGGCTGGCCGGCCAGGAGCCTGGCGGTGTCGATCAGCTCATGGACGCTGTCGAGCCGGATGACGCCGGCGGCCTGTGCGAGCGCGTCCACCGCCACGTCAGGCGTGGCCGCGGCGGCCGTGTGCGAGCGCACCGCCCGGTCACCGGCTCCGCCACGCCCGCTCTTGACCAGCAGGATCGGCTTGCGCGCGCCGACCCTGCGGGCGATGCGGGCGAACTTGCGCGGATTGCCGAACGACTCCAGATACAAGGCGATCACGTCGGTGCCGGGGTCGTCCTCCCAGTACTCGAGGAGGTCGTTGCTGCTGACGTCCGCCTTGTTGCCGACCGACACGAACGACGACACGTCGAGCCGCTGCAGCAGCGCCGCTCCCACCGCACCGGACTGCGACATCAGTGCCACGCGCCCCTGGACAGGACGGTCGGGCAGGAAGCTGGCATTCAGCCGCGCTCCGGTGTTGATCACGCCGAGGCAGTTCGGGCCGATCAGCCGCATCCCGGCCGCGCGGCAGATCGCCAGCAGCTCCGTCTCCACGCCACGCTGCCCGGCTT
Organism: Nonomuraea sp. B10E15; assembly: GCF_039871615.1. NCBI lineage: Bacteria > Bacillati > Actinomycetota > Actinomycetes > Streptosporangiales > Streptosporangiaceae > Nonomuraea > Nonomuraea sp. B10E15. Next base: position 10,944 of record NZ_JBDPMB010000043.1, read on the forward strand.
CGGCGAAACCGGCGGTCAGCACCACCAGTCCGGCCACGCCGGCGATCGCGCAGTCGCGGGCCACCTCCAGTACGTGCCGGGCGGGCACCGCCACCACCGCCAGATCGACCCCCTGAGGCACCTTCGCCTGGCAGGGCAGCCCGGCCACCAGCGTGGCGTTGGGGTTGACGGGGTGGATCGGCCCGGGGAAGCCGCCGTCGAGCAGGTTGCGCAGCACCTTGTGCCCGATGGCCCGTTCGTTGCGGCTCGCGCCGATCACCGCCACCGAGCGGGGAGCGAGCACCCGCGCCAGCGATGTCCGCCCTGCCTCGTGATCGCGGGCCGCGACGGCCTCGCGCAGCCTGGATGTGGGCACCGCGGCGATGTCGAGGTGCAGCGTGCTCCCATCGAAGTGCTGGGACACGTCCAGGCCGAGATCCCGCAACACCCGCAGCATGGGCCGGTTCTCGCCCAACACGTCGGCCACCAGTTCGTTCACCCCATGCGCCGCCGCGTTCAGCACGACGTGCTCGAGCAGCAACGTGCCCAGGCCGTGCCCGTGGACGGCGTCGTCAAGGAGAATGCCCAGGTCGGCCCGGCCATCGTCGAGGGGAATGTACTCGGCGACCGCGACGAGCCGGCCTTTCAGGTGGGCCACCAGCGCGTGTCCGCGATACTCCGCGCCGGTGATGCGGTCCATGTAGGAGTGCGCGGTGTTGCGGCCGCCCGTGAAGAAGCGCAGGTACGCCGAGCGTTCAGACGCGCGCTCCACCAGCTCGTGCAGCGCGTCCCGATCGGCGGGACGCAGCGGGCGCACGTGGGCGATCCCGCCGTCGCGCAGCAACACGTCGTAACCCTCAGACATGCTTTGTCCCCCTGTCGGCCAATCAGCCGGGTTCCATCCGAGGCCGCCGGAACCGCCAGGACACGTTCGGCTCAGGCGGATGAACAGCATCGAGCGCGCGGGCCAGCGTCTGCTCCGGGGCGGTCCCCGTGTCGATCTCGATCGCGTCAGGCCACGGCGCCATGGCCGCGTCCATGGCGGAGCGCACGGCCTCGTCCGCGTCGGAGAGCTCGTGTCCCCGGGCGGTGAGCCTCGCAACGGCGATCTGTGGCATGACGGTGCACCGCAGCGGGATCAGGCTGCTCGAGGTCCGGCCGGCAACGTCCGCGGCCATCGCCCGGTGCCGCTCATCGCCCCAGGACGCGTCCAGGACGACCGACTCCCCTTGCCCGAGCAACCGTTCGGCCCGTGACAGCAGCTCGGCGTACGTGCCGGCGGTGTGCACCGGGTCGTAGATCCCCTCCTGGTAAGACGCGCTGGCGGCCTGCAGAGGGTCGAGTCCGGCCAGTTCCTTGCGGATGCGGTCACTGCGTAGCAGCGTGTAACCGAGCCGGTCGGTCAGTGAGCCGCCGACCGTCGTCTTCCCGCTACCGGGCGGCCCGCCGACCAGCACCAGAACGACCGCTCCGACCCGTAGATGACGTAGCGCGAGCTCGGCCAGCCGCCGCGTCTCCCACCCGGCGTCCACGTCGCCCTGCCAGTGGCGCAGGCAGGCCACCTTGGCGCGGACGAAGGCCCGGTACGCGACGTAGTGGTGCCACAGTGCCGTCGGCGCCGGGTCACCGCTGAACTCCACGTACCGGCGGAGGAACAGCTCGGACAGCCGCGGCGCGCCGAGCCGTTCCAGATCCATGGCGAGGAAGGCGGCGTCGTCCAGCCCGTCGAGGAAGCGCAGGCGCTCGTCGAACTCCAGGCAGTCCAGGATCCGCGGCCCGTCGTCCAGGCAGAAGATGTCCTCGGCCAGCAGGTCGCCGTGTCCGTCGACGATGCGGCCCTCGGCGACGCGTGTTTCGAGCAGGGGTTGTCTGCCGTCCAGGAACCGCAGCGTGAGGCGCTCGGTCTCGTCCAGGACGCCGGGCTCGATCGTGTGGCCGGGCAGGGCGCGCACCTGTTCGAAGCCGGCCGTCCAGCGGGCGCGCAGCGCCTGCGGGGCGCCCTCCCGATCGATCCGCGGGCCGTGCGGGGCCTTGGCGTGCAATGCGGCGATCTGGCGCGCGATCGCCCGCAAGTGCTCGTCAACGGGTCTCCCCTCGCTGACCATGGTGGCCAGGCGCCGTTCGCGCGGCATGCGGCGCATCACGACGAGATGCTCGCAGACCTCACCGTCCGGGCCGGTCACATGCGCCACGCCCTCGTAGACGTCGGGGGCGAGCCTGCGGTTGAGCTCCACCTCCCGACGGCAGGCCGCCTCTCTGGCGCGCAGGGTGCCGAAGTCGAGGAAGCCGAGGTTCACGGGCTTCTTCAGCTTGTACGCGTGCTCGCCCAGCAGGAACACCACGGCGGTATGCGTCTCCTTCGTCGTGGCGAACATGACACCATCTCCTCCGGTGCGGGAACGCATCAGGGTCGGCGGCACGGTCAAGGTCTTCCTCACACCACCGCGACAGGGCAGGGCGCGTGTTGGAGGAGGAAGTTCGCGGTGCCGAAATGCGCCGCTTGGCCGCGTCCGACGACCGTGAGGGTCGCGCGCTCGTGAGCATCGCCACGCTGCACCCGGATGCCCGGGTGGCGCGCCGCCCAGTCGGTCAGATCCGCCTGTGCGGTGACGGGGACCTGGCGTATGGCCGCCTCGCCGAACGCGAACTCGAGGACGGACGCGTCGGGTTCCTTGTCGGCCACGACGATCGGCCCGGGAGTCGCCGACGCGGGCAGCGGACCAGGGCCGCGTACGATGATCACCGGGCATTCGGCGTGGGCGGCGACATAGCCGGCCACCGAACCGACGACCACCCTGGGCAGCGCGCTCAGGCCGCGGGAGCCGACGATGACGAGTTCGGCGCCGCTGGAGAGCTCGACGAGGCGCTGGGCTGCGGACCCTTGGTGGAGGTCGGTTTCGACGCGTACACCCGAGCTGCTGGCGCGGGCGCAGTCGGCTCCGTGCCACAACACGTGCTCGGCCGCCTTGCGCAGATGTGCTTTGGCCTCCTCCTCCGCCTCGCCGTAGGGCCATTGCCAGGCGTGCGAGACGGTCAGGGGAAGTTTCCTCAGCTCTGCCTCGTCGAGCGCCCAGTCCAGGGCCTGCATCGCGAAGTCCGAGCCGTCGTAGCCGAGGACGATGTGCTTCATGTCAGTGGCCTCCCTGCGCCCAGTCTTCGCTCCGGCAGCTCCCTCTCGTAGGGCTGAGCGACCCTGGCCTCGAAGGACCTTGGTCCCGACGGAAGCCCACGAAGACCAGCAGCACGATCGTCACGGCCCGGAGCAGAAGCCGGCTGCCCAGCAGCGCGGACGGCTCAGCGGGTCGCTGGTGGGGCCGGGTGACGGCGTAGTGCCCAGCGGCGGAGCTCGTCGGTGCCCCAGACGACGAGGGGGAAGACGGCGATGAGGGCGAGGACGTCGAGAGGCAGGGCCGCGGTGCCGAACATGTGCTGCAGCGGGGGCACGTAGATCAGGGCGGCGGTGAAGGCCAGCTCGAAGGCGATGCCGCCCAACAGCAGCGGGTTGCTGGTAAGACCGACCTGGCGGAGGGAGGCATGGTCGGTGCGGGCGGCGAAGGCAGTGCCGACCTGGCAGGTGACCAGTCCGGCGAACGTGGCCGTGGTGGCGGTCAGGTAGGCGTGATGGAGCGGATGGCCGGGCCCGGTGGGGTCGCCCGGATGCCAGCCGGCCCTCCACAGCACGTAGAAGAACGCCGCCATCGCCAGCACGGCGGAGACCAGGCCGAGACAACCCCAGGCGCGGACGAGCATGGCCCGGGAGATGACGCCCTGGGACGCGGGCCGGGGCGGGCGGTTCATGAGGCCGGGCTCGGCGGGCTCACGGCCCAGCGCCAGCGCCGGGAGGGTCTCGGTGCCCAGGTCGATGGCCAGGATCTGCAGTACGGTCAGCGGCAACGGGATCAGCCCGCCGCTGAGCGCGAAGACCAGGAACGGGACGATCTCGGGGACGGCGTGGGCGAAGATGTACAAGATGAACTTGCGCACGTTGTCATAGACACGGCGGCCCGATTCGATCGCGGTGACGATGGTGGCGAAGTTGTCATCGGTGAGCACCATGGTGGAGGCCTCCCGGGCCACGTCCGTGCCCGACCGGCCCATCGCCACGCCGATGTGCGCCCGGTGCAGAGCGGGGGCGTCGTTGACGCCGTCCCCGGTCATCGCCACAACCAGCCCGTGCGCACGCAGCGCGTCAGCGATCTTCAACTTGGTCTCCGGAGAGGACCGGGCGAACACGATCTCAGCATCGCCGGTCAGCAGCTCGTCCAGATGGCGGTCGGTGAGCCGCTCAGCGTCCGCGACCACGTGCTGGCGCGGGACACCGATGCCGACCTGCGCCGCGACGGCGGCGGCGGTGGCGCCGTTGTCACCGGTCACGATGTGGACCCGCAGCCCAGCGGCGTGGCAGCGGCTCACCGCGGCCGCCACCTCCGGGCGCGGAGGGTCGTACAGGCCCACCAGCCCGATCAGCCGCAGCCCGGTCTCGGCATCCGCACGCCGTGCCGGTGGCGTGACACCGGCGGGTATGGGGCGGTCGGCGATCGCCAGCACCCGTAGCCCGCCACGGGCGAGCCGGTTGACGGCCGACAGCACGCCGGCGCGCTCGGCCTCAGGCAGGCTACTGCGCGCGAGGACCGCCTCGGGCGCGCCCTTGACGTTGACGTGCATGCCCTGCCCGCCGGCAGGAGGGCCCCGCGTGATGGTCGACATCAGGCGTAGCCGAGGATCGAAGCGGAACACCGTGACCAGCCGGGCGTCCCTGTCGGCAAGCCGGTGCGCGAGCCGGGAGGCGGCGCCATCGGTCCCGGCGTCCGGCACCGCGCCGTCCACGGCCTCGATCAGGGCGGTCTCGGTCGGATCCCCCCGCAGCCGGCCGTCCCCGTCACAGGTGGCCGTGGTGCAGTCGATCATCACCCGGGCCAGCTCGCCGGGCAACGGGAGCCGGTCCGCGTCGGTCACGACGCCGGTTTCAGGGGTCCAGATCGCCTCCAGGTGCATCCGGTTCTGGGTCAGCGTGCCTGTCTTGTCGGTGCAGATGACGTTCGTGGATCCCAGAGTCTCCACCGCACTGAGCCGTTTGACGACCGCCCCCTGGCGAGCCAGGACCCGTACGCCGATCGCCAGTGCCAGGGTGATGGTCGGCAGCAACCCTTCGGGGACGTTGGCGACCAGCAACCCGATCGCGAACATCAGCGCGTCCCGCAGCGGCAGTCCCACCCACATGCCCACCAGCAGGAACACCGCGCCCATGCCGATGGCGACCGCGGCGATCAGCCACGCCACCTTTTTGACCTGGATCTCCAGCGGACTGGGCTGGCGGCGGGTGCGCTGGCTGAGCGTGGCGATACGACCCAGTTCGGTGTGCCCGCCTGTGGCGAACACGATCCCGGTGGCCTGTCCGCCGACACAGGTCGTGCCGGAGAACACCAGGTTCGGCTCGCTCAGCAACGCCACCCCCTCCTGGGCCGGGCCGGCGACCCGCTCCACCGGCATCGACTCCCCGGTCAGCATGGACAGGTCCACCTCCACCGCCCCGTCAACCAGTCGAGCGTCGGCGGGCACCTTGTCGCCCTCCTCCAGCAGCACCAGGTCGCCCGGCACCAGCTGGCCGGCCTCCACTGTCCGGTGCTGGGCGTCGCGGATGACCGTGGCATGCTCGGGCAGATACGCCGCCAGAGCCTCCACCGCCCGCTCGGCCTGACGCTCCTGCAGCAGCGCGAACGCCGCGTTCACCGCTATCACCGCCAAGATCGCCCAGCCCAGCACCGGCATGCCCGCCACGAACGCCAGCGCACCCGCCGCCCACAACAACAACGCCAGCGGGTGAACCAGCTGGCGCGTCAACTCGCCGGCCAGCGACGTGCGCTCGCCCCGCCGGACCTGGTTGAGGCCGTACACCGCCAACCGCCGGGCCGCCTCCCGCCCCGACAAACCGCCGGGCCCGGTCCCCAGTTCCTTGCGCAACAACGGCAATGGTTCACGCGGGTCAGCAGCCTCACGCGCCGCTGACTCGCGAGACGGACGATCCCCCATACCCATCCACACTGCCCACCGTCGGCTGTCGCTAGCCGGCGGCCGTCGCGGACGCGTGCCGCTTCGAGCGGCAGCGTCTCCAGGCCAGCGGAGGCGCCGGTGGCGGCGAGCCGCGTTCACCGGTGTTCGTGACGGCAGCCTCATCAGGATCTCCACCGCATCCCGGTACGGCGCTCGCCGGCGTCGTTTCGTCGATGCCCGGCCAAAGTTCGCGCGAAAGAATGCGAAAGCTTCTAATTCGGACAAGTGTGTCCCTGTCGTCCTGCGGTGCGATCCGCCGAGAGTGGACAGGTGAACGAGACATTGGGCGTGGTCAGCGGCTATGACGGCTCCGACCACTCGATGCAGGCGCTGGACTGGGCGATGGACGAGGCCGAGCTGCGAAGGCTGCCGCTCACCGTCTGTCACGCGTGGCAGTGGCCGTACGATGACGGGGATCCGGCGGCCCGCGAGTCGCTGCGCCGCGCGGCCGAGCACGTGTTGTGGCACGGCGCCGACTGCGCGCGCGCCAGTTCCAGCGGCCTGCACGTGCGAACGGACCTGTACGAGGGCTCGCCGACCAGCCGTCTGGAGGAACTGTCGGCCGATGCCGCACTCCTCGTGGTCGGCTCCCGCGGGCTGGGCGCGATGGCGAGGGCGGTCGTCGGCTCCGTGGCGGCGCACGCCGCGTCCAACGCGCGGTGCCCGGTCATCGTCGTCCGCGGTATGGGTGCTCTGCCGCGAAAGCCCCACCCGGGGCCGATCGTGGCGGGTGTGGCGACCGACGACAAGGCCGACGCGGTGCTTGGATTCGCCTGCGCGGAAGCCGCCATGCGCGGCCTTCCCCTGGTGGTCGTGCACGCCTGGCGCCAGCCTCCGGTGGCCTGGGGAGGGATGACGTTCCCGGTCATGGATCCGCTGGCCGTTCAGCATGCGGCCGAGAGCTGGTTGGCAGAGACCCTCGCGCCATGGAGGCAGAAGCAGCCGAAGGTCGCCATCGAGGCGCGGACGCCGCAGGAACGCGCGGGCGAGGCGCTCGCCGCCGTCTCCGACGCGACCCTGGTGGTGGTCGGCAGCCCGGGCGGCAGGTTCGGCTCGGTGGCGGCGGCCATGCTGCGCAAGGCGCCCTGCCCGGTCGCGATCGTCCGCTGAGAAATCGGGGAGGCGATGATGGGACGGCCCGTACTGGTCGGCTACGACGAGTCACCCGCGAGCGCGGTGGCGTTGCGCTGGGCGGTCGAGGAGGCGCGGCTACGCGAGTCCTCCGTTCTGGTGTGCCATGCCTGGCACTGGCCGTATCCGCGCCGGCCCGTTGAGCGTGAGGTCCTGGCCCAGGTCGAACGGGTCGCCGCCCAAGTCGTGGACGAGGGCGTGCACCGTGCTCGTGGCCTGGCCCCCGGCGTGGACGTCCTTCCGCGTCTGGAGAGAGGAACGGCTTCCACGGCGCTCCTGCGGGTCGCACGCGAGGCGGAGCTGACGGTGCTGGGCCTGCGGGGGCAAGGTGGTTTCGAAGACCTGCAGGTGGGATCGGCCGCTGTGCAGGTGCCCGCGCACAGTGCCCGGCCGGTCATCGTCGTCCGGTCTGACGCGATGCCGACCGGCGACGCACCACGCGTCGTGGTCGGTGTCGATGGCTCGCCTGCCAGCCTGGCGGCGTTGGGTTTCGGCCTGGAGGAGGCCGCGCTCCGCGGCTGCGCCGTGACCGCCATCTGTTGCTGGCGAGACTACGGGCTGCCGGCCGGGCCTGACTGGCAGCCGTTCGTCGACTCCCAGGCGATCCGCAGTGGGGCGGAGGCACGGTTCCGCGACGCGACGTCCCAGCTGACCTCCAGGCACCCCACGGTTTCCGTCACCACAGAATTCGTGGCCGAACGGCCACAACGGGCGCTGATCGACGCGGCGAAGGACGCGACCCTCCTCGTGCTCGGCACCCGGGGGAACGATTCGCCTCCTCGCCTTCTGCTGGGACCAGTGACTCAGATCGCCCTGGCCGAAGCCCGATGCCCGGTGGCGGTGACCCCGCCGCCTTGATCCGCCGCCGCGCCCGCTTCGCGTCCGGCGACGTGATACCGGTGCCCCCCCGAGTCGGGCTGTGCGGGTTCTCATTCTGGTGTGTCCGATATCAAGGAAGCGGGCATGGAAAATATGTGAAGCAGCCCTTTCGATGGATTTCGTGCCCTCGCTGAACGGCGCGGGCGGCCAGGCGCCCGGCTGGTCGAGGCGCTCGCCGTCGCTGCCGCGGAACACGCGGAACCGCCGGAGAGATGGGCGCCCGAGGTGGCCCGGCGGTTCGGACTGCCCGCGGCGGCCGGGCTGGGTCCCGCGACCTTCTACGCGGATCTGGCGGCCCCGCACGGGCGTCGTCACGTGCGGCTCTGCGGCGCGACGGCGTGTTTCGCGGCCCAGGAGGGCCGCCACCTGAGCGCCGTCGAGGGCGTGCTCGGCGTCAGGGCCGACGATGATCGCAATCCGGACCCTGAGGTGTCCCTGCAAACCGTCCGCTGTCTCGGATACTGCTACGGAGGGCCGGCCGCACTGGACGGTACGACGCCCTGCGCGGGACCGGACGTCGTCGATCAGGTGGCGGGACGCGTCCGACCGCACGCGCCGCCCATCCCCGTGGCCGATGCCACGAACGATCCGGTGGTGCTCGCCGGAATCGCGGCCGGTGAACTCCCGTGGCGGACATGGGTGGAAACCGTCGGCCGGCGGACTCCGGAGCTGGTCCGGTCCGAGGTGGCGGCCTCCGGACTGCGAGGCAGGGGCGGCGCGGGTTTCCCCGTTGCGGCCAAGTGGGCGGCGGCGAGTGGTTCCCCGGACACCGTGGTGATCGCCAACGGCGACGAGGGAGATCCGGGGTCCTTCGCCGACCGGCTGCTGATGGAGGTCGACCCGGCGCGGGTGCTGGAAGGGCTGGCACTCGCCTGCTTCGCCTGCGGGGCGCGTCGCGGTGTGGTGCTGGTGCGCTCGGAGTATCCGCTGGCGCTCGCGCAGATGCGGGAGGCCGCGGAGCGGGCGCACGCGGACGGTCATCTCGGCCGAGGGGTGCATGGCAGCGGCACCGACCTGGAGGTCGAGGTGGTGGCGGGTGCCGGCTCGTACGTCGCGGGCGAGGAGACGGCGTTGATCGCGGGAATGGAGGGCGGCAGGGGCTGCGCGCGGGCGCGCCCGCCGTACCCGACCGACCGGGGGTTGTGGGATGCCCCGACCGTGGTCAACAACGTCGAGACACTGGCCGCTGTGCCGTGGATCGTCAGCCGTGGCGGCGCGGCCTACGCTCGCCGCGGCGCGCCCGGCGAGGCCGGCACGAAGCTGGTCTGCCTGTCGGAGCGTTTCGCCCGTCCCGGCTGCTACGAGGTCGAGCTCGGCACTCCGGTACGCCGGATCGTCTCGGAGCTGGGCGGCGGGCTGCGGGACGGGGCAGAGCTGGGCGTCCTGCAGGTCGGTGGCCCGCTGGGCGGGTTCTTGCCGGAGCAGGACCTTGACGTGCCTCTGACCGAAGCGGCGTTGGAGCGCCATGGTGCGGCGCTCGGCCATGCCGGGTTGGTGGCCATCGACCAGCGGATGGAGCCGCTGGAGGTGCTGCGGCACGTGTGGGCGTTCGCCGCCGCGGAGAGCTGCGGCGCCTGCTCGCCCTGCCGGGTCGGCTCCCGCCGCGGGCTGGAGCAGGCCAGGACCGGCGAGCCGCCCGGCGACGCCTACGCCCGGATGCTGCGCGTGATGAGCGAGGCCAGCCTGTGCGCGTTCGGCCGCCGGCTGCCGCCCGCTGTCCGGAGCCTGGCCCGCGCATACGGAGACCGTCTGCGGGGGTGGGGCGGATGAGGGTCACCGTGGACGGCGTGCCCGTCGACCTGCCGGAAGGGGCGACGCTGCTGTCCGCCGTACGTGCCGCCGGACTCGACGTGCCCACGCTCTGCCACGACGACCGGCTGACACCCGTCGGCTCCTGCCGGGCCTGCCTGGTACGGGTCGACGGGCGCCTGGCGGCGGCCTGCGTGACCCCGGCGGCGGAGGGCACGCACATACGCGTCGAGCAGGAGGATCTGCGCGGGTTGCGGCGCGACGCCGTGGAAGTGATCGTCTCAGCGCTTCCGCCCTACGCGCTGGAAGGGGACGGTGAGCTGGCGCGGCTCTGCCAAGAAATCGGCATCGAACCGGAAGCCGCTGAAGGAGGAGCCGGAAGGGGCCGCGACGACAGTCATCCTTTCGTCCGTCTCGACCGGGACCTGTGCATCGCCTGCGGCCGATGTGTACGCATGTGCGCCGAGGTCCAGGGGACGTTCGCGCTCACACTGGTAGGACGGGGCTCCGAGACCATGGTCGCGCCGGGCACGGGCGGCCACTGGGCCGAATCCGATTGCGTCGCGTGCGGAGGATGTGTCGACACCTGCCCCACCGGCGCTCTCGCCGAGCCGGGACTACCCATCGGGACTCACCTGGCCACGCTCACCCGCACGCGCACCACCTGCGGATACTGCGGCGTCGGCTGCGCACTGGACGTGCTGGTCCGTGACGGCGAGGTCGCCGCGGTACGGCCGGCCAGAGGCGGCCCGGTCAACCGTGGCCACGCCTGCGTCAAGGGCCGTTTCGCCCACGGATACCTCCGGTCCCCGGAGCGGCTCACCCAGCCCTTGCTGCGCCGACGTTCCGGCCTGGAGCCCGTGAGCTGGGCAGAAGCACTTGACCATGTCGCCCGTGGGCTCCGGGCAGCCATCGCCGAGGCCGGCCCTGACACGGTGGCGGCGATCTCCTCGGCACGCGCCACCAACGAGGAGAACTACCTGATCCAGAAGTTCATGAGAGTGGTCGTGGGCACCAACAACGTCGACAACTGCTCGCGGTTGTGCCACTCCCCGTCGGCCGCCGGGCTCACCGCCGCGTTCGGCCTGTCTGGGGGCACCGACGCCTTCGACGACGTCGAGCGGGCCGACTGCCTGCTCGTCGTGGGCGCCAACCCCGTCGAGGCGCACCCGGTCGTCGGCGCACGCCTGCTCCAGCAGGTGTTGCACGGCACGCGGCTGATCGTCGCCGACCCGCGCTCCGTCGGGCTCGCCGAACACGCCGACGTGCACCTGCGACCGCGGCCGGGAACCAACGTCGCCCTGTTCAACGGGCTCGCTCACATCCTGTCCGCCGAAGGCATGGTCGACGGCGAGTTCCTGCGCCACCGCGCCACTGGGCTGCCCGAGCTCACCGCGACCCTCAAGGACTACACACCCGACCATGTCGCCGCGATCACCGGCGTGCCGGCGACGGATCTGGTCGCCGCCGCACGGCTCTACGGACGGGCCGAACGTCCCGCGATCGTCTACGGGCTCGGCGTGACCGAACACCGGCACGGCACCGACGGCGTACGGACCCTGGCGAACCTGGCGATTCTGCGCGGGGCGGTCGGCACCGACCGCGGCTACGGCGTCAACCCGCTGCGCGGCCAGAACAACGTCCAGGGCGCCTCCGACATGGGCGCTCTGCCGGATCTGCTGCCCGGCTACGGAAAAGTGCGCGATCCGGTGGCGCGCGGCCGGGCCGAGCAGGTGTGGGGCACCCGCCTGCCGGAGCAGGACGGCCTGCGCATCCCGCAGATGTTCGCGGCGGCACGCTCAGGACACCTGCGCGTCCTGTGGATCGTCGGCGAGGACGTGGCCACCACCGACCCCGACGCCAACCGTGTCATCGAGGCCCTGGACGCCTGCCCCCTCGTCATCAGCCAGGAGCTCTTCCTCTCGGAGACCGCCCGTCACGCCGACGTGGTGCTGCCCGCCGCGTCCTGGCTGGAGAAGGACGGCACTTTCGTCAACTTCGACCGTCGTTTCCAGCGGGTGCGCCCCGCGCTCGCCCCGCCCGGTCAGGCCCGGACCGACTTCGCCATCGTGCACGCGCTCGCCGCAGCCTGTGGAGCCGACCTGGGCTGCGCGACACCAGCGGCGGCGCTCGCCGAGTGCGGGCGAGTAGCTCCCGTCTTCGCCGGGATCTCCCACGAGCGGCTGGACCGGGAAGGCGCCGTCCCCTGGCCGTGTCCCGAGCCCGGCCGTCCCGGGCAGGCCAGGCTCTATCAGGACCGGTTCGCCACCGCGGACGGGCTGGCGCACCTCGCCGCCCGCCCCTACCTGCCCCCTGGCGAGAGCACGGACGACGACTATCCACTGACCCTCATCACGGGCCGACGCTGGGCCCATTACAACTCCGGGAACATGACCCGGCGATCCGGCGCCATCGAGCTCGACCCCGTGGATCGGCTGGACGTCCATCCCGCCGACGCCGCCCGCCTGGCCGTCCGCGACGGTGCCCCGGTGGTCGTGGAGAGCCGGCACGGGCAGGCCGTGCTGCCGGCGCGCATCACCGAGGACGTCTCGCAGGGCCAGCTCTTCTGCGCCTTCCACTTCCCGGCCAGCCGGGTCAACGCCCTCACCTCAAGCCACGCGGACACCGTCACCTCATGCCCGGAATACAAGGTCACCGCCGTACGGCTGCGCGTCCAACCGGAGTCCCAGGAATAGCGTGACCCCGTCGCCCCGTGTCATGCACCGCCCCACACGGGCAGGTCCACGATGTCGTCGTGCTTCCACGTCAGGTTGTTGATCACGTCGACGACGCCGTTGACGCGGGCGGTCATGCGCGCCGCGACCCTGGTTTCGGTGCGGCGGTCCATCTGACCGGACAGCGTCACGACACCTTGGCGAACCTCCACTCGTACGCCGGAGGTGTCCACCCACAGGCTCTGGTCGAGGACGTCGTCGCGAACCTCGGCGGCGATCTCCTCGTCGCCGCGCAGGAACACTTTGACGAGGTCGCGGCGGCTGACGATGCCCCGCAGGCGGCCGTTGCAGTCGACGACTGCGAGCCGCTTGACGCCGTGGGCGTCCATGAGGCGGGCGGCCGAGACCGTCGACGCCTCGGGAGAGATGGTGATCGCAGGGCTGGTCATGAGGTCGGCGGCGGTGTCGCCCTCGGCCTTGCGCCGGCCTTTGGGATGGCGGAGCCGGGCACGCAGCGGGGGCCGGTAGCCCTCGCGGTAGAACTCCTCCCGGAACTCCTCCTTGCACAGCAGGTCGGCCTCCGACACCATGCCGATCACGTGGTTGTCGTCGTCTGTCACCGGGACGGCGCTGATGCCGCCGTCGATCAGCGTTTGGGCGATGTCCTTGAACGGGGTGGCGGCGGTGATGGAGACGACCTTGACGGTCATCACGTCCGCGACGGTCATGCGCATGGCGGTCAGCTCCTTTATGGCCCTCGTGCGGCGAGGCGCCTTTTCTGGTTGCTTCCATCGCATCTCGCGGGAAGGCGAGGTTTCAGGGCCGGAAGTCCCGAGCCGGGCAGTCGTTGGTCAGCGGACGCGACATGGCCGGCGGATGGATGGGACCAATGGCGCCGTCGTTGAGGACTTCCGCCTCCGGCGCTCGGTTCCCCGCTTCGCGAGAGTGGAGCCAGGAACGCGACCCGCGTAAAGGACGACGCACCGGTCACGCGACCAGGGCCGAGGAGGAGTCATGAGGATCGAGTCGCTCACGGCGCGGCAGGTGATGAGCCGCGTTCTGGTGGCGGTCAAGCTGGACGAGTCGCCGCTCATGGCCTGGGAGCTGATGCGCCGAGCCCAGGTGCACCACCTCCCCGTCCTGGACGGTGCCGACGTGCTCGGGATCCTCTCGCGGGAGGATCTGGCGGCCTCCTGGTCAGGCAGCCTGCGGGAGCAGTCGAACCGTCAGGTGCGGGAGCTGCTGACGGGTGAACGCCGGCCGCGCGTCCATCCGGACACGCCGCTGGAACGCGTCGCGGCGGTCATGGTCGACGCGGATTGTGATGCCCTGCCCGTGCTGTCCGGTGATGGCCTGGTCGGGCTGATCACCGCCAGGGACGTGTTGAGGGCCGTGGCGGGCCATGTTCGGCCGGAGAAGCCGTCGGATGAGGTCATCACGGGGATGTTCCGCCTTGAGCCGGTGCTGCCGGTGCAGGGCTGACCTCGTCGTGACCGGCACCGTCGGACGCAGCCTGGTGGGACCTTCGGCCCGCTCATCGGGGACGTTCGCCGCTGACCGGGCGGGCCGCCGTACGTGAGCCTGGGACGTGGGAAGCGAGGTGGACATCATGTCGATCGAAGTCAGGGAGATCATGGGACGCGTTGCCATCGCGGTGCTCGCGGACGCGTCGTTCGCCGAGATCGTGGCCGCGATGAAGCGGTTCGCGGTCGGCGCGGTCACCGTGATCGACGCCGACCGGCGGCCGATGGGCGTGGTCTCCGAGGACGACCTGCTGCTCAAGGAGATCGAACCGGTACGTCACGGCATGTCGATGTTCGAGTCCCGCCACCGCCGGCGCGAGCACGAGAGGGCCACAGGAGCCACGGCATCCCAACTGATGACCTCCCCGGCGATCACTGTGACGCCGGACACCAGCGTGCGCGACGCGGCCCGGCTGATGCACGCCAAGCACATCAAGCAACTGCCCGTGATCGACGTGGTCACCGGGCGGATCATCGGCACCCTGCATCAGCGGGACGTGCTGCGGGTCTTCACCCGCCCGGCCGCCGAACTGGAGGCCGACATCCGGGCAGCGCTTCCTGCGGGCGGTCCGTTCACGATCGGGATCGACGCGGGCGTGGTGAAGGTCGGTGGACGGGTGCGGTCGAGGTCCCAGGCCATCGCCCTCACCGAGGCGGTCCGCAACGTCGAAGGCGTCGTGGACGTGCTGTGCGAAGTGGTCCCTGACAACGACGACCTCATGGCCGTCCCGCCGCTGCTGTAGCGCCCGCGCGCCCCGGCGAGGCAGGGAGCCGTCACGCTTCTCACGCGGGTCTGTCACGACGCCGGGGTACGACCATGACCGGCCGGTGGGCGTGATGCAGGGTCGCCATCGCCACGCTGCCGGTCAGGATCTCCCGCACCGCCGATCGCCCCCGTGATCCGACGACGAGCGCGGCCGCGCCGCGGCTGTGGGCGTGCCCGCCGAGCGCCTCGGCCACGGCGCGTCCGGGCGGGCCGTACCCGCTCGCGAGGTCCACCCGCTCCACAGTGAGGTCCTCGGCCGGCCGCGGGCTGTCCGCTGGTGACGCGATTTCCGCGCCGTCCACGGACGCGACGATCAGGTTCCGTCCAGGAAACAGCCGCGCCGACGCTGTGAAGGCGGCTTCGGCTCCGGGCGAGCCGTCCCAGCCGATGACCACCGGCCCGTTCGCCAGCGCCGCCTGCTCGGCGGTCAGCAGGGGGTCCGGCACGATCAGGACGGGGCGTGGCGAGTAGTGCACCACCATGTCCGAGACGCTGCCCAGGATCGCTCGGGCGCCGCCGAGGCCACGCGAGCCGACCAGGACCAGATCGGCCTCCATTTCCTGCGCGAGCTGGGCGAAGACCAGTCCTTCGCCGCCGTAGGCGCGCCGCACCAGTGGTTCGGCGTTCCATCCGGCCGTGCGCGCGAGCCTGACGCCTCTGTCGGCGAGCCGGCGGGCCTCTGCTTCGCCCTCGCGTTCGATCGCCTCGATGAAGGAGTTGAGGCCGGCGGTGCCCGTCCACAGCCGCCGGCGCAGGCTCTCGCTGGCGAACGGCGGGGTCCACAGATGGGTGATCCACACGTGTGCCTGCGGAAACAGCGCCGCACCGGCATCGATCGCCGCCGCCGCCATGGGCGACCCGTCATAGCCCACGATCGCATCGATCGCCATTGCGTACCTCCTTGGTGTCCGGCTGACCTGCGAAACCAGGTATGCCCCCATCAGATCGACCGCACCGCTTCACCGTCAGCCTCACCGGTGTCCGATGCGCGTGGACCGTGCCACGTTCGAGGAGGAGAGCCCTCGCACTACTCCCCAGGTCGTAGAGTTCCTGCCCGCTAAGACCGGCGAGGTAGCCGGGAGAGCCGTCTATGGGCCGACGACGGAGAGGGATCCGGCGCGGAAGCATTTCCACTGATGGACCCTCTCTTCGAAAAGGACATAGCGACGATGCTGTTCGTTGAGCTACTGGTGCCCAAGGGTGTTTTCGATGCGCAAGAGCGACGAAGCCTCGCCGGGCGGCTGACCGGGCGGCGCCTGTTGTCGGCCGTGGACGGGGAGCCGGTGTCCGCCGATCCCGGGGTGCACGTGATCAGCCTTCCCGAAGGCGGTTACGGCCTGCACGGGCGGGCCCAGCGCTCCTCCGACGTCCTGCAGCTGATCGAGCGAGCCAAGATCGGCCCTGCGGCCCCGGTCCCGGACGACTCGATCGTCGATCCGGTCTGCGGCGCCACCGTCCCGCTCCAGGACGCTGTCATCCTGGAGCGCGGCGGGAAGACCTACGGGTTCTGCTGCCCCCACTGCCGCGGGCACTTCGTCAAGCAGTTGAGCGATGCGGAGGCGTCCTCATGACACTCGTGGCCAATGTCAGGCAGGAGGAGGAGTGGAACGGCGAGGAAGGCAGGGCCTGGGCCGATCACCATCAACGTCTGGATCGCATGGCCGCACCTGCCAACGAGCACCTGTTCGCCGCCGCGGGCATCGGCGAGCGTGACCGGGTTCTGGACATCGGCTGCGGCACGGGCGACACCACGAGGATCGCCGCACGTCAGGCGGCCGGCGGGCATGCCGTCGGGATCGACCTGTCGGCTCCGATGCTGGAGATCGCCCGACGCCTCTCGGCAGAGGAAGCCATCGGCAACATCACCTTCGAGCGCGGGGACGCCCAGGTCCACCCGTTGGAGGACGCGCACTTCGAGGTGGCCATCAGCCGCGCCGGGGTCATGTTCTTCGACGACCCCGTCGCCGCGTTCGCCAACATCAGACGGTCGCTCCGCCCCAAGGGCCGCCTGGCGTTCCTGTGTCACCGCGCAGGTGAGAACCAGACGGACGTGATCCTCGACACGCTGGCCCGGTATCTTCCCACCCCGGACCCCCAAGAAAGCCTGGGAGGGGTCGCGGACTTCACCGACCCGGCCCACATCCGCGACGTGCTCGACGACGCGGGCTTCACGGCCATTGCGACGTCCCCCGTGGAGTACCTCACCGAGCTGGGCGACGATGCCGCCCACGCTGCGGATTTCCTGCTCGACGTTCAGCTGGCCGGCTTCGTCTCCGGTGCTGAAGAGACCGCCATGGCAAGAGCCCGGTCCGCGTTGGCAGAAACGTTGCGCCGCTATGAGCGCGACGACGCCGTACGACTGCTTGCCTCGGCCTGGCTGGTCACCGCCCGAACCGAGTGACGCGCGGGCATGCGCTCGCCCCTCGACCCGGCGGGGACCAGCCCATTATCGCCAGATCATCCACCTCCCATGGCCGGTGATCGGGCCGGCCGGTGTGGGTGCAGGATCCGGTCGAGGCGGGCGGCGGCATAGCCGAGGACCGACAGCGCGCTGACGATCAGCAGATCACCCGGGGCGAGGGGTTCGGTGCCGAGCAAGTCCTGCAGCAGCGGCAGGTACAGGCCCGCGAGTTGCAGGACGAGCGCACCGGCGACGGAGAGCAGCAGCAAGGGGTTGGCCCGCGAGCCGGGCCGGGTGCGGGAACCGAGCGCGACGCCGAGTTGCGTGGCGCCGAGGGCGAAGAAGGCCATGCTCTGCCAGGGGCGGCCGGTCTGGTGGGCCCAGACGGCGACGCCGAGGGTGACGGCCGTGAGGACGACGGCGATGCGGATCAGGCGCTGCCACAGTCCCGCGCCGAGGATGCTCTCGCCGGGCGGCCGCGGCGGGCGGGTCATGGATCCGGGCACGGAGGGTTCGCCGCCGAGAGCCACGCCGGGCAGTCCATGGGTGAGCAGGTTGATCCACAGGATCTGGGCGGGGAGGAGCGGGACGGCGAGACCGGCGAACGGTCCCAGCAACATCACGGCGATCTCGGCCGCTCCGCCGGACAGGCCGTAGACCAGGAACCGGCGGATGTTGGCGTAGACCCGGCGGCCTTCCTCGACGGCCGCGACCACGGTGTCCAGGTCGTCATCGGCGAGCACGAGGTCGGCGGCCTGGCGGGCGACTTCGGTCCCCCGCTCGCCCATGGCCACGCCGATGTCGGCGCGGCGCAGCGCGGGGCCGTCGTTGACGCCGTCTCCGGTCATGGCCAGGGTCTCGCCGCGCGTCCGCAGATCCTCGATGATCTCGAGCTTCTGCCCGGGGGTGGCCCGGGCGTACACGCGGGCCTGGGGCTGGTCGGGCGTCCCGGGGGCCCGGAGGTCCACAACCGGATCGCCGGTGCCGATGATGCCCAGGTCGGCGGCGATGGCACGGGCGGTTCCTGGGTGATCGCCGGTGATGAGGAGCGGTCTGATGCCGGCCCGCTTGCAGTCCGCGATGGCGGTGGCCGCGGCCGGGCGCGGAGGGTCCAGGAGCGCGACCAGCCCGAGCAGGGACAGCCCGCTCTCCGGCGCCGTCTCCGGGACGGCGTCCAGATCGCGGCCGGCCACCGCCAGGACCCGGTAACCCTCCCGGGCGAGTTGCTCGGCGCGTTCGGCGGCGCGGGCCGCCGACTCCGGGTCGCCGGCCAGAAAGGGCGGGCGGAGCAGCACCTCGGGGGCGCCCTTGCAGATCACCCGGCCACGTCCGCCGGGCAGGCGATGCACGGTGCTCATCCGCTTGCGTTCGCTGTCGAAGGGACGTTCGGCCAGCCGTGGAAAGCGCTCGTGCAGGTGCTCGCGGTCGAGGCCGAGCTTGGCGGCGGCGGCGAGCAGGGCCGCCTCGGTGGGATCGCCCAGCGCCGCCCACTCCCCGCCGTCGTCCTGCGGCGGCGACAATCTGGCGTCGTTGCAGAGCACGCTCGCCACGAGCAGGCCGGTGAGGTGGGCGTCGTGGAGGGAGCCGTCGCGTACGATCTCGCCGTCGGGTGCGTATCCGGAGCCGGTGATCGTGGCTTCTCCCGAGGGAGTCCAGAGGCGCCGCGCGACCATCCTGCCTTCGGTGAGGGTGCCGGTCTTGTCGGTGGCGAGCACGGTCACCGCGCCCAGCGTCTCCACGGCGGGCAGCCTGCGTACGAGAGCGTTGCGCGCCGCCATCCGGCGGGCTCCCAGGGCCAGGCTCAGAGTCACGACCGCGGGAAGGGACTCGGGCACCGCCGCGACCACCAGGCTGATCGCGGTCACCACCATCAGCTCGACCGGTTGCCCGCGGACCAGACCCAGCGCCAGCACGAGCGCCGACAGCGCCACCGCGACGCCGGCCAGCAGGCGGCCGACCCCCACCAGGCGGCGTTGCAACGGCGTCAGACCGGCTCCTTTGACCATCATGGACGCGATCCGGCCGCTCGTGCTCGCCGCCCCCACGGCGGTGACCGTCGCCGCGCCACGTCCTCGCACCACGACGGTGCCGGACGAGACCTGGTCGTCGACGGCCTTGTCCACCGGTACGGACTCTCCCGTCAACGACGACTCGTCGACGAGCAACGCGGCCGATTCCGCCACCGTGGCGTCGGCCACGACGATGTCGCCCTCCGCCAGGGCCAGCAGGTCTCCGACGACCACGTCGGCCGCAGGGATCTCCTTCTGCGAGCCGTCGCGGATCACACGCGCTGTCGGGGCGGTGAGCTGTGACAACGCCGTGATCGCCCGGTCGGCGCGCACCTCCTGCACGACCCCGACGGAGGTGTTGACGAGGACCACCAGCATGATCACGGCGGTGTCGGTCCAGTCACCCGTGGCGACGGTCAGCGCCGCCGCCACGAGCAGGACGATGATCAGTGGATCGCGCAGGTGGACGGCGACCCTCCGCCACAGGGGGACGGGCGGCTTCTCCGGGAGCAGGTTGGGCCCGTCCCGCTCCAGACGCGCCTCGGCTTCTCCGGACGACAGACCGGGCCGTGTGGGAACCACCACGTCGTCCTCCCCGCTCCTAGCTCGGCAGAACCGCCGCATCGTTTCGCATACCTGTTTTCGCAGGAAACGAACACGCAGCCCAGGGACGAAGGTCCAGGAAGGGGAAGCAGGACGGCAGGTGCGTGACCGGGGCTGCCGTCCTGGGTGGCTCAGCGGCGTATCGCCGTTTCAGCCGTTGTCGATTGGTTCGTGGTCGCGTACCTGCGCGGCAGTGATCGCCACGGTGGTGACGATGTCGGCGACGGTGGCACCGCGGGACAGGTCGTTGACCGGCTTGCGCAGCCCTTGGAGCACCGGTCCCACCGCGACGGCGCCGGCGCTGCGCTGGACCGCCTTGTAGAGGTTGTTGCCGGTGTTGAGGTCGGGCACCACGAAGACGGTGGCGCGCCCGGCCACCTGGCTGCCGGGCATCTTCGTCCGCGCCACCGCGGGGTCGACGGCCGCGTCGTACTGGATCGGCCCTTCCGCCGGCAGGTCAGGACGGCGCCGGCGGACCAGGTCGGTGGCGGTGCGGACCTTGTCGACATCGGCGCCGGCGCCCGAGACGCCCGTCGAGTACGACAGCATGGCGATCTTGGGATCGACGCCGAACAGGGTGGCGGTGCGGGCTGAGGAGATCGCGATGTCGGCGAGCTGCTCGGCGGTGGGATCGGGATTGACCGCGCAGTCGCCGTACACCAGCACCCGGTCGGCCAGGCACATGAAGAACACGCTGGAGACCAGCCCCAGGCGCAGGATCTCGAACGCCGGCCTGATGGTGTGGGCGGTGGTGTGCGCCGCGCCCGAGACCATGCCGTCGGCCATGCCCGTGTGCACCATCAGCGTCCCGAAGTAGGACACGTCGGTGACGGTGTCGCGGGCGAGTTCGACGGTCATGCCCCGGTGCTCCCGGAGTCGGGCGTACTCGCGGGCGAACCGCTCGCGCAGCTCCGCGTCGAACGGGCTGAGCACCCTGGCGTCGTCCAGGTCCAGGCCGAGCTGGGCGGCCTGCACCCTGATGCGCTCCTCGTCGCCGAGCAGGGTGAGCTCGGCCACGCCACGGCGGAGCAGGACGTCGGCCGCCCGCAGGACGCGCGGCTCCTCACCTTCGGGCAGCACGATGTGCCGGCGGCGGCCACGCGCCCGTTCCAGCAGCTCGTACTCGAACATCAGCGGCGTGACGACGTCGGTCTTGGCGATCGCCAGCCGATCGAGCAGCAACCGCCCGTCGACGTGCTCGGCGAACAGCCGCAGAGCCGTGTCGATCTTCCCGCCGGCCTCGGGGGTGAACTGGCCGTCCACGGCCGACAGGCGGGTCGCGGTGTCGAAGGTGTCGTGGTCGGTGCCGATCACCGGCAGGGGAACGGCCATGCTGCCGAGCAGCCGGTCCACCGGGCCGGGCAGATCCGTGCCACCCGTCATGATCACCGCCGACAGGGCGGGGAAGCCGGGCGCCGCATGCGCCGCGATCAGCCCGGGCAGGAGCGCGGCGGCCCGATCAGACGGGATGATCACCGCGGCGCCTTCGGTGTAGCGGTCCAGAATGCCGGGCAGCGACATCGCGCCCACCATCAGCGCGCTCGCCTCCCGGCCGAGCCCGTCGCGCTCGCCGAGGAAAAGCCGGCCGTCGCAGGCGTTCAGCAGGTCGGCGACGGTGGGCGCGCGCAGAGAGGGGGTTTCGGGCAGGGCGAACACCGGTGTCGGGTGGTCGATCGCGACGGGCTCGGCAGCCGCCCGGGTGACCACGACCGCGAGCTCCCTTGCGTGGTGTTGCGCCAGTTGCCGGGACGACAGCTCGACCGCGGCGGCGATCTGCGGGGCCGTCCTGCCCTTCCCGCTCACCACGTTCAGCACCGGCGTTCCCAGATCCGCTGCGAGCCTGGCGTTGAACTCGAACTCGGTGGGCGCGCCCACGTCGGTGTAATCGGTTCCGACCACGACCACCGCGTCGCACCGCCTGGCGAGCGCGCGGTAGCGGGCCACGATGTCGCCGGCGGCACGCTCGGCGTCGGCGTGCACCTCGTCGTAGGTGACGCCCGCGTACGTTTCGTACGGCATGGCGAGCTGGAATCTGCTCCGGATGGTGTTGATCAGATTGTCCTCGCGCCCCGTACGCACGACCGGCCGGAACACGCCCACGGTCTCCACCTGCCGGGACAGCAGCTCGACCATGCCGAGGGCGACCGTGCCCTTGTTGCTTCCCGCCTCGCCCGCCGCGACGTACACCGCACGTGTCATGTTCACCATTGTCGGCAACCGCGGCAGTTCCACTCGCCGAGGGGTCGCCGCGCCGCCTGTCAGGAGATGACGGCGAGGGCCTGGCGGGCGATCTCCCACTCCTCGTCGGTGGGGATGACCAGCACCGGCACCTCGGCGCCGGGAGGCGAGACAGCCCGTTCACCGGCAGTGTCCGGCTCGTTGAGCGCGGGATCCACGGTGATGCCCAGGCGGTCGAGGCCGGTCAGGGAGTCAGCGCGGGTGGCGGCGTCGTGCTCGCCCACGCCGCCGGTGAACACGATCGCGTCCACCCGGCCGAGCAGCGCGTAGTAGGCGCCGACGTACTTGCGGATGCGCCGGGTGTAGATGTCCAGGGCCAGCCGGGCCGCGTCGTCGTGGCGGCCGCGCACCTCACGCATGTCGAGGCTCCCGGCCAGGGCGAGCAGGCCGCTGCGATGGGTGAGCGCATGCTCGGTCCGCTGGGCGTCGATGCCGTCCGTCCGGGCGAGGTAGCCGGCGATGGCGGGGTCGACGTCGCCGGAGCGCGTCCCCATGACCAGCCCCTCCAAGGGCGTCATGCCCATGGAGGTGTCGACGCTGTGGCCGCCGGAGACGGCCGTGGCGCTGGCGCCGTTGCCCAGGTGCAGCACGATCAGGTTGAGGCCGGCGAGGTCGCGGCCGAGCAGGGCGGCGGCGCGGCGGGAGACGTAGGCGCAGGAGGTGCCGTGGAAGCCGAAGCGGCGCACGTCGAGCCGTTCGCGCCAGTCCCGGGGCACGGCGTAGGTGTACGCCTCGGGTGGCAACGTGCGATGGAAGGCGGTGTCGAACACGGCCACCTGGGGCACGTCGGGAAACACCTTGCGCGCGAGCCGGATCCCGGCGAGGTTGACCGGGTTGTGCAGGGGAGCGAGCGGAGCGAGCTCCTCGATCGCGGCGATCACCTCGTCGTCGACGACCACGGCCTCGGCGAACCTGGTCCCGCCGTGCACGACCCGGTGCCCGACCGCGACGGGGGCCGGCTCGGGGCCTGCCGCGGCGAACGCCTCCATCATCGTCTCCAGCCCTTCGCCGTGCCCGGAGAAGGTCCGCTCCCTCACGTACGGCGGCCGGCCGCCGGCCCGGTGTGTGAGCCGCCCGATCTCCTCGCCGATGCGTTCGACCAGGCCGCGGGCCGGGCGTTCGCGGGTCTCGACGTCGATGAGCTCGTACTTGATCGAGGAGGATCCCGTGTTCAGGACGAGAATGCGGCCGGCCATGTCCAGGAGCCTACGTCCGGGGGGCTTCGCCGAAGGGCTGCCAACCGCCTGTGAGGCGCGTCAGGGCGGCCTTGAGGAAGGGCGCGAGCAGGGGGTTGCCATCGCCTGCCCGAGTGGCGAGGGCGACCTGGCTCGGCTTCACTCCCTCCAAGGGGATGCTGGTGAGGCCGGGGTGGAGGGTCTCCGCGCGTAGGCCGGCCGAGACGATGGCCACGGCCTGCCCGGCCGCGACGATCTCGAACTTCTCCTCAGGCGCCTCGACGAGCGGGCCGTCCGGCGCGGGACTGCCGTCCGGCCGCGGGTCGATCCGCCAGTAGGCGTTCCAGGCCGTGTCGGGCAGGCGCGGCAGGGCTTCGTCACCGATGTCGTCGAGGGTCACCCGTTCCTTGCCGGCCAGGCGGTGATCGCGGGCGACGAGAAGGACCCGCGGCTCGTCGTAGAGAGTCGTCACGCGGAGCCCCTCGTCACGGAGCGGCAGCCGGCACACCACCACGTCCACCCGGCACTCCAGCAGCGCGGCGCGCGGTTCGTTCCAGGCCAGCTGCACCACGCGCACGTCGGCGTCGGGATGCCGATGACGCAGCTCGCGCACGGCGGGCATGACGGGCACGTGCAGGGTGTGCCCGACCGCGATCCTGCTGGGGTGGGCCGCGGCGCGGGTGGCGGCCACCGCCTGCGCCGATGATCGCAGCAACGCCTTGGCGCGGGGCAGGAACACCTCGCCCGCCTCGGTCAACCTGGTGCCGTGCGGGGTGCGGTCCAGCAGAGCGGCGCCGAGCTGCCGCTCCAGGCCGCGGATCTGGCGGCTCAGGGAGGGCTGGGTGATGTGCAGGGCTTCGGCGGCCCGTCCGAAGTGCCGGTGCTCGGCGACGACCGTGAAATAGCGCACTGATCGTAGGTCCAGATCCGGCGCTGATTCCGCCATGCCTGCAGCATAGCCCGCGGCTGACGTCGGGTGATGCCTCGAACGTATGGCGATGCCGCGCAGGCTTTGGACTTCGCGCGCCGGCCTTCCGACGATGGGGGCGTTGATGCGTGATCCTGCCGGCTCGGCGGAGCTGCGCACCCCCGTCCGACCGGGGCCCTGCCGTACCAGAAGATGGAGAGCCACATGCCTGAAGCAACTCGCCGCGCCGTGCTGGGAGCGGCGGCCGGACTGTCAGCCATCCCGCTCCTGGCGGGTACGGCGAGGGCCGCGTCGACGGCCCCCGACGAGGACCAGATCCTGCAGCAGATGGCCGACGCGTTCGGCAACCAACTCCGCTCGCCGATCATGCATTCGCCGGAGGAGCAGGGCCTCGACCACGAGGACGTTTCCTTCCAGGCGGTTGACGGCGTGCCCATCGAGGGCTGGTTCATCCCTGCTCGGGGATCCGACAAGCTGATCATCGCCAATCACCCGATGGGATTCAGCCGGGCCGGGCTGCCCGGCCAGTTGGAACCGTGGAAGTCCATCTGGAGTTCCAGCGACAACGACATCGAGGTGGACCTCCTACCCGACTACAAGATCCTGCACGACGCCGGGTACAACGTGCTCGCCTACGACCTGCGCAACTACGGCCTCAGCGGAGCCGCCAACGGCGGCATCGCCTCCAGCGGGATCTTCGAGTCGCGTGACGTCCTCGGCTCGCTGCGGTACGCACGCGAACGCCCGGACACGCGACGCATGCGGATCGGCCTGTTCAGCCGCTGCCTGGGCTGCAGCGCCACGTTTCACGCGATGACCAGGGACCCGCGGGCGTTCGAGGGCGTGCGCTGCCTGGTGGGGCCGCAACCGGTCACCATGGAGGTCATCATGGCGCGGCGGCTGGTCATGGCGGGCGTGCCCGCCGACCGCATCGGCGAGCTGGAAAGGCGGGTGGTGTTGCGCACCGGCATCCCGTTCGCGGCGCGGCAGCCACAGGAGTGGGCCAAGGGGGTCCGGGTCCCGACGTTCCTCTACCAGGTGCACGACGACACGCTGACCCACCCGAGCGACGTGCAGACGATGTTCGACAACATTCCGGTCGCCGACAAGAAACTCCAGTGGATCCGCGGTACCAACCGCCGCTTTGACGGCTACCTGGAGTTCCAGAGACGCCCGCAACCGATGCTGCAGTGGTTCCAGTCCCACATGGAGTCCTGAGAGGGGCATGGCCGGCCGGGCACGCTTCGCGAGGTGAACGTCAGGTCAGGTAGCGCAACCAGAGGTACGGCGCGGTCAGCGTGATGGTCACCATGGTGACGACCAGGCCGTACTTGGTGAACTGCCAGAAGCTGATCGGGGTGCCGTTGCGGGCGGCGATGCCGAGGATGACGACGTTGGCCGCCGCGCCGACGGCGGTGGCGTTGCCGCCCAGGTCGGCGCCGAAGGCCAGCGCCCACCACAACACCTGGGCCTGGTCGTTGCCGCCGCCCGCCTGGACCAGTTCGGCGACGATGGGGCTCATGGTGGCGACGTAGGGGATGTTGTCGACGATGGCCGACAACCCGGCCGAGGCCCAGAGCAGGCCCATGGTGGTGAGCTCCGGCCGGCCTGCGGTGGCGGCCGTCGCGGCCTGGGAGATCTGGCCGATCACGCCGGTCTCCACGAGCGCCCCGACCATGACGAACAGCCCGGCGAAGAACACCAGCGTCGGCCACTCCACCTCTTCGATCGCGTCCTCGGTGGTCACCTTCGTGGCGGCCACCAGGACGCCCGCGCCGAGGATGGCCACCACCGACGGCTCGTAGTGCAGCACGGGATGGAGCACGAACCCGATCATGACCAGGGCCAGCACGGCGAGGCTCTGCCAGAGCAGCCGCCGGTCGGCGATGGCCTCCCGCTCGTCGAGCGCCATGATCTCGGCCGCGCGGTCCGGGTCGTAGTGGAAGGACCTCCTGAACAGGATCCGGCACAACCCGATGAAGACGATCATCAGCACGATGACGAGGGGCGCCATGTGGATGAGGAAGTCGTTGAAGCTCAGGCCCGCGCGGCTGGCGATGATGATGTTCGGCGGGTCGCCGACCAGGGTGGCGGCGCCGCCGATGTTGGAGGCCATGGCCTCGGCGATGAGGAACGGCGCCGCGTTCAGCGCCAGCCGTTCGCACACCAGGAAGGTCACCGGCGCGATCAGCAGCACGGTGGTGACGTTGTCCAGCAGCGCCGAGGCGGCGGCGGTGATGACCACCAGCAGCACCATCAGCCGGTACGGATGGCCCTTGGCGCGTTTGGCCGCCCAGATCGCCAGGTATTCGAAGATGCCGGTCTGTTTCAGCACGCCGACGATCACCATCATGCCGAGCAGCAGGAAGATGACGTTCCAGTCGATGCCGGTGTGCTCGTCGAAGAACGCGGCTCCGGCGTCGGTGGCGTGGATCAGCAGCATGAGGCCGGCGCCGCCGAGCGCGGCGGCGACGCGGTGGATCTTCTCGGTGGCGATCAGCGCGTACGCGCACAGGAAGACCGCCACCGCCAGCCATGCGGTGACGGTCACGCGGCCACCGCCCGGTCCAGCAGCGCCTGCAGCGTGACCGCGCCCAGCAGCCGCCCGTCGTTCACCACGGCCACGAGCGGGCTGTGCGTGCGCGCCATCAACGCGGCCAGCTCCAGGATGGTGGCATCGGGGTCGCTGATCGGCAGTTCGCGCGGCTGTGCCGGTAGCGCCTCGCGGACGGTCCGGCCGGTCAGAGCGTGCAGGAACCGGTCCGCGTGTGGTTCGTCGACGACCCGCGCCAGCGCCGGATCGTCCTGGCAGTAGCCGGGCACGGCCAGCCTGAGCACCTGCGTGCCGGGCAGGATGGTGACGGGCAACCCGTGCTCGTCGACCACGATGAGGCCCGGCAGGTCCTGCTCGGCGAGGAGCCGGGCGGCGGCGTACACCGAGGTGTCCGCGGTGACGGTCGGAAAATCGCATGCGAGATCGCCTGCGCGCATCTTCGTGCCTCTTTCGTGATCGACGATGAGAATCGCCGACCAGACTTCCCGGCACACCTGCCATCAACGTATCAACTATCCGCGAACGGTGGCGACCGGTGGAGAACGGGAACGATCACCTCCCGCCCGTTCCGGCGAATGGAGGACAACGTGGCCAGGAAGCGTTCGTGACGGGCCTCCGCGGTCACCAGGCCCAGGTGGGGTGGCCGGTGGCGGCCTGGGACACCGTCCAGAGGCGTTCGCGCGCGGCTTCGTCGTAGGCGAAGGCCGGGGCGCGGACCGGGCGGAGGTCTTCGTCCACGTAGGGTCCCGGTAGGTTCCCGTCCCAGGTGGCCAGCCGGGCGTAGGTCTCGCCGAGACGTTCGGCGGGGGCGGCCATGCGGTTCTTGGGGGCGTACAAGGTGCGCTGCAACCAGGGCATGGCCGCCACGCGGTCCGGGTCGAGACGTACGGCGGGGACGCGCACGCAGGTCGTCTCCAGGTGTCCTGCGGCCCTCTCGGCCAGGGTGAACGTGGTCATGATCTGGGCGAGTTTGGCGTGGTAGTAGGCGCGGGTGGGGCTGTACCAGCTCGGGTCGTCGAGCTGGTCGAAACGGATCCGGATGCGTGGCATCGAGAGCAGGCCCTTGCTGGCGACATTGATCACGCGAGGCCTGTCCGCGGCGGCGAGCAGCCGGCTGAGGCGTGCGGTCAGCAGGAAGGGACCCAGGTGGTTGGTCGTCCACGACAGTTCGTGCCCGTCCACCGCGAACTGGGGCGCGCGGAGCGTCTGGTCGAAGACGGCGGCGTTGTTGATGAGCACGTCGAGGCGACCGGCGGTCCGCGCGAGCTGCTCGGCGGCGGCCTCGATGGAGGCGGGCGCCGACAGGTCCGCCTGGACCAGGTCGGCCGGGTGCGCGGCGCGGGCGTTGATGTCGGCCAGCGCGGCGCGGCCCCGGTCGGGGTCTCGGCACAGCGCCAGCACGTGGTGGCCCGCGGCGGCGAGGGCGCGGGCGGCGCGCAGGCCGATCCCGGAGCCGGCGCCGGTGATGGCGATGGACAACATGCACAGATTCTAGTCTGTTCGGAACAATCCGAACAGACTAGAATCTGTGCGTGACCGGTGCCGAGGAGTTCGTGGAAAGTGCCGGGCTGTACTTCGAACGTCTGGGGCTCAGCCGTACGGCAGGCCGCGTCATCGGCGCGCTCCTGGCCGATCCGGACGACTCCGCCGACGCCCCGACGTTGTGCGAGCAGCTCGGCGTGGCCAAGAGCAGCATGAGCGTCGCCCTGGGCCAGCTCGAACGGGGCGGGCTCGTCGAGCGCTTCCGCCCGCCGCGAGGCCGCCGCGATCACTACCGGCTGACCGAGGACGTCTTCGGACGCGCATTCAGGGCCAAGATGGCCGAGTTCACCGCGTTCGCACAGCTCGCCGAACAGGGCCTCGCCGCCGTCGGAGACAACCCCAAGAGCCGGGCCAGGCTGGAGCTCATGCGCGACATGTACGGCTTCATGGGCCGTGAGTTCCCCAAGCTCCTCGACCAATGGGACCGAGAGCACCGCCGACGGCCGAGTGGCGCCTGACGGCACCGCCGGCTCGGCGCGCCGCACGATCGTGTCCACGGGCGACCGCGTGTCCCAGGCCGAGGCGCGCCGGTGGCGGGCCCTTCCCCCGTCCCTGTCACACCGGCAGAGGCTCGGCGCGGGAGGCGATTTCGTCGCGTACGCGGCGCCGGTAGCGCAGCGGGGATTCGCCCACCTTGCGTTTGAACGCGGTGCTGAACGCGCTTTCGGAGGCGTACCCCAGTTCGGTCGCCGGCGACCCGACGCGGACGTCGCCGTCGCGGAGTGCCCGCCGGGCCGGCAGCATCCGCCACCGGTTGAGGTAGGTCAGCGGCGGCACGCCCGACACGGTGCGGAAACGCTCGGCGAACGACGTCCGCGATATCGCCGCGGCCCGCCTCGACATCGGCGTGGCCCGGCGTCGGCGGCCGGGCACAGGGAACCCGCGCTCAGCCAGCCGGGCCTGCGCAGCAACACACGACACCGGCCAACCGCAGACCGAACGCCATCGAGACCTGTTGGGGCCGGAACGGCTGGCCGACGCGCTCGGCCCTCGAGGACGCTCTGTCCGAGTCCACGGTCTCGACCATCTGCCAGGCCATCGTGGCCGGGGCTATTGCCAACTCTCTTTCCGACCGCGCGCTGAGTTGTGGCTCGATGGGCCGCGGTGTGTCCCCGTGACATGCACGGCGGCGGCGACGGCGGTGGACACGTCGGGGTGGAAGACGCTCGGGATGATGTAGTTGGGGCCGAGCTCCTCGGGCGTGACGACGGCGGCGAGCGCGCCGGCGGCGGCCAGCAACATCTCCTCCG
>NZ_JBDPMB010000044.1:0-33306 GCF_039871615.1 Nonomuraea sp. B10E15
ACTACGGTGAGCACGGGTGTGCCTTCCCGACCGACGCGCCAACGTCGGCCTTATCTCGAAACCATGATCAGATGATTCGGGAAGGTACACCCCTTCCCGTCAGATCCACAGGTTTCGATCATTGCTCGCGTGATGACCGTGGTGTGGTGTTCGGGGTCCGAAGAATCGATGTTGTGGCCTGTGAGATGCGAACGTCCCACGTGACCTCGGGATCCGGATTCAGCCAGTCCCGCGGCACCTTGATGGTCGCGCACCGGACGTTGGACCGGAGCGCACATCTCGCTAACCGCGCGGCAGCACAGCCGCGGCGATGATGACATTGTTGACGATGGTCGCCGTGACGGTGCGAGCGACAGCCTCCGCGGCAGCGCCCGCTCCCCAGTTCCCGTTCTTGAACTCCTCGGCGCGGGCGATCACCGGAGACGTCCACGGGATGTCGCGGTCGAACTGCGGCAGGGTTCCGCTCCCGTAGATGAGCGCGGCGAGCGCCGCGACGCGGGCCGTCGGCTCCGCACCGTCGACGAGCACGGCGCGAACGTCGGTGAGCAGGCTGTCGCGGCGCCCGCTGTCGCCTCCCTCAAGCACCTGGGCGTTGAACAGGCCGAGCGCCTTGCGCGTGCTCCGCCGGAGCTCCCCGCGCCCGACGAGTCGATCCAGCAGCGGTTCACGCAGGGTCGGCCCCATCGCGGCAAGGACGGTCTGCACTCCCCGAGGCCTGTGGGCGACGTACTCCCAACTGGCACGGAGGAGGTGATCCGAGGGCGGGTTGTCAGCGACGGCCTCCACTGTCACGGTTCCCATCCGTCCGGTGCCGCTCCGGACGTGGCCCCCGCGCGCGAGGTCGGCGAGCACCGCCCCCGCGAGCACGTAATAAAGCGTGCTCTCCCCGGGCGATGCTTCCAGCACCGGACGGCCTGGTTTCAGCAAAAACCGTGTTCCAGGAACACGGTCAAGCTCCGCGGGGAGCGCGTCCCTCGTCCGCCTGTCCGCTCTGCTCCCGAAGGGCGCGCACCTGGTCGTTCGCGAGGGTGTTGGCACGGACGAGCACGTCCAACTGGGCCGGGTTGTACAGATCCACCACGCTGTCCACGATCGTCCGCGCCGTGACGTGCGGGCTCTTGGACAGGTGCGCAGCAGGATCGCTCAACCACGGATAGTCGATGAAATGCTGCGCGAGAGTCCGAGCGAGCCTCTCGACCAGGCGCTGCCGCGTGTCCTCATCCGCGTCGGCCGGCAACCGATCGATGTCGGCGCCGACGCCGTCGGTGTCAGCCTCCACCATCTTCTGAACGTCCGCCAAGGCGTCCTGGTCGTATAGCTGCGCGTAGATGTGGATCATCGAACTGTCCACCTCCGACAGTCGAGATGCCACCGTTGTACCGGCGCTCGGGCTCGTCGAGCAGTCCGAGACGGTGGTAGTGGCGGATCGTGTTCACTGTCGTTCCCGCCAGTCCGGCGAGCTCGCGCGTGCTCCACGGCATGTCATGTCCCTCCCGCGCTCACAACACACATAAGGACCCCTCAACGCCAGTTCGGCATCCCCTATGCCACGGCCGACACCGCCGGGCGGGGTTCCACGGGCCCGCGGGGGTGTGCGCGCGGTCAGCCCATCGAGATGAGGATGGGCGCGACGTATCGCCCGCGGTCGCCCGGATGCCGGTGGGCGCCGTAGACCATCGTCGGCAGGGCCGCGGGTCCCTCAGCGGGCCCCAGCCCGGTGAGCCACGGACGCAGGCCCGGGTAGGCGTCCAGCAGGTCGATCCGCATATCGCGGTCGGCGCCGTGAACGGCGGCCCGGATGAGCTCGCGGGCGGCTTCCTCAGAAGGCGCGACCACGGGGCCGATGACACGATGAGGGCCGGCGTTCCAGGCCACGGCGAAGCCGCCGTCGGTGACGATCGTGCGCTCGGCCATGGCCAGCAGCGCCGTCAGCGCCTTGCTCCGGTCGGCCCCGGTGGCCTCGGCGTCCAGGTCGAGGAGCGCGGCGTGGTCGTCCGGTGTGGCCACGCGGACCGCGGACGTCCACGCCGCCCCCTGCATCGGCCCCATGGCGATCGTCAGGCTACCCGTCGGCCGGAAGCCCAGCCGCTCGTATACGGGGCGTCCGAAGCGGGTCGCGGTCAGCTCCACGATGCGGTCCCCGGCGACCTCCAGGGCATGCTCCACCAGCCGGGTGCCGAGCCCCTGCCTGCCGTACCTGCCGGCGACCAGCATCATGCCGACGCCGGCCAGCGTGTCGCCGTAACGGGTCACCACGACGCACCCGGCTAAGCCGTCGCCGTCGGCCGCGTCGACACCGTAGACCTCGCCCGCCTCGAACATCAACCGCCATTTGGCCTCGTCGGTGGACCAGTCGCGATCGCCTTCGAGCCGCCGGCACAGGGGCAGGTGCTCGGGACCGAGAAGTCGAATATCGCTCATAGACGCGGATTCTGGCACACGCCAGGATTGTCGTTGATCTTTGAGATGCTGCGGCAGCGTGCATCGCCGGGACGGGCGCTCCGCTGCTCGCTGTCGTCGAATGCGTCAACCAAGCCATGGCCGGCTTGTCGTGCGAAGGAGAGCCGACGCATGTCGACATGGTGAGGTCAGTCCGGTGGTGGTGGTCGCGGTTCTCATGGTCTGGAGAGGTGATGTGGTGTTAGAGGGTGTGGACGAGGTGCCGTGGGGGCGGCTCGGGTACTGGCCTGGAGGTTCGGCCGCGGTGCCCGGCCTGCTGCGGGAGCTCGCGGCGGTGCCGCCGGGGTCGTCGGAGGAGTCGCCGGTGTGGCGGCTGCGGGACGGGCTGTTCCAAGGAATGAGCACGCCCGGCGAGGTGTACGACGCGGCCCCGTACCTGGTGCCGTACCTGCTGGAAGTCGTGAAGATCGCGCGGCAGCCCCACCGAGGACTGGTCGTGGACCTGATGACCGACATCGCGTTGGCTCAGCCGCACCGTGACGTGTCCTGGGATCCCGCCGCCGGACCCGAGCCCGACCACGCGGCGCTCGCACGGGCGGCCATGACCGCCGACGTCGACACGATCGCGCGGTGGCTGAACGATGCCTCCCCGAAGATCGTGGCGGGGACGGCGCGCTTGCTCGCTCTCTTGCCCGAGGCCGCAACGAGGAGTTTGCCCGCGTTGCGCGCGCGGGCCGAGAAGGGGGTGAGGCGGGCAGGCGATGCCGGAGCGGTGACCTGTGTGCTGGCCGTGGCGTGGCTGGCGGCGGCCGATCACGCGGAGTGGTTCGCCCGTCTGCGCCGTGCCACCACCGCGCACCGTGATCTGCGCGCCATGGCCGTGGTGGGGCTCGCGCTGGCCTCCCCGGCGGCGGAACCGGACAGTGACGCCGCGGTCGCGCTGCTGGCCGACGCACAAGCCGACCCCGCATCGACGTTCGGGCGCCTCCGATGGCACGGCGACGGCGTCATGCCCGCCGGTTCGGCTCTGCGGCGTGCCGAGCACTGGCAGCGGGCAGTGGCCCGGGATCTGCTGGCCCGTCCGGGGCTGCAGAGGATCGACCGGGCTCTCCACGGTGCACGCGAGGCGATCGAACATTGGCGCGCCGCGCCGACCGAGTTGCTGCCCATGGTCGCCGACCGCGTGCGTGACCTGGTCTCGGCTCCCTCGTCAGTACGGCGCAGGCGCAAGCTCGGCCAGCAGGACCCGCTGGTGAGCGCGGTCGAGCTGATCGCCCACTCGGGGCGGGCAGCCGCCGGTCACGCCGACCTGCTGGCCGAGCTGCTGACCGGAGACCCCGCCGAGCCGTGGCCGGACGTGGCCGGTCCCGCAGTGGAAGGGCTGGCCCGGCTCGGTGACGGCCGCTGCGTTCCCTGGCTCGTGGCCGCCTTCCTGGACGAGTACGGCCACGTGAAGCATCTCGACGTCCGCGACACGCTGCCGGCCATGGTGGCGCACTCGGACGCGCTGATACCCGCTCTGCGGACCTACCTCGGATCCCCTCGATACGACAGCCGCGACTGCCTGAACGCGCTGGTCTCGTGGGGACCGGCGGCCGCACCGCTGGCACCGGCGGTCGCCGCCCACGTGTCCCTGGCGTACCTGTCCGTCGCGCTGCCACTGTTCGGAGCGATCGGCCCGGGTGCCATCGACGTCGAACCGCAGGTGCGGGCCTTGCTCGACGAGGGCGACCGGGCCGAGGCTGCCTGGGCGCTGTGGCGGATCACCGGCGAGCCGGGACAGGCCCCGGCGCTGCTCACCGAGCACCTCGCACGCTACGGCGGCCATGCCGCCCACGACACCGCGCCGATGCTCGAACAACTCGGCCCCGCCGCCGCAGCCGCCGTCCCGGTCCTGCGCGAACACCTCCACGACCCGGAGCATGGCCATCTGTACGACCGGGTGGCGATCGCTCGAGCGCTGTGGGCGATCACGGGCGACGGCGAAGGACTCGTCACACCGCTGCTCGATGCCATCACGGCCAGGCCACTGCCCGGGTGGGGAGGGCGG
This sequence comes from Nonomuraea sp. B10E15, assembly GCF_039871615.1. Taxonomy (NCBI): domain Bacteria; kingdom Bacillati; phylum Actinomycetota; class Actinomycetes; order Streptosporangiales; family Streptosporangiaceae; genus Nonomuraea; species Nonomuraea sp. B10E15. Next base: position 4,451 of record NZ_JBDPMB010000044.1, read on the forward strand.
AGGCCCGCCTCAGAACTGCTCGCGGTGCAGGCACTGGGCATGATGGGCCCAGTGGCCTCCGCAGCCGTACCCGCGCTGGAAGCCATCGCTCACGGCCGTGCCCGGGTGACAGAACGCGCCGTCCGGGCCGACGAGCGCTACCAGCGCGCCGCCCAGCGTGCGCTGTCCATCGTTGACAAGCAGCCTCCCTCGAGCACCCGACCGGGTCAGTGAGCACTTCGAGCGGCTCACGTTCGCGCAGCCGGGCCGCCGCCGATCTCTGACCGACGCGGTGCTGGGCCGCAGGACACCTCGCGTGGTCGCCAGCACCGTCGTCTGCGTCACCTCCCACGAGGACGACCGCCGGGCGTGGGTGAACGAGAACTTCGGGATGGTCGGGCAGCTGCCCGTCTACCGTGCCATGCTCGACCGCGGCCATGCCGCCGGCCCGCAGGACACGGTGGTCATCGGCGACGAGACCGTCGTCGAACGCCAGATCCGCCAGTTGTTCGACGCCGGCGCGACCGAGCTCTTGGCGGTGACCCTCGGATCCGAGGAGGAACAGGCCCGGACCACCGCGCTTCTGGCCGATCTGGCCGGATAGACCGCCGGACCACCTCACCGGTCCTCGGCAGCTGTCTCGCCGGACGCGGTGTACCACTGGGAGCAGGACGCACTGGTCGTCGCCCGTAACCGGGGCATGTTGCCCACCGCCGCCTCGCGGGCCATCTTCTCGATGGCCCACGACGCGATGCCCGAGCACCGCGACCGGCTGGCCGCGGGCGGCACGCTGCTGGACATCGGCAGTTGCGTCGGCGGAGCCCTGCTGACGATGTTCCCTGAGCTGCGCGCAGTCGGTGTCGAGCGAGCCGGCGACCTTGTCAAGGAACTGCGAGAGCGGGCCGACTGCGGCAGCACGCCGCCTACTACATGCTGCGCCTTCCGCAACCGCTACGACCAGACCCCGATCGGCTACGCCGCGACCGCCGCTCGAGAAGCAGACGTCGCTTGAGTGTGCCGGGCCGGCGCCGAAGGCGCTTGAGCCGGTTGCGAACGACGGTGCCCTGCCGCCACCCGCCCGCCCTTCATCCTGCCCGTCCTCCCGAATCACCCGAGCTCAGATGCCTGGTGTTCGCGTGCGTCGAAGTTGTCGCGGGCGCGTTCGATGGCGGGCATGTGTCGTGTGGCCCAGTCCAGCAGGACGTCGACGGGGTGACGCAGGGTCTTGCCCAGGGGGGTGATCCGGTAGGTGACCGCCACCGGGCGGGTGGAGGTGACCTGGCGTTCGACCACGCCGTTGCGTTCGAGCCGCCGGAGGGTGGCGGTCAGTGACTTCTGGGTGACCGCAGGAAGGGCGCGACGCAGCTCGTTGAAGCGGCAGGGGCGTTCGCACAGCTCGTTGAGCACGCTGAGCGACCACTTGTCGAGCACCTGGTCGAGAAGTTCGCGGTGTGTGGTGCCGATGCGGATCTCATCGCCGGTATCCATGCCGAAACCTGGTCTCGTTGAAGTGTCCTTTTGACACTAAGTATCTTATCGATACCTCAGGCGAGAAGGAGCCACACAACCATGACCGTTCAGTACCTCACGCCCGAAGACATGCTTCAGCCCACCCCGTACCATCACGTGGCCGTGGGCACCGGGACCCGGCACGTGCACGTCAGCGGTCAGGTCGCCCGCCGGCCCGACGGCGCCCCCGTGGCTCCCGGGGATCTGGCCGGCCAGGTTGCCCACGCCCTCCGCAACACCGCCAAGGGCCTGGCCGGCGCAGGAGCCACCTTCCAGGACGTGCTGCGCCTGACGTTCTACGTCACCCGGTGGAGCCCGGACAATATCGGCGACTTCATGGCCGGCGTGGAGGCCGTCGCCGGCGAGATCGGGCTTGAGCTGCCGATACCTCCGGCGTCCCTCATCGGCGTCGACCGCCTGTTCGAGGACGACGTCCTCGTCGAAGTCGAAGCCACCGCGCTTCTCGACTGACCTCGACCTCGTACACCTCCCAGCCGCTGGACACGTGCCGGGACGCCGGCAGGCTCAGCGGCCCGGCACGTCGGCGCGCAGCCGCTGGAGAACGGGCACCACGATGGCTCAGGGACGCACCTTCAAACGCTGTTCCTGCCGGGACAGCGAGGGCAGGACGCGGGGGCAGCGATTGCCCCAAGCTGCGCCCCAGCGGCGGGTGGAGCTAGCGGCACGGCATCTGGCACTACCAGATCGAACTCCCGCCCACCCCGGACGGTAAGCGGCGCGAGCCGCCGCGTCGCGGAGGGTTCGACTGGTACGGCTCGTCCCCCGACAGCAGCTAACTACTCGTGTCCGTCCTCACCGAGGCCCAGTCGCCCACGTCCACGCCGCGCCGGAGGGCGGGCCCGTGTGCGCTGCGCGGTTTCAAGGGCGCCGACGTGGTGGAGTCCGAGGGGGTACGGCTGGCGGCCTCGGTGTCGCTGTTCCTGGCGGCCGGCAAGGTGAGCGACCACGTGGCGGACGGGGACGGCGTGTACGCCCGCCGCCCGGTGGCCGCCGGCGCCACCCGCCTGGCGGGCCGTCGCCCGTGAGGCGGTCCCGTTCCCGCGCGCAGCGGTACGGCGGCGACTGCCGGGCGCGTGCTAAATTGGCCGCATGACCAACTTGGCCGAACGACCAAATTCGGCGCGTGGCGACCGGCGGCGCGAGCAACTGGTGGAGACCGGCCTCGCGCTCCTGAGCGAGCACGGGTGGCCCGGCGTCACGGCGCGCGCCGTGGCCGAGCGCGCCGGCACCAATCCCGGCCTGATCCACTACCACTTCGGCGGCCTGCCCGGCCTGCACGCGGCGATCTTCCGGCGCGGCACCGACCTTCTCGTCAAACCGCTCGTCGACGAGTTGCTGGCCGCCGGGGACGAGCGGGCCGCGCTGGACTCGATCCGCACCCTGCTGCCGCGGACCACCGACGACGAGCCCGCGTCCCGGCTGGCCGCCGAGCTGATCATCGGCGCGACCCGCGACGCCGTGCTCGGCGCCGTGCTCCGCGACGAGCTCCGCCAGGTCCGGCAGCAGATCGCCGACCAGCTGCGCGCGCTCCACCCGGGCTGGTCGGCCGGCCAGGCGCTCGGGGTCGCCACGCTGACCGTTGCCGCGATCGACGGGCTGATGCTGCACTGCATGATCGACGGCGACCTGCCCACCAGCGAGGCGCTGGACGTGGCGGAGCGCCTGCTCCCCGAGGAGGAGACGTGAGCGTCCTCATCAGCGGGGCCGGGATCGCCGGGCTCACGCTGGCCTACTGGCTGCGACGTCGCGGCATTGAGCCGGTGGTCGTGGAGCACGCGCCCCACGGCCGCCTGGGCGGCTACGGCGTCGACTTCTTCGGCACCGGCTACGACGTGGCCGCCCGCATGGGCATCCTCGACCGGCTGACCCCGCACCGGCTGCCCGTCGACACGGTCGAGTTCGTCGACGCCTCCGGCCGGTCCTCGTCCCGGTTGTCGGCCGGCCTGCTGGAGCGGGTCATCCGGGGGCCGCACCTGCCGCTGATGCACACCACACTGGAAGGCGCCCTGCTCGACGCCGTCGCCGGCGAGGTGGAGATCCGCTTCGCCGACAGCGTCGCCGAGGTCCGCGACACCGGCGACGCGGTCGAGGTCGGCTTCGCCGGTGGCGCCGGCGGGCGGTTCGACCTGCTCGTGGGGGCCGACGGCATCCACTCGCGGACGCGGGAGCTCGTGTTCGGCGCGGAGTCGCGGTTCGTCCGCCCTCTCGGCACCCGCCTGGCCTCTTACCCGGTGCCCGACCGCTACGGCTGGGGCCGCGTGCGCGCCCACTACACCGAGCCCGGCCGCCAGGTCGTCGTCTATCCCGGCGGCGAGCCCGGCACGCTGGTCGCCCTGCTGCTGTTCCGCTCGCCGCAGGGCGGGAGCGTTCCGCGTGACCAGCGGACAGGCCTGCTGCGGGAGCGCTTCGCCGGGGCGGGCTGGCTCACTCCGTCGCTGCTGGCCGACGCGCCCGCCGGGGAGTCGATCTTCATGGATGCGATGGCCCAGGTCGTCATGCCCGCCTGGCACCGTGGCCGGGTCGTCCTGATAGGCGACGCTTGCGGCTGCATGACCATGGTGTCGGCCCAGGGCGTGTCCATGGCGATGGCCGGGGCGTACGCGCTGGCCGAGGCGCTGGCGGCCGAGCCAGGCCACGAGCGCGCGTTCGCCCGGTACGAGGCCCGGATGCGACCCGAGGTGCGGCGACGCCAGCGCAACGCGCTCCTGTTCGCCCGCATGCTGCTGCCCTCCGGCCGGGCCGGGCTGGCCGTGCAGGGCCTGGCCAACCGGATCATCACCCGACAGACGTTCGCGCCCGTGCTGCGCAGGCAGTTCGGCGCGGGGAGCATCCTGCCGCCCGCGACAACAGGAGGAAGCTGAGATCAGAGATCGTCAGAAGGCCGCAGCGCCGACCGGGCTGCGCCGCAAACTGTGGCGCCTGCCCAGCCCGCTCCACCGGCCGGGCCTGGGCGCCCTGCTGGCCGCCGTATCATGCTGCTCACCCACACCGGCAGGGTTTCCGGCCTGCCCCGCCAGTCCGTCATCGAGGTCGTCGAGCACGGCTACGTGGCCGCCTCCGGGTTCGACGTCAAGGCCGCAACGTCATGGCCTCCCTGAGGTGACGAACGCGCTGGAGGCATGGCCGAGGAACCTCGCAAGCAGCCCAGGAGGATGTGAAGACCGTCAGCCCTCCCGCAGGTCACGCCGCTGGAAGGCGACGGTCCCCACCGACAGGAGCACTGACGTGAGCGCGCCGAGCCACAGCAACGGACCGACATCCAAGGGTTGGCTCAGCGCCTGCGGGACGTGTGCGAAGGGCGACAGGTTCCTGACCCGGTCGTCCAGTTGGAGTAGCTCGCCGAGCTGGCCGAGCAGGGCGAAGGCCACCAAGGCCGCCCACGCCAGAGCGGTCAGGCGGGGCAACAACCCGAACAGGAGCATCGCGATGCCCGCCAGGGTCCACGTAGCCGGCACCTGGACCAGCGCCGCACCGAGCAGGCGCATGGCCTGACGGGCCGGCTCGCCGATCCGCAGGCCGTGTGCGAGCCCGGCCGCCAGTCCGCCCGCGGTGATGATCACAACGCTGCCGCCGAGCGCGCGCAGGAGGAAGGCCAGGCCGAGCGCCGCGGCGGCGAGGGCGTTGGTGGTTCGCGCATGAGTGGTGAGCTGGGCGGGGGTCATGGTGCTGGGCGGGCGGGTAGAACTCGATCTCCTGGTAGAACGGCAGCTCCTGGTGCACGCCGTACAGGTGACCGGTTTCCAGGTCGGCGGACTTGAAGTGGAAGCCGAGGTCCAGCATCGCCTGCAGGATGCGCAGTTGAGAGGGCAGCGGCTCGACCGCGACCTCGTCCAGGTCGCCCTTGTCGACGGCCTTGGCGATGGCCAGCTCGGTGCGCACGCCCAGTGCCATGCCGGTCAGGCGCTGGCCGCCGATCTCGCTGATCGGGATCAAGGCGAGGGCCGGGTTCCGGCGGTGAGGTGAATCTTCCCTGGGGGTTGCCCCGAAAGGAGGTGGTTGAGCCGGAAGTACGACGTTTGCTCTCGAGGTCAGGGCCTGAGGGCGGTCCTGGTGGCCATGACCGTGCCCGTAGCGGGAGCGCTGTCGGCGGTGGCGGTCAGGTGGGGCTGGTGGCTGGTGGTGGGTGACCGCCGTTGGCCGGTGATGCTTTGCTGATTGGTTTCGCCGCGGCGCCGGTGGAAGAGGCGGAGGCGGGAGGTTCGCGCGTAAGTAGTTGATCCAGTTTGGCGTTCACGGCGGCCAGTTCCTGCTTGACCTCCTGCAGTTCTGCCTGGGTCTGCGCTTCGACCGGGGATGGCTCGTTCTCGTGCATGGCGTTGACCACGACCGCGATGAAGAGGTTCAGCGCAACGAAGGTGGACATCAGGATGTAGACGATGAAGAAGATCCACGCCCACGGCTTGTGGTCCATCACCTCCTTCGCGATGGTGCCCCACTCGTCACCGGTCATGATCTGGAACAGGGTGAACAGCGAGCGCGGCAACGCGTCGAAACGCTCGGGCACGACCTCGCCGAACAGGATGGTGGCGATCACTGCCGCAATGTAGATCATCAGAGCGAGCAGGCCGATGATGGAGGCCATCCCGGGCACTGCGGCCAGCAGGGTGCCGACCACACGCCGCATGCTCGGCACCGCCGACACCAGTCGCAGTGCCCGCAGGATTCGCAGAGCGCGCAGCACCGAGGCCGGGCCGGAGGCGGGCACCAGCGCGATGGCGACGATGACGGTGTCGAACCAGTTCCACGGGTCGGTGAAGAAGGTGCGGCGATAGGCATACAACCGGGCGGCGATCTCGGTGGCGAAGACGGCCAGCGCGATCCGGTCGACGGCGTGCAGCACGCCGCCGGCGCGCTCCATCAGATAGGAACTGGTCTCCATGCCGATGGTGACGCTGTTGATCACGATGATGGCAATGATCGTCCGCTGTACGAGCCGGTGTTCCAGGACGGCGCGAACGCGTTGTTGTCCCGTCAACTGCGGTAGCTCCCCTGCTCTAAGGACCACGATCCATGATCACCGTAGGCGTGGGTGGGAGGGGCCGATAGCGGGGTAGCCGTGAGGCATCGACACATCCGGCACTTTGCGGACTCCTCACCCGTTACCTGGGATGATGTGCCCCGGTTGCGGCTGGCGTGCGCCGATCAGCTGACGTCCGTCCAGCGCAGGCGGGCGGGCCTGCCCGCCTGCACCGCTCACATCGGTCGCCCGCTGGTCAAGGACACGAAGGGAATGGTGGTGGCGTCCGTGTCAACGGACCCGAGCAGGCCGATCACGTACAGCTTCCGCGCGCGCGGGCAGCGATGCCCGGCCCGTGAGCGACGGCAATGCCGGAGGTGGGAGCGATGAGCGTGGCGCTCGGCCTGCTGGCCATCCTCCTGCTCACGTTGGCTACCGGCTACTTCGTCGCGCAGGAGTTCGCCTACGTCAGCGCCGACCGGATTGCCCTGTCACAGCAGGCCGCCGCAGGCGACAAGAAGGCAGTCAAGGCCGTTGAGGTGATGGAGCGGCTGTCGTTCATGTTGTCCGGCGCGCAGCTAGGCATCACCGTCACCGCGCTGGTGGTCGGCTTCATCGCCAGACCCGCTCTGGCCGAGATCATCGCCCCCGCGCTGACGGCGTTCGGCATGCCGCAAGGAGCGGTGGATGCGGTGGCGCTGGTGATCGGCTTCGCCCTGGCCACCATCATCCAGATGGTGCTCGGCGAGCTGGCCCCCAAGAACCTTGCCCTGGCCCGGCCCGAGCCCCTGGCCCGGGCGCTGGCCTCCTCCACCTTGATCTATCTCAAGGTCGCCGGGCCTGTCATCAAGCTTTTCGACACCGCGGCCAACAAGCTGCTGCGAGCCGTCGGCATCGAACCGGTCGAAGAGCTGCACCACGGCGCAACCCTGGAAGAGCTCGGCCACATCATCGGCGAGTCCGAGGCCCACGGCCACCTGCCCGGCAGCCAGGCCGACGTACTGGAACGCGCCCTGGCCTTCTCCGAGCACACCGCCGAAGAAGTCATGGTGCCGCGCGTGGAGGTGATCGCCGTCGCCGCCTCGGCCACCGTCGCCGAGCTGGACGAGCTCGTCGCCACGCATGGCCACACCCACTACCCGGTGCTCGGCGCCACTCTGAACGATGTGGTGGGGGTGGTCAGCCTGCGCGATGTAGCCGCCGTACCGCCCGCGGAGGCGGCCACCACCCGCATGGCCGAGATCACCCGTCACGTGCTGATCGTGCCGTTCTCGGTGTCCCTGCCGGATCTAGCCGGCCAGCTGCACGACCGAGGTGAGGAAGTGGCCTGCGTGGTCGACGAGCACGGCGGCCTGGCCGGCCTGGTCACCTGGGAAGATGTGGCCGAAGAACTGGTGGGTGAGATCGCCGACGAGAACGACGCCGAGGCGCCGCGCGTGCTCCGGCGCGGCGACGAATGGGAGCTGGACGCCGCCTTGCGCATCGACGAGATCGCTTTGGAGACCGATCTGCACCTGCCGGACGAAGACGAGTACGACACTCTTGCCGGGCTCATCCTGCACCGGCTCGGCCGCTTCGCCGTCCCCGGCGACGTCATCACCGCCGATCTTCCGGCAACCCTCGATCCCCACGCGCCCACACAAACGCGGATCGAAGTGTTGACGCTGGACAGACACGTCCCTGAACGCGTCCGCCTCACCCCCCATCGGCCCGACAGCCCTGATCCCAACGGTCGAGACGGCCACGATGGCGAGGAGCAGCCGTGAACCTGTCCATCGGCCTGGCTCTGACCCTTGTCTTGCTGGTCGGCAACGGCTTCTTCGTCGCGGCCGAGTTCGCTCTGGTCGCCGCCAAGCGCCACCGATTGGAGAAGGCCGCCGCCCAGGGCAGCAGGGCCGCCGCTGCGGCACTGTCAGGGATCAAGGAACTGTCGCTGATGCTGGCCGGCGCCCAGCTCGGCATCACGCTGTGCTCGCTCGGCCTGGGCGTGGTCTCCGAGCCGCTGATCGCCGGGACGCTCACCCCGCTCTTCCACGCCGTCGGACTCCCGGAGGCCGCCGCGCATGCGGTCGCGTTCGTCATCGCGCTGGCCATCGTGACATTCCTGCACATGGTGCTGGGCGAGATGGCGCCGAAATCCTGGGCGATCGCCCACCCCGAACGCTCGGCGACCCTGCTGGCGCTGCCGTTCCGCGGCTTCACCCTGCTCGTGCGCCCGCTGATCAGCGTTCTGAACGCCGTCAGCAACGGGCTCCTGCGGCTGGTCAAGGTGCACCCGCGCGAGGAAGGCGCCAACCCGCGCACCCCGGAGCAGCTGCAGCACCTGGTAGCCGAATCCCGCCGGCTCGGCCTGATCGAAGCCGACGATCACGCCGTGCTCAGCCAGGCCCTGCGCGCCCCAGGCGCCGACATCACCGCGCTGATCATTCCGCCGGAGCGGATCGACACGGTGCCCGCCACCGCCACCAGCCAAGAGGTGATCGATGCCTGCCTGCGCGTCCAACGCTCACGCCTGATCGTCGGCACCCCCACCGACCCGGTAGGCGTCGTGCACATTCGGGACGCCTACCTCGCACGCCGCCGCGACACCGCCACCGCTGCCGGGGGCCTCGCCTACCGAATTCCCACTCTGCCCGCTGTCGCCTCCGTCTCCGACGCGGTCACCCAACTGCGCGCCGCCCGTAGCCAGATCGCCCTCATCCGCGCCGACGACGGCACCACCGCAGGCATCGTCAGCCTCGACGACCTGCTCACCACCCTGCTCGTTCCCACGTGAGCACGCGCTGCCCTGCCGCCATGCGCCTGTCCCCAACTGACGGAAGTGAGATCAGAACGCCAGCAGACTCATAGCGTTCAACAACCACGCCAGCACGGCGGGAAGGCAGGTCAGCACCCGCCCGGATCCACCCTCAAGGCAGGTTCAACGGCGGAGCCTGCCTCCACAGTGATGACCCCTAAGCCACCGCTTGCCGGGCTCGTCCAAACCCGACGCCACCGACGCCGCGGACGAGATCAGCGGCAGCTTGGCGGCGGCGTGGAACAACGCGGCCGCCCCTGCGGCCCCGCTTGCCGGCACCTCGGGAATCGCCGGTGCCGTCCGTGGCAGGACAGCCAGGAGCCGACCTGCTTCCGGGTGCCTGCTGCCCCCGACTCCTTCATGGAGGTCGCCGCCCATCATGTCCAGCAGGACATACCGAGCGTCAATTACCCCATAGCGGTCAAGCGCCGCAAGCGCGTAGTCGACCGCCCGCCACACCCGATCCCCTTCAACCTCCGCATCCAGCCACCAGCGGGCATGCGGCCCCAACAGAGGAAGGTCACGCACCGCCTGCCACAACACCTCGGCATCACCGCGCTCAGCCACGACCTCTACAACACTGAGCCGTCCGGCAGGGGACGCCTCAGCCGCAGCTCGCAACAGTTCGGGGAGCCGATCAACCATCCTGCGTGAGCCCGGTACGAGATCCTCGATCCGCCACCGCCGCAGCAGCTCCGGCACCTCCTCCGCCGGGGCTGTAGCGATCCGGTGCAGTACCTCAGCCGCGCTCAGGTCCCCGGTGATCGGCAGCGGCAACCCCTCCGCCAGCTCTTTGCGAGTGTGTTCGCCTAGCTCCGTGACCACCAACCGGTCGTCGACTGCTGCGCGCATGCGCCTGCCTGGGCATCAAGCTGATCCACTCCACCCCGCACCGCCCGCGGGGCAAGGGCAAGATCGAAAGGTTTTGGCGCTTCTGGTAATCGCCGCGTACTCGAGGCCGGACAAGCTGGAGGCGGGCCGGCAGCCGGACCGCGCTCCCCGAACCGGCCGGTAACCGCGTTGTCCCTGCTCAGGAGCTCTCGCTGCTCAGAGCAGATCTGCCCCAGGCAGATCGTGTCGACGCCGGTCCGGATCGCCTCGCAAGATGGACGCATGAGCGAAGAATCGAAACTTCCGCTATTCAACCCACAAATGAGACGCGAACTCTATGAGCAGCGTGTTCTCGTTCTCGACGGCCCTCTCGACGACGAAAATGGCACACTGCTGGCCACCCAGCTGATGGCACTCGCCACGCAGGATGCGTCGTCCGATATCGCCTTGTGGATTCATTCCCCAGGTGGCTCGGTCCCGTCGATGCTTGCGATCCGCGACATCATGTGCCTCATTCCCTGTGACGTATCGACCCTCGTCCTGGGGATCGCTTACAGTGCCGGGCAGTTCTTGCTGTCCTCGGGGGCCCGTGGGAAGCGCCGCGCTCTACCGCACTCACGAGTCCTGATGCACCAGGGCTCGGCGGGAATCGGTGGCACCGCGGTCGACATCGAACTGCAGGCCGGCGACCTTCGGCATACGCGCGACACGGTGCTCGGTCTGATTGCCGAGGACACAGGTCAGCCTGTCGAGCGCATATTCGAGGATTCGCTGCACGATCGTTGGTACACGGCACAGGAAGCACTGGACTACGGCTTCATCGACGCCATCGTGCAGAACTTCGACGAAATCGCGCCACAAAACCGCCCACGGCTCGGATTCGGCATCACCCAAGGAGTCGGCCAGTGACCACATATACGATCCCGAACGTCATCGCCTCGAACCCTCGTGGCGAGCGGATCATGGATGTCTACTCGCACCTGCTCACCGAGCGGATCGTCTACCTGGGCACCGCAATCGACGCGGGCGTCGCGAATGCTCTCATCGCGCAGCTGATTTTTCTGGAATCAGACAACCCCGAGGCGGAGATCCAGTTTTATATCAACTGCGAAGGCGGAGACCCGAGCGCGATGCTCGCGATCTACGACACTATGCGCCATATCCGCCCGCGGGTTTCGACGACCTGTGTGGGACAGGCCGTCGCGGTGGGTGCCGTACTTCTCGCCGCGGGCGCCGAAGGCAAACGTGCCGCTCTCCCACACGCACGGATCATCCTGCACCAGCCGGCAGCCCAGGGGCGCGGAGCGATCCCCGATCTCATCTTGCAGGCCGACGAGGTCGTACGTGTCCGGGCGGACATCGAGCGCATACTTTCACGGCACACCGGCCAGACGGTCGAGACCCTGCGCGCCGACACCGATCACGATCGCGTGTTCACCGCTACCGCGGCCTTGGAGTACGGGCTCCTCGATCAGATCATCGAGGAGCGTTCATAGGCCCGTGGACAACCCCGGCAAGCCGCGCTACGCGGCCAGAGCATACGCCGCCGAGCAGGTGGCACCTCTCGACGCGCCCTGCTGAGCAGGCCGCAAACTCTCGGCAACGGCAAGGGTCAGATCGACCAGGGTCACATCCAGCGCGCCGGCGACCGCGGCGATCATTTCGCTCGACGGCTCCTTGACGCCTCGTTCGATCTCGGAGAGATATTGCGGCGAGACTCCGGCGCGGCTTGCCGTCTCGCTCAACTTCTCGCCCCGCTCATGGCGAAGCCCTCTCAAGCACTCACCGAGCACCTGCCGCCACAGCGGCTCGCGAGCCGGAGACGGCTCGGGGGCGGTCCGATTGATCGCTAGACGCGACGGCATGGATGAGGCCATACCTCACCATAGGTCGATGGCGCGTTCGAGTTCTGCCGGCTTCGCGCAGAGCAGAACGTCTCCGCTTACCCATGCCCAGCCTCAGGCCATTCGCGCGCTCACCGAGCGGTCGTCGCGGCGGCGACCACTCGGTGAAGCCGAAGACCAGCCACGTGAGCACCGCTTGCGCAGGTGGTGTTCCTTCATTCTGACCGGCGCGGCAAAGTCCTGCAGCTCCTGAGCGCCCAGCCCTGGCGGGCCTGGAGAGGAAGCGAACTGGCCGCCATCCTCGGCATCGAGAACGTCAACGGCTTCCGCGGCCAACTATCCCAATGGTCCCACCAGGGCTACGTCAACAAGATCTACGGGCCATGCCCGCCACGACTCAAGCCTTAGTCAGCAGGCTCTCAGTCGTGGTGGTCCCAGCGGTTGCCGGCGCCGGGGGCACTTGGCCGCAGGTGCTCCCGCCCTCCGCAGAACCCAGCGACAGTGACGTTCTCGAACGAGCTCTCCGTGGATGCGTAGAGCCCGACACCGCCGCTGCGGACAACGGTGTCGCGGCCCTTCAGGACCTGAACGCCGTTCAACGTCACGGTGATGCGGTCGCCGTGAATCGCCGCACCCAGTCGCACGGGACCTGTCAACGGGTTGCTGATGGATGCCGTGGCCACTGTGACGGGACCCGACGCGTGAGCCTCGCGGATGATGCTCGCGTACTGGGTTCCGTTGCTCGTCTTGCCGACGTGGATCCGATATCCGTACGCGTCCGTGGTGTCTCGCAGCGAGATTCCTGCGTTACCGACGGATCCGTCGATCGTGACCGTGGTCTCCACGACATAGTCGCACGCCTCGGAGAAGCGCGCCGGCAGTGTCGAGTCGGCCAGTACGTGCGCCCGGCCACCGGCAGGCGTGAGGCGCAACTTGCCCGAGGCGACGGACACGGACCCTGTTATTCCTCGCCAACCGGCCTGATCGAGCCCTTCCCTGATCACGATGTTGTCGAAGGTCGCGGCCCGCCGATGCGTGAAGGCGGCGGCACCACCCGTCGGCAGCTGTCCGTCGTCCGCGGAGATCGACGTATCGCCGACTTTGGCGCTCAGATGCCTCCCGATGGCGGATACGACCAGCTTGTGCGGGACGTTGGCGCCGCTCGGCAGTGCGGTCTCCGCGAGAACCGTGGTCGTCGAGTTGTATATCTTCACGAGCTTCAGCGTCGCTCCCGACGTGGAGTTGAGCACTTCGGCCCGGTAGTAGTTGCGGGAATCGTGGTAGCGGAACGCGAGACCGGTACGGGCCGTCGTCTGGCCGCGTGCCCCGGGAACGATGTCCGCGGCCATGACCACGTCATCGGGTACGTCCTGCAGCGCCGCGAACGACACCATGTCCGCGGTCGAGGTCTGTGCCAGCTGCGTGTCCGGCTGTGCGCCGGTCAGCGCCCAGGTCCCCTGGACCGGCGTCCAGCCGCCGAAGGATCCGTTGAAGTCATGGACGGTGCGGTCCAGGCCGGCATCGTCGAACTCGTCGTCGAGCACGGGTGCCGGGGCAAAGTGTTCCTCGAGTGACACGGTGATGAGGTCGCCCGCGCGGGTGAAGGTGACCGGGGTGTCGTTCACCGTCACCGCGTTCGCGTTCGGCGCGTTGATGGAGAGCGTGCCGGTGAACGGGTCCCCAAGCGAGATCCGGGCGGTCGCGCCGCGCAGTTCCACACTGGCATCGGACACCGGCGCGGATGCGCTGATGACGGTGTTGCCTTGGTCGATCAGCGACGACCCTCTGGTCAGCGCGTACCTGGTGAGCCCGCCACCCGAAGCACGCTCGAGGTAGGCGGTCTCGGCGTTGGTCGTGGCGGCCCCGAACGCCCTCGACGAGGGAGTCGCCTCGCGCGAAAGGTAGAAGCGTCCGGTCGCGTCCGGCAGGGCGATCTCCATCGCCGTCGCCACGGAGTGACTCACCCCGGGCATGGCGATGCGCTTCGCCGTCACCGAGGGCGCCGCGCCGGCCCTGCCGGGAACCACGACCGTGTCCAGTCCCGTCGGCCCGGTGGAGGACCAGTCGTACGACAGGTAGTCGACGTCGGTGAGTACCTGCTCGCCGACGCGTACGGCGCCCTTCTTGTGGACCTTGGGGGTTACCGCGGCGCCGGCCGTCGCCACCGGGATGAGCTGCACGCCGGCGACGGGTGCGGCTCCGGGCACGGTGTCGAACCCGACCGTGGCGACCTTCGTCGTCCGATTGACGGTCACCGGATCACCGGGGAAGTGCCAGAGCTGCCGGTATTTGTGCGCGGCGGTGTCACCGGTGAGGTCGTCGGAGACCACCCAGAAGCCGGGCTTGACGAAGTAGACCGCGCGATCGTGCGCGACCGGCCGGTAGCCCATCGCCGCACCTCGGTAGATGTCGAGGCCCGCGTTCGAGCGCCACAGCGACGTTGTGCGGGGGACGCCGGCGGTCTGCGAGCGTCCGTCGACCTCGATGGTGTTGTGCGCTTCGGTGGTACGGCGCATCCAGTCGTTCGTCGGAGTCGCGCTGTAGTCCCCCACCCCGGGGTCGACGATCAGCGGACGCCCGTACGCCGCCATCACCAGGCTGAGGTCGTCCGGATGCCGATGCGAGGCGGTGTAACTGGAATTCTGGTTGTTGATCAGCATGTACCGGGCATCGGCGTCCCACCCGGAACGCTGAACCGCGAAGCTGATCGGAAACACCGTGGACGACAGCGTCGGGGCGGTCCCCTCCGTTCGGCCGGAGGCGACCCAGGTGAAATCGGGCCAGGAGTTGCGTACACCGCTCCTGCGAATGGCCGACGTACCCGCGTAGTTGTTCGGCGTGTCGCCGATCGCCGCGGGTTCGAGATTCGGCTGACGGGTCGCGAACAGCGAATCCGCGATCCAGTCGGCCCCCTGGACGAGCGAATCAGGAACGGTTCGCCCGTTGGCATCCGCGACTGCTATGACGGAGTTGAGCATATCCGCCACGTATGCCTGATAGTTGAACGCCGGCTCGCGGTACACACCGTCGCCCTTCACGTGCGCGCGCAGGAACCGCTCGGCCGAGCGCACCGCGAACCACTCCCAGCCAGACGATGACGAGAACTCGGGCAGAAACACGGCTGCCGCGTGGACGGAGCGGGCCATCGACATGTACCAGTTGTTTCCGACATGTATCTGCATCACGCCGGCGAGGTAGTCCGTCGTGGCGTGCACGCCGGACAGGTACGCCACGAGATCGCTCGCGTCGATGCCAGGATCGGTCCGGAACACGGAAAACGCGCCGACCAGCTGGGCGAGCCGCTTGGCTGCCGACAGGTTGCGGCCCTGCGGCCAGCTCTGATTGTCGGCGAAGAAGTCCAGCGAGATGTCCATCCACGCCGCCGCGTACGCCGCACGCTTCGCCGGGTCGCCCTCGGACACGTAGGCGTAGGTCAGTTTGGGCATGAACGTGAAGTCGCTCATCAAGGTCTGCGCGCTGCCCGGGGTGGTCTGCGTCCCGCCCCAGAGGTCCTGCCAGTCGATGTCGATCCGCTGCTCGGCGCTGTTGTAGAAGTCGCGGGTCTCGGCGCCGAACCGGAAGATCCCCGCCGCGAGCTCGTCGGGGCCCGAGTCGCCACCGCCCAGGCCCTCGGCCGGAGCCGGGTAGTGGACGTCGGCGCGGCCCGCGTAATACACCTTGAGCTCGCTCGCGGCGCCCTGTTCATCACCGGCGGCCAGCTTGGCCGCCACCGCGCCGAGCCCCGGGCGCGTCAGGTCGAGCAGCCCGCCGAGATCCGACATGTCGGCGACGGCGGCACTGCCCGGCGACAGAAACGCCGCCACCAGAGCCGGCACGACCGCCGCACGGACCCGACCACGCGTGTACCAACGTAACTTGCTCCGTCTCACCACTGTCCTCTCCCTGATGCCGTGAGAGTGTCAGCCGAGTCCAGCGCGTCAACCACCCGCCTGCTCCTCGAACTCGGCCTTGATCTTGTTGCCCACCCGGTCCATGAACTTCGTGATGGCCGGCTGCCACGCCGAGACGGGCTTGTTCCCCAGCTGGATCTCCAGCAGCACCGAGTCGAGTTCCTGCTGCTCGCTGGCAGCCTTGCTGGCGGCGGTCTCCGAGTACAGCCCGAGGGTCGGGTCCGCGACGGCGAGCGGGACGCCGGCGACCTGGTGGTCGTGCTGGTCCTGCACGGCCTGGCGGTTGCCCGGCTCGTAGATGACGGGCGCTGCCTCGGCGAGGTACCGCACCGGCAGGAATATCTGGCTGCGCCCGCCCTCGGTGAGGGTCGGGTCGGAGCCGTTGCGGTTGAACGTCTGGCCCTCGACGCCGTACCGGAGGGCCAGGTACTCGCTGCTGCCGAAGGGTGCGCACAACCAGTCGAGGACCTTGAGGATCTGCTTGATCCGGTCGGCGTTGTCGGTCTTGGCGATGGCGGTGAAGCTGGACAGGGTCGGACCGGGCGTGCGTACCTGCGTCCCTGTGCCGTCGCGGGTGGGCGAGAGCATGCCGGTCAGGCGGAAGTCGGGGACGTCTTTCGCCTGGCCGTAAAACTTGCCCCACCCGGCGTACCCGCCGATGGTGAACGAGGTCGTGCCGGCCAGCATCCACCCGTTGCGCTTGGTGTTGGGCGCGCCCGCGTGGTCGGGATGCATCACCCCCGACTTCACCAGCTCGACGGTGTCCTCGAGGGCCTGCGTGAACTGCGGTGTCGTCCCGGAGTGGGTGAAGACGCCACCTTCGACCTGCCAGGCGCCGGCGCCGCCGGGCCAGTTGCCGGTGATCCCGTTCATCTCAAGGATCGTGGTGAACGGGATCTGCCCGAACGCCCACCGACCGGCCCGCTCGTCGGTCAGCGCGCCCGCCATCTGCTTGAACTCGTCCCACGACTTGGGCTGGAGGCCAAGTCCTGCCTTGGCCAGCAGGTCGGCCCGGGTGTACAGCACAGTGCCGATCCGCGCCCGCGGCACGGGGATGCCCCAGATCCGCCCGTCGTAGACGGTGCCGCGCCAGGCATCGGTGGGCAGGGCGGCGAGGTTCGGATAGGCGAGGACCGCGTCCCCGGACAGGTACTCGGTGAGGTCGGTGAACGTCGCCTTCAGCATGGCCGGCATCTGCTGGACAACGCCCTGGACAGCCACTATGTCGGGCAGATCGCCACCGGCGATGGTCGTGGCGACCTTGCTCTTGTAGTCCGCCGAGGCGACGTACGTGATCTTCAGTTCGGTGCCGACTTTGTCGTTGAGGTTCTGCCAGTAGGGGTTCGAGCCGAGCGCGGGGGCGATCGGGTCGTAGGTGTACGTCAGTGCCGTGACGGCTTCGCCCCGCACCGGTTGTGATGCGGCGCTGGAGGTGGCCGGGTAGGTGAAGTATCCCGGCGACACCCCGGCCGGCTCGGCGGCCAGGTCGGGCGTGACCGCGGTGACGGGCTTGTAGGTGGGCAGCTTGAGCGACCCGGTCGAGATGTTCGGCGAACTCGGGCTGCCGTCGCCGCAGGCCCCGAGCAGCGGGGCCAGCCCCGTTGCCGCGCCGAGTGCCAGGACGTGGCGGCGGCTGAAGGTGGGTGCCACGACGTCTCCTTTCCACATCGTGTGGACGACCGGTCAGCCCTTGACGGCGCCGACCATGAGTCCCTTGGCGAAGTGCTTCTGGATGAAGGGGTAGATGAACAGGATGGGCAGGACGGAGATGACAAGAATCGCCATCTGGATGGAGATTTGTGGTGGCAGGTTCTCCAGGTTCGAGCTGAGCTGGTCGGACCCGATCGGGGTGTTGTTGACGACGTAGGTGCGCAGCACCAGTTGCAGCGGCCACTTTTCCGACGACTGGAGGTACAACATCGCGGAGAAGAAGGCGTTCCAGTACGCCACTGCGTAGAACAGCCCGATCACGGCGACGACCGCCTTCGACAGTGGCAGGACGATCCGCAGCAGGATGCGCGTCTCCCCGGCACCGTCTATATAGGCGCTTTCCCGCAGCTCGCCTGGGATTCCCTGGAAGAACGCGCGCATGACGATGACGTTGAACGCGTTCACCAGCACCGGCAGGATCAGTGCCAGGTAGTTGTCCAGCAGGCCGAGCTGTTTGACCGTCAGGTACATCGGGATGATGCCCGGGTTGAACAGCAGGGTGAACACCGTCATCAGCAGGATCGGCTTGTGCAGCAACGAACCTGGCCGCGACAGCGCGTACGCCAGAGCGATCGTGGAGA
Source organism: Nonomuraea sp. B10E15 (assembly GCF_039871615.1). NCBI lineage: Bacteria > Bacillati > Actinomycetota > Actinomycetes > Streptosporangiales > Streptosporangiaceae > Nonomuraea > Nonomuraea sp. B10E15. Next base: position 22,591 of record NZ_JBDPMB010000044.1, read on the forward strand.
CGAGGCTGAGTGCCGTGCCGACCGCGGTGATGCCGGCGCTCACCAGCAGCGCGCGGGTGACGATTCCTCCGGACAGGACGGCCCGGTAGGAGTCCAGCGTCGGTTCGTTCGTCCACAGCACGAAGCCGCCCGCCCTGTTGATCTCCTCCGGGGAGGCGATGCTGGTGATGAGCACCGCCCAGAACGGCACCAGAACCGCCAGGCAGCCCAGGCCGAGCACGAGTCCCCGCGCACCGAACCCCAGCTTGCTGGGCTCGCCCATCCAGACCGGACGCTGGCTGCGGCCCGAGCGTGGCCGCCGCGGCCCTGCGCCCGCGGCGGGGCGCGCCACGGACACCGCGGTCGGCACAGGTCGGCTCGTCACTTGGCGTACACCCCCTGCTCGCCCAGGGCGTGGGCCAACCGGTTGGCGCCGAGCACGAGCGCGACGCCGACCATGCCTTTGATCAGCCCCACCGCGGCCGCGGTGCCCCAGTCGCCGCCGACGATCCCGTGGTTGTAGACGTAGGTGTCGAGTACTTCGCCGGCACCGGCGCCGACCTGTGCCTGCTGCAGGATGATCTGCTCGAACCCGACGGACAGCGAGTCACCGAGCCGCAGAATCAGCAGCAGGACGATCACCGGGCGGATGTAGGGCAGGGTCACGTGCCACAGGCGGCGAGCTGCCGAGGCGCCGTCCACCACCGCGGCCTCCATCTGCGCCGGATCCACTCTGGACAGCGCGGCGAGGAAGATGATTGTCGACCAGCCGGTGTCCTTCCAGATCACCTGTGATGTGATCATGAGTTTGAACAACTCGGGCACGCCGACGATGTGGAACGTGGACAGGTCGGCCGAGCGCAGCCAGGCGTTGAGCATCCCGCCGTTGCCGAACATCTGCTGGAACAGGGCGACCACGATGACCCAGGACAGGAAGTGCGGCATGTAGAGGATCGACTGGGTGAGGCGTTTGAGCCGTTCGCTGATGGTCGCGTTCAGGATCAACGCGAGGCAGATCGGCAGCGGGAACACGAAGACCACCTGGATCAGCGTGATGATCAGTGTGTTGACGAGCGCGTTGAGGAACACCGGGTCGCCGGTGAGCACCGGCTCGAAGTTGTCCAGCCCGACGTACGGGCTGTGCCAGATTCCGAGGAACGGCTGGAAGTCCTGGAACGCGATGATGTTCCCGCCGAGCGGCAGATAGTGGAACAGCAGCAGCGCCGTGACCCCGGGAAGCGCCAGCAGCAGCAGGACCCGGTCGCGCCGCCAGCGGTCGCGCAGGCTACGCATCGCCGGTCTCCACCGGTGCGGGCACGCCGATGGGCCGGCCCGCGACGCAGGCTCGCACCGCCGCGCGCAGCCGGTCGTCGGCATTGGCCGCGACCCTCCTGCTCCGGGCGACCGCGGGCGCCGGGTCGGTGGCGATGTCGGTGACCGCCGCGACGACCGTCGCCGCGGCACGATGGTCGAGCTCGATCACCAGGTCTGGGGCGCCGAGGTCGGCGAACATCTGAGATTTCGTGGTCTCGGTCGGCTGCCGAAGGTAGACGGTCGGGATCGCATGTCGTGCGGCCAGGATCGGCGAATGACACTCCATGCTGACCACCAGCGACGAGACGGCGTAGACCCCGGTCGCCTCCTCCAGCGGCCAGTACCGGTCCAGGAGCCGGACCTGACCGAGCGTCTGTGGACTGAGCAGGCCGGGAAGCTGCTCGTGAGCGAGCTCTACGGCATAGCTCATCTCGGGCACCACGACGGCCGGCAGGCCGCTGACGCGTACCCAGGTCTCGATCGCCGCCGCCAGCACCGCCAGGTCGTGCGTCACGGTGGCTCGGTTGACCGCGTCGCGCCGCATCTGCTCGCGGGTCGGTTCCGTGCCGTAGATCTTCGCATAGGGGGCGTAGCGCAGCCGCGGAACAAAGCAGGCGAACCGACCGGGCTGCAGGCCGAAACCCTCCAGCAGGCGAGCGGCAGCGACGGCGTCAGTGTGGTCGAACGTGAACGTGCCATCCGGCCCGAAGGCGAGGTCGGGCCCGGTTATCTTCTGGCCGCGCAGGGTGGCCAGAGTCAGCGTTTCGCGGCAGTACACGAAGTCGGCGTTGTCGAAACGGTCCTTGACGTCGTCTTCGAGATAGGACGGTGGGAGCAGATCGACCATCTGTGCCAGCTCCGGCAGCGTCGCCATGGTCGGTGGGCACAGCGGATCCACGGTGACCCCGAAGTACCCGTACGGGCGGCCCACGTGCTCGCGCCACCAATCGATCTCGGCGCTCTGGAAGGCGTCGGCGCCCGATCCGTGCACCAGGACGTCCGCGCCGTCGATGGCGGCGGCCAACTCCGGGGTGCTCGGCCCGTCCCCGCCGAGAGTGCCGTCGACGACGCGCAGGTCGGGAAACGCGTGCCGCAGCATGGATCGTTCGCGCTCCTCCAGCCGCACCGGCCAGAGGATGACCTCGGCCTCGGGGGCGAACCGCTGAAACGCCCGTACCACGCCAGGAGAGTGAGCCACGTCGCCGATGTTCACCGTCGCCCAGGAGGACCGCAGGAGGACGGTGCGACGTGTCGATGTCATAGATACTCCTTGTTGACGTAACGTTAATTCAAAATAGGGATGGTGAGACGTTACGTCAAGAACCGAGTAGGCTTTTGCCATGGCAACGCAACGTGACGTCGCACGGGCGGCTGGGGTGTCACTCGCCGTGGTGTCGGCAGTGGTCAACGGCACGAGCCACACCCGGATGAAGGAATCCACCCGCACCCGGGTGCTCCAGGCGATGCAGCAACTGGGCTACCAGCCGAACCAGACGGCGCGCTCGCTGCGGCTCAACCAGACCGACATGATCGCGATGATCCTCAACAAGCTCGACAACCCGGTCTACGGACCGCTGCGGTACGGGGTCTACGAGGCGGCGGCGGAGCACGGCGCGACGGTCCTGCTGGGCGATGCCGAGACGATGCGCTCCGGCAGCCAGTTCCTGACCCGGCTGCTCAGCCAGGGCACGGTCGATGGCATCCTGATCCGCGGCGAAGGGCTGCTGGACGACGACGTGATGGCCGAACTCAGCTCCCACCCCAAGCCGATCCTCATCCTGGAACATGCACTGGACCATCCCTGGATCGACATAGACGATCGCCGCGCAGGCGAGATCGCTACCCGGTTCCTGGTCAACCTCCACCACCGCCACATCGTCTTCGTCGGGGGTTCCGGATACATCTCCCAGCAGCGCTACCTGGGCTACCAGCAGGCGATGGACGCCGCCGGGCTGACACCGGCCCCACACCTGGCGACCGGGTTCGGTGAGCAGGCCGGCGCCGACGGGCTCCGGCAGGCCATGCAGGCGACGACCGCGCCGACCGCCATCGTCGTCAACAACATCATGAGCGCGGTCGGGGTCCTGGCCGCCGCACGCGACCTCGGCATCACCATCCCCGACCAGCTGTCGGTGGTCGGCATCCACGACGTCGACCTGATGCAGCACCTGCGCCCGGCCGTCACCGCAGTCCGGATGCCCATGTACCAACTCGGCCGGGCCGGCGTCGAGGCGCTTTACGACCTGATCGCGAGGCGGCCAAGCGCAGGCGGTGTCATCACCGACCCCGAACCCGAACTGGTGATCCGTGACTCAGCGACTGCGCGCGTCCCGCCCGGATGAGAGGCGCTCACTAGGAGCCCGGACGTGAGAATGCAAGTGCTCGATGATGGCCAGACCAAAAGATTCCGTGACGGGACGCTCCAAGCATCGGGCCATCGCGTTGGGGATTCTCGTCGCTGACTGCGACAGATCAGTTCGTCCCTTGGCGGACGTCCGTCCCGTGTTCGGCGAATGCCTTGAAGTCCTGCATGTGCTGTCGCGACTGCTTGCGGAAGGAGCCGGGCATCAAAAGCCCCACCAGCCGCATCAGCAACCCGTCGAACCGAAACTCACTCTCGCTCTCCCACAGCGTCGTGTCCGGACCGGCTTCGAACAGCCGGTCGCGCTGGGCCTGCCACATGCCCTCGGCGTCAATCTCGCGTTCGTAGTGCACGACGACCGAGCTGGGCACTGCATGCAGGTCCGCGGGCTCCAGGCGCGTGATGGTCTCGGTGGCCTCCATCCGCTGCTTGCCCATCTGGAACACAACGCGCGAGGTGGTGCCGACCTGGCCATGCGCCCCGGTCACCGGCTCGTGCAGCACCAGGCCCCGCAGCCACTTCGGCGTCTGCGCGGGGTCCGCGATCAGCTGGAGCACCTCGTCGCGAGGCAGCGCGATCTCGATCGAGGTGGTGTACTTCATCGCGCGTCCCCGGTGGGCAGGTAGAACGCGGTAGTGGCCTCGACCGCGGCCGCGACGTGGTCCGGTTCGCCGCCGCCGGCCAGGTGGGCCTCGCCCCAGGCGGCGGCGCTGCGCCGGCTGAACTCGTGTCCGGCGGGCGATGCCCGGAACTCCTCGTGGTCAAGAACCTCGCCGTCGCCCAGGAACCTGGCGAGGGTGAGGAGGTGCAGGTCCCAGCCGACGCCGCCGGCACCGGGGCCGTAGGTGGGAAACATGGGCTCTCCGACGGCCGCGGCGTGGACCAGCTCGAACTCGGTGTCCCCGGCCGAGCCAGGAGACAGGCGCACCTCGACCTCGCTCGTGCCTGGCCACTCGTCGGCCCCGGGCCCGAACATCCAGGACACCCGCAGCAGGCGCGGCGGCTCGCAACGGAGGATCTCACCGTGCTCGCCGCCGTCCAGCTCGAATGCCCCGCCAAGGCGCAGGTCGCCGGTGACCGGCTTCATCCAGCGGCTCAGTCGCTCAGGGCTGGTGATGGCGTCCCACACGTCGTCGAGGTGCGCGTCGTAGCGACGCCTCAGCTCCATGGTGTAGGCCTCACCGGCGGGCAGGCTCGCCGTGCCCATCTTCCGGCGGGCGGCGGCCAGTTCGTCGAGTACATCCTTCATCGTCATGCTCCGTCCGTTAGGGAATTCCTCGTGCCTACGCTTCTTCGCCGGGCCTGGGCGGCTGGCCGGGCTCGTCGTCGGCGGGCTTCCGGGTAGCACGCCTGCCCCGGGCGAGCTCAGTCTCCAGTGCGTCGAGTCGCTGGTCCCAGAACCTGCGAAACCGGTCCAACCACGCGTCAACCTCGCTCAGCGGCCCGGCCTCTACGGCGTAGAACCGGCGAGCCCCCTCAGCCCGGACCGACGCGAACCCGTTCTCACGCAGAACGCGCAGATGCTGCGAGACAGCCGGCTGAGACAGTGCGAACTCGGCCCGGATCACGTCTGTGATCGCGCCAGAGGTCTGCTCACCGTCGGCGAGCAGTTCCAGAATGCGCCGGCGCACCGGGTCGCCGAGGATGTCGAACGCGTGCACGACCCAGGATCATACCAGGAATAACTTATATAAGTCAGCGCTGGCACTTTCGGCGTCACCCCTGGTGTCGAAGCCCATCGACATCCGATTCGCACCATCGATGCCGGTGTCGAACGAGACCGACATCCGGTGTCAGCTGAGACCGCCGTAATCACGCGAGAGAGCTGTCTCCGATCCGCACGCGCAGTGCTGCTGCGTCGACGCAGGACGCATGAGGATCAAGCAGCGACGATTCAGCAGGTATCGCATACCCCTGCTATTGAGCAGTGGCCGGTCTGGGGTGACGTGGGCCAGGGCCTGCCGACCCAGCCCCTGTCCATCAGTTCCAAGCCTTCACAGGCTTCTCAGCGAGCACAAGGCCGAACAACACACCGAAGCGACGCTGCTGTACCTCAAGACGCGACGTGAGGACATCGTCGGTCATGAGAGGCGAGCCGAGCGACGCGTCGCCGGGATCATCGAGGACCGCCCTGGCCGAAACCGTGCATGGGGTCGTGGGCAAGCATTGGGCGTGAACGCCCGCAAACGATCAGTTAGAGCCGTAGACGGCCGGACGCATGAAGAGAGCCCATGATCAGCGTTACCGCAGGTCAGTGGCTCTCTTGTGCTGGTCGAGTGAAGCGCGCCCTGCAGGATTCGAACCTGCGACCGTCGGATTAGAAGTGGATCGCTGTTTCTTCGCCAGGCGGCATGCTGACCTGCGACTGACGTTCCTGTTTCCTCCTGCGAGACAGGTAGCGTTCCGCGCATGTTCCGGACCACACGACCGCGGTGCATGGTCAGAAAGTTGTCGTCCGACCCGCGCCTCGATATCCAGTGGGCCGGGGCTGAGGAACGAAGCCCCGGACCTTCGATCGCCCCCAACACCCTACGGCGATCAGCCACAATCAGGCGATCGGGAGGCCAGCACTGCTACGGCGGCGTCCAAATCTGGGCCATAGCAGCTAGGAGGCTAATCGTCTCAGGGCGTTCAACCTGGACCACTATGGCGGAACGGAGGCTTGAAACGTGGTGGCACGGCGGGGAACTGCAACCCATATAGTGCGGGCTAGCGTGCGTTTCACCGCTTGAACATCTCATCTGCCGTCGACCCGCCTGTCCGAAAGCAGGTGCGGGCTCGTCCCGGGTCGATGGCTGGCCCACGATCAACATCCCGGCCCAACCGGGATGGAGTTCAGACTGGAAACAACAACCATCCGGCATCAGAGCGCCTCCGCCAGAAGCATCGCTTGCGACCCGGAAACTAATCGATCTCAATCGTCCTTCAAAAGATCATTAATCGGACGCCAATGAGGTTACGCAGGACTCGTGGGCCAGACGAGAGATTGTTTCCACACATGTCGAATCTCTCAGCACTGTACAGGCCAGCAGCTAGGAGCCCTCATCTCGACTGGTGGAGGAGCGGAACGCAGAAGCCGCCCTTCGCTTGGCGGCAAAGGCGCTGGAACGCGTGCTGCCACAGCGCGTCCATATATGTGCGTGTCGCAACAATGAAGCTGAGACGATCGTCCGCGCAAGGTAGCGACCCCTAGAACTGTCGTACCAGCGTGATAGTTTTGCTGTATGACGCGAGACGAAAAGGAAAACATGCCCACCCAGCACGAAGTTGCACAATACTGGCATTGTCGCGACCTCCCGGGAAGTGAGTACATACCGCTTAGCGACCTCAGCAGCCCTATGTGCTTCGCTTGCGGACGACCCGGCAACCAATCGCGCGACTCGATCTTGACAATGAAATCCAGGGAGTACGGCCTACGAATGGCCTACGTTGTCCCTCCAAGCCTCGGCGGCTCAAATGCCGCGTGGAACATTGTTCTACTTTGCGACTCCTGCTACAAAGAGCATCCTATTACTGCGTACGCAGACAGGTTTTGGCGCTGGCTCCTAGATCACCCGGAGGCCGATACAGAGAAGCACAATAGCCTTGCCGAAGGTGATATAGATTGGTCAACCTATAGGGGACGCCACCGAAAAGGCGTAAACGCACTGGCCCTGCTTGCATCGGACGACTTGGAGTTCCTATACAAGCTTATCGAAAGTACCGACGCTGATTATTTATTGGTCTCAATGCGAAGGGCGCGACGACGACTGGAAGACCGTTTAGCAGGAGAGGGTGTGGAGCTTTCATCGCAAGATCTTGCGATTATCCTACAAGAAGTTGTCTCCTACGAGCGGCGTAGAGCTGGCAACAGCGATGAGCCGCATCAAGGCACGGCTGCCAGTGACGTATAGCGTAGATTGCGGACGAATCGAGACTGGAGAAAACCTATGGACTGTGCCAGGCTATGGACATGGCGACTGCTGATTCTATACTTACTGGCATCTTCGCTCTTGCTGGCGTAACACTCCAGCAAGTAATCTCTACGACAGTATCCATGCTGAACCGGCGCCGTGACGAAGAGAAGGAGAACCGGGCGGAGCGGCGCGCCCTATATGGGCGAGTCATCAGTCAAGGCAGGCGGGTTCAAAGACTACTAAAAGATTCGACAGCCGACACGAATGAGGAGCTCGAGAAAAAACTAGATGCTGAGCTCGATCGTTTCGCCGAACTGAATGCAGAGCTTCGCTTGATAGCGCCGGCGGCAGTTGCGAAGGTTGTGCTGGAGTTAGAAGATGAGATGAGAGACAGGGCCGATTCAATGGAGAAGCGGAAGTCTGGTCCCCTGCCGTTAGGTCCCATCGTCGATGTTCTACGCAGAGACCTCCATATTGCGGAGGAGTAGTACTCTTGCGATCACTCATGAATCTCTATTGAGAGGCCAAGCTCATCCACTAGTGTTTGGAGGAGCCTGCGTGGAAGCCCAGCCTGCTTCCATTGCTCAATAAGGAGATGAGGGGCAGCCTCAAGTCTTTCCAATAGCACAAGGCTTTCCGCCTGCCCAAAGAGAGCGTACGTAGGTTCGGAAGCAACACCACTTTTTGGCCCCATTCTTTCATATATATACTTAAGCTTGTTCCGATTCTCTTGTACGTATCGCTTAAGTCTGTCGGGATACGTCGATCGATCTGCGTCGGGTATAGTGGATATAATCCTGCTCAAGATGTAGACTGAGAAGTCTCTTCTGGAAGTGGAGTGTGCGAGAGACAAGTATTCATTTTCTGCTGCCTCAATTATATCCGTCAGTTCGTATCCTTCGATGCTAGTCATAGCATCTAGGACTCTTTGAACTTCCTCATCGAAAATTTCGACCAGTGCTACTAGACGGTAAATAGCACGTTTATGGTCCTCCGGCAATTCAAGCGCCGGCTTGTATAGAAGACTGTGAGATACCACTGACCATGCGTCCTGTGCCACGGTGCGTATCTGCACTTCGCACTGAACTTCTTCAGAGTCTCCCTCTTCTAGCGGAGCGGCGACCTGCAGATGGACGCCGCTATAAGTTAGCTTGTCCGGGCTCTCCGTCTGTCGTTTGTCGTCGATATGAAGCACTTCGATATCCCCTGAGTTCTTTAGAGCCTCTTTGAGATCGTCGACATGGCGGTGCCGCTCGACTACTACTCGAACCCCGGCTTTGTCTGTCATCATCGACCAGGGGTCAGCATACTGCTTGATGATCGCCTTTTTCTGGAAGCTTGCGGGATCTTTTGCTCGACCGCTTATGCGACACTTTATATCAGCTCCCCCGGCGACCTTCTCGATGATTTCCTTGACGTCTTGTACCGCCTTTTCATAGCGGGATTGGAGGGCAGCATACTTTTCGAGCGCTGCATCAATGTCCATCCCCGGCCACCTCCCGAGCAATTAAGGGGAGTACTTGCCTGATCCGGATATCTTCTTGAACTCATCAAGAACGCGTATCTCGGTACCGCCTTCCGGCCTGTCATAAATCGTAATCCTGCCATCGTCTAGCGCGTCCGGCGGCGCCATTATCAGAACGTCCCCCTTTGTATCTATTCGCACTTTACGGAGATTTGCCCGCACGAGATCGATTGATTTATCGATCTGCCTGAGGGGCACGCTCTCGCTCTGCATCTGTGAGCGAAACGCATCTCGGTCCTCAACCAAGAGATGGTCTTGAGCGAACGAGTCGACCGACAGAGTCGTTTTGTTGCTGCGCATCTCCGACAAGAGGGCAACTAGATACGCAGTTTTCTTCTCGCTATCCTTTAGGCTATTAATCCACCTCTGCGCCCCTTCGTAGAACCTCTGGGTGACTACCTCAGGTCGTTCGACCAGCCTGCAGCCGAGGTATGTATTCAGGAAATACCGTGCGATTTCGGAGCCGGCGGCCTGACTGTCGGCAACCATGCCTCGAAAGTTGGTGTCATTGACATCCGCTGAGGAGAAGAGAGCTACCTTATAGACTTTGCTGGCGCTGGTGAACAGTAGATCACGAAGGAACTCTACAGTGAACGTTGTCTGCCCCTGATCTGTGGTTATCTCTTGAGCCCTAATTCCCTCTTCGTGCTCGACTTTCGCTATCACGATAGCAGGGCATCCACTTACCTCGACATCTGCGACTATAAGGATGCCGGGAGAGCTGATAGCGGGCTGTGTCGCTTGGAGCTTTCTGGCGAGTGCCTGTGACTGCTTAACTAGATCTGCATGTTGGTCGCTGAGGTGCTTGCGAATGATTTCCGGCACTTCCGAGACTCCTGCTTCCTCTTCGACCAGCCGGGCTCTGCGGTTCAGTGCGTCTTTCATTCGGCGCTCGACATAAAGCTTGTCGCGCTCACTCAAAGGTGTCGGCCTGTGACTCAGTATTGCCTCGGTTGATTCTCCTCCTTTTTGAGATATCTGATGGAGAATAACTTGCTTGATTTCGAAGGATGCTATGGCCATCAGCCGCCCCCGTGCCTCTCGTTGTGCTTGCCCTTCGCCAGCCGATACTGAGACGCCTATGAGTGGAACGATCCTTTTGGAGCTTAAGGGCTTCCTCGGGTCACGTCGAGAGTGTTGCTTTGGATCGTGCCGCTATTGAGATAGCGCGCATAGTTGAAACGGACACACATCGCCATGTCGGGCGCATCTTCCTCGAACACGGTGTCGATCGAACTGGACAACTCTCGGTCTGACGCTGGTCGTATGCAGCATAGGTGTGCAGTTGTTTCCTTCGAGGTTTAAGATTGGAGTACTGCAGTCGTCAAGAGAGGGCTGCACCAAGGTTTGTCCCTGAGGCCTGATCGGTTGATGTTGGTAGGCCCGGCCCGAGCACGGCCGCACGGGAGAACGGCCCCCAGGCCGCACGCGCAGCGTGCGGCCGAGCGCAGGGCAGGGTGGCGGCGCGCAGCGCCGCCCTTGATCCTCAAGAGATTAATTCGGCAAGTTCTCCCTGTCCTGTCCCGTGACATGCTTGACACTCGAGTCCCAGGACATGCTTGACACCGGTGCCGTGTTCGGGTTTCTCCTGATGCGTCGTTTGTGGGTGGCGCGTTTCGGGGGAGCCGGGAATGGTCCTG
>NZ_JBDPMB010000045.1:0-33036 GCF_039871615.1 Nonomuraea sp. B10E15
GTCCGGTGGGTGCAGGCGAGCACTTCCCGCTCAGACCGACAGATCCCGTTGAAGACCCGAGGTCAGTCAGAGGGTGGGTCAGGACTGGCGGGAGGTGCTCCCCTACATCATCTCTGTCAGCGGGTGAGCAGCACCGTGGCCTGGTTGCTTCCGGGCACCACGCCGGCGCGCCGGTGCGCGTCCTGGAGCGCCTCCGACGCGTAGTGCTGCTGCATGGCCTGCGCGTCCTCGCACTCGAACAGCACGACGGCCTCATCGGGCTGGTCGGCGTTGACGCTGACGAGCGCCGTACGCATGCCGGCCGCCGCCCGGACCTCCGCCAGGCTGTCGAACGCCGCGCGCCACTGGTCGTAGTCGGTGAACCGCTGGCGGACAAGCAGGTACTCCATGGTCACGCCTCCATATATCAACAGTGTTGAGGCCAAGTTAGTCGGAGTGACCGAGAAGTTCAACATCGATGGCTATGCTTGAACGAGTGACCACAAGGCCAGGAGGCCGCCGGCCAGGCACGACACGGACACGGGTCGACATCCTGGCCGCCGCGCAGCGGAGCTTCGCCGAACACGGCTACGTCCTCACCACGATCAGGGGCGTCGCCCGCGCCGCGGGCGTCGATCCGGCGCTGGTCCTGCAGTTCTTCGGCAGCAAGGACGGCCTCTTCGACGCCGCCCTCCGCGACGACCCGCCCGTCGCCTCGCTGGTCTCGCTCGCCGGCGAGGGCGACCCGTCCGACCTCGGCGCCCGGCTCGCCGACCGCTACCTGGAACTGTGGGAGGACCCGCACACCGGCCCCCGGATGCTCGCCGTGATCAGGGCCGCCGCCGCGGCTCCCAGCGCCTCGGCGATGGTGACGGCGTTCATGACGGACGCGGTGATGTTGCCTCTGGCCCGCGCCATCGGGGCCGACCAGGCCGAGCTCCGCGCCACCCTCACCGGCGCCTACCTGTTCGGCGTCGCGACCGCGCGCTACGTCCTGCGCGTCGAGCCGCTGGCCGCCCTGGACCGGCCTGCCGCGGTCGCGTACGTGGCCCCGGTCGTGCAGCACCACCTCACCGGCGACCTCACGCCCCCCTGAGCGACCGCTGTCACGAGTACGTCAGTTCTCCCCCGCCCCAGGTCCCGGATCTTGTATCCACCGGGCGGACGCGGTCCGTATCCGCACTGCTACACAATGTGACGGAGCCGCCGGGCAGCAGCCCGCGGCAGCACCGACACGAGGAGAACTGCATGAAGACCACTCGCGCGCGGATCGCCACCCTCACCACCGCTCTCACCACCGCCGTCGGCCTCGTCCTGGTGGCGGGCGCCGTCCCGGCCGCGGCGGCTCCTGGATCGTCCAGGGCGGGCGACATCTGCCTGTGGAGCGGCAGAAACTACACGGGCGCGTCCTGGTGCTGGAACCCGGGCAACGGCTACGTCGACGTGCCGCCCGCGCTGCACGACAACGTCGGGTCGTTCCGGGCCCACGCCGCCGGCTGCTTCATCAACTGGATCCACGTGCCCACCAGGAAGGAGACCCGCATCGTCAGGAACGGCGACTACCGCAGGGTCTACGACAACGACTTCGGCGGCCGCATCGACGCGGTGGCGCCCCGCTGCTGACCCGGACGCACGACCTCCGCGCTCGCCCGTGACCTCTCCGGCGGGACGTGGACGACAGCGGAGCGGCGGCCGGGGACGTCTCGGCCGCCCCAGCGCTCAGCGGCCGGACGGGGTGATGCCGGCGATCCGTACGGCCAGTTCGGCCAGGTGCGCCAGCCACCGGTCGTCGGCCGCGTCCGGCACGGCCACGATGACGTGGTCGATGCCCAGCCCGGCGAGCTCGCCGCAGCGCTGGACGCTCTCCTCGACGCTCTGGCCGTCGGGGACGCGCATGTGGAGGGTCTTCTCGATCTCCTCGTAGGGCCGTCCCAGCCGCTCGCAGTGGGCGCGCAACACGCCGAGCTTGTGCGTGACGTCCGCGCCGTACAGGAAGTTGCACATGTCGGCGTATTCGGCGACGAGCCGGAGGGTCTTCTTCTCCCCGCTGCCGCCGATGAGGACGGGCGGGTTCGCCTGGGGGGCGTTGAGCGTGCGTTCCAGCCGGTAGTGGCGGCCCTCGTACAGTTCGTCCGTGTCGCTCCACATCTGCCGGGCGATCTGGAGCGTCTCCTCCAGCCGCTCGAACCGCTCCGCCAAGGGCGGGAAACGCAGGCCGAGCCCACGGGCCTCGGGCTCGTACCAGCCAGCGCCGATACCGAGCACCGCCCGCCCGCCGGAGAGCGCGTCGAGGGTGCTGACCTGCTTCACCAGCAGGCCAGGCTCGCGGTGGACGGCGCCGGTCACGAGCGCGCCCAGGCTCACCCGGCCGGTGAGGGCGGCGGCGTAGGACAGCGCGCCGTACGCCTCCAGCATCGGATCCTCCACGGTCCCGAAGTTGGGGATCTGGAAGAGATGGTCCATCACCCAGAAGCTGCGCAACCCCGCCTGGTCGGCGCCGCGGGCCGCGGCGGCGAACCTGTCGGAGATGGCGGCGTCGCCACCGGGCCAGGTGAAACGCGGGCAGGTCAGACCCAGGTCCACGGGGATCACTCCTTGATCGGGGAGAAGGCGTCCGCGGGAAGGCGTCACCGCGGGCATGAAAAAACCCTCTCGCCTGGACGCGGTCCGAGGCGGAGAGGGCTCCGTACCCCGTCATTATCTCACGAGGCGCGGGTCACCACAGTCCCAGCAGGACGGGGGCGGCGTTCACCGCGCCGTGCACGGTCAGGAGGGGCCACATCAGCCGGTAGCGGCTCCACAGGTAGCCGAGGAACAACCCCTGGACCCCCTGGTTGACGAACGTGGCGGCCAGGTCTCCCGGCAGGTCCCCAGCGCCCTGAATACCGACGTGCCAGGCCGCCCAGAGCAGCGAGGAAAGGACGATCGCGGGCCAGGGACCCAGCAGGTGCTCCCATCGGGTCTGCAGCCAGCGCCGGTAGAAGACCTCTTCGAGCAGGCTGTTGACGGCGAACACCACGACCACGGTGATCACCAGGGTGACGGGATCGACGGTCGCCGCGAAGTCGCTGGGCGGCAGGGCCAACGGGCTCGCGTAGGAGAGAAGGAGCCAGGCGGCCACCGGCGCGGCGGGGCCGTAGCGGCGCCAGGCCCTCAGGGGCTCGCGCACGTGGGTGACGGGATCCCGCCGCGACCACCAGAACACCGCTGCCGGTACGGCCAGCAACAACGCGAGCTTGAGCGCCGTGTGCGCGGGTTCGCCGCCGCCCGACCACCGGAGCGCCACGGCGAAGGCCAGCGCCGACCCGAGGAGCAGGCCCGCCTGGAGCCTGAGGCCACGCCCTCCCGTCACCCCACCCGCGAGCTCCGCCCTGGGCGGCACCAGCCGTACGAGGGCCAGCCCGGCCAGCACCGGGATCCAGCGGTGCCACATGGGCACGGTGCCGGCGTGGTCGGCGGAATAGCGGATGTCGGTGGCGCCGGTCAGCACCAGCCACAGCGCCGATCCGGCGATCAGGGCCAAGCCACCACCCAGGACGGCATAAGGCATCTTATTTCGCACGCTTGTACCGTATAGGAAACCGTACAGGTGTGCTGTAATAAGAGCATGCCGAAGATCGTCGACCACGATCAGCGGCGCGAGGAGATCGTCCGCGTCGTGTGGGAGGTCATCAGCCGCGAGGGCATCGAAGGCGCCACCGTGCGCAAGGTCGCCGAGGCGGCCGGCCTCTCGGCCGGCGGCCTGCGCCACTACTTCGACAACCAGCGCGGCCTGCTCCGCTTCGCGGCGGAGGCGATCGCCAGAAGCGTCACCCGGCGCATCTCCGCCCATCTCCGCGCGGACGTGCCGGGCGAGCGCCGCGCCCAGCTCATGCTCGAAGAGCTTCTCCCCCTCGACGGCGACCGGCGGGTGGAGGTCGACGTCTGGCTGGCCTGCCTGATGCGATCGCACGTGGACGAGTCGCTGGCCCGGCTGCGCCGGACGGGCTGGGCGGGCGAACGCCACATCTGCCGCCTCGCGGTCGCCTCCTGCCACGGCCTGCCGCTTCATGACCAGCCGGGGCAGGAGTTCGCGCAGGCCTCGCTGGAGAGGCAGGCCCAGCGGCTCCACGTGTTCATCGACGGCCTGACGCTACAGACGGCGACGTACCCGGAGAAATTCACGCCGCAGTCCGTACGCCAGATCGTCCACGACGAGCTGCGCCTCCTGACCGTGACGCGGACGCCGGCCTGACCGCGCCCCCGCACTCACGCACCGCGTACAGCGGCAGGCCCGGCTCCCCGTCAGGGAACCGGGCCTGCCGAGCGGAACGTCTCAGCGCAGGGAGCGCACCTGACCGTCGGGGGCCAGCACCGCCACCGCCTTGCCGCCGTGCTGCACGATGACCCGTCCCTGGCCGCCCTGCCGCCGCACCTGCGTGGTGACCGGGGCGCCGTCGTCGAGGCGGAGGCAGAACTGGCCCCGCGAGAAGACCATGCCGTCGCCCGCGCACCTCAGCTCGAGGTGGGGCGTGCCCGGCCTCGGGTTGAAGGGGTTGTACATCGCCGGAGCCGGCGTGATCCAGCCGCAGTAGCCGCCGCCCCGCAGGCCGACCACCTGGTTGCGCGCGCTCACGCTCGCCGACCCGTGGGCGCCGTTGCCGGCCGTGACGAAGGTGTCGTCCACCTGGAACGGCGTGTCACGCAGGTCGATGTTGCCCCGGCCGTCGGCCCGGCCGGTGCACGCCATGGCGGCGCCGTAGGGCATGCTCGTCACGGTCGTCGAGCTGTGCCGCAGCGAACCGGTGGACGACGCGAAGGTCAGGTCGCCGATGTCCACGGTCAGGGTGCGGGGGTCGACGCGCAGCCTGGTGAAGGCCGTCCTGACGTCCGTGCCGGGTGAGGCGCCGCCGGCGGTGTACTGCGAGAAATTGGCGTCCCGGCCCCTCCTCACGAGAGTGATGTATTCGCTGGGCCTGGTGGCCATGTTGTGGCAGTACACCGTGAACACGTTTCCGTTGTTGATGAGCAGGTACGTGCCGTCCCTGGCGATCGGATTCGTCCGGCGGACGTCCTGGCAACTGCTGAAGACCGGCAGGGCGGAGGCGTGCGCCGGCACCTGGGCCACCACCGGCAGCGCGGCGCCCATTGCCGCCAGAAATGCCAGTGTTCGGACGTGCGGTCGAGCCATGAGATTTCCCCTCCAGCTGCGAACGGACCGTTTGCGTTGTGGAGATTAACAAACGCCTCATGGATTCGACGGCACGACCTGGCGTGGGCGGGAGAATTAATTCTCAAACATTTGGGCCCCCACCGGAGGGCGACGGAAAGCCCTGTGGACTGCGCCGCATGCGGGCCACAGGGCAGAAATGGGCGCCGCCGCCCATGCGGGAGCAGCCCGTTTCCTTGTTATCCGACCGCGTATGCACGGGCAATCGTCTGGGTGAGCGTGACACCGGACTTATCCGTGACTTCAGCCCGAAGAGAAACGAATCCTGATGTATCGGGATTCGTTATCGTTGCGCGCCAGCCGTCCCCCCACGTCGCGCCTTGACGGGCTGCCAGGTCCTGCCGTCGTCGGCGGACATCTCCAGCCGGACATCCCGCACGGCCGCGCCCGAGCCGGCGGGTCGCCGGGCCTCGGTACGTCGACGTTGCGGGCCCGCGCGACCTGCGGAGGACCGGCGCTGCCGCCTGGCGGAACGTCGTGCTTCCGCTGCTAGCATCGAGTTCGTACCGATCGGTTCGATCTATGGGGTGCCATGCCCGCCCAGTTCGCCTCCCCGCAAGCCCGCAACGCCGCGACCCGCCGCCGCGACGCCGCCACCGGAAGGTGCGGCCGATGACGCGGACGGCGCCGAAGGCGGGGTCCGGTGCGGCATGGCAGGCGGGCCTGCTGGCGCTCGGCACCGCCTCGGCCCTCGGCCTCGCGCGCTTCGCCTACGGCCTCCTCCTCCCCGCCATGCGCGAGGACCTGCGCTGGACGTTGTCCGAGGCCGGGGCGATGAGCACCGCCAACGGGCTCGGCTACCTCCTCGGCGCGCTGGTGACCGCCGCGGTCGTGCGCCGCTGGGGCACCACCGCCGCCTTCCGCATCGGCATGGCGCTCACGGCCGTGTCGCTGGCCGCCACCGCGGCGAGCGACGCCTACCTGCCGTTGCTCGCCGCGCGGGCCGCGGCCGGAGTGGCGGGGGCGGTGGTGTTCGTCACCGGCGGCGTGATCGCCTCACACATCGCCGCCCGCGCGGCCTCCGGGACGCCCATCACCGTGTACTTCGCCGGCACCGGCCTGGGCATCGTCGCCAGCGGCGTGGGCGTCCCCGTGCTGGGCGAGCACTGGCGCCTGGGCTGGGCCGGCCTGGCCGCCGCCGCCGCGCTGGCCACCGTGGCGAGCTGGGGCGCGGCGCGTACGGACGGGGACGCGCGACCCGCCACGGCCGGCCAGGCCCGCGTGCGCCCGCTGTGGGGACCCGCCCTGGCCTACCTGCTGTTCGCCGCCGGATACATCACCTACATCACGTTCCTGTCCGCCTACCTCGCCGACCAGCGCGCCCCGCTCGGGCAGGTGGTGCTCACCTGGACGGCGCTCGGCCTGGCCGTCATCGCCGCCCCCGCGCTGTGGAACCGTCCCACCACCCGATGGCCCGGCACCCGGGCCCTGGCCACCCTGCTCGCGCTCCTGGGTGGCGGCGCCGCGCTGGCGCTGGCGGCACCCGCGCCGCCGGTCATCCTCGCCTCCGCGATCGTCTACGGGGCCACCTTCATGGGCGTCCCCGCCGCGATCACCGCCCTCATCAAGGGCAACGTCCCGTCCGCCGACTGGACCGCCACGCTGGCGGCCTTCACCACGGTGTTCGCGGCAGGCCAGACCGCCGGGCCGTGGATCGCCGGCGTGGTCGCCGACCACACCTCCACCGAGGCGACCCTGGCGTGGACCGCGATCCTGTGCGCCGCCGCCTCCGCGATCGCCCTCGCCGCAGGCCGTACGCGCCCCGGCCCCGAAGGGGACACGTCTCGCCTGCGCAGCGGGTGACCGGTGCGGCCCCGGCCACCCAGGGGCCACGTACCGGCTGTTCAGGGTCGTCCGCGGTCAGTCGCAATAGGCGTTGGTCACGCCTTCGAGCGGCCTGCTGCTGCCGACCTGCCCCGCGAAGCTGATGCACTTGCCCTTGGCGTACACGCTCACCGGACCGGCGTACGTCGTGTAGGAGCCCTTGTCCGACTGACTGCCGCGCACGGCGCGTCTCACCCGTGGCCGGTGTACACCGCCTACGTCGTGGCGGCCCGGAGGCCGAGGACGACGAGCACCACCGCCGCCACCTTGCCGGCCGCACGCTTGAAGCGGGCCCTGTGCAGGAGCCGCGCCCCCCGATGGAGGAGCGCCGTCCAGGCCAGCAACCACACCGAGATCAGCAGGGCGTGGGCGGTGGCCAGGGCGATGATCTGCCCGCCGAGATCGCGCCCGGGCTGGACGAACTGCGGGACCAGGGTCAGGTAGATCGAGGCCGCCTTGGGGTTGAGCACGTTCGCGAGCAGGGCCTGGGTGTAGACGGAGCCGGTCCGCCTTTCCGGCTGGTCCGTCAGCGCGGGAGGGGGAGGCCTGGTCGTGGAGCGCCAGGTCCACAGGCCCAGGCAGACGAGGTAGGCCGCGCCGAGGAGTTTGACGGCGGTGAAGGCCTGGCTGGAGTGCATGACCAGCGCCGACAGGCCGGCGACGGCCAGGGTCGCGTGGGCGTACAGGCCGCTGACCGTACCGAGGATGACGGGCAGAGCCCGGCGGCGGCCGCCGGCTGCGACGTGGTGGATCAGCAGGGTCAGGCTGGCACCCGGGGTGGCGATGACGGGCAGGATCGCCAGGACGAACGCGGCGACCGCGTACGGGTGGATCACCCCTTCAGCACCACGCGGTAATGGGTGGTCAGGCGGCGGTCGTCGTCCAGGATGTGAAAGGCCAGGCCGGGCGGTTGCTCGCGGTCGGCGGGCTGGTCGCCCTCCCACGGCAGGCGCAGGGTCCAGGTGATGGCCGGCGCGACGATCAGGGGGCGGCCCGCGAAGGTGGACGCGGCCGGCGTGTGAGCGTGGCCGGTGAGCACGGCCACGACCTGTCGGTGGGCGTCGAGCAGAGCGGCCAGGTCGCCGGTCTCCTCCAGCCGTTGGGAGTCGGGCAACGGGTGATGGAGGGCGACCGGCGGCTGGTGGGAGGCGATCAGCGCGGGCGTGTCAGGGGCGAGGCTGTCGAGGGTGGCGTGCATCCAGGCGAGGGTTTCCGGGTCGAGGCGGCCCTCGTTGCGGCCGGGGATGGTGGAGTCGCACATCAGGATGGCGGTGCCACCGATGTGGTGCACCTCGTTGACGGGGCCGGGGTCGGGCGGCTGCCGCAACAGTGCCTTGCGGTAGGCCGGGCGGGCGTCGTGGTTGCCGGGGCAGGTGAGCACGGGGAAGGGGGCGGCCAGGACCTGGGCGGCCTGCTCGTACTCGGCCTCCTCCCCGTGATCGGCGATGTCGCCGGTGACCAGCACGGCGTCGACCGGTCGGGGAAGTGCCCGCAGGTAGTTCATGACCCGGGTGGCGCGCCGGAGCGCTCTGTCGGTGCCGTCGAGGTGCAGGTCGCTGATCTGGGCCAGCAACAACGTCATCGTGGCGCCCTTCTAATGGTTTAATGAGATTTACCGTTAGAACGGTAAGGTACGAAGAGGAGATGGACAACCCGGAGGGGTGAGCGTGGAGCGCTGGCCGGCCCTTGAACTGGCGAGCACGATCCGCCATGACGGCAGCGGCGGGGTCGCCGACGACCTGGCCACGCCGCAGAGCACCGCCCGCTGGATCCACCAGCAGGCCGAGCTGCTGGCCGAGCTGCTGGCCGGCCACGTCGACGTCGCGGCGCTCACGGTGGACGAGAAACTCGGCAGCGAGATCGTCGAGCTGCGCCGGGCCGTGCGGGCCCTCTTCGCGCAGGCGGTCAGCCCCGCGCCGCCGAGCCGGGCCGACGCCCACCGGCTGATGCCGGTCGAGCAGGCGCTGGCTCACCTCAACGCGGCGGCCGCCCGCGAAGCCATCGCCCCGCAACTCGACTGGCCCGCGGACTCACCACCTCGGGCGGGCGTGCTGTCGGATGAATCCGACGCGAACGTCCGGCTGATCGCCGCCCTGGCCCGGGCCGCCATCGACTTCCTGAGCGGCCCGCAACGCGAACAGTTGCGGGCCTGCAACGCGCCGCGCTGCGTGCGCTATTTCGTCAAGAGCCACGGGCGGCAGGAATGGTGCAAGCCGTCATGCGGCAACCGGGCGCGGGCGGCACGCCACTATCAGCGCCACACCGCCACGCCCGCCTCCTGACCCCGTCTCACTCCGTGGCGCCGTGCTGGACGGACAGGGCACGCGGCCCGCCTGACGGACGTCCCCCTGCGGCCAGCACCTCGGCCAGCAACTCCGGAAGTCCCACAGGCCGCAGGGTCTCCGTGGTCCGGGCCGCGACAAGCTCAGCCACGGACCACCATCGGTGGTCGACGATCGCCTGCTGTTCGCCCGGTTCCAGATAGGCGCGGGTGATGGTCTGCGTGCCGCGTGCCCGCGCGAGGAAGTACCGCTCGTGCATGTGCACGGGTTCGCCGCGCCACCGCACGTCCGCATCGAGGGTCCACAGGCACGGCCCCCACTCGACCTCCGCCAGCCCGGTCTCCTCCAGCAGTTCCCGGCGAGCGGCCTGAACGAAGTCCTCGTCCTCCTTCAAGCCTCCACCCGGGGGCACCCAGAACAGCTCCCGGACCGGAGACCCGGGAACGACGATGGCGCCGTCGTCCCTGTGCCGGATCATCAGAATCCGATCGTCCTGGTCCAGCAGCACAACCCGGGCACCTCGTCGCGTCCGCACCGCTGGCTCCTGTCCGGCTCGGTCACTCAGCCGAATCGGCTTGACAGTTGATCTCGTATCCACAAGATTATTGCGTCCCTCCGTCCATTTTCTTAGGGATCGTGATGATGCGGACCGCCGTGGGGGTGATGCTGGTCGCGGGCCTGGCACAACTCGTCGCCGCCCCCGTGCAGGCAGCGCCCGACCCCGTGAAAGCGCTCCGATCCGCCTTGAGCCCGGGCAAAGGCGTGAACGTCGTCTCCACCGCGAAGACGGATCACGGTCGCGGCGTGTACTACACCCTGGAACTGAACGGCCTGGTCGCGTTCGGGCCGCGCGGTGTAACAGCCTCCGATACGTCCCAGCGCCTGAAATACAGCAGGACGGCGATGAGCGCCGCGAAAAGCTCGGCATGGCGGAGGACGCCGCCCTGGAAGAGACGCCGCTGAGAGTGATCTCGTCAGGCCACGACGACTACGTCTCAGGCCCTCGATTCGCCGACGTGCTGCCGCAGGGCACGAACTGGGTGCGCTACCCGCATACCGATCTGCCTGCCAGCAACCCGCTGCTGGACGTTCTCGAGCCCGCCACGCTCAAGGCGCTGCTGGCTCACCGCACGTCGTGGCGGGGCGAGGTGGTGAAGGGCACGATCAAGGCCGACAAGCTGGTCAAGGTGTCCCGTTCCTTCGCCTCGAACTTCCACGGCTACTCCATCAGCAAGCCCGTCAGCACCATCTCGTACACCCTCCGCCTGAGCGGGGCGGGACTCGTCGAACGGCTTACCACCAAGGGAGCCCTGCGCCACTGGAAGGGCTCGGTGCTCCGCGTCGAGTCGGACACCCGCTACTCCGCCTGGGGACGGCGGGTCACGGTTGCGCCGCCGCTCAAGGGCGAGGTGCTCGACCAGAAGCAGCTCGAGGGCAAGGTGCCCCACCAGGTGCCTGGCGCCTGGAACTAGCGGTCCTGGACGTCCGGCCCGGCCGACCCACCGTACGTGGCGATCTTGTATTCGACCGCCGTGAGGGAAAGGGTCAGCTCACGGATCCGGCGCCGGAGGATGTCGCGATGTTCGACCAGGACGTCAAGCCGCTCGGGCACCGTGTGCTCGCCTGCGTCGACGAGCGAGATGTAGTGCCGCAGGTCACGCATCGGCATGCCGGACAACCGCATCCGGGTGAGGAACACCAGCCGCCGAACCGCTCCGGCGTCGTAGACGCGATGACCGCTACCGTCGCGGGCCACCTCGACCAGCCCGGTTCGCTCGTAGTAGCGCAGCGTGTGAGGCGAGATGTCGAGAAGGCCGGCAACCTCGGCGATCGTCATCGTCTCGGGCAGGTCGGCCAGGTCGGCGAGGCGGTGGATTGCCTCGACCGACAGCGGACCGTCATCCCCAAGCGCTTCGAGCGCCCTGGTCATCAGATCGTCGGTGGCCATGACCCCGAGCCTAGACGGGCCGTACCGATGCGGAGACGCCCTCGAAGTCGGCGCTGCGGGCGGTCTCGGCCCACCGCTCGACCTCGTCCAGGCCGCGCCGGTACGCACGCGAGAGACGCTCGACCGCCTCGCGCCCGAGCGGCAGCCGCAGCGGCACCTCGTCACCGTGCACGAGGGACACGATGATCTCGGCCGCCCGCGCCGGGTCGCCTTCCTGGCGGCCGTCGGTCCCGGCCATGTCCGCGCGGATGTCGGCGAGCACGTCACGGTAGGTCGCGGACGGCTCGACGAACTCGAGCACGTCGCCCCCGTTGAAGCCGGTCCTGAACCGGCTGGGCTCGACGAGCATCACGCGGATCCCGAACGGTGCCACCTCACCGGCCAGGGCCTCGGACCAGCCTTCCAGGGCGAACTTCGACGCGGAGTACGCCGACACCCCGGGGAACGACGTCCGCCCGCCCTGGCTGCTCATCTGCACGATCGTCCCGGCGCCCCGCGCACGCATCGCGGGCAGCGCAGCCCGTACGAGCGCGGCAGGGCCGAACAGGTGCAGACCCATCAGCTCACGCAACCGCGCGTCGCTGACCTCCTCAACCGCTCCGACCACGGCCCGGCCGGCGTTGTTGACCAGCACATCGAGCTGACCGAAGCGGTCGAGGGTGTCGCGTACGAGGTCCGCGGCCGCGGCGACGTCCCGGGCGTCGAACTTCGCGATCAGGCAGCTGTCCGGGTGTTCGGCCGCCAGATCGGCCACGCTCTCGGGCCGGCGCACCGCCGCGACCACGTGGTCGCCCGCCCCGAGCGCCGACTCCGCCAGTGCCCGACCGAAACCGCGGGACGCGCCAGTGATGATCCAGGTCTGTGTCGTCATGGCGGGGACGTTATGCCTTCGAGCGCGCTCGAACGCAAAACCGAACAGGAGATCGCGCCGTGGCCGGCCCGGACCGCCCGTCCCCGCGCATGCTGCCTCGGCGACCGGCGCGTGCGGGACGTCGAGGTCGCCCGCGCCGGAGCCGTCCGAGTGACATGGCTTCCCGATCGGCTCCCGCCGGCTCCGGAGGGAAGGGCCTCCGGGTTCTCCGGCTCATGATTCCATGATCGCCTATGGACGCAGCCGAAACGACCGTACGAAGAAGATGGCTCAAGCTCCTCGTGCCCCTTCTCGCCATCTTCCTCCTCCTCGGGGCGATGGGTCTGTACCAGCTGATGAACGCCCGGACCTTCCAGCTGGCGGGAGAGCTGACCGACCGCGTGACGACCGACGAGAAGGTCGTCGCCCTGACCTTCGACGACGGCCCCGACGAGCACACCCGCGAGATCATCGGCGTCCTCGCCGAGCAGCGCGTTCGCGCGACGTTCTTCGTCGTCGGCACCCAGGTCGAGGCCCGGCCACAGGACGCGCAGGCGCTGGTCGCCGCAGGCCATCAGCTCGCCAACCACACCTACACCCATCGGCGCATGGTCTTCGTCTCCCCCTCCACCGTGGCGGGCGAGATCGAACGCACCGATGCGGCCATCCGGACGGCGGGGCAGCGCGGCGAGATCCTGTTCCGTCCGCCGACGGGCAAGAAGTTGCTGGCGCTACCGCTGTATCTGGCCGACCACCGGAGGCGCACGGTGATGTGGGACGTGGAGCCGGACTCGGGCGGGAGCCCGACCGCGACCGAGATCGTCGCGGCTGTGCGCGAGCAGACGAGGCCAGGATCGATCATCCTGCTCCACCCCTGGTACGGCAGCGGGCAGAACACCCGCGCGGCCATCAAGGACCTGATCATCGGCCTCCGTGACCAGGGATACCGATTCGTCACGGTCTCAGAGTTGCTCGCCCTGCAACGTCGCTGACCTGACCAGCGCCGGTGATCATCGAAGGCGTCCGAACGATGGGCGCCCTCCCCGGCCACAGCCGGGGAGGGCGCCCACGAGAGTCATCGTTTCCCGGCAGGTACGAGACCCGCGGCCGGCGGGCTTCAGGCGAGGTCGAGAATCGGGATCAGCTGCTCCTCCTCATACCTCAGGTGCGCTTCGAGTTCGTCGGCGAGCCGCTCGATCTCGGCCCGTACCTTCAGCGGATCATCACCGGAAAGGGTCTGCTTCAGCTCCTCCAGGAGCGCGGCGATGCGCTCGTGCTCCTTGGCCAGCCGCTCCAAGGTCGGAGCGAGCGAGGGATGCCCCTCGGCCAGGCCGGGGAACATCATGGTGTCCTCGCCCGTGTGGTGGTGGTGCAGCCCCTGGCAGAGGGTCAGGCAGTTGATGCGCAGTTGCACGCCCAGCCCTGGCCGTCCCGAATCGGACAGTTCCTTGCGGATCAGCGCGAGTTCGCGGCGGAAGCCGTCGTGCACGAGCTTGAGGTACGCACCGCCCGGCGGTGCGCCGGCCCGGGGCCGGCCGACCACGCGAAGTGCGACGACCGGGATGGTACGCGTCGTCTTGGCCTGGTAGCCGGCCCATCCGGGGTCGCTTTCCACCGCGCGGGCGAACGCCACGTCACGCTCGGCGCCCTCCAGGATCTCCGCCTCGACGTCGAAGATGAGAACGCCGGTCTCCACGGTGGCGCGCGGGTTGGCCTTCAGGTTGTGATACCAGGCCGGGTTGTTCGGCGCTCCCCCGGCTGAGGCGATGACCAGCGTGCGCTCACCGCCGTCGGGCAGGTAGCCGAGCGGAGTCGTGTGCGGCTTGCCCGAGCGGGCGCCCGTGGTGGTGAGCAGGAGCAGTCTCGCTCCCTCGAAATAGCCGCCGACCTGACCGTTGTTGGCGCGGAACTCGCCGATGACCTGCTGGTTGAAATCCATTCTTCTCCATGGGTGCGTTCTGCCGTGCGTACTGAAGGGAGAAGAAGATGGCGGGCCGCGGGCCCGCCCGGCGATCAAGCGTCAGCCGGGCTGCTCTCTGGTGCGTGGCCCAAGGCCGACCCGGCAGTCACGCAGGTCACCGTACTACACACGATGACAAAGCGGACAGCGGGAGTGGCGGGTGCGGGGTCGGAGAGCTGGTCCAGCTGCCGGGCGTGGTCGGGACGGTGGGCGCTGTGCTAGGTTCTTTTTAGTCAGCCAACTAACTCAGAACTGGGGAGTCCATTGTGATCGTTGTCACGGGAGCCACCGGAAATGTCGGCCGCACGCTGGTCCGGATCCTCGCCGAGCAGGGCCATGAGGTGACCGCCGCCTCCCGCCGCATCACCGATGGCGACGTGCCGCCCGGCGTCCGCGCGGTCTCCGCCGACCTCTCCCAGCCGTCCGCCGGCATGCCCTCCACAGCGGACGCGGTCTTCCTGCTCGTCGGCGGGGACCTGATGATGGCCGGCGACCCCGCTCGGGTCGTCGCTCCGTTCGCGGGTTACGGAAAGATCGTCCTGCTCTCCTCCCAGGGAGTGGCCACCCGCCCGGACTCCCTGTCCCACGGAAAGGCCTTCGCCGCCTTCGAACAGGTCGTCATGGATTCCGGCACCGGCTGGACCATCCTGCGGCCTGGCGGCTTCGCCTCCAACGCCTACGCCTGGGCCCCGTCCGTCAAGGCGACCCGCACGATCGCCGCGCCCTTCGGCGAGGTCGGCCTCCCGGTCATCGACCCCGGCGACATCGCCGCCGTGGCCGCCGCCGCCCTGACCCAACCGGGCCACACGAAGGCGATCCACGAACTGACCGGCCCGATGCCGACCACCCCGCGCCAGCGCGCGGCCGCGATCGGGGACGCCATCGGCGAGCCCGTCACCTTCATCGACCAGACCAGGGAAGAGGCCCACGCCCGGATGCTCACGTTCATGCCCGCCCCGGTGGCCGACACCACCCTCGACATTCTCGGCACCCCTACCGTCCGCGAACGCACCGTCAGCCCCGATGTCCAGAAGATCCTCGGCCGTGCTCCCGCCACCTTCGCCGACTGGGCCAAGCGCAACGCCGCGGCCTTCCGCTGATGCCAGGCCCCGCGGTCAGGAGCAGTCCACCGCCCGAGCCTTCCCGGGCACCCGCTCCGGGCACTGGCGCCTGCCCGAGCAGCCGGGCTTCGCTCGGGAGTGCTCGGCGACGCCGCACCCCTGACGGGGACGAGCCCGCGCTCCGTACGCTGACCCGCATGGCATCACTGCGAAGAGCACATGTGACGTCGGCGCTGGAGGCGGCTCTCACCGCCCTGAGCGCGGCGGGGGCCGACCCGACGTACCGCGTGGGCGGCACGAGCGCCGCCCTGCTGCAAGGAGTCCGGCTCCCCGTCGGAGACGTCGACCTGTTGGCGGCCCGGCGCGAGGACGTGGACACGTTCGCCTCCGCCCTCTCGCCCTTTCCCTGCCTGTACGCCCCATCGTGGCTGCCCGAGAGCTCGCAGTATTTCACCAGGTACGAGGTGAACGGGGTCCACGTGGAAATCAGCACGGTCGAGCGGGAGACCGACTCCGACGGGATGGAGTGCGTCGGCCGCGGCCCGTGGCAGCACTACGTCATGATCGCTTGTGGCGCGTACCGAGTGCCCGTGGTGCGGCTGGAGCTGCGGTTGGCGACGGAACTCCTGCGCGACCGCCCCGATCGGTACGAACCCCTCCTCGACCACCTGGCGGCGCACGCGTTCGACGCCGAACTGCTGCGAAGGGCCATGGACGCTCACGACCTCCCGCCGGAACGCCGGCATCTCGTCAACGCCCGCCTCACCGGCGTGCCCCGAGCCTGACCCCAGATCTTCCTCCGGCGGGTTCCACCGGAAACCCGGGCCGGCAAGCTCAGGAACGTTGCGGAGCCGGTTCAGCGGACCCGGTCGTAGACCAGGGCCATCACGCCGCGCTCGCCGGCCTCCTGGTGGGTGAGCTTCCACTTCGACGGCGGAAGGCCGTCGTCGAACAGTCGCAGCCCGCCTCCGGCGATCTCCGGGATGAGGACGAGGTACATCCGGTCGAGCAGGTCGGCCGACAGCAGCGCCTTGGTGACGCTGGGGCTGGTGTTGACGAGGATGTCGCCCTCGCCGTCGGCCTTGAGCTCGGAGACGAGATCAGCGGCGGGGGCGTTCACCACGCGGGTCCGTTCCCACGGCGCCTCGGCCAGGGTGGTCGACAAGACCACCTTCTCAGTGTCGACCAGCCACTTGGCATAGCCGCGGTCGCGCGGATCGGCGTTGTCGTCGGCCGCGACCGGCGGCCAGTACCCCATGAACCCTTCGGCGAGGACCCGGCCGAGCACGGCGGTGGTCGCGTTCTCCCGCATACGGGTCATCTGGTCGCGCGCCACGTCGGTGGTTGCGTACGAGGCGAACGCGGCGAAATCGGTGGGCCCACCGGCGCCGTGGTAGCGTCCGTCGAGGCTGATGACCAGGTTGGCGGTGACTTTGCGGCCGGCGGTCTGCTCGGTCATGTCGTGCTCCTCGTGTCGGTGTCGTGTGCGGTGCCGTCGGTGTTGCGACGATCTGCGGCGAGGGCCGCCGCGAGCCGGTCGAGGCTCTGGCCGAAGCCGATCTCGATGCCGGCGATGAAGTCCGCCGAGCCGGTGGTGCTGTCGGTGATCCGGTAATGGACCTCCAGGTCGGCGCCGGTTTCGGTGTGCCGGAGGTCGAAGTCGAGGTGGCCGGTGAAGGCGAGGCCGCCGTCGGGCAGCAGGGGGGAGAGCCGGTAGGCCAGGTGCTCGCCGGGGCGTAGGTCGTCGACGACACCCTGTGCGCGCCCGACGACCAGGTCGGAGTCGTCGAGGTCCTCGGCATCGCGGTATTCCAGGACGATCCGCCCGCCCGGTCGCGCCTCGAACACGAACTCCGAGACGCGCAGTCCGTCGGGCGCCCACCAGCGGGCGAGCGGCGATGCGTCGGTCAGATAGTGCCAGATCCGCTCGGGGCGTCCTGTCAGAGAGCGACGGAAGCGGAACGAGCGGCCGTCGGCCCATCCCGGCGCCCGTGCGGCCTGCCTCTCGGCGTGGAGGCCTACCCCGTAACGGTCATACGTCTCGCGTGGGCCTCCGCCCCGGTCCGCGGTGTCCGCGAGCCGATGCAGCACAGCCGCCAGATCCCGCAGGGGGCCGGGCTGGAGCGCGTACACGCGACGCTGGCCGGTGCGCTGGGAGACGACGACACCTGCTCGTTCGAGGGTCTGCAGGTGCTTGGTCGTCTGCGGCTGACGCGCCTCGGCGAGTTTGGCCAGGACGCCGACCGACCTGGGCCGCTCGGCCAGCAAAGTCACGAGCCGCCACCGGGCCGGGTCGGCCAGTGCGGCGATGAGTGCCTCCATGGGCGAGAAGTATTCACCCTAAAGAATATTCGTGTCAAGGAATATCTTGGCCGATCGGCGCCCGATCACTGCACCCATCCGGCCCGCCACGGTCACCCGGACAGGAGCACAGGACAGCGTCCGTCACTCACCGCAGCGCCGGTTCATCGGCTTGAGCCCAGCCAGTGCGTCGAAGAAATCCCGCCGCGATATCTCGAAAGGCGAGAACTCCTCCAGATCGAGGTCTGCGTAGGTCAACCCGCCGAACTCGTCATCATCGTGCTGCTCGTCATACGCGAGGACCACTCCGTTGGCGTATACCTCGACCTGTTGGCGAGCAGTTCCGGCGCCGTCGATCGCGAGGTAGTACACCGACGTTCCCCAGCCGGCGTACCGATCCCCACGATCATCGTCCCAGGGCCGGCGAAAGTACCTCACCGCATCCGTCCCGGGCCGGTCGTCGCTGCTGTCGCCCATAGATCCGTCCGCTCGCCGGCGGGCAGGAGGACGCCTTCCGCGAGACTGCAACCGATTGACCAGAAACCTTCTGCTGATGCACTCCGCACAGTGTCCCCTCCCGCCCGCCCGATCGGCCAACGGACGGGCGCACAACGTCCGCCGCTCCTTCCTGGCCGTTCTCGAAAGGCCGGCCTCAGCGGCGCCCCGCATCCTTCGATTGCGCGGTCTGGGCTACGAGCTCGTCGAGCATGCCGGCGGCATTCTCGGCCGGCACCGCGCCCGGCGTGAAGGAGGTGTGGTCCGGGAAGTCGTCGGCGAGGGTCAAGGCGACCGTCGTGGGCATGGCGACGACTTCCAGGTCGCCGAGGATCTGCCGCAGGTGTTCGACGGCTCGAGTACCGCCCTGGATGCCGTAGCCGACGAATCCCGCGGTCTTGCCGTTCCACTCGGCGTACAGGAAGTCGATGGCGTTCTTCAGCGCGCCGGGAACAGAGGCGTTGTACTCCGGGGTCACGAAGACGTACCCGTCGAAGGCGCCGATCTTCTGTGCCCAGGCATGGGTGTGTGGGTGGCTGTAGTGGCCGGCGCGTGGCGGGACGGGCTCGTCCAGATGGGGCAGCGCGTAGTCAGCGATGTCCACGACCTCGAAGGTCGCGTCGTCGCGGCGGGCGGCGAGATCGTGCACCCAAGCCGCGACCGCTTCGGCCCTGCGGCCCGGGCGGGTGCTGCCGACGATGATCGCCACCTTCGGCCTGCTGGTGTGTTGGGACTGGTCGGCGGCGGGCGGTTGGATCGTGGATCGCATGACGGGTTGCCTTCCGGAACGCTGGTGTACGTGTCTGGCTCGGGCCTCGAACCGTTGATCGGGATCAGGGGAAGCGGTAGGCGCCCACTTCCTGCAGCACGGTGACGGCAGGAGGCTCGTCGCACCGCTCCTCCAGGGTGGCCCTGTAGTGCTGGAAGGCCTCCACCTGCTGCAACACCCCGGGGCCGTCGGCCATCTCGGCCACGTCCACGAAGGTCACGCCGTCGTCGAGCTGAAAGGTGGCGTAGCGCAGGCCCTCTGGCCGAACCGCGTGCATGTCCTCGTAGACGGCACGCAGCAACTCCAGTTCGCGCTCCACCTGATCGGGTTTGATCTGCCAGCGGATCATCACGTGCACGACGGGCTCCTCGCATTCGCTGTCGGGATCGGCTGTCACCGCGTCCTGCGGTGACCTCGATTTCGAACGACAGCATGTATTTCAAAATACATCTTGTCAACCCAATGTTAGGATGAGACCCATGGCCACCCGGAAGTACGAACAGCGCCTCCGCGCGGAGGCGGCGCAGGAGACCCGGCGCCGCATCCTGGACGCGGTCTACCAACGGCTGCGCGAAGCGCCATCGGAACCGGTCAGCATCGATCGCATCGCCCGCATGGCGCGCGTCGCGCGCCCTACCGTTTATCTCGTCTTCGGCTCCCGCGCCGGGCTCTTCGACGCGGTCGGCGCGGACCTGCTGCAGCGCGGCGGCTTCGACCGCATGCTCCAGGCGTCGGCCCATCCCGACGCCCGCGAGGCGCTGCGCGGCGCGATCCACACGATCGTCGAGATGTACGCGGCCCACCGGGACGTGTTGCGCGTGCTTGCGTCGATGGCGCTGCTGGACGCCGCCGCGGTAGGCGGCGCGGTGCAGCGGATGGAGCAAGGCCGCGCCGCCGGAATGGACGAGCTGGCTCGGCGCCTGGACGAGCAGGGGGTGCTGCGCCCTGACGTCACCCTCGCCCAGGCCACCGACCTGCTCTGGCTGCTGACCGGCTTCGACAGCTTCGACCTGCTGCACACCGGCCGCGACCTGCCCGTCGACCAGACCGCGACGATACTCGCCACCACCGCCGAACGAAGCCTGTGCCGATGACGACGGCCTGCTGAGCAGCTCGCCGGCCGGACACGACGTCCACCGGGCGTCAATTTAGGTTGACGCTCGGCCAATCGTCAACCTAGGATGACGGCATGGAAGACGGTCCGGAGTACCGGCGAGGAGGACGAAGCATGGCGGTGCCATCAGTGACACGAGAAGCTCTCGCAGTCGCGGTGACGGCCAATCTGCCGGTCATCCTCTGGGGCGCGCCAGGCACCGGCAAGACCTCCGCGGTGACCGCGCTCGGCGCGGCCGTCGGCCTGCCCGTCGAGGTGGTGGTCGGCTCGATCCGCGAGCCCAGCGACTTCTCCGGGCTGCCGGTGCTGCGTGACGGCAGCACCTGGTTCGCGCCGCCGCGATGGGCCGAGCGGCTCGCCGCCGAGGGCGCCGGCCTGCTGTTCCTCGACGAGCTGACCACCGCGCCGCCGGCCGTGCAGGCCGCCATGCTGCGGGTGGTGCTGGAGCGCACGGTCGGCGACCTCGTGCTGCCGGACGAGGTGCGGATCGTGGCCGCGGCCAACCCGCCGGACCAGGCCGCCGACGGCTGGGACCTGTCCGCGCCGCTGGCCAACCGGCTCATCCACCTGAACTGGACCGTCTCGGCTGACGACATCGCCGAGGGTTTCGCCGGCGGCTTCCCCGTGCCGGAGTTCGACGTGAAGGACACGGCCGGGCCCGCCGAGGTGGCCGGCGCGCGGGCGCTGGTGGGGGCGTTCCTGCGGGTACGGCCGGAACTCGTGCTGGCGGTGCCGGACAGCCCCGACCGGGCGGGCCGCGGCTGGCCCAGCCCGCGAAGCTGGGAGATGGCCGCCCGCGCGGTCGCCGCGTGCGACCACATGGGCTCCGGCGAGCCGGTCCTGGCCGAGTTGGTGCTCGGCGCGGTCGGCGAGGCGGCCGGGTTCGAACTGCTCTCCTGGCGCCGCAACCTTGACCTGCCCGATCCGGAGACCCTGCTGAACGACCCCCAGGCCCGCCTGCCCGAACGCCTCGACCGGCTGCACGCCCTGCTCGGCGCGGTGGTGGCGTACGTGCACTCGGACGGCACGGCCGGCACCTGGGAGCGGGCGTGGGCGGTGGTGGCCCGGGTCGCGCGCACCGCGCCGGACGTGGCGGCGACCGCGGCCCGGTCGCTGGCCCGCTCCCGGCCCGAGGGCGCGACCCTGCCCAAGACGATGCTCGAACTCGCGCCGGTGCTGCGCTCGGCGGGGCTCATGCGATGAGCGCCGACGACCCCCGCGCCCCCGCCTACGAGGAGGCGGTGGGCGCCCGGATCGCCGCCGCACGGCTGTGGGCGGCGCACCAGGCGCCGTACCTCGCGTCGGCCGTCTTCGCCCTCAACCCGGTCATCCTGGAACCGGCCCTGGACGAGGACACCGGCGCGCCCGTCGCCGACCAGGAGTTCCGCGCCTTTCCCGCCGACACCCGATGGAACCTGTACGTGGAACCGGGCACCGCGCTGGCCACCCCGGTCGAGGAGGTCGGCTGGTGGATGCTGCACCAGGTGGGCCATCTGGTGCGTGGCCACGCGGCCCGCTCGCCGGTGCGGCCGCAGCCGGGCCAGGAGGTGAGCCACGCCGCGGGCGCGGTCCGCGACGAGGAGGCCCACCGCTGGAACCAGGCCGCCGACGCCGAGATCAACGACGACCTGGAGGCCGAGGACCTGCGCGCCCCGGCGGGCGTGGTGTCGCCCGCCGAGCTGGGCCTTCCGGTCAACCGCACCGCCGAGGAATACGTGCCGATGCTCGACGTGCTGGCCCAGGCTATGGGCCGCGGCGGGCGGGCGCTGGCAGAGGCGATCGACTGCGGCGGCGCGGTGGACGGCCGGGAGCGCACCTACGAGGACAGCGGCTCCGGCGAAGGGCTCACCCAGCTCGACAGGGAACTGCTCGAACGCTCCATCGCGGCGGGCATCCAGGACCGGATCAGCGCGCGCAGCGAGGTGCCGTCGGGGTGGCGCCGCTGGGCCGAGGAGCGCCTGCGCCCCTCGGTGAACTGGCGGGCCCGCCTGGGCGCGACGATCCGGCGCGGGGTGAGCGCGGTGGCCGGGCAGGTCGACTTCAGCTATCGCCGCCCGTCGCGCCGCGCCGGCGCCTACACCGACATCGTGCCGCCGTCGATGGTGCGCGCGGTCCCGGACACCGTGCTGGTGATCGACACCTCCGGCAGCGTCACCGACGACGTGCTGAACCGGCTGCTCACCGAGGTGACCGGGATCATCGAGGGCGTGGCCGGGCCGAACCGGCGGCTGCGGGCGTTCTGCTGCGACGTCCACCCCCATCCCGTCCAGGTGGTGCGCCGGGCGAGCGACATCGACCTGGCCGGTGGCGGCGGCACCGACATGCGGGCCGGCATCGCCGCGGCGATGGCGCTGCGGCCCCGTCCCGACCTGGTCATCGTGCTGACCGACGGCGAGACGCCGTGGCCCGAGCAGCGCCCTGCGGCGCATGTGGTGATCTGCCTGATCGGCGACGGCGGGCACGCGCCCGACTGGGCGTCCGTGGCCCGCCTCCCGGCGGACCCGCCGCGGCGGGCGCCGGCGAAAGGAGAGTCATGACGACGAGCTACGCCGAGGAGCCGAGCCCCGAGCCGCTGCACGAGTGGCGGGAACGCGGTTTCACCATCGCCGACGCCCGGCAGTGGATCGAGGACGGCTTCTCGATCAACGACGCCGAGCGGTGGCGCAAGGCCGGTGTCTACACAGCGGCCGATGCGCGGCCCTGGCGAACCGCCGGAGCCACCCCGTACACCGTGGATCTGTGGCTGCGGGCCGGCATGACGCCGCGGGACGCGGTGCGGTGGCGCGAACTGGGCTATCCGCCCGAGGAGGCGGCGGACCGGCACCTCGCCGGGGAACTCCCGCACCCGCGCGGCCGGCTGTGGCGGCTGCTGCACCGGCGCGAGAAGCCGGGCGACGCGTTCGCCGACGAGGAGCGCTCCGGCAGCATGCGGGAGCTGCTGCGGGCGGGCGTCCCGGCGGGCCAGGCACGCGCCTACGTGGAGGCGGGCTGGACGGGCGCCGACGCGGTGGAGTGGGCGAAACACGGCATCGAGGCGGGACAGGCACGGGTCTTCGGAGCGCTCGGCCTGTCCGCCCGCGAGGCCGAACGGGTGCTCGCCTCGGGACAGGACGCTACATCCCTGATGACCGAGTTCTGGCGCGCCGGGGTGCCGATCGAGGAGGTGGCGGCCTGGCGCGCGGCGGGTTTCACCGCCGGGGAGGCGGCCCGGATGCGGGCCGAGGGCACCGACGTCGAGCAGGCCAAGGTGCTGCAAGCGTTGGCCGAGGGCGACGAGCCCTGACCGAGCGGGACCGGAAGGGGGCAGCCACGCATCAGGAGCCGGCCTCGTCCCGGCGTCTCTACCGCGGCTTCGACCGGATCACCACCGCGGGACCCCGACCGCGCCGACCGGCGCGCTCCGGCGGATACGGCCCGCCCGCACCCTGGGCTACCAGCTCGTCCTGGACTACAGGCGAGACCGGCGCCGTCAAGCCGACGTCCCCCTGGCCGCCCAACGATCCGAAGGCCTCAGAAGTGTGCTGCGACAGCGAACCTTCTCTTGTGTCTGGGATGCCTCACCGGGAGATCAGGATCAGCCGGACTCCGCGAGCAGATGTACGACACCGGCCGGATTCTTGATCCAGTGGGTTCTGGAATCGAGGTTATCGAGGGGCTCCACCTCGTCACACGGGTGGATACCGATGCCGGCCAGTCTGCTCGTCGCCGCGTCCAGGTCATCGGTGTGGAGCTGCAGCCACAGGTCGGGCTGGCTGTAGTTGTCGACGCAGTCGAGCCACAGCGTATTGGGACCGAACCGCACCGAATGAGTTCTCGAGACGGTCGGAGCGTAGGAGACGTCGTCCTCCTTGACGTCGAAGCCCAGAGTGTCGCGGTAGAAGGCCACGGTGGCCTCGTACTGTGCCTTGGGGATCTTCATGGCGATGTTCAGGCCGGCCGTGAATTCGGGCTTGCTCATCGTTAGGTGACTCCTTGGTTCGGGTCGGTGGCGTCCAGTGCACGTTCCAGCGCAGCCAGCCGGTCATCCCACCTGTTGGCGAGCCTGGCCAGCCAGACCTGGGCCGTACGAATAGCGGCTGGCTCCAACCGGTAGGGGTGGCGGCGGCCGACCGGTTCGCCGGCGCTGATCAGGCCGGCTTCGGCGAGCTGGCCGAGGTGCTTGGCGACCGCCTGGCGGCTGACCGGCAACCGCCGCGCCAGATCAGTGACGGTTGCGGGACCCGCGCGGGCGAGCTCCTCCAGCAGCGCCCGCCGCGTCGGATCGGTGAGCGCCGCGAACACCGCAACGGCCCGCCCTTCTGCATCAGGCTGCCGCATCGAGGTAGGTCTCCAGGTCGACGAGCTCCGTGTCCCATCCTTGACTGTTGGCCTTGTGGGCGGACCGGGCCACGTCGTCGGCGGCTTGGGCGAATCCGCTCTCCACGAGGCGCAGCCGAGTGCCGTCCGCCACCGGCTCCAGGGTGAAGTCCACAAGCGTCTGGGGTGCGTCATCCTCCGGCAGGCCCTCGATTCCCCACCTGAACGCGAAACGGCGTGGTGGGTCGACCACCGCGATCGTGGCGACGGATTCCTCCCCGAGCTCGTCCCAGCGGAAGAACGCTCGCCCGCCGGGCCGCAGATCTATCTCCGCTACCGAGCCGAACCATCGCGAGAGCCCTTCCGCGGTGGTCAGCGCGGCCCACACCCGCTCGATGGGGTGCCGCAGCATCGCCACACGTTCGATCGCGTCCGAAACCATGCCCCGCCCTCCTTCGCAACCTGTAGGTTGCCATCAATCGGCAACCTACAGGTTGCAATCGTTGCCCACAAGCCCCGGCTCGAAGGGCGGCCTACTACGCACCGCGAATGCGGCACCCCTCATCAGCCTGGACGGCCCCTGCACGACCGGCCCGGACGGCGACTCGAGCGACGGGCGTCACCCATGCCCAACGGAATGGGGCGGCTCCCGGTCGGCATGGAAGTTCAACCGTTCAGCCGGGAAGCAGGCTGCCGCCCTGGCAGCCGCCGCAACCGTGACCGACAAGATCGGACTGGAGTTCGGCGTGCTCAGCCTCCCGCTGCGCCCAACCGCTTGGATCGCCGCGCAGATACAGACCCTTCAGCACCTGTCAGGCAACCGGGTCACCCTTGGCGTCGGGATCGGAGGCTTCCCCGGCTCGCCGTTCTGGCGTGCGGTCGGGGCGCCACTGCAGGGCCGGGGCCGCCGGGCCGACGAAGCGCTGCAAGCGTTGCCCGGCCTCATTCGCGGCGAGGCGACCCCGCTGGGCGAGGAGGACATCACCCTCGGCCCCGCCGCCCCGGTCCCGCCCGTCCTCGTCGGCGGGAACTCCGAGGCGGCGATGCACCGCGCCGTCCGCCACGGTGACGGCTGGGCACCCTCCTTGATCAGCCCCGCGGCCCTGGCCGAGAAGGTGGTACGCCTACGCGAGATCGCCCGTGAACTCGGACGACCGGTCCCGTCGATCGCTGTGGGAGGGCATGCGATCCTCGTCGGCAACGCGGCTGCCGTCGAATCCTTCACCCGCGACCTGGTGGACGTGCACGGCATGACGCCGGAGGAAGCGCAAGCCATACCGGTCACCGGCAGCCCGGCCCAAGTGGTGGAACGCCTCCACGCCTACTCGGAGGCCGGCGCCGACATGGTCGGGGTCAGCCTCGACTGCGGAGACTGGACTCGGCAGGCAGAGGCGCTCGCAGAGGCCAGAGCGCAGCTGAGCCACCGGCCCCTCACCTCCAACGGTGACCTCAGCGGCATCCGCGAGGCAGCCGAACGTTTCTCCGCCGCCGGCCCCGCGCCGGTCCACCTGCGCATGGACCCGCAGGTAGCCGTCCCGGCCGAGACCGCGGTCCTGGCCTACCGGATCGTCAGCGAAGGACTCACCAACGTCCGGCGGCACGCTCCCCAGGCCAGCCGCGTCGACCTGGGCATCAGCGCCGGAGAAGGTCTACTGGAGATCATGATGACCAACGACGGCGTGACACGAGCGCGAAGTGGCCGGCGCGGCGGGTCCGGCCTGCCCGGCCTGACCGCGCTTGTCCAGGCGCAGGGTGGTGAACTGGTCACGCGGGCCGTACCGGATGGCTGGTCGCTGACCGCGCGCCTGCCATCCGCCTGATCGCGGTGCTCAGACGATCCCGTCACTTCAGTCCAGCCGTTTCAAGGACGGCCCTGGGCGGGGTGTTCACGAGAGTGGATGATCTGGCGGAATAGGCGCGTCCGAAGATCGCTTCCCGCGCGAGGGTTGATTGTTTCCCAGACTCGGATGGACGGTATGTAGGAGC
The DNA here is from genome assembly GCF_039871615.1 of Nonomuraea sp. B10E15. Lineage (NCBI taxonomy): Bacteria > Bacillati > Actinomycetota > Actinomycetes > Streptosporangiales > Streptosporangiaceae > Nonomuraea > Nonomuraea sp. B10E15. The sequence continues at coordinate 26,075 of NZ_JBDPMB010000045.1, forward strand.
ATCCTTCGGACGCCTTCTGAGCAAAGGCTGGCTGGGTCACCTCTATGTTTGCCGTCATGGACGCTGACGAGCTTGCACAACAATTCCGCACTGGCGACGGGTTGATCCCGCCGCGGCTGGTCTCGTTGATGATCGATCACGGCCACGTGGAGAAGGTGCGGCGGCAGGCCGGCGAGGACTGGAACTGCGCGAAGGGGTGGGCGCGGATGCTGATCGAACAGGGGCAGCGAGACGCCGCCCTGCAGGTGCTGGCCCCGTTCGTCGATACCGGCTGGTGGATCGCGGCTTCCACGGCCGTCGACATCCTCGAGGGCGGGGCACGTCCGGAGGAGGCGATCGCCTTGATCCGCCCGTACACGGAGGCTGCGAATTTTTTCGCCATGTTCCATCTGGCGAGGCTGCTGGCCCGGAACGACCGCAGCGATGAGGCGATCGAGATGCTGCGCCCGCACATCGAGCGGGTGGACGTCGCCTCTGTGCTCGTCGAGGTGACCGCCGGCGTGGGCCGGGATGAGGAGGTGGCCGCGCTCCTACAGGCGCGCATCGACGCTGCTCGGGACCGCCCCCACTGCATGCGATACGTCGAGCCTTCAAACGCTGTGCACCTGCTGGCCGTGGTTAGGGAGCGGCAGGGGCGAGTCGACGATGCGGTGGCCCTGATGCGCACCTCTGAATTGACATCCGATTATGGCCCCGACGAGCTCGCCGATTTGCTCGCCAGACACGGCAGACAGGACGAGCTCCGGGCATACGCGGCTGAGAAGGGCAGTCTGACGGCGGCTGAGTGCCTGGCCCAATTTCTGGAAGAGCGCGGAGAGATGGAAGCGGCCATCGAGGTGCTCCGGCCGCTCGTCAGGAGTGGTTCACCGGGCCCGGCAGAGGCGCTCGCCAACTTGCTGGCCCGCAACGGCAGAGTCGACGAGGCGATCGAGATGCTGCGCCCGGTGCCCTATTCCATTACCGACGACTACGAACACCGCGACTACTTCGCCGAACGGTTGTATACGTGGCTGGCCGACCAGGGCCGCGTCGAGGAGGCCCTCGCGATCATCGACGATTTCGCCGTACAGGAGGGTGGCATGTCTCTTCACCTGTTGCGTCAGCGTGTTCGGTTGCTGTCCGATTCCGGTCGCACGGATCAGGCGATCACGGAGTTGCGCGTCCATCCGGAGTCCGGCTGCTGGGACGGTGCAGAGCTCCTGGCTGACCTGCTGGTACGTGCCGGTCGCCTGGAGGATGCCATCGAGGTCTTGCAGCCGGTGAGTGGCGACGGCGATGGGAGCAATCAGAACCTCTTAGGGGAACTGCTCATCCGTCAGGGACGTGTTGAGGAGGCTGTCGCCGTCCTGCGCACCCGATGGCGGCAAGCGTGAACGAGACGGGTCTGGTCACCGTCCGGTGAGCCGTGTCCTCCGCGCTGACGTTGCCCGCGTTGCGGCGGCCCAGGAGTCATGTGATCTTCGTCAACGCCTCGCCGGGATGACCGGTGTCCCCCGCTGGTCGGCGTTCGTCGGCAGCAAGGCCGCGCTGCGGGAGTTGGCCGATTCTCTGCGTGAGGAGGAGGCTCCCCATGGGATAAGTGTCACCACGGTCTATCCCGCAGCGACCGCGACAGGCCTGCTGGGGGAGGTCAGGAGTGCCTGGATGACACCGCCATCCGCGCGCCATCGGAAGAACTCACCGCGCTGATCAGCACGCGAGAGCCGTACTTGCTGCGTCTCAAACAGAGCCCGAACGCAGACGGCGCCAGCCGTTTCCAGTGCCCAGCAGCGGGCATCTCCCCGTCGCTCACCTGCCCCCGCTTCGACCGCCTCCACCAGCGCGGCCCCAGCCGACCTATCGCAGTTGACCTGACCGACGCCCGGCAGCGAGCCGCCCACCCTGCGGCCAAACCCGGCGTCCTGCCCCCAACCCCCGACCACAAGACCGGCGAACTGCCGAAGATCTTCCACCAGCACACCATCACCATGCGCCCCGGCGACCTTGGCCACCTCGCCAAGTTCCGTCAGGATCTGCCTTACCTCAGCCCCTCGTGCCGGGGGACGTACTCCACGGTCAGGGCCATGACGGAGGGGCGCCGAGACCTTCGAGATCCCAGCAGAGCACCTCGACCGCTCGCCACTCACGGGCCGGAGCCGGCCACCACCCATCCCATAACGCGCAATTCAGATCACCTTGTCGCAGCACCCAGCCCGGAGCCGGCATCGCCACGCCCAGCGACGCGAACCCAGTCCTCCACCAGCAACCAGACACGACCCGGGCCTTCCCGGACACACGCTCCGCGGCTCCCAAACCAGGACGAACCCGATTCGGAAACCCTGAAACGACAAGATCCCGCCCGATCTCGATGATCAGACGGGATCCCGTCGACTTCAGCCCAGCCGTTTCAAGAACGGCCCTGGTGGGGTGTTCACAAATAGGTCCGGCCAGGAGCGGGAGAGCCCTGATCAAGATCGCTTCCCGGATGGCCGGAGATCGTTTCCCGGAGTCTGGATTGGCACCGCGCTGTTGGCCGGCCTGCTGGCCGCACGATGGGCCCGGGACAAGACGTGGCGGACGGGCCTCGTCACGGCGGTCCTTGCCGGCGCCGGGCTTGACAGACCTGGCGGTGGCATCATGGAGAGGGCGGTTTCACGCTTGCGCGAGTTCGCAGCTTCACCTGTTCTGACGGATAACGACGGCACGCTGATCGTCGACCCGGGCTCCGAAAACATGGCTGCATCCCGGCCGCCATGGCCGTGCTCTTCGCGACGCTCCTGGGCCTTGGATTCGGCGTCGCTCAGGCGAGGCCAGTCAACACATCCTTACTAATAGTGGTATCTCTCGTGCTCGTACCTATCGCCCATCGCCAATCGGGTGACTGCCTTGCCCGCGTCGCCCCCAAGACGCGGGCAAGGCAGTCTGCGGCGTTAGGCGGGCGGGTCGTCCGAGCCGCGTCGGCTGGCGGACAGGTCAGGCTTGTCGTCGGTCCAGCGGGCTTTCTTGATCGCCACGAAGACACGGGCTTCCTTGGTGGTCGTCACGAACGCCAGCGGCTCCCCCGTGGCCGTGTTCATGATGAGCCGGCCCTCCCCATTGCTGTGCGGGAGGCTGACGGCCTGGCCGGTGCGGCCCAGCGGGTCAGCAACCTCGCCCTCTGCCTTCACACCGGGCAGCGAGGCGAGCATGCGAAACGCCGTCGCCCGCACATTGGGCGGAGCGGGAAGATCCATGACGATGTGCACGCCGGCCTGATAGAGCTCGGCGTTCACGTCCACGTGCGCGTATTCTGCGCCCCACTTCTTGGCGATGACCGTCTTCAGGTAGTCCCTCAGGCCGTCGGGGGTCGCCGGCAGTTCGCTCAGCGCGGCCCGCGTCATGGGCTTTCCCACCGACGAGTCGGTCTTATCGTCGTCAACCCGTGTGGCCACGGGCTCGCCCGGCTTGCTCTGCAGCGTCACGCTCCGCGTCTTGAAGGACTTGCCGCGCTTGTTGGTGACGGTTGTGCCCGGGTAGGTCCAGCTGTGCGGAGAGCCGGCCGCCCGCCACGCCTCCTCGTCCTGCGGCGTCGCCGGTTTGATCCCCAGGTTCTGGTTGATGAACCAGGTGGGCTTGCCGGGAACTTGAGAGACCCACGCCTCCTGCAAGGTGGTCATCTCAAGGGTGTATTTGCCGCCAGGTTCGACTCGCTGCTTGCCGGTGACGCTGTTGCGCACCCAGTACGCCCCGTCCGCAGGTGTCTTCGCGGCCGAGGTCGCGGCCGCCAGGAGGACCTGCTGGGCCGACAGCTTCTTGATGGGCTGTACGGACGGCGCCTGAGCGGCGGGCCGCGTGCCCGGCGCTCCTACCGACGTTCCCGACGTGACCACAAGGGTCACGGCCGCCGCGGCGCCGAGCAGTCCGACGCCCAGAGCGGTCCATCGGGCCGTCCGCATCGCCCGGCGTTTGCCCTGGTGGACAGGGGTTTCTTCGGTCATCTCAAGGATCCTCAGGTTGGCTGGCTTCGGCGTACTGGCGAAGGCGGTGGCGAGCCGGGTCCGGCCGTCCGCCACCACCTCGGGGGAAACGGGCGGTGCAGAGAGCAGCTCCCGGATCGCGCTCAGGTCATCCATCTGCTCCTCCAAACATGGGATTGACGCCGCCGAGGGCGGCTCGCAGCTTCTTGCGGGCCCGGTTGAGCCGGGATCCGACGGTTCCCGGAGGTATGTCGAGGGCCTGCGCGATCTCCTCGTAACTGAGCTCCGCCAGCGCGAGGAGCACCAGCACGTCGCGGTCGGCATCTGGGATCGCGCCCAGGGCGGACGCGAGTTGCTCCTGCACGCCTGCGGCCGTCAGACGGCGAGCGATCAGATCCTCGTGCCCGGCGTCGACCGCGTCGACCGCGTCCTCCGCCGCCGTACGACGCAGGATCTGCAGCTGGCGCGACTCGCTTCTGCGGTGCTGCGCGACGACGTTGGTGGCGATGCCGTACAGCCAGCCGCGGACGACGCCCCGGTGCGCGTCGAAGCGCGCGCGGCCGTGGAATGCCGCCAGGAAGATCTCCGCGGTCAGGTCGTCGGCGGTCTGCGTGCCCAACCGGCCGGCGACATATCGATGGATCTCCGCGAAATAGCGGTCGTAGAGCGCCTCGAACCGCTCGGGGATGCGAAGGGACTCCTTGAGCAGGTTCGCGTCCTCGGTTTCTCTCGGAAGATCGCTCACATCCTGTAACAAGCTCATACGAATTCCTCGGCTCCTCCCCGAAGGAACGCTTCGCGGGGTCACGTGGCTGTTGTGGTTGGTCGTCGCATCACATCTCTACTTGGCGAAACCTCAGATTCTTCTTCACGCCCCTACGGCCGCTCCTGTTGGTGCTGAGGCGGCGCACAGTCAATGTGGTTGTCGAGCCATCCGGCGGATCTGTAGTCGCACAGGGACACTTGTGCTCGTGGTGGAAGGACCGATTGCAGAGGTGTCTCTTCACGTGAACCGCAAAGTTATCTACAATTACGATTTGCAGGCACCGTGTGACTCTTTGCAGTCGCACAGTCTCTGCGGGTTACGCACGGCGCCAGGTACGTGGAGGTCGGGCATGACGTTGGGCGAAGCATCGCTGCTGTAGCAGCTGGCTGCGGACGAGGAGTCCGTCCGGACGCAACTTGAGTCGTTGCGTGAGCAGGTGGCGGCCCTGGAAGAGCGACTGGGCGATCTGGCCACCGCCCGGAGGATAGTTACGCCCATGCTGGCCGGGTATTCCCGGCCCGAGCAAGCGCCTTCTGGCGGCATGCCTGATGCCCCGACGCACGCCTCGCCGGAGGAAGCCGCGCCGGCGCCGAAACCGGTCGCCGGGCTCGACAAGCAGGTCGTTGTGATCATGGCGAGTTCCGGGCGGACGATGCGTGCCAAGGAAGTGGCTCAAGCGCTGGGCGAGCCCGACGTGCGGGGGCGGGTGGAGACCACCCGGGCACGGCTCAAGCGGCTGACGGCGCTGGGCTGGCTGACCCAGCATGAGCCCGGCCTGTTCTCCATCGCCGCGGGCATCAATGGCCACGCGCTGGAGGGAGTCGCCAACGCCGAGACATAGAGCAAGAGACACATCGCAGGTCAGGCGCTCAACGACGGTCGTGGGCGCCGGGCCGGACGAGCAGGGTGCCGCCGAGACTAGGCCCTCGACGGCACCCGAGGTTGCGTGAGCACCCTCCAGGTTCTAACTGATAGTGCTTCGCGCACTCCCGAGAGTAACTCGAATGAGGGCCTTTGGGGAGGCGTCGAGCCTGGATTTCGCCTGCCCTGCGAGCGGCAGGGCAGGCGCGGGAAGGATCGACGATGCCCTCACCAGGGCGAGAAGGGGTCCGGGGCGGGTCAGCTTCCGCCGGTCCCGATGGGCGAAGCAGGCCACAGCCGGACAGCCAGGCCGGCCTCCAGTTGGGCGATGGTGGCCACATCCGGCCAGCAACGCCCGACGGCCACGTCGTTGACGGTCTGCCGGTTCACCCCACTGACTTCGGCCAGCCGGCGGAAACTCAGCCCTCGCTCGGCCATCACTGCTTGCAGAGCCGCGGCGATGGCCTGGACGACGGCGGCGGCCGGGTGGCCGGACAGATCCGCGTGGGGCCAGTTCTCCGGGTCGTCGGCCAGCTCCCGGGGAGAGCGGGAACGCCCGCGTCCTCCGACCATGACAAAGCGCTCCTTTCGGTAGATGTCGTCGCCCTCCGTAACGGCAGATTGTTCTGCCGCTATGGATGGGGTGTGACCCTCGACGCGGAAACCTCGGCGAAGATCACCGGCTACCGGCCGCAGCAGGCCCTCACCGCAGGCTGGCACCACTCGGCCGGCAACGACCCACCCGAGTACGGCTACTCGGCCACGCTCACCGTCGCCGCCCGCACCCGCTCCATGCTCGGCTCCTTCCCACAGCTGGCGCTCGGCCTGGTCCTCGACACCCCACACAAACGCCTCGGCGCCAACGCCATCACCACTCTGCGCCCACTGGCCAGGCTCGGCCTGCCCACCGCCTTCGCCGTCGTCGACCGCGCCTACACCGACCAGGCCGCCGATCACTTCGCCCGGCCCGCCCGTGCTCTGGGCTTCAAGCTGGCGCTCGACTACAAAGTGGATCAGCGGGGAGTGCAGGGCAGCGCCCACGGCGCCCTGCTCATCGACGGCTCCCTGGCCTGCCCGCTGATTCCCGGCCGACTCGCGAATGCCACCACCGGCCTGGACGACGCCGTCATCCACACACCGTCGGAAGAACTCACCGCGCTGATCACCGCGCGAGAGCCGTACTTGCTGCGCCTCAAACAGAGCGCGAACGCAGACGGCGCCATCCGCTTCCAATGCCCGGCAGCAGGAACCTCCCCGTCCCTCACCTGCCCCCGCTTCGACCGCCTCCACCAGCGCGGCCCCAGCCGCCCAACCCCAGTTGACCTGACCGACGCCCGGCAGCGAGCCGCCCACCCAGCGGCCAAACCCCGCGTCCTGCCCCCGACCCCCGACCCCCGACC
>NZ_JBDPMB010000046.1:0-28261 GCF_039871615.1 Nonomuraea sp. B10E15
GCGGTCATCCGCAGCCGGCTCAAGCAGTTGCAGTACCGCCCCGACCTCCTGGACGCCTTTCTGGCACACACCGGCCTGATCACGAACCCGAGATCGACATGACACCCCGAACTTTCAATCTCTGTAGTGCAGGCGGGTGGCGTTGAACCAGTCCACCCATTCGGCGGTGGCCAGTTCGACGTCGGCCAGGCTGCGCCAGGGTCCTCGGGGCCTGATCAGCTCGGTCTTGTAGATGCCGACATCGAGCGTCTACGTGACCAGGCTCACACTGGACTCCTAACGGTTACCGTGAGCCGTTTTCATCCCCCCCTGGCGAGCTGCTGATCACAGCATGATCGCGAGAGTGGTGTTCGCCTGATGACATGGCGAAAGCCCTGGTAAACGGGTTGATCACCACAATCACGTCCGTCACAACCAGGGGCCTCGGATGCTGTTCTATCGTGCTGCCGTCGATTTGTCGCGCTCAACCCTGAACTACGTCGCCGGCCTCATCCGCCGACACCGCAAGACGATCGGGTCGACATGGCGGCTGCTCAACCCCGGACAGCAAGCCCTGCTCGTTCTGGTCTACCTGCGCAAGGGAGAAACGTTCCCCAGCTCGGAGCCGGATTCGCAGTCTCCACCGCCACCGCGTGGCGGTATGTGGAGGAGACAGTGATGCTGCTGTCGGCGCGTTCACCCAAGCTCGGACAGGCGCTGCGCCGCGCCAAGCGCGACTGCCTGCACTACCTGGTGCTGGACGGCACGCTGATCCACATCGACCGGATCGCCGCCGACCTGCCGTACTTCTCGGCAAGCATCGCGTGCACGGCATGAACATCCAGCTCATCGCCGCACCGGACGGAACCATCCCGTGGACCTCGGGCGCGTTGCCGGGCAAGACGCACGACCTGAGCGCTGCCCGTATCTGGGCCATCCTGCGCGCACTGGACGAAGTCGGGATCGTCACCCTGGCAGGCAAGGCTTATCAGGGAGCCGAGAGCCCGGTCCGTACCCGTACAAGGGCAAGAACAAGCCCGACTCCCAGAAGCAGGCCGACCGCTCCCACGCCCGCCTTCGCGGCCCCGGCGAGCGCGCGAACACCCAGCTGAAGAGCTGGAAGATCCTCCGCAAGCTACGCTGCAGCCCGTCCAAGGCCGGCCACCTGTGCAAGGCCATCACCGTCCTTCAGAACCACCGCATTGCTCAGGCGTTCTGAGGATGAAAAAGGTCCATGATGCGACTGATACGGCCCCTATCGACCTTACAGCTGTAGCAGGTAGCCGTGTAACGCTGGCGCACTTGCATACGACATTTCACTGAGCCGGAGTTTTGTGTGCATGGGAGTGGATGTGAACGACGCCACTAGCGACAGGGCCGCACAGACCCAGTTCAGAGTGAAGATCAAAAGTGCCCTCAGTAAGCAACCCTTCACAAATTACTTCGCTAGAGGGCTTGTGAATAAGCAAGCCGTGCTAGATCATTCGCAATGGAAAAACGCTTTCCGCCTGGCCGCATCTATCCGTTCCTACAAAGAACTTTCTGCTGCGCGAGGGCATACCGAGCGCGCACGACGTTCCGTTGAACAGTTGCACCTTCATGGAGACATAAACAGAACAACCGTTATAGCGGCCGGTTCGCTGTGCGTGCTTCTTGTCATAGTTGCAACAGAATTTTTTCGGAATGATACAGGGGTTGTTCTTGCGTGCATGACACTTGGTGGAGCATGTCTATATCGTACAGGCGGGTATCTTTATACGTGGCGCCATGGGCGGATACGGTTCGCCGCAATTAAAGCAGTAGGGTTAACAAGTGTAGCCGCCTGCGTGCTTATGGCAACGTGGGTAGTGTTTGAGGTGGAGTGGCGGCCTTGGCGAACTGCCGCAGTTGTTGCGCTTTCCAGCGTCAATGGATATCTGTTGCAGAAGCCTGGAGCGTTAAATAGCCTGACAAGAGTGCTCACGTTTCTCCGATTGATCATAGACGTTATGCAAGCGGAGAACGAGGAGGAAGATGCGCGTCTGAAGTGGGAAGAAGATCTTCCGGACATCGCGGCTTCATATGCCAATTACATCATCAACATGCTGCTAGGTGCTGACGCCCAGAAGTACCTCGTAGAGCAGGATATTGCTGGGTTGAGGAAACTCTATGATGCAAATTTGACAGTGCAGACATCCTGGATGACGCGTGTAGAGCGATCCTTGAACCGGTTGGATGGCGGAAGTATTGCAATTGCTGGTCCCCGTGGAGTCGGGAAAACAACCCTACTGCGAACGATGTCAGAATCGCAGGATCACCTTATCGTGCAGGTGAGCGCACCAGCTGAATACCTTCCCAAGGAGTTTCTCGCAGAACTCTTCCAAAGGGTCTGCCAAGAATATCTTCGACATGGAGGTTATGAGGGTGCCGAAATATTCAGTCCGAACTTAGCGAGAAGAAAACACCTCATCCGGCTGTTGCGCGAGACGACTACGGCAACGGTTCGTTCGATCGCATCAATAGGGCTACTGGCACTTGTACTCTGGACGATAATTCTTGAAAATATAGAGACGCTGCATGGAGTGCGGGACGCGACTATAGCATGGTCGGACGCTGTATCCACTCAGGTACTCGCTTGGTGGGTAGATTATCCAATCTGGTTCAAGGTTGCACTCCTAGTGATCGCCGCCCTGCTCTGGCCGGGCCGTATCAAATGGCGCTCCATGAAGTGGTATTCCGAACCAGAGCTTGTCGTGCGGGCGAGGGAATATATATTCCGACTCCAGATTGATCGGACGGTCACTCGTGCGTACACGGTCGGACTCACTATGCCGTATGGCACCAGTGGATCAGTAAACAAAGGAAGTACTCTCAAGCACTTGCCCTGGAGCCTTCCGGAGCTTGTGGGAAATCTACGCCGCTTCATGGAGGATATTTCTAAAGATCTGGGGGCATCAGATAAAAGTGTTATTGTCACGATCGATGAGATTGATCGTATCGGATCACTTGAGAAGGCTGAAAGGTTCATAAGCGAGATCAAAGCTGTGTTCGGTATCGATAATTGCTATTTTCTCGTGTCAGTAGCAGAAGACGTGGGCACGGTTTTTGGGCAGCGCGCACTTGCCGGTAAGTCTGTGTTCGAGACGGCTTTCGACGAAGTAGTACTTGTAGACCCGCTCGACCTAGATGAATCTCACTTACTCTTGCAGAGGCGCGTTCTTGGTTTCGGTGACGCGTTCGTTTATTTGATGCACTCTCTGTCCGGCGGTTTGCCGCGCGAGCTGTTGCGCTGCACAAGGCGTCTCGTGGAGATCAATGCCGAGATTCATCATCAAAGAGGGCAATGGCCAGTACTCCAGGAACTTGCCGTGGCTCTTGTGAACGAGGAAATGCTGGAACTTCTTACTGGAGCTCGGAGTCATATATCTCGTTCGTGCGCAAAAGCTGAAAATGGCTACGCGCTAGATTTGATGAGGGTGTCCATTCACTCACTTCGCAAACAGCCTCCAAGTGCTCTAGGAGAAGTTCGGGTCCTACTCGAACCGCTAGTTAACATAGGTGCGCTGGCCCCCCCAGGAGAGCCAAGTGATAGCGGTGATAGCACGGATAATGATGCGCCGTGGCATACACTCGCTATGGTTGGAGTCTTCGCTCACTTCTGCTTGACAATTGCGGAAGTTTTCTCCGACGGTCACTTCGACGCGGCAATGGCTTCAAATGCCAGAAGCGAAAGCTCTCTATTGTCGTTCGATGAACTAGCCGCGATCAGACGTGAACTGAGCGCGTCATACGCAAGTTGTCAAATCAGCTTGGAGCGATTCCGAAGGAAGTGGGGGCTGGAGCTACTATAATAATGCTCCGCTGCGAACGTCGTGCTGACTTCCGGCTGTGCGGTGAGATTAGATTCGATATTCTCGATGATGTATCCTGATGGATAGGGGCTATGATGGCAGGCTTTGTGCAAGTTGTCACTACCACGGCGAGTGCCGAAGAAGGCGCTGCACTGGCGCGAACAATTGCGACGGAACGTCTAGCCGCTGGCGTACAGATCGTTGGACCAATTCGTTCGCTCTATTGGTGGAAAGGCTCTTTGCGTGACGAGCGGGAATGGCAGCTAGTCATCAAGACCACCCGCACTCTGTTCGACGCGCTGGCGGCTCATATAAAAGCCAACCATAGTTATGTAACACCGGAGATAATAGCCACCGAAATCGTGGCTGGGAGCGACGATTATCTGGCCTGGGTCAGCGCGGAGACGCGGAGAACTGACGTTTCGTGATGGCCAGGTCTTCGAGGTAGGCGCGGACTGGTGGTTGGGTTTGCCATCGTCGGAGTGCTTCTCCGATGACTATGAAGCGTGGTAGCCAGATGCCGGATTCTGTTTCGCGGATGACGGCTAGGCCGTCTCTCGCGGCTTTGGCGGCTTCTTTTACTGAGCCGTGTACGATGTGGGCGGTGGCGATGTCTCCGAGGATGATGCCTGCTCGTTTTCTCTCCACGTCGGACAGGCGTGCGATGACCTCGTGTGCGACAGCTTCGGCTTCGTCCAGGCGGCCGATCTGGGCGTAGGTGGAAATGGCGAAGGAGTCGAAGCGATCCCTGTCCAGGAAGCGGGTCCACACGCGGTCCTCTTCCGGATCGGCGATGGTGAAGGCTTCGCGTGCCTCTTCCCAGGACTGGAGGGCGGCTTCGGCTTCGCCGAGTGCTGCGCTCTCTTCGGCGTGTCTGGCGGCCAGCCATGATGTGGTGCCCGGGGAGGTGTCTTTGGGCAGGTGCTGGAGCGCGGTGGACAGCAGGGCGCGGGCTCGTCCGTGGTTGCCTTTGCCGCTGGGGATGTAGCTGCGATAGCCGAAGGCGCACGCGATGATGGCAGGGTCGCCGGCTTCCTTCGATGCCTTCTCGGCGGTGTCGTAGAAGTTGCGTGCGGCGGAGATGTTGCCCAGGTCGGTTGCGATCCAGCCGGCGAGGACGCTGCTCTCCCCGGCTACGACGATCAGGCGTTGGCGTAGCTCGTCCTTGGGGTCGGTGGTGGTGCCGTTGAGGATGGTGCCGACCTCGTTGAGGTGGGCGGCCAGGCCTCTGAAGATGGTGTGGGCGGGGAGCATCTCTTCGAGGCGGTGGAAACCGGCGGCTCTGGCTTCCATTTCTCGTACGACGGCTTCGTCAATGGCGCTCGGCCGTGACAGGGCGAAGGAAACCTTTTCCCATGCCTCGCTTTGAGCCAGAGCGGACTGGGCACCGAGTTGTGCAACCAAGGTGAGCAATTCGCGGCGCTTCAATGGCTCGCCTCTTTTCCCGATCGCTTCAGCGAAGAGCTGCAAGTCGAAGGTGTCCGTGGGGATCTGGACACCGTCGCTGGCGACTCGTGCACCGCCTGCGCCACCGGAGGACGCCAAGCCCAAAAGGCGCCGCAAGTGGCCAGGCATGCCCAAACCGTCAGCGAACGCCTCAAATGTATGCTTTGCGGTCGGGACTCGCTTGCCGCTCTTGTACTCGCTGACGCGGCCCTGGGGGATCCCGGTGAGGTTGGAGATCTGCCCCTGGGTGATGCCGTACTTGGTGAGGATGCGGATAACCCCGCCCAAATCACGCTGTTTGCAGACGTCTTCTATGTCCTGACGTGCGAAAACAGTCTCAAGAACATGCCGGACTCGCTCTTGATCCATCGTCATGGCGGCGTTCCGTTCCCCTGGTAGCGCAGCCTTTCGGGAGTAGTGGAGCTCTTCTAGTCCATCACACCGTGAGATATCACGGTGAGATTATGCGGATCCGCTTTGCTTGGAACCCTCACATCAGTCCGGGGCGCAGGTCAGCGCTGATGTGAGGAAGTGCCGAAGATCCGCATTCGCCTGACTTCCGCCCGTCTATTGCTGGGGGAATACGGAGTTGCGGGAGGGCCGGTGCGTGACCCGGAAGCAAGTGCCGTTGCCATGGCTGACCAGCTGCAACAGGAGCTGGAATCGCATGGGCTGACAGCCGATGTGAACGACGGCTACGGGCTGGCCGTGGTGTCGGTCTGGCGCGGTCTGCTCGTGTGGACGGACGGCGCGGTGTTCTGGTGGTCCACAGGATGGAACGACCAGCGCGACCGGCCCGTCTATGCCTGGCATCCCACGGCGGACCCGACGCGAGCCGCGCGGCGTATCGTCGCGCGTTACGCCGATCTTCGCGGGTCCGCGCCGAAACGTGTCCTACCTGCGCCGGGGTCGCGCGGTGAGATGCCGTTCCGGGCGGGTGATCCGCTGTGACGGGGTACTCGACGGTTCCGTACACGATCGCGTACGCCAACGAGCTGGTGACCGATCCCATCGGGTTCGTGTCGTACGCGGGCCGGTCGCGGTTGTCCTATCTGCCGTCGAAAGCCGGTGACTGGGTGGACCACCATGCGGCCAAACTGGGCAGCGTCGGCGGGATCCTCCGCGCCCGGACGCGTGATTTCCGTGACGATCCCGCCAGGCGCGGGCCGGAACGGATGCGCAAGCTGAACACGCGCCGTCAGTGGCGGTGCATGGACAAGCTGCTGTGCCAGGTGTGCGGAGAGTCGGTGACCGGCTTTGTGTCGGACTTGATCCCGTGGGCGTTGACCAAGACCGTGTTCGAGCGCACCAGCCTGCGCAGCGGCCGGACCAACGCCCCGCCGACCTGCTGGGCGTGCATCCCGAAGGCACTGGAGGAGTGCCCCATGCTGCACGAGGACTTCGCCCTCTACACAGTGGCCGCCGCCCGCAGCGTCGGCGTGCTGGCTGATCTGTACCGGCCAGGAGTGTTCAGCTCGGTGACCCTGGCCGCGCACAACGTGTTCGTGGCGTGGGACGACTTCCAGCACCACCCGTATGCCCTGGCTACCGCCCAGGTCGTCGAGCTGTACGGGATGAAACAGGTTCGCTGACCGTTCACGCCGGAAGCTCAGCCCAGCACTCGACGGCTGCTCGCTTCCCTCTGAGCGCGCGACGGTGCGGTTGACCGGCTCACGCCCGTGCCACCGTGTCCCGCATCGTCGCGTCAACGCCCCCGGCAGGGCCCTTCTGCACTCGTGAGAGTGCCAGTTCCCAAAGGGCTCTGTCGGGGGTCTCTTGCTTGGGTGCCGTGAGCAGGGACTTATCTCACCGCAAGATCTGGTCCATCTCATCGCCGGATGTTTTTGATCTCACTGCATGATCACACCGCGCGATGGGTCCACCCCTTCCCCGAAACCTACCTTCGCCTCGTAGGTCACCGGAAACCGAAGGGATGTGATCTAGATGAGCCCAGCTCAGCGCCCCCACCGCAGCGAACTGATCACCGGACTGCGCGCCCTGGCCGCGTTCCTGGACAGCCACCCGAAGGTGCCCGTCCCCAGGTACGGAACCGTCCGGGTGGCGGTCCACACCAACTACGACACCGACGCCACCACCGAAGCGCAGGCGATCGCCGAAGTCGCCAGGATCGCCGCCCTGCTCGGCACCACGCCCACCGCCGAGAACGGGCACCACGTCGCCGGCAAAGCCTTCGGCAGCGTCCGCTACGAAGCCATCCTCATCACCCGCGCGGCGATGGAACGCCGCGCCGCACGCGACTCCTACCGCGACGCCATCGCCCTCGACGAGATCGAGGAGGTGTGAGCCGTGGACTTCGGACTGTTCGTCGTGTTCCTGGCCCTGGCCCTGTCGCTCGCCACTCTGGCGCTGTTCGCGGCGCTGGTCGTGGTGATCCGTGCCGAGGACCGCCGCCACACCCCCACCGGAACCCTGAGCCGCCGCCTGCTGGGCACCTACGCCCGCTCCGGCCGGCCGACCGCCTACACCGCCGGAAGGAGGTGAAGCCCGATGCGCAGACTCCCGCTCCAGCCCGGCCGCTGCCTGTGCGGCGCGACCACGCCCGGAACCGTGCGGTGCGTCAAGTGCCGCGCCCGCTGGCGCTGGCACCGCCGCAAGTCCCGCCACGACGGCATCTGACCCGCCTACCCGCCTCGACCTGAGAGGAGGTGATGCCCCATGACCGTCACCGTTCCGCTGGTGCTCGTGTTCGGCGCGCTGGTGTTCATCGCCTGGCGCTACCTGGGCCTGCGCTGGTGGCACGCGCTGATCACCGTGCTGTTCGGCTTCCTGCTGGCCGCCACCACGCTCGCACCCGACATCCGCGCCGTACTCCGCGCGGCCCTGAGCTGGATCACCAGCCACTGACCCCTGTCCCCGACCGAAGGATGTGATGCCTGATGCCCCATCGCCACCCCTACCCACACACCGATCTCCAGGGAGCCGCCCACCGCAACACCACCGCCGCCCAACTCCTGACGGCACTCACCCGCGACCCCTCGCCCCTGCTCCCGCTGTGGGAGTACGTGCTCGCCGCCCTCGACGACATCGAAACCCTCATCGACGAGGTGACCGGCCTTCGCGCCGAACTGGCCAGCGTCCGCTACCAGCGCGCCAACCTGCTCGCCGCCATCCGCGCCACCCTGGCCGCCCACCACGACGGCGACGACGACCCGCTCTATTACGTACGCGACGAGTTGCATGCCCAGATGCCCGCCGACCACAGGACGGGTGAGGGCCGATGAACAGACACCGCGCCTCGCGCTACGAACTGCGGCGCAACGCACGCCGGATGCGCCGCTACGGCGTGCAACCCATCGCCATGATCGACGATCTGGAACTGGCGCCCCTGGCCATCGCCGGTATCGCCCGCCTGGCCTGGCGCTACCGGTCCGAGCTCGCTCCGCTCACCATCGGCGTGAGCGTCCTGGCCGCGAGCATGGTCCTGCGGCGCTGGTTCCCCGACTGGTGGCCCACCGTGATCATCGCCACCGCCCTCGTGGCCGGCGCACTGGCCCTGTGGGGCCGGTGGGTCAACCTCACCCGCCCGATCGAACGCGGCTACGCCGCCGTCACCACGGCGCTCGCCGGAACGTGGCTGACCCTGGCCGCCTACCTGGGCCCGTTCACCGACCCTCTACCCGCCGTGCTCGGCGTCGGCACCCTCGTGCTGGCCGTGCCCTGGTGGGCGCACCGCCGCAGGCGTGCCCGCGTACGCGTGGAGCGCACGCTGGCCGCCTGGCCGGACATCGCCCAAGCCGCCGGCCTGGCCGGATCCCGCATCCAATCGGCCATGGTCGATCTGTGGGGCTACCGCTTCCGCCTCGGGCTGGGCGTCGGCCAGACCGTCGAAGACGCCATCAACGCCGTCCCCCGCCTGGAATCAGCGCTCGGCACCACCCGCGGCGGCATCCGCGTCCAGCCCGTGGCCAGCAAGAAAGCCAACCGCGCCGACGTACGCGTCATCGAAACCGACCCGCACGCCGACGCCATCGCCTGGCCAGGCCCCTCCATCACCTCCATCACCCAACCCGCCAAGCTAGGGCTGTTCGAGGACGGCACACCGGTCCGCGTCCCCCTGCTCCGCCGACATGCCCTGTTCGCGGGCATGTCCGGGGCAGGCAAATCCGGAGGCGTCAACGTCCTGCTCGGCGACCTGACAGCCTGCCAGGACGTGATCCTGTGGGCCGTCGACCTCAAACGCGGCATGGAACTGCTCCCATGGGCGTCCTGCATCGACCGGATCGCCACCACCCCACAGGAAGCAGAGGCCCTGCTCGCCGACGCCGTGGTCATCCTCGACGGCCGCGCCGACGACCTCACCACACGCGGCGAACGCGTCTGGGAGCCCTCACCCGAGCGGCCAGCACTGGTCATCGTCATCGACGAGTACGCCGAACTGGCCAGCGAGGCACCACGCGCGATCGACCACGCCGACTCGATCGCCCGCCGTGGCCGCGCACCGGCGGTGAACCTGATCGCCGCCACCCAACGCCCCTCCAAAGACGCGATGGGCAAAAGCGCGGTCCGCTCCCAGATGGACGTCCGGCTGTGCTTCCGCGTCCGGGAAGCCCGCGACGGAGACCTCATCCTGGGACAGGGCATGGTCAAGGCCGGATGGCACCCCCACAAGCTCGACGCCCCCGGCAAGTTCCTGATCAGCTCCCCGGAACACGACATCCCCCGCCGCGCCCGTACGTACCTGCTCGACGACGCGGGCGTACAGGCCACCGCCGAACAACACGCCAACCACCGCCCACCCCTCGACGAGGTGTCCGCCCAAGCCCTCAAACACGCGGCAGAGACGCCCGCCCCACCACCACAGCCCACCATCCGCCCCTCGCCCCGGCGCGCCCGCGACAACCCCGTACGAGCCGCTGAAGAGGCCCTCACCACCGCACTGAGGCAAGCTCCGTCCGACGGGGTGAGCATCGGCGACCTCATGCGCGCAACCGGCATGCGCCGCACATGGGTCTACCAACGCCTCCAAGAGCTGAGCCGCACGCGCCAGGCCGAACAGGTCTCACGAGGACGCTGGCGAGCCCTCCCAGAGGTGCACGATCCGTAATCGTCCGCGTCCGCCGTCCGCGTCCGTCCGCGCGTCTGCGCGTGTAGAGGCAGCGACAGGCGCGGACGGACGAACCGGCGGACGATCACCATCCGTAACCGGCGACCATGCGCGGGCACACCTCGACGATCGAGAGGGGGGATGCACATGCAGGCATACACCGTCGAACAAGTCGCGGAGATGCTGAGCGTCGGACGCGACAAGGTCTACTTCCTTCTCCGTACCGGACAGCTCAGAAGCATCAAGATCGGCAAGCTTCGCCGGATCACCGACCGGCACCTTGCCGAGTTCGTTTCCTCGCTGGAATCGATGGACGAGGCGTAGAGCAGCGTGCTACAACGTTCTACAGAGCCGGGTTGCGCGACACCCGCCGCGCAACCCGGCAAGCGCCTCTTGATAACTGCATGACACGAAAGGAAGCCGTCAATGACGAGCGACCGAACCACCCTGCCTCCCGTACGCGTGGACACGGAACTCAAAGACCGTCTCCGCAGGTACGCCGAGTCGCAGGAACGAGATGTGTCGTGGGTGATCAGGAAGGCGATCGAGGAGTACCTCAACCGTCACGAGAAGGGGTGATCCCTTGGCCAAGATCCTGATCGGCAAGTACGAAGCGACCATCTACCCCGAGGGGGACGGCTTCACCGGAGCCATCTCCCTCGGGTTCGGCCCCGACGGCAAGCGCCAGCGCCTCAAGCGCAAGGCCAAGACCAAGACCGCCGTCAAGGACAAGCTGATCAAGGCCGTCAAGGCTCTTGAGACCGGCGTCACTGCGTCGGAGACCTACACCGTGCGCGATGCCGTCAACGACTGGCTCAGCAAAGGTCTCAAGGGCCGATCCGAGAACACCGTCACCAAGCAACGCATCCTCGCCGAGACGCACGTCATCCCCAGGCTGGGGAAGATGAAGCTCCAGCAGCTACGCGCGGATCACGTGGATGAGTGGCTGGACGTACTCTCCAGCGACCTGGCCACCAGGACGCTACGAGATGTCCACAGCGTGCTGAAGCGAGCCATCCGGCAAGCTCAGGCGCGTGACCTGGTGTTGAGGAACGTTGCCGAGCTGGTCACCACGCCCACAGGCAAGGACGGCAGGCCCAGCAAGGCACTCACTCGCCACCAGGCGGACGCGATGCTCAAGGCCGCCGAGTCGTCCGAACTCCACGCCTACGTGGTGCTCAGCCTCACCACGGGCGTCCGTACCGAGGAAGCCCGCGCACTGTGCTGGGATCACGTCGTCGCGTGGATCCCCGGCCTTAAGGCGTGGCAACCGGTGACCGAGGCGGGGTTCAAGCACAAGAGGTTCGCCATCTACGTGTGGCGAGCCGACCGAGTAGGAGGTGACACCAAGACCCGCAAGTCACGGCGCACGCTGGAACTGCCCAGACTCGCCGCTGAAGCACTACGCCAACACCACGCTCGCCAAGCCGCGCAGAAGCTCAAGGTGGGCGGGCTGTGGCAAGATCACAACCTGGTGTTCTGTACGAGCGTCGGCACCCCGCTGGATGCCGCGAACGTACGGCGGGCGTTCCGGCAGATCACCAAGAACGCGGGGATCGGAACCGACTGGACACCCCGCGAGCTGCGTCACTCGTTCGTCTCCATCATGAGTGACCAGGGCGTACCCATCGAGACCATCGCTGATCTCGTCGGGCACGCAGGCACCAGCGTCACGGAAACGGTCTACCGACACCAGCTCAAGCCGGTGATCACCAAGGGCGCCCACACCATGAACACAATCTTCGGCGACAAGCCGACGGGTTGAGTCCGAGTGAGATGGCTCCCCGATTGGCTCCTATCGACTTCCAGACATGGAAAAGGGCCTGACCCGTTCACCGGATCAAGCCCTCTACCTGGTCAAACTCTGTCGGGGTGGCGGGATTTGAACCCACGACCTCTTCGTCCCGAACGAAGCGCGCTGCCAAGCTGCGCTACACCCCGGTCGCACGCCGTCGTGCACGTGCTTGGAAAAGTCTAGCGGACTCCCAAGGTGGTTGTGACCGCCTTTAGCGTCGGGGGACCAGTGTCAGGAGCGTCGCTTCGGGGAAGCAGGCGAACCGGGCCGGTGCGTACGGCGAGGTGCCGAGGCCGGCGGACACGTGCAGCCAGGCCGAATCGTGGCGGCTCAGCCCTTTCACCCTGGCGCGGTCGATGCCGCAGTTGGTGACCAGGGCGCCGTAGAACGGGATGCAGAGCTGGCCCCCATGGGTGTGGCCGGCCAGCAGGAGTTGGTAGCCGTCGTCGGCGAAGCGGGTCATGTTGCGCGGCTCGGGGGAGTGCATGACGCCGAGCCGCAGGTCGGCGTCCGCGGGAGCGGGGCCGGCCACGAGGTCGTAGCGGTCTCGGGAGATGTGGGAGTCGTGGATGCCCGCCACGGCCACGTCGAGGTCGGCCACCTTGATGCGGGCCGTGGTGTTGTTCATGTCGAGCCAGCCCTCGGACGCCATGCCCGCGCCCAGCTCTTCCCACGGCAGGTTGGGGACCTGCTGGCGGCGTTCGTTCCTGGAGGTGCGCCACAGGTAGCGGGCCGGGTTTTTCGGCTGGGGGGCGTAGAGGTCGTTGGAGCCGTAGACGAACAGGCCGGGGCGGGACAGCAGGGGCTCGAGGGCGTGCAGGAGGGCCGGGACGGCCTCCGGGTGCGCGATCGAGTCGCCGGTGTTGACGACCAGGTCGGGCTCCAGGTCGCCCAGGGAGCGCACCCATTTGATGAGCATCGAGCGCCCGGGCGTCAGGTGCAGGTCGGACAGGTGGAGGATGCGCACGGGACGGTGGCCGCGCTCCAGCACGGGTACGTCGAAACGGCGCAGGCGGAACCAGTTGCGCTCCACCACGGAGGCGTAACCCAGTCCGGCCAGGCCGAGACCGAGCATGGACAGTGGCACTGCGACGGCTTTCCTCACCCATTCATGATGCCCGACATCCGGCGCGGGGCGTTCACGCAGGCGGCAAGATGGTGCGCATGAGCGCATTGAAAGACAAGCTGAAGGCCGATCTGACGGCTTCGCTGAAGAGCCGGGACGACGTACGCCTCCGGACGATTCGCATGGCCCTGGCGGCGGTCAACGTCGAGGAGGTCTCCGGCAAGGAGGCCAGGGAGCTGACCGATGACGAGATCATCAAGGTGCTGACCAAGGAGGCCAAGAAGCGGCGCGAGGCGGCGGAGGCGTTCGGCAACGCGGGGCGGGCCGAGCAGGCGCAGGCGGAGCTCGACGAGCAGGCGGTGCTGGAGGAATACCTGCCCGCCCAGTTGTCGGACGACGAGCTGGCGGCGCTGGTCGATGCCGCCATCGCCGAGACGGGCGCGTCGGGGCCGCAGGCGATGGGGCAGGTCATGAAGGCCGTCAACCCGAAGGTCGCCGGTCGGGCCGAGGGCGGCCGGGTCGCGGCCACGGTGCGCGCGAGGCTGGCGGGCAAGTAGGTCCGGTGTGATGGGCCTGAGGGCTGGATCCCGGTGCTGTGCGGGATCCAGCCGTTCAACCCGGCGTGCAGCGCCCTCAGCAGCCTTGAGCCGCCCTCTGTGGCTGTCTGGCGCGGCGGTCGGGTCTCAGACGGCGCGGTGTCTGGATGCCGGGCCGCTCTAGTCAGGCGTCCAGGATCTGTCGAGAGTAGGCCGGCAGGTAGTCATGGTCGCGGGCCAGGCGCCGGTGTCGATCCCGAGCCCGGCTCCATGGTCGGAGACCGTGTTCTTGAACCCCTGATCGACCAGGGCTTTGGTCTGTCACATCGACCTTCCCTCGCGGGCATCAAGGTGATGAACGGAGTCAAACCCGTACACCACTCCCGTGGGCGCAACCGCCGCGCCGGGTCTTACTCCGCCGGGAGTCGGCGTCGCGTGGTGGTTGGTTCGATGCGGTCAGATCACCATACCGCCCCACGGCCAGCGGCGTACCCGGTACGGCATCCACCAGGCAATGTCTCCCACCTGACCCACCAGCCCTTCGCTGACCAGGTCGTCGAGTACCGCAGCCGGCACCTGGTCGGCGCGGCAGCTCGACGAGAGCCTGTCGACTGCCCGCAGGTAGTCGACGTCGTCGATGACGTAGCGGGCCAGCGAACCTGGCCGCCGGTCCCGTACCTCCACGAACCCTGGTCCCTGCCGCCACATACATTTACCGAGGTAGAACTCCTCGCGCCAGTCGTCCCCGACATCGCCGCCCGCCGAGTCCAGCACCGCCCGGGGCGGGTAAAGGTGGCTGAGCAGCCGCCAGTTCTCCAGAGCCGGGCCCAGCCGTACGTCCCAGTCGACTACCAGTGCCCAGCTCGTGAGCTCGGTCAACAGCAGCAACCACCCGACCACGGTGGCGGCACCCTGTCGGTCGGTCAGATCGACCGGGCGATCGAGGGCGACTCGCCGTACTCCCTGGTGGTAGAGCGTGGCGGCCAGTTCCGCTGGCGGGTCGCCTGCGCCGACCCGACGGCTGCCCATGGCGACGGCCGGAAGCCGGAGCAGCTCCTGGTCGTGGTGGTGCCACAAGGTCAGCGTCAGCGAACCCGGCGCCGTCATGTCGCGGGCACCGGGGAGGTTGCCGTCGGTGGGAGATGGTCGAAGAGGTCTGGGCTCGATCCGTCAAGGCGCTGACCGATGCGGAGCAGCTCCTGGTTGTCGGCCACTGCGGCGACATGGACATAGTGACCGGCGTCGGCGAAGGCGATGCCCAGCCGGCACCATCGGTCGAGCAACGCGTCGGCTTCGGGCTCCGTCACCGAGCCCGCGAGTTCACGCACCAGCCCGGGGACCGTACGCGGCTGGTCGAGCAGCCGGAAGGCGGCCACCTCTGCCGGGTCGCGCAGCGAATGTACGGTCCAGTCGAATCGCGCGCGCCGACTGACCAGCACGATCGAGTCGCCCAGGTCGAGGTAGCCGAACCGGCTCTCGGCATACGCCCGCTGCCACTCCCCCACCGCCTCCCGCAGCACGTCGGCGACCGACTCGTCGATCCCGTGGCGCGGTGCGGCGAACATGTACGCCAGGTCCATCAACTCCTCATTCGGGAGGTCGTAGATCCGGTGGTACTGGGAGGCGGGCTCCAGCGGCGCGAAGCCAAGCTCGGGCCGGTCGAAGTACGGGCTGAACCGCTCGATCACGAGCCTGGTCACCACGTCGGGCGGGGGAAGATGGTGCAGGGCCGGGAACTGCGCGATCAGCGGGAGGTAGTCCTCAGGCCGCTCGCCGGGAAAGCCGTAGAGGTAGTTCCAGGTCAGTGTCAGGCCGGTGCCGTAGGCGTCGCGCAGCAGCCGTACGTTCTGGCACCCGGAGACACCCTTGTCCATGATCTTCAGGACCCGGCTGCTCAGGTTCTCTATGCCTGGCTGAACGCTGACCACGCCGGCACCGGCCAACGCTCTCAGCTGGTCGCGCCTGAGGTTGGACTTGATCTCGTAGTGCAGCCGCAGATCGTAGCTGGACTCCGCCAGCCTGGGTATGAGCGTGGTGAGATAGCCCATGTCGAGGATGTTGTCCACCACGTACATGTCGAGCACCTTGTGGCGGCGGACCAGCCGGATGATCTCGTCGTAAAACGCCGCGGGGTTCTTGCTGCGGAATTCCATGAACGACCCGTTGAGCCCGCAGAAGGTGCAGTGGTGCTTCTGGCCCCACCAGCATCCGCGGGCGCTTTCGACGACCAGCTTCGGCTCCACCCAGTCTTGGGCCGCCGACGACTCCAGCCGCTCGAAGAATCCGTCGTAGTCCGGGGTCACGATCTCGCTCGGCGGCAGTGCTCGGCCGGTCATGGGGTTCGCGTGGTGGTCGCCGTCCGGCCCTCGCCAGCACAGGCCCGGGATATCGGCGAGCGCCGCGGGATCTGCGGCTGCGGCGGTGGGCTCGGCGAGCTCCGGGCCTGCCAGCACCTTCAGCAGCGCGGGGAACGCCACGTCTCCCTCACCGCGAATCACGTAGTCCACGAAGGGGAAGTTGCGGTGCAGGGCCGCACCCTGGGCGCCGTCGCAGTTGGCCCCACCGAAGGCGACACGCACCTGCGGCGAGGCCCGCTTGACCGCCTGCGCTGTGGCCAGCGCCGCCGTGTTCTGCTGGAACGTAGAAGTAAAGCCCACCACGTCCGGCTCGGCCGCCACGATTCTGGCGGCGAGTTCCTCGACGAACTCCGGGGCCGAGGCGTGCAGGTCGAGGCTGAGCTCGTGACGCTCGTCAGTGAGCCATGTCTCCTCGCTCGGCTCGCCTGTCCGCCATTGCGGGTCGTGGTAGAGCGCGGAGGAAAAGACCCAGTCGCCGACTCCGGAGAAGTAACTGTCGATGCAGTAGTAGTGGTAGTCATGCGTGGTGAACCGATGCCGGCCCACGACCCAGTCGACGTAGTCGAGATTGGCGTGCACCACGGTCACCTCGGCGTCAGGGACGGCAGCCACGGCGGCGTTGCGCAGGATGCCAAGCGCCAGGGATGGCGCGTCGATCATCGCCCATGGCATGTTGACGAGGAAGATACGCACGAGAGTCCTCAGTGATCGTGTGCTTTCCATGAGCATCAGGGCGGCGCCGGTGGAGGCAGTGGCCTGCCGAGGGCCGCCTGCCCCGAGCCGCCGCAGGAAAAGGAGCAACCACCCCGATCGTCGGAGTGGTTGCCGGGGTGTTCCTACTTCGTGTGGGGCACGATGACTTCCCATCCGGATGTCTTCCATGCCCTGCTGGCCGGACTCTGCTTGGCCCTGTCCAGAGGGTCATTGTGAACAATCGTCTTCTTCATGCGGCGCACCCCTCTCCTGGCGTACGGTGATTTTTACCGGTCAAGTTAATCTTTGCCGAAATATGGCGTCCAGGACCGATGACGCCATATAAATGGCGTTTTATGCCATGCGGGAGACAGGCGCAGGGCTGACCAGAAAACATCAACCGAACGCAAAAGTCGACCTCTTCGACGCGTCGGGATGGCGGTCCCGGCAACGTTGGGATGTGTCCTGCCAGGGCCCTCATCGACGGTCCGCGCGATGAACCGGACCGCGACGATCGCCATGCGCGAAGGTCTCGCGAGCCGCATCACCGCCGCCCTTCCTGCGGCTTGACGCGCAGCCACCTTGCCCCTCCGCGCTGGGAGCCGGCCAGGCGTGTCGAAGGTGTCGAGCTTGAGGCTCGCCAAGCGTCAAGCCCTGGGCGCCCTCTGAAGGACCCGGCAGATGCCTGAGCCGCCGGTCAAGCGGGCACCTGGTAGAGGGCGCCGTCATCCCAGGTCGCCGTGTAGATGGTGCCGGCGGCGTTCACACCGAGCGCGACGGGTGAGCCGAGGCCCGACATGACCGCGACGGCTCTTCCGTCCTGATCCACCCGCTTGATGGCGCCCGCTGCCCGATCCGTGGCGTACAGGCGATTGTCCCGGCCGACGACCAGACCGACTCCGAGCCCGTCGAAGTCATCGGAGTGCGTGGTCACCCGGCCGTCGCGGCCGATGCGTGACAGGGTCCCGCCCGTGTAGTTGGCCACGAAGATCGTGCCCCGTGCGTCCTCGGCCACGCCGACGGGCGTGCTGAGCCCACCGGCTACCCTGCTCACCGTGCCGTCGGGGGCGACTCGCATGATCTCGTTGCTGGCCCGGTTGCAGACCAGCAGGTTGCCGCGCGAGTCGAAACCGATGCCTGTCGGGGTGTGAAATCCCGTCGCGAACTCCTGGCGCCGCCCTGCCGGGCTGATCCGGTACACGGTGTCGCCGGAGTAACTGGCGACGTAAAGGTTGCCCTTGGTGTCCAGGGCCAGCCCGGCGGGCGCACTCACCTCCGCGAACGTCGAGCGCGCGCCGTCCGGGGTGACACGTTCGACCGTCCCGCCCGACCAGTTGGAGACGTACAGCGTCCCGTCCGGGGCGAACGCCAGACCGGTCGGCGCGGAGAAGCCGGTGTGGATCGCCGCGGACGCGGCTCCGGACGAAGCGAGCGGCGAGGCAGGGGGCGTCCGACTCGTCTCGCCGGCGCACCCGACTGTCAGCGCCAGCAGAACCACGCCCAGTAGACGTCGTACGACGTTCGCCCGCGCCCCACCGGGCACGCGCATGGCACCCGCGCCTGCCCTCCCACCGGGCGGGCTCGAGGGTCGAAGGGGATCCGCTGCCGCGTTCACCTGTCCTCCAGGAGGGCTCGGTAGTGCGCGATCTTCTTGTCCAGCGCACGCATGCTCGAACGCAGGATCCGTAAGCGCTGGTCGACGACCTTGCGATGGTCGCTCAGTAATTCCAGCCTTGCGGCGATGCTTTCGTCGCCGGCCCTGCGCAGTTCGGCGAACAGTTTCATGTCGGCGATCGACATACCCGTGTCGCGCAGGCGCATCAGGAAGGCGAGCCAGTCCATGTCGGCGGTCGCGTACCGGCGCACGCCGACAGGGCTGCGGCGGACGGCTTGGACGAGCCCGGCCTTGTCGTAGTAGCGAAGGGTGTGGGCGGACAGGCCGGTTCTGTGGGATACCTCGGTGATCGACAGGGTCTGCGCGTCATCGTTCAGTTGCGGTGATGCTGACATGGGCCCACGCTAGGAGTTGGAGCGCGCTCCAACGCAAGCCCAGCGTCTATCAGGGATAACGGGCGCTGAACACCTTTGCGGCGCGGGATGCTCGTGTAGATCGGCCGCAGCGACCGCGTGCAGACCCGCCTCCGGTCAGCCGCGGTCGCGCCAGCCCCCGGGCCGTCCGTCGCCGCCACGGCCCTCCCAGGGGGCCCGGTCACCGTCACCGGGCCAGTCACGGTTGCCCGGGTCGAAGATGTCGAGCGGGCCCCTGTCGCCTCGCCGGTCGTCGCGCTTCTTCTTGGGCTTGGGCGCGCAGTTGTCGGTGCACCCGCCGAACCGCGACTTGTCGACCGACGTGAAGTGCCGCGGCTCGACCCCTTTCAGAGCCGAGAGCATCGAGTCTTTCCAGATGCGCCCGGAGATGGAGGACCCGTACACGTACGGGTAGTAAGTGCCGCCGATCCTGATGCCGATCAGCTTGTGTGCCGAGGTGCCGCGCGGGTCGCCGAGGCTGACCGCGGAGGCCAGGTTGGGCGTGTAACCGGCGAACCATGCCGACATGTAGTTGTCGGTCGTGCCGGTCTTGCCGGCCGCGTCCCTGCCGATGCCGCCCACGCCGCTCATCGTGCCCTTGGTGAAGACGCCCTCCAGGATGCCGTTGACCGCGTCGGCGACCTCTTCGTCCAGCGCCTGGGAGCACTTCGGTTTGTACTGCTTCGTCGCGCCGTTACGGTCCGTGATCTCGGTGATGGCCAGCGGCTTGCAGTATTTTCCGCGGGCCGCGAACACCGCGTACGAGTTGGCGATCGTGACGGGGTCGACCTCGTTGACCCCCAGCGTGAACGTCTCCACCTCGGAGAGTTTCTGGCCGTCGGCCCGCTTGACCCCGAGGCGCTTGGCCATCTTGACGACCTTGCAGAGGCCGACCTCCTGCGACAGCTTGACGAAGAAGGTGTTGACCGACCCCCACGTGCCGGTCTGCAGGGTCTTGAAGCCGCCGCCGCCCTCGCTGGAGTTGCGCACGGTGTGGCTCGGGTCGCCGACGTTCTTGCCTTCGCAGTTCTTGAACGAGCTGTAGCTGCCGGCCTTGTAGCCGGAGGGGGAGGGGAAGCCGTCGCTGTACTTCATGCCCTCTTCCAGGGCGGCGGCCAGCGTGTAGACCTTCGCCGTCGAGCCCTGCTGGAAGCCGCGCCCGCCACCGTGCGCCGCGTCGGCCACGATGTTGTAGCTCATCTCGTTCTTCTTCTTGCTGCCGCCGAACTTGCGGGAGGCGGCCATGGCCTTGATCTCGCCGGTGCCGGGCACGATCATGGCCTGCGAGGCGACCGGCTTGTCCTTGGTGCTGACGTACTTCTTGATGGCCTTCTCGGCGGCGGCCTGCATCTTGGGGTCGATCGTGGTCTTGATCTTCATGCCGCCGCGCTGGAGCAGCTTGCGGCGCTCGTCCTGGTTCTTGCCGAAGTCTTCGTTGTTGAGGATCTCGTACTGGACGTAGAGGCAGAAGTACGGGAACTTGCTGGACTCGCAGCCGCCGGACATCTTGATGTCCTTGTAGCCCAGTTTCTCCTTCTTCGCCTCGGCGGCGTCCTTCGGCGTGATCTTGCCGATCTGGGCCATCCGGTCGAGCACGACGTTGCGCCGTTCCAGCAGCCGTTTGCGGGAGTCGGAGTCGACGTTCGGGTCGGTGCGCGCGGGGTTTTGCACAGCGCCGGCCAGCGTGGCGGCCTCGGCGAGGTCGAGCTCGGAGGCGGGCTTGTCGAAGAAGCGTTTGGCCGCGGCCTGGATGCCGTGGGCGCCGGCGCCGAAGTAGGCGATGTTCAGATATTTCTCGAGAATCTGGTCCTTGGTGTACTTCTTCTCGATCGCCATCGCGTAACGCAGCTCGGTCAGCTTGCGGGAGATGGTGGGCGCGATGGCCGCCTGGTATTCCTCCGGCGTCTCAGCCTTGTTGACCAGCACCTGCTTGACGTACTGCTGGGTGATGGACGAGCCGCCCTGCGTCACGCCGCCGCTGGTGAAATTCTTCATCAGCGCTCTGGCCGTTCCCTCCACATCGATCGGTCCGTGCTGGTAGAAACGGAAGTCCTCGATCGAGATGAGCGCCGTCCGCATGATCGGCGCGACCTTGTCGAGGGGCACGGACTGACGGTTTTCGAAGTAGAACCAGGCGATCTTCTTGCCGTTGGCATCGAGCAGCTCGGTCCGCTCGGGCAGAGGAGGCTCATCGAGGTTTTCCGGCTTGAGGTTGAGCCCTTCGACGGCGCTCTTCGTGGACATCCCGGCTCCGCCGACCGCCGGCAGCGCCACGGCGGCCGCGAGCACCCCGGCCGCCGATCCGGCGATGATCAGTCGCAGGATGTTGAGGACGGGGTTGGAGCGATCTTTGCCGCGAGCTTGCACGCTACCTAGCGTACGTCGAAACGGTGACCGAACCGGTAGCGCGACACCATTTCGCCTTGACTGATGGGGGTGACTAGTCATTCCCGGTCAAGATCAGGCCCGAGAAATTGGTCCTCTGGGGTCTGTCGGCCCGAACGTCTCGTTGCGTACGTTCTCCCTGCGGCAACTGAATACGGAGGCTCGGCGCCCGCGCCCGTCGGCCCCAAATGACGACTGACCACCTAAGGGGAGTGGGGTCGAAAAATGTGGATCACGGATTGGACCTCCCGTGCCGCCTGTAAGGGTGCGGATCCGGATGCCCTGTTCGTGCAGGGCGCCGCGCAGAACAGGGCGAAGCTCATCTGCCGGGGTTGCCCGGTCCGCACCGAGTGCCTCGCCGATGCGCTGGACAACCGCATCGAGTTCGGGGTGTGGGGCGGCATGACAGAACGAGAACGGCGTGCACTGCTTCGTCGGCGTCCTGACGTCGACTCGTGGCGAGACCTGCTCGAGTCGGCCAAGGAAGAGTACGAACGAACCAACGAGCTGATCGCGGGCTGATCAGGCCCACGAGCGAGTACGGCCGGCGCCGTCCGTCGGCCGTACTTTCTCTTTGTCAGGCGGTCGCCAGCAGGTCACCGATCTGTCGCAGACCTGTGAGATCGTGAACGTCCTCGGACATGGCGCGGACCTGCACCACGGGCACCGTGGGGTGGGCCGAGGCGAAGTGCTCCTGCTCGCGGCTCTCGCGGGCGGTGAGCTGCATCCGGCCGGCGTGCAGCCGCAGCACGGCGGCGGTCAGCTCATGCTCGCCCCTCGACTCCAGGTCTTCCGCGGCCGCCGCGCTGCGGGCGGCTGAGAGCGCTGGGGCGGGCGACACGTGCACGCGGTTGACCACGAGGCCGGCCAGGGGCATGCGCTCCTCGGCCAGGCGCTCGACGAAATAGGACGCCTCGCGCATCGCGTCGCGCTCGGGCGCGGCCACCACGAGGAAGGCCGTGCCCGGGGCCTGCAGCAGCTGGTACGTCATCTCGGCCCGCTGCCTGAACCCGCCGAACACGGCGTCGAGCGCGGACACGAACGTCTGCAGATCCTTGATCACCTGAGCGCCGAGCAGCTTGGTCATCGCGCCCGCCATCAACCCGAACCCGGCGTTGAGCAGCCGGAACGCGCTGCGCCCCCCGGCCTTGGCCGGAGCCGTCAGCAGCCTGATGAACCTGCCGTCGAGGAAGCGCCCGAGGCGCTCGGGAGCGTCGAGGAAGTCGAGCGCGTTCCGCGAGGGCGGGGTGTCCACGATGATCAGGTCCCACTCGTCGGAGCGGCGGAGCTGGCCCAGTTTCTCCATGGCCATGTATTCCTGGGTGCCGGAGAAGCTGGACGAAAGGGACTGGTAGAAGGGGTTCGACAGGATTTGCCGGGCCCGCTCGGGATCGGCGTGCGCCTCGATGATCTCGTCGAACGTGCGCTTCATGTCGAGCATCATGGCGAACAGCTGGCCGCCGCCCTCGGGGGAGCTGACGAGGCGCGGCGTGTTGTCCAGCTCGGTCAGCCCCATCGACTGGGCGAGGCGCCTGGCGGGGTCGACGGTCAGCACGACCACGCACCTGCCGCGCTCCGCGGCGCGCAGCCCGAGCGCAGCCGCGGTCGTGGTCTTGCCCACGCCGCCGGCGCCGCAGCAGACGATGATCCGGGTGCCCTGGTCGTCGAGGATCGCGTCGATGTCGAGGGTGGCGGGCTTCTTCACGCTGCTCCCTGGGTGCGCATGCTCTCCGCGAGTTCGTACAGGCCGGCCAGGTCGACGCCGTCGGCCAGCAGCGGCAGTTCGTAGCTTTTCAGGCCCGCCTCGGCCAGCGACTCGCGCTCGGCCTTCTCCAGCTCGGTGCGGTGGGCGTGTTCGACGAGCTCCTCGGCGAGCGCCTCGGCCATCGCCGTGGCCTCGGCGCCGTCGGCCACGCCCGCGGCCTTGAGCCCCAGCACGAGCTCACCGGCGTCGAAACGGCCCTTGACAGCCGTGTCAAGGGCGGCCTGCGGCAGCAGCGACTCGCGGACCATGTTGACGAAGATGCCGCCGGGGGGCAGGCCGGCGGCGCGGAGCTCGGCGACGCCGTCGAGCGTCTCCTGGACCGGCATCTCCTCCAGCAGCGTGACGAAGTGCACGGCGGTCTCGGGGGATTTCACCACGTTGTTGACCAGTTCGGAGTGGTTCTTGATGGGCCCGACCTTGGCCAGGCCCGCCACCTCCTGGGTGACGTTGAGAAACCGCGCGATGCGGCCGGTCGGTGGAGCGTCCAGGACGACGGCGTCGTAGATCCGGCGGCCGTTCCTGCCCCGCCGGCGTACGGCCTCGGTCGTCTTGCCGGTGACGAGGACGTCGCGGAAACCCGGTGCCACGGTGGTGGCGAAGTCGACGATGCCCATCTTGGTCAGCGCCCGGCCCGCGCTGCGCATCCCGTAGAACATCTCCATGTATTCGAGCATGGCCGCTTCCGGGTCGATGGACAGCGCGAAGACGTCGCCGCCCGAGGGCGCCACCGCGATCTTGCGCTCTTCGTACGGCAGCGGCGGCAGGTCGAAGATCTGCGCGATGCCCTGCCGGCCCTCCACCTCCACGAGCAGCACCTTTCGGCCGCCGGAGGCGAGAGCCAGAGCGAGAGCGGCGGCCACGGTCGTCTTGCCGGTGCCGCCCTTGCCGGTGACCACGTGCAGCCGCACGCCGGCCCAGTCCGTGTCCGGAGAGTCCACGATTCGAGGCTACCGAACGGTCACTTGTCGAAAGCCGACGACCACCCTTTGAGATTGCTCACACTGGGGCCGCGTCGGTGGAAGGTGGTGTCAGCGGTTCTTGTGAGACGCTGACAGCCATGAAGAAATGGGAATATCTCACAGCCCCGGTGTTGATCCACAACACCAAGATGATCCTCGACAACTTCGGCGCCGACGGCTGGGAGCTGGTGCAGATCCTGCAGGGCGCCACGCCCGAGCAGCTCGTCGCCTACTTCAAGCGGGAGAAGCAGTGACGCCTGAGCAGAAGATCGAAGAGCTGGGCCTGACGTTGCCGCCGCCCGTCGCGCCCGTGGGCTCCTACGTCGCCACCGTACGCACCGGCGACCTGGTCTACACCTCGGGCCAGGTGCCGATGCTGGAGGGCAAGCTGCACCAGACCGGCAAGCTCGGCGTCGACCTGGGCACCGACGAGGGCCGGGCGCAGGCCCGCATCTGCGCGCTCAACGCCGTCGCGGCGCTCAAGGGCGAGCTGGGCGAGCTGTCCAGGGTGCGGCGGATCGTCAAGGTCGTGGTGTTCGTGGCCAGTGCACCCGGCTTCACCGAGCAGGCGCAGGTGGCCAACGGCGCCAGCGATCTGCTCGCCGAGGTCTTCGGGGAGCAGGGCAAGCACGCCCGCAGCGCGGTGGGTATGGCCGTGCTCCCGCTGGACGCGCCCGTGGAAGTGGAGCTGATCGCCGAAGTAGCCTGAATCGGGATATGTCACCATGACCGAGTGATGTTCTAAGGAGGTCAGGTGACCGGAATTCCGCTTCCAGCCGAGCTCGCCGCGCGGGCGCGGGACGTTCTCGCCGGACGGGTGGAGCCGGTGCCCGCGCGGGACGCCGCCACCGTGGTGTTGCTGCGCGAGGGCCCCGAGGTCTACCTGCTCCGGCGCAAGTCCACGATGGCCTTCGCGGCGGGCGCGTACGTCTTCCCCGGCGGCTCCGTGGACGAGCGCGACGCCGACCAGGCGGTCGCCTGGGCCGGGCCGTCCCCCGCGGAGTGGGGCGCGGTGTTCAAGGCGAGCGAGCGGCTGGCGCGGGCGCTGGTGTGCGCGGCCGTACGCGAGACGTTCGAGGAGTCGGGCGTGCTGCTGGCCGGGCCCGGGCCCGGCTCCGTGGTCGCCGACACGACCGGCGACGACTGGGAGGCCGACCGGCTCGCCCTCATCGACAGGAGCCTGGCCTTCGCCGACTTCCTCGCCCGGCGCGGCCTGGTGCTCCGCTCCGACCTGCTCAAGCCGTGGGCGCACTGGATCACGCCGGAGATCGAGCGCAAGCGCTTCGACACGCGCTTCTTCGCCGCCGTGCTGCCCGACGGGCAGCGCACCCGTGACGTGGGCGGGGAGGCCGACCAGGTCGTGTGGCAGCGCCCGGCCGAGGCGGTCGAGCTGGCGCGCCAGGGGAAGATCTTCCTCATGCCGCCCACGCACCGGACGCTCACCGAGCTGGCGGCCTGCGGCAGCGTGGGCGACGTCCTGGCGACGCCCAGGGAGATCGTGCGCATCATGCCCAGGGCGGTCGAGATCGAGGGCGAGATGCGGCTGGTGGTGGCTCCGTGAGCGGTCTGCGCATCCCGATCGGCACGCCCGACGGATCCCGTACGGAGCACGCCGAGAACCTGCTCGCCCCCAACCCCTCCGCCATGACGCTCGACGGCACCAACACGTGGGTGATCGGCGCGGGCGAGGAGGTGCTGGTCGTCGATCCGGGGCCCGAGGACGAGTCACACCTTCAGCGCGTACGCGACCATCTCGGCGAGCGCCGCGTCACCGAGATCCTGCTCACCCACGGCCACTTCGACCACAGCGGCGGCGCCAGGCGCTTCGCCCGGATGGTGAACGCTCCCGTGCGGGCTCTCGACCCGCGCCACCGGCTGGGCGACGAGGGCCTCGCCGACGGCGACGTGGTGACCGTGGCAGGGCTGGAGCTCCACGTGTACGGAACGCCTGGCCACTCGTTCGACTCGCTGTGCTTCTGGCTGCCCGCGGACAGGGCGATGCTGACCGGCGACACGGTGCTCGGCAGAGGCACCACGATCATCGCCCGCGACGGCGGCCTGGCCGACTATCTCCGCAGCCTCGACCGGCTGAGGGCGGCGGCGGAGAGCATGGAGGCGCGGGCGCTGCTGCCGGGCCACGGGCCTGTGCTGCCCGACCCGATCGGGGCGCTCGACGGCTATATCGCGCACCGGCGCGAGCGGCTCGACCAGATCAGGGCGGCGCGCGAGCAGGGCGCGCGCACGGCACGCCAGATCGTCAAGATCGTGTACGCCGACGTCGACCGGTCGCTCTGGCCGGCGGCGGAGATGTCGGTGCTGGCCCAGCTGGACTATCTCGACGCCTCCTGACCGGCGGGCCGGCGGCTATCTGGAGCGGTTGTAGAGCCGGTCGATGTCGAGGATTACCACGGCTTTGGCCTCGATGCGCAGCCAGCCGCGCTGGGCGAAGTCGGCCAGCGCCTTGTTGACCGTCTCGCGGGAGGCGCCGACGAGCTGGGCCAGCTCTTCCTGGGTCAGGTCGTGGTGCACCCGGACGCCGTCGTCGGTCTTGATGCCGAACCGCTCGGCCAGGTCGAGCAGCTGCTTGGCCACTCGTCCGGGCACGTCGGTGAACACCAGGTCGGCCAGCACGTCGTTGGTGCGGCGCAGCCGCTGGGCGAGCGCGCGCAGCAGGTGCAGGGCCACCTCGGGCCGGCCGGTCAGCCAGGGCCGCAGGTCGTCGTGGCCGAGCCCGGCCAGACGCACCTCGGTCAGCGCGGTCGCCGTGGCCGTGCGCGGCCTCGGGTCGAACAACGACAGCTCACCGAACATCTCGCTCGGCCCCAGCACGCTGAGCAGGTTTTCCCGCCCGTCCGGCGACGTGCGGGAAAGTTTGATCTTGCCGTCGAGCACGACGTAGAGGCGGTCGCCCGTCTCGTTCTCGTGGAAGAGCGTCTGTCCTTTGGGCAACTGGACCTCGGTGATGCTGGTGCGCAGCGCCGCGGCGCTCTCGCGGTCCAGCGCGGCGAACAGGGGGGCCTTGCCCAGCACATCTTCGGTGTTCACACTGCCTCCTCTGCTGCCATTGTGACTCACCCCACTTCGGGCGGCACACACAGGTTATGGGAATGCCGGGGTGTTCCGGGCATGCCCGTGTTGATCGGGTTTACCGGATTCCGGGAGGAAAGTTACCCGACGCACCTCTGGGTGCCCGACAGGAGGCCACCCGCTGCGGCCATCGCGGGTTCAACCGTTTGCCAGAGCTTCTACTCTTGCGGCATGGCCACGAACGCGGCGGGGCGCAAGCCGGAGACCCAGCTCGCACGAGTGCGGCGGGCGCGCAAGATGAACCGCATCCTCGCGGAGACCTATCCTGATGCTCATTGCGAGCTCGACTTCACCAACCCCCTTGAGCTGCTGGTGGCGACCATCCTGTCCGCGCAGTGCACGGACAAGCGGGTCAACATGGTCACTCCCATCCTGTTCGCGAAATATCCGTCGGTGGCCGACTACGCCGCCGCCGACCGGTCCGAGATGGAAGAGATCATCCGCTCGACCGGCTTCTTCCGCGCCAAGACCAACAGCATCATCGGCATGGCGCAGGCGATCTGCGAGCGCCACGGCGGCGAGGTGCCTGGCCGGCTGAAGGACCTGGTCAAGCTGCCCGGCGTGGGCCGCAAGACGGCCAACGTGGTGCTGGGCAACGCGTTCGACGTGCCAGGGCTCACCGTCGACACCCACTTCCAGCGGCTGGTGCGCCGCTTCGGCTGGACCGACGAGACCGACCCGGTCAAGATCGAGCACATCGTGGGCGAGCTGCTGCCCAAGCGCGAGTGGACGATCTTCTCCCACCGGGTGATCTGGCACGGCCGCCGCATCTGCCACGCCCGGCGCCCCGCGTGCGGCGTCTGCCCGCTGGCCGCCCTCTGCCCCTCGTACGGCACCGGTCCCACGGCCACCGCCGAGGCGGCGAAGCTTGTCAGGAACGGCCCCTTCTCCTGAACAGGGGAAGTGATCGACGCCACGGCGTGTTGGAGGATGCGTGACACAAGTGCCCGACTGGCTCGACACCCTGGCAGCGCAGGCACAGCGGGCCCGAGTGCCCCAAGCTCTGCGACCACCAGTGACAGGCGGGAGGGAGGCGGCGGTGCTCATGTTGTTCGGCGACGGGCCGCTCGGGCCCGACGTGCTGCTCATCCAGCGCAGCAACCGCGGGCGCAGGCACCCTGGCCAGCCCGCGTTCCCCGGCGGCGGCGTCGACCCCGCCGGCGTCCACGTGCTGGGCACGATGCCCGAGCTCTACCTGAGCTTCAGCGACAACCGGGTCACGCCCGTGATCGCCTGGTGGCGCGAGCCGTCCGCGGTGCACGCCGCCTCA
>NZ_JBDPMB010000047.1:0-20521 GCF_039871615.1 Nonomuraea sp. B10E15
CGGCGTCGACCCCGCCGGCGTCCACGTGCTGGGCACGATGCCCGAGCTCTACCTGAGCTTCAGCGACAACCGGGTCACGCCCGTGATCGCCTGGTGGCGCGAGCCGTCCGCGGTGCACGCCGCCTCACCCGACGAGGTCGACTCCGTCGAGCGGGTGCCCATCGCCGAGCTGGTCGATCCCGTCAACCGCATCTCCCTGCGGCACCCCCAGGGCATGCTCGGGCCGGCGTTCCGGGTGCGCGGGATGCTGGTGTGGGGGTTCACCGCGATGGTGCTCGACTCCGTGCTGCGCGAGGCGGGGCTCGACCGGCCGTGGGACCCTGCCCAGGTGGAGGACCTGCCGCCGCTGGCGGCCCGCGACTAGCCGCTCCTCAGGGAGCCGTGCGCAGGGCCACGCCGAGCGAGGCCCAGCCGGCCACGTCGGCGTCGCTGTCGGCGGCCAGCGCGCGCAGCGTCTCCAGCCCCGCGCGGTCGGGCGGTTCGCCGAGCACGTGCTGCAGCGCGTACGCGGCCCCGTACCTCACTCTGGCGTCGCCGTGGCCGGCCAGGTCGATCACGGACGGCAGCGAGCGCGGGTCGGCCAGGTGGCCGAACGCGATCAGCACCGAATAGAGCACCATGGCGTCGTCCTCGCTGGCGGCCAGGTAGCGCAGCACCGGCAGCGTCCGGTCCACGAACGGCTGCAACATGCCCATGATGTCCACGCCCAGCAGCCGCTCGGCGACCGTGTCTCCGGCGCACAACCGGCGTGCCTCGACGAACGACTCGAGATCGCTCCGCTGGCGCAGGATGGAGATAACATGCCAGCGCAGCGGGCCGTCCGGATCGGTGTCGTGCAGAGCTGCCTCGATGAGATCGCGCACTGTTACCTCGGCCGGCGGCATAGCGCCCAAGATAGTCAGCAGGGTGACACCGTCCTGGCGGAACACGTTCACACTTGACCGTCTCGCTGGCTACCTTTGAAGCGTGCGCGGTGATCTGCTTGACCTCATACTGATCGGCCTCGTGATCGCCTTCGGCATCTCGGGATACCGGCAGGGGTTCATCATCGGAGCGATGAGCTTCGTGGGGTTCGTGGGCGGGGCCGTGCTGGGCGTCTTCATCGCGCCTCCCGTCTCCAAGGCCGTCGTCGACGGTGACACGCCGCAGGCGCTGCTCGCCATCGTGATCGTCTTCCTGGCCGCCACCGTCGGCCAGTTCGCCTCCTCGACGCTCGGCGCCGTCGTGCGCAGCCACGTCACGTGGGAGCCCGCCAGGGTGGCCGACGCCGTCGGGGGCACGTTCGCCAGCGCCCTGTCCGTGCTGGTCATCGCCTGGCTGATCGGGTCGCTGATCGTCTCCACGGCGTTCACCCCGCTGGTCGACCAGGTGAAGAACTCCGCGCTGCTGACCACCGTCGACGACGCGATCCCGCAGGCCGCGCGTAACTGGCAGGCGCCGTTCAAGAAGTTCATCGACCGCTCGGAGTTCCCGCCCGTCTTCGACGCCATCGGCGCCGGCACGATCATCGACGTGCCGCCGCCCGACCAGAGCGTGCTGAAGGGCGGCAAAGGCCTCGAAAGGGCACGCAGGTCGATCGTCAAGGTGCAGGGCAACGCGCAGAGCTGCAACAAGCACATCGAGGGCACCGGCTTCGTCTACGCGCCCGGCCGGATCATGACCAACGCCCACGTGGTCGCCGGCGTGACCCGCGACCTGCAGATCGTCGACTCGACCAACACGCGCCACAAGGCCACGGTGGTGCGCTACAACCCGCGGCGCGACATCGCCATCCTCTACGTCCCCGGGCTCAACCTGCCGCAGCTCGCCTTCGACGGCGACGGCGGGCGCGGCGACGACGCGATCGTGGCCGGCTTCCCCAAGGGCCAGGGCTTCACCGCCGTGTCGGCCAGGATCGGCGGCCAGCTCGACGCCGAGGGCCCCGACATCTACCGCGAGGACACGGTCACGCGCAAGGTCTACGCGATCCGCGGCCAGGTGCTGCCGGGCAACTCCGGCGGGCCGCTGCTCACGCCCGAGGGCCGCGTCTACGGCGTGATCTTCGCCGCCGCGATCAACGAAGAGGAGACGGGCTACGTCCTGACGGCCGAAGAGGTCGCCCCCGACGCCGCCAGAGGCCGCAACGACACCACTCCGGACAGCACACAGGAGTGCGACTGACCCTCAGCCCGGCAGCTTGGCCAGGATCAGGGCGATGGCCTCGCCGGGGTCGCTGTCCTGGCTCAGGCCGGAGGCGGCCTTGCCGACCGCGTCGTACGCGCCGCCGTACGACTGCGCCTTGGCGGCGCCGCGGCTGAGCAGGGTCAGCGCGCCGCGCCCGTTGCCGCGCTGCAGATGCGTGAGCCCGACGCAGATCTGCGCGAGCCCCTGCCACAGCTCGCGCTCGTCCTCCGGCGCGCACTTCCAGCGGCCCTCGAACACCTCGTGGGCGTTGAACGGCAGGCCGTCGCGCAGGAAACGGCGGCCGTCCGCCAGCGCCTGCTCGGTGGTGGGCGCGTAGTCGTCGGGCACCCTGGGCATGCCGGGCGAGCCATGGGGAAGCGGCCTGCCGTACGCGTCGCGCGGCCTGGCGCTGCGCGGCCGGCCCTCGGGGTCACGGTCTCTCATCGGTCGGGCTCCGGGTCGGCCAGCCAGCCGAGCAGCTCCTGGTTGAACACGTCGGGAATCTCCTCGTGGGGGAAGTGCCCCGCACCTTCGAGCAGCCGCCACCGGTAGGGGGCCGCCACGTGACGGCTCGAACCCTGCGCCGTACGCGGGAGCACCCGCGGGTCGAGCGCCCCGTGCACCTGCAGCGTGGGCGCCTGGATCTCGGTGCGCATGACCCTGGCGTAGCGCCGGCCGTCGGGGCGGAGCTGGGAGCGGCCGAACCAGCGGTGGTATTCCAGCGCGCAGTGCGACACGGTGGGGATGCGGAACGCCTCCCGGTAGGTGCGCGCTGCCTCGGGCTCCGGCCAGCCGGGGCGCGACCACTCGTCGAGGTAGCGGCCGACCCGCCTCCCGTCGCGGCGGGTGAGCAGGTGCTCCGGCAGCAGCGGCAGCTGGAAGCCGAGGGCCTGGATGCTCGCCTTGAGCTGACCGAACGGGTCGGTCGCCAGTGCGCCGCGCAGCCGCAGCGGATGCGGGGCCGACACGGTGACGAGCCGGCGTACGCACTTCGGCTCCAGCACGGCCATCGTCCAGGCCAGCAACCCGCCCCAGTCGTGCCCCACCACGATCGCCCCGGACTCGCCGAGCGCCCGGATCAGCCCCGTCGCGTCGGCCGCCAGCGTCGGCAGGTCGTAGCCGCGCGGCGGTTTGTCGCTGCCGCCGTAGCCGCGTAGGTCGACCGCGACCGCCCGATAGCCGGCGGCGGGCAGCGCTTCGAGCTGGTGGCGCCACGTCCACCAGAACTGCGGGAACCCGTGCAGCAGCATCACCAGAGGCCCGTGCCCCGCCTCCACGACGTGGAACCGGGTGCCGCCCGCGTGCACCGAGCGGTGCGTCCATGGCCCCTCGATCTGGACGACCGACTCGTCAGGCGCCATCACGCGCCACCGGCTCGCGATCAGGCCTGAGCTCGGGCAGCGCCTGGTCCTCCGGGGTGGCGATCTCCCGCAGGCCCTTGATCGACCTGGTGGTGCGCTTCATCCCGGCCAGGCCCTTGAGCCGGCGGATCCCGATGAACACCAGCAGACCC
This sequence comes from Nonomuraea sp. B10E15, assembly GCF_039871615.1. Lineage (NCBI taxonomy): Bacteria > Bacillati > Actinomycetota > Actinomycetes > Streptosporangiales > Streptosporangiaceae > Nonomuraea > Nonomuraea sp. B10E15. The sequence continues at coordinate 3,677 of NZ_JBDPMB010000047.1, forward strand.
GCGACCAGCAGGTAGAACACGGTCACGATGAGGAAGGCCGCCCACTGAGGCATCCACTGCGCCAGCACGTAGGCGATCGTGAACGAGGCGAGGATCAGGCACAGGTGAGCCATGAAGGCGGCGGCGGCGAACATGCCACCCGCCATGCCGACCCGCTTGGCGTCGAACCTGAACTCGGCCTTGGCCAGCTTGATCTCTGAACGGACGAGTTCGGAGATGTGATCGCTCGCCCGGGCGATCAGCGAGCCCAGGGATTCTTCCTCGGGAGTCTGCGGCATGAACGTCTCCTATCGAGGCCTGGTGGCCGTGTCAAACATCATCCAGCGACGCGCTGGGGGCGAGCCTCGCCATCACTCCCAGAACTACCCGATCAGCCAAGATAACGCTTGTGCCGCTTGGGCGTACGCAGAGGGCGCATGCTTCCGTCACGGAAACATGCGCCCCTGCTTCTACCTCAGTCCTCGGACTTCGCGGACGGGAGCTTCTCCGAGATCAGGTCCATCACCGTGCTGTCGGCCAGCGTGGTGACGTCGCCGATGCTGCGGTTCTCGGCGACGTCGCGCAGGAGGCGGCGCATGATCTTGCCGGACCGCGTCTTGGGCAGCTCGGGGACGACCAGGATCTGGCGCGGCTTGGCGATCGGGCCGAGCGTCTTGGCCACGTGGTTGCGCAGCTCGGCGGCGATGTCGTCGTTCTCCTCCGCGGCGCCGCGCAGGATCACGAACGACACGATGGCCTGGCCGGTCACCGGGTCGGTCGCGCCGACCACGGCCGCCTCGGCCACCTTCGGGTGGCTGACCAGGGCGCTCTCCACCTCGGTGGTGGAGATGTTGTGGCCGGAGACCAGCATGACGTCGTCCACGCGGCCGAGCAGCCACAGGTCGCCGTCCGCGTCCTTCTTGGCGCCGTCGCCGGGGAAGTACATTCCCTCGAACCGGCTCCAGTAGGTGTCGATGTAGCGCTGGTCGTCGCCCCAGATGGTCCGCAGCATCGCCGGCCACGGCTCGCGCACCACCAGGAAGCCGCCGCCCCCGTTGGGGACGCTGGTGCCCTGGTCGTCGACCACGTCGGCGACCACGCCCGGCAGCGGGCGCATCGCGGCGCCCGGCTTGGCCGAGGTCACGCCCGGCAGCGGGCTGATCATGATGGCGCCGGTCTCCGTCTGCCACCAGGTGTCCACGACGGGGCAGCGGTCGCGGCCGATGTTCTCGCGGTACCAGACGTACGCCTCGGGGTTGATCGGCTCGCCGACGGAGCCCAGGACGCGCAGGCTGGACATGTCGTACTTGGCGGGGATGTCGTCGCCCCACTTCATGAACGTCCGGATCGCCGTGGGCGCCGTGTAGAGGATCGTGATCTTGTACTTCTGCACGATCTCCCAGAACCGGCCGCGGTGCGGGGTGTCGGGGGTGCCCTCGTAGATGACGCTGGTCGCGCCGTTGGCGAGGGGGCCGTACACGATGTAGGAGTGGCCGGTCACCCAGCCGATGTCGGCCGTGCACCAGTAGATGTCGGTCTCGGGCTTGAGGTCGAAGACCGCGTGGTGCGTCCAGGCGGTCTGCGCGAGATAGCCGCCCGAGGTGTGCAGGATGCCCTTGGGCCTGCCCGTGGTGCCGCTGGTGTAGAGGATGTACAGCGGGTCCTCGGCGCCGTGGGGCTCGGCGGTGTGCTGGTCGCTCTGGCGGTCGACCACGTCGTGCCACCACAGGTCCTTGTCGGATACGGCGACGTCCTGGCCCGTGCGGCGTACGACGAGGACGTTCTCGACCTGCGGGCACTCGGCGACGGCCTCGTCCACGATCGGCTTGAGCGCGCTCGGCTTGCCGCGGCGGTAGCCGCCGTCGGCGGTGATCACGAGCTTGGCGTCCGCGTCGTCGATGCGGCTCTTGAGCGCGCTGGCCGAGAATCCGCCGAACACGACCGAGTGCACGGCCCCGATGCGGGCGCAGGCCAGCATCGCGATCGGCAGCTCGGGGATCATCGGCATGTAGATGGCCACCCGGTCGCCCCTGCTCACTCCGAGCTCGCGGAGGGCGTTGGCGGCCTTGCTGACCTCGGCCTTCAGATCGTTGTAGGTGAGTGTGCGGGTGTCGCCCTCGGGCTCACCCTCCCAGTGGTAGGCGACCCTGTCGCCGCGCCCCTCTTCGACGTGCCGGTCGACGCAGTTGTAGGCCACATTGAGCTCGCCGCCGACGAACCACTTGGCGAACGGCGCGTTCCACTCGAGTGTCTTGTCCCACCTCTTGGCCCAGGTCAGCCGCTCGGCTGTGCCCTCCCAGAAGGCGAGGCGGTCGGCGGCGGCCTCGTCATATGCGGCGGCGGTCACGTTCGCGGCCGCCGCCAGGTCGGCCGGAGGTGCGAACCGGCGGTTCTCCTGCAGCAGGTTGGACAGCGCCTGGGTTTCGTTACCAGGGGTCTCCGGGGCCACCTCGTGCTCCTTCTATGGCCAGATTGGATAGGTCGTGTCCCACTTCACCAGCTCACGACCTCCGTACACAAGAGGTCTAGACAGGTCTGTACCGTCCGGTTCCATGGGCGTTCGCACTTACCCACTTGCATGACAAACGCAATTGAAACGTTGTCATCCTGAAATCCGAAGAATACGCTCCGGAGCGATTGCTCAGGTGCGGTGGGGGGTGGTTCGGGGGTTTATGGGTCCCCTGGAGTCGTGCTGCTGCCGGGGCTTTCTCTCCTTGCGGTCGTCGTGCCGTCCGGTCGCGAGCACGCTCGGTCACCGTGCCGCGGTGGCGGGGCGCGCATTACCCGCAGGTAGGGTCGGGTTCCGTGAGTGACCCCCTGACCGTCATCGCGCGGTTCCCCGGCGTTTCCGAGGCGGTCGACGAGGCCCGCAAGGCCGTCGACCGGCTCTATCGTCACCGCGTACTGCGCCGGGCGAGCCCCGCCGTGTCCGCGGAGTCGTCGCTGCGCGGGGCGCGCGCGTCGGCCGCGCTCGAAGGCGTGGACGTGTCCCTCGACGCCCTGCGCCGTGACGAGGTGCGCGACCCGCTCGTCCAGGGGGCGCTGCGCGCGTCCGCGGAGCTGGGCCGTATGGGCCCGACCTGGCGGAAGGCGCCCCGGCAGGTGCTGGCACGGCTGCACACCGTGGCGGCCGCCGGCCTCGCGCCGGAGGCCGCTCTCGGCCGGCCGCGCACCTTCGACACGGTCCCCGACCCCCTGGGTCTGGGCGCGGCGCCGGACGCCGGCGAGACGGCGACCCGCATGGAGGCCCTGCTCGGCCTGCTCGAACGGCCCACGAGCGCGCCCGCGATCGTGCTGGCCGCCGTGATCCACGCGGAGCTCGCCGTGCTGCGGCCCTTCGGCACGGCCGACGGGGTGGTGGCACGTGCGGCCGAACGGCTGACGCTGGTCGAATTCGGGCTCGACCCCAAGTCTTTGGTGGCCGTCGAGGTGGGGCGGCTGGAGCTGCCGTACGCGGAAGGGCTGCGGGCGTACCTGAGCGGCACGCCGGAGGGTGTGAGCCGGTGGGTACAACAATGTGCCGCCGCGGTAACCCTCGGAGCGCGCGAGACCACGGCCATCTGCGAGGCCATGCAGAGAGGCTGACGGGTTCGCGCGGAGACGCTGGGGAGAAGCTTTGGGGCGAATCCGACATAGCTGACGGCGTCTCGGTCAAGAGACGCCGCCGCCGGTGCATCACACCGGGTTACCAAGCGTGCACCTGTATCCGTCGGAGCGGGTCAAGCCCGTCACGACGCGCCTCCCGCGGCTGGTCGCGCGTGGGTACCCGGCTGATGCACCCGGACAAGTGGTCCGTAACCCCTTTCTACGACGGATGTGTCCTGATGGGAACCCCTCGGACCAAGACCTTTACGCGGCGATGGGCGCGTCGCGGGAGTCCTGCGCCGATCCGGTTACCGAGTCGTGATGATCACGGAGCGTGATTGTCTTTATGTGATCGTTATGTCGCAGCGAAAAAACTTGGCGAAAATGCAGGATTGCTCCTCGACGAAACTCGAGTCGATCGGGCAGCATACGGTGGTATCACCAGAAACTGGGGAGACGGTGCGTGCCATGCGTTTGCGAGTGCCTTGCCAGGTGCTGGTGAAGTGATGAAAGCTTTCTTCTGAAACGGGACCGGCTCTACCCCCCCGGAGCCGGACCGATCAGGCGACCCCCGCTCTCCCCCCCGGCGGGGGTCGCCCTTTTTCCCACCTCCGTCCACAGGCTCAGGGGCCTGTGACGCCTCTATCCACAGAATCGCGTTCGCCCGGCCGGCGCCCGCGCCGCCTCCAGCAAGGTGAGCCTCCCACCCACGCAGGAGGCCCCCGATGCACCGTCCCCTGGTCATCACCGAAGACCACGCCCTGCTCGACGACCTGGTCCGCATCGCGGCCGCGGCCGGCGCCCAGCTCGACGTGGCCCACGTCCCCGCCCACGCCCGCCCCTACTGGAACCTCGCGCCGCTGATCGCGGTGGGCGCCGACCAGGCCGACGCGGCGGCCGCGGCCTCACTGCCGGCCCGAGACCAGATCCTGCTCGTGACGCGAGACCCGGACGACTCCGACACCTGGCGAAAATGCGTCGCCGTGGGCGCCCAGTCCGTCGTGGCCCTCCCGAACGACGAGCGCCATCTGGTGGAGCGGCTGGCCGACGCCATGGAGCCCGACCCCCGTTCCGGGGCGTTGATCTGCGTGATCGGCGGGCGCGGCGGAGCGGGCGCGAGCGTGCTTTCTGCCTGCCTGGCCCTGCGCGCCTCAGGCGACCACCTCCGCACGCTGCTGGTCGACGCCGATCCGCTCGGCGGCGGCATCGACGCGCTGCTCGGCCACGAGGAGGCGCCGGGCGCACGCTGGGGAGACCTCGTGGCCAGGGAAGGCCGCATCAGCTCCAGCGCACTGCAGGCCGCGCTGCCGTCGTTCGGCGACCTGGCGGTCCTCTCCTTTCACAGAGGCGAGGTGGCGGCGATCCCGGCCCAGGCCATGCGCTCGGTCCTGGAGGCGGGCAGGCGCGGCTTCGACCTGATCGTCGCCGACCTTCCCCGCCACCTCGACCCTGCCGCGATCGAGGCCCTCACCAGGGCGAAGACCACACTGCTCGTGGCCACGGCCGACGTGCGCGGCGTCCTCTCCGCGGCCCAGGTGCTGGGCGAGGCCCGCAAGCACACCTCGGATCTGCGAGCCGTCCTGCGCCCGGGAGTTCTGGACGACGACATGGCCACCGGATCCCTCGGCATCCCCGCCGCCGGCAGCCTGCCTGACCAGCCGCGCCTCACCGCCACACTCAACCGGGGCGAGCTGCCCGGACTGGGGCCCCGCACCGTGCTCGGCGCCCTGTGCTCCTCGCTGCTGCGCGACCTCCTCCCGGCATGACGCCCCTGGTCTCGCCCGAGCTGGTGGAGGCGGTTCGCGTACGCCTGGCCCGCACGGGGGCCGAGCCCAGTGCCGCCCAGGTGGCGGTTGCGCTCAGAGCGGAGAAGGCCGTCTACGGCGACGCTGAGATCCTCGCCGTGGCCAGAGCCCTCTGCGCCGACCTGATGGGCGCGGGCCCGCTGGAGCCGCTCCTGGCCCGATCCGAGGTGACCGACGTCCTGGTCAACGGCCCGCGTGAGGTGTGGATCGACGAGGGCGGCGGCCTGCGACGCACGTCGGTCTCCTTCTCCGACGACGGCGCCGTACGCAGGCTGGCCCAGCGCCTGGCGGCCGCCGCCGGGAGACGCCTCGACGACGCCTGCCCCCACGTCGACGCCCGGCTCGCGGGCGGCGTGCGCCTCCACGCGGTGCTCCCGCCCGTGGCGTCCGGCGGCACCTGCATCTCGCTACGCCTGCCACCCCGGCGTACGTTCACCCTGTCCGACCTCGTCGCAGCCGGCACCATCACCCCACCCGCGATCCCCGTGCTGTCCGCCATGGTGACCGCCAGGCTCGCCTTCCTCGTGACCGGCGGCACGGGCACCGGCAAGACCACGCTCCTGTCGGCCCTGCTCTCCCTGGCCGACCCCGGCGAGCGCCTCCTGCTGGTGGAGGACTCCGCCGAGCTGCGCCCGGTCCACCCGCACGTGGTTCGCCTGGAGACCCGCCCGGCCAACCTGGAGGGCGCGGGCGGTGTGGGCCTGCGCGATCTCGTACGCCAGGCGCTGCGGATGCGTCCTGACCGTCTGGTCGTCGGTGAAGTGCGCGGATCGGAGGTGGTGGATCTGCTGGCGGCGTTGAACACCGGGCACGAGGGCGGCTGCGGCACGCTGCACGCCAACACCGCGGCCGACGTACCTCCGCGGCTTGAGGCGCTGGGCTGTGCGGCGGGCCTGAGCAGGGACGCCGTGCACAGCCAGCTGGCGGCCGCGCTCGACGCGGTCGTCCACCTGACCCGCGACCGCCCCGACGGACGCCGGCGCATCGCCGAGATCTGCCTGCTCACCAGGACCCCGACCGGCCTCGTCGAGTCGATCCCCGCCCTGACCTTCGACGCCGAAGGCCACACCGACGTCGGCCCCGGCCACGACGCCCTGGCCCGGAGGGTTCTGACATGAGCAGCGCGCTGATCGTCGCCGCCGTGTGCACGGCGTGCGCCGTGTGGATGTGGACCGGCCCGGACCTCGCCACGACCCGACTGAGCAGGCTGACCGGAGGCCCGGCCGGGCCTCGGTGGCGCTCGCTCGGCCGGCTGCTGACCCGCACTCACCCGGCCCGGCGCGCCGACGCCTGGCGCAGCGCGTCCATCGAGCTGTGCCAGGCGCTGTCGGCAGAGCTGTCCGCAGGCCGCACCCCCGGAGAGGCCCTGACCAGGGCCCTGGCATCGGTCGACTTCCCCGACCCGGAGACCCTGCGCCCGGTCGCGGCCGCGGCGCGAGACGGTGGCGACGTCCCCGCGGCACTGATCGCCGCGGCCCCGCCGCAAGGAGGCGAGGGCCTGCGCCGGCTTGCCGCCTGCTGGGAGGTCGGCGTCACGGTGGGCGCCGGCCTGTCCGCCCTGGTCGACCGGGTGGCGAGCACGTTACGCGCGGCGCGGGCCCATCGCCAGGACGTCGCCGCGCAACTGGCCGGGCCTCGCACGACGGCGAAGATGCTGGCCGCGCTCCCGGCCCTGGGTCTCCTCATGGCGGCGGCCCTCGGCATGGGCCCTCTCACCTTCCTGCTCGGCAGCCTGCCGGGCCTGATGTGCCTGGTGGCGGGGGTAGCACTCGACGCCTGCGGCCTGTGGTGGACCAACCGCATGGCCGCCCGAGCGCAGAGCTGAGCCCGGTGTCCTCACGAGCATCCCCGGGCTGGGCCCCGCTGTGCTCTCGGGTCGCCCGTGCTGGGTCCGGGTGTGCTCGTGGGCAGACCTCGGGCTGAGTCCTGACGTCATCCTCGCCCGTACACGACCGAACGGATCTCACCGATGTTTCCGCTGCTGTCCGCCCTGTCCGCCGGCCTGGCCGCGTGGTTGTGGCTCTCCCCGATGACCCCGGCCGGGCGCCTGGCCCGGCTACGCCCTCCCGGTGAACTTCCCGGCAGCCAGGCCGAAGACGCGCCGGCCTGGCTCGACCCCTCCCACGATCCCCCGAAACGGATGACCCGCAAGACCGCCGTCACCGCCACCTGCGCGGGGCTGATGGCCACCCTCCTGCTCGGACTCGGAGCGACCGGAATCATCGCCGGCCTGCTGACCAGCGCCGCGGTCGCGGTGTTCCTGCACAGGCAGGAGCCGCAGCAGGCGCGGCAGGACCGCGAGCGAATGGCCGCCGACCTGCCTTTCGCCGCCGACCTGATGACCGCGTGCCTGCTCGCCGGCCGCCCGGTGAGCGCGGCCACCGAGATCGCAGGCCGTACGATCGGCGGCCCTCTCGGCCGGCGGCTGGGCTGGGTGAGCAGCCGGCTGCGCCTGGGCGCCGACCCGGAAAGCACGTGGGGTGCCCTCGCCGGGGATCCCGCGATGGGCGGGCTCTGCCGGGCGATGGGCCGGGCGGCTCAAAGCGGTGCGCCGGTGGCCGATGTCCTGACCCGCCTGGCCGACGACGCCCGAGAGGCCGCCAGAGCCGGATCCGTCGCCTCGGCCAGGCAGGTCGGCGTCAAGGCCGTGGCGCCGCTGGGTCTCTGCTTCCTGCCGGCGTTCGTCCTGCTCGGGATCGTCCCGGTGATAGCCGGGCTCGCTTCGACGATCATCCTTCCTTGACGTAACTCTCCCGGCATATGCGAGCCCCCGCCACGTTCGCCATGCCCGCGCGAGCCTGCCGTTCACCTCGGATGGCTGGTGAGACAGACTCACCAGGTCCACGCGATGACACCCGCCCGTCTTCATGAACCCACCAGGAGCTCGTGGTGTGACTGGCGGTGTGACTCGCCCAGCGAGCGCGTGCCGTGTCACACCGCCCCGTACGGGCTCCGACGTTCATGTGTGGGTTGTCCGGGTTCCCAACCAGAGGCGGTTGCTGTTCACGCTGGCTGGACGAGCCGATAGCGCAGTGCGGTGACTTCCGTCGTCGCCGAGGCCGGCCGCCCGAAGGCGAGCCTCGACGTCGACGCCTTCCAGCGCGCTGATCATGGCGTCTCGGGCGGTGGTGCGCTTCCTGACCATGATGTTCCGTTCTCCTCCGTCTGGTCGTCCATCCCCAAGGCGGCGAACAACGAGGGCAACCGGGCCGTGCTGAGCTCTCGGGGTTGTCCGAACGAACGATCGCGCCTGGCCTGATCACGCCGCCAAGGGCCACCGGGATGCCGCCAAGATCGCGGACGTTGGAGCATCCTTCCCAGTCAAGGTGCCGCTGGGTGGTCCTCCGTTCGGCGCCGGAAACTGTCACGTGTCGAGCTGTGTGCCTGGAATCGCTCATCGGATACATCCGAGGAAACCCCCGCCTTCAGTTCAGGCGGGGGAGGAATCGGACCCTGCGGAGCAGGACAGGGGCACGGGCGTCGTTCTTCAACGCGGTCGGGCACCTCCCACCTACGGGACCCTCGTCAGGACCGGTTATCCACAGGTCCACCTCTATGAAGTGGCCCTTGTCCACAGAACCCCGCTCGGTCCACTGGCCGCAGAGCCCTTCGGCGACTCTTGGACTCCCGCCGGACAAGACCCCGGCTCTGACCCACCTGGAGGCCCGATGCATGGTTCCACCCTCACGCCGGCAGCGACCGCACCACGCCCCCACACCCCGCCGGGAGCCCACTCGGCCCGCAGCACCCCCGCCACCGGCCACACCCCTTCTACCGGCCGCACAGCCGGCACCGCGACGACCGCCCCGCCAATGTCGACCTCCTTCCCACCCGCCAACCCGTCGAGCTCTGCCTCTGCCGTGTCGGGCCGCTCCCACGCCACCCTCGGCGACTCGTCGCCCTCTGCCCGTGCGCTGCCGGGGGACCTGCCAGTGTCCGCGTTCTCGGGCACTGCGCGCGGCGACGCACCGGCGCCCGTCAGTCCTGACCCGAGCACCTCGCCGACGCTCGTCCGTGCCCCCTCGGCCCTCCAGCCGAGGCCCGCCGACACCGCACCAGGCAACTCGCCGGCTCCCTCCGTCAGGGAAGCCGCCGGAGCGCGCCCGCGGTGGCGATCCAACAGATGGCTTCACCACGCGCTGGCCAACCGCGAACGAGGAATGTCCACGGCCGAATACGCGGTGGGCACCATCGCGGCCTGCGCCTTCGCCGCGCTCCTGTTCAAGGTCGTGAGCAGTTCGGAAGTGCAGGAGATGCTGACCTCCCTCATCGACCGGGCACTCAAGACGACCGGCAAATGATCCGCCGCTCCGGGCGGAGCTCCGTGGGCGGGAGACGGTCGGCATCGCGGGGCTCGGTCACGGCCGAGACCGCCGCGATGCTGCCCGCGCTCATGGTCGTCCTGGCCGCCGCGCTGTGGGCCATCCAAGCCGTCGGCGCCCAGCTCGAATGTGTGGACGCTGCCCGCGCGGCCGCCCGGGCCGCCGCCAGAGGCGAACCAATGAGCCAGGTCCGCGATCGTGCCCGGTCGGCCACCCGTGCCGACGCGCGGATAGCCGTGTCCCGTGACATCGATCTGACCAAGGTGCAGATCACCGTCGAGGTGCGCCCGGCATGGGGCGGGTCGCTGCCCGCCGTCCAGGTGTCCGCCACGGCCACGGCCGACACCGAACCACACCTGTCAGTCCCCTGAGCATGCAGGCGTGAGACCGGCGATCGCCCGAGGAGGAAAGATCAAGCGCGACAAGGAACGCGGCTCCGCCACGCTGTGGGGTGTCGCCCTCATGGGTCTCCTGATGGCCGTCGCCACGGCGTTCGCCACGGTGGGCTCCGTACGCGTGGCCGGCCACCGCGTCAGCAGTGCCGCCGATCTCAGCGCGCTGGCGGCGGCTGAAATGGCGTTGGCCGACCCGGAGGGTGCCTGCCTGCGGGCCGCGACCCTCGCTGCCCGGAACGGCGTCAAACTCGCCCGCTGCGAGATCCGTGACGAGATCGCCGACGTCTGGACCTCGTTGTCGATCTCCCTGCCGGTCGCCGGCACCCGCACCGTGACCGGCAGATCCCGTGCGGGCCCGGCGACGGTGACCACGGCCGACGGTCATTAGACCGCCGGCGTCGCTGCCAGCCCATCGCACGCCTGTGACCCTCTGATGGATTGCTGCGACCGAGGTGTTCTGACTCGGTGATGCGTCGTGGTTTTTGTTATTTGACACAAGAATGTGTGGACGGCAAATGGTTGGCGCCCCCAATGTGATGGATGGGGCTTGCGGGGCTATGTCGCAATCCAGTTACGACTCCTTAGACGCGGTGTCCAAGAGCTGGGTATTTACCGTAAGGTCCCGCTTACCCTCGGTTCATGCCATATGCGACAGAGAGCCTGTGACCGCTCTGACGAAGTCGCTAGGGTGCGGTCCGGGGGCGGTCGGTGACCGTATCGGCCGGGCGGACTGCACTTCCGGTCGTCGCGCGAACGCTCCGTGGGCGGTCGAGCGACGCGAGGCTCTCGATGGAGGGAAGCGTCGTGACGGTAGTCGGCAAAGTGGTGGCCGCAGGAGCGATCGTGGTGCTGTCAGTCGCGCTGGGCGGGTCCGCGCGGGCCGCCTCCGTGACCGGACGGGCCGACACGTCGAAGCAGGCCGACACGTCCGGGCAGATCACCTCGCCCGCCGACGGTCAGGTGGTCTCGGGCTCGTCCGTCACCGTTTCCGCCCGCACGGGAATGATCCAGCTCAACATGGGCCTGTACGTCGAAGGTCCGGCCACCCCCCGTCAGAAGGTCGCCGGAGGCGGCGCCAACCAGACGCTCTCCGGGACGTTCGACGCCGGGGACGCTCCCAACGGTCCCTTCACCGTGACTCTCAAGGGAGAGCTCACCGGAAGGGAGTACGCCATCAGCACGTTCAAGCTGCGACGGCCGGCCGAGACTCCGGGCAACGTGAACGTGGCGAGGCAGGGCGCCGACAAGGTTCTCGTCACCTGGACCAGGGGCTCCGAGCCTGATCTGCAGTCCTACGAGGTCTTCAACACGCTGACGGGCATCGTCGGGAGGCTGCCCGCCGATGGTGCGTGCGCGGGCACCTCGTGCAGAGCGGCGCTCGCGGTGCCCGCCAAGGCGGAAGGACAGCGGGTGGGGTTCACCGTCAAGGCCTTCAGGGGCGACGGCGAAGGAGGCTCGATCGGGTCGGACCCGTCGGCCTCCGCTTACCTCGCTTTCTCCGCCAAACCCACAGCTAAGCCGAAAAAGACCCCCAAAAGGACGCCGAAGAGCCGAGACGGCAAGAGCGTCGACGCGCTGCCGACCCTGCCCGCCAAGAGGCAGCCACTGCCGGCGGACGAGCCGACGACCCGTAACCCGACGACCTCCAAGCTGCCCGACATTCCCGACACCGACGCTGACGGCAACCTGCCCATCCCGACGGCCGACGACGAGTCGGGCGGGCTTGTCCCGTCCGGCGCCAGGGACGGCACGGACACCGCACCCGTGACGACCGGCGGCGTGAGGGCGCAGTCGAGCGAGTCCCCGCTGGGGGACATCGGACAGTACGGCTTCTACGTGGCGGCCGGCCTCCTGTTGTTGCTGCTCGGCGCGCACGCGGGCGCGTGGGCGCGGCGGCGGGCGCTCGCCGGTGATGGGGCCGGAGCCACGCCCGCGCAGGTGACTGCGGCCACGCGGGCCGGCCCCGCTTTCGCCGGAGGCGGTACGCAGGCCGCGGAGAGCGATGACGGCATCCAGCCTGCCGCGACGCCGCTCCGGCGGCGGCCCACGGTGATCCTGGCCGTGGCGAAGACGCGCATACCCGATCATTCCCGGACCGAGCAGCCCGCAGAGCACCAGCAGTCGGCAAAGTCGGAACGACCTCGGGACACGTCCGGAGAGCGGGCCGCCGCGTTCCCCCGATCCGATCCGGCGCGTAAGGAGATATCCGTCCAGATCGAGGTGGACGACGTTCGGGGAGTTCGCGACGCGGAAGGCAGCCGTCAAGCTCCCATGCGGATCGCCCTGCCCAGTTCGGCCGTGACGGACGTGCCCGAGGGCTCGGCCTCCATCACCCCGCCCGCCGTCCGTATCGAAGAACGCTGGGACGACTACCTTCCGCCGTCGCCCAAGGCCATGGAGGACAGCGGGTTCTGGGAACGCCCGCAGCCGGGATCTGCCGATTTCTGGGCGGCCGACGAAGGCGACGACGAGGACGAGCGCGCTTTCGCTGGTCGCAGGCACAGGGGCGGCGACAGTTGAGGCCGCCCGAGCAAGAGCATCGCCGGCTCACGGGTCGGTGTCGCTCTCTTGCTGGGCCAGCAGGATGTCGAGGAGGCGGATCGCGCCTCGTTTGTCCAAGGGTTCGTTGCCGTTTCCGCACTTCGGGGACTGGATGCAGGAAGGGCAGCCACGGTCGCATTCGCATGAGGTGATGGCCTCGCGCGTCGCCGTCAGCCAGTCCGTCGCGCGGGCGTAGCCGCGTTCGGCGAAGCCCGCTCCGCCCTCGTGGCCGTCGTACACGAAGACCGTGAGCAGGCCCGTGTCGGCGTGAAGCTCGGTGGACACGCCGCCGATGTCCCAGCGGTCGCAGGTGGCGAACAGGGGGAGCAACCCGATCGAGGCGTGCTCGGCGGCGTGGGCGGCTCCGCCGAGGTCGATGCCGGCTTCGGCGAGCGGGGCCACCGCGGACGCGGGCAGCGTCCACCAGACCGCACGGGTGCGAAGGGTGCGAGGGGGCAGGTCCAAGGGCTCGTCGCCGAGCATCTCGCCCGACTGCAGGCGTCTCTTGAGGTAGGAGACGACCTGCCGGGTCACCTCCACCTCGCCGAAGTGCAGGGTGCCCGGACCCAGGGCATGTGAGCGTTGGGTGCCAAGGATGGAAATGTCAGTGATGTCCCGGGCGAACGTGGTGTAGTCAGGGCTTGCGCTGGAGACCAGGGCGACCCCGGCCTCCAGATCGAGCACCTCCACCAGAAAGGTCTCGCCCTGGTGGAGGTAGACCGCGCCGGTGTGCACCGCGGTGTGGGCGGATGGTTCGTCCACGCTGCCCAACAGACGGCCGGTCGACGACTCCACGACCTGGATGGGGGCGCCTCCGCCGCCACGGATGTCGGCGAGGTCGGTGGCGCGCTCGCGCCTGGTCCAGAACCAACCCGCCGGACGCTTCCGCAGCAGCCCCTGGGCGACCAGGTCGTCCAGGACGGCCGGGGTCGTGTCGCCGAAAACGGGCAGGTCGTCCTCGGCCAGCGGGATCTCGGCGGCCGCGGCACAGAGGTGCGGGCCCAGCACGTACGGGTTGTCCGGGTCGAGGACGATCGCTTCCACAGGCCGGCCGAACAGGGCGTCAGGGTGGTGCACCAGGTAGGTGTCGAGGGGATCGTCCCGGGCGATCAGGACGGCGAGTGCGTCCCGGCCGTCCCGGCCCGCCCGGCCCGCCTGCTGCCAGAGCGAGGCCCGGGTGCCCGGCCAGCCGGCGATCAGCACGGCGTCGAGACCGGAGACGTCCACGCCGAGTTCGAGGGCGTTCGTGGTGGCCAGGCCCATGATCGTGCCCGCGCGGAGCGCCTTCTCGAGGAGCCTGCGGTCTTCGGCGAGATAGCCGGCCCGGTAGGCGGCGATCCTGTCGGGGAGGCTGGCCCAGTCGGAGGCGTCCGGGATCGACCATCCGAGCGAACCCCCTTCGGGCAGATCCCCCTCATCCGCCCCGCCCTCGTCCACAGGCTCTCCGGGGGTGGTGAGGCTCGCCGCCCGGCTGGGGGCGTGGTGGTCGGGTGCGCTGGGTGGGCCGGGCGCTGGGCTGCGGTGGTCGGGTGCGCTGGGTGGGCCGGGCACTTGGGAATGGTGGTCGGGTGCGCTGGGTGCGGGCGGTGGGACGTGGTCGGGTTCGCTGGGCGAGCCGGGTGTGGGGCTGTGGTGGTCGGGGTCCTTGGGTTCCCCGGGGGTGGCGTTGTGCTGGTTGGTGGTGGTGGATGAGCCGGTCGCGAGAGGGCGGTGCTCGGTGGGTGCGGTGAGGGAGAAGGCGACGTCGGCGAGCTTGGCCCGGGCGGACAGCGCCACCGTTTCCGCGCCGCGGCGCGAGCGGACGAAGGCGAGCGTGCGGATGTCGGCGAGGACGAGGTCCGCCAGCAGGTCGGCCGCCTCCGCCGTGGCCGTGCGTCGTACGGGTGCCCCTCCCTCGCCCCGCAGATCCGTCAGAGGCGGCTCCCACAACGCGATGGTCGTCGACCCCTTCGGCGAGGCGTCAACGGTCACCTCGTGCATCTCAAGCCCTGTCAGTCTCTTCGCGAACGCCCCCGGTTCGCTGGCCGTCGCCGAGGCGAGCAGGAACGTGGGGTCGGAGCCGTACCGTGCGCACACCCGGCGAAGGCGGCGCAGGATCTGGGCGACGTGGGAGCCGAAGACGCCGCGGTAGCCGTGGCATTCGTCCACGACGATCATGCGCAGCCGGCGGAAGAACGACGACCACTGGGCATGGCGGGGCAGGATGCCACGATGCAGCATGTCGGGGTTTGTCAGTACGTAGTTGGCGTGCTGGCGTACCCACTTGCGCTCCTCGAACGGAGTGTCGCCGTCGAACGTGGCGGCCCGCACCTTGGTGATGCGCAGCTCGCGCAGGGTGCGCAGCTGGTCGGCGGCCAGAGCCTTGGTCGGCGTCAGGTAGAGGATCGTCCCGCCGTCCAGACACGCCGTGATCGCGGGAGTGAGGTACGCCAGCGACTTCCCGGACGCCGTTCCCGTCGAGATGATCACGTTTCGGCCACGGAATGCCAGGTCGGCGGCCTCGTACTGGTGCGGCCAGAGTCCTGTCACCCCGCGGTTCGCCAAGCGCGTAACAAAGACTTCAGACGTCCATTTGGGCCATCGGGCTTGACCCGCCTGACGTGCTGGAACATGCTCCACATGAGTGACACGCTCATGACGTGCGGGAACACCAAGCAGGTGGTGGAGGAGTGGACCTGCCTGTTCTGGGGAGGATGCGGTGGAAGTCACTGTTTCCAGTCTTGCATCGGTGGGCAAAGTCGCCGGGAATCGTGATTTCGTATAGACACAAGCCAGGCACGTGGTTGAATGCCGCGCGTCAGGGTCGGACAGTCTGGGGCCACGCTCCAGATTGCCAGGCCCGCAAGACTACTTTCGCAGGCGAGGCGCTGGAGGATCTGTGGATCTGAAGTTGGATCACCGCACCGAAGACCGACTCACCATCGTGGAGGTCGAGGGTGAGATCGATGTCTACACGGCGCCGAGATTGCGTGAGCTCCTCATCGACCTGGTGAACAAGGGCAACTTCCACCTTCTCGTCAACATGGAGAAGGTCGACTTCCTTGACTCCACAGGGCTGGGCGTCCTGGTCGGTGGGCTCAAGCGGGTTCGCGCGCACGACGGCTCGCTCGAGCTGGTCTGCACGCAGGAGCGTATCCTCAAGATCTTCCGGATCACCGGTCTGACCAAGGTCTTCGGGATTTATGCTTCGGTCGACGAGGCCAAGGAAGCTCACGGCAAAGACAAGTAGCATGGCTACCGTCGAGCTGACGTTCAGCGCTCTCCCCGCGCATGTGCGGACCGCACGGCTGGTGGCCACGGCGATCGCCCGCCGCACCGGCGTGGAGGAGTCCCTGCTGGATGAGGTCAGGCTCGCCGTGGGTGAGGCATGCTCCCGGGCGGTCGAGGTGCATCGCGCCCACTGTCCGGGCGAACCCATCCGCATCGAGCTGCGTGACGACTCCGGGCGCTTCGAGGTCACGGTCAGCGATCACGCCCCCAGCGATGAGATCAAGCCAGAACAACCCCTCGACCTGGGCATGCTTTCTGACTCGTTCATGTCGGGCTTCGGCATAGCGGTCATCGAAGGCCTGGCCGACGATGTCGAGGTCTTCCCCGGTCCGAAGGGCACCAACATCCGGATGAGCTGGCCTGCCGCCAACGGCGCGTGATCGGTTCCCGTGCGGGTGCCTTGCGCAGCCTGGCCGCTGGGCGCCCTTCCGGCGCCCAGCAACAAACCCTCCGTCCTGCATGGAGTCCAGCGACAAGCCCCCCATCCTGTACGGCAGGCCAACGAGACCCACCCGCCGACCATGGCTGAGGGCCTCCAGGGAGACGCTGACTGACCCCGCACGGGGTACGCCGCCGTCACGGCGCACAGTCACCATGGCTTCCGCTCACGCCTGCCCATGTCCACCGGGCCGTGGCGCCATCACCGTCTCCCGCACGCCAGGCCACAGCGCCACCGGCGCCACCCATGGTGACCACTTGAGCGGCGGCGCACCAGCACGCTTCGCGGGCGGAGAGCCGGGGCCGTACACGGACATTTGACTCCGAGGTCGAGCGGCTGCATGACCCTCTTGACACCCTGACCCTGACCCGGCCCCATCCCGCCGACGCCCGACGCCCGACGCCCGACGCCCGACGCCCGACGCCCGACGCCCGACGCCCGACGCCCGACGCCCGACGCCCGACGCCCGACGCCCGACGCCCGACGCCCGACGCCCGACGCCCGACGCC
>NZ_JBDPMB010000048.1:0-13941 GCF_039871615.1 Nonomuraea sp. B10E15
ACGGCGGGCGGCGATCCGTTCCAGCAGCGATGACACCCTGCCTCACCTCCGGCGATTACCATGGATAACCACACGGATACGGATACTAGAGGGTGGCTGTGATCGGCTGCGGTGGAATCGGTGAGAACCATTGATCCGCTGATGGCGGACGATCACTCATCATGATTCCCACGCATCACCAGCCCGAGTACACCCAACCACGATCAGGCAAGTCCCCTGGCCTGCGGTTTCAGGTTGGCACGACCCCAGTACGCCCGGCTGCTATCCGGACGTTGACCGGCGTCAAAGACCTCATCCGCATCGACCCTGACCACGCCGCAACTGTCGACCTGACCAAACCTCTCCTGGTCGTGCCACTGCCGTGCGCACGGCCACCCGGCAACCGCCTGGTGATCGACGGCTGGCACCGCATCCACCGCGCCCTCGACCTCGGCCTGGAGCAATTGCCAGCGATCCTGCTGGACCCGGGCGACGAACGCACCTGCCGCCTACGCGGCGGCGACATCTGACAGTGCTACGCGCGTGGGGGCGGGGCCAGCCATGGCTGGCCCCGCCCCCAACTATCTATCACTACCGAATCTCTTGACACCCTCGGCGAAGCGGCAGATTCTTCGAGCGACCTTCGTCGTGCGAAGGATCGCCACACGCATAAATCACGAACCGCAGAAAGCGCCGGTGACGCAATGGCCGTGAAGGTGAATCACGTCTGGTTCGGTGACGACCCCCTGGGCACGTTGGACAAGTTCAACATCTACACGTGGAGGGCTTTGGGACACGAGGTGACGATTTACGCGCATCGCTGGAACGGCACCCCTCACGACGAGGCATCGTTGGGGCTGTCGGGCTCCGGCGTCAAGGTCGAAAACCTGAGCACCATCCTCGCCGAGGACGACAACAAGCGGAAGGCGACGCTCCCCGAAACGCGGGCGCTCCTGAAGGGGTGGATCGAGGCGACGAACAAGGAGAAGCCCCTCGAGACCGATGTCATCTACAACCTGGTCGATCTCACGAAGTCCTACATCGGTGGAACGTGCCAAGGCATCGTCCTGGACTTGAAGGTCGGCCCGAGCCCGCACCTCGCCGCCTACGAGGAAGTTTTCAAACAGAAGTTCGTCAGCTACAGCCGCGGCGGAAACACGGTGGCGCCGGAAAACCAGTGCATCGGCACGATGCAGGAGGCGGACACACTCCGTAGCAAGTACGCCGAGAGGTTCGAACTAAAAGTCACGGCCAACCGCGACGGCCATGGCGGGCTGAGTACAACGCCTACCGGGAGACACTTCGGCCTGATCACCTCCTTCCACGGTCAAGGCTTCATCGCCGCCAAGCCCAACATCGACGTGGCCATTCAGGCGCCGGATGGTGGAGCCGTCGGCCAGTACCAGGTGAAGGAGATTCGACGGCCGGGTCACGGCCCCTTCCGCGTCTTCAAGGCGTCGGAAGACCAGACCAACAAGAGCAGCGCCGAGAAGACCACGCCGGAGGAGGTCTTGGAGCTGTGCCTGTACGTCTGGGACAACGAGCTGGAAGGCAAGAATGTCCCCAACGAAAAATTCCTCGACAACGTGAAGGAGGCCCTGAAAGCGCTGTCCGGCTGACGGCTCCCGCCGCCGCGAGCGTGCGTTCTGGTGTGGGCAGCCGGTCAACCCCGCCGTGCTCAACGCACCCCCAATGATGGAGGGCGTGTATCTCGACGATACCTGGCGGTGTGGCCAGCCTGGCGCCGATCCCAGTGGGGATGAGCCTGGCGGGAGCTCAACCTCGTCCAGGCACTAGCTGCCTGGACGTGCGTAGCCAATGATGTCCTGGCGGACGGTGTACCGGCTTATGCGGACGCGTAGGCCGGTACGAGGGGCTTCGATCATACGGTCTGTGTCGAGGACCAGGCCGACGTGGCCAGGGTGGTTGGGGCCTCCGCCGGAGCCTTGGAAGAACACGAGGTCTCCTGGAGCTTGGTAGCCGGGTCCGATGTGGCGTAGGGCGTGCCACTGTTCAGCGGCGGTGCGCGGAAGGACGACTCCGGCTTGGTGCCAGGCATAGCGGGTGAGGGCGGAGCAGTCGAAGCCGACCGTGTTCGCCCCTTGGTCGATCCCCCGGCTGGGGCCGTCGAGTCCGCCGCCTCCCCATGAGTAAGGGGTGCCGAGCCAGCGGGCAGCGGCTGCAAGGGCTGTTGCGCCGTGCCCTGTCCCGGTGATCCGGGGTGGCGCGCATGCGGGCCGTGTGAGCGCGGTGGCATCGGGTTCGGCGGTACGCAGCACCGCGATGGCACACAGGGCGTCAGGGGTCGGCACGCTGTTGTGCGGCAGCACGGTTGCGACGACGCCGACGATGATGATGGCGACCAGGACAAGCACGCCGGTCACTGTCGTGGCGATGACCGCCATCAACCGGGCTCGCTGTGGGGGTTGATGGTGCCCCATGCGTCCCGTAGGGCGATCAGCGGACGGCGGGGGCCCGTTGATCCGGCTGGTAGCCATACGGGCCCGGCGGGGCCGTCAGGGGCCGTTGCGGGGGTGTGGACGGCGGTGGCTGTGGGGACGTCGCTGCTGGTCAGGAGCTTACGAAGGTTGGCCTCGCGGGCAGCGCTAGGGAGCCAGAACAGGACAGGGGTGGTGATGCCGGTGGCTTCGGCGAGGGCGGTGTAGCCGTCGAGCTTGGCCAGGACACGGGACAGGGCTTCGGTGCCGGTGTCGTGTTCGAGGAAGAAGTCGATCGTGTCCGGTTGGCCGGTGGGGGAGGGTTCGGTCCAGCGGCCGAAGGCGTCGGGTCGGGCCAGATCGCCCCAGAGGGCGGCGCAGCGGCGTTCTGGCCACCATTCGGTGACCGCTGAGCCGTCGGCGCGGTGGCGGGCGGTGGCGTGTAGTTGGGCGAAGAACTCGTTGACGCCGACCTGGTGGTTCAGTCGGGACGAGAGCGCGATGGCGCTGGCGGAATCGGGGCGATAGCGGAGCTCGGCCGGGGTGATGCCGCGTTGCGCCGCAAGGTGGTGGGCTCCGGTGGTGCCGAGGATCCAGTGCCACGGACGGCTTCCGGTGGGTGCCCAGGGGCGGAAGCGGTCGAGGGCGCGCAGCTCGTGGAGGGCCAGGAGCCGGTGGCGGGCGCGGTGGATGCTGGGGAAGAAGATCGCGGTGAGCTGGTCGGTGGTGAGGACGCGGTGTTCCCAGACGGCGTCGAGGATTTCGGCGTCTCGTGGGGTGAGGCGTTCGGCGAGGCCGGCGACGACGTTCGGCGTGACGTGGGGGCGTTGGTGCCGGGAGGGAAGCAGACGGCGAGGTGCGTTCGGTCGGGTCATTTGGTGCTCTCCTCGTGGGCTCGGCGCGGGTCGGTCGAAAGACGTTGCTTGGGCCTGCTGGGCATGGAGGTTTCTGGACGGGAGAAGGCAGCGCGCGAGGCTGCTCGTACCGCTTCCTGACGGCCGGGGATCAGGTCGGGGAGAGGGCGGGTGCGGAAGGTGAAAGCCGGGGATTGGCCGCCTTTGCCGGTCATCACGCGTCCGGCGGCTTGGTACGCGCCGAGGTGGGACAGGTCGTGCGCGCCGAGTACGGGGCCGACGTGGCGGGCGAGCTCGTGGGCGTCCTCCGGAGAGGCGGTGAAGTAGACCTTGTTGCGGGCGTCGGCGGAGACGGCTTCGCGGAGGTCTTTGGGGAGCTGGGACAGGTGTTGGTGGGCGAGGGCGAGGGAGAAGCGGTAGGCACGCGCCTCGGCCAGGAGGTCGCTGACGGCGATGGGCATGTTGAGGAAGTTCTGGGCCTCGTCGATGTAGGCGGCGGCGTCTCGGCGCTCGTGTTCCGGAAGGCGTACACGAGGGGTGATGGCCTGCCAGGTGTGCGCGAGGAGGACGGAGCCGAAGAGGCGGGCGGCGTCTTCGCCCAGCACGCCCTTGGGGAGGCGGGCCAGGACCAGGCCGCCGGTGTCCAGGGTGTGAGCGAGGTCGAAGGTGGAGGTCCCGCCGGAGAGAGCGTCGCGGACGAATGGGCGGAGCAGGACGGCACGAAGCTTGTTCATGACGGGGCTGATCACGGCGGCGCGGGCGGCGGGGGACAGCTCGTCGTAGGCGGTCCAGAAGCCTTGCAGCAGCTCGTCCTGGAGCCGGCCGACGATCCGAGCGCGAAACGGGGTGTCGGTGAGGAGCTTGGGGATCTCCGCGAGGGTGGCGCGATGGCCCTGGGCTCGGACGAGGGTGAGGCAGGCCGAGCGCATGAGGTCGTCCAGGCGCGGGCCCCAGGACGAGGCGAAGCAGCGGTGGAAGATCGTGACGATCGAGTCGACGGCGAACGCCGGGTCGGGTCCGGCCAGGACGTTGAAACAGGGTGGGCTGCCCGGCTCAGCCGGGTCGAACAGGACGGTCCGGCCGATGGCACGTTCCGGGAGGCGGTCGAGCACGTCGTCGATGAGGTCGCCCTTGGGATCGATGACGAGGGCACCTCGGCCGGCGTGGGCGTCGGAGAGGATGAGGTTGGCCAGGAAGGTGGACTTGCCGACGCCGGTCTGGCCGAGGACGTGCAGGTGCTGGCGGGCGGAGGCCACGGTGACGCCCACAGGGCGCGGGTGGCCGGTTTCGGCGTCGCCCAGCATCCGGACGTCCGGCCCGTACGCGGGAACGTCGGGGGAGGGCGCGATGGGGCGGGCTCCGGCGCGGGAGATGCCGGGGGCTGCCTGGTCGTAGGGCAGATGGGCGATCGCGGCGAGCTCGTTGACGGCCAGGAGATAACCGGTGTTCATGCGGCGGCTGGACATGCGGCTGGGGAGGTCGAGGCCGCGTAGACGGCGCAGATACTGATGGCCGGAGGCGAACAGCGCGAACGTGGCGGCGATCTCATGAGCTCGCCCGCGAAGGCGGCCCCGGGCGTCGGGGCGATCACTGGTGATGGCGTAGGAGATCTGGACGGCGAAGCGGGACTGGCCTGCCTTGGCGAGGATGGCGCGGATCTCCTCGGCTCGTTCGGGAAACATCCTGGCCAGCTCGCCCGGTCTGGCAAGGCTCATGCCGCCTGGTGTGATCAGGTCGAACAGCTCGGAACGGAGACTGCCGGACGTGCCGTTGCGCAACGCTGAGGCGGATCGGTGAGCGGCTGACAGCCGCCGCCCAGTCACCGGGCGGACCAGCACCTGGACGGCGGCATGCTCGCCTGGGCGCAACCCCGACAGCGCTCCGAGGAGCGCACGCAGCGGGTCACCGCTGTGCGTCGTCGCGAGCGGGTAGTAATCCGGGCGGGCCAAGGTCATGCGCCCCCGGGACGTCCTGACCCCGCGCGGTGTGGGCGGTTCGGCCGGACGGGTGGTCACGGTCGCGCCGGGCCAGGCCGACCGGATCGCCTTCTCGACCAGTCCGGGCGGGACGAGGCCCGGTACCCAGAGCTGGACGCGGACGCTGGCGGAGTCGGCCACGTACTCCCAGGACAGGTGAGGCTGGCCGAACAGAGCACGCTTCCAGCGCGGTGCGGTCAGCCCCATGACCTGAGACCACCAGGCAGCCGCGCTGCCGGGCTCGACCTGCGGCGGGACGGCGATCTCGACCAGCCGAGCGTTCCGCGCGAAGCGGGCGTTGCGCCACCGCCACAGGACGGCTCGGGCCGCGACCGCGAAGGCGACCACGCTTCCGATCACGGCTCCACCGAGGACCGGGTCGGGAAGGGACGGGATCACGGCTGGTCGGCCTCCCACTCGGCCGGGTCGGTGGTGGCGAGCGCATGCTCGGAGGCGCTGGCCACGGCAGAGAAGGCCGCGCGGTCCCCAGCGCCGCCACAGACCAGGCCTTCGCCCTGGCCGGCCGAAAGCAGGAAAAGCCTTTCTCCTTCGGTGAGGTTGAAGGCGTCGGCGATCTCGTCGATGGCCTGCGGGGCCTGACGCAGAAGGATCTGGGTGCCGGCGTTCGCGACGACGGCCTTACCGAGGTCTGAGCCGAGGAGGTCGGCGGCGTCCTGGGTGATGACGGCGAGGCCGGTCCAGTGCTTGCGGGCGGACTTGGCGAGCCGGTAGAGGAACCTCGCGCCCTCGTTCTCGCGCATGAGCGTCCACGCCTCGTCGACCACGACCAGGCGGCGGCGCCGGTCGGCGGGGTTGGACACGCGACGCCAGATCGCGTCGAGCGCCAGGAGCATGCCGACCGGGCGGGTTTCCTCGGGCAGGTCCCGCAGGGAGAACACGATCAGGTGGCCGTCCGGGCGGGTGGTGGTGGGGCCGGAGAACAGGCTGCGATAGGAACCGGACACGTACGGGGCGAGCCGCGCGGCCAGCTGGGACGCCTCCGGCGCGTCCGTGGCCTCCAGCATCGTCGCCAGGTCGGCGAGCAGCGGCGCGGGACGTTTCCACGTACGTCGGTCGGAGGTGATGCCGTGGGCCGCGTAGGTGGCGATCACAGCCTTGTCCAGTACGGCCTTCGTCGCAGCGTTGAGCGGTTCGCCGAGCATGGTCCCGACGAGGGTTTGGAGGAACATCGCGCGCCGGTCCAGCGCGTCGTCGCCTTCGGCGGCGTCGGGCAGGTCGAAGGGGTTGAAGCACACGCCGGGCGCGCCGAGGCCGAGGATGGTTCCCCCGACCGCCCCTGACAGGCGGCGGTATTCGTCCTCGGGGTCGACGACGCACACCTCGACCTGGTGGAACAGCAGCCGTAGCACTTCAAGCTTGGTGAAGTACGACTTGCCCGCCCCTGACCGAGCGATCGTCACGGAGTTGTAGTTGTCGTGCGCGAACCGGTCCCACAGCACGACTCCGGAGGAGTAGACGTTCAGTCCGTACAACACCGGCGTCTCAGCGAGCCGAGGCCGCAGATCCGGTGACGCGAACGGGAACGCCGCCGCGAGCGCCGAGGTATCGAAGGTCCGGCGCGTCTTCAACGCGTCGGCACCGAACGGGAGCGTGGTCGTCCACCCCTGCATCGAGCGGAACGTCGCCGGGTGCGCGTCGAGCAGAAGCGAGGCTGCCAGCGCCTTGACGTGCTGGACCTCAGCCTCAAGCTCTTCGGAGTCCGCGGCGTGGACTGTGAGATAGAGGCCGACACGGAAGAGACGGCCGTGGCCGCGGGCGAGGGAGGCAGCCAGCTCCGCGGCGTCGTCAGCCGCCGCTTCGGTCGCGAAGTCCGGCGTATGGCCGCTCGTGGAGGCCGACTCCAGGCGGGCGAGCTGGCGGCGGAGCCGTTGAGCGGCGACCAGCGGGGGCACGGGCTCGATGTGCAGGGACACGTCAAGGTGTCCGGGATAGCCGGTCAGCGGTTCGAGCCAGCCCGCGCCCACCTCACGCGGGTATCCGGCGATCGCGAACGACGCGCAGACTCCGTCAGGGAACTCGACCGAACGAGCATTGATCTTCAACGATGAGGGGCCGGGCAAGGCGGCGGCGGTCTTGGCGAGTTCCGCCGCGTGGTCGGAGAGTCGGTTGAACTTCATCAGGCGTCTTCTCCACGAGAGATCGGCTCATCAGGGCGCGCGATTCCGACCGGTTCCGCGCGGCGCGGCGACAACGACCGC
This sequence comes from Nonomuraea sp. B10E15, assembly GCF_039871615.1. Classification (NCBI taxonomy): domain Bacteria; kingdom Bacillati; phylum Actinomycetota; class Actinomycetes; order Streptosporangiales; family Streptosporangiaceae; genus Nonomuraea; species Nonomuraea sp. B10E15. The sequence continues at coordinate 7,467 of NZ_JBDPMB010000048.1, forward strand.
ACCAGCAGCTCGCGAGCGTCGTCGGCGCCCATGACGGAGGCATGGACGCCAAGCGCGAGCAGCGAGCGGACGGTCTCCTCTGCGCGACGAGCCACGATCGCCGCCGAGCTGTTCCGGTGAGCCGCTCGCCGATTCCCGCGCTTCCACGTTGGCGGCTGCTCGCTGTCCTGATGACGGACCACGATGAGGACATCGCGGGTCAGCAGATCCCGGGTGGCGCTGAGTTCGGTGAGGAAGTCGGCGTGCTGGTGTGCCGCCTGCTCGAGTGCTGGATCGGCCAGGTGCTCGGCGGTGTGGCTGATCCGGTCGGCGAGATCGGACAGGTCGACTGGACGGGCCTGCAGGAGGATCTGTACGGGTGCGTCGAGTGAGTTCAGCCACCCGGCGAACACCCCCACCAAGGCCGCTTGCTCTTCGCCGGTCCGCAGTCCGAACGCCACGGTCCCGGCTCGGACGACCGCCGCGGTTCCGCCTTCGGTCAGCTCCATGACGCCGTCCTCACGGATCGCCCGGACCGGAAGTCGCAAGCGCCCGGGGAGGCGGCCTCGTACTCGGCACCAGGCCGGCGGTTCGGGCACTCCCTCCTCAGCCGTGACGAGCTTGCGATCCCGGCGCAGCCATGCGAGGGCATGAAGGGCGAGCCGGTCGAGACCGAGCCCGTCGCGTTTGCCGAGTGCCAGCGCGCATCCGCAGGCGATCATCGGTACGACGATCGCGGCGAGCACCGGGATGGGCAGCCGGTCGCCGGCCATGAGGTAGACCCACGTGGCCAGCAGCCCTGTTCCCGTCAGGATCGCGACCTGCCGGATGGTCAGCTTCGCCAGGATCTTGTCCGGCATCTCCACATCGGCCGGGATCGTGGCGACCAGCCGTTCGTTACTTGCGTGTCGCATGGTGTTCTGCCTTTCTGCGAGGACGAGGCATGTCGAGCCGCACCGTGACCTGCGACTGACCGCGTTGTGCGCGGCGTGCGGCGGACGCTTGCGGCAGGCGTGTGGCGTTCGGTTGCTGGTCGTTGCGGACGGGCGGTCGGCCACGACGGCCCGGTTGCGGGCGGGGATGGGTTACCGGGCCTGGTTGCTTTCTGACGGGGCTGTCCGGCGTGTCAGGGCGCGTTGGGTGGCCATGACGGGATGGGCGATTCGTACGTCCCACACGGGCGTTTCCGTTGCCGCCGCAGCCCGTGGTGGGCCGCCGGGACGGACGGGGGCGTCGCTGTACCCCGCCGCTCGGCCCGCCCGAGCTCGGATTCCGCCCACCAGGGCCACCACCGCCGGGACCCCCGCCGTAGGGCGGACCGCCGCCAGGAGGACCGCCGCTGGGCGGACCATTGGGCCCGTTGCCGGTGGGCGGGTTCGGAGGCCAGGAACGCGGTACCGCGCGTGACGCACCGGCGCGCTTGCCGAGCAGGAAGTTCAGCCCGCGATAGATGATCAGGGACTGCACCAGGCGCGAGAGCGTTCGGGGCCGGTTGGCCTGCCAGATCGTTCTGGCGACCCAGCCTGGGATCTTGAACAGTACGAACAGCAGGCATACGGCCATGAGCAGGTCAGCCAGATCTGCCGTGGTGGGGACCCAGAACGCGGCGGCGTCCTCGGCCGGGTTGTCGGAGAAGATGAGCTTCAGCGCTGTGACGAGCACGAGCGACTGGCAAATCTGGATCGTCAGCAGCCCGATGAACGACCGCCACCACAGCCGGGCCAGCCCGTCCGTCATCGGCAGCGCGTGAAAGATCAACGCCAGAGGTGCTGCCGCGATCACGACCATGGTGAGGGCGATCCGTACGAGGTAGGTGAACACGACCCCGACCGCCAGGACGACCGCGACCAGGGCCACCAGCGCGAAGAACACGCCGTGAGTGGCGATCCCCGCCAGGATCGTCGTCTTGATGGCGTTGAACACTGACTCCGGATCGATCCGGTCGGCCCCGTCGGCCAGGAACGCGTGGCTCAGCCCGTTCACCAGAGTGATCGCGTACCCGATCGCGACCAGGCTCAGGTTCGCGGCCAGGAACGCCCACACCAGCCGGGGCAGCAGTTCGCGCGCTGAGCTCTCACCCGGGAGCGCCTGCCCGACCATGAGCATCACTCCCGCGGCTGTTACCAGCAGCACGAAGCAGGTGTTCGCGATGGTCCTGGAGATTTCCCACAGCTGCTTGGCTCGGGCCATCGCTGGGGAGTCCAGCTCTGGCGTCGCCAGCACGGTCGACCCGAGCATCTCGAACACCGGCTTGGAGGCCGTCTCCACGAGGTGCGTGAACCACGCGTTGACCGCCTGGCGGGCCTCGCAGGCCACGCTGATGAACCCGCAGTCCTGTGCCGGCGCTGCGGCCGAAGTCGAGGGCGTCGCGCTTGGGGTGGGCGTGGGTGTCGCTGTCGGAGAGGCGGCGAGCGCGCGTCCGCTGATCAGCGCCAGGGCGAGCGCGGCACCGACCATTAGGAGGACGAGCAGCCCGGCCGCTTTTCGGCGAGTACCGGTCACGTCAGGCCCCCACGATCCGCTGCAGGATCTCCACCAGGACCGGTGCGAGCACCGCCACCCCGTAGCCGAGCGCTCCGTACCGCAGCGTCTTCTTGGCGGCCTCGACTTCTCCGGGGTCGCCGCCGGCCAGGATGTAGCGGACTCCGCCGATGGTGAAGAACAGCGTGGCCAGCCCGACGAGCAGCCCGACCACCACGTTGCGCAGGTTGGTGATGACCTGGTCGAGCGAGGCGGAGGCCAGCGCGGTCATCGCCTCGGCGACCCCCGGCACGGTCAGCGCGGCGACAGTGCAGCCGCCGGTCCACACCAGCGACGCGACACCACGCCGCACCAAGCTCACCTTCGCCGGAACCCGGATGACGAACAACGGACAAGGCCGAGATGGCTTCATGACATGGCCCCCAAGGACGAGAGGTCTTGACCTGGCGTCCAGCCGTGATCACAGGCCCGGAACGGTCCGGGATGGGTGTCCTCCTTCGAAGGACGAGGGACGATGGACTCGATGGGAACGGGCAACCGCCCCCCGAAACTCCGCCCCGAGCCGTGATCACGGCTGACATGGATGAACCACCGATTCAGCAGGCGAGATTGGAGACCGGCCCGTCACCGCTGACCGAGACTTGACCCTCCTCGATCGCCCGCGCCAGCCGCGTCTCCGCCGTTCGCCGGCGCTTGTACAGCCGATCCGCCGGCACCCCGAGCCGCCCCGCGTACGCCCGCAGCGCTTGCCCCTCCAAGCGCGTCGCATTGATCAACTTCGCCTCGTCGGGAGTGATGACCCGGCACCGCACAGCCTCGGCGAGCACCATGAACGGCTCGCTGTCCAGGGCCGCCTGCTCCGGTATGTCGGCGCAAATTTCGATGGAGGCGAGTTCACGCGCTCGAACCTGAAGCGCGCCCTTCTTCGCCCACAGCAGCAGCCGAGGCAGGATGTTCGGCCGGTCGAGGTCGATCCGGCGGAGCTGCGCGACGAAGTTCGTCACCATCTCAGAGACGATGTCGTCGACCACATGCTTGGGGCAGCCGTGCGTGGTGCGCGATGCCAGATTCTTCAGTCCCGGCATCGCCACCCCTACACACCCGATCACCCACGCTGGGCCGTCGGACCGCGAACGCCGCACGAGGTGCGCCCAGACGGCATCCTTCAGCTCGTCGCTGGCCTGAGGCGTGAGTAGCAGATCCTTCAGCTCACCGAGATCGAGCAGGCGCTGGGGCATTCCATGACCGATGGAGTGGCCCTCTAGTGAGAGCGGGCGCGGACCGGTGATCAGGAGCGTGAACGCCTTCTCTGCCGCACTCATAGCGTTCTCGTTGTAGTACTTCGTGGTCGTGCTGTCCTGCAGATCGATGGCCATGGTGTCTCCCTGTGGGATGCGCCGGATTGGTCGATCCAGGTCTCGACCAGCGGGTGGGGAGAACTCGGAGCACTAACGGAAGAAGCGCAGACACCATGGACTTGCTGTGACGCTCTCATCCACCGTCTGACCAGTGGCAATAGACCGGACTCGAAAGCACGATCAAGGTCACGCCAGGGACGTCATCTAGCAGCTGACCTGCTCGTATGTTCGCTGCTGAGCGAACCGGCAAAGTTCTTGCCAAGCTGTCTCGCGTTACACGAACGACGCTGGTGGGCCATAGCGGTTCACTCTGCCGTCAGCGCTGCCTTTGCCTTGTACGCGTCCATCTGCAGAAAGCACCGCAACCGCGTCAGCCATCATCAACGGCGGGCTCGCGTCCTCGCTGTGGCGCGGGTCAGGCTACAAAAACCTGGCGCTCAACGCTGACCTTCAAACCCACGAGGACGACGTAAAGGTTGTGGAACCGAGACTAGTGCTGAGCATGGACTTGTCTCGCTCAAGCTGCCGAGTCACCATCGAGCGTGGAGGGGCCACCATGCATCGTACGAGTGGCCTTGGTGATCATGGCGGTAAGTGGTCCCGGTCACGACATGGAAGCCGGGCTCGGCGCGCTTGGCGAGCACATCTGGCCAGTGCATCGGACTCGGCTCCTGCGTGAACTGCGCGCGCGATACGGAGATTTGCTGCGGGCTCCCGACGTCTCTTCGGACAGGGAGCGAAGTGCATTGGTGGCAGCGCATGAGTTGCTCAATCGGGTGGCCGATGTTGTTGACGGTCCCGACATTGCGGTTGCGCTGGGTAGGCTGCACTGGTTACTGAGCGAGCGCCTGCCGTGGCCGCAGGGCAGCAAGCACCTTCAGTCCGCACTGACGATGTTCCGTTATGCGACCGAAACGACTGCCCCCAGCAGCCCTCATTACCCCACCAGGCTGAGCGACCTAGCCGTCGCGCTGATCGCAGTCTTTGAGCGGCACGGTGACCTGACCTCCCTCAAAGAGGCGGTCCGCGCTGGACGGACGGCCGCCTCGCATGCATATGCCGGCGAAAGCAGCCATACGACACTCACTAATCTGGCCCTGGCCCTGCTCCTGCTGTATGAGCAGGAATCGGACCCCCTGCTGGTCGCTGAAGCCGTGAACGTCGGCCGCCGAGGTGTCGCCGACACCTCGCCGACGGATTCTCTGCGTCCGTACGTGTTGAGCGTGCTCAGCGTCTCGCTCCGCATGCTCCACGAGATTGAGGGGGAGGCAGCCGTCCTTGAGGAAGCTGTGGACATGGCCCGTGAGGCAGTCGCGGCCGCCGGTCCGGGCCACTACGCATTAGCCGGCTGGTTGAGCTCCTTGGGGACATCCCTGCGGGACTTGTCCAGATTGTGGGGTGATGGGTCAGTGCTGGAGGAAGCGGTCCGTATCGGTAGGAGAGCCGTCGCAGCTGCTCAACCCGGCAGTCGAGCGCAGCCCGAGATCGCTAGTGAGCTCGGTGTGTCCCTACGAACACTGTCTATCTGGCGGGGTGACGTTGGCCTGTTGGAAGAGGCAGTGGAGATTGGCGGGAGAGCTGTCGCAGCCGCGCCCGCCTTTGGCAGTGCCCGGCCCGACATCGTCGGCGAGCTCGGTATCTCCTTGCGGGCTTTGTACGAGGTGCGAGGTGAGGCGGCCCTATTGGAAGAGGCCGTACCACTTCTTCAGGAGGCGCTCGCCGTCCTTCCCAGCACTCATGTCGCCCGGGCGAAACTGGCGTACGAGCTCGACTGCGCCCAGGATGCCCTCGCCACTATGCGCGAGCGCACCGTGGCAGAACTTCTCGGGCCTCGTATGGAGCTGGCCAATCCGGCGCATGATGAGGAAAGACCGCCTCGCGCGTCCACCGGTGGCCGTGTAGGTCCACCAACTCCAGCGCCCGCTGACGCGGATGCTCGTAAGTCAAGGGGAGGCCGGTCAACCTTCTGGAGAGCCTTCGTCGATGGGCTGAGTCGAGCACTAACTCCATTTCCGGCACCCAGGCGACCCCTGGGGAGCTTTGGGAATCTCCCCGCCGAGGACCGGATCTTCTATCAGCTGCTTGAGGCGTACTCAGCCCTTGGGAGGGTTCCCGCTCGTACCGAAGAACCAGAGGACCCGCAATGACCGCCAGCGAGCCCGAGACCACCTCTGCCGAAGGATCCAGCGGAAACGGTCGAGCTACGCGTTGGATTGACCTGTTGCAGGTAACCAATGCGGAGGCGTGGGAGAAGGTCCAACCAGGCACCTTAGATCGGATCATCGGGATGATCGAGCAGGCGGAGCGTCGTGACAACCAGCGGTACTGGGCGGAGTACTGGCTGCGAGTGGCCGGTACGGTGTGCGGCCTGGCGTATGTAATCGCCTTGTGCTTGTTGGCCATGTATTTCGTCGACAAAGGTGCCGCGACGCAGGCGGCGTCGCTCTTCGGGGTTGGCGCCGCCTCGATCGTCGGAGCATTCGTCACTCAGCGGCTTCGAGGCGGCTCTCAGAACTGACGTGTCGCACATTGGGCTAATTCCATCCTGAAATCGCAGGTCACGCCCCTTGCCTGAGCTCGTTTGGCGGTGTTCGGGCAGGTGACGGTGCCTGATCATGGCGGGTGATCGTCTGTCACCGGGTGATTTCGCTGTGGGT
>NZ_JBDPMB010000049.1:0-13041 GCF_039871615.1 Nonomuraea sp. B10E15
TGGTCCGTGCCGGGGCGACCTTCGTCAAGGGCAAGCTCGTCGAGCGGCCCGCGGAATCACCGGCGATCGAGGACCAGTCGAGAGCCGCCTAGAAGATCTTGATCCACAGGTCTTGACGATTGCTCGATGCGGCCTTCGACGTGCGGTGGAGCGTAGGAGATTCGACCTGAATTCCTGCTTGCAGATCGGCCCGATCTTCGGGCGCAACTGCCTCGACGTGCGCCAAGGCAGTCCGAGAGTGGTCACGATTTACCGCTGCTGACCGCCCTTAATGGCTCGCTGATGGCCCGACGATCACGCCTTGCGCTCCCGCTTCGATCGATGCCACTCTGACCGGCGTGTACGACGAGAACCTGGTGGGCCTCTGGGACAGTGGGCCCTACGACCTCGGGTACATGGAGACCAGTTGGTTAGGATTTCTGCCGGATGGCCGCGGCTGGAGTGCATGGGCCAACGCCGCCGGTGGCATCGAGGTTGGTCGCTTTCGCTGGCATTGCCCAGAACCAGCAACCCTGGAGTTGCGCTACGAATGGCAGGTTTCCGGTGGTTGGCAAGACCCAGGAGATGCATCTCGATTCGGCTCGATCGACAGCCAAGAGCCAGACCACGAGGTGCTGAAAACCGGCTACGTTGTCAGGCCAGATGTGACGTTCTCGGAGCCGTTCACCGCTCTTCACCTGGAAGAAGATGTCAACTTCTGCTCGGCCTACGGTCTGAAACGGCGTGGGCTCTCACTCCAGGACGACCCTGCCTATCACCTCGCACCATGGCAATAGCCATTCGGGTCATCGCGGACTCAGCCAAGCTCAGCGCTGCTATGACGACTGGGTACACACCTGGAGCGATGGGATCCGCTTCGGAGGAGCGTGTGGGCCTCTGAACCTCGGTGAGCTGTTGGAAGCATTTCGCGACTTTGCCGGCACAAGTTCCTCATGAGTAGGCAGGATGTGAGCAATGGGTCGGCGGCGCGGGGACGACTGGCAGGCCAGGTCGCGGCGGCTGTACCCACTGTCCGCGCACGCGGTGCTGACGCGGCCCGTCGGGGGTGCGTGGCCGGGCGGGAACCCGTTCATGTGGGAGTTCGTCTACTGGCGCGCGCTCGCACGTGACGGGGTGGCCGCTCGGCTGCTCGGTCTCGTGGTGCCGGTCGTGTGCGCCACTTGCAGCGCGGTCTGCCGGTTCGTGTACGACGACCTCGACCTGGTTGTGCTCGCCGTCCTGCTGGTGGCCGGGCCTGGCATCTTGCTCGCGCCCTCGTACCTCGCGAGTTTCCTGCTGCGGCGCCCGTACTGGCAGCCAGGTGTGGTGAGCCTGATGCTGCTGGGCTTCGCGGTGGGGTTTCCCCTGATGTTCCTCGCCCAGACGCTCATCGACGACCTGCCGCACAACTCAGCCGCGGCCCTGCTGCTCGACTGGGCCACGGTGCAAGGGCTGTCCATCGCGCTCGGCCCGGTCGCCGCGGCCGTGCTCTGGCTGCCCGTGGGCGTGGCCCTCTCGCGGCGATCGCACCACAGAAGGTGACGCACTGTAACCACCCGCAGGGAAGCCTGCGACGAGAACAAGGCCGAGGCGCACACCATGCTCGCTGATCCAGAGCCGAGCGCGCACCGAGCCGACGCAGTGCGCGACGTCGAGACGAACGCGCTGACGGCGACCGGTCCACTGAGGGGTCAGCTCCAGGCCTGGCGTTCCCGGGCGCGGGGGTCGTCGACCTGGGTCCACTCCGTGTCGATGCGCATGGTCGCCCTGCGCTCGGTGTCGTACGGGTCCCAGCCGGGATTGCCGGTCCTGGCGAACCGGATCCAGGTCTCGTGTACGCGGGTGGCGAGGTCCGCGGGGGTCTGGCCGGGGCCGAGCAGGGCGTTGGGCCCGTTCAGCTCGGGCCGGTCCGCGAGGTCGAAGACGAAGGGCAACTCGACCGCGTGGGTGGCGCCGAGCTCTCCGTCCAGGGCCTGGGAGCGCCAGGCGAACTCGTAGGCGTAGGTGCCGGAGCCGGGATGGGCGGCGTGTGCGCCGGCCAGCGCGCGGCTGCCCGCGCCGAACAGGGCATCGGCCATGATGGCGGAGCGCAGTTCCGCGAAGGACGCCTCGGGGCGCGACCTGCGGTAGGTCTCGATGAGGTACGCCGGATCCGGGTGCGAGCGCGCCGCCGCCTCCTGGACGTCGGCGGCGGTCGAGGTGGCGTACTTGCCCACCGGGACCAGATAGAGGTTCCCCTCTTCGGTGTTGGTGCCGACGAGCAGGTCGACGCCGGCGCCCAGGCCGGCGGCGACGCATTCGGCGGGCTGCGTGTCGAGGACGAGGCTGAAAGGACTGAGTCCGATCAGCGGGTCTGCGTGGGTCTCGGTCCGCAGGTCGATGCCCGCGAGCCGGGAGGCGGCCTCGACCAGGCGTTCGTCGGAGACGCCGGCGAAGGCGGCGACATGGGGCTCGACGCCCAGGGCCGCGGCGGCCGCCTTGGTGACGCGGGCGGCCTGCTCGGTGGTGAACGCGCCCAGGCCGTTGCCGCTCTGCACGATCGCCCGGCGGAACAGGCCGGCGGCCTCGGGGGTGGCGAGGACGCCGCCGACGATGGTCGCCCCGGCCGACTGGCCGAACAGGGTGACGTTGCCGGGGTCACCGCCGAAGACGGCGATGTTCTCCCCCACCCAGCGCAGCGCGGCGACCACGTCGAGCAGGCCGCGGTTGGCGGGCGCCCCGGGGATGTCGAGGAACCCGGCGATGCCGAGCCGGTAGTTGAGGGTGACGAGGACGACGCCGTCACGGGCGAACGCGGAGCCGTCGTACATCGTGGACCGCGTCGAGCCGGCGACGAACCCGCCGCCGTGGACGAACACCATGACCGGCAGCGCGTCACCGCCGGCGGCGGGCGCGAAGACGTTGGCCGTGAGGTAGTCCTCCCCGCGGCTCCAACCGGCACCGAAGTAGGGGGACATGTCCACGCTGCCGAGCTTGCGTTCGGACTGCGGCGCGTTGGGCCCCGGCGCCGTGGCGTCCCGCACGCCGTTCCACGGCTCGTGCGGCTGCGGCGGCGCGAAGCGGCCGGCGCCGCGGGGCGGGGCGGCGTAGGGGATGTTCATGAAGGTGCGGGCGGCGCCTCGGCGCAGGCCACGGACGGCTCCCTGCGCGGTGGTGACGACGAGGTCGGCGTGGTGGTTCATGGTGGTGCCTTTCCTCACGGGCTCAGACCTGCTCGGTGTACGGGGCGAAGGGCGCCCAGCCCTTGATGGCGAACTTGTCTCCCTCGCGGGCGACTTCAGCGGCGCCGTGGCCGCCCAGGTGCGCGGGAATGACCAGGGCGTTGGTGTCGACCGCCCGGCCCAGGAGCTTGCGGCGGGTGGCGCGGGCTCCGGCGGGGTCCTCGCAGAAGCAGCTGTTGGAATCGGGCTCGTGGATCTGGAGCGGGTTGTGCAGCAGGTCGCCGACGAAGAGGGCCCGATCCGATCCGGATTCCAGCGTCAGCACCGACGAGCCCGGCGTGTGCCCCGGGGCGAGGTCGAGGCGCAGGTTGCCGTCGATACGGTGGCGGTCCTCCCAGAGCCGGGTCTGGCCGGCCTCGTGCACGGGGGCGACGCTGTCCTCGAAGACGTTCTGGTTGCCGCGGCCCAGCCGGGGCTTGTGCTCGTTGGCGGGGTTCCAGAAGTCGAAGTCCGCCTTGGGCATGAGGTAGGTGGCGTTGGGGAACGTCGGCACCCAGGTCCGGTCGTCGAGATGGGTGTTCCAACCGACGTGGTCGATGTGCAGGTGCGTGTTGATCACGATGTCTACGTCCTCGGGGCGGACTCCGGCGCGGGCGAGGTTGTCCAGGAAGTCGGTGTTCAGCCGGTTCCACACGGGCGCGTACGGGCGGTCCTTATGGTTGCCGACGCCGGTGTCGACCAGGATGGTCCTGCCCTCGCTGCGCAGTACCCAGGTCTGGATCGCCGAGTTGACGATCCGGGTTTCCGGGTTCAGGAAGTCCGGCACCAGCCAGGAACGGTGGGACTGCCACGCCCCCGCCGGGCTCTCCGGGAAGAACGTTTCGGGCGTCATGTCGACAGGACCGAAGTACTCCCGGACACGGGTCAGCGTGACGTCGCCCAGGGTGATGGTGTCCATGATTGTCTCCAGTTCGATCGGTTCCGTGCTCGGGGTCGCGGCCGAGATCCGTGCGGAGCGGCCGCTCATGACGGATACGGGGGTGCCGATTCCCTGCGGGCAGCCCGCCTGGCTGCGGCCGCGGCGTCTTCAGCATCGGTACGCCGCCGCGGTCGGGTGCGGGGCATCGGGCCGTGTGGTCCTCGCCGGCGGGAACAGGGCCGCCCGGTACGCCTCCGTTCCGTGGACGACCCTGCTCGCCCATGGTGCGCCGGCCGGAACCTGCTGCGGTATGAGTCATGTGACTGCATCTGAACACCAGGTCACGTCCACGGTCCTCGCGCTCATCCGCAGGCGGCACGGCATCGGCCGGGTAGGTGCGGGCGAGACGGCGCGGTGCCGAACGGAGGACCGCCGGAATGTCCCGGGCGGCGCGTACGTTGCAGGCTGGTTGAACGCACAGACTTGAGACCGGCGCCCCGCCCGGTGCGCGGCGAGCTGGACAGCCTGCCGCCGCGGCAGCGCTCTGCGCTCCGGACCGTCCTGGGGCTGGACGAACGCGCCGAGGCCCCCGATGGCGTGCTCGTCGGTTCGGCCGTTCTCACCCTGGTGTCGGCCCTGGCGGCATCGACGCCGCTGCTCATAGTGGTCGATGACGCCCAGTGGCTCGACCGCGCATCGCTGGACGTCCTGTCCTTCGTGGCCCGGCGCATGGACAGTGAACCTGTCACGCTGCTGGTGGGCGTGCGCGCCGCGGCCTCGCTGCCCGGGCTTGACAAGGGCTACGAGCGCCTGGAGATCGCTCCGCTGAGCGGTGAGGCGGCCAACCGGTTGCTCGACCAGCAGCCGACGCCACCCACCGGCCGGAACCGGGTACGCATCCTTCAGGAGGCGGCCGGCAATCCACTGGCCCTGATCGAGCTCGCCCGCGCCGGCGCGGCCCGGCGCTCCGGTGGCAGCAGCGTGGAGGGCCCGCTGCCCGTCACCGACCGGCTGGAGCGGATCTTCGCGGGGCAGACGAAATTCCTGCCGGAGGCAACCCGCCGCCCCCTGCTACTGCTCGCGGCCGCTGATGCGGCAGACGCGCCGACAGCCTCTCGTGGTCTCCCCGAGGTCGACGACAAGGCGTGGGCACCCGCGGAGCGGGCCGGCCTCGTACGCCAGGACGGCCCCCGGATCTCCTTCCGCCACCCGCTCATCCGCTCGGCCGTCTACCATGCGGCCTCCTTCGAGGAACGCAGGCAGGCACATCTCGCTCTCGCGAAGCTGAGCGAGGAGCCCGACCGCCGCGCCTGGCACCTCGCCGCCGCGACCACGCGTCCAGACGAGGACGTGTCGGCCGCCCTGCGGCAGACGGCCGACCGGGCGCGGCGCCGGGGCGGCTATGCGGCCGCTGCCGCCGCCCTGGAGCGCGCCGCGGAGCTGAGTCCGCGCCGCGCGGACCAGGCGCAGTTGCTGACCGAGGCCACCGTCATGGCCGTCTTCACCGGCCAGCTCGGCTGGGTGGAACGCCTGGCCGCCGAGGTCCGCGAGCACAGTGACGACCCGGCGCTGATCAGCAGGGCCTGGCTGGCCACCGGGCAGCTCATGACCCTGCGCCGGAACCACGCGGCGGCCTTCGCCCTGCTGACCCGCATCGCGGACGAGGCGGCGGCCACCCGCTCGCCCCGCGCTCTGGACGCGCTCGCCGCAGCCGCGGTGGTCCGCTACTACTCGGGCGAGGAATCCCAGCGACAGCAGATCGAGAACCTCCTCTCCGCCATACCGCACTCCACCGGCAGGGACACCCTGCACGCCTGGGTGCGGGCCGTCTCCGACCCCCACGGCGCGAGAGCCCGCCTCGCCCCGGCGCTGCCCGGACTCATCGCGGAGGCCAAGGACGACGCCGGCAGCCTGACCGTGCTCGCCGTCGTGGCCTGGATCCTGGACCAGACCGCCCTGGCCGTCAGGACCTTCGACGAGGCGTACGACCGGTGGCAGGCCCGTGGCTCGCTGCCGGACGGTCTGGGAAGCGCCGTCGGCTGGGCCTATCTGGAGCAGGGCCGGTGGTCCGAGACCCGCACGGTGGCCGCCGAGATTTCGGCGGTGGCGACAACGGCCGGGCTGGACCACGCCGAGGCGTGCGTACGTGCGCTCGACGCGACGGTGCTCGCGCTGCTCGGCGAGGCGGCCGACGCGCGACGCGGTGCCGAGCGGGCGCTGGCCCTCGTCGATCCGCTGGAGAGCCGCTCCATCGCGGTCTCCGCCCGCCGGGCCCTGGGCCTGGCGGCAGTGGCCGAGGGCGACTACGACACCGCGTACGCACAGTTCCGCTCCGCCTTCACCGACGACGGCGATCCGGTTCACTACCACGTCTCCTACACCGTCCTGGCCGAACTCGCCGCGTCGGCCGTCCGCCGAGGGCGACGGGAGGACGCCGCCGTACTGCTGGAGCGATCGGCCCGGCACCTCGGCCCCGGCATGTCGGCACGGATCACCGCACTGCTCAACCGAGGCCGGGCCCTGCTCGCCGAAACGGACGACGCGGAGCCGTACTTCCGGGCGGCGCTGGTGGACGACACGGGCGAGCAGTGGCCGTTCGAGCGGGCGCAGACACGGCTGGACTATGGCGAATGGCTCAGGAGGCAACGGCGCATCGCCGAGGCCCGCCCGCTGCTGACCACGGCACTCGAAACCTTCCAGCGGCTTGGCGCGCGGCCATGGATCGAGCGGGCGAAGGCAGAGCTGCGAGCCGCCGGCATCGACGCCGCCAGCAGCGTGGTGCCCGGTGCCCTCACCGAGCTCAGCCCCCAACAACAGCAGATCGTCCAGCTCGCGGCTCGCGGCCTGACGAACCGTGAGATCGGAGACAGGCTCTACCTCTCACCGCGTACCGTCGGCTCCCACCTCTACCGGGTGTTCCCCAGACTGGGCATCACCGCCCGGTCACAACTCCGCGACGTGCTCGACGGCACCCTGTCGGCCAGCGGATACCACGACCGAGTTCCGATCTGACAGATGTGCGGAACGCGACGAAGAGCGACCACATCGGCTCGTCGCCGTAGCTCCCTGACAATAGGCGATCCGGCCGGTAGAACCGAGGCAGCACGGGGCGCGGGCGGTGGTGGAGTCGACGCTGCGCCGGCTATACCGCAGGCAATCCCGCTGATCTCAACTCCTTACTGTAACGCCTTGCTCGTATGACCTTGCAGACCGCTCACAATTAGCACTTTGCAGCCTAGTCATTCTAGACCGCTTCGCGCGTTAATAGGTCCGAGAAGCCGCTATTGCGGCGGCTGAGGAGCTGCCGCCCAACGCCAATCGCGCTACATCTGCGACTGAAATCCTGCCGCAAACGATCTTCTCAAACACGCTCTAACAGACGTCCGTAGTCGCACTCTAACCCACGCCAGCTGCACGGTAGCCGTCGGTCGTCGCTTTGCTCTTGGCTGCAGACCTAAACTGACTGAGCGTAAATCAACAACAGGGATCCATAAGCGTCATGGGCCCTCCACTGTGCCACCCACAACGCTAAGTGCACACAGCAACCCGCTATGTGCATGATATTGAGAAGCGCTTAATGGCACGCCGAGAGGGCGCCATAACAGGAATATGATCAACTAGTCAAGACTTGATCTTGACACTTTCGCGACGAACAATCAACTGACCAGCGAGGTGTGGCCCGATCGTCGGGTGTCTGCGCCTTCCTTGCTTTGGGAGATGCATAGGATGCGCCTCCTAGACATGCCCGGAGGAAAAATGAAAACTCAGATGACCGTAACATCTATTCTGGCCGTCGCATTAGTAGTAACGCCTGGGCTGGCTCAGGCAGCATCGTCTCCCACTCCTCCTGATCCTTCAGCGCAGGCCTCCGACCAAGGCGGACGACAGCAGGTTCTCCTACCCCGAGAGCAGCAGCCCAAGGTGCAACGACCTACCCTCGACAAACTTTCCCGAGAAGCCAAGGCCAACGGCATCTCGCTGCGCGAGGCGCTCGACAGATACGCGGCGGAGATTGTTGCATCCAACCCCTCCGCTCTCGCGGAAACTCCCGATGGACCTGCCTCTGATCCGTCTATCAAGATAGACGGCATCCCATTCGAAGAACTGGTTGACCTTAGCCGACTCGCAGAGACTAAGGGGATAACCATGGAAGAGGCGATCGACCGATACGCATGGATCCCGCAGCTAAACGACGTCTACGCGAAGCTCAATGACGCCTTCCCCGATGCACTGTCGGGAATCAGGTCAATTCATGACGGCCGCGGCGCTCGAATCGGGTTTAAGGGAGAAATCCCGCAGGAGGCTGTTGAGCTTGCGAAGACCCTCCCTGTGCAGGTAGAAATCGTCGGCAATAAGGGGTTCTCTCAAAAAGAGCTTAGAGAAGTTCTCAACTCCCGAAGCCGCAAACTCGGCACACAATCAGAAGTCTCCGAATTCGTGGGGCGTTATGATCTCGACACTGGGATAATTGCCTACGATGTAGCGCTGCAAAAGAATCTAAAAGATCCATCGGTGCGCGACCGCGCGCTTTCCGGTCTGCAGCCAGAAGCTGCCGCCAATCCCAATATTCGAATCCATATAAAATTGAACGACTCCCTGGATTTGCAGCCAACAGATAATTACCTCCGCGGAGGTGCAATTCTCGACGGTACAGACGCCGACGGCAACGGAATTGCCAC
Source organism: Nonomuraea sp. B10E15 (assembly GCF_039871615.1). Lineage (NCBI taxonomy): Bacteria > Bacillati > Actinomycetota > Actinomycetes > Streptosporangiales > Streptosporangiaceae > Nonomuraea > Nonomuraea sp. B10E15. Next base: position 8,739 of record NZ_JBDPMB010000049.1, read on the forward strand.
AGATTGTACCAGCGGCTTCAATATCATCTCGGGATCCGGTGAGAGGGCAACCACAACCGCTAGGCATTGTGCAGACGACGAAGCTTATTTTCGATACAACAACCATCCCTCATATGACACAGGACAAACTACGCTGGGTCGCATGTTCCGTGCGCCAGACTTCGATTTCGCTCGGTATCAGACCGGGAGTACGACCTACACCTATACTCGAACCTTTTACTATGCGCTGAATCGAACGCGCTACGCTCGAGCTGGCGGAACATCTCCCCGCGTCGACGATCCGGTCTGCACGTTCGGTAGAACCAGCGACACTCAGGATGGAGCATATCGATGCGGCATAATCCTCGAGAGCGACGTCGATTACATGATGGAAGGCCGCACTTACCACGGCGGAATCAAAGTGGACATCCATACTAAGGGCGGCGACAGCGGTGGTCCCCTCTTCTACGGGAGCACAGCGTGGGGTATCACATCTGGAAGCGTGGCGAGCGGTATCTCCATCTGGGCAGCGACTGACCGGATCAATGATTCTGGGGGCATGGGCAGCAACTGGAATGTGTGGACATGCCCCACATGTTGACATGAGATAGTAGGGGTCTTGGGCGTGACATCTGCCTGGTTGCAGGTTGCACGCCCAAGTTCTCCCATAGCTACAGGACAAGGAACGGTGATTTTTTTGACACGGCTATGGATGGGCGCTTTGGTGTTAACGCTTGTAAGCTTGGCTGGATGTTCAGAGAAACGAGAAAAAGGGATCATAGTAATTGGTGATGACCCGGTTGTCCTCATCCATGGGGCCGAAACAACGCCGCAGGCAGGTTATGAGCTGAGGTTGGGCTATGACACTGTCAGTAGGTGTCTCAGATTGCTGGGTAAAGAAGGTCAAATCTCTGCGACTCCCGTCTGGCCTACCGGCACAAAGCCTCTCTTGAGGGACGGCAAGCGAGGTGTAACCCTCGAAAAATTCGGTGCTGTATTCGAAGGCGACCAATTAAGCTTAGGCGGCAGTTTCATCTCCGGCGACCAACGCCACCAGTCGGACAGCGAAGCAGTGGCTAGATGCATGAAGGGTCCTGCCGAAAGGGATATCGTCCTAATTGGGCAAGTCGACAGCAAAACGGCCAACTACAGAGGCTGAAAGTCTGAGGTGTCACCTCGCGGTTGCATGCGTACGGCGGGATTCGGGAGTATGCCGGTGGGATGCGTTATCCGGATGGTGGTGGTCTGACCCCGGCGGCGCGAGCCAAGCGTGAGCAGGTCCGCTTGGAGGCTGCCGGGTTGTTCGCCGCGGGTGTGTCACCGCCTGCGGTGGCCAAGAAGTTACGGGTCTCCCGCAAGTCGGCTTATGTCTGGTACAAGGCCTGGCGCACGGCAGGTGCCGAGGCGCTGGAGTCGAAGGGACCGGGTGGGCAGCGCTGCCGGCTTGTGAACGGACAACATGATCTGCCGCTGGGCGGTCGTCGCAGTGCCGTCTGACGGCCAGTAGAAGTGCTGGTGGGTGGCCGTGGGGGGATGGGTCACGAGCTGAGGCTGGTGGCCTTTGATCAAGTCAGCGGAACGACGCCTCTGCCGGCGAGGGCTTCAGCCAGGCGGTGGGATTCGCCGCTGGTCTCGACCATGTGAGCGTGGTGCATGAGGCGGTCGACGGTGGCGGTGGCCATCGTTTTGGGCATGATCGTGTCGAATCCAGAGGGGTGGATGTTGCTGGTGACGGCCAGGCTGCGGCGTTCGTAGGCGGCGTCGACCAGGCGGTAGAAAGCTTCGGCGGTCTCGTGGCTGACCGGGAGCAGGCCGATGTCGTCGACCACGATGATGTCGGAGCGGCAGATCTTGGCGATGGTGCGGGCGACGCTGCTGTCGACTTTGGCCCGGCCGACGGTGACGGCCAGGGTCTCCAGGGTGAACCAGGACACGCGCAGGTCCGCGTCGATGGCCTCGTGGCAGAGGGCTTCCATGAAGTGGGTCTTGCCGCTGCCAGACGGGCCGGAGATCACGCAGTTCTCCCGGCGGCCGACCCATTCCAGGGTGCGCAGCGCGTTCTGGGTGGCCTGCGGGATAGACGACAGTTCGCTCTTCCAGGAGTCGAAGGTCTTGCCGTTGGGCAGGTTCGCGCTCTTTCGGCGGCTGCGCCGGGTGGCGCCATCACGACCGACGACTTCCTCGGTGAGCAGGACGCGCACCACCTCGGCCGGATCCCAGCGCTGAGCGCGGGCGGTGGCCAGGACATCGGGTGCGGCTTTGCGGGCGTAGGGGAAGCGCATCCGGGTGAACAGAGCTTCCAGCTCGGCCGGGACGGGTGGCGCCTTGGGAAGCGAAACGCTCATGTGTAGTCTCCGAGTGTTGTTGGTGGTCAGGCGGCCGAGGTCGGCATGGTGGTTGATGTCGGCGGCCTGGTCATTGCTGGTCGTTGTGGCCTTGGTTGCGGCGGGCCGGGGAGTTTGCGCGGACGGCGGCCCAGGAGGCGGTGCCGGGCTGGGCCGAGTGCTTCTCATCGGCGACCGAGATGGGACCGGCGGCCGAGCTGCGGGCCAGATGGTCGCAGATGGAGGCCAGGTCGGTCTCACCGAAGCGGCCGTTGATGGCGGCCAGGCCGAGCGCGGCATCGACGCGCTCGGTGCCGACCAGCGAGGCCAGTTCGATCGCGCGGGCCATCTTGGCGCGGATGCGGGCCACTCCGGTGGCCGCGGCTTCGATCAGCCAGGCCTCGGCGCCCGGGCCGATGGCCAGGAAGCGTTCCTCGGCTTTGCTCTGTGGGCGTGCTTTGGGCTGGCGTGGTCCGTTGCCACCGGGGTGGTCAGGGTAGTGGGCCTCAACGATACGGGGCCGGCCTGGGGTGGAGAGCTGGTGACGCCAGAGTTCGGCCAGCCCGGTGCCGCTGCTTTGCTGCTCACCGGGGGTGCCGTGCACGCGGCGGCCGACGATGACGAGCTCGTCGCCGTGCACCCGGCACCAGACTTTCCGGCCTTCGTGCCCGGGCGGCACCGAGTAGCGGACATCGCCCCAGCGGACGGTGCGGTCGTCGCCCACCAGGCGTTCCTCGCCCAGCGCCAGTGCGTAGGGGTCGGCGGGTAGTGGGTGCAGGTGGGCGAGTTCTTCCTCGAGCATGTCGGCGGGCAGCCGGTGGGTGGCGCGGTGCGTGCGGTGGTTGATCTGCTCGGCCCAGCGGGCGCAGGCGTCCTCGAGTTCGGCGAAGCTGCCGTAGCTGGAGCGCAGGTTTGTGGTGGTGGGCACCAGATCGGCTTTGGCGATCTTCACGGTATTCTCGACCCCGCCCTTGGATTCGGGGTCGAACGGCTCGCAGGTGTGCACCACGCACCCGTAATGGCGGCCGAGTTCGACCATCTGCGGGTGCCGGACCGGGATCTTGGCGATGTGCTCGACGGTGACCGTGCGCGGGTTGTCGGTCAGCAGATAGGTGGGCGCCCCGCCGATGATCCGAAGCGTCGCGTCCAGGCAGGCGGTCAACGAGCCCAGCGTTTGATCCCAGGCCGGCAGCACCACCCGGAACCTCGACCAGGTCAGCCAGGCGCAGAACAGCTGTGTCCGGCGTCCGGCGATGCGTGGTCCCTCGCCCCAGTCCCACTGCAGCCACATCCCCGGCTCGGGAATCCAGGGCCGGTAGACACGTCGCCGACCCGATCGCCAGGCTTCCTTGATCGCCGCGACGGCCCGCCGGGTGGTCCGCTCCGAACCGCGGAAACCCATCGCGAGCAGGTCTTTGTGGACAACGTCAGCTCGGACCTTGCCGCCTGAGCGCTCCACCTTCTCCTCGATCTTGACGAGGAAGGGGTCGATCGACTTCGGCCGTGACGTCGGCGGCGGCGCGATGCCCCCAGCTTCGCGCATCGCCACATACCGCTGAACAGTCTTGGGATGGCATCCCGCCAACTGCGCGGCCGACCACGTGCACTTGGTCAGGTCGTAGGCCGCGAAGATCTCCATCAGTTCCCGGTCGGATTTGGTCACCCGCGCCCCCTCTCATCGGTCGGAGTGGCAAAGATCCATACCTGCCACTCAAACCCGACAACAGGGAAACGCGACCACCCGACACGGACGCGATCAAGAGATTTACCAGGCCATCGACCAGCATTTCCGATGACCGACAGTCAGCACCCCTATGTCCACCCAGCTGCACAAGCGAGTCCGTCGGCTGGTGGTTCCTGACGTCCGCTTACACGGCTCAGCGCTGCGCAGGTGGAGCGACTGGAGGCCGCGCTGGACGCCGGCCCGGCCGTGTGGGGGTGGAGCGAGGATCAGCGCTGGACCCTGGCGCGCATCACGGTGCTGGTCGGCCGGTTGTTCC
>NZ_JBDPMB010000005.1:0-410176 GCF_039871615.1 Nonomuraea sp. B10E15
GATATCGGGCGCGCTTGGCGAAGAAGTTCGCGAACGCCGCCTGAAGGTGGCGCAGCGCCTGCTGCAGCGGCACGGACGACACCTCGAACAGGAAGTCGTAATCGCCGCTGCGTTTCCACTCGGTCAGAGCGGCCGACGACTCCACGTAGGAGACGCGACGGCCTTCCATGGTGTAGGCGCGGGTGCGCTCTTCGAGGGCTTTGTTGTAGACGAGGCGGACGCAGCCGAACGTCCGGGCAAGCTCTTCGGCCTGGCCGGGGGTCGGGTAGAAGCGGTATTTGTAGGCCCGCTTCACGATCTGCGCCACGCGTCACATGGTACCACGCGATCAGCTAAGCATCGTGCATGTGTTCGGTATGCGGCGCTGTGCCGCGTTTCCTCCCCAGGGCTGAAGCCTGGGGTCTCCACGCTTAAGGAGATTCGATGACCACACCACCGCCCACCGGCGACCCCGAGCTCGACCGCGTCCTCGCCGACATGGCGGCCCGGACGGCCGGGTTCGAGGAGGTCACCCGCCGGCTGCAGGAGACCAGGGGACGCGGCGAGAGCGCGGGAGGGCAGGTCGCCGTCGAGGTCACGACCGCCGGGTCGCTGGCCGCGCTGCACATCGACCCCCGCGCCATGCGGCTGGGCTCGAAGGCGCTGAGCGAAGCCATCGTGGAGGCGTACCGTCTGGCCGAGGAGGACGTGACGGGCCAGTCGTTCGACATCGCGAGTACCGTCGCCGATTCCTGACGGCCGCGCTCAGGAGCAGTCGCAGCACTCGCAGCAGTCAGCGCACTCGCGCAGGTAGCAGCGCTCGTCGCACGGGCGGCCGCGCCGGCTGCTCCACCGGGGCCGCCACATCCCGCACGTCAGGAACGTCGCGACGCCGGCCGCCGACCTGCGGATCCAGCCGGGCCGCTCGTACGAGGCGGTGGCGGAGCCGAACGTGCGGGCCACCGCCCGGCGTACCTCGGTGCCGAGCAGGACGTCCACCAGGTGCCGCTCGGCCAGCTCGACGTCCCCGAGTGCCAGGGCGAGCCCGTGCGCGGCGTCGTCGCACAACCGGCGTGCCTCGGCCGCCGTGGTGGCGGTGGCGGTCAGCGGGTTGAACGCTCCGCGCGCCTGGTCGTCGCGCTGGTCCTCGGCCGCGTCCAGCAGGTGCGCGAGCCGGCCGAAGAACCGGCCCGCCTCCGCGAGGGCGGGGGCGTTGCCCGGCCGCCCGGCGAGCACGGCCGTGTGCGCGAACGCCGCCGCGACGGCGTCCTCCGCGGGTGCGGTGAGATCGAGCACGCTCAACCCGGGCGCGGGACCGGCGCCGCGGTGGTCCGGCCCGGTGGTGTCCGGCCCGGTGGTGTCCGGCCCGGTGGTGTCCGGGGCGGTGGCCAGGCGTTCCAGGCCGAGCTGGCGGTCCACGGTCGCGGCCAGCACGGCGGTGTCGAAGCCGACCCCGGCGCCCAGCCGCGCGCCGCCCGCCTCCCAGCGGGCGGCCAGCCGGCGGCGGGCGGCTGCGGTGCCGAAGGCGGCGTCCCCGTCGGCCACATGGTCGCGCAGCCTGCCCGCGGCGAGCACGAGCGAGACCGAGGCCGCCAGCCGCGCGCCGCGCGCCCGCGCGTCCACCACCTCGGCCGCGCGGAATCCCCGCAACGCGCACGGCCCGGCCGTGCGGCGCGGCGCGCCCTCCTGGAGCTGGGCCTCGGTGAGCACCGAGAGGAGCAGCGTGTCGTAGTTGGTGGTCAGCCGTGCCGATTGCCCGGGCCCGTCCCGCAACGTCAGGCACAACCCGCACAGGTGCGCCCGCCACGCGGCACGCAACGACGGGCACCCATGGTCACCGCAGGGGCGGATGATTCCGAACACACGACCTCACAGACGTTCAGGCACGATCAAAGGGAACAGGGTAGGGCCCGAGGCTTTCAACCGGCCTGCATGGTCATGACTGGTTTACGGCTTTCCTCCATCGAGGTCGGCGGATCGCCCCCATGGTGGCCGCAGCGGTGGCCGCCTAGCGTGAGGCGGCGTGATCAGCCTCAAGAACCTGAGCAAACGGTACGGCGACCGGCTCGCGGTCGACGACCTGTCGCTGGACCTGAAACCGGGCGCGGTGACCGGCTTCCTGGGCCCCAACGGCGCCGGCAAATCGACCACCATGCGCCTGGTCCTCGGCCTCGACCGGCCCACCACCGGCACGGCGCTGATCGGCGGCGTCCCCTACCAGAAGATCAGGAACCCGCTGCGCACGGTCGGCGCGCTGCTCGACGCGCGCGCCCTGCACCCGGGGCGCAGCGGTCACGCGCACCTGACGGCGCTGGCGCGCGCCAACGGCATCGCGCGGCGGCGGGTCGCGGAGGTGCTGGAGGCGGTCGGCATGGCGGGCGCGGCGCGCAGGCCCGCGGGAGCGCTGTCGCTGGGCATGAGCCAGCGGCTCGGCATCGCGGCGGCACTGCTCGGGGATCCCGAGGTGCTGATGTTCGACGAGCCCGTCAACGGGCTCGACCCGGACGGCGTGCGGTGGGTGCGCGGGCTCATGCGGTCGCTGGCCGGCGAGGGGCGCACGGTGTTCGTCTCCAGCCATCTGATGAGCGAGATGCAGCTCACCGCGGACCACCTCGTGGTGATCGGCAAGGGCCGGCTCATCATGGACGCGCCGCTGGCCGACGTCATCGCGGGCAGCTCCCTCACGGCCGTGCTCGTACGCACGCCGCACGCGGGAGACCTGGCCGCACGCCTGCGTGCCGCCGGGATCGCGGTGGACCGGCTCGGCGAGAACGAACTGGAGGCCACCGGCGCCGCCGTCGAGCGGGTCGGCGACCTGGCTTATGAGGCCGGCATCCGCCTGCACGAGCTGCGCACCCGAGAGGCGTCGCTGGAGCAGGCCTACCAGGAGCTGACGTCGCAGAGCGTCGAGTACGGCGCGGGGAGGGCCGGGGCATGAGCACGCTGTGGCAGGCCGTCGGGGCCGAGTGGGGCAAGTTGTGGTCGGTGCGGTCCACGTGGTGGTGCCTGGCCGGCGCGCTGGCGCTCATGGTGCTGAGCGCGATCACGCTGGGGGGCGCGACGGCCACCGAGGCGCTGCGCGAGGGCGGCGCGGGCGTGCGGATGACGGCCGGCGAGCCGGTGGTGTCGGCGACGTCGTTCGTCCAGTTCGCGATGGTGGCGGCGGCGATGCTGGTGATCACGTCGGAGTACGCCTCGGGAAGCATCCGGGTCACGTTGCAGGCCACTCCCGCCCGCGGCGTGGTGCTGGCCGCCAAGGCGCTGGTCGTGGGGCCCGTGATGTTCGCGGCCGGGGTGGTGTCCGGTGCCGTGGCGGCGGCGTCCGTTCACGTGGTGTTGTCGGCGGACGTGTTCGGGGGCCTGGTCGTGGCGCCGATCGGCGAGGTCGTGCCCGACCTGCTCGGAGCGGGGGCGTACCTGGCGCTCGTGTCGGTGATGACCGTGGGAGCGGGGGCCGTGATGCGCAGCGCGGCCGGCACGCTGACCGTGGTGTTCATGCTGCTCATGGGCCTGCCGCTGCTCCTGCTGATGACCGGCGCTCCGGTGGCCCTGGACGCCTCCATGCGCCTTCCGACGTTCGCCGGGCTGGCCTTCATGGGCAGCACGGACAACCTGACCGGCGGGCCGATCCCGTACTCCGCGGGGGAGGGGCTGGCCTGGCTGCTCGCCTGGACGGCGGTGGCGCTGGCGGCCGGATATGCCGTGCTGCGCCGCCGTGACGCCTAGACTCGCGCCCGTGCCGGGAACCGTGGTCGTTCGTTCGCTGGCCGGGGTCCTCCTGGGGATGGTCCTCGGCCTCGCCGAGCTGGCGTTCCTCGTGGTGGCGTGGCCCGCGGCCCTGATCCCGGCGGCCCGGCCGCTCGCGGCGCGGGGGCGGGACCGGCTGGTGGCCGCCGATCGGGCCAGGCTGTCCCGGTGGCTCGGCCACGAGACGGCCCGGCCGGACGGCGGCTACGCGTTCCTCGCCGCCCGCGCCGCGCTGGGCGTCCTGAGCGGCTACGCCTGCGCGGCGATCCTGTTCGTCGGCGGGCTGCTGCTGGCCGGCGGGATGTGGGAGCTGATCGCGGGCGGGTCGGAGACGGTGCCGCTCAACCTGCCCGGCGTGCGGCTCGTCACCAGCGGCTGGACGCTGGGGCTGACCGGCGGGACCGTGCTGCTGGCGGTGACCGCCCTGCTCGTGGTGGGGGTCGCGGCGCTGGAACGGCGGCTGGCCGCCCGCTTCCTCGGCCCGGGAGGCGAGGAGCTGATGCGCAGGCGGATCGCCGAGCTGACCGCCACCCGCTCGGGCATCGTCAGGGCCGTCGACGACGAGCGGCGCAGGATCGAGCGCGACCTGCACGACGGCGTGCAGCAGCGAGGCGTGGCCCTGGCCATGCTGCTCGGCCGCGCCCGGCACACGCGCGACCACGACAGGACCGCCGAGCTGGTCGGCCAGGCCTACACCGAGTCGCGCCGCCTGCTGGACGAGCTGCGCAGCGTCGCCTGGCGGATCTACCCGACCGCCCTCGACGAACTGGGGCTGCGGGCCGCGCTGGCGGGCGTCGCCGAACGGTCGAGCGTGCCGGTGACCGTGCACTACGGGCTGGCCGGGCGGCCCGTCTCCGAGGTGGAGACCGCGCTCTACTTCGTGGCCCGCGAGGCGATCACGAACGCGATCAAGCACGCCGGCGCCCGTGACATCCTGGTGGTGCTGGACGAGGACGATCAGGTGGTGAGCGTGGCGATCTCAGACGACGGCGAGGGCGGCGCCGACCCCTCGGGCGGCGGACTGTCCGGTCTGGCCCGGCGGGTCATGGCCCTCGACGGCGCGTTCACCGTCGACAGCCCGCCCGGCGGCCCCACCAGGATCGCCGCGTCGCTGCCGAAGGCTCCGCCGTGCGGGTGATCCTGGCCGACGACTCCGTGCTGCTGCGCGAGGGCCTGACCCGGCTGCTCGACGACGCGGGCCACGAGGTGGTCGCCGCCGTCGGCGACGCGCCCGCGCTGCTCGACGCCGTCGAGCGCCACCGGCCCGACGTGGCGGTGGTCGACGTGCGGATGCCGCCGACGCACAAGGACGAAGGGCTGCGGGCGGCGCTGGAGATCCGCGGGCGCCTGCCCGGCGTAGGCGTCCTCGTCCTTTCGCAGTACGTCGAGCAGCACTACGCGGCGAGGCTGCTGGCCGGGCCCGCCGAGGGGCTCGGCTACCTGCTGAAGGACCGGGTCTCCGAGGTGGGCGAGTTCCTCGACTCGCTGGAGCGGGTGCGTACGGGCGGCACGGCGTTCGATCCCGAGGTGGTGCGCCAGCTGCTCGCCCGCACCACCCACGCCGACCCGGTGAGCAGGCTGAGCCCGCGTGAGGGCGAGGTGCTGCGGCACCTGGCGCAGGGCTTCGTCAACGCCGCCATCGCCGAGCGCCTGCACGTCTCGCTCAGCACCGTGGAGAAGCACGTCAACGCCATCATGGACAAGCTCGACCTCCCCCGTGACCCTGACTACAGCCGTCGCGTGCTGGCCGTCCTGCGCTACCTCGAAGGCTGACCAGCTCGGAGCACCGCGGGGACGAATGCGACAAAAGTGGTTGTTCCGGGTGGGCATCGGGCAAGGAAGTGGCCATGACCATCATGCTTTGCGACGGCCGCCCGATGCCGCGTCTCGGTCTGGGCACGTGGCCCATGAACGACGACGGAGCACATCAGGCCGTGAGACACGCCATATCGCTCGGCTACCGGCTGATCGACACCGCCGCCAGCTACGGCAACGAGACCGGCGTGGGAGCCGCCGTGGCCGAGGCGGGCGTGGCCCGCGACGACCTGTTCATCACCACGAAGCTGCGCGGATCCCACCACGGCTACGACGCCGCCATGCGCGGCTTCGAGGAGAGCCGGGCCAGGCTCGGCCTCGACTACGTCGACCTGTACCTGATCCACTGGCCGCTGCCGGGCCGCGACCTCTACGTCGACACCTGGCGCGCCTTCGTCGAGCTGCGCGAGCAGGGCCTGGCGCGCTCGATCGGCGTCTCCAACTTCACCCCCGCGCATATCGAGCGGCTGGCCGAGGCGACCGGCGTCCTGCCGGCCGTCAACCAGGTCGAGCTCCACCCCGGCCTGGCGCAGCGCGAGCTGCGCGCCTGGCACGCCGAGCGCGACATCGTCACCGAGTCGTGGAGCCCGCTCGGCCGCGGCTCCAAGCTGCTCGACGAGCCCGTCGTCGCCGACCTCGCCACCACCCACGCGCGCACCCCCGCGCAGGTCGTGCTCCGCTGGCACCTGCAGCTCGGCGCCGTGCCGATCCCCAAGTCGGCCCACCCCGAGCGCATGCGGCAGAACCTGGAGGTGTTCGACTTCAGCCTGTCGGACGCGGAGATGGCTAGGATGGCCGAGCTCGACGGCGGTGGACGGCTCGGCGGCGATCCCGACACCCACGTCGAACTCTGACCCGATGTCGCGGACGGCGGGCCCCCGATCGTCTGTCCCATGACGATCGAAGGAGACGGGACGATGGACACCGGGGAACACGACAAGGAGCGGCCATGACGGACGTCTCCCACGCCGCACTGGCCCGCGTGGTGCGCGAGCACGCCGGCCGGCTGGCCGCCTCGCTGGTGACGCTGCTGGGCGACTTCTCCGCCGCCGAGGACCTGGTGCAGGACGCGGTGGAGAAGGCCCTGGTGCGCTGGCCGGAGGACGGCGTGCCGGAGCGGCCAGAGGCGTGGCTGTACACCGTGGCCCGGCGGCGCGGCCTCGACCTGCTGCGCCGCGAGAGCAACCACCGCGACAAGCTCGCCCTGCTGTGCGTGCCGGAGCCTGGCGAACCCGACGGCCGGCTCCGGCTGATCTTCACCTGCTGCCACCCCGCGCTGCCGCGGCAGGCGCAGGTCGCGCTCACGCTGCGGGTGGTGTGCGGGCTGACGACCGCGCAGATCGCCGCCGCGTTCCTGACCCGGGAGAGCACGGTGGCCCAGCGCATCACCCGCGCCAAGAGGAAGATCGCGGAGGCGGGCATCCCGTACCGCGTGCCCGCGGCGGGGGAGCGGCCGGAGCGGTTGCGCGAGGTGCTCACCGTCATCTACCTGCTGTTCAACGAGGGCTACCTGTCCAGCACGCTGGAGCGGGCCCAGGCGCGTGACCTGGTCGACGACGCCGAGTGGCTGGCCTCGCTGCTGGCCGGGCTGATGCCGGACGAGCCCGAGGCGGCCGGGCTGCTCGCCCTCATCCGGCTGCACCGGGCCCGCGGCGCGGCCAGGTTCGGCGCCGGCGGCCGGCTCGTGCTGCTGGCCGACCAGGACCGCTCACTGTGGGACCACGCCGCCATCGAGGACGCGATCCGGCTCCTGACCCGGACGGCCCGCACACATCGGCGTCCCGGGCCGTACCAGCTGCAGGCGGCCATCGCGGCCTGCCACGCCGAGGCCGCGTCATGGGCGGGCACCGACTGGCGGCAGATCGTCATGCTCTACGACATGCTGCTCTGCCTCGCCCCGTCGCCCGTGGCCCGGCTCAACCGGGCCATCGCCCTGCGGTACGTGGACGGCCCGAAGGCGGCGTTCGCCGAGCTCGAAGACCTCGGCGAGGTGCTGGGCCGCTACCCGCTCCTCCACGCCACCCGCGCCGAGCTGCTGCGCGATCTCGGCCGCAGGGCGGAGGCCCGGCGGGCCGACGAGCGCGCCCTCGCACTGACCGCCAACCCCGCCCAGCAGGCGCTGCTGGAGGAGCGGATCGCCTGGGGCTAGAACGCGGTGTGCGCCAGCCAGTGGTCGAGCAGCGCGCGGTCGCCCGCGACGTCGCGCGGCGGCACGCGCCGGGTGAACACCAGCATGAGCTCCGTCACCGGACCCGACACCACGACGTCGCCCTCGCCGCTCCCGCGGTCGCAGCGGATCCCGTCCGGCGTCCTGGTGATCACCCAGCCATGCCCCGAGTCCGGCCGGACCACGATCGTCTCGCCCCTGCCGCGCAGCTCGGCCAGCTCGGGCTTGAACTCCACCGCGGACGGCTCCGCGAGCAGCCCCATCCCCTCGGAGATCACATCGGCCGCCAGGTCGCCGGCGACGTCGAAGGCGACGCCGGTCGTGGCCGCCGCGTCATAGTGGTGGATGACGGTGTCGCCCAGCATCCTGCGCAACCAGAACACCGGCGGCGTCGGACCCGTCATCGACCAGACCCGGGCGCCTGCGGGCGCCTCCTGGACCGCGTCGACGACCTCCTGCGCGCCGTCCGTCAGCCACCGCGCCCAGGTGTCCTGCGGGCCGGGGTCGTCGGCGGCCGGCGCGGCGACGGGCTCGGACGCGGCCAGGCGCACCAGCTCGGCCGTCCATCGGTGGGCGTGCCCGACGTGCCCGGCCAGGTCGCGCAGCCGCCACTCCGGGCACGTCGGCACCCGGGCGTCCGGCTCGCCGCCGGTGACCGCGTGGGCGAACCCCGCCGTGTGTTCCCGCAAGCCCTCCGCGAGCCGCGCGGTGTCCAGTGCCGTCATGGGTGAGAACTCCTCTCAGCAGGTGGACCGCTAGCGTAGAAACTCCAGTGGGGTGGAGGTTCAAGTGTCTGTGAGCAACGACACGCTGGGGATCGGCGACCTCGCGGCGCTGACCGGCGTACCCGTGAGGACGATCCGCTACTACTGCGACGAGGGCATCATCGAGTCGGTGCGCAGCGCCGGCGGCCACCGCAGGTTCGACGGCGCCGCGGTCGAGCGGCTCGGCATGGTCAGGCGGCTGCGCGGGCTCGGCCTGGGGCTGGCCGCCATCGCGCGCGTGCTCGCCGGCGAGCGCTCCGTGGCCGAGGCGGTCGCGGAGGAGCGCGCGGCGCTCGACGTCCAGCTCGCCGGGCTGGCCTGGCGGCGGGCCGCCCTGCGCGCCGTCGAGGAGGCGGGCCCGGCCGAGCGGGCGGCCCGGCTGGACCTGCTGGCCGCGGCCGAGCAGGGCACCGCCGCCCGCGACGAGCTGGTCGGATTCTGGCGGCGGCAGATGGTGGCGCCCATCGCCGACGAGATGTTCGCGTCGTTCGTGGCCATGGCCGTTCCCGACCCGCCCGCCCATCCGACCCCGCCCCAGGTCGTCGCGTACGCCGAGCTGGTCACCCTGGTCGCCGACCGGTCGCTGACGCGCCTCCTGCGCTCCCGGGCGCTGGAGAACGTGCAGGTGATCCACGACGAGGACGAGCTGATGTACGGCGTCGGCGAGGCGTGCACGCTGGTCGAGCCGCTCGTGATCGCGGGAGAGGCGCCGCGTCCCGGGCCCGAGCTGGACCGGTTCGTGGCGGTGCACGCCACCGTGCGGGGAGTCGGCGACACCCCGGACTTCCGGCGCGAGCTTCTGGCGAACCTGGCTCCCGACCGCGATCCCCGCTTCCGCCGCTACTGGCGGCTGGTGAGTGAGGTCAGCGACGAGAAGGCCACGCTCGGCTCGGCCCACCTGTGGCTCGCCGACGCGCTCGAGCGCGCCCTCACCGCCTGACCTGGGGCGCCCCCGCGGCCGGACCGTGCCGCCCTCACGGCCCGGCCCGTCGTCGCCTCCCCGCGCGTGACACGAGGACGGCCAGGCCCGCCAGCAGCAGCCAGGCCGACGTCAGGACCACCAGCCAGGTCCAGCCCGCGTGCCCGTACACGACGCCGCCCGCGGTGCCGCCCACGCCGCTGCCCAGGTAGTAGGCCAGGGTGTACATCCCGGCGGCCCGGCCGCGGGCGCTCGGCTCGGCATCGGCGGTGACCCAGGCGTTCGCGATGGCGTGTGCGGCGAAGAACCCGGCGGTCAGCACGGCGAAGCCGAGCGCGACGAACGGCAGCGCCGGGCTGGCGGTCATGACGGCGCCGGCCACCGTGACCGTCAGCGCCGTGACGAGGGCGGGTGTGCGTCCGAGGCGGGCGGCCATCCGTCCGGCGGCGGCCGACGAGGCGGTGCCCATGGCGTACGCGAGAAAGACCAGGGACGCGGCGGCGGTGCTGAGCGAGATCGGCGGCGCGGACAGGCGGAAGCCGGCGGCGTTGTACAGCGCCACGAACGCGCCCATGCCCAGCGCGCCGACGGCGTAGGCGGCGACCGGCCGCCCCGGCCCCTCACGCTGCGGCGCGGATGCCGCGACCTGGCGGTGCGGGGGCGCGGTCGTCGCGCGTCCGGGCCGCGGGGCTTGGGGATGGCGCGGCGTGCGTGCAGGGGACGGGTGCCGGTCGCGGGGGAGGGCCAGGGCGGTGAACAGCGCGCACAGCAGGGCGACGCTCGCCACGGCGAACAGCGCGCCGTGCCAGCCCAGCGGGCCGGCGGCGAAGCCCGCGCCCAGCCGGCCGAGCATCCCGCCCATCGTGTTGCCCGCGATCATCGCGCCCACCGCGCCCGGCAACCGCGCCGTGCCGAGCCGGTCGGCCAGGTACGCCGCCGCCACCCCGGCGAACCCCGCGACCGCCACCCCCTGGACCGCCCGCATCGCCAGCAGCACGGGGAACGACGGAGCCAGCGGCAGCAGCAGCCCGATCACCGCCGACCCCAGCACCGACCAGAGGATCACCCGCCGCCGCCCCGCCACCCCGGCGAGCCAGGCCAGCGGCAGCACCGTCACGGCGAGCGCGGTCGTGGCCACGCCGACAGCCAGCGACGCGCTCCCCGGATCCAGCCGGAACGCCCCGGCGAGCTGCGGCAGCACCGGCTGGGGCGCGTACAGCAGGGCGAACGACGACAGCCCGGCCGCCGCCACGGCCGCGCTGACCCGCCGCGTGTCCGCGGGCGGAGCCTGAGCCTGAGTGACCACCACCCGCGCCACGCTAGGCACGGCACATAGATACGTCCAATGCAGAAACAGGTCATGATTCATACCGTGATGGATGAGTCCGACGAGCAGCTGGCCGCCCGCCTCGCCTCCGACCTCGCGCTGATCGCGGCGGTCGGCGAGACCGGGCACGTGACCCGCGCGGCCGAGCTGCTCGGCATCCCCCAGCCGACCGCCAGCCGCCGCCTCGCCGCGCTCGCCGACCTGGTCGGCGCGCCGCTCGTGCTGCCCGCGGGCCGCGGCATCCGGCTGACCAGGGCCGGGCGCGTGCTCGCCGCCGCCTCCGCCCGCGCGCTCGGCTCGGTGACCGCCGCCGTCCGCGAGGTGCGCGAGGAGATCGACCCGGGCACGGGCCGCGTCGCCCTCGGCTTCCTGCACCTGCTCGGCCGCACGCTCGTCCCCTCCCTCATCCGTGATTTCCGCGCGCGCCATCCCGGCATCCGGTTCAGCCTGGTCCAGGGTTCGCGGCAGACCATGTTGCGGGCCGCGCGCGAGGGCGAGATCGACCTGGTGTTCCTCGCGCCCATGCCGCTGGACGACCCGGCCCTGGTCAGCAGGCGGCTCGCCGACCAGGAGCTGGTGCTGTCCGTGCCGGGCTCGCACCGGTTCGCGGCCAGGAGGCGGGTGCGGGCCGCAGAGCTGGCGGGGGAGGAGCTGGTGACGCTCGAACCCGGGTACGGCCTGCGCCAGATCACCGACGACCTGTGCGCCAGGGCGGGATTCGAACCGCGGATCGTGTTCGAGGGGCAGGAGTCGGAGACCGTGCGCGGGCTCGTGGCGGCAGGGCTGGGGGTGGCGATCCTGCCCCGCTCCGGGCCGCCCGGCTCGGTCGCCGGGGTCATGGAGATCCCCCTGTCGCCGCCGGTGTTCAGGACGATCGGCGTGAGCTGGCCGGCGGGCGAGCGGCTGACCCCCGCGGCGCGGGTGTTCAGGGACCACGTGTGCGCCGGTGTGACGGACCTGGGGCCGGGATTCCGCGGCGAGCAGCCCGGCCCTTCGTGACCGGTGAGGCCGGCGAGGCCCATGGTCCAGACTGGGGAGATGGCTGAAGACGGCGATGCGGGCGTGCCGGGCTCGCTGGCGAGGGTGCTCGCCGACGTGGCGGCGGAGCGGGCGGCGCAGGACGCGCGCTGGGGCATGCAGATCCTGCCCGACGGCACCGGGGGCGAGCGGGCGGCGGCCGAGTCCGGCGCGGCGAGGCACGCGACGGACACGGCCGCCCGCGCCGGGACGCTGACGTGGCGGCGCATCCTGGAGGAGGAGGTGATGGAGGCGTTCGCGGAGACCGAGCCGGACCGGTTGCGTGCCGAACTCGTCCAGGTGGCCGCCGTGGCCGTCAAATGGGCCCAGGCCCTCGACCGCCGCCCGCCCGGACGGCCACGGAACACGGCTGCCGGCACCTCCCCGGTCCGGGACCCGGGTGGTGCGGGGTAGGCCGAGCCGGGCGACACGGACCGCCGCCGGGAGGACGGCCTGTCCGCCGATGTCGCGGGTGAGTCACGCGGGCGGCGGGCCGGCCCTCGTGGTGTAGATCGTGACGGCGTACGGGCGGGGAGGCGCGAGGTAGACCTCCTCGGCCAGCCGCGACAGCGCCGCGTCGGCGTCGAGGTAGCGGTGCAGCCGCCCGGCCTCCGGCCATGGGTGCACGGCCACGAGCACCCCGTCGCCCGGCACGAGCAGCCGGCCCAGGCGGGCGCTGGCCAGGCGCAGGCGCTCGTGGCGGCCCAGGTAGTAGAGGGTCTCCGAGCAGAACACGAGGTCGAAGCGCTGCTCGGGCACATGGGTGAGGATGTCGGCCTGGACGAAGCGCACCCGGCCGGTGTCGGGGACCCGCCGGCGCGCCCGCGCCAGCGCCCGTGCGGAGACGTCGACCCCGACGATCTCGGCCTCGGGATAGGCGTCCGCCAGCCCGCGGGTGAAAGCGCCCTCGCTGCACCCGACCTCGATGATGCGCCGGTACGGCCTCCGCGGCACGTGTTTCAGCGTGGCCTCGTACTTCTGCCGCTCGTAGGTGTCGGTCGACAACTTCCAGGGGTCGGGGACCCGGTGCCGCCAGTCGAAGAAACGGCCGAGGACCATGCCCTGGGCCTGCGGCGGGAGCAGTGACAGGGCGCGGAACAGCGTACGGTGCATGACCTCTGGAACGGGCGGCATGGCGGTGGCGCGGCCTCTCTCGGATGAGACGCGTGAGCGTCTGCGTGAACTGAGATGACGTCGTCACCGAAGCGAGTTCCCGGATGACCACCGTCTATGCCCGCCGCCCGACGGCGAGGGGATCGCGCGCGGGCGCAGGAGACGGCGAACGGTTAGGATCACCCGAACATGGTTCTGCGCGACTGAAGGATGTCCCCATGATCCGCCGGCATACCATCGCTGACCTGCTGCGGCGCTCGGCCGCCCGCCACCCCGCCAAGACCGCCGTCGTCTACGGTGACCTGCGCCAGAGTTACGCCGACCTCGATCTGATGGTCAACCGCACGGCGAACGCGCTGGCGGCGCGGGGCGTCGGCAAGGGCGACCGGTTCGCGGTGCTGAGCCACAACAACCACGCGTTCGTGGTCGCGTATTTCGCGCTGGCCCGGCTGGGCGCGATCTCCGTGCCGATCAACTTCATGCTGGGGAGCGACGAGGTCGCGTACATCCTGGAGCATTCGGGCGCGACCGGGATGCTGGTGGAGGAGGGGCTGCTGCCGGTGGCCGACGCCGCGGCGGGCCCGCGGGTCACCGTGCGCGGGGTGATCGGCGCGGCGGCGGACGGCTGGGAGCCGTTCGCGACCTGGGCGGCCTGCGACGACGCGTCGGAGCCGCAGGTGGACATCGCCGACGACGACCCGATCCAGCTCATGTACACCAGCGGCACCGAGTCGCGCCCCAAGGGCGCCACGCTGTCGAGCCGCAGCCTGATCTCCCAGTACGTCACGTGCGTGGCCGACGGCGAGATGAGTCCCGGCGACGTCGAGGTGCACGCGCTGCCCCTCTACCACTGCGCGCAACTGCACTGTTTCCTCACGCCCGGCATCTACCTGGGCGCCACCAACATCATCCTGCCAGGAGCCACCCCCGCGGTGATCCTGGCCACGATCGAGGGCGAGCGCGCGACGAAGCTCTTCTGCCCGCCCACCGTCTGGATCGGCCTCCTCCGCCACCCCGACTTCGGCCGCCGCGACCTGTCGTCGTTGCGCAAGGGCTACTACGGCGCCTCGATCATGCCCGTCGAGGTGCTGAAGGAGATCGCCGCCCGCCTGCCCGAGGTGCGCCTGTTCAACTTCTACGGCCAGACGGAGATGGCCCCCGTCGCCACGATCCTCGGGCCCGACGAGCAGCTCACCCGGCTGGGCTCGGCGGGCAGGCCCGCCCTGAACGTCGAGACCAGGATCGTCGACGACGAGGACAGGCCGGTGCCGCCCGGCGTGGTCGGCGAGATCGTGCACCGCAGCCCGCACGCCATGCTCGGCTACTGGAACGACCCCGCCAAGACGGAGGAGGCGTTCCGCGGCGGCTGGTTCCACAGCGGAGACCTGGGCGTCATGGACGCCGACGGCTACCTGTCCGTGGTCGACAGGAAGAAGGACATGATCAAGTCGGGCGGTGAGAACGTGTCGAGCCGCGAGGTCGAGGAGGCCATCTACCAGCATCCGGAGGTCGCGGAAGCCGCCGTCTTCGGCGTGCGGGACGAGCGGTGGATCGAGGCGGTGACGGCCGCCGTGGTGCTGCGCGAGGGCGCCGGGGTGACGGCCGACGAGCTGATCGTGTTCCTGCGGGAGCGGCTGGCCGCCTTCAAGACCCCCAAGCGGGTGGTGTTCGTGGAGTCCCTGCCCAAGAACGCCTCGGGCAAGGTGCTCAAGCGGGAACTGCGCGACCGGTTCTGACCGGCCGCCCCGGCGGCCGGTCAGCGGTGGTCAATTCACGTACGCCGCCACGACCCAGCGGACCGGCCGGTTGGTGGCCTCACCCCACAGGCCCACCTTCCCGGTGATCGTCACCTTCTCGCCCTTGGGCACCCTGTGCTCGGCCATCGCCATCGGGAAGGGGCCGCTCTTCCAGGTGCCGCAGTCAGCGGTCGAGCCGGTGTCCTTGCCGTTGATCCGGTAGGTGAACCAGATGCGGCGGGCCAGGTCGCCCGTGCAGAGCTGTTCCAGGCCCAGCTTCCCGCCGGGGCTCCTGACCACCAGCTCGAACGAGCGCTCCTTCGTCCACGTGCCGCCCGTCCCGGCGGCAAGTCTCATACCGGCCAGCTTGGCAGGCGGGGAGCGCAGCTCGCCGGGCTCGACCGGCTCGGCGGGCGGCGTCCACTCGTAGACGGCCAGGCTCCAGGCGGCCCAGTGCGGCTTGACCGGCTCGCACTTTCCGCCCTTCTTCTCGCGTACGCAGCCGTACCCGGTTATTTCGGTGTCGAAGGTGACGGTGACCTCTGTGGCGCCCTCCGGTACGACCAGCGGTCTGAGCTCCATGTCCTTCCCACATCTCAGGAAGCTGGCCCGGTGGGGCCTGCCGTTCACGGCGACGTGCGGCGGCTGGCTCCCTGGCCTGCCCTGGCACAACCCGGCCAGGTCCAGCGGCCTGCCGGTGACGGGGACGGTGACCGACGCCTTCTGACCGCCCTTGGCCGCCAGCTCGGCCGTGGCCACCCGCCGGTACTCGGTGCCGTCACCGGAGGTGAACGTCTCGGGCAGCTCGGCCGCGGGCCTGGCCGCCGCGGTGATCTCCTGGGCGGAGGGCTCGGCCGCGCCGGGGAGGAGGGAGACGCCGAGCACCACGGCCGCCGCCACCGCCGCGCCGGCCATCGCGCCCCGCCGGACGCGGGTCCTGCGGATGCGGGAGCGGATCTGGTCGTGCCGGTGCGGGTTCGGGGGCGCCGGGGCCCCGGCCCGCTCCCGCAGGACGTCACGCAGGTCGTGCGCGCTCATCGGTGCAGCTCCTTCACGATCGATTCGTCCACTCGCAGCTTGGCCAGCGCCTTGGCGCACTGGCTCTTGACCGTGCCCTCCTGGCAGCCCAGGATCCTGGCCACCTCGGCCACCGGCAGGTCCTCGTAGAACCGCAGCACGACGACCGCGCGCTGCCGGGCGGGCAGGCGGCCGACCGCCTGCCACAACTCCTCCCGCTCGCCGCCGGGAGGATCGTGCGCCACGGCGTGGGGCAGGTCGTCGCTGGGCAGCTCCCTGCGCCACCTGCGCCGCCACCAGGACGTGTACGTGGTCACCAGGACCCTGCGCACGTACGCCTCGGGCTCGTCGATGCCCGGCCAGGCGAACCAGGCCTTGGCCAGTGACTCCTGCAGCAGGTCCTCGGCGACCCCCCAGTCGCGGGTCAGCAGGTACGCGGTGCGCAGCAGCCGATCGGACCTGGTCGCCACAAAGTCATGAAATATCGCCCTATCCGCCAACGTGAGATGCCTCCTCGAAGCTTGCTGACGGTAGTGACGCATCGAGCGTGGCGTCAGGTTGCCCCCGCGCGCAACCGGCGCCGCCGGCCGGGGGGAACCGGCGTCAGGGGGTCTCGGCGCGCGTGACCGTGAACGGCACCAGCTCGCCCAGCCCGCGCACCGACAGCCGGTCGACCGCCCGCAGCCGGAACTCCCGGTCGCCCTCGAGCTCCTCCGCCAGCTGCGGATCGGCCAGGATCGTGCCGGGCAACGACAGCGCGGTGAGCCGGCTGGCCAGGTTGACCGTGGTGCCGAACACGTCGCCCATGCGCCACATCACCGGCCCCGCCGCCAGCCCCACCCGCAGTTCCGGCATGTCCTTGCCGCGCGCGTGCGTCTCCACCAGCCGCACCGCGATGTCCGCCGCCACGTGCGCCTCATCGGCCACGAACAACACCGAGTCGCCCAGCGTCTTGATCACCCGCCCGCCGGACGAGGTCACGATGTCGGCCGAGCGTCCCTCGAACCTGTCGACCAGCCGGGCCAGCTGGCCGAGGGTGATCTGCCGGCTCAGCCGGGTGAACGCGACCAGGTCGGCGAACCCGACGGACAGCCGTACGGCGCTCATGTCCTGGCCCGCGATGCGCCCCGCGGCGGCGGCGAGCTGGCGTTGCCAGGCGTAGACCAGCAGCCGCGCCAGGTCGGGCACCACGAGCTCCGCCCGCCTGCGCCACGCCCGCGACCGCTCCTCCAGCGGCACGCCCGCCTGGTCGAGCGACTCCACGCCCACCTCGGCCTGCGACTCGGCCAGCCTGGTCGTGGCCCGGCCGATGGAGCGGGCGATCAGCAGCATGTGCTCCTCGTCGTAGGCGCCGGAGCCGACCATGCGCAACATCGTCTTGAGCGCCTCGACGTCGGAGTCGGTGAACTCGACCGCGTCGTCGGCCACGTTGGGGAACCCGAGGGCGCGCCAGAGCCGCCGCGCGCGGTAGACCGGCACCCCCGCCATGTCGGCGACCTGGTGGCTGGTGTAGCGGCGCGGCTCGCGCAGGAACGCCTCGCGCAACGCGTCCCCATCATCGAGCGGCACGTGGGCAAGATAACATTCGGGGCCCCGGGTCAGGTGACCAGTGCGGAGTCAGCGCGATCACTCCAGCAGGGCTCGCAGGGCCGGACGTTCACCGTCCGGCACGTAGTCCGCGTAATAGTCGTACATCGCCCTGCGGGTCAGCCGGGCGGCCAGCGGCCCGTCGCCCGCGCGCACCGCCGCCAGCACCTCCTCGTGGTGCTTGATCGTCTGCCGCATCAGCGCCGGCCGGTCGGGGGCGGCGGCGAGCTTCTCCGAGATCAGCCCGAGCACGATCGAGCGGACGACGTCGGTGCAGATCTGGATCAGCTTGTTGCCGCTGGCCCGCGCCACCACGTCGTGGAAGGAGACGTCCTCGGCCACGAACGCGTCGTGGTCCGTCGCGGCGCGCATGCGCGCGACGGCCGCGCCCATCTCGTCGAGCTGCCCGTCGGTGCGCAGCCGGGCGGCCAGCAGGCTGGCCGACGAGTCGAGCACCATCCTGAACTGCACCAGCTCGGCCAGCGACAGCTCCTCCACCCTGGCCAGCGTGGTCATCGACTTGTGCAGGGCGGCGGGCGTGAACGGCAGCACCTCCGCCCCGTGGGGATCGCCGGGACGCGACCGGACCAGGCCGCGCGCCTGCAGCACCCGCAGCGCCTCGCGCACGGTGGACCGGCTGACCGAGAACTGCACCATCAGGTCGCGTTCGCTGGGCAGCCGCTCGCCGGGGCTGAGCGCGCCGCTCTCGATGGCCTCCTCGACCTGCTCCACGACCCGCTCGTAGGCGCGTACGGCACGCACCGGCTCGAACCGCGGACCACCCATGCAATCCCCCTTGACCCGAGCCGCCGACGACTGGCAATGTGCAGCCTACTGGTCCGACCAGTGCACTAGCCAGGAGGCTGAAGATATGAGGCGCATCGGCATCTGGATCGCCGTCGGCGGTCTCCTGCTGGCCACGGCCGCCTGCGGCGGCGGCGACGGCGGTGAATCCGCGTCCGGCACCCCCGAGGCCAAGTCGCTGGCCGTCGGGTTCGTGGCCGAGCCGGCCAACCTCGACTTCACCTCCACCGAGGGCGCCGCGATCCCGCAGGCGCTGCTCGTCAACGTCTACGAGGGCCTGGTCAAGCTCGACCAGGCCGGCGAGATCGTGCCGCTGCTGGCCGAGAAGTGGGAGGTCTCCGACGACCGGAAGACCTACACGTTCACGCTCCGCGAGAACGTGAAGTTCTCCAGCGGTGCGCCCTTCACCGCCGACGACGTGGTGTTCTCGCTCGACCGGGTGAAGTCCGACTGGAAGCTCAAGATCAAGTCGCAGCTCGACGTCGTCGACAAGGTGGAGAAGAAGGACGACTCCACCGCCGTGGTCACGCTCAAGCAGCCGAGCAACGGCTTCCTCTACTCGATGGCCACCAGGCTGGGCGCGATGTTCAGCCGCACGGGAGTGTCCGACCTGGCCGGCAAGCCCGTCGGCACCGGCCCGTACGTGCTCGGCTCGTGGCGCCGTGGCGACTCGATCGAACTCGACGCCAACCCCTCCTACTGGGGCACGAAGCCGCCGCTGTCGTCGATCACGCTGAAATACTTCAAGGACGCGACGGCGATGAACAACGCGCTGCTCACCGGCGGCATCGACGTCATCTCCAGCGTGCAGGCGCCCGAGTCGCTGCAGCAGTTCGCCGACCCCGGCCGCTTCGAGGTCATCGAGGGCACCACCAACGGCGAGGTCGTGTTGTCGATGAACAACGGCCGCCCGCCGTTCGACGACAAGAAGGTCAGGCAGGCCGTCCGGCACGCCATCGACCACAAGGCGCTGCTCGACACCGCCTGGGCCGGGCGCGGCGAGCTGATCGGCTCGATGGTGCCGCCCACCGACCCCTGGTACGAGGACCGCACCGGCGACTACCCCTACGACCCGGCCAAGGCCAAGCAGCTCCTTGGCGGCAAGACGTACGACGTCAAGATGCGCATCCCCAACCTGCCGTACGCGGTGGCCAGCGCCCAGGTCGTCAAGTCGCAGCTGGCCCAGGTGGGCATCACGGCCGAGATCGAGCCGCTGGAGTTCCCCGCCCGCTGGCTGGACCAGGTGTTCACGAAGGGCGACTACGACCTGTCGATCATCAACCACGTCGAACCCCGAGACATGGGGATCTTCGCTGACAAGTCCTATTACTTCGGTTATGACAATCCCGAGTTCGGCAAGCTCCTCGCCTCCGCCGACCAGGGCACCGAGCAGGAGCAGGCCGACGACCTCAAGCAGGCCGCCAAGCTCCTGTCCGACGACGCCGCCGCCGACTGGCTCTTCCTCTTCCCCAACCTGATCGTGGCGAAGAAGGGCGTCACCGGCCTGCCGAAGAACGCCATCTCGGAATCCTTCGACTTCACCGCACTCGCCAAACAGTGACCCTCTACCTGCTCAAACGCCTGGCGGTGCTGCTCGCCAGCACCGCCGTGGCCGCCGTCGTGGTGTTCGCGTTCATGGCGCTGCTGCCCGGCGACCCGGCCGAGATCGCGCTCGGCGTCAACGCCACGCCCGAGGCGGTGGCCGCGCTGCGCGAGCAGTTCGGCACCGACCGGCCGCCCGTCGTGCAGTTCCTCGACTGGTCCGGAGGTCTCCTCCAGGGCGACTTCGGCACCTCCTACGTGACCAGCTCGCCCATCGGGCCGCAGATCGGCGAGCGGCTCGGCGTGACGGCCGTGCTCGTGCTCGGCGGCATGGCCGTGGCGCTGGCCGTCGCGGTGCCGCTGGGCACGTACGCCGCCGTGCACCACCGCGACCCGCTCGGCGCGGCGATCAGCGCGGCCAGCCAGGTCGGCATCGCGATCCCGGCGTTCCTGGCCGGCATCCTGCTGGTCTTCGTGTTCGCGGTGCAGGCCCAGGTGCTGCCGTCCGGCGGCTACGTCCCCTTCACGGAGGACCCGGGGGAGTGGCTGCGCGGCCTCCTGCTGCCGTGGGCGTCGCTCGGGCTCGTCCAGGGCGCGGTGCTCACCCGCTACGTGCGCAGCGCCGTGCTCGACGTCATGCGGGAGGACTACCTGCGCACCGCCCGCGCCAAGGGCCGCGGCAGCACCGGCGCGCTGTGGCGCCACGGGCTGCGCAACGCCTCCGTCCCCGTGGTCACCGTGCTCGGCCTGCAACTGGCCACGCTGCTGATCGGCGCGGTCGTGGTCGAGCGGGTCTTCGTCATCCCCGGGCTCGGCGACCTGCTGCTGAACGGCGTCGCGGGGCGCGACCTGCTGCTCGTCCAGGGCGTGGTGATGGTGCTGGTGGCGGCCGTCCTGCTGATCAACTTCGTGGTGGACGTCGCCTACCACCTGCTCGACCCGAGGCTGCGGTGAACCGGAGGGTGCGATGAGGGGCAGGACGAACGCCGGGCTGGTCGCGGGCGGCACGCTCGTCGGGCTCGTGGTGCTGACGGCCGTGGCGTCCTTCTTCTGGACGCCGCACGACCCGACGCTCGTGGACGCCGCGCAGAAGCTGCGCGAGCCGGGCGGCGGCTACCCGCTCGGCGCCGACAAGTTCGGCCGCGACACCTTCAGCCAGCTCATGGTCGGCGCGCGTACCACCCTCTACGTCGGCATCGTGGCCGTCGGCATCGCCGCCGCGCTCGGCGTCCCGCTCGGCATGATCGCCGGGATGACGCCGCGCGGCTGGCTCTCCGAGCTGATCATGCGGGTCAACGACCTGGTGTTCGCCTTCCCCGCTCTGCTGCTCGCCGTGATGTTCGGCGCGGTCTACGGGGCCGGCACGCTCACCGCCATGATCGCGATCGGGGTGGCCACCGTGCCCGCGTTCGCCAGGGTGGCCCGCGCCGCCACCCTGCAGGTCATGGTGACCGACTACGTCATGGCCGCCAGGGCCGCGGGGCGCCGGCGGCCCGCCATCGCCGTGCGGCACGTGCTGCCGAACATCGGCTCGATGCTGATCGTGCAGGCGTCGGTGTCGTTCGCGATCGCGATCCTGGCCGAGGCGGCGCTGTCGTTCCTCGGCTTCGGCACCCGCCCGCCCACGCCCTCGTGGGGCCGGATGTTGCAGGAGTCGCAGGAGTTGTTGTTCTCCACCCCGCGCCTGGCGCTCTGGCCAGGCCTGGCGATCGCGCTGGCGGTGCTCGGCTTCAACCTCCTCGGCGACGGCCTGCGCGACTATCTGGACCCGAAGCTCAGGAGGATCCGGTGAGCACGCTGAGGGTCGAGAAGCTGACCGTCAGGGCCGGATCGCTGGAGCTCGTGCGCGAGGTCTCCTTCACGATCGCGCCCGGCGAGCGGGTCGGCCTCATCGGGGAGTCGGGGTCGGGCAAGTCGCTGACCGCGCTGTCGCTCATGGGCCTGCTCCCCGAGGGCGTCACCGCCTCGGGCACCGCCAGGCTGGGCGACCGCGACCTGGCCGGCGTGCCGGAGAGCCGGGTCAAGGACCTGCGCGGGCGCGAGGTGTCCATGGTCTTCCAGGAGCCCATGACCGCGCTCAACCCGCTCATGCGCGTCGGCGCCCAGGTGGCCGAGGTCATGACGCTGCACGGCACGCCGCGTCAGGAGGCCCGCGAACGCGCCGTCGCGATGCTGGAACGCGTACGCCTTCCCGAACCGGCCCAGGTCGCCCGCGCCTACCCCCACCAGCTCTCCGGCGGCCAGCGGCAGCGCGTCATGCTCGCCATCGCCCTGGCCAACGGACCAGGCCTGCTCATCTGCGACGAGCCCACCACCGCGCTCGACGTCACCGTGCAGAAGCAGATGCTCGAGCTGATCGCCGAGGTCGCGCCCGCGCTGCTGTTCATCACCCACGACCTCGCCGTCGTCGCCTCCGTCTGCGAGCGGGTCCTCGTCATGTACGGCGGCCGCGTCGTCGAGAGCGGCCCCATCCGCGAGGTCTTCGCCCGCCCCCGCCACCGCTACACCGAAGGGCTGCTGGCCGCCTCCAAGCTCCCCCCGCGCGGCACCCGGCTGCCCACCATCCAGGGCAGCGTCCCGTCGGCGGGCCGGTTCCCCGGCGGCTGCGTGTTCAGGAACCGCTGCCCGCACGCCACCCCCGCGTGCGAGGCGGCGCCGGCGCTGACAGGAGACGGACATGCCTTCGCATGCTGGCACCCCGCTGATTGAGGCGAGCGGCCTCAACCGCGTCTACCACCGGCCCCGCACCTCGCTCGCCAGGCCGGGCGCCGCCGTCCACGCGCTGCGCGACGTGTCGCTGACCGTCCGGCGCGGGGAGCGGTTCGGCATCGTCGGAGAGTCCGGGTCGGGCAAGTCCACGCTCCTGCGGCTGCTGTGCGCGCTCGACCGGCCCACCAGCGGCTCCATCCGCTTCGACGGGCAGGAGATCGCCGGCCGGCCGGAGAAACGGCTGCGGTTCCTGCGCGAGAACCTCCAGATCGTCTTCCAGGACCCGATGAGCTCGCTCGACCCCCGCATGCGCGTACGCGACCTCGTCGCCGAGCCGCTCGTCGCCCTCGGCCTGCCGGCCGGCGACCGCGTGAGCGAACTGCTGGCCGAGGTCGGGCTGCCGCCCGAGGCCGCCGGCCGCTACCCCCACCAGTTCTCCGGCGGGCAGCGGCAGCGCATCGCGATCGCCCGCGCGCTCGCGCCCCGGCCGAAGGTGCTGGTCGCCGACGAGCCGGTGAGCGCCCTGGACGTGTCCGTACGCGGGCAGATCCTCAACCTGCTGGCCGACCTCGTCGACGAGCTGGGCCTCACGCTCGTCTTCGTCTCGCACGACCTGTCCGTGGTGCGGCACGTGTGCGAGACGGTCGCGGTCATGAGCGAGGGCGAGATCGTGGAGACCGGGCCCGTGGACGACGTCTGGGAGGCGCCCGCCCACCCGTACACGCAGGAGCTGCTGCGCGCCGTACCGACATTGGAGGGTTTGTGGTGATCGAGGTCGACGCCGAGGGCGTGGTGGAGTTCACGCGGGCGCTGGTGCGGATCCCCAGCACCAACGACCCGGCGCGCGGCCGCGACGAGCGGCCCGCCGCCGAGCTCGTCGCGGCGAAGATGCGCGAGTGGGGCTGGGAGCCGGTCGTGTACGAGGCCGCGCCAGGACGGCCCAACGTCGTGGCGGTCGTCGAGGGCGGCGGCGGCGACGGGCCGACCCTGATGTTCGAGGGCCACACCGACGTGGTGACCGAGGGCGACCTGTCCACGTGGACCGTCGACCCGTTCGGCGGCGAGATCCGCGACGGGCGGTTGTGGGGCCGCGGCAGCGCCGACATGAAGTCCGGTCTCGCGGCCACCCTCTACGCCACCCGCGCCCTGCAGCTCGCTGGACCGTTCCCCGGCCGGGTCAAGGTGTGCGCGCTCGCCGACGAGGAAGGCCTCATGCTCGGCGCGCACCACTTCGTCGCCGAAGGCCTGGCGGCCGACGTGGACGGCGCGATCGTCGCCGAGCCCGAGGCGGGCGAGATCTGCGCCGTCGCCAAGGGCGCGCTGCGGCTGCGCGTCGACCTCACCGGCAGGATGGCCCACGGCGCGATGCCGCAGCACGGCCGCAACCCCATCCAGGCCGTGGGCGAGCTCCTCGCCGGCCTGCGGTCCCTGCAGGACGAGCTCCAGGCGTCGCACCCGGCGCACGAGCACCTCGGCGAGGTGTACGTGACGCCGACCGTGCTGCGGGCCGGGTCCGAGGAGCAGGTCAACGTCATCCCCGCGCTCGCCTCCGTCTTCGTCGACGTGCGGACCGTCCCCGGGGTCGAGCACAAGGTCATCGCCGAGCGGGTGGCGGCCCTCGCCTCCCGCGACGGGATCACCGCCGAGGTGTCGACGCTGGTGGACCGGCCGCCGGTGGACGTGCCCGTCTCCGACCCGGTCGTCGCGGCGCTGGCCGCCGCGCACCGCACCGTGACCGGGCGGGAACCGGTGTACGGTGGCGTGCCCGGCTCGACCGACGGGACCGTGCTGACCCACTGGGGCGGCGTCCCCTCCGTCGTGTACGGGCCGGGCGGCAAGTGGATCGCGCACCAGGCGGACGAGTTCGTCGAGATCGCCGAGATCGTCCGGTGCGCCGAGGTGTTCGCCGAGGCCGCCCGCCGGTTCCTGACCGGAGACCACTGATGCGCTCGGGCCCCGCCAACGCGCTGGTGGACGTCCCCGGCCTGCGCGTCGGCCACGCGCAGCGGGTCGGCGGCGGCCACCGCACCGGCACCACCGTGGTCGTGGCGCCCGCCGGGGGCGCGGTGGCCGGGGTCGACGTACGCGGGGCGGCGCCCGGCACCCGTGAGACGGAGCTGCTCGACCCGCGCAACCTGGTGGAACGCGTGCACGCCGTGGTGCTGTCGGGCGGGAGCGCGTTCGGGCTCGGGGCGGCGTGCGGGGTCGTCGACCGGCTCGCCGACGCGGGCATCGGGTATCCGGTGGAGGGCGGCGCCGTACCGATCGTCCCGGCGGCCGTCATCTTCGACCTCGGGCGGGGCGGCACTTTCCGCGCCGTCCCTGACGCGGCGCTGGGCGCCGCCGCCTATGACGCCGCCCTTTCCCCGGCGGCAACCCGCGACGCGCCGGCCGCTTCCCGCCCGCCGGTGACCGCCCTTTCCGACGAACGACCGGCCCTCCGGCCCCGTGAAGGGACAGTGACCCAGGACGGCGGGGTGTCGTGCACGACGGCGCCGGCGACGGCCAACGGGTCGGTCGGGGCCGGGACCGGCGCGGTGGCGGGCGGACTGGCCGGGGGCCTGGGAACGGCCAGCGCCGTGCTCCCCGACGGCACGACGGTGGCGGCCCTGGCCGTCGTGAACGCCGCGGGCTCCGTTCTCGACCCCGCCGACGCCACCCTCTCCGGCGCCAGGTACGGCCTGCCCGGGGAGTTCGCCTTGGAGCCTCCCACGCCGGAGGAGGCCGCGGCCTGGCGTCCGGAGAAGGCGCCGTCGTTCAACACCACCATCGGCGTGGTGGCCACCGACCTCGCCCTCACCAAGGCCCGGTGCGGCAAGCTCGCCGCGGTCGCCCACGACGGCCTGGCCAGGGCGATCAGGCCGGCGCACACCATGACCGACGGCGACACCATCTTCGCCCTGGCCACCTGCGCCCGCCCCGCCCCCGACCACGACGTGCTCCAGGACGCCCTGGCGGCGGTGGCCGACGTGTTCAGCCGCGCCGTGGCGCACGCCGTGCTGGCCGCGACCGGCCGCGAGGGCGCGCCCGCGTACCTCGACGTGTTTCCCAGCGCCCTACGGAAAGAGCCATGAGCATCGAGCAAGCCTGGCCCGCCGGACTGCCCATCGGCGACGGATGGACGGAGACCGCGGCAACCACCGACGTGATCTTCCCCTACGACGGCACCCGGGTCGCCGCGGCCCCGCTGGGCACGCCGGCGCACGCCCGGCAGGCCCTCGACGCGGCGCTGGCCGCCGCCCCCGCCATGGCGGGCCTGCCCTCGCACGCCCGGCGGGCCGCCCTCACGCACGCCCACGACGCGCTGGAGGCGGCCCGCGAGGAGTTCGAGCGGCTCTTGGTGCTGGAGACCGGCAAACCGCTGGCCGACTGCAAGGTCGAGGTCGCGAGGACGCTGGTCACCCTGGCCACGGCCGCCGAGGAGGTCGCCAGGCTGCACGGGGAGACCGTGCCGCTCGACCTGCTGCCGTCGGGGGAGGGCCTGATCGGGTTCTGGACGCGCCGGCCGATCGGCGTCGTCGTCGGCATCACCGGCTTCAACTACCCGCTGCTCCTCGCCGCGCACAAGATCGCCCCGGCCGTCGCCGCCGGCTGTCCCGTGATCGTCAAGCCGGCGCCCGCGACCCCGCTGGCCACCCTCTGGCTGGTCCACCTGCTGCGCTCGGCCGGCGCGCTTCCCCCGGCCGCCGTGCAGCTCGTCACCGGGGACGTCGAGGTCGGCAGGACCCTGGTGGAGGACCGGCGGATCGGCGCGGTCTCGTTCACCGGCTCGGCCGCGGCGGGCCACGCCATCGCGCGCGGCGCCGCCCCCACCAAGGTGCTGCTGGAGCTCGGCTCGAACGCGGCGCTCGTGGTGGCGGCCGACGCCGACCTGGAGGCCGCCGCCGACGCGGTCGTGCGCGGCGGCTACTACGCCTCCGGCCAGGCGTGCATCTCGGTGCAGCGGGTGCTGGTCGAGGAGCCCGTACGCGACAGGTTCCTCGCCCTGCTGGCCGAGCGCGTCAAGGGCGTCACCGTCGGCGACCCGCGCCTGCCGGGCACCCGCGTCGCCCCGCTCATCGACGAGGCGGCCACCGACCGCGTGCTCGCGTGGATCTCCGCCTCGGGAGCGCAGCCGGTCACCGGCGGGCACCGCGTCGGACGCGCCCTGGCGCCCACCGTGCTCGCCGACGTCCCCGACGGCGCCGACGCCTGGGACGAGGAGATCTTCGGCCCCGTGGTGTGCGTGCGCCAGGTGCCCGACCTCGACGCCGCCTTCGCCGCGGTCAACGCCTCGCGGTACGGCCTGCACGCGGCGGTCTACACCCGGTCGCTGGCCACGGCGTTCGCCGCCGTCGAGCGGATCGAGGCCGGGGGAGTGGTGGTCAACGACGTGCCCGGCTTCCGGGCGGACAACATGCCGTACGGCGGCGTGAAGGACTCGGGCGCCGGCCGCGAGGGCCCGCGGTTCGCCATCGAGGAGCTGACCGTCACCAGGATGGCCATCATCCGGCCGCAGGCGTGACGCGCCGGCCCCGCCTCCGGTAGGCGGCGAAGGCGGCGCCGCACAGGAGCGCGAGCAGCACCGTGGTCGGCAGCCCCGTGAACGGGCCGGCCGTGGCGGGCTCTCCCAGCAGCGGGCTCGCCTGCGGCTGGGAGAGCAGCACCATGGCGAGCTGCGGCGGGCCCTGCCCGGGTGCGGCCACCACGAAGACAAGGGACGCCAGCCAGAGCGGTGTCGCGTGGAAGGCCATGGCCGCCCACAGGCTGCCGCCCATCAGCGTGAGCAGCGCCGCCAGCACCGACCAGAGCACCAGGTTGGCGGCCAGCACCCAGGTGAACCGGTGCAGGGGAGAGATCAGCATCAGCGGGCCGGCGAAGTGGAACAGCGCGAACGCCCCCGACGAGATCGCGATGCCCGCCGTCGTCCCCCAGCGTGTGGTGGCGCTGCGCAGGATCCAGCCCCGGTAGAGGATCTCCTCGATCGAGATCATCACGATCCTGCCCAGGTAGAACGCCGGCAGCAGGTACGCCAGCGCCGCGAGCGGCGTGCCGGAGGCCACCAGCGTGTCGTCCACCCGCAGGTTCCCGATGGCGGCCTGCAACGCCAGCCACCCCGCGATGAACGCCGTCCCCAGGCCGAAGCCGGCCGCGTGCTGCCTCCAGGCGAGCCCGTCCCACGTGAGGCCGAGCGAGGCGGCGAACGGCCGCCGCTCGTAGAACCGCACCCAGGCCCAGAGCAGCAGGAAGATGGGCGCGTGGCCGAGCACGGGCTGCAGCACGGCGAAGACGGCGATGAGCGGCGGCGACGGCTGCGTCCCCGCCAGCAGCGCACCCAGCGTCCGGAAGAGCAGCATGCCCGCGAGCAGGCCGGCCGCGTAGATCAGTTGCGCCAGCAGAACGGTGAGCAGGGGATGGGTGTCACGTCCGATCCCCCTCGAAGTGACGGCAGGAGAAGTCATGCCGCCGAAGGTAGGCAAACGCCGCGCGAGGCGAATCCCGCCGGCGACCTGTCCGGGTACGACCCTGAGCTATGTCGCTGGTCATGTTCCCCTGCCGGGGGCGGAGAACGGCCCGGCCCTGGTGTTAGCGTGATGCCGTGGCTGGAGGTGATCGCTGGACCCACGGCACCGACACGCGGGCCCCCTACGTGCTGACCGCGCTGTGCGCCTTCGCGAGTCTGGTGTTGTTGTTGAGCGCGCTGTACGCCGCCGCGGCGGGCAAGGGGACATGGCTGTTCGCCGTGCCTCCCGTGGCGCTGCTGCTCCTGTGGCCCTTTCTGCACTGGAACCGCGGCGCCTCGCCGGCCCGCAAGGCGGTCAGCCTGCTGTTCATGCTGGCCGCGCTCGCGGGCGTGCTCAGCGGCAGCTCCGCGTCGGGCTACCCGCTGATCGCTGTCACGATCGTGCACGCCATGTGCGTGTTCGGCGTCCTCGGGGGCGCCGGGTTCAGCGTGGTGCTGGTCGCCGGCGGGTTCGTCGGCAGCATGCTGGTGCGGGGCCCGTACGAAGCCGGCTGGGCGGTCGCTGAGACGGTCATCATCGCGGCGTTCGTCGTTCTGGCGCTGGTCACCGCGCACACGCTGCTCGACGCGCGGCAGCGCGCCCGCGAGACCGAACGCCTGCTCGGCGAGCTCAGCGAAGCCCACGCGGAGCTCGGTCGCTACGCCGCCAGGGTGCGCGAGCTGACCGTGGCCGAGGAACGCGCCCGCATGTCCCGAGAGATGCACGACTCCGTCGGCCACTACCTGACCGTGATCAACCTCGGCCTGGAGAACGCCCAGCGATACCGGGAGACCCGGCCCGACGACGCGTGGGCGGAGGTACGCCAGGCCCAGCGGCTCACCATGGAGGCGCTGGCCGACACCAGGCGCTGGGTACGCGCGCTGAAACCGCTTGCTCTCGAAGGGCGGGCCGGGCCCGCGGCCATGGCGGAGCTGGCCAGGTCGTTCGAGGGGACGGGTCTCGAGGTCACGTTCCGCGCGGCGGGAGCCGGGCCGACGCTCGGCGAGGAGGCCGAGCTGGCCCTCTACCGCACGCTGCAGGAAGGCCTGACGAACGCGGCACGCCATTCGGGCGGGCGCAAGGTCGAGGTCGTGCTGGTGTCCTCGGACGACGAGGTCACGCTGTCCATCGCCGACGACGGCCGCGGAGCCCCCGCCGGCGACGGCCACCCGGCGGGGGACGACGGCGACCCGACAGGCGGCGGAGAGGGCGGCGAGGGCCGCGCCCAGCGTGTGGTGGGCGGTGAGCGCGGGCTCGCCGGCCTGCGGCAGCGGATCGCGGCGCTGGGCGGCACGCTCACCGCCGGAGCCGCGCCCGGCGGCGGGTTCGTGGTGCGCGTGAGCCTGCCCGCGCGAGCGGAGGTGGGCGTGTGACCGTGCGGGTGCTGATCGTGGACGACCAGGTCCTCATGCGCGAAGGGTTGCGCAAGCTGCTGGAGATCGAGGAGGGCATCGAGGTGGTGGGCGAGGCCGCCGACGGCGTCGCCGCGCTCGACCTGCTCGACGCCGCCCGGCCCGACGTGGCGCTGGTCGACGCCCGGATGCCCCGGATGGACGGCATCGAGCTCATCGCCCGGCTCGACGTGCCCGCGATCATCCTGACGACGTTCGACGACGACGACTACATCTTCGGCGGCCTGCGCGCCGGCGCCCGCGGCTACCTGCTGAAGGACACCCCGCCGCACGAGCTGGTGGCGGCCATCCGCAAGGCGGCCCGCGGGGAGACGGTGCTCGGCGGGGTCGCGGCGGAGCGCGTGGTCGCCGAGCTGCGGCGGGCGCCCGCCGCCCGCGACCTCGGCGAGGAGCTGTCCGAACGCGAACGCGAGGTGGCGGTGCTGGTGGGCCAGGGCGCCACCAACCGCGAGATCGCCAGGCGGCTGTTCATCACCGAGGGCACGGTGAAGAACCACATCTCCAGCATCCTGCGCAAACTCCGCCTGCGCGACCGCACCCAGCTCGCCATCAGAGTCTCCCGAGGGGGATCGTCGCCTTGAGGCGACGGGGGAATCGGGAGCGGGAGGGCCGTCAAGGCCCGAGCGTGCCCTGACCTGTCAGGTCCGCGCATCACGGATGTCCTTCCTGGTTTTGTCGGCGCCGGCCGGCATCGTGGCGGTGTCGTTACCGATCGTGATGGGAGGTGGGTGTGCGCAGGTCGTTCACGTTCCTGCTGCGCCCCACCGCCCGGGAGGTCGGCAGCGCTCGCGGCGTGCCTGGAGGACCACCGCACGCTCTACAACGCCGCCTTGGAGCACCGCCGCACCGCCTGTGCCAGGGCGGGCGTGGCCGTGCGCGGGCCCATCGTCATCGTCGTGCGAAGGGGGTAACGGTTCGAGCTGTGGCCTGCGGTTTCATCGTGGAGCTGTTCGGGTGATCATGTTGACAGCGCGGTCGATGTCCTGCGGCATGAGGTCCGCTCGTGCGGACAGCCGCAGCCGTGAGATCCCGTCCGGGACCGATGGCGGGCGAAAGCAGCCGACCGCGATTCCGGCGTCCCGGCAGGCGATGGCCCAGCGCACGGCAGCGTCGGCGTTCTCGGCGAGTACGGACAAGACGCATGCCTCGGGCCGTGGCGTGTCCAGCCCCGCTGCGGCGAGCCTGGCGTGCAGCTCGCGTGCGGTGTTGCGGGCCTTGGACGGGCGCGCGGGGTCGCGGCGCAGCAGCCGGAGTGCCGCCAGCGCGGCGGCGGTCCGGCAGCTGGCCCGCCGCCCCCGACCTGGCCACCCGCTGCAACCTGACCGATCTGCCAGCCGTCGCGAACGCACCTCTCCTGGGGGCCCTGCCAGAACGCTGTGCGAAACACGATCGCAAAGCGTTCCTCCCCCTAGCTCGCGCCTGTCTCGCCCCAGAACTCGGCGGCATGTGGAATCACCGCGAATTCCTTGCCCAACATCCCGAAACCGGTCAGCTGTGCGCAGCACCGTCCGGATGACCTCGGTGTCCCGATCCCGCACGGTCCACAGCGGCCGGCCGCCAGCGCCGTACCCAGACTCCGGCTTGTCGTCGCTCACGCCTTCTCCGTAAGCGAATCGACACCACAGCCGCAGAGTCATGCATCGTCGCAGATCAGGCATATCCGTTGGAAATTTCTCCAGGCCTGCGGCGAAGTCCGACGTGGCCGGTCCGACCCGGCCGCGGACCCGGTCGGCGCGCCGGCGGTCAGTTCGGGGGGTCGAAGCGGCCGTCCACGGCGGTCCAGCCGCCGTCGACGTACAGGACCGAGCCGGTGACGAAGCTGGCCGCGTCGCCCGCCAGGTAGACCACGGCGCCGGCCATCTCCTCGGCCGCCGCCCACCGGCCGAGCGCGCTCTTGGCGGCGTACGCGTCGTACCAGCCAGGGTCCTTCTTGATCTGCTCGGTCAGCGGCGTCTCCACCACGCCGGGCGCGATCGCGTTGACCCGCACCCCGTGCGGCCCGAACTCGGCCGCGGCGGTCCGCAGCAGCTGCACCAGCCCGGCCTTGGTGGCGGAGTAGACGCTCTGCCCCGGCTCGGTGACGGACGCCCGGATCGAGGCGAACCCGATGATCGAGCCGCGCCCCCGCTCCACCATGCCCGCCCCGAACGCCCGCACCACGTCGAACGAGCCCCGCAGGTTCAGCCCCACCACCCGGTCGAACTCCTCGCCGGTGTAGTCGAGCAGCCGCTTGCGCACGTTGGTCGCGGCGGTGAACACCAGGACGTCGGCGGGTTCCTCGTCGGCGAGCCGGCGCACGCCGGCGGAGTCGAGCACGTCGACCAGCCGCGCACGGCCCGCGCACCGGCCGGCGGTCTCCTCCGCCGCAGCCAGGTCACGGTCGGCGCACACCACGGACGCCCCGTGAGCGGCCAGCGCCAGCGCCGCCTCCCTGCCGATCCCGCTTCCCGCCCCGATCACCACGGCCCGCCGCCCGTCCAGGCGGAACAGCGCGTCATATCTCATACGAGGCACCCTAACGACTGGTCAGACCAGTGCACCAGGTCCCCCGCCCCACGCGGGCTCCGTTCACGGCCGCCAGCCGGAGCGCAGCAGTTCGTACTCCACCTCGCCCTGGTCGGAGCCCGGGATGGGGTCGGGCCAGTCCTCGAAGAACGTGCGGACGAACGTCAGCCCGCATCTCTCCATGACGCGCCGGGAGCCGAGGTTGACGGCCATCGTCCTGGCGAACACCCGATGGGCGCCCAGCTTCTCGAACGCCTCGCGGATCAGCGCCCGCGAACCCTCGGTCGCGTACCCCTTGCCCCAGGCCCGCTTGTGCAGCCGGTAGCCCAGCTCGGGCTCGTCGGCCGGCCCGCCCTCGGGTGCGCGCAGGTGGAACCAGCCGATGAACTCTCCCGAGGGCTTCTCGTGGGCGGCGAAGAAGCCCGTGGCGATGAATCGGGGCAGCGTCTCGCCGGTGATCACCTCGCGTGGCGTCGGCTTGCCGCCGTTGAGGTAGCGCATGACGTCGGGGTCGTTGTGCAGGGGGAAGAGGAGGTCGGCGTCGGACTCGGTGAAGCGGCGCAGGATCAGCCGCTCGGTCTCCAGGTGAACGTGCACGGGGCAACGGTAGCCAGCCGGATCGTGCGGGCTCGACAGATTTTCGCGCGGCCGTCCGCGCGCCGGCCGTCGGCCGGCCGCCGCACGGGCGGAACGGCGTTCCCTGCTAGCCTTCCCCCGGAGAACGGCATTCTCCGTCCGCCGCCGTGCGCGCCGCCCAGGAGGCGCTCGGCCGGCTGGGCGTCACGCCGTCGCGCGCGTGAGAGGGGGCCGGGTTGGCCGGCGACAGCTTCGACATCGCGGGCGTGCTGAGCGTCAGACGCCTCGGATACGGCACCGGCATGCTCACCGGTCCCGGCTACTGGGGGCCGCGCATGGAGCCCGGCCAGGCGGTGGCCCTGCTGCGCCGGGCCGTCGAGCTCGGCGTCACGCTCATCGACACGGCCGACAACTACGGTCCCGGCCTGGCGGAGGAGCTGGTCGCGCGGGCGCTGCACCCGTACCCCGGCGGGCTGGTGCTGGCGACGAAGGGCGGCGTGGTCCGCACCGCGCCGAACGTCTGGCACGTCGCCGGGCGGCCCGAGCGGCTGCGAGCCATGTGCGAGGCGAGCCTGCGCCGCCTGAGGACCGAGACCATCGACCTCTACCAGCTCCACCGGCTCGACCCGGAGGTGCCGATGGCCGACCAGCTGGGCACGCTGGCCGAGTTGCGGCGCGAGGGCAAGATCCGGCACATCGGCCTCGACACGGTCACCGCCGAGGAGCTGGCGCGAGGGCTGGAGATCACGGAGATCGCCTCCGTGCAGAACCGCTACAACCTGCTCGACCGGGAGTCCGAACCGGTGTTGCGGATGTGCGAGGAACGAGGGCTGGGATTCCTGCCGTGGTTCCCGCTGGGGAACGGCGCGCTGGCCGGGCCGGGCGCGGCCGGACCGGCGAAGGTGGCGCGGCGGCACGGCGCCACACCCGGGCAGGTGGCGCTGGCGTGGCTGCTGCACCGTTCGCCGGTCATGTTGCCCACGCCCGGCACGGGCTCCCTCGCCCATCTGGAGGACAACCTCGGCGCCGCGCACGTCTCGCTGGCCCCCGACGATCTCGCCGTCCTCGACCGGCTCGGCGGATGACGGTCGCCGCGCGTTCACGTTCCTGGCACGGAGACGGCCCGCGCGTGCCGGTTCCGCACGGACTCCGTCGGGCGGCTTGCGGGAGTTTCGTCAGGAGGCTTACGATCTGCGGATGATCAACATGGCACGGCCCGCGTACGACGAGCTCGTGGCCCGCCTCGGGGCGCCGCTCGGCGTGGAGGACGCCCGCGCCCGCTGGGGTTCGCTCGTGCGGGAGGCCAGGAGCGGCGCCATCACGCTCATCACCAGGGAGCGCTCGGAATGGGCCGCCCTGGTGCCGCTGTCCGAGGTGTCCGGGCTGCTGAGCGGCCTGCCGCTGGTGCCGGTGTCGACGGCCCGCGGCAAGCTCGGCGACCTCGTACGCCAGGTCGCCCATCCGTACGAGCACGAGCCCGTGCTGCTGTCCCGGCACCGACGCCCCGTCGCCGCCCTGGTCGCGGCCGCGCGGTTGATCGACGGCCCCGCTCCCCGCCATCTGCCCACCGCCGACGTGATGCTGCTCGGCGGCGGCACCATCGTCCTCGCCCTCGACGCGCACGGGCGGACCACCGCCACCGTGCGCGACCAGGAGGGCGCCGAGGTCGCGTTCGGCTCGGGCGACAGCATCGGCCAGGCGCTCGACGCGCTGGAGGACGACTGATCAGGCCGGCCTGATCACCGCGTCGGGTCCGGGGAAGACGAGGTGCTCGCTCCCGTCATCGAACCTGACGATGTAGGGCGGGGTGCCGTCAGGGCCGCGGATCTCGATGATCTCGCCCTTCCTGTCTCCCTGGCCCACGACATGACCGTGGACGATCAGCGTGTCGCCGACGTTCGCCTGCATGGTGACTTCCCCTCGGCCGGCTCTGGAGGCTCACTCCCACACTGCACCAGGCGGGCGGCTGCGCAAAGACGACTGGCCGTGGGGGTTGAGGTCAGCGTGCGAGCTCTTCCACGACGCCGGTGAAGCCCTCGTCGCCGCGGCCGTCGGCGATGCGCCGGTTGACGAGGGCCAGCAGGTGTTCGAGCGGGGCGGTGCCGAGCTTGGCGGCGGCGCGTAGCCGGACGAGGTGC
This sequence comes from Nonomuraea sp. B10E15, assembly GCF_039871615.1. Taxonomy (NCBI): domain Bacteria; kingdom Bacillati; phylum Actinomycetota; class Actinomycetes; order Streptosporangiales; family Streptosporangiaceae; genus Nonomuraea; species Nonomuraea sp. B10E15. Next base: position 34,358 of record NZ_JBDPMB010000005.1, read on the forward strand.
TCCAGCACTGGGGCGTGCTCGGTCAGCGAGGCCGGGCCCCGCGGGTAGGAACGGTCGCGCACCTCGCGGGCCGTCTCCTGGGCCGCCGCCACGACGTAGCCCATCTGCTTGGCCGCGAACGGCGCGAACGTCTCGGGCTCGACGCCCCCGGTCCCGCCGGCCAGCGCGAGGGCGTTGAGGTAGGCGAGCGTGGTGTCGTACCAGAGGCCGAGCAGCGCGAGGTCGTACAGCCCGGCCTGGCCGGGGTCCTCGCCGACGTGGTGGGCCGTCCCGAGCGGCTCCAGTGCCGGGCGGCAGGCCGCGAACGCCCGCGCCGGGCCGCTGTAGATCAGCGTGGCGGCCGGGGTGCCGATGTCCGCGGGGCCCGCCTGGACGACCGCGTCGAGGTGGACGGCGCCGTGCTCGCCGGCCCACGCGGCGCTCTCGCGGGCCTCGTCGGGGATGCCGGTGGAGAAGTCCGCCAGGGTACGGCCGGCCGCGGCCGCGCCCCCGGCGGCCAGCACCTCCATGACCGCGTCGTGGCCGGTCAGGCAGAGGACGACGAGGTCGCTCGCCGCCATGGCGTCCGCGACCGTGGCCGCGTGCCGCGCTCCGCCGGCCACGAGAGGGCCGGCTTTGGCGGGGGAGCGGTTCCAGACCGTGGTCGGGTGCCCGTGCTCCAGGAACGTGCGGGCCAGGGCGGCGCCCATGGCGCCGAGGCCGAGCACCGTCACGGAGAGATCGTTCATGGGGAAAGCCTCTCTTATTACATTACGGGTCGAAACGAAACATAAGGGTTAGACTCGGGCTCGTGCAACCACGTCAGGAGGGGCGGGCGGCGCGTGCGGGCCGCCCGCGCGACCCGCAGATCGGCCGGACCGTGCTGGACGCGACGCTGGCGGTGCTCGACGAGGCCGGCTACACCCGGCTCACCATCGAGGAGGTCGCCCGGCGCGCCGGCGCGACCAAGCCGGCGATCTACCGCCGCTGGCCCGATCGGCGGCGTCTCGTCCTGGCCGCGCTGGCGACGCGGCTCGGCACCGCCCGCGCGCCCGACACCGGCTGCACGCTCTGCGACCTCAACGAGGGGATCAACGTGTTCGTCGCGGCATTCCGGCGGATCAGGCCCGGCGTGCTGGGGCCGCTGTTCGCCGACTGCGCGGCCGAGCCGGAGACACGTGAGACGTTCATGGCGACGTTGTTCGACCCGCCGAGAGCGGCGGTGGCCGAGATGATCGAGCGTGCGGTGGCGCGCGGCGACCTGCGGGCCGACATCGACCGCGAGCTGGTGCTGGACATGCTGGGCTCGCTGGTGCACTACCGCGCGCTGTTCGGGCACGCGCCGATCACCGGGGACCAGGTGGAGAGCGCCGTCGCGGCGGTGCTGGGCGGGATCGCCACCGACTACCCGGCCCTGCTCGCGCACAGCCGCGAGGTCGCGGGCGATCCGCGGACCCACGCCGGTCACGGGTAGCCGGCCGGCTCCCGCCTTCAGCGCGCGGAGCGGGCTCCGGACGGTGATCCGGGGCCCGCTCCGCCGTGCTGCTCCCCGACCGGCCTCGGGCCGCCACCTGAATCAGGCGATCCCGGCGGAAATCCGGTTCCCCTTCGTACGGCTCCCACGGTATACCTAGGAGTCCTAGGTTTTGGCCTAGGGAGCCTAGGATGCTTTCGTGTCCCGAGAAGGAGTTTCGCCATGACAGACCCGACGACCGGCAGGCTGCGCGTCGACGGCGCGAGCCTGCACTACGAGGTGCGCGGCGAGGGCCCGCTCCTGCTTCTCATCCCCGGAGGGACGGGTGGCGCGGCGTCCTTCGACGGCATCGCCGGCGACCTGGCCGCCCACCACACGGTCGCCACCTACGACCCGCGCGGCATGGCCCGCAGCGCGCTGGACGATCCCGAGGCCGAACAGCGGGTGGCCGAGCACGCCGACGACGCGCTGCGGCTGCTGGACCTGCTGTCGCCCGGCGAGCCCGCCCGCGTCTTCGGCGCCAGCTCCGGCGCGATCGTCTCCCTGCACCTGCTCGCCACCCATCCCGAACGCGTCGGGCGCGTCGTCGCGCACGAGCCGCCGGTGGTGGAGGTCCTGCCCGACGCCGCCGAGCATCGAGCGCTGATCGCCCGCGTACGGGAGACGTTCGGAAACGAGGGACCCATGCCCGCCCTGGCCGTGTTCGCGGCAGGGCTGAAGAAGGGCGGCGCCGCCACCGAGCCGCCGGCCGGAGTCGAAGCACCGGCCGAAGCACCGGCCGAAGCACCGGCCGAACCGCCGGTCGAACCGCCGGGCGGGATCGAGCTCCCGCCGCAGGCGGCGGCCCGGGCCGAGCAGACGATGGCCGGCCTGCCGTACTTCATCGGGCGCATCGTGCCCGGCTTCATGTCCTACACCCCGGACGTCGACCGGCTGGCGGCGCTGCAGGACCGGCTCGTGCTCGCGTGCGGCCACGACTCGCGCGGCGAACTGCCCTACCGCCCGGCCGCGTTCCTGGCCGAGCGGCTCGGCATCGAGCTCGTGCACTTCCCCGGCGGGCACACCGGCCTGACCACGCACCCCGCCGAGTTCGGCGAGCTCCTTCTCAAGACCCTGCGCGCCTGAACACCGCGTGCAACCCCGGCGGCGGCCCGCCGCAAGGCCGACGACCTCACCCGCACCGATCCGAGAGGCACACACCGTGAGAGATCTTCCCGACCCGGCCACGACCGTCATCGACGGCCCGTCCGGCCGCATCGCCGTGGCCGACCACGGAGGGCACGGCCCCGACGTGGTGCTGATCCACGGAGCCAACCGCTCCTTGCTCGACTGGGAGCCGCTGCGCCGCCACCTGCCGGGAGCCCGGCTGGTCGCCTACGACCTGCGGGGCCACGGCCGTTCAGAAGCCCCGGCCGAGACTCCCGCCGGCGCCGGTTACGGCTGGGACGCGCACCTCGCCGACCTCGACGCGGTCGTCGACGCCCTGCGGCTGACCGACCCGTACGTCATCGGCCACTCCCTGGGCGGCATGATCGCCGTCTGCCATGGCGCGCGGCGGCCGGACTGCCCCGGAGTGGCGGACCTCGACGGGTTCGGCGGCGGACGGCCCGAGCTCTACCCCGGGCTGCCCGCGGAAGAGGTCGCCCGCCTCCGGGCCGCGCAGACCGCCATGCTGGCCGCGGCGCCGGCCGTGCTCACCGACGACCACGTGGAGACGATGATCGAGCACGTACGGCTGCGCGCCCAGGCCATGGGCATCGACGCGGACCTGGAGGAGGCGGGCGCCCGCCGCTGCCTGGCCTCCGACGGCCCGTCGGCGTGGCGGCGCAGGCCGGGGCCCGACGCCCAGGCCGCGCTGCTGGCGCCGCTGGACGGCTGGAGCGTCTTCGACGTGCTCCGGCGGACCCGCTGCCCGGTGCTGCTCGTCCAGGGCGGCCAGGCACCCCCGCTCGCCGGGCTGCCGGCCGAGTTCCGCGAGCTGGGCGAGGCTCTCATCGCCGGAGTCGGGCGCGAGCTCGCCGCCCTGCGGGGCCCTCGGCTGGAACGTGTGGCCGGGGCCGGACACCTGCTGCACCTCCAGGCGCCCGCCGCGGTGGGCGAGCTCGTCCGCACCCACCTCCTGAACGGCCGGCGCCCTTCTGGTGCGCGCCCGGCTCACAGGTAGACAACAGATTGCCCTTATGTCTTAACAAATGTTGACATGCCGTTCATCTGCTGGATAGAAAGCATTAACCATCCAGACAGGACGGAGGCGGGCACCGCATGATCGGGGGGACCGAGCTGCTCTCGGTGGCGACCACCCTGCCGGAGCCGGCGTTCGACCTGCACTACCTGCACTATCCGCTCGACGTCCCCGACGGGGTGAGCGAGCTGGAGCTGGTGCTGGAGTACGACAAGATCGTCGACGTCGTGCAGATCTACGCCGTTCTGCTGGAGCCCGACGGCACCTTTCGCGGCCACGTCCAGTGCCCGGGAGGTCCCGGCCCCCGCCGGCTGGTGATCAGGGTGGGCGCGGACGGCGCCGGTCCCGGCTGCGTCGCGGGGCCCGTCCCGGCCGGCCGCTGGACGGTGCGGCTCGACCTCGACCGCCACAAGGCGGCGGCGCCGTACACGCTGACCGTACGCGCGGCACAGACCCCCGCCGGACCTCCCGCCGGCCCCCCGGCCGACACGGCGCCCGGACCGGCGCGCGACACGGCGCCCGGACCCGCCGCCGGCGCGGCGCCCGAACCGGCGCGCGCCGCCGCGACGGGAGGGGCGCGCGGTGTGGCGACCGGGCCGGGAGACCGTGAGGCGCGGCGGCGGACGGCCGCCGGAGGCCCCGGCTGGTACCGCGGCGAGCTGCACAGCCACTCCACGCACTCCGACGGCCGCCGGCCGGTCGCCGACCTGGTGCGCGCCGCCAAGGAGGCGGGCCTCGGCTTCCTGGCCGTCACCGACCACTTCACCGCCGCCCACTGGCCCGATCTCGACGCCCATGACGGCATCGTGCTGCTGCACTCCATGGAGCTGACCAGCCACCGCGGCCACGCCAACCTGCACGGCCTGACCCGCTGGGTGGACACCTACGTCGACCGCCCGGACCACACCATGGTCGACGTCGCGGCCGACGTGCACGAGCAGGGCGGCCTGGTCTGCGTCAACCACGCCTTCAGCGGCGACCAGGCCTGGCGGCGCTTCGACACCCCCTGGGACGCCGTCGATCTCATCGAGATCGCCCACCTCCAGCAGGGCGCCAACAACGACGCCCAGATCGGCCTGTGGGACCGCCTGCTCACCTCGGGCCACCGGGTGATCGGCGTGGCGGGCAGCGACTGCCACGACCCGGCCGACCCCGGTCAGGCGCTCGGCCAGGTGGTCACCGTCGTGCACGCGGACGAGGGCAGCGAGCGCGGCATCGTCGAGGGCCTGCGGCGGGGACGCGTGCACGTCTGGCGGGGCGCGGACGTCGACATGCACGTCAACGGCGCCCCCATGGGCGCGACCGCCGCCGCGCCCGGCGGGCGGGTCCAGGTCGACGTGGACGTGCGGGCGGACGAGCCCGTCGTGGTGTTCGTGCTGCGCGACGGGCTGCTGATCAACGTCGTCCCCGCCGCGGACAAGCCGGGGGAGTGGCAGCGGATCACCGTCGAGGACCGGCTCGCCGCACCCGGCGACCATCACCGGGCCGATCACCGGGCCGATCACCGGGCTCATCACCGGGCCTACTACCGGGCGGAGGTCCACGCCGACCCCGGCAGGAACGACCCCCAGTTCTGGGCGAGCTCCCTGCGGGACCACAGCTCGCTGCGGGCCGCGGGCAACCCCGTCTGGGTGCGCCCCGGCGGTTGAAACCCCCCTCGTGTCAGGAGAGAGTTCATGCGGTATGCCACCACGCTGGGCGCCGGCGTGCTCGCGCTGGTCCTCACGGGCTGCTCGGGCGTGCTGACCAACAACGCCACCGCGGGCAAGAGCGATGACAAGACGGTGACGCTCTACTCGGTGAGCGGCCCCGAGGTGACCGACCCGATCCTCGCCGCGTTCAAGGCCAAGCACCCCGACATCAAGGTCAACAAGATCGGCCTGCCCGGCACCGGCGAGGCGTTCGCCCGGGTGCGGGCCGAGAAGGACCGGCCACTCGGCGACGCGATCTGGGGTGGCTCGTCGGAGCTCTACACCGCCAACGCCGACCTCATCGCCCCCGTCGAGCTGCCGAACGACGCCGCCACCGTGGCCAAGGACCCCGCCCACATCTGGCACGCCACCGACCTGCTCTTCCAGGCGATCGCCGTGAACACCGACAAGTTCCCCGACGCGGCCAAGCACCCGAAGACGTTCGAGGACCTGGCGGAGCCGGGGTACGCGGGTGGGAAGGTGGCCTTCGCCACGCCCAAGTCGTCGGGCACCTCCTACAGCCTGCTCACCACCATGGTCACCCTGCACGACTGGGACTACGTCGACCGCTTCGTCAAGAACGCCCGCATGCTCGACGGCTCGACCGCGATGTTCAACATGGTCAAGGACGGCGAGGTCGGCACGTCGTTCATCAACGAGGACCTGGGCGCCAAGTGGATCGACGCCGGCGTGAAGATCAAGCTGATCTACCCCGAGGACGGCGTGTCCGGCCAGATCGGCTCCGCCGGCATCATCAAGGGCGCCCAGCACGAGGCGGCCGCCAAGACCCTCGTGGACTTCCTCATGTCGAAGGAGGCCCAGCAGATCATGGTCGACCAGGTCCAGCGCCGCTCGTCGCGGGGCGACGTGCCCGCGCCCAAGGGCCTGCCGGCGGTCGAGGGGTTCAAGCGGGCCGACGTCGACGAGAAGTGGGCGGCGGAGAAGAAGGACGAGATCCTCGCCAAGTTCGACGACGCCGTCAAGAGCGCGGGCTGATGGCGGCCTCCACGACCGCGCGGGGACGGCCGGGCCGGCGGTCCCGGTCGAGCTGGCGCGACCCGTGGCGGCTCGCCGGACTGATCGCGCTGCTCATCCTGCTGATCTTCATCGTCTACCCGCAGTTGTGGATCGTCAGGGCGGCGTTCACCGACGACGCGGGCGCGTTCACGCTGGCCAGGTTCGGCGCGTTCGTCACCGACGAGCGGTTCACCGAGCCGCTGCTGCACAGCGTCGTCGTCAGCCTGGCGGTGGGCGCGGGCGCGGCGCTGGTGGCGGTGCCGCTCGCGTTCGTCGTGGCGCGTTACCGCATCCCCGGCCGGCAGGGCGTGCTCACCATGCTCACGATGGCCACCACCTCGCCGCCGTTCCTCGGCGCGTACGCGTGGCTGCTGCTGCTCGGCAGCGGCGGCATGATCACCAAGGCCGCCAGGGAGGCCGGCCTGCCCCTGCCGTTCGAGTCGATTCTCGGCGTCGGCGGCATCATCTGGGTCGGCGTGTGGTTCACCTTCGCGCTGATCTTCCTCATGGTGTACGACGCGTTCAGGGCGGTGGACCCGGCCCTGGAGGAGGCCGCGGCGTCCGTCGGGTCGACGCCGTGGCGCACCCACGCGAAGGTGACGCTGCCCCTCGCCGTGCCCGCCATCGCCACCGGCTGCTACCTGGCCGCGATGCGGATCTTCGCCGACTTCGGCACGCCCATGCTGATCGGCGGCGGCTACTCGATGTTGCCGGTCGTGGTGTACCAGAACTTCATGTCCGAGGTCGCCGCCAGCCCGGGCGTGGCCGCCACGGCCAGCCTCATGATGGTGCTCGTCTCCGGGCTGGCGCTGGTGGCCCAGCGCAGGATCGTGGCCAGGCGGTCGTTCGCCGTGACGGGAGGCAGGGACCAGCCGCTGCGCGAGCTGCGCCGCGGCCCCAAGGCGCTGGTGCTGACCGGCATCTGGACGGCGCTGCTGCTCGGGTTCGTGCCGCACATGGTGGTGGTGCTCACCAGCTTCCTGCGCTGGCAGTCGGGCATCCTGCAGTGGGAGCCGACGCTGGAGAACTACCGGCGGCTGTTCGAGGAGTCGTTGCAGCCCATCGTGCTGAGCTTCGTCTTCGCCGGCATCGCCTGCCTGATCGCGCTCGTGATGGGCGTCGTGGTGGCCTACATCGTGGCGCGCAAGCGGTTCATGATCTCAGGGCCGCTGCTCAACAACCTCGTCATGGTGCCGTACATCCTGCCGGGCACGGTCTTCGCGATCGGGTTCATCCTGGCCTTCAACCACCTGCCCGTCATCCTCACCGGCACCGCGCTGATCATCGTGGTGGCGTACTTCATCCGGCGGCTGCCGTACGTGATGAAGTCGATCGAGACCGCGCTCGGGCAGGTGCACCCGTCGCTGGAGGAGGCCGCGATGAGCGTGGGCGCGCCGCCGCGGCGCAGCTTCCGCGACATCGTCGTGCCGATCATCAGGCCCGCCGTCATCTCCGGCGGCACCGTCGGATTCCTGCAGATGATCACCGAGCTGTCGGCCACCGTCATGCTGTACGCGGTGCCCTGGGTGACCATGACCGTGGTCATCTTCACCAACGCGATGCAGCCGGGCAGCCCGTTCGGCGTCGCCTCGGCCATGACCACGGTGCTGCTGGTCTCGGTCTACGTCCCGCTCTACCTGCTGCGCCGTCGCTACAAGACGGTCTCCCTGTGATCCGGAGCTCACCATGGACATCAGCATCGAAGGGATCTCCAAGACGTTCGGGGAGACCACCGCGCTCGAGTCGGTCGACCTTTCCGTGCCGTCGGGGCGGCTGGCCACCCTGCTCGGCGCGTCCGGCTGCGGCAAGACCACGCTGCTGCGGATCATCGCCGGGTTCGAGACCGCCGACACCGGCGCCATCCGCTTCGGCGAGCGCGACATCGCCAAGGTTCCCGTCTGGAAGCGCCGCATCGGGTTCGTCTTCCAGAACTACGCGCTCTGGCCGCACATGACGGTCGCCGAGAACGTCGCGTACGGGCTGCGCCTGCGCAAGCTGCCCAAGGAGGCCGTCGCGGACAAGGTGGCCACGGGCCTGGCCATGGTCGGGCTCACCGGCAGGGAACAGCGCCGGCCCGGCCAGCTCTCCGGCGGCCAGCAGCAGCGCGTGGCCCTGGCCAGGGCGCTCGCCCTCGAACCGGACGTGCTGCTCATGGACGAGCCCCTGTCCAACCTCGACGCCAAGCTCCGCGTCGAGATGCGCAGGGAGATCCGCCGCATCCAGCAGGAGACCGGCATCACCGCGGTCTACGTCACCCACGACCAGGACGAGGCCCTGGAGATCTCCGACCTGGTCGCCGTCATGAACGGCGGCCGGGTCGAGCAGATCGGCGCCCCCGAGGACGTCTACGAACGGCCGGAGACCACGTTCGTGGCCTCGTTCGTCGGCAGCGTCACCCTGCTGCGCGGCCAGGTCACCGACGACGGCGAGCTCGCGCTAGGCAGCGGCGGCAAGGTCGGCTTCGGCCGGCCGCTCGGCCCGGCCGGGGCCGCCGTGCACGTGGCACTGCGTCCCGAGGACCTGCGCATCGTCGAGAGCGGTCAGGCCCAGTTCACCGGCAAGGTCGTGCGCAGCAGCTTCCAGGGCGGCACCAGGGAGTCGGTCGCCGAGCTGCCCGGAGGGGAGCGGCTCGCCTTCGAGCACCGCCGCCCCCTGTCCACCGGCGCCACCGTTGGCCTGGTGGCCGAGAGGTTCACCGTCGTCGGCAGGGACACCGGCGTCGCCTGAAGGCGCCCGTCACCGTTCGCATCGTCCCGGCGGTGGCCGCGGTTCCACCCCCCACCAGCGCGGACACGCCTTCCCTGGCGCTGCGGCGATGACCGTGAGTGATCGTCCGCATAAGAAAACTGGAGTTCCAATGTTGGAACCAGTTTGACGGCCAGTGAGGGGATGTGGTCGGCTCGTGACCTATGTTTCTGATGGGATGAATTAGACCGGTACGGGGAGAACGCTACATGCCGCACGCCTTCCTGCGCGTGCTCGTCTCGACGTCCATCGCAAGTGCCGCGGCCCTGGTGGCCGCGCCGCCGGCCGTCGCAGAAGCCGAGATCACCCCAGCTGGGGTCGCATCAGCCGCAGTCCAGAGGGAAGCGGCGAAGGTCCGTCCCGTGCCCGCCGTGGAGGAGCCGGCGCCCGCCACGGTCACCCTGCCCACCCGCGAGTCGCTGGCGCTCCGGCCCGCCGGCGACGACAAGGTGGGGCCTCAGGCGCCCGAGGTGACCACCTCCGCCGGCCCCGGGCTCGTCCAGGAGATCACCGCCGAGGCCGCGGCCGTCCAGAAGGAGCAGGGTCTCGGCGCCAAGGCGCCCGACACGCGTGACGTGCTGCCCGACACCTCCCAGGCCGAGACGCTCACGCTCATCAAGCCGCTGGCGTCCGTGCTCAAGACGTTCGGCAATCTCGGCAAGGCCGTGCCGGGGCTGACGTACCGGCTCTGCGTCGAGAGCGAGAGCGTGCCGGTGTCCTGCTCGATCTCCAAGCCCGTCGGCGTGCCGGTCGCCGCCGACGTCACGGGGGACGTCAAGCCCGACCTGGCCGCCGACCTCGTACCCACCGCCAGCCCCGCGGGCGGCTCCGTCGGGCTCGGGTTCGCCGTCAAGCGGCTGTCGCAGGAGAACCTCAGGGCCCGCGTCTGGGCCGAGTACGACGGCAAGGTGTCGGTCGGGTTCGACGGGTTGAAGCGCGGATCCTCCCTCTCGGCCAGCGACTGGGGGAACTTCACCGTCGACATGGAGGGCAGGCGGGTCAAGGCGAGCATCACCCGCAAGGAGCCCGGCGAGTCCGCGGCCATGATCGCCGGAATGACCGGGCGCAGCGCGGTGAGCCTGCGCCAGACGCCCGCCACCGAGAAGCTGACCGTCAACGCCGCGCTCGACACGCCCACGCTGGACGTCGCCGCCTCCTCGCCCGCCACGCTGGACGCGCTCGCCGTGAACGGCCACCGCTTCGTCCACGCGGTGCTCGACAAGATGGCCGCCCGCGCCGAGGTGCGCCTGTCCGGCGGCCAGATCCGCTTCACCAGCTCGTCGAGCGTCCCGCGCGCCCGCCTGAACTCCTTCACCTACCGCGACGGGCGGCTGTCGAAGGTGGTCAGCGCCGAGCTCGAACGCGTACCGCGCTCCTTCGTGGCGAAGTACGGCTCCGGCAAGAGCAAGCAGACCGTGTCGGTCAACGCCGGCTCGGGCCGGTCGCGGGCCGGCGCCGCCAGCCTGCTCTATTACGACAGGAACGCGTCCCAGACCGTGGTCAGGACGGAGCTGAGCGCCCTGCCGGCCAAGCTGCGCCTGGTCAACGACCTGACCAAGCATCGCGTCACGCACAGGACGAGCTCGCCGGTCGGCACGTTCGAGGCGGTGCTGCAGCGTAACGGGGGCGCCATCGCCAGCCCGCGCGGCGGCCACGTCACCATGATCAAGAACGGCGCCGCGGTCGGTGTCTCCGCGCTGCTGTCGGGCCTGTCCGAGTTCGACGTCACGTACGGCGGCAAGCCGCACGCCCACCTGGAGGTCGACTCCAGCGGCCGCTCGTTCACCGGCGCGGCCAGCCTCGACGGCACCCACGTGGCCAGGATGGAGATCTCGAACACGCCCGCCACCGTCGACGTCACGCTCGACCCCGCCGCCAGGAAGGCGGCCTTCCGGGCCAGCGGCGAGATCAAGCGCATCCACGCCGCCTACGCCAACCTGAAGTCCGGGCCCACCGTGGACGGGACGCTCATGGGCGTGCGCGACGACGTGAAGGCGTCATGGGAGCTGGGCGAGCGGTCCACGATGCGGATCGCCGCGCCCAGAAAGCTCGACGAAGTGCGGATTTATGCCAATAAAGCGTACGTGAAGCAGCCGACCGGCGAGGACCTGCAGGTGACCGCCAAGGGCCTGAGCAAGCAGGCCGAGCTCGTCGCCGACACCAAGGCGGGAACCCTCGCCTGGACCGCCGCCGGCCCGATCGACAAGGTGACGGCGCTGGCCAGGGTCAAGCTCGGCGACCGCTACGTCAGGGCCGCCGCCGACGTGCGCGACGTGCCGGCCCGCTTCGACGCCTCGTGGAACGCCACGTCCTCCCGCTTCCGCGGCCAGTCGGGCCCCGTCGGGACGGCCGAGCTGGCCTTCACCAACCACGACGGCGCCAAGTCGCCCACCGGCCCCCACCTGGCCGCGCACTACGACGAGGCCTCCGGCGACATGGACGGCAGCGTGCTGGTCAACGGGCTCGAACACGTCGAGTTCACCCCGGCCGCCGAAGGCTTCACCGCCGACTTCCGCTCGGCCGAGCAGACCCTCGCCGTGGACGCCGACGTCACCCGGGGCGACACCCGCTTCGGCCTGATCGGCACGCTCGGCCCCGCGCCCGGCCGCCTGGCCGTCACCTCGGCCGGCGGCAAGCTCACGTACGAGGGCTCCCGGCTCGACGTGCGCGCCCGCGCCTGGCTGGGCAAGGTCGCGGCGCTCGACCGCATGCGCGCCGCCCCCGCCCTGCCCGGCGGCGGCGTGTCCCTGGTGGACGGAGGCTGCGCCGCCGGGTCGAAGGGCTGCTCGCCAGGGCCCTTCTGCACGCCGCAGCGCGGCTGCTACGGGCTCCAGGGCTTCCTGGACGTGACCGGCCTGCCCCAGCGGGTCTCGGTCGACCCGGCGGGCAAGACGTTCGGGTTCTCCGGGTTCAACCCCAAGCGCGAGAGCCTGGGCGTCTACCTGGCCAGCAGCGTGCTGGCGCCCGTCCCGATCAAGGCCAGGGCCACCCTGACCGGGCTGCCCTCCAAGATCACCAGCATGTCGCTGGGGCCGTTCGACGTGACCAAGGGCAACGCCGTGAACGCCGGCTACCGCATCGAGCCCGCCGCCACCCTGGGCAGCCTCGACGTGCACGCGGAGTCGGGAGGGGCGCGCGGCAGGGTCGCGGTCGATCCGGTCCCCGCCGCCGTGGCCGTCCAGGGCACGTACGGCGCCAAGACCCGCATCCGCGTGACGAACTCCGCCGCCGTCAAGCGCCTCAGCGCCAAGGTCACCCTGCCCGGCAAGGGCACCGGCGAGCTGCGTTTCTCCGACGTGCCCGCCCGGTTCGGGGTGGACGCCGACGCCTCGGGCGCCGGGTTCAGCGTGCCGGCCGTCACGTACAAGGCGCTGGGCGGCGTCAACACCCTCGACGGCTATCTGGGCGTGGAAGGCGGTCTGATCGACCCGAAGGGCCGCCTCGGGGACGTGGCGGTCGCGGTCAGGAACCTGGCCTCGGACACCACCATCCGGATGAATCCCGACCGGTCGCTCAACCTCGTCTCGAAACCCGTCGCCACCGGCCGCATCACGCTGCGCGCCGGGCTGCGGATGGACCCGGTCGCCAAGCAGCGCATCGCGGTGAGCAAGGAGGTCCCGCACACCAAGGGCTTCCTCACCTACCAGGTGGCCGGCCAGTTCGGGCTCGGCAAGAGCTCGGTCGAGGACGTCGGGCTGTCGGTGCAGGGCATGTCGTGGTTGCGGATCAGGCCGGGCAAGATCCCGTTCGGCATGAAGGCGCCGCCCGCCCTCGGCTACGTGGCGCCCTCCTTCGAGGGGAACTACGGACGGCTGAAGCTGTCCGCCGACGGTGTCGACCTGCGGCCGGACGTCTCCCTGGACGTCAGGCTGAGCAGGGACATCGGCAACGACCTCTTCCACGAGTCGGTACGGATCGGCGGCACCAAGTCGCTCGCCATGCGCCGCTACGACCAGCGGATGAGGCGCATCGGGGCCAAGCAGGAGATCAAGGCCGCCGGGTTCAGCGTGGCCTGCCTGACGGTGGACGCCAAGCCGGGATTCGTCGCGGGGGGCGCCAAGAACTCCATCACCCTGCGCGGCGCCGACGGGCCCCAGATGGTCTCGCTGCTCGACCCCGGCGGCCAGGTGCCGGACTACGCGGTGGACCTGCTGACGCACTTCATGAGCCCGTTCCCGGGCGCGGAGTGGAAGGTGGCGAACACCCAGGCGGGCGCCTGCGACGCCGGCGGCGACTCCTCGCGACCGGAATCCCGCTGACGGCGGGGTCGCGCGGCGGCCCGGTCACGGAGCGGCGCTGCCAGGACGGCGCTGCCGGAGGCTGCTGCTGTCAGGAGCGGGCGGTCAGGGGAGGGAGCGGCCCAGGCGCAGCCGGACGCGGTCCCCGTGCCGCACGCTCTCGCGCACGGTCCACACGCGCTCGTCGATGACGGTGCCCCTGGCCGTCATGTAGCCGCCCATCCTGAGCACCGGGCGCCCGGTGTCGTCGCTCACCAGTTGCGCCCGCGACTCGGAGTCGTCGCCGAACAGCACGAGGAAGTCGAAGGCGCCCGCGGGGGCGTCCAGGACCAGGCCGGGATAGAGGTGCGAGTAGGGAACCTCGACAACGTGTTCAGTCACGGGTGATCGCCTACCCGGCGGGGACGGGTTCGAACGGCCGGTCCGATCCAGGGGCGGGATAGCGCTTTCCAGTGCTATGCGATGAAATGTCATTGTTCCCGCTACAGGTTGGAGACCTCGTGCCCCTGTTCGACATGCCCCTTGAGCAACTCCGCGGCTACCTTCCCGACCGCGACGAGCCCGCCGACTTCGACGCGTTCTGGTCCCGCACCCTGGCCGAGGCCAGGGAGTCCGGCCCGGCCGCCGAGTACGTCCCGTACGACCTGCCCTTCGCCGCCGTGGACGTGTTCGACGTCTCGTTCGCCGGCTGGGGCGGTCACCGGATCAACGGCTGGTTCCTGCTGTCGAAGGGCACGGACGGCCCGGTGCCGTGCGTGATGCACTACATCGGCTACAGCGGCGGGCGCGGGTTTCCCAAGGACCATCTGATGTGGCCGGCCGCCGGGTACGCGGTGTTCGTGATGGAGACACGCGGCCACGGCGGCGCCAACGTGGGCAGTCCCGGCGCCACCGGAGACCCGCACGGCAGCGCGGGACCGCAGGCGCCCGGCATGATGACCCGCGGCATCCTCGACCCCGACGACTACTACTACCGGCGCGTCTTCACCGATGCCGTCAGGGCCGTGGACGCGGCGATCGAGCACCCGGCGGTCGACGCCGCGCGCATCGTCGTCTCGGGCGGCAGCCAGGGCGGCGGCATCGCGCAGGCCACCGCCGCGCTGCACCCGTCGGTCAAGGCCGCGCTCATCGACGTGCCGTTCCTGACCCACTTCAGGCGCGCGGTGGAGATCACCGGGCGCGACCCGTACCAGGAGCTGGTGCGCTTCCTCGCCACCCGGCGCGACACGGCGGACCAGGTGTTCCGCACGCTGTCGTACTTCGACGGCCTCAACTTCGCGGCGCGCGGGCGGGTCCCGGCGTTGTACTCGGTGGCGCTGATGGACGACGTGTGCCCGCCGTCCACGGTGTTCGCCGCCTACAACCACTGGCAGGGGCCCAAGGAGATCACGGTGTGGCCCTGGAACAACCACGAGGGCGGCGGCGGCTTCCAGTCCGAGGAGCAGTTGCGCTATCTGGACAAGCTGCTCGGCGACGGCTGAGCGGACGCCCGCCGTGCCGGACCGCCGATCGGGTCCGGCACGGCGGAGGCCGCGTCAGGCGCTCTGCTCGGTGACCAGGAAGGACACGCTCCCCTGGTCGTCGGCACCGGCGTCCAGAGACTTGTCCTCCAGCACAGTGGCAGCCACAGGGTCGAGGTAGACCCGAGCTCCTTCCGACTCGACCACCGCGTCCGCCGGTTCGGGGGCGGTGGCCAGGGAAAGGGTGAGCGAGCTCGCGCCCTCGCCCTGAGACGAGATGCGGATCCCGCTCTGGGAGGGCTCGGGCGCGGCCGCGGTCAGGTCGCGGATCGCCTGGGCTGCGTTGGCTGTCAGGGTGAGCACTACGGCTCCTCCTCACGTTCGACGTTCACGAGTTGCCTGCCCTTCCCTCCTCGCTCGGGCTCAACCCTTCGTGACCCTTTCTTTACCGAATTCTCAGGGAGTGCGCGGGTGGCGCGCCGTCCCCTGGACAGCGTGCGTGCTGCCCGGACCAGGCCAGAAACTGCCGGAAAGAACGTGGATTTATGGCGATATGGGGTATTTGTCCTGTTTGACACCAGGACGAGCGCATTGGGGGATCGTCGTGGCAATGGAAACAGAGATCCGCAACCTGCTCGACTGCCACGTGGTGGGGTCGGACGGCCAGTCGATCGGCAAGGTGGGCCAGGTCTACCTCAATGATCGCTCGGGCGAGCCGGAGTGGGTGACCGTACGCACGGGGCTCTTCGGTATGAAGCAGACCTTCGTGCCTCTGGCCAACGCCCGTCGCTCGGGAGAGGAGATCCGGGTCCCCTTCGACAAGGAGATGATCAAGGGCGCGCCGAACATCGACGTCGACGACCGCCTCACGATCGACGAGGAGACCAACCTCTACCGCTACTACGGCATGCGGCCGACGAGTGTCCCGCAGCAGCGCGCCGGCGAACCGCGTACGGAGAAGACCCCCGTGACGGGGGAGCGGCCCGACAGGCCCGCGGGCGCACCCCGCGACGACCTCATCACAGGAGGCACGGCGGGTGGCCCAGCGGGTGGCCCAGCGGGTGGCCCAGCGGGCAAGGGGATGGCCGGAGAAGGCGCCGCGGGCGAGACGGGCCGCCGGGACTTCGCCGGCAGGACGGCCGGTCACGGTGTCACCGGCGACCTCGCCGACGTCGACGACATCTCCATGACCAGGTCGGAAGAGCGGCTGCGCATCGGCAAGGAGACGAGGGAGACCGGCCGCGTCCGCCTCCACAAGTACGTCGACACCGAGACCGTCCACGAGACGGTGCCGCTCTCGCGCGAGGAGGTCGTGATCGAGCGCGAGCCCATCAGCGAAGGGGACGCGACGGCGGTGCAGGAGATCGGCGAGGAAGATCGCGAGATGATCCTGCACGAGGAGCGTCCGGTCGTCGGCAAGGAGAGCAGGCCGGTCGAGCGGATCCACGTCCGCAAGCGGGACGTGCAGCACGAGGAGACCGTCGAGGGCCAGATCCGGAAGGAGCGGCTGGAGATCGACGAGGACGGGGTGACCATCGGCAGGGACGACGACGGCATGTTCGGCCGCGGCGGGAGTGCCCTTCCCCCCGAGCGGTGACATACGGGGCAGTGGCGCCGGACGCGCCGCTGCGGACCTCGCAGGCAAAAGCCCCGGTCGCTGGTGAGAGGCATCAGCGCCCGGGCTTTGCCGTGCCGCGTGGCGGGCCTCGGCGCCCGGGCTCTCCGCGCTGCCGGTGGCGGCCCTCAGCGGCCGGGCGCGCGCCGTCCAGGCCCGGCCCCCGCGTACAGCTCGATCTCGTTCAGCATGCTGCAGGAACGGCCGATCTCGGGGTCGCAGTCACGCGTGGGCGTGAGGACGATCTTGACGTGCCGTCCCGTGCGCTCGACCTCCGAGTAGCGCATCGCGTAGTCGGTCCTGCCGGTGACGGTGAGCGCCGGCTCGCCCCAGGAGCGGCCGTCCCGTGAGATGTACACGCGGGCTCCGGCCGGATGCCCGGGGCGCAGGCTGAGGCCGATCCGGGTGAAGGCGTACGGCCGGTCCAGACGCAGGACGTAGCGGCCGCGGCCGGCGGCGACCGCGCCCGACCAGTAGGACGTGCTGCCGTCGAAGGCCGCGGCGGGCCGGGTCCTGGGGCGGTAGCGGCCGGTCCACGTCATGGTGGTGTCGATCGTGAGGTCGCCGCGCCGGCGCATCGCCGCCAGGTCCAGCAGGCCGGGGCCGGGCGGGGCCACGGTGAACAGGCGGCGCTTGATCGCGTACCAGCCGCCGTGCTCGAACCGGCCGTGCGCCGGGCACGCCGTCTCGTTGAGCAGCCCGTCGGGCCGCACGCCCGGGAGCTTGCAGTTGTCGAAGACCTGGATCAGCCGGTGCGGGCCGACGGCGGCCAGGCCGGTGTAGCCGGACGATCCGTGCGTGTCCCAGATGCCGTCGCGGTTGTGGTAGGTCACCCGCGGCTCCTGCCACGCCTCGCCACGCCCGTCGGGGGAGACGGCCAGCCAGTTGTCCGGCCGCCCCGCGCTCAGCACGAGGACGCCCGCCGGGGTCAGCAGCAGTCTCGGCGCCACTCCGCGTACCACGCAGCCACCTTCAGTGGACGGGCCGGCGAAAGAGCCGGTGAAGCGCAGCTCGCGCGCCGGCGACCAGGTGCGGCCGCCGTCCACCGAGCGGCTCTGGCGCAGCGTGGAGTATTTCCCGCCGTCGTGGCGCAGCACGGCCAGCAGGCTGCCGTCCACGGTCTGCGCGAGGGCCGCTTCGGTGTAGGCGAACCCCTCGGCCGGCGTGGCGATCACGCCGCGCCGCGAGAACGTCGTCCCGCCGTCCTCGCTGGCGTACACCTCGGCCTGGTACGCCCCCGTGCCGCTGTAACGGGCGTAGAGCGTGATCAGGATCGTGCCGCCGGCCAGCTGGATCGGCGTCCCGTGCACGGCCCCGCCCGGCAGCAGGTCGTCCGGCGTGGTCAGGGTCGCCTCGGAACGCAGCCAGCTCTCGGCGTCGTCCAGCGAGGACGAGGTGAGCACGCCGAGAGCGGCCGTGTGCGGGCCCGTCCTGGCCGGGTAGTACTCGGTGGCGAAGAAGCGCCCGTCGTGCAGCTCGACGGGCGACTCGCGCAGCGGCGTCCGGCTCGGCGGGCCGAATGTGGCGCCGCCGTCGTCCGAGACCGCGGCCGCGTTGGTGAGGGTGACGACCTCGTCGACGTTCGTGGTGTAGGTGACGATCACCTTCCGCTCCGGAGCGCCCCCGCGCCCGGTCACGTCGAGCACCGACACGTTCGGGAAGCCGGCGAAGTCGAGCCGCTCGGAGGCCGTCGGCTCCCGCGCGGGCGGCCGCGGGAAGGGATGGACGAGATCGGGTGAGGAAGCACTGGCGATCAGGTAACCCTCGCCCGCGGCGGGCTGGTCGGGCAGCAGGCAGTAGCCGGCCGGCGCCCGTGCCGGCGCGGGCACGGCGGGCAGCGTCAAGGTCACCGACAGGGCCGTGACCACGGTTGCGTGCACCAGCACCGGCCCCGCCTTTCCCCCGTACGCCGACGGTACGGACTCTAGATCACCCAGCGCCGCCAACCCGGCATTCACCTGCGGGGAGTCGCGGGTACACGTTCGGGCGGCTGATGATTCATGCCATTCGTAAACTGACAGTTGACATAGAACCGCTGTCTGACGACGATCGAGGCGGCACCATTAAGTGTGAATTTACGTAGGTCGAAAGACCGCGGGTCGGGAGGTGGCCCCAGATGAGCATCGAGCCCAGGGCGCAAGTGGCCCCAGAGCGCGTGCTGCCAGGCCCGGTGCCCGTGGCGCCGGAGGCGGCCGCGCAGCAGCGCGTGGTCCAGCGGATCTGCGCCAGGGTGGCCCCCGAGGGCATGGAGATCGGCGTCGGCGATCTGCCGCCCGGCGGGCTGCAGGTGTGGATCGAGACAACGGTGGACGCCGGCGCCGCGCCGGAGCCGTGGGTGCTGCACCACCGCATGGCCCGCGAAGTGGCGCTGGTCGGCTGGCACTGCGAGGCGGACGCCGACCGCCTGCTGGTCCTCGGCTGGAGCGCCGCCTGCCTGCACAACCGCGTACGCCTGCTGCAGAGCGGGCTGCGCCGCCTGGCCGACTTCGAGCACACCGCGCAGCGGGCCGTGCAGCTCGACGGGCAGGACCCGGACGGCGAGCCGCCCGCGCTGGTGGCCACGACCGTCTGCGCCTCGATCGAGCGGCGGCTGCGCTGGCCGGAGCGGCTGGCCGAGCTCGCCGGGTACGAGCGCAGCTCCGAGCTGCCGCACCTGCAGCTGCTCCTCGCGCAGGTCGCCGGCCTGGAGGCGAAGGTCGCCCGGGCCTGCGAGGAGCACCTCGTCATGGCGCGGGTGCTCGCCCGGGCCGTCTGCGAGCAGTACGCGCGG
Organism: Nonomuraea sp. B10E15; assembly: GCF_039871615.1. Taxonomy (NCBI): domain Bacteria; kingdom Bacillati; phylum Actinomycetota; class Actinomycetes; order Streptosporangiales; family Streptosporangiaceae; genus Nonomuraea; species Nonomuraea sp. B10E15. The sequence goes on from NZ_JBDPMB010000005.1 coordinate 53,529, forward strand.
CACCGCGACCTGCCCCGCGCGCAGCGGGACGTGCTGGCGGAGTCGCGCCGCTGGGTGCACGCCAGCACCATGATCCGTGGCTCGGCCGGCGCCCGGCCGAGCGCTCCAGGCATCGGCCGTCCGCACATGGGGCTGGCCGAACGCCGCATCGCCGCGAGCGTCATCAACCACGGCGTGCCACGCGTGACCCGCGCGGCCGCCGCCCCGCGGGCCGAACACCTCGGCCGTACGGAGGACGCACGCTGACCCCGATCCGCTCAAGGGCGAGCGGTCACCCGGAAAACCCCATCCGAGTCCGGTAGGAGAGCTCCCGTCATGCGAACCCCCCCGCACCTGCCCGCCCGCGCCAGGCGCGAGCACCGAGACACCGAGCACCGAGACGCCGGGCACGTCCGGCGTCACCCCTACGGCCTGCACGAGATCCCCGCGCAGGCCGGGCCGCGCGACACGCTCGCCCTCCCCGACACCCTCCCCTCCGACGAGCCCGACGAGTACGTCGAGCAGCGGCTGCTCGAGATCAGGGAGATGTCCAACCAGGCCATCGGCTCCATCGACGACCTGCTCCAGCACACTGCCTGAAGTGTGCCCCCATCGAGCGATATCTGATCTTTGAGGAGAGTCATGCAGGATCTGTCGCGACCGGAGCTGAGGTCGCGTGACGTCGGGGGACACCAGCCACGCTCCCTGGCGGGCATCGAGACGCCGCGCACGCTCGACGAGGTACGCGCGCTCGTCCGCCAGGCCATGACGGCCAGGCGCCGCCTCTACCCGATCAGCACCGGCAGGAACTGGGGCATGGGCTCGGCCATGCCGGTCACCGACGACAACCTGGTCGTCGACCTCGGCGGCATGAACCGCGTACGCAGCCTCGACCTCGAGGCCGGCTTCGCGGTCATCGAGCCGGGAGTGACCCAGGCACAGCTCGCCGAGGTGCTGCGCGGCACCCCCTGGATGCTGAACGTCACCGCCTCGTGCGCCGACACCTCCGTCATCGGCAACGCGCTCGACCGGGGCGACGGCTGCATCCGCTCCCGCGTCCACGACGTCGCCGGGATCGAGGCCGTGCTGGCCGACGGCAGCGTCGTCACCACGGGCGGGCTCGACCCCGCGGGGCGTTACCACGGGCGGGTCGCCGGCCCGGACCTGACGTCCTCGTTCGTCCAGCACAACCTGGGCATCGTCACCGCCATGGCCGTCTCCCTCGTGCCGCGCCCGCAGACCGTCGCCCTGGTGCACGGCCGCATCCCGCGCGACCAGGCCGGCGTCGCCGTCGGCGCGATGACCGGGTTCCTGCGCCGCGGCAACCCGGCGGAAGGGCTGATGCGGGTGCGCGAGCTGTCGCTCACGCCCGGCCACGGCGACTGGGTGCTGCCCGCCGGGGTCGACCCCTCGCTGTTCACCATCCTCGGGCCGCTCATGGGCAGCGACGCCACGGTCGAGCTGGCCGAGGAACTGCTCCGCAAGGCGCTGATCGAGGTCGAGGGCGCCGAGGCGCTGCGCGTGGTCGACGCCGCCGAGGTCGACGCCGGCGACCCGCTCTACCCCAGAGCGCTCATGTCGCAGGGCATCCCCACCTGCATGGGCGTGCACAACGCGCTCGGCGTGACCTCGTGCGACCAGATCGACGAGGGCCCGATGGGCTTCCTCGCGCTGCTGCCGCTGATGCCCATGCACGCGCGGAAGACCGAGCACGTCCTGGCCGCCCTGCAGACGGCCGTCGACGCGCACACCACCGCCCTCATGGTCGAGTGGAACCTGGTCAGCAGGCACATGGCCAACGGCGTCATGCAGATCTTCTTCGACCGCGGGGCGCCCGACGCCGCCCACCGGGCGCACCAGCTCCGCAACGACGGCAGCTGCGTCCTGCGCGCCAACGGCTGCGCCATCTACCGCTCCGACATCGACCACGCGGCCGCCGACGTCTGGTCCGAGACCAGCACCGCCAGCCTCGGCATGCTGCACCGGCTCAAGACGGCGCTCGACCCGGACGGCCTGCTCTCGCCCGGCCGGTACGGCGCCTGACCCCACCCGTCCGGCTCCGCCGTCCGCACAGCCGGAGTGTGCCAGGCGGCGGGGCGACCTGAGATCGACAGCGAAGATGGAGGGACCACGTGCGTTCGTCACCAGCGGCCGTCCGGGGAACGAGCACGGCCGGCGCAGACCGCCGACACGGCGTGATGCTGCGGCTGGTCGGTGCGGGTGTCATGTTGACGGTGATGGCCGACACCACGGCCACCACCCTGGCAGTCGGAGTGCTGCGGTACACGCCCGCCGGCGCGGGCATGCCGCTCGGTGACCTCGTCTGGCTGACCAGCGCGGCGTTCATCCCGATCGCGGCGCTGCTGGCCACCGCGGGCCGGTGGGCCGACCTGTTCGGCCGCCGGCGGGTGCTGGCCGTCGGCCTCGTGGTGTTCGTGCTCGGCGGGATCGCCGCCGTCGCCGTGGAGCCCTGGTCGTACGTGCTGGCGGCGCGGGCGGTCCAGGGCGCGGGAGCGGCCGCGATGATCCCGGCCAGCCTCGGCCTGCTGCTGGGAGAGCTGCCGGAGTCGGAACGGCGCGGCGCGATCGCCTTGTGGAGCTCCGCGTCCGGCCTCGGCTGCCTGCTCATGCAGGCGGGCGGCGGCTGGCTGGCCGCCTCCGTCGGATGGCGGGCGCTGTTCATCCCCGACGTCGTCATCGGCGTCGCGCTGCTGATCGCCTGCGCCTGGCTCCCGTCCGGCAGGCGGGGCGGCGCCAGGGGCGTCCCCGACGTGCTGGGCGCCTGGCTGCTCGCGGCCGGCATCGCCATCATCGTGCTGGCCATCTCCAAGGCGATGGCCTGGGGCACGGACGTGTTGTGGCTCGCGCTCGCCGCGCTGGCCCTGCTGGGCGGCGCGCTCGCGCAGGCCAGGCACCACCGGCTCCCCGCGATCGACCTGGCCCTGTGGCGGCGGCCCCGCTTCGTCTGGGGCTGGCTGGCGACCTGGGGCTTCGGCGCGCTGTCGTACGGGCTGCTGACCGTGCAGCCGCTCTACCTGCTGCACCTCGGCTACCCCATGCTCGAAGTGGCCATGTGGCTGACGCCCACGTCGGTGGCCGTCGTCGTGTCGAGCTTCCTGGCCGGGCGGCTCATCAAGCGCGTCGGCCCGTACGGGCTGATCTACGCGGGCTCCCTGCTCTGCGGCGGCGCCTGCGTGCTCGTACTGGTGCAGTCGGGGCCCACCGTGTGGGGCCTGATCGCCAGCGTCGTGGTCGGGGTAGGCGTCGGCGCGCTCGCGCCCGGCACCTCCGTCGCCACGACCCTCGCCGCCAGCCCTCACCAGTACGCCTCCGCCGTCGGCTCGGCGACCATGGCGCGCATGGTCGGCGGCGCCGTGGGGGTCGCCGTGGTGTCGGTCGTCATCGACCACCCGTTCATGACCGGCCCCTTCGCCGGCCTCGCGGGCGCGCTGGCGCTGTGCGTGGCCATCTCCGTGTTGATCGGCGCGCTGGCCCTCACCAAGATCACCAAGATGCGCCCCGACCCGGGCGACGTCATGGTCAAGGTGCCGCGCAAGCTCCTGCTCGAACTGCGCATGACCCTCGCCACCGTCGCGGCGGAGGCGGACGCTCTGCTGCCGGTCGAGACCCGCACACCCCCCACGACCACCCCACCGGCCCCGCGGCCGGACGCCCAGCCGGTTTCCCCCGCGGACACCCGGATGGGCCGGGTCCCGCTGCCGCGGGCGGCCGGAACAGGCCCGCTCGCCGGCACCCGCGGGCCTGCGAACTAGTTCAACCTTCAGAAGGGCTCTCGTCATGGCAACCACATCGTGCGACGTGGCCATCGTCGGCGCCGGGCTCGGCGGCTGCTTCCTGGCCCTGTTACTGGGCCGCCGCGGACAGCGCGTCGTCGTCATCGAGCAGGGACCCTCGGTCCCCAGCGCGGGCGCCGACTTCCTCAAGCCTCCGGGCCAGCGCGTGCTCGCCCGTCACGGGCTGGCGGACCTCGTCGAACGCCATGGCCTCAGGCGTGACACCATCCGCTACTACCACGACGGCGACCCGATCAGGGAATGCCGCTTCCCCGACGGCGGCTTCCTCATCCGCCCCTACCGCGAGCTGGTCGAGCTCATCTACACCTCCTGCGCCATGGAGGGCGTCGAGTTCTGGTTCGACACGAGCATCGACGACATCGCGATCGGCGACGGCCGGGTGGAGGAGCTGAGGCTCTCCGACGGCCGCACGCTCAGGGCCGGCGTCGTGATCGGCGCCGACGGCACCAGGTCCGCCGTACGCCGGGCGCTCGACATCGAGCAGCAGACGATGCCGTACGAGCGGCTGCTCATGCGGGTGGCCACCGTGCCGCTGACCGCCAGCGTCGCCCGGCTCAACCGGCTCTACTTCAGCTCCGAAGGCTGGCTCGCCTACCTCTACCCGCTCAACAGGGACCAGGCCAGGGTGTTCGTCGGCCTGCCGCCGGAGGACGACAAGGAGATCTTCCAGGACGGCATCCCCGTCCTCATCGACACGTTGAAGAAGTTCGTCACCGACAGCTCGGACGCCTTCAACGCCCTGCAGCCCGCCACCTGGCAGCGGATCAAGGTCTCGTCGCTGCGCGTGGCCGCCTACCACAAGGGCAACGCCGCGCTGCTCGGATCCGCCGCCTTCGCCTGCCACCCGATGACGGGCATGGGCATGAGCTACACCCTGCACGACGCCGAGATCCTGGCCGACGTCATCTGCACGGCCGGCGGCGACCACGACCTGCTCGACCGGCTGCTCTACGCCCGCTACGAGCCCCGCAGGCACGCGCACAGGGAGCTCATCGACTACGGAGACGCGCTGGCCGCCACCTTCCGCGACCGGGCCGCCTATCTCGGGGCCTTCCGCCCCGACCTGCACGTCCACGGCGACGCCGCCGCGCCCGAGGAGGTGCCGGCCCTGCCATCGATCTGAGCCGTCGATCCGAGCCGTCGATCCGAGCGGCCGATGCGAGCCGGGCGTCCCCGCCGCCCGCCCCACCCGGAGGGTACGGCAGCCCAGGCCCGGGCGGCGGGGGCGTCGTCCCGGCACCCGTGGTAGGGCCTGCCCCACCACGGGAAAGGGTGGCAGCGGGGTCACACCAGGTCGCATCGTCAGCGATGCTGTACGTATTCCCCGTACGACGCATCAGCATCGGAGAAGACTTTGACCGTGGTGGACACGTCCCGTGCCCGGCCATCAGGAGAGAGAGGAAGCGACTTCGCCAAGCTGGCGCGCCGTATGGCGCAGGAGGGCCTGCTGGACAAGCGGCCAGGCTACTACGCCGCCAGGATCACCCTCGTCGCCGGCCTGTTCGCGGGAAGCTGGGCGCTGTTCGCCTGGGTCGGCGACTCGTGGTGGCAGCTCGCCGTCGCGGTCCTCATGGCCGTGGCGTTCGGGCAGGTCACCCTGCTGGCCCACGACCTGGCGCACGGGCAGATCTCCCGCTCGCGGCGCACCAGCAGGATCGCCGGGCTGATCACCGGAAACCTGGCCATCGGGCTCAGCTACGGCTGGTGGATGGACAAGCACACCCGCCACCACGCCAACCCCAACCACGAGGACCACGACCCCGACGTCTCGCCCGACTTCCTCCTCTGGTCGGAGAAGCAGGCCGAGGCCAGCCGGGGGCTGCCCAGGTTCGTGGGCCGCTGGCAGGCGTTCCTGTTCTTCCCGCTGCTCACCCTCGAAGGGCTGAACCTGAAGGTGTCGAGCTTCCGCGCGCTGCGCAGGAAGTCGCTGAAGAACAGGAGACTCGAAGGGCTGCTGCTGACCGGCCACGTGCTGGCCTACGCGGGCGCGCTGCTCCTGGTGCTGCCGCCCGGCCTGGCGCTGGCCTTCCTCGCCGTGCACCAGGCGTGCTACGGCGTCTACCTCGGCTGCACGTTCGCGCCCAACCACAAGGGCATGCCGGTGCTCACCGCCGAGGACGAGCTCGACTTCCTCCGGCGCCAGGTGCTGACCTCCCGAAACGTCCGCGGCGGCCGCCTGGTCAACACCGCGCTCGGCGGCCTGAACTACCAGATCGAGCACCACCTGTTCCCGAGCATGCCCACCGCGAACCTGCGCAAGGCGCAGCCCATCGTCAGGGACTACTGCGAGTCGCTCGGCATCGACTACGTCGAATGCGGCCTCTTCCGGTCCTGGGGGCAGGCACTGCGCCACCTGCACGAGGTGGGCCGGCCCCTGCGCGCGACCGCCAGGGCCTGAGGGCCGGGCCCCGCGAGGCGCCGGGTGGTGGAAGGCGGGACAGCCAGGGCCTGACGGCCCGCCCGGCGATGTGCCGCGGGTGGTGAGGACGCGGGACCGGCCGCCCCCTGTGTCAGGATGGCGCTGTGTCCCTTCCGCCATCATCCGCGCTCCCGGCGGCGTCCGGGCTGCGGCTCGCGCGGGCCGTCGTGTTCGCGGCCGCCTGCGGCGCGGTGTCGGCCGGCGGGCACGCGCTGGCGGGCGGCGGGCCGGTGCCGCTCCCGGTCTACGCCGCCGCGGTGCTGGCGGCGCTCTGCCTGGCCTACCTGATCGACGGGCGCGAGCGCGGGCCCGTGGCGGTGCTCGCCGCGACCACGGGCACTCAGACGCTGCTGCACCAGCTCTTCGAGCGGCTGGCCCCCGCCCCCGCTCCCGAGCTCGCGCACGCGCACCCGGGGCCGGGCATGGTGCTGGTCCATCTCACGGTCGCGGCGCTGACGGCGTGGTGGCTGCACCGCGGCGAGCGCGCGTTGTGGCTCATGATCCGCCTGTACGCCACGCCGCCGCCGGTCATCCGGCTGCTCGTCGCCGCCCCCGTCGAGGTCGCCCTGCCGTCATGGCGGCCCTCCACTCCCGACGTCCCCGCGTACGCGGGAGAGATCGTCTCCGGAACGGTCAGCAGGCGCGGCCCGCCAGGAAAGGTCCAGCGTACGCGCTGAAGCTCGCCGCCCTGCCAGCATCCGGACGCCGGCGCCACGGGCGCGGTCGTCCGGGGGACCCTTCTGGAGACCTTTCATGGCATTCCTGCCATCCACCATCCGCATGATCCGCATGACACGCATCCGCACGGCGGCGCTCGCGGCGCTCGCCTGCATGCTCACCGGCCTGCTCACTCTCGCCCTTCCCGCCGCGCCCGCCCACGCCCATGACAAGCTCAAGAGCAGCTCTCCAGCCAAGGACGCCGAGGTGTCCGCGGTCGAGGAGATCGAGCTCGAGTACACCGCGACGGTCAAGTTCCCGTTCGTCGTGCTGCGCGACGCGGCGGGCGAGCAGGTCGCGCTCGGCGAGCCCCGGCTCGACGGGCCGAAGGTGTCCGCCGCCGTGCCGCAGCCGCTCGACCCCGGCCCGTACGTGATCGCCTGGCGGGTCGTCTCCTCCGACGGCCACCCCATCGAGGGGGAGATCCCGTTCACCGTGAAGGGCACGCCCTCCTCGTCCGCACCGCCCGCTTCCGCCGAGCCGGCCCCTTCCGCGCCCGCCACCGCGAGCGGGCAGGACGCCGCCTCCTCGGCGGCCGCCTCCTCGGAGGCGGCGCCGTCCGGCGTGCCCGCGTGGATCTGGGGCGCGCTGGCCGTGCTCGTCGTGCTCGGCGCGGTCGTCGCGCTCAGGGCCGCCCGCCGCCGCCCAGGAGGAGAGGAGCCGGATGCTCAATGAACAGGCCGGACAGGCTGCTCGCCGCGCACGGCCGGCTGGACGTCCACGAGAGCCTGTCGCTGTGCTGACCGGGGGTCACCGGCCGTCGAGGCGGTCGACGGCGTCGCCGTAGACGCCGGGGCTGCGCTCCGCCTCGCCGATGAAGTCGCCGGGGAAGCCCAGCTCGAAGCCGACCGCCGACTCCAGCCGCCGCACCGCCTCGCCGGGCAGCTCCACCTCGGTCGCCCCCAGGTTGTCCTTGAGCTGCTCGGCGCTGCTCGCGCCGAGGATCGGGTGCACCCCGCGCCGCAGCACCCACGCGATGGCCACCTGCGAGGCGGTGACGCCCAGCTCGGCGGCCACCTCCGTCACGGCTCGCGCCGCCGTACGGTCCCGCTCGGTTAGGGAGCCGGGCGACAGTCGCGACGCCGCCGCGTCCGGCGCGTTGTAGCGGCCCGACAGCACGCCGTGCGCGAGCACCCCCCACGCCGCCACGCTCATCCCGTACGCCTGCGCCATCGGCAGCAGCTCCCGCTCCACGTCCCGCGACAGCAGGCTGTACGGCACCTGCAACCCGGCGAACGGCGTCCACCCGCGCCACTCGGCCAGCGTGTTGGCCCGGCTCGCCACCCAGGCGGGGGCGTCGGAGATGCCGGCGTAGAGCACCTTGCCCGCGCTGACCGCGTCGTCCAGCGCCCGCATCGTCTCCTCGACCGGGGTGTGCCGGTCCCAGACGTGCACCCAGTAGAGGTCGATGTAGTCGGTGCGCAGCCGCCGCAGGCTCTGCTCCAGCGACCGGACGAGGCTCTTGCGGTGGTTGCCCGCGGCGTTCGGGTCGGTGCCGTCGATGGTGCCGGTGTACTTCGTGGCCAGGACGTAACGGTCGCGGCGGCCCTGGAGCACCTGGCCGACGACGTTCTCGCTCTCGCCGTACATGGAGGCCGTGTCCACGACGTTGCCGCCGGCGTCGGAGTACAGGTCGAAGGTGCGCCGCACCTCCGGGGACGCCTCGCGGTAGGTCATCGCGCCGAGGAAGAGCTGGGAGACCCTGAGCCCGGTACGGCCCAGCAGACGGTAACGCATCATGGGAGCACCCTCCTGGCACGGACGGCCGGTGCTCCGGCCTGCGGTCGAGTCGTGGACGTCATGCGCACCACCCTCCCGGGAACCGCGCGGTCGAGGGAGACCGCGCCGGGACTGGCCCTGCCGGGGCCACGATAGGGCGAGGCGGATGTTCCGTACACTCGGGCACGTGAGCGACAACGAGCTGGGCGCCTTCCTGCGCTCCCGCCGCGAGGCCGTCAAGCCCGCCGACGTGGGGCTTCCCGGCGGCACGCGGCGGCGCACGCCAGGGCTGCGCAGGTCCGAGCTGGCCACGGTGGCCGGCATCAGCGTCGAATATCTGACCAGGCTGGAGCAGGGGCGCGACCGCAACCCGTCCACGCAGGTGCTCGTCACGCTCGCCGACGCCCTGCGCATGACACAGGAGGAGCGCCTGCACCTGCGCAACCTGGCCAAGATGGCCGGCGGCGGCGTCGCGCTGTGCATGTCGGCAGGGCAGGAGCCCTCCCGCGACGTGCGTCCCACCGTGCGCGCCCTGCTCGACCGCCTGGAGCCCGCCCCCGCCGCGGTGCTCAACAGGCTGGGCGACGTGATCGCCCACACCGAGGGGTACGCGCGGCTCTTCGAGCCCCTCGGCCTCCTGGACGGAGACCCGCCCAACGTGCACAGATTCGTGTTCGGGGACGAGCGGGCCAGGGACGCCTACCCGGAGTGGGAGCGCGTCGCGGCCGAGCACGCCGCCCGGCTGAAGCTGGTCAGCGGCTACGACGACCTCTACGTCGACGACCTGGTCTCCGAGCTGTCGTTCGCGGCGGGGGAGGCGTTCACGTCGTGGTTCGCCGCCGCGCCGCTGACGCCGCCGACGGTGCCGGTGGAGCGGGTGGCCCATCCCGGCGTCGGCGAGCTGCGGCTGTCGCGCGAGACGCTCGACCTGCCGGACGGCGAGCAGAGCATCGTCGTCCACCTGCCGGCCGGCGCCGACGCCGCGGGCGCGCTCGACCGCCTCACGGGCCGCGTCCCGGGGGCCCTGCACACGGTGAGCGGCTGACCTCGCGGCCGCTCACTCGCGGACGTCGAAGCCCAGCGCGGCGGCCACGACCGTGGCCTGGAACGGGTCGATGACCGCGCCGGTCATCGTGACCGCGCGCGGGTCGAGCGTGCTGAGGTCGCTGCCGCGAAGGTCGCACCCGGTCAGGTCGGCGCCGCGCAGCGACGCCCCCGTCAGGTCGGCCCGCCGCAGCTCGGCCCGCTCCAGCCGGGCGCCCGCCAGGTCGGCCTCGCGCAGCCGGGTGCCGTGGAAGGTGCTGCCCCGCAGATCGGCCCCGGCCAGGCCGGTGTAGGACCAGTCGCCGCCCTCGACCTTCAGCAGGCCGTACGTGCAGCCGTCGAACACGCTCCCGGTGAGCTTGCACCCGGTGAACGTGGCGTCGAACAGCGAGCACCGCGTGAACGTGCAGTTGAGGAACTTCGCGTCGGTGTGCTCCGACACGTTGAACCGCACGTTGCTGAAGTGGCACTCCTCGAACGAGGATCCATGGTCGACCAGCTCGGTCATGTCCACGTCCTGGAAGAGAACCCGGCGATGGCTCTCGCCGGAGATCTCGAGCGTGTCCCAGTCCGTGGACCAGACCGTCTTCTCTGTGGGGTGTGCCATGCGAACAAGCTAGCGGATCAGGCCCGCTTCGCGATGGCGGTGATGAGCGGCTGCACGGCCTTGGCCGCCAGGGGCCCGAACGCGGCCAGGATCAGCACGTACGCCGCCGCCAGCGCTCCCAGGTCGGGATGCGCGCCCGCGCCGACCGCCAGACCGGCGATGACGATGTTGAACTCACCGCGGGGGACGAGCGCGATGCCCGCTCGTGCCTGACCGGCCCTGGCGATGCCCGCCCGTTTCGCCGCGTACATACCGGTGACCACTTTTGTGATCATGCTGACCAGGGCCAGCAGCGCGGCCAGCCCGGCCACCGGCAGGATCTTCGCCGGGTCGGTCTGGAAGCCGAAGAACACGAAGAACACCGCGGCGAACAGGTCGCGCAGCGGCGCCAGCAGCGCCTGCGCGTCCTCGGCCAGCTCGCCGGAGAGCGCGATGCCCACCAGGAACGCGCCGACCGCCGCCGACACCTGCAGCTGCTGGGCGAGGCCGGCGACCAGCAGGGCCAGGCCGACGACCTTGAGCAATAACACCTCGGAGTTGGGGCTGGACACGAACGCCTCGATGAAGCGCCCGAACCGCAGCGCCACGACCAGGACGATGCTGACCGTGAGCAGCGCGATGCCCACCGAGATCGCCCCGCTCACCAGGCTCAGCCCGGCCAGCATGGTCGTCAGGATCGGCAGGTAGACCGCCATCGTGAGGTCTTCGAACACCAGCAGCGACAGGACCGTCGGCGTCTCCCGGTTACCGATCCACCCGAGGTCCGACAGCACCTTGGCGGTGATGCCGGACGAGGTGGCGTAGGTGACGCCGGCCATGGCCACCGCCGCGACCGGGCCCCAGCCCAGCAGCAGCGCGATGATCGCGCCGGGCGCCGCGTTGAGCACCAGGTCGACGATGCCCGCGCGGGCGTTGCTCGTGAGGCTGGTGACGAGCTCGTCGGCGTTGTACTCCAGGCCCAGCGTCAGCAGCAGCAGGACCACGCCCAGCTCCGCTCCGACGGAGATGAACTCCTCGCTGGTGGCCAGCGGCAGCACGCCGCCGGTACCGAACGCCAGCCCGGCTATCAGGTAGAGGGGGATGGGGGAGATGCCGCCGCGCAACGCCAGCGCGCCCAGCACTCCGAGACCCAGCAGTACTGCACCGAATTCGAGGAAAAGGATCGCGGTATGGTGCACCCGCGGCCCTACCCTTCTGCCAAAATGCCGGCGACCTCGGCGGTGGTGTCCTCGCTGCCGACGACGACCACGACGTCGCCACCGGTGAAGACGAAGTCGGGTCCCGGGCTGGCGACGACCTTGCCGCTGCGCACGACGGCCACGATGGAGGCGCTCGTACGCGTGCGCACACGCGCGTCCCCCATGGGGCGTCCCACGTACGGGGAGTCCGCCGGAATCGGCAGTTGCACGCTGACCAGGCCCTCGACCTGCTCGTGCAGCTGGTTGAGCCGCTGCACGATGCGGGGCGCCCCCAGGAGCTCGGCGAGGGTGTCCGCCTCCTCGTCATTGAGCTTGACCGTATGGCAGACGGCGTCGGGGTCCTCTTTGTCGTAGATCACGAGGTCCCGGCGCCCGGTGCGGTGGGACACGATGCCGACCCGCTGTCCTTTGCGCGTCGTGAAATCGTGCCGCAGACCGATGCCGGGCAGTGCTGTTTGTTCGACCTCCACCTGTCCCACCTGTTCAAATCCGTATTTTTCCGGACAACCCTACCAATGCATTACCCGCGCTATACACACGCTTACCGAACCCGCCGGCCACACCTGCGCGGGCCGGTTCGCGGCCGGTCGCGCCCCCAGCCGCGCGCTGGATGGTGACTCGTGGGAGACTGCTCAACGGCGCAACGTGACGAACCCGTTCGACGGACGGCCGACCGGCCGCACGAGACCCCCCGAGAGCAGAGGAATGGGCAGCAAGGAGGCGCAGCCGTACACCGTGGACACCCGGTTGCCGGAGGAGATGGGCAGCATCACGGCGTCGCGGCAGATCGTCGGTGAGGCCCTGGCCGCCCGTGGCTACCAGGGGCGGCACGAGGACGTCCTCCTGGTGGTCTCCGAGCTGGTCACCAACGCGCTCGTGCACGGCGACGGCCCGCCCTCGCTGCGCATGCGGGCCGACGCGTCTGACGTGCGGATCGAGGTGGGCGACGCCGGCGCCGAGCTGCCCCGGCCCCGCGAGCCCGGCCCCGGCGACGGCTGGGGGCTGCACGTCGTCAGGCTGCTGTCCACCGGGTGGGGCATCGCGCCGGCCGAGGACGGCAAGACGGTGTGGTGCGAGCTCACCGCCGACCTCACCCGGAGCCCGGCGGAGCTCTGATCCGCCCGCCGGTGACGTGACCCGTCCGTACGTGCGGCCGGTCAACGATCCGTGCCGGAGGATGCGGCCCGGACGATGCAGGCCCGGACGATCCGGGCCGGTCGTCAGGGGCCGGTCGTCAGGGATCCGGCGCGGTGTCCTGCTCGGGTCCCGTGCCGATCAGGGCGAGGGCCTCCCGGGCGATCTCCCACTCCTCGTCGGTGGGGACGACGAGCACGGCCACCTCGGCCCCGGGCGGGGACACCGCGCGCTCCCCGGCCGACGCGGCCCGGTTGAGCGCCGGGTCGACCGCGATGCCGAGCCGGCCGAGCCCGGCCAGCGACTCGGCGCGGGTGGCGGCGTCGTGCTCGCCGACCCCGCCGGTGAACACGATCGCGTCCACCCGGCCCAGCAGCGCGTAGTAGGCGCCGACGTACTTGCGGATGCGCCGGGTGTAGATCTCCAGGGCCAGCCGCGCCTCGTCGTCGTCGCGGGCCCGCACCTCGCGCATGTCGCCGCTGCCGGTGAGGCCGAGCAGGCCGCCCTGGCGCCCGAGCGCCTCCTCCACCTGCTCGGCGTCCATCCCGTTCACCCGGGCGAGATAGCCGCTGACCGCCGGGTCGACGTCGCCCGAGCGCGTTCCCATGACCAGGCCCTCCAGCGGGGTCAGGCCCATGGAGGTGTCGACGCTGCGGCCGCCGGAGACGGCGGTGGCGCTGGCGCCGTTGCCCAGGTGCAGCACGATGAGGTCGAGCCCGGCCAGGTCGCGGCCGAGCAGGGCGGCGGCGCGGCGCGAGACGTAGGCGCAGGAGGTGCCGTGGAAGCCGAAGCGCCGCACGCCCAGCCGCTCGCGCCAGTCGCGCGGCACCGCGTACGTGTGCGCCGCCGGCGGCAGCGTCAGCTGGAAGGCGGTGTCGAACACGGCCACCTGGGGCACCCCGGGGAAGGCCGCGCGCGCGACCCGGACGCCGGTCAGGTTGACCGGGTTGTGCAGGGGCGCGAGCGGCGCCAGGCGTTCGATGGCGGCGATCACGGCGTCGTCGATGAGCACGGCCCGGGTGAACGTGGTGCCGCCGTGCACGACCCGGTGCCCGACCGCGACCGGGCTCAGCTCGGGCCCGGCCGTCTCGAACGCCTTCATGACCGCGTCCAGGCCCTCGGCGTGCCCGGGGAAGCGGGCCCGCCTCTCGTGGGCGGGCCCGTCACCGCAATGGTGCGTCAGGCGCCCCTCGTCCTCGCCGATGCGCTCGACCAGGCCCCTGGCGGGGCGCTCGCGGGTGCGGACGTCGATGAGCTCGTACTTGATGGACGAGGAGCCGGTGTTCAGGACGAGGATGCGGCCGGCCACGTCCACGACCTTATGTCGGCGGGGTCCTCGCCGTGCTCGCGCGTGTGGGCGCGGGCGCGCAGCCGTTCGTCGCTCATGTGCTGGCGCAGGTGCGCCTGGGTGGAGCCGAGCCCGGGGACACGGTCGATGACGTCCATGACCAGGTGGTAGCGGTCGATGTCGTTGAGCATGCACATGTCGAAGGGCGTGGTCGTGGTGCCCTCCTCCTTGTACCCCCTCACGTGGATGTTGTCGTGGCCGGTGCGCCGGTAGGTGAGCTGGTGGATGAGCGAGGGGTAGCCGTGGAAGTTGAAGATGACCGGCCTGTCCGTCGTGAAGAGCGTGTCGAACTCGGCGTCGGACAGGCCGTGCGGGTGCTCCGACCGGGGCTGGAGGCGCATGAGGTCGACGACGTTGACCACGCGCACCTTCAGCTCGGGCAGGTGCTCGCGCAGCAGCGCGGCGGCGGCGAGCGTCTCCAGGGTGGGGACGTCGCCGGCGCAGGCGAGCACCACGTCGGGCTCGCCCCCCTGGTCGGTGGAGGCCCAGGGCAGGATGCCGAGGCCGCGCGTGCAGTGGGCGACGGCCTCGTCCATGGTGAACAGGTCGAGCACGGGTTGCTTGCCGGCGACCACGACGTTGACGTAGTCGCGGGAGCGCAGGCAGTGGTCGCCGACCGAGAGCAGCGTGTTGGCGTCCGGCGGCAGGTAGACCCGCACCACGGAGGCCTTCTTGTTGACCACGACGTCGAGGAAGCCGGGGTCCTGGTGGCTGAAGCCGTTGTGGTCCTGGCGCCACACGTGCGACGACAGCAGGTACGTCAGCGACGCGACCGGCCGCCGCCACGGGATCTTCCGCGACGACTCCAGCCACTTGGCGTGCTGGTTGAACATGGAGTCCACGATGTGGATGAAGGCCTCGTAGCAGTTGAACAGCCCGTGGCGGCCGGTCAGCAGATAGCCCTCCAGCCAGCCCTGGCACTGATGCTCGCTGAGCACCTCCATGACGCGCCCGCCGGCGCCGAGGTTCTCGTCGGTGGGCAGCAGCTCGGCGTTCCAGGCCCGGTCGGTGACCTCGAACACCTCCTGCAGCCGGTTGGAGGCGGTCTCGTCCGGCCCCATCAGCCGGAACGTGTGCGGATTCGCGGCGATCACGTCGCGCAGCAGCCCGCCGAACACCCGCGTCGGCTCGGTCTCCTGCACGGCGGGCGACTTGACCTCGACCGCGTGGGTGCGGAAGTCCGGCAGCCGCAGCGGCTCCAGCAGCTCGCCGCCGTTGGCGTGCGGGTTGGCGCTCATCCTGCGCGGCCCGGCCGGCACGGTGCCCGCGATCGCCGGGACCGGGCGCCCGCCGGCGTCGAACAACTCCTCGGGGCGGTAGGAGCGCATCCACTCCTCCAGCATGGCCAGGTGGGCGGAGTTCTCGCGCACCTTCGCCAGCGGCACCTGGTGGGCCCGCCAGGTGCCCTCGACGGGCTTGCCGTCCACCTCGCGCGGCCCGGTCCACCCCTTCGGCGTGCGCAGGATGATCATGGGCAGGCGGTCGGCGTCGCCGGCCTTGTACGCGGCCATCTCGTCCCAGACGGTGTCGAGCGTGCCGGCCATCTCGGCGTGGTCGGGGCCGACCAGATGGGGGCGGTGGCCGTACCCCTCCATGAGTTTGATCAGCTCGTGCTCGGGGATGCGGGCGAGCACGGTCGGGTTGGCGATCTTGTATCCGTTGAGATGCAGGATGGGCAGCACCACGCCGTCGCGGCGGCGGTCGGCGAACTTGTTGGCGTGCCAGCCGGCGGCCAGGGGGCCGGTCTCGGCCTCGCCGTCGCCGATGACGCAGGCCACGACCAGGTCGGGGTTGTCGAAGGCGGCGCCGTAGGCGTGCGCGAGCGAGTAGCCCAGCTCGCCGCCCTCGTGGATGGAGCCGGGCGTCTCGGGCGCGACGTGACTGGGCACGCCACCCGGGAAGGAGAACTGGCGGAACAACCGCCGCATGCCCGCGACGTCCTGCGAGACGTCGGGGTAGCGCTCGGTGTAGGTGCCCTCCAGCCAGGCGTGCGCGACCGCCGCCGGGCCGCCGTGCCCGGGACCGGCGATGTAGATCATGTCCTGGTCGCGCTCGTTGATCACCCGGTTGAGGTGGGCGAAGCAGAAGTTCAGGCCCGGCGTGGTGCCCCAGTGGCCGAGCAGGCGCGGCTTGATGTGCTCCGGCCGCAGCGGCTCGCTCAGCAGCGGGTTGTCCAGCAGGTAGATCTGTCCGACGGACAGGTAGTTGGCCGCCCGCCAGTATGCGTCTATATGCTCCATGCTCTGCTGCTTCCTCTGGAGAGCGAGCTGAATCCACTTTCGCCGGGCAAGGTGCGGGAGTCCCGCGTACGCAAAAGGTCTCCTCCGCCACGCGCGGAATCAATCCCGGAGGGTACGTGGTTACGGGACGATGGTGATCGGTTTGGCGACGCGAGGAGGAAGAGCGTGAACGGCGACATCACCCGGAGCCAGGAGTGGGCGGCCCTCGACAAGCACCACGGCGAGCTGGCCGGCAAGCAGTTGCGCGAGCTGTTCGCGGACGACCCGGGCCGCGCCGAGCGCATGACGGCCGCCGCCGGCGACCTCTACCTCGACTACTCCAAGCACCGCGCCACGCGCGAGACGATCGACCTGCTGCTGGCCCTGGCCGAGCGGGCCGGGCTGCGCGAGCGGATCGCGGCCATGTTCGGCGGCGAGCACATCAACGTCAGCGAGGACCGCGCCGTGCTGCACGTCGCGCTGCGCATGCCCCGCGACAGGCGGCTGGTGGTCGACGGCCAGGACGTCGTGGCCGACGTGCACGCCGTGCTCGACAAGATGAGCGCCTTCTCCGGCCGGATCCGCTCGCGGGAGTGGAAGGGCGCCACGGGCAGGCCCATCGAGACCGTCGTCAACATCGGCATCGGCGGCTCCGACCTGGGCCCCGCCATGGCCTACGAAGCGCTGCGCGACTACGCGGACGCGGGCATCGCCGCCAGGTTCGTCTCCAACATCGACCCGGCCGACATCACCGGCGCCCTCGCCGGGCTCGACCCCGCGACCACGCTCTTCGTGATCAGCTCCAAGACGTTCACCACGCTGGAGACGCTGACGAACGCCAGGGTCGCGCGCCGCTGGCTGGTCGACGCGCTGGGCGAGGACGCGGTGTCCCGGCACTTCGTGGCCGTCTCCACCAACGCCGCGAAGGTCGCCGAGTTCGGCATCGACACCGACAACATGTTCGGCTTCTGGGACTGGGTCGGCGGCCGCTACTCCTTCGACGGCGCCATCGGCCTCTCGCTGATGATCGCGATCGGGCCCGAGCGGTTCCGCGAGATGCTGGCCGGTTTCCACGCCGTCGACGAGCACCTCCGCACGGCGCCGTTCGAGGCCAACCTGCCGGTGCTGATGGCCCTGCTCGGCATCTGGTACAACGACTTCTTCGGCGCGGAGACCCGCGCCGTGCTGCCCTACAGCCAGCGGCTGCACCGCTTCCCGGCCTACCTGCAGCAGCTCACGATGGAGTCCAACGGCAAGTCCGTGCGCGCCGACGGCGCTCCCGTGACCGCCGCCACCGGCGAGATCTTCTGGGGCGAGCCGGGCACCAACGGCCAGCACGCCTTCTACCAGCTGCTCCACCAGGGCACCCGGCTGGTGCCCGCCGACTTCATCGGATTCGCCGAGCCCTTCGAGGACCGTGAGGGCATGCACGACCAGCTCGTCGCCAACCTGCTCGCGCAGACCTCGGCGCTGGCGTTCGGCAAGACGGCCGAGGAGATCGCGGGTGAGGGCACCGCGGCCGGGATCGTCCCCCACAAGGTCATGCCGGGCAACCGCCCCTCCTCGACCATCCTCGTGCCCAAGCTGACCCCGTCCACGCTGGGCCAGCTCGTCGCCCTGTACGAGCACATCGTCTTCGTCGAGGGCGCCGTCTGGGGCGTCGACTCCTTCGACCAGTGGGGCGTGGAGCTGGGCAAGAAGATGGCGCTCGACCTGGCGCCCGCGCTCACCTCCGGCGAGCCGCCGCAGGTGAGCGGCGCCGCGCTGCCCGACCCCTCCACCGAGCGGCTCGTACGCCGATACCGCGAGCTGCGCGGCCGCCGCGTCTGAGGCTCCGCCCCGCGTCGCTGGCCAGGCCGGCGGCGCGGGGCCACGATGGGGGCATGGACATCATGCAGCTGGTGGAGCAGTCCAAGGACGCGGCGACCGTCAACCGCGTGTTCGGCGAGCCCATTCACCACGGTGACATCGTCGTCATCCCCGTCGCCAGGGTCGCCCAGGGAGGCGGCGGCGGCCAGGGGCGGGGCACGAAGGAGAAGGACGAGAAGGGGGAGGGCAGCGGCGGCGGCTTCGGGTTCAGCGCCACTCCCGCGGGCGTGTTCGTGCTCAAGAACGGCGAGGCCCAGTGGCGGCCCGCCGTCGACGTCAACCGCATCGTCATCGGCGGCCAGATCGTGGCCGTCGCGCTCCTGCTGACCGTGCGCTCCATCCTCAGGCGGCGCCGGCGGCGCAGGCACTGACCGCCGTCCCGCCGCCGGGACGGACGGGTGACCCCGGCGATCGAGAGGGCGCTGAAGACGGACGTTGCTCAGGCGAGGGGCCTGCCGGCGAAGGCGCTGAACGCGGTGCTCGGCTACGTCATCGGAGGTGGCCAGGCGTCAGCCGTAACCGTTGTCGCGGATGGGGGCGCGGGCCGTAGTGACGGTCCGCGCCCCCTCGTTGCCGCAGCTGAACTCGCCGGGTGTGCGGTAGCTCCGGCTGTACATTCATCGCGATGGATTTTGTTATCCGCTATGCGTGTGGGCGGTCGTTTGCAGACCGGCGACCTGGAACTCAACAGCAGAGATCCGGTTCGTCAGGTTCGAGACGGCTGTATTTACCTGGTCTTGCAGCGTGTTGAGTTTCCCAGTGAGCTGAGATATCTGCTGCTGGACTTGAGATGCGGCAGTAATCTTTTGTTCGAGTTCGATGAGCCGCTGCAGAATGTTGACGTTCTGGACGAACAGATTTTTTGTGACGACGGCGTCGCCGATAAAACGTCCCGCGACCGGGCCGATGCCACACACACCCGCGCCATCGCGGTTGGTGGCTGAGACCGAGCCGACTACACCGCTGCCATTAGGGACCTCGGTGAAGCCGAACACTCCGTTGCCTGCCGGAGCGCCGTTTGCTGGTGCGGCGGCTGTGGCGCTGTTATGGCCCAGAAGCCCGTTACGAGCGCTGTCGTGGGCGAACGCCTGCACGGCGTCCCCGTGATTGCTATGGGCCTGTACCCCTACCCCGCCTTCGGTGAACGCGGCCACGCCCACCTCGGGTCCCGTCCCGAAGACGCCCCTACCGGATGGCGCATTGCAGGCTCCCCACACGCCCGTGCCGCCGGGAACATCGGTGACGCCGAAGACACCGTTCCCGCCGAGGCTTCCCTCTGGGACGGGCGCCTTGGAATCGTTGATGGCCAGGAGCGCGCTGGCGTTGCTGTCATGGGCGAACGACTCGGTTGCGTTGCCGTGATTGCTATGCGCACGGATGCCGGCGCCTCTCTCGCTGAAACCGCTCACTCCCGCCTCTGGCCCGTTGCCCTGCACACCCACGCCCTGCTCCGGATGGTTGCAGGCGCCGAAGACTCCCGACGCGGGTGCTACGGTGAGCCCGAAAACCCCGCTGCCTCCAACGCTTCCAGGCGGAGGAGGGTCCTTGGATTCGTTCCTGGCGAAGATCCCTGACTTCGCGCTTGACGCGGTGAACGCAACCACTCCATCCTCGGTGGGTGCGGTTCCGATTGATCCTGGCATTGGCCTCAGCCTCCCGTATGTTTTGCCAGCCTGGGACGGAAGGACCTATGGGCATATGCATATCCCTTGCTCGGGCGATATGGGATTCCATGTGCGCGGTCCACCCATTTCCTGTCCAGTCATGTGGTCGATAAACAGAGCGCTCGTGGTCGGGAACTCCATGTCGTACACATTCGGCTCCCTACGTTCGCCGACTCGACGACGAAAGTATGCGGGTCGTCTCCCAGACCGCCAAGGTTGAAGATCAAGCTAGAGTTGACGCCATGACCTCTGTGACGCAGCTTGTCGCTTTCGGTGGGGTGGTGTTGCTCGGCGCGATGTCGCCCGGCCCCGACTTCGCGGTCGTCGTACGCCGCTCGGCCGTCTCCGGGCGCGGGCACGGCATGGCGGCGGCGACGGGGATCTCCGTGGGCGTCTTCGCCTGGGTGGTGGCCGCGGCCACCGGCGTCGCGGCGCTGCTGGCCGCCTCGGCCATGGCGTTCACCGTGGTGAAGGTGGCCGGCGCGGCCTACCTGCTCTACCTCGGGGTCAGGGCGCTGCGCGCCGCCCTGCGCCGGGGCGGCGACCTGACGTTCGACGCGCCGGACCCGGGAGGGCGGGGCGCGTGGGCGGCGTTCGCGGAAGGGCTGTTCACCAACGTGCTCAACCCCAAGGCCGCCCTGTTCTTCGTGGCCCTCATGCCCCAGTTCCTCAGCTCCGGCGCCTCGCTGCCGGACACCCTGGTGCTGTCGGTGATCGCGCTGGCGGGCACGGTCGCGTGGTTCCTGGTGGTGGCCACCATCGTGGGGACCCTGCGCAAGGTCTTCGCCAGGCCCGCCGTACGCAGGACCGTGGACGGCCTGACGGGCGCCGCCCTGATCGCCCTCGGCGTCAAGCTGGCCGGCTCCGGCAACCCCTAGCTACACCGATGACGCCGAGCGGCGGGAGACGACGGCGTACGCCAGGCTGACGATCACGAAGAACGGCACGCCCGCCCACCACGCCGGCCGCAGCGACTCGATGAACAACGTCGAGACGAGCACCGCGGCGAGGAAGAGCATCACGACGCCCGACGTGACGGGCGCGCCCCAGAGCCGGACCGGTGAGGGCGGCAGCCCCTGCGCGGCGCGGGTGCGCCGGAAGGCGTGGTGCGTGAGGAGGATCAGCAGCCACACGACCAGCGCGCCGAACACCGACACGCCGAACAGCGCCAGGTAGGCGTCGCTCTCGCTGGCCGCCGACACGACCGCGGCGAGCGCGAGGCCGAGCGCCGACAGGGCGAGCGCGTTGCGCGGCACGCCGGCGGCGCTGAGCCGCCCGGTCCAGGCGGGGGCGTACCTGTTGGCGGCCAGCGAGTGCATCATCCTGGTGGTCAGGTAGAGGTTCGTGTTGGCGCTGGACAGCGCGGCGGTGAGCACGACGAAGTTCATGACGGTCGCCGCGGCCGGGATGCCCGCGGCGGAGAACACGCTGACGAACGGGCTCTCGGTCACGGAGCCGCCCTGCGCGGTGGTGGTCCACGGCACCACCGTGAGCACGACCGCGATGGCCAGCACGTAGAACAGGGCCAGCCGGGTGACCATGCGGCGGGCGGCGCGCGGGATGTCGCGCACCGGGTTCTCCGACTCGGCGGCGGTGACCGAGACGACCTCGGTGCCGATGTAGCTGAACAGCACGAACACCATGGCGAGGAACAGGCCGCTCATCCCGTTGGGCAGGAATCCGTCGTGCGCGGTGAGGTTCGAGACCCCGGTGGCCTCCGCGCCGGGCAGGCCGACGGTGACGAGCAGCACGCCGAGCAGGATGAACACGATGATCGCCACGACCTTGATCATGGCGAACCAGTACTCGACCTCGCCGAACAGCTTGACCGCGGCGGTGTTCACGACGAGCACCACGGCCGAGAAGACGGTGACGGGCAACCACAGCGGCAGCGACGGCCACCAGAACTGCACGTAGATCCCGGCCGCGATGACCTCGCCGCCGATGGCGATGACCTGGATCGTCCAGTACGTCCAGCGGACCACGAATCCGGCCCACGGGCCGAGGTACCGGTGCGCGATGACGCCGAAGGCGCCGGCCTCGGGGTGGACGACGACCATCTCCGCCAGCGACCAGCCGATCACCAGGGCGACGCCCGCGCAGATGATGTAGGCGACGATGGTCGCCGGGCCGGCCTGGGAGATCGCCAGGCTGGAGCCGAGGAAGAGCCCGGTGCCGATCGCGCCGCCCAGCCCGATCATGGTGAGCTGGCGCCCGGTCAGCCTGCGTCGCAGTCCGGATGCGTTGTCCACGAGAGACCTTTCGGGGGTGATCAGGCCCGGCTGCAGGCCCGGCGGGAGGTGCTGATGGCTTCGACGGCCGCGTCCACGTCGGACCGGTCGTTGTAGTAGTGGAAGGACAGCCGCAGCAGGTCGCCCCGCGGCGCGGTCCAGATGCGCTGTTCGGCCAGCCGGGCCGCCAGCCGGGCCGGGTCGTCGTCGGCGATGGCCACCTGCGGGCCGCGGGCGCCCGCCGGGCTCGCCACGCGCTCGCCGGCCGCTGCCAGCCGCTCCGCAGCCTCCTCGACCAGGGCGGAGACGTGCTCGTGCACGGCGTCCACGCCGACCCGTTCGATGAGGTCGAACCCGGCGTTGGCCGCGTAGGCGGACGGGACGGGCGGCGTGCCGGTCTCGAAGCGCCGGGCGCCGGCGGGGAAGTCGAGCAGCCGGGGATCGAAGGCGAAGGGGTCGGTGCGGCCGAACCAGCCGGTGAGCTCGGGTTCGCGCTGCTGCTCCATGCCGCCGCGTACGTAGAGGAACGCGATGCCGGGCAGGCCGAGCAGGTATTTGAGCGACCCGGCCGCCAGGTAGTCGCAGCCGAGCCGTTTCACGTCGATCGGGGTGACGCCGGCGCCCTGGTAGGCGTCCACGAACACGCGCGCGCCCTTCTCGTGCGCCAGGCGGACGACGTCCTCGACCGGGAGGCGGGCGCCGTTGCGGTAGGTGTGCAGCGGCACCGACACCAGGTTGACACTCTCGTCGACGACCTGCTCGTACGCCTCGGCCGTGACGTTCTCGCCGGTGTCCGCGGCCATCCTGACCGTGGCGCCGCGCCCGCGCTGGGCCAGCCACACGTGGGCGATGGACGGGAACTCCAGGTCGGTGGTGACGATGCGGGGGCGGCGCGACCAGTCGAGTGACGAGGCGGCCTGGAAGGCCGCCTCGGAGGCGCACGACAGCACGGCCACCTCGCCGGGCTCGGCGCCGATGAGCCGGGCGAACCGCTCCCTGGCACGGTCGACCTCGCCCATCCACACCTCCCAGGGAGCACCCGCGTCGCGCAGCGTGTGGCCGATCTCCTGGAGCGCGTACGCCAGCCGCGACGACAGGGCGCCCTGGCTGCAGCTCGCCAGGTGCACGGAGTCGGTCAGGGAGGGGAACTCGGCCCGGAACTGAGTGGCGTTCAGCAGATGCGACATTTCGGGCACCTTATCCGGACTGTTTTAACCAGGTCAATACACCTTCAACGGTATTAATGCCCGATAGGATCTGCGCGTGATTGGCGCCAGGATCCGTGAGCTCCGCACCGTACGCGGGCTGACCCTCGCCCAGCTGGCCGCGGAGGCGGGCGTGTCGAGCGGGCTGATCAGCCAGGTCGAGCGCGATCTGGCCGACCCCAGCCTGGAAACGCTCAGGAAGATCGCGAAGGTGCTCGACCTGCCGCTGTTCAGCCTGTTCCAGGAGCCCGACGCGGCCACCGTGGCCGTGGTCAGGCGCGAGGGGCGGATGCTCGTCAGGTCCCCCGCGGGCGGGATCGCCTACACCCGCGTGTCGCCCGGGCGCGGGCGGCTGGAGGTGCTGGAAGGGCACCTGCTGCCCGGCGGATCGTCGGCCGCCGAGCCGTGGTCGCACCCGTCCGAGGAGTGCGTGCTCGTGCTGCGGGGCCGGCTCGTCGTCGAGGTGTCCGGGGCCGAGCACGTGCTGGAGGCGGGGGACAGCTGCTCCTTCGACTCGTCGCTGCCGCACCGGTATCTCAACCCCGGGGAAGAGCCGGTCGACTTCCTGATCGTCGCCACTCCGCCCAGCTACTGAGCCGGTGCGCCGGCAGATGAGCGCGTCGATCACGTAACACGCCCACGCGTCGGGATATATCCCGTTAATGTGCATGAGGTCCGTCCCAGCCATCACAGGAGTCATCCCCCTCATGCCGAACGCCGAGCCGCTGCGCCCAGACGATCCAGAGGCGATCGCGGCCTACCGGCTCGTCGGGCGGCTCGGCGAGGGCGGCCAGGGCACCGTCTACCTCGGACAGGCTCCCGACGGCCGGCCGGTGGCCGTCAAGGTGCTGCGCCAGTCCGTCGCCGGGGGCAACGGCTTCGCCAAGGAGATCGCCGCGGCCCGGCGCGTGGAGCCGTTCTGCATCGCGCAGGTGCTCGACGCCTCCATGAGCGGGCGTCCGTACATCGTCAGCGAGTACGTCGAAGGCCCGTCCCTGCAGGACGCGGGCCCCCATCGCGGCGCCGATCTGCAGCGCCTGGCGGTCAGCACGGCCACGGCGCTGGCCGCCATCCACGAGGCCGGGGTCGTCCACCGCGACTTCAAGCCCTCCAACGTGCTGCTCGGACGGGACGGGCCGCGCGTCGTCGACTTCGGCATCGCCCGGCTCGCCGACTCCGCGGTCACCGTGACCAGCAGCGTGGTCGGGACGCCCGCGTACATGGCCCCCGAGCAGCTGGCGGGCGCGTACGTCGGACCGGCTGCGGACGTCTTCGCCTGGGCGGCGGTCATGGTGTTCGCGGGGACGGGCACGCCGCCGTTCGGCGAGGACTCGCTGCCCGCGGTCATCAACCGGGTGCTCAACCAGGAACCGTTCCTCGGCGACCTGCCGGAGCCGCTGCGCCAGGTCGTGTACGCCTGCCTGGCCAAGGATCCGGACGCCCGCCCGCGGATGCGGGACGTCCTGCTGCACCTGCTCGGCGGGTCACGGCCCGGCCGTCCGGCGGAGGGCGGCGATCCGCGCCGCACGCTTCCGCCGCGGCGCGCACGAGCGCGGGTGCCGTTGGTCGCCGCCGTTTCCGGGGCGGTCGCCGTGTGCCTGGCGGCCGGCGCCGTCGTGTACACCGCCTCGGCGGACAGGAGTCCCGCCCCGCCGGTGCTGGCCGCCGGCTCCAGCGAGCCGTCCCCCTCCGCCACCACCACGCCCCGGCGCGAGAGGACCGCCCCGCCCAGAAGAAAGGCGCGTACTCCATCGGCCGCTCCCGAGACCACGCGCTTGCGCACCGCCAAGCAGCCGTCACGGGAGCGCACCGCCGCCCGGCGAACGCCCACGAGCACGCCGGAGCCGACGAGGAGGCCGGCGACCAGGCGGCCGTCGCCCACCCCGAGCAAGCAGCGCGCGAAGGCCGCGTCGTTCACCCTCGCCTACGTCCGGGTCGCCGGCTCGTCCAAGATCAACAGCGAGGGTGTCACCTGTTACACGGGCTCGCTGGGCTTCGGCATCGGGCTGGACGCGTCCGAGACGGGAGCCCCGTTCTCCTACCAGTGGGTGGTCGACGGCCAGGTGGTGGAGAGCGGCTCCAGGCGCATCCCGTCCCACGCCAGGTCCGACTATTTCGGTTCGAAGAAGCAGATCAGCCCCGACCTCGGGACCGAGCACACGGTCGTCTTCCAGCTCACGTCGCCGGTGCGGAAGAGCCGGTCCACCTCGTGGACCATGTGCTGACCGCCGGACGCGGCGTCAGCCGAGCTTCTTCGCCAGGGTCTCGAACGCCAGGTCGTCACGCATGGGCACGCCGAACCGCTCGTCGCCGTACGGGAAGGGCGACAGCTCGCCGGTGCGGACGTAGCCGCGGCGCACGTACCAGGCGATGAGGTCCTCGCGCTGGACGATCACCGTCATCCGCAGCTCGCCGGCGCCCCACTCGTCGCGGGCGAGCCGCTCTGCCTCGGCGAGCAGCGCCCGACCCGTGCCCGCGCCCTGCAGGTCGGGCGCGACGGCGAACGTCCCGAAGTAGGCGTGGCCGTCATGGCGTTCGAGCTGGCAGCACCCCACCATGACGCCGTCGGCCTCGGCGACGATCACGGTCGTGGACGGATCGTCGATCATCTCG
The DNA here is from genome assembly GCF_039871615.1 of Nonomuraea sp. B10E15. Lineage (NCBI taxonomy): Bacteria > Bacillati > Actinomycetota > Actinomycetes > Streptosporangiales > Streptosporangiaceae > Nonomuraea > Nonomuraea sp. B10E15. The sequence continues at coordinate 79,311 of NZ_JBDPMB010000005.1, forward strand.
GTCACCATCGCCGCGTCCACGCGCTGTCCCTGGAGGAGGTCCGCCTCACCGGTCCACCCGCTCCTGCTCGTCTCTCCCCGGTACGCCGACTGCACCAGGTCGACCAGCGCGGGGACGTCGGAACGGCGGGCCGGGCGGAAGGTGTGCTCGCGGGGACTGCTCATGCTCATACTCCGGAAACGTACCCGGGAACTTCCCGCGCGGTCGCCCGCGATCAGGAGACGGCCACCCCGAGCAGGTGGCCCAGCCCGAAGGTGACGGACGCCGCCCCCACGCCCAGCACGAGCTGGCGCAGCCCGCCCAGCCACCACGGCCGCGCCGTCATCCGCGCCACCGCCGCCCCGAACCCGAACAACGCCAGCACGCTCAGCACCACGGCCACGGCCAGCCCTGACGCTCCGAAGAGGAAGGGCGCCAGCGGCACCAGCGCCCCGGCCGCGAACGCGCAGAACGAGGACCCCGCGGCCACGTACGGCGAGGGCAGGTCGTCGGGATCCACGCCCAGCTCCTCGCGGACGTGCACCCGCAACGCCTGCTCGGGATCGGCGGACAGCCCCTCGGCCACCCGGTGCGCCAGCGCGGGGTCGAGCCCGCGCGCCTGGTAGAGAGCCGCCAGCTCGGCCAGCTCGCCCTTGGGGTTCCTGACCAGCTCCTGCCGCTCGACGGCGATCTCCGCCCGCATCAGCTCGGTCTGGGACTTCACGGACGTGTACTCCCCGGCCGCCATGGAACACGCGCCGGCGACGAGACCGGCGAACCCCGCCAGCACCGCGCCGCGCCCGGCGCCCGCCGCGCCCACGACCCCGGCGATCAACGCGAAATTGGACACGAGCCCGTCCATCGCCCCGAACACGGCCGGCCGCAGCCAGCCGCCGGTGACGTCCCGGTGGCTGTGATGCTTCTCGGGCGAGTACGGCCGGGCGAGCTCGACGGTCATGCAATTCCTCCGCTTTCGGGTGCCTTATCCGGAAATGTAGGCATATGTCGCCAAGATCCGCAACGAAGGAAAGCCTTCCCTGGCCAGGCATTCCGCCGCCAGAACGGCTCGGCGGGCGCGGTCCGGCGGTGCCCGCCGGCCTCCGCCGGCCTCCGCCGGCCGCGCGGCCGGCGTGCGGCCGTGGTGGCGGCTAGCGCGCGGGCCTCCCGCCGGCGTCGACGTCGATCACCACGCGGTCGGAGTAGGTTCGCCGCTCGGTACGGAGCACCGCGAGCTTGTCGTCCATGACCGGGAAGACATGGACGGGTGTCAGGGTGATCCGCGCCTTCCGGCCGCCCTTTCCCCGGACCCGGTCGACGTCGATCTCGAGATGGCCGTAGTGCTTGCCGCCCGAGAGCAGCCGCGGCGTCCCGCCGGCGACGTCCCACACCTCGGGCTCGCCCTGGTCAGCCGTCCACCGGCTGAACGCGTTGTACGCCAGGGGCGGGCTGTCGAGCGTGGGGCCGTCCCTGCGCACGCCCCGCAGGCCGTCGCCCGAGACACCCACGTCGTAGTAGTGCACACCGGTGCCGTCGCCGTCCGTGTCGACGAAACTCCGCTCGAACATCTCGCTGTGCCCGGAGATGACGGCGCTCACCCCGTACCGTTCGAACAGGGGATGGTAGACCCGCATCGGGGTGCCGCCCTGGCCCGAGGTCAGCGCGTGGTTCATGGGCAGGCCGTGTTCCCCGCTGCTGTAGGGGACGTGGTGGAACTGCACGAGCACGATCTGACCCGCTGCCCTGGCATCGCGGAGCTGCTGCTCCACCCACGTCCATTGCCGGCCGCCCGGGCTGTAGTCCGACAGGTCACGGCCGCCGGCCGCCTCGTACTCCGAGCGCGTGAAGTTCTCCTGGGTGTCGGTGCCCGGTCCGGTGTACTCGCGGCCGGTCAGCTTCTCCTCGGGCGGGTAGCTCGCCGCGCTGTCATCCGGTTCGCCGTTGTTGCTGTCGAGCGTCAGCACGGTGACCGGCCCGTAGTCGATGCGGTGGTAGTTGTCGCGGTGCTCCGGCGTTCCGTTGGGCGGCGCGTCGAAGTAGGCGTGGAACTTGGCGCGCGATCGTGCGACCGGCGTGCGGTCCTCCGGCGTGCCGTACCCGCCGTTGATCGCCCCGAAGCTCTCCCAGTTCCCGAACGCGGGGATGATGGGCACGCCGGTCAGCAGGTCGCCGGAGGCGCCGGCGGTGTGACGGAAGAACTCGTCCCAGCCGGGCTGGTAACCGCCGCCCTGGACGAGGTCTCCGGTGAAGAGCACCGCGTCGGGCGATCTGCCGCGCACGACGGCGAGGTTGCGGCGCAGGCCCTCGTCCTCGGTGAGCGGATAGCGCAGGACGCGCGTCCCGGACAGGACCGTGGTGCCGTACGTTCGGTCCCAGAGCGCGTCAGCATCGGCCGGGGGCCGGCCGGCGGCGCCGGCGCCCGGCGCCCACTCCCGGCGCTGGACGCGCCCGCGCGGCTCGGTCTCGGAGTCGGACATGGCGATCAGCCTGATGTGCTGCCAGCGGTCGGCGGCCGGGGCGGTGCGGAAGCGGCCGCGGAAGGTCTTCCCGCCCTGTTCCACCGTGTAGTGGTACCGGGCGCCCGGTCGCAGGCCGCTCACCTGCCTGGAGTGCTTGTAGCTGTCCGGCCCTCCGAGCCATGATCCCTGCTCCAGCCCGGGGATCTCCTGGGTGAGCTCGGCGGCCGTGTAGGCCAGGTCCGGCTGCGGCTCGCCGGCGACCCGCGCGACCTGGCGGCCCGGGAGGCCCGGCCCGCGGACGGTCAACCGGCCCGGCTCGCCGTCCTCGGTGAACCAGGTGATGGTGATGCCCGAGGAACTCGGGCTCTGCAGATACGGAAGGATGCGGAAGTCCGCCTGCCGGGTGGCCGCCGTGGCCTGACCGGTCAGGGTCCCCGCCGGAAGGAGGGCCGCGGTGAGCGCCGCGGCGCACAGTCTCGTTCGCCTGGGCATGTGCGGACCTTTCAGTGCTTCAGCGCGACGTCGCCGACGACGATGCGGTGGTCGGAGTACGGTGTCGAGACGACCCAGCCGGACGTGGGGCCGACCCTGAAGTGACGGCGGTCCACGAAGATGTAGTCGATCTTCCGGTTGCTCTCGTAGGGCCGGTGGTAGTCGTCGGGCAGGCCTTCGGCACCCATGGTCCACTCGCCCTGGCGGTGGGGGCACGCCTCCGTCCCGAGGTGCCATCGCCTGATGTTGCCGCGCCAGCGCGGGTCCGCTCCGTCGACCTCGTCGAAGACCCCGGTCCCGCCGCACCTGGCGTAGAAGTGGGAGAGCGAGGGCAGGAACGGCAACTCGTTCAGGTCGCCGAGCAGGGCGACCGGCATCCGGGCGGCCATCGGCGTGATGGTGTCGGCGATCAGCTTCGACTGGGCGTAGTTGATGGAGCGGCCGTAATGGGGGTCGGCGGCGATGTCCGGGTCGTCGGGGAAGGAGTCCTCGTTGATGATGACCAGGGGCACCTCGGTATGGGTCACGCACGCGCGCACGGCCGCCGCGCGGGGCACGTGGACGTCGCCGCAGACGAGCTTGCGGAACCGCTGGCGATAGTGGTAGCCGAGATCCAGGTACGGCGTGTCACCGAACATCACCCGGTCGGACGGGTGCTTGCTCAGCAGTCCCATGACGTACCAGCCACCGGGATTGACGTCCGGGTCGTGGCAGTTGGGGATGTCGTGGTTCGTCACGACGACCTGCTCGGTGAGGCCGCCGTAGCCCGGCTTCGCCTTCAGCCGGTCCCGCAACGCGACCCACTGCGTGTAGCACATCTCGTTGAGAGAGATGATCTCGGCGCCCTGCTCGTAGATCTTCGTTGCGGCGTCGTCGACCGGGGCGCCCGTGCTCCCGCCGTTGAAGCCGTTTCCGGCGAAGTTGAAGTCCAGCATCCGGATCCTGCGCTCGGCCTTGCCGGCCGGAGCGGCGTCCGACGGTTCCGCGGCGGCGACGGCGGGCGTCGCCAGGAGTAATGCGGCAGCTGCCACGATCGCGGTGAGTCCGAATCTCATGGTGCGTCTCCCGGGGGGTGAGTTCCGCTCGAACATTCCTGTCTAGACCAGTATTTGGCGGAAACGTAACACCGCGTGGCGGGAGTGACAAGGGGGAGGCGTGCGCAGGAAAGGCACCGGGCAGCTCGCGGTGCGGGCCCGCCGGGCCGGGGTCAGCCGGCGGCCGGAGGCCGGCTGACGTGCATCTGGATGACGTAGCGATCGCCGCGGTAGAGCGAGCGGCCGAACTCGACCACGTTGCCCATGTTGTCCACGGCGACCCGCTCCACGAGGAACGCCGGGTCATAGTCCGGCACCTCCAGCCGTCTGGCCTCCGACCGGCTCAGCCGGGCGATGGAGACGGTCTGCTCCGCGGTCTCCAGCCGCACGCCGAACAGGCGTCCCAGGAGCTCGAAGAGCGAGTCGTCCCGTCCCATCTCGGAGAGCAGGCCAGGGAACCGCGCGGCGGACAGGTTCGTGCGCTCAAGCGCCATGGGGACGCCGTCGGCGGTCCGCACCCGCTCGATGGAGTGGACCGGATCGCCGGTGGCGAGGCCGAGGCGGGCCGCGATGTCGCGCGGCGCGGGCCGGGTGCGGCCGCGGTAGCTCTTGGCGCCGGGAACCATCCCGCGCATCCGCATGTCCTCGCTGAAGGAGCGGAAGTTCTCCGAGTGGGTGAGGGTGGGCTGCTGCACGAACGTGCCCCGCCCCGCCACGCGCCTGACCAGCCCGCGCGCCTCCAGGTCGTTGATCACTCCGCGGACCGTCATCCTGGCCACGCCGAACCGCTCGGCGAGGACGCGTTCGGAGGGGAGCAGGGCGCCGTCGCGCATGTCGAGCACCAGCGCGGTGAGGACGTCCTGGATGTGCTTGCCCTTCGGGCCTCCCTCTCCCGCGGAGAACACCTCTGGTGCGACATCACGCGGTTCGTGTCGCGGCCTCGCCACCGCCGGCTCCCTCCCAGTCCTGTCGGCGCACCATCTTATGGCCTCGCGCCTGTTGACTTACGGTCTATACCAGTATTACGTTCCAGACCATCGCATGAGCGCCCGATATGGAGAAATGCGTATGTTTCGTACACGGCGCGGCTTGATCGCGGCTGCCGGGATGCTGGCCATGACTCTGTCGGCCTGCGCCCCGAGCGCCCCCGAAGGGCAGACGAGCTCCGGCACCACCTCCGAACAGGTCACTCTCGACGTCTGGGGATGGCGCCAGGAGGACGTCGCCGCCTACGAGAAGATCTTCAAGATCTACGAAGACGCCCATCCGGGCGTGAAAGTGAAGTACGTGCCCTACAAGGCCGACGAGTACGACACCATCCTGCGGACAGGGCTCAGCGACGCCAACGGCCCCGACGTCGCCCAGCTGCGCTCGTACGGGTTGCTCCAGCCGCTCGTCGCCGCCAAGAGCCTGGTCCCCCTGGACGGCCAGGTCCAGGAGCTGGCCGGCTTCCCGGAGCCGGTCCTCGACGGCGCCCGCGGCGAGCGCGACAAGCGGGTGTACGGCGTGCCGTTCGCCATCCAGACCCTGCACGTCATCTACGACAAAGCCCTCTTCGGCAAGCACGGGCTGACCCCGCCGAAGACCTGGGACGAGATGATCGCGGCCTTCGACAAGCTGGCGGCGGCCGGCCTCGTCCCGCTCGCGACGACGGTGACCGACACGTGGATGCTCCCCATCCAGCAGGAGATCTTCGGCGCGACGAGCTACGGCGGCCACGACTACCTCAGCAAGATGCTGGCCGGGCAGGCCACGTTCACCGACCGGCCCTGGGTGGACTCGCTGACGAAGTGGAAGAGCACGAGCAAGTACTGGCCCGAGCAGTACGAGGGCGTGAGCTACGTCGACGCCCAGGCGCTGTTCACCTCCGGGCGGGCGGCGATGTTCCCCGGAGGGGTCTGGGAGCTGGCGGTCTTCGAGAAAACCAACCCGGAACTCGAGCTGGGCATCTTCAACGTCCCACCGCCGCCGGGCGCGGCGGCCACCCGGACGCTCGTCCCCGGCTACGTCGACGGCTCGTTCGGCGTCTCGGCCAAGTCCCCCCACCAGAAGGCAGCCATGGACCTGGTGCGCTGGATGGCCTCCCCCGAGTTCGGCCAGGCGTTCTCCACCGAGCTCCGGCAGATCTCGGCGGTGCCGGGCGTGCGGCCCCAGGACCCGCTGCTCGCCCAGGCGCTGGCCGCCTACCAGGCCGACCCCAGCCCGTACGTCACCTACGCGTACTTCTCCGGCGGCTCGCCGACCGCCTGGGACCTGGCCTCGGAGGCGTTCTCGACGTTCGTCACCGGGCGCTCCGGCGCCGAGGACGCCGCCGAACACGTACAGCAGGGTGTGGACCAGTGGTTCGAGCCGACCCAGTGACCGCCGAGCGCCCCGAGCCGGCGCGCCACCGTACCGGCCACCCGGCCGGCTACCGGGCCGGCCGCACCTCCCCGGCCTGGATCGCGGCGTTCTGCCTGCCGGCCCTCGTGCTCTACGGCATGTTCGTCGTCGTCCCGCTGGTCACGGCCTTCTACTACGGCCTGTTCCGGTGGGAAGGCATCCGCCAGGGGGAGTTCGCCGGGCTCGGCAACTATCTCGAGGTGCTGACCAGGTATCCGCTCAACCAGGAGATTCCCGCCGCGCTCTGGCACAACGTGCTGTTCTTCGCCGGCACGATGGCCATCCAGAACACCGTCGGCCTCGGCCTCGCGGTGCTGCTGTACCGCAACCCCCGCGGCAAGCGCTTCCTCCAGACGATCTTCTCCCTGCCGTACCTCATCAGCCCGCTGATCGTCGGATACGTCTGGTCCCTGCTGCTGAGCCCCACGTTCGGGCCGATCAACTTCCTGCTGCGGGCGGCCGGCCTGGACGCGTGGGCCCGGCCGTGGATCGGCGACCCCGACACGGCGCTCCCCGTCCTGGTCCTGGTGAACGCCTGGCAGTGGATCGGCGGCCCGATGCTGATCTTTCTCGCCGCGCTGGGCGGCATCCCCAGGGAACTGGAGGAGGCCGCCGCGATGGACGGCGCCTCCCCGTTCCGGGCCTTCTGGAGCGTGCGGTTCCCGCTCCTCATGCCCGCGGTCGGGGTCATCACCGTGCTGACCTTCATCGGCTGCTTCAACCTCTTCGACCTGGTCTACGCGCTCGGCGGATCGGACGGCGGCCCTGGCGGCGCGATGGACGTGCTGGGCCTGCTCTACTACCGCACGGCCTTCGAGGGCGGCACGAACGCGATCGGGGAGTCCTCCGCGCTCGCCATCATGATCTTCATCCTCGTCTTCGGCGCCTCCGCGGTCCTGGAGCGCTTCCTGCGGCGCCGGGAGGTGACCTCGTGACCACGAGACGCCGGGGCCTACGGGTCCTGGTCGTCCACGCCCTGCTGTGGTCCTACGCCGCGGTCGCGTTCGGCCCGCTCCTCCTGGTGGCGATCGGCTCGTTCCGCACCAACGCCGACATCCTGCGGCAGCCGGTCGGGCTGCCGGAGTCGCTCACCCTCGACAACTACCTGCGGGCCTGGGAGACCGCGTCGATCTCCACGTACTTCGCCAACTCGCTCCTGGTCACCGTCGGCGCCGTCACGCTGTGCGTGGCGGTGTCGGCCACGGCCGCCTACGCGCTGTCGCGCTGGCGGTTTCGCGGGCGCGCGCTCCTGGCCGCCTTCTTCCTGTCAGGGCTGATGATCCCGGCCAAACTCGGGCTGCTCCCGGTCTTCTACATGTACCTGTCCATGGGGCTGATCGACACGCGGCCCGGCCTGATGCTGCTGTACGCGGCGAGCGGCGTGCCCTTCTCGATCTTCGTGATCATGGGTTTCATGCGGGGGCTGCCCACCGGACTCGAAGAGGCCGCCCGCCTGGACGGCGCGAACGAGGGACGGCTCTTCGTGTCGATCGCGCTGCCGCTCATGCGACCGGCCCTGGCCGTGGTCACCGTCTTCCAGTTCGCGCCCACGTGGAACGACTTCTTCTACCCGCTCGTCCTGTTGCGCAGCGACTCCAAGTACACCGTCCCCGTCGGCCTGACCCGCTTCTTCGGCGAGTTCGCCACCGACCGGGCGACGCTCTTCGCCGGGCTGGTGATCGCCCTCGTGCCGCTGGCCCTGGTGTTCGCGCTCGCGACCAAGCAGATCATCGCAGGGCTGACGGCAGGGATGTCCCGTTGACGGCGGATCACAAGGCCCGCATCAGCATCGACGGCGGCAAGTCCGAGCTTCGCCTGCTCGTGAGCACCGGCCGGGACCGGCAGTACGGCGTCGGGCCTGGCATGTCGTACGAGCCGGGCGAGGACGGCGTCGCCCGCATCCTCGGCAGCGTCCGGGCCGCCGCCGAGGCGGTCCGCCTGCCCGCGGAGGCGGCAGGCGTGGCCGCCGGCCTCACCGGGGTCCCCGGCGACCCGGCGGCGAGGCGCCGGCTGGTCTCCCTCCTCGAGGAGTTCTTCGGATGCCCGGCCCTCGTCGTGGAGGACAGCCTGCTCGCCCACGCCGGGGCCCTGGAGGGCGCGGGCACGGTGTTGTGCGTGGGCACCGGGACCACCGTTCTCGCGGTCGGCGACTCCGGGCGCAGCGTCAGGATCGACGGCTGGGGGCCGCTGCTGGGGGACCGCGGCAGCGCCCACGCCATCGGCCTGGCCGGGCTGCGCGCCGCCACGGCGGCGTACGACGGCGTGGGGCCGGCGACCGAGCTGGCCGACCGGCTCGTCGCGGAACTGGGCGGCACGGATCTGGCCGGCCTGCAGCGCTTCTACCGGGACGCCGCGCTGGTCGCGCGGACCGCCGCTTTCGCGCGTGCCGTCCTGGAGGCCGCGGAACGCGACGCGGTGGCCCGCGGCATCTGCGTCGAGGCGGCCGAGGCCCTCGCCGCCGCCGCGGCGGCGGCGGTGTCCCGCCTGCCGGACGCGGGCCGGCGGGTCTCCTACAACGGGCGCCTCCTGGCTCCCGGCAACCTCCTGCACACTGCTCTGGTCGCGAGTCTGTCCGGCCGCGGGCTGGACCTGGCCGCGCCGCTCGCCACATCTCTGGAAGGTGGATTGACCTTGCTCCGTTCGCAAGAACCGTATCGAGGCCTGCTGCGGCGGCTCACCACCCAGCCGGGAGGCCAGGCGTGAGGGCCGGGCACGGCGCCGAGCGACTCGACGTCGTCGTGGGCGAGGCCATGGGCGGGTACGCCGACCGGACGGAGGGCATCACCGCCACCCTCGACCCGCTGGAGGTCCACGCCGTCACCTTCACCGACGGCGGGCACCGGTTCGCGTTGATCGTCGCCGACCTCGTGTGCGTGAACACCGATGTGGTGGAGCGGATCCGGGCCGCCGTCGGTGACCTGGGCGTCGACTCCTGCTGGGTGGCGGCGACGCACACCCACGCGAGCCCGGAGGCCGGATGCGTCCCCGGGGGCGCACCGACCCCTGCCTCGCTGGCCGAACGCCTGGTCCGCGCGTCGCTCCAGGCCGTCAGGGCCGCGCTCGCCGACGAGCGGGACGCGCGGCTCCACACCGTACGGGCGGATGTCCCGAACCTGGGCGGGCGGCGCGCGTTCCCGGACCGCCACGCCGCCGACCTGCCGGTCGACGCGCTCGTCGTCTCGTCCCCCGCGGGAGAGACCGTCGGCGTCATCGTGGTCTCGCCCGTGCATCCCACGGTGCTCCCGGCGGGCAACAGCGGTGCCGGCGCGGACCTCACCGGCGGCATCCGCCGTGCCCTCCAGGCCGGTGACCGGTGGATCGTGGTGGCGACCGGCGCCGCGGGCGACATCAGCACGCGGCACACGCGGCAGGCGCGGGACCGGGCGGAGATCGATCGGCTCGGCATGCTGGTGGCCGAGCGGCTCCCCGTCGCGGCGCCCCCCACGGGTGAGCCGGGGGAGGCGCCCGTCCTCGCACCGGCTTCCGTCCGGGTCGAGCTCGCGCCCAAGCGGCCCGAGGAGTTCGCCGCCGCCATCGCCGCGGCGGCGGACGCCCAGGGCGCCGGCGAACGCCACCGGAGCGTGGTCCACCAGGGCCGGCGAATCGCCCGTGATCTCCAGAGCCGGGGGCGCACACGACCCTACGAGATCGAGGTCCAGGCGATCCGGCTCGGCGACGTCACCCTCGTGGCCGTGCCGGGCGAGCTCTTCCTCGACCTGGGCGAGGCCGTCCGCGCGGAGTTCCCTGCGCACGCTCCACCCGTCGTCCTCGGCTACGCCAACGGCTACCTGGGCTACCTGCCCAGCCGCGGCACTCCGGCCACGTACGAGACCCTCGTCAGCCCGGTCGCGGAGGGCAGCGGCGAGCGCGTCGTGGCGGCCGCGGTCCATGCCGTCGAGACATCGGGAAGGAAGGGACGCTCCATGGCCGGATCACAGTTCGCAGCCCGTGCCGGGTCACTCGTGGACCAGGTGGTGACGACGCAGATGACCGCCATTCACCAGGCGGCCGAGCTCGTCGCCGGCTCGATGGCCGCCGGCGGGGTGCTCCAGGCGTTCGCCACCGGGCACTCGCGGGCGGTCGCGCTGGAGCTCACCGGTCGCGCCGGCGGCCTGGCGGCCGTGAGCATGCTCGCGGTCAAGGACCTGGTGATGTTCGGGGGCGTGGACCCGGCGCTCATCCTGGATCCGGCGTACGAGCGCACGCCCGGCCTCGCCGAGCGGATCTACACGCTGGCGCGGCCGGAACCGGCCGACGTGTTCCTGATCGTGTCGAACTCCGGCCTCAACGCGGCGGTCGTCGAGATGGCGAGGCTCGCCCGCGGCAACGGCCATCGCGTGATCGCGCTCACGTCGCTCGAACACACCCGCTCGTCGTTCGCGCGAAAGGCGGGGGGAGCACGCCTGGCCGATCTCGCGGACGTCGTGATCGACAACTGTGCCCCGGCCGGCGACGCCACGGTCGAGCTCGGCCCCGGGGCGCGCGTCGGCGCGGTCTCCTCCTTCACGGGGGTGCTCATAGCGCAGGTGCTCGCCGAGCTCGTCTGCAGGAAGCTGCTCGAACGAGGAGCCGACCTCCCGGTGTTCGTCTCGGCGAACCTGGCGAGCGGCGACGACCACAACGCCGCGCTGTACGAGCGCTATCGCGAACGCGTGCGCCCGCTCGAGCCGTAGCCCGCGGTGCGCGGCGCGGACGTCCTCGGGAACGGCGCGCTCGAGGACACGCGCCGCTACCGGCGGGCTGCTGGGGGCGTCCCCGGCGGACGCAGGGGACGCCGCGCCCTTTCAGGCGTGGGCCGGGGTGGTGACGGCGCCGGAGGTGTCGGCCTGCCGGCCGTGGATCATGGCGTCGCAGTCGGCGATGGTCTCCTCCAGGAGCCGGCGCAGCAGCGCGTCCGGGTCGGGGATGCAGGCCTGCACGATGCCGACCACCGACAGTTGCACCGCGTTGGGCGCGGCGTACCGGCGAAAGCCCTTCTGCGTGATCCTGGCCGCGCGGCTGAAGCGGCGCGCCTGCTCGGCCGCGTGCGGGACATCCTCCAGCACCCGCACGCTCGACTCGCTGAGCCGCCCCGACGGGGCGCCGTCGAGCCTGGCCAGCATCTCCTCGGCCGCCAGCACCGACACCGCCAGCGCGAGCTGGCGCTCGGCCGCCGCCACCGGCAGCGCCGTGGTGGCGCAGCGCAGCGCGATCCGCGCGTCCACGCGCAGGTCGTCGCTGGCCAGGCCGATGATGGACGGAACCAGGTGGACGAGGCCGGCCCGGCTCTCGTCGCCGGTGTTGTCGTTGACCAGGCGGGCGAGCGCGGCCAGCAACGGGTGTGTGCAGGCCGGATGGTCGCTCCAGCGCTCTCCGGCCAGATATGAGGCCAGCTCCATGAAACAGGCACCGCGTTTCGGGTTGCGATGTCTGCCTCGGGACAGAACCGGCATGTGATCAAGGTGATAGTCCACGGGTGCTCCACTGCTCCACGCGATCGCCGTCTATCCAGTCTGCGTTGTCGTGCGGCTGAAAGCCATGGGTTTTCGACCTGCGGTTCCCCTACCCAGCACGCCCGCCGTCTACCGGCTTCGTTCACCGGGCCGTGACGAAGACCGCGACCGTGCGGGCCGGGACCGACAGGGTCGCGGTGGCCGGGTCGAACGCCGAGCTCCGCACCACCGCGTCGCCGGAGCACCCCTGCACGGGATGGAGCGACACGGCCTGTCCCGCCAGGCCGGGCATCGCCTGCGCGTGCGTGTACGGCGTCGCGTTGAACACGACGGTGACGGACGTCCAGCGCGGGTCGAGGCCCGTCGTGTCGATGTGCATGGCGATCACGCCCTCCGCCGAGGCGGGGAACGTCAACCGCCGCCGCACCTCGGCCGCCGAGCCCAGGGCGAACGCCGGTGACGACGCCCTGATCCGCAGCAGCTCGCCGAACCCGGCCCGGCAGGCGTCGACGGCCGCGCAGTCAGGGCGCAGCGCCGGGTCTTCGAGCAGGGGTCTCGCGTACGGCCACGCGGCCTCGTTGGCCGCCCTGGGCGGCAGGCCGGCGCCGAAGCCGTTGCCCGCCGAGCAGTCCCACAACAGCCGGTTGAACCAGTCGCCCGAGTCGTAGGAGTTGCGGTCAAGCGACTTCGACCGCAGCCGCTCGCTGCCCGCGTGCACGAACGCCGTCCCCTGCGCCAGCACCACAGTGGCCAGCGAGAGCACCTGCATGCGCACCCGGTCGGCCATCGGCGTCCGCTGCGGCAGCTTGTACGCCAGCGCGTCGAACAGCGTCTCGTTGTCGTGCGCGTCGACGTACGCCACCGCCTCGCCCGGCGCGGCGGTGTAGCCGGCGGGCGAGCCGTTGTAGCCGACCTCGGAGCCCTTCCTGCCCGAGGGCAGGACGTAGTCGCGCAGGCTGCCGCTCAGCCCCACCTTGACCAGTTCCGTGCAGGCGGCCAGCCTGGCCCGCTGCTCCTCCTCGGTGCCGTTGGCCGGTGCGCCGTTGGGCGCGCCCGCGAGGCCGGAGCCGAAGCCCTGCACGCGCGGGTCGGCGTCGAACGGGCCGCCGCCGCGCACCGCGTCGCGCAGCCGGTCGCTGAACGTGCCGATGCCGGTGCCGGCCAGATTCGCCTGCGTGGCCTGCTCGAACCTGGCGTCGTAGGCCACCTCGCCGAAGTTCCAGCCCTCGCCGTACAGGATGATCGACTTTCCGTCGACGCCGTCCCTCCCGGGGGTCAGCCGGTCGAGGGCCGCGCGGACGGCGAGCATGCCGGCCTTCGGGTGGTGGCCCATCAGGTCGAAGCGGAAACCGTCGATCTTGTACCGGGTGGCCCACGTGACGACGGAGTCGACGACCAGCCTGCCCATCATGGTGTGCTCGGGCGCGGTGCCGGGGCAGCACGTGGAGGTGGCGACCGTGCCGTCGTCGAGCAGCCGGTGGTAGTAGCCGGGCACGATCGGGTCGAGCACCTCGGTGGAGTGGGTGTGGTTGTAGACGACGTCCATCACCACGCGCAGCCCGGCCCGGTTGAGCCCGGCGACCATGCCGCGGAACTCTCTCGTGCGCTCGTCGGGGTCCGTCGCGTACGAGCCCTCGGGCACCGTGTAGTGCAGCGGGTCGTACCCCCAGTTGAAGGAGTCTTTCGCCGCGGTCCTCGCCACGCACTCCTGCTGCCGCTCGGACGCCGGCGGGAACGCGGCCAGGTCGCAGCCGGGCTCGGTGCGGTCGGCCCTCCGCTCGGGCACGGTGGCGAAGTCGAAGACCGGCAGCAGGTGCACGTGGGTCAGCCCGTCCGCGGCCAGCGCACGCAGCTCCCGCATCCCGGCGCCGTCGCCGCCGAAGGCCGCGTACGTGCCGCGCAGCGCGGCGGGGACGGTGGCGTCGGAGGCGGAGAAGTCGCGTACGTGCAGCTCGTAGATGGACGCCCGGTGCTGCGGCACGGCCGCGGGCTTGACCAGCCGGTCCCAGCCGCGCGGCTTGTGCGCGGCGCTTTCCAGGCTGACGAGCCTGCTGCGCCCGCCGTCGGGGGCGACGGCCAGGCCGTACGGGTCGGTGACCTCGTTCGTCACGATCCTGCCCTCCCTGGGGGAGTAGACCGTGACGAGGAACGTGTACTCGCGGCCCAGCCACGTCGGCAGCCCGCGCACCGACCAGACGCCGGTCCGGTCGTCGCGCCGCATCCGGCGCACGCGGCGCCGGTCGGTGCCGGGCGCGTAGAGCGCCAGCTCGACCGTGCGGGCGGTCGGCGCCCACAACGACAACGACGGGATCATCCGCCCCGCAGGGCCCAGCCTGGCGGTGGCGGCCTCGGCGTAGACGTCGTCGAGCACGCCGGGCAGCTGCACGCCGGTCGCCGCCAGCAGCTCGCCCGCGGCGTCGCGCTCCACGGCCACGATCTGGCCGCGCAGAGCGTCCTTCACCAGGCCGGCGTCGCGAGGGTCCACCTTGAGCGCGGTGAAGGAGGCCAGGTGGGGCCAGCGGCGTCGCTGCTCCTCGCTCATCGTGCCGGGCGCGAGCCGGATGAGCCGCGGGTCGCCGGTCAGCTCGCCCTCGTCGAGGGCGATGTCGCCGCCGGCGCTGCAGGCGAGCGCGTGCCGCAGCGACGGCTCGACGCGCCAGGCCACCGTGTCGCGGTCGATCCAGCAGGCTCTCGCCCCGGTCAGGTCGACGTCCGCGCGCGGGGATCGTGGCCGGTCGCCTTCGGCGCCGGTGCGAGCCGGCCGACGGCGGATCACGCGGAACCCCGCATCCCCACTCCCGATGTTCACCCTGTGCAATCGTGAGATTACCATTCATGTCGGGCTCGGGCGGAACGCCTGAGCGACCTGGCGGCCGGCGTCGCTTGCAATCATTTCTGGAAATTTCTGCAACGCCACGTCCGGTTCCCTGCTCGTCCGGCGGCGGTGGCACGCCGTCCGGCCGTCCGCCATGGGGAAACGGCTCTGCCTGCACCTGCGGAAACGCCTGCGGGTGCGGCGAATGGCGGGCCCGAGGCCGCGCGTGCGGATCAATGTAACAACTTGCAGAAATCTTGCGTCCCCATCTATCCGAGAACGCCGCCTCGGCGTAACCTCCGGCGTACCCCGACCTCTGATACAGACAGCTGTGAGGACAAGGACATGCGACGACTCTTAGCGGCCTCGGCCGTGGCGGCGCTCACCCTGACGGCCACCGCCTGCGGCGGCGGGGGTGGTGAGGCCGCCGCTCCCACCGCCTCCGTCACCGACCCGTCGAAGATCACCGGCGAGCTGACCTGGTGGGACACGACCAGGCCCGACAGCGAGGGCCCGACGTTCCAGGCGTTGATCAAGGAGTTCGAGGCGCAATACCCCGGCATCAAGGTCAAATATGTGAACGTGCCGTCCGACCAGGCCCAGAACCAGTTCCAGACGGCCGCGCAGGCCGGCACCGGCGCGCCCGACGTGATCCGCTCCGAGGTGGCGTGGACACCGCAGTTCGCCTCGCTGGGCTATCTGCAGCCCCTTGACGGCACCCGGGCGGTGGAGGACGGGTCCGACTTCCTGCCCGGGCCGCTGAGCAGCACCAAGTACACCGGCAAGACCTACGCCGTGCCGCAGGTCACCGACACGCTGGCGTTGATCTACAACAAGCGGCTGCTGAAGGAGGCCGGCCACGAGGAGCCGCCCAGGACGATCGCCGAGCTGAAGCAGGCCGCCCTCGACGTCAAGGACAAGACCGACGCCGACGGCCTGGCGCTCAACGTCGACTCCTACTTCCTGCTGCCGTTCATGTACGGCGAGGGCGGCGACCTGCTCGACGTGCAGAGCAAGAAGATCGTGGTCAACTCGCCGGCCAACGTGAAGGCCATCGAGACGGTGGCCGACCTGATCAACTCCGGCGCCGCGCCCAAGCCGGCCACGACCGACAGCTACGCCAACGCCATGACGGCCCTCAAGGAGGGCAAGGCGGCCATGATCTACAACGGGCCGTGGGCGCTGTCGGAGATCTACCAGGGCAAGGAGTTCAAGGACAAGTCCAACCTCGGCATCGCCCCCGTCCCGGCCGGCTCGGTCAAGGCAGGGGCTCCGACGGGAGGCTGGAACCTCGCGATCTACGCCGGGTCGAAGAACATCCCGGCCGCGTACGAGTTCGTACGGTTCATGACCACGGCCAAGGCCCAGGCGAAGATCGCCAAGGAGATCAGCCTGCTGCCCACCCGCACCTCCGCCTACGCCGACCCCGACGTTCAGGGCAACCCGGACGTCGCGGTGTTCAAGCCGATCATGGACACCGCCGTGCCGCGCCCGTGGATCCCCGAGGGCGGGCAGCTGTTCCAGCCGCTGCTGGAGGGCTACCAGTCGCTCGTGGGCGGCCAGGTCACGCCCGCCGACATGCTCAAGAAGGTCGACGAGCAGTACCACGGGATCATGAAGGACTGGAGCTGACCGGTGGCAGTCTCGACCGGACGGGCTCCGGCCGCGGGCGAGTCCGCCCGCGGCCGGAGCCGCCGCCATGACAGCCCCGGACGGCTGAGACGCGCCCTGTCGGCCCACTGGTACGCCTGGGCGATGATCGCGCCGGTGGCGGTCGTGATGCTGGTGCTGATCGGCTGGCCGCTGGCCAGGGGCGTCTACCTGTCGCTGACCGACGCGACCGAGGCCAACATGGGCCGCACCATCGGGGTCAACGTGATCCCGTCCACGTACGAGTTCGTCGGCCTGGACAACTACCTCCAGATCCTGACCAGCAGCCTGTTCTGGGACAAGGTGCTCTGGACCGTGACGTGGACGGTGGTGTGCGTCGGCCTCCACTACGGCATCGGGCTCGGCCTGGCCGTGATGCTCAACCGCAAGCTGCGCCTGCGCTCGGTCTACCGGGTGCTGCTGATCCTGCCGTGGGCGGTGCCGGCGTTCGTGGCCGCGTTCATCTGGCGCTACCTCTACAACAGCGACTACGGCGTGATCAACGGCTTCCTCGAGGTCGCCGGGCTGTCCGGCGTGGGCTGGCTGGACGACCCGGTCACCGCCAGGATCGCGGTGATCGCGGTCAACGTGTGGATCGGGGTGCCGTTCATGATGGTCGCCATGCTCGGCGGCCTGCAGTCGATCCCCGCCGAGCTGTACGAAGCGGCCGAGGTCGACGGCGCCTCCCCGTGGCAGCGCTTCAAGGCGATCACGCTGCCCGGGCTGCGGCAGGTCTCCACGACCGTGGTCCTGCTCGGCACGATCTGGACGTTCAACATGTTCCCCATCATCTTCCTGGTCACGCGGGGCGGGCCGGGCAGCGAGACCGAGATCCTCGTCACCTACGCCTTCCGCGAGGCCTTCACCGGCATCCGCAACTACTCCGGCTCGGCCGCGTGGGGCGTGATCATCCTCGCCATGCTGGTCGTGCTGGCCATCGGCTACCGCCGCACCCTGCGCAGTCAAGGAGGCCCCTGGTGACCCGCGCGACCCGGCCCCGCGGCGAGCGGGGACCGCTGGCCTCCATCGGCCTGCACGCCGGCCTGCTCGTCGCCGTGGCGATCTCGCTGTTCCCGGTGGTGTGGCTGGTGCTCACCTCGCTCAAGCCGCGTGACAGCTGGCTGTCGGCCGAGCTCCGGCTGTTCGACGACTCCTCGCTGGACAACTACACCCGCGTGCTGACCGCCACCGCGTTCCCGCAGTGGCTGCTCAACAGCGTGCTGACGGCGGGGCTGACCATGGTGCTCGGCGTGTTCCTCGCCGCCACCACCGGCTACGCCGTCAGCCGCTTCCGCTTCCCCGGCCACCGCTCGGTCATGTGGCTGCTGCTGATCACCCAGATGTTCCCGGTGGCCATCCTCATCGTCCCCCTGTACAACCTGATGGCCGGGCTCGGCCTGCTCAACCAGATCCCCGGCCTGGTGATCGCCTACATGACGATCGCGGTGCCGTTCTGCGCCTGGATGATGAAGAGCTACTTCGACACCGTGCCGGTGGAGATCGACCAGGCCGCGATGGTGGACGGGCTGACGCCGTTCGGCACGTTCTGGCGGGTCGTGCTGCCGCTGGCCCGTCCGGGTATCGCGGTGACCGCGTTCTACTGCTTCATGACCGCCTGGGGCGAGGTCGGCTACGCCACGGTGTTCATGTCGCAGGAGGACAAGCGCACGCTGGGGGTGGGCCTGCAGCAGTTCGTCGGCCAGCACTGGTCGGACTGGGGGCTGATGACCGCCTCCGCCGTGCTCATCGCCATCCCGGCGGGCGCGGTCTTCCTCCTCGTGCAGCGCCACCTGGTCACCGGGCTCACCGCCGGCGCGACCAAAGCGTAAAGTATTCGGCCGATAACTGTACGTGACGGGATTGTCGCAGGATCCTTGTCCACATGGACGGATTCCTCGACGAGACCTGCGGCGGGGTGACGGAGCTGCGCGTCCACGGTGTCTCCGGCACGCCGCCGGCGGGCATGCTCAACCACCCCCATCCCCGGCTGGTCGCGGGCGACGGCACCACCGGGTTCTACCGGCGCTGGTGGACGGCGGGGCAGCCGGTGGGCGACCGGGCCGACGTGCCGGGCGTCCGCCGGCGGGAGGCGTACGCGTGGGGCGGCCTCACCTCCGGCGGGCGCACGATCGCGCTGTGGTTGCTCCTGCTGCCGTTCTCACTGGCGAACCTGTCCTACTTCATGCTGCCCAGGCCGCGGGGCGGCGACCGGCTGCGGCACGTGACGGAGGCGGCGCAGCGGCTGTTCGCCCTGCTCCTCACCGGCACCCTCGTCGGCGCCGTGACCAGGGCCTGCGTGGACCTCGTCGGCTGGCAGTGCACGGCCGCGGGACGGGCCTGCACCGATGTGCTCGCGCCCGTCTGGCTGCGGTGGATGGGCGAGATGTGGGGGCACGAGCCGTCCAAGCGCCTGGCCGTCACCGCCCTGGCGCCGCTGCTGGTGGTCGTCCTGCTGTGGTGGCTCGCCCGCCGCACCTGGCGCCGCGACGAGAGCAAGGTCGTCCCCGCCGCTTCCGGCAGCGATCCGGGCGGCGATCCGGGCGGCGATCCGGGCGGCGATCCGGGCGGCGGTCCCGGCGGCGCCACCGAGGGACCTGAGGACGGGCCTGCTGGTGAGCGGCTGTTGCTGGCGCGGGCGCGGTTGTGGCACGGCGGCGCGCCGGTGTGGCGCCTGCGCATCGTGCACGTCGCCTTCGCGATCGCCTCGATCGGGATGGCCGTCGCCGCGCCCTTCGCCGCCACCCCGCTGGGGCTGGCGCTCACCTCGGCGAACGCGGGCGTCGAGCTCGCCGCCGCCGTGCTGGTCGTCCTGCCGTGGACCGGCCGGCGGCTGGACCCGCACTCCGGCGGGCGCGAGCCCACCTGGCTCAAGGTCGCGTGCCACGTGCTGCGGGTGGCCGCGCCGCTGGTGTTCCTGGCCACGTTCTGGGCGGCGCTGGCCGGTCTGCCGGTGGGCGTGGAGGGGCTCGTGCTGCCCAGCGTGGGCGCGGGTCCGGTGCAGTTCGCGCTCATGCTGGGGCTCGGGGCGTTCATCCTGGCCGCCACGTGGGTGCTGGCCCGCATGGACCGGCCAGGCGGCGGCCGGGACCCGCTCGACCGGCCGGCGATGGGCGGGCTCGCCGCGTGGTTCATGCTGATGGTGGCCGCGGGCTGCGCGAACGTGCTGGCGCTCGGCGTGCTGTTCTGGACCGCCACGTTCTTCGGCGTCCCCGGCAGCCTGGCCGACCCGGGGCCGCCCGGCAGGAAGCTCTTCATCGACGACCCGGTCTGGTGGACGGCCGCCCTGGTGCCGCTGCTGGGGGCGGCGTCGGCCGGGGTGGCGATCGCCCTCTGGCTGGTCCGCCGCGCCGAGGCGGGCAGGCTGGCGCCCGAGCTGGAGGAGCACTACGGGGAGCGCGGCGGCGCCAAGGTCGCGCGGAAGTGGGCGCTGGCCGCGCTCACCGACCGGGCCGGGCTGGTGCTGGGCCTGCTCACCGGCATCGGGGTGGCCGGGTTCGCCGTGGTGACCGTGATCCACCAGCTGCGGCTGTACACGCCGACGGCGGGGTTCGCGGGGCTGCTCGCCTCGATCGGGAGCTGGGCCACGGCGGCCGCCGTCGTCGGCCTGGTGCTGCTCGGCCGCCGCACGTACGGCAGCTCGCGGTTGCGCAGGACCGTCGGGATCGTCTGGGACGTGTCCACCTTCTGGCCCAGGGCCATCCACCCGCTGGCCCCGCCCTGCTACACCGAGCGCGTCATCCCCGAACTGATGGCCCGCCTCGGCCGGCTGGCCGCGACCGATCGGGACACCGTCGTCCTGTCCGGGCACAGCCAGGGCAGCGTCATCGCGGCCGCCCTGGTCCTGCAGCTCGACCCTGACGTGCGCCGGCAGGTCAGGCTGCTCACCCACGGGTCGCCGCTGCGCCGCCTGTACGCCCCGTTCTTCCCCGCGTACTTCGCCGGCCGTGGCCTGCCGGTCCTGCGTGACGCGGTCGCGTGGCGCAACCTGTACCGCCTGAGCGATCCCATCGGCGGGCCCGCGTTCCGCCGCGTCGACCCCCTCGCCGCCGAACCCGATCGCGGCAACACGGTGGACCGGTTCTGCTGGGATCCGCTCCGGCCGGCGCCGGGCGAGCCGCTGCCCGAGGCGCGCTGGCACTCGGGCTACTGGCTCGACCCGCCCTACCGCGACGAGCTGGACCGGTTGATCACCCCGAGCCTGCCGCCCGAGCGTACGGCCCTGTAGGGGCCCGTGAACGGGCGCGGATCACCACGACAGGACGAGCTTCTCGGGGGCGCGGTGGATCAGGGTGGCCGCCATGGTGACCTCGGGTTCGGCCAGGCGCAGCCCGGGCAGCTCGCGTACGAGCAGCTCCAGCGTGATGCGGAGTTGCTCGCGGGCCAGGAGCGCGCCGGGGCAGCCGTGCACGCCGTGCCCGAACGACAGGTGACGCGCCGGCTCCCGCGCGATGTCGAACACGTCGGGATCCACGTGCACGGCCTCGTCCCGGCCCGCCGAGGCGAACGACACGAACACCGTGTCGCCCTCGGCGAGCTCCGTGCCGCCCAGCGTGAGCGGCCTGGTGACCCGGCGGCGGAAGCCCTGCACGGGCGCCTCGAACCTGGCGGCCTCCTCGATCGCCGCCGGGATCAGCTCGGGCCGCCGGCACAGCAGCTCCCACTGGCGGCGGTCGCGCAGCAGGCGGTGCACGGCGGTGCCGAGCAGCGCCGTGGTGGTCAGGTGGCCGGCCAGCATGAGGTTCTGGGTGTTGGAGACGATCTCGTCGCGCTGCCGGTCGGTCGGTTCGCCGGGTCCGGGGGCCAGGCCGCGGACCAGCTCGCCGGTCAGGCTCTCCTGGTCGCGCGAACGGGCGGCGTGCGCGGCCAGGAGGTGCCGCAGCGCGGACACCTCTCGGACGGCGGCGATCTGCTCGTCCTCCGGCATGGGCGTGAAGATCAGGTCCTCGGCGCGGTCACCCGCCCGGACGGCGGCGGGCACGTCGGCCGGGTCGAGGCCGAGCAGGTGGCCGATGACGGTCGCGGGCAGCGGCCTGGCGTAGCCGCCCATCCATTCCACCCGGCCCGCGGCCGCGAACGACGCGAGCAGCTCCGCCGCCGTGGCCTGGATGAACGGGCGTGCGGCGGCCACCCGGGCGGCCGACAGGCCGCGGGTGAGCGGCCTGCGGTAACGCTGGTGGGCCTCGCCGTCGGAGCTGAGCACCACGGGGGCGTTGCCGGGCGCGCCGGCCAGTTCGGCGAACGCGCGCGGGCTCGGCGTCACGTCTCCGCGGAAGGCGCCCTGGGAGGAGAAGTCGGCCGGCCGGGCCAGCACCTCGCGCACGTCCGCGTGCCGGGCCACGAGCCAGGCGTCCAGCTCGCCGGTGAAGGTCAGCCCGGGGGCGGCGCGGGCGCGGGCGTAGACGGGGTACGGGTCGCGGTAGAAGGCCTCTCGATCCACACCTTCCATCGTGGTGGGCCCCGCGGGGGGCGTACAAGATCTGAAATTTTCTTTTGGTTCATGTGTAAGCCTTGAAAGTTATATCCATGAACGATTGAGTTCGGTCGTGCAGACCCTCAGATTGCTGGCCGCCGCCGCGCTCGTGTTAGCCCCCGTGGCCCTGAGCGTGCCCGCGCAGGCCGATGCCGCACCCCCCGCGGAGGACGCTCCCCAGGCGTCGTCCTACCCGCCGCCGTCCACGCTGGTCACCCGGGCCGCCGAAGGGCGGCAGCGGCTGGAGACGGCCAAGAGGACCCGGCCGGTCGCGCCGGGGATCTCGCTGACCTCGTTCGACACCTACGACCCGCTCGGCTGGCTGCGCGCCGACGCGATCACCGCAGACCTGGCAGGACAGCACGGAGCCAAGGCCGACTACGTGTTCTCCGGCGAGGTGTCCAAGACCGAGCCGCTGTCCGGGCCCGCCAAGCGCTCCCACGCCGTCGCCGCCGTCAACGGCGACTTCTTCGACATCAACAACTCCGGCGCCGCCCAGGGCATCGGCGTCCAGGACGGCACGCTCGTCCAGTCGCCCGTCGCCGGGCACGAGAACGCGGTCGCGATCACCGGCGACGGTGTCGGACGCGTGCTCAAGATGTACTTCGAGGGCACCGCCACGCCTGACGGCGGCCCGCCGATCACGCTCACCCAGTTCAACCAGATCGTGCAGGACGGCGGCGTGGGGCTCTTCACGCCGCTGTGGGGCTCCTACAACCGGGCCCGCGCCGTCGAGGGCGCCACCTCCGTCGCCGAGGTCGTCATGAAAGACGGCGTGGTCACCGAGGTGCGCACCTCCGCGGGCACCGGACCGATCCCGGCGGGCACCTCGATCCTGCTCGGCCGCGACGCCGGCGCCGAGGCGCTGTCCGCGCTGGAGCAGGGCGACCGGATCGACGTGAAGTACCAGCCCAAGGCGTCGGACGGCAGCACGGTCAAGGCGGCCGTCGGCGGCAACTGGGTGCTGGTCAAGGACGGCGCCGTACAGAACTCGACCGACACCAGCGCCCACCCGCGCACGGCCGTCGGGTTCTCGGCCGACGGCAGGAAGATGTACCTGCTGACCGTGGACGGCCGCCAGGCCGACAGCCGCGGCGTCACGCTCAACGAGCTCGCGGCCATGATGGTCGAGCTGGGCGCGGCCAACGCGCTCAACCTGGACGGCGGCGGCTCCTCCACCATGCTCGCCCGCGAGCCCGGCTCCGCCGACGTCCAGGTGGAGAACAGCCCTTCCGACGGCGGCGAGCGGCACGTCCCCAACGGCCTGGCGCTCTACGCGCCCGAAGGCAGCGGCAAGCTGAAGGGCTTCTGGCTGGAGACCGCGAGCGACCCGTCCAAGGCGCCCGGCGTCGCGCCCGTCGCCGGCGGCCGCCCCGACCGGGTCTTCCCCGGCCTCACCAGGCGCCTGACCGCCGCCGGGTACGACGAGACGTACGGTCCCGCCAAGGGCGAGCCCTCCTGGCGAGCGAAGCCCGCCGTGCACGGCGTCGTCCGCGACGGCAGGTTCCACGCCCTGGTGCCCGGCCAGACCACCGTCACCGCCTCCCGCGGCCGCGCCAAGGGCGAGATCGAGCTGACCGTCCTGCAGCCGCTCCAGCGGCTCGGCGCCACCGCCGACCGGCTCGCCATCGCCGGCGCGGACGGCGCGGCCACGTTCGGCGTGGTCGGCTACGACCGCAACGGCAACTCCGCGCCCATCGAGCCCGCCGACCTCGAGCTCGACTACGACGGGAACCTCTTCGAGGTGACTGCCGCCGAGCACGGCTCCTTCACCGTCAAGGCCAAGCAGGCCTCGGGCGCGGGGCTGATCACCGCCAAGGTCGGCAAGCTCACCACCGCCGTGCCCGTCACCGTGGGGTTCGAGGAGAAAGCGGTCGCCGACTTCGAGGACGCGGCCACCTGGAAGTTCGCCGCCGCCCGCGCCACCGGCTCGCTGTCGGCCGCACCCGGTCACGACGGCGGCGGGCTCAAGCTGTCATACGACTTCAGCACCTCGACCGCCACCCGGGCCGCGTACGCCAGCCCGCCGGAGGAGATCGTGGTGGAGGGGCAGCCGCAGGCGTTCGGGCTCTGGATCCACTCCACCGGCAAGGGGGAGTGGCCGAGCCTGGAGTTCTACGACGCGCTCGGGCAGTCTCAGATCCTGCGCGGGCCGTACATGACGTGGACCGGCTGGAAGTACGTCGAGTTCGCCGTGCCGCCCGGCGTCAACCACCCGCTGCGGCTGCGGCGCTTCTACGTGGCCGAGACCAAGGCCGACGTGCGGTACACCAACGAGATCATGATCGACGGCCTGGTGGCCAAGGTGCCGCCGCCGGTCGACGCGCCGCCCGTGCCCGAGGTCGCCGACCCGGTGGTCAGGGACGACGTGGCGACGATGCCGTGGCGGTTCGCGGTCATGTCGGACGCGCAGTTCGTGGCCAGGGAGCCGGACAGCGACCTCGTCAAGAACGCCCGCCGCACGCTGCGCGAGATCAAGGCGGTCAGGCCCGACTTCCTGGTCATCAACGGTGACCTGGTGGACGAGGCGTCGCCCGAGGACTTCGCGCTGGCCAAGCGGATCCTCGACGAGGAACTGGGCGGAGAGCTGAAATATCACTACATCCCCGGTAACCATGAGGTCATGGGCGGAGCGATCGACAACTTCAAGGCCGCCTTCGGCGACACGTACCGGACCTTCGACCACAAGGGCACCCGCTTCATCACGCTCGACACCTCCCGCCTGAGCCTGCGGGGCGGCGGCTTCGAGCAGGTGGCCATGCTCAGGTCCGAGCTGGACAAGGCGGCGAAGGACGCCTCGATCGGGTCGGTCACCGTCCTGTTCCACGTGCCGCCGCGCGACCCGACACCGGGCAAGGGCAGCCAGCTCGGCGACCGGAAGGAGGCGGCGCTCGTGGAGGGCTGGCTGGCCGACTTCCAGCGCACCACCGGCAAGGGCGCCGCCCACATCGGGGCGCACGTGGGGACGTTCCACGCCGCCCACGTGGACGCGGTGCCGTACTTCATCAACGGCAACTCCGGCAAGAACCCCGCCACCGCACCCGAGGACGGCGGGTTCACCGGCTGGTCGCTGTGGGGCGTCGACCCGGTCACGCCGGCCGAGGCCGAGCACGTCAGGCGGAACTGGTTCGCCGACGCGCCCGACTGGATCGGCACCCAGGTGCGCCCGCACGTGGACGCGCTCACGCTGACCGCCCCGGCCACCGTCGCCGTCGGCGCGCCCGCCGAGGTGAGCGCCGCCGTCAGGCAGGACGACAGGACGGTGCCCGCCGCCTACCCCGTCTCGGCGGCGTGGTCGGGCTCGCCCAACCTGCACGTCGGCAGCCGCAAGACGGCCAAACCCTGGCACGTCGCCGTGCTCGACCCGGAGAAGGGCACGCTCACGGCGCTGCGCGAGGGGAAGGTGACGGTCGCGGTGACCGTCAACGGCGTCACCGAGCGGGCGTCGGTGGCGGCCACCGCCAAGGCCGCCGCCTGAGCCCTGCCTGATTCCCGCCTGATCCCGTTCCGGCCGGGCCGCTCCACGCCGGGGCCGGGCCGCGTCGTCGAGACGCGGCGCGGCCCGGCGGCATCCCCGTCCTGGACGCGATATGCGGGTGTTGTATACGCTTTCAGGAGGTTTTCCTGGTGCTCGAGGAGCCTATGGACAGACTCTCTGACGACGACCTGGCGCTGCTGCTCCTCATCCGGTCCTTCGAGCTGAAACTCCTCGAGCTCTTCGAGCGGGGCGAGCTCGACGGCACCACCCACACCTGTCTGGGGCAGGAGTACGTCCCCGTGTCCCTGCGCCCGCTCCTGCGCGAACCCGACTGGGTGTTCAGCAACCACCGCGGTCACGGGCACTACCTGGCCAGGTTCGGCGACCCCGAAGGGCTGCTCGCCGAGATCATGGGCAGGAAGGGCGCGGTCTGCGAGGGCGTCGGCGGCAGCCAGCACCTGCGGCGGGACCGTTACCTGTCGACCGGGGTGCAGGGCCAGAGCCTGCCCGTCGCCGCGGGGGTGGCGCTGCGGCTGAAGCGGCACGAGCCGGGCGCGCTGACGTGCGTGTACATCGGTGACGGCACGTGGGGCGAGGGCTCCGTGTACGAGGCCATGAACCTGGCGCAACTGTGGCGCCTGCCGCTGCTCGTCGTGGTCGAGCACAACGGCATCGCCCAGTCCACGCCGACGGCCCTCCAGATGGCGGGGACGATCGAGGGCCGGGCACGGGCGTTCGGCATCGGCCACCACCGCGTGGACCGGTTCGAGATCCCCCGCATCCGGGACGGCCTGGCGCCCCTGATCGAGTCCGTGCGCGCCGACCCCCGGCCCCTGGTCGTCGAGTTCGCCACCCACCGCCTCGGCCCCCACAGCAAGGGCGACGACACCCGCCCGCCCGGCTTCCCCCGCACCGACTGGTACGCCGCCTACCGGGCCGCCCACCCCGGCCAGGCGGCCCGGGTCGAAGCCGAGGCCCGCGCCCGCGTCGACGAGGTCGCCGCCGAGGTGGCCGCCCGCCCACCGGCGGCCTGGACGGCGGCGTGAGCCCGGGGGAGCCCGCCGGGCGTCCGGGGCCCGCCGTCCAGCCGGTCGCGGACCGTGGCGGCGCCCGGGTGGGGGAGGACCTCAACCGCGCCCTCCACGGCCTTCTGGAGGACGACCCCTCCGTGTACGTCCTCGGCGAGGACCTGCTCGACCCCTACGGAGGCGCCTTCAAGATCACCAAGGGCCTGTCGACGCGTTTCCCCGACCGCGTCCTGACCACCCCGCTCAGCGAGGGGACCATCGTCGGGGCGGCCTCCGGGCTGGCCCTCGCGGGCGGCAAGGCGATCGCCGAGATCATGTTCGCCGACTTCGCCGCGCTCGCCTTCGACCAGATCCTCAACTTCGCCAGCAAGTCCGTCACCATGTACGGCGCCCGCGTCCCCATGCCGCTGGTGGTCCGCTGCCCCTCCGGAGGCCACCGCGGTTACGGCCCCACGCACAGCCAGAGCCCGCAGAAGCACTTCATCGGCATCCCCGGCCTGTCGCTGTTCGAGATGTCGCCGTTCCACGACAACCGGGCCGTCCTCGACCGCATGCTCGCGCTGGGGGAGCCGTGCCTGCTCTTCGAGGACAAGGTGCTCTACACGCGGCGCATGTATCCGCCGGGAGTGGCGGAGGAGCTGTTCCGATGGGATCTCGTGGGCGATGTGGCGGTGGTGCGCCTCGACCCGCCGGTGACCGGCCCGGTGACCGGCCCGGTGACCGGCCCTGTGACCGGCCCTGTGACCGGCCCCGGTTCACCGCCGCTCGCCGGTGCTCCGGAGATCCCTCCCGGCGACCTCGACTACGTCGTCATCGTTCCCGGAGGGCTGGCCCACCGGGCGCTGGCGGCCATGCGAGCCCTGCTGCTCGGCCACGACCTGGCCGGCGTGCTCCTGGTCCCCTCCCGCCTGTACCCCTTCGACCCGGCGCCGCTTCTCGACCTGCTCGGGCGGGCGCCGCTGATCTGCGTCGCCGAGGACGGCAGCGCGGGCGGCACCTGGGGCGGCCACGTCGCCGCCGACCTGCACACCCGGCTCTGGGGGCGGCTCCGGCGGCCGGTCAAGCTGGTCAGCTCGGCCGACAGCGTCATCCCCACGGCCGCCCACCTGGAACGGGACGTGCTGGTGCAGGACAGCACGATCCGCCGCGCCGTACTGGAAGGGCTCGATGGTTGAGATCCGGGTGCCCAAGCTGAACTCCAACGACTCGGCGTACGTGCTGGTCGCCTGGCTGGCACCCGACGGGGCGGCGGTGCGCGCGGGCGAGGTGGTGGCCGAGGTGGAGACGTCGAAGACGGTGGAGGAGCTGGTCTGCGAGCACGACGGCGTTCTGACCCACCTGGCGCCGGCGGGCCGCGACATCGCCCCCGGCGACCCCATCGCCCGCGTCACCTCCCCGGCCGAAGCCCCTGGCCCGCCTCCCCGCCACCCGCCCGCGTCCGCCGCCGCGTCCGCCGTGCCCGCCGCCGTTCCGGTGGCCGCGGGGACCGGTGGCGGGCCGCTGGTCACCGCGCCCGCCCAGGCGCTCATCGACGAGCTGGGCATCGACCCGGAGCGGGTACGCGCGCTCCCGGTGAAGGTGGTGCGCCGCGCCGACGTCGAACGCCTGGCCGCCGCCGGCCCGCACGCGAGCCCGGCAGGCCGTGAAGGTGGTCGCGGCGGCGGCGAGGTGACCGTCGACCGGGGCGCGCCCAGGACCGGCGGTGGGAGCCCGCGGGCGTTGAGCGCGAACCAGCGCGCGGTGGGCAGGACCGTGAGCCTCTCGCACCGGACCGTCCCCGCCGCGTTCGCCGCCGTCAAGGTGGACGTGGGGGCGGCCGCCGCCGCGGCCCGCGACCTCACCCGGCGGCTGCGCATGCTGGTCGGGCTGCCCGACCTGCTGATCTCCGCCGTCGCCCGCCTGCACCACGACTTCCCGCTGTTCTTCGCCACTCTCGTGGACGAGGGCACCGCGAGGGTCCCGGACGCGCCGCACGTGGGCGTCACGATCGACCTCGGCACCGGCCTGTACGTCCCCGTCATCCGGGACGCGAACACGAAGTCCGTGACCGAGATCGCCGGGGAGCTGGGCGCGTACCGCAGGCTGGCGCAGCGCGGCGGGTTCAGGGAGGAGCAGCTGGCGGGCGGCAACATCGTCGTCACCCTGCACCACGACGCCGGCGTCGTCATGGCCGTGCCGATCATCTTCCCCGGCCAGGCGTGCGCCGTCGCCCTCACCTCCCCGCAGCCGGAGGGAGGGCGCACGGTGGCCGTGGTCGGCCTCTCGTACGACCACCGGCTGATCAACGGCAGGGACGCCGTGCTGTTCCTCCAGGCGCTCCAGGAGACGTTAGAGGGGACGCCGGCCGAGGGCCTGTAGGCCCACCAGGTCGTCGGGCAGGGCGTCGGCGCCGTCGTCGACCAGCGACGGCAGCCGGGAGCGCAGCGCGGCCAGCGCCAGCCCCGCCATCGCCACCGCGAACAGCACGTACATCAGCCCGACGCCGCGCCCCTCCCCGGTGCCCACCAGCGCGCCGGCCGTGGACGCGAGCGGCCCGTCCGGGGCCACCAGCGGGTCGAACACCGCCGCCCCGTACGGCGCCACGAGCCCGAACCCGAGCGGCAGCGTCGACCAGGCGATCAGCGTGTTCAGCGCGAAGACCCGGCCGTGGAACCGCTGCGGCACCTTCACCTGCACGATCGTGGCGTAGATGCCGTTGAGCAGCGTCAGCCACAACGACATCCCGAACGCGCCGACGCCGATCGTCACGAGATCCGCGCGCAAACCCGTGACCAGGCAGAACGCCGCCAGCGCGAGCGTGCACCAGAGCACCGCCCGCATGCGGTGCCGCCCCGGCCCGCCCCACACCGTCATGGCCAGGCCGCCGATCAGCACCCCGAGCCCCGACAGGAAGGAGATGCGCCCCACGTCCTGCAGTTCGGCGAACGAGAGCACCAGCGGCGAGAGCATGAGGAAGAGCGGCGACAGGAAGATGTTCAGCGCCGCGAAGAACAGCAACATCCGCCGGAAGCCGTGGTGGCCCCAGGAGTAACGGAACCCGGCGACCAGCTCGGCCACGACCGGTTCCTTGCGCCGCCACGCCAGCCTCGCGGGGAAGCGCACCAGCGACGTCACCACGATCGCGAACGCGTATCCTGCCACGTCCAGGATCAGGATGCCCTCCAGCCCGATGACGGCCATCAGCCCGACGGCGGCCAGCGGCACGAGCAGCTGCGTCATGCCCCCGGCCATCTGCACGATGCCGTTCGCGTGGCCGAGGTATCGCTTGGGGACGAGCTGCGGGATGGCGGAGCTGTACGCGAGGCGCTGGAAGGTGAGCGCCACGGACAACACCGCCAGCAGCGGGTAGACGTGCCAGGTCTGCAGGTTGCCCGTCCAGAGCAGGACGCCCAGCATGAGCTGGGTGCCCATGGCGGCGTAGTCGCCGGCGAGCATGACGGTGCGGCGGTCGTTCCTGTCGACCACGGCTCCCGCCAGCGGCGCCACCAGCATCCCCGGCACCAGGCCGATGACGGCGAGCAGGGCGAACTGGGCGAGTGAGCCCGTCGTCAGGTAGATCCAGATGGGGATGGCGAACTCGGTCAGGGCCGACCCCATGATCGAGATGAGCTGCCCGCTCACGACGCCGAGGAAGCGCCGCATGCTCGGCTCCGGGGCCCCCGCCCGCCCGCCGGGGCGGCCCGCCACTCCGGACCGCCCGCCGGACCGCCCGCCGGACCGCTCACAGGACCGCCCGCCGGCCTGCTCGCCCGGGTGCTCGCCGGAGTGCTCGCGGGCTGCGGGCCGGTGGCCGGGGTCCGTCCTGGACACCTCGCGCAGGCGCCAGTTGGGTCCTGACGTCTCGCCTCCCGAGGCCACGGCCCCGTGGACGCTGGTGACGATCTCGGCGAGCTCTTCCGCCCGATATTTCAGGAAAAAGTGGCCAGCCTCGTCCAGCTCCACCACGGCTGCCACCGGCGTCAGGAAGTGCCACTCCCTGAACCGTTCCTCGAAGTACTCGGTCGCCGGGTCCCGCTCACCCGCGACGCTGATGATCGGCGCCCGCAGCGGCGTCACGGAGCTCCGGAACAGGCCGGTGAAATACTCCTCGGCCGCCTCCGTGTCCTCGCGCATGTTCCTGATGATGTGCCGCGCCTGGCCCGGGTCGAGGTCGCTCATGTCGAGCCCCATCGACGTCAGCCAGTTGGCGTAGCTGCGGTCGCTGCGCATGTACTCGCGCCTGGCCAGCCGCGACAGGGCCGCCAGCACCCGGTTCCCCGGCTGGGCGAACGGGAAGATCGCCCCGATGTACACCGCTTCGAGCGACCGCCCCGCCGCCTCCAGCCGCCGCGCGATGGCCACGGTCAGCGCCGACCCGACCCCGCAGTGACCGTACAGGGCCAGCGGTCCCCGTACGTTCCGCAGGATCTCCTCCACGCAGCGCTCCGCCACCTCCTCCAGGGGCTGCGGGTCCTCGTCCAGGCCAACGTCGTGCCCGGGGATGGACACCGCCCACAACGCGTGCGTCGCCGGCAGGGCGTCCGCCAGCGGCTGGTACGCCACCGCCGCGCCGCCGCCGTACGGGACGCACACGTACGTGAGGTCGGCGGGCCCGGCCCGGCGCGGCGTCAGCTCGTGCAGGAGGGGGCGCGGCCCGGTGGCTCCGCCGTCGGCGTGGGCGGCCAGTTCCCTGACGGTCGGGTGCTTGAACAGGTCCACCACGGCGACCGGCGCCGAGCCCCGCGGCAGCTCCCTGCGTAACCGTGCCACGACCTTGATGGCGAGCAGCGAGTGCCCGCCGGCGCCGAAGAAGTCGTCGTCGATGCCGAAGTCCGCGCCGCCGAGCACGTCCGCCCAGACGGCGTGCACCAGGCGCTCGGTGCCGGTGCCCGGCTCGGCGCGGGCGCCGCCCGCGCCGTCGCCACCCTCGCGGGCGGCGGCGCGGGCAGGCGGCGGCGCGGGCAGGCGGCGCCGGTCCACCTTGCCGTTGGCCGTGAGGGGCAGCCGGTCGAGCGGGACGAAACGGGTGGGGATCATGTACGCGGGCAGGGTCTCGACGAGGTGCGCCCGCAGCCGCACCGGGTCGGGGCCGGCGCCGACCACGTACGCGACGAGCTGCGCGCCGTTGCCCTCACCGTCGGTGGTCACCACGCACTCGGCGACGTCCGGGTGACGGGCGAGGTGGGTCTCGATCTCGCCGAGCTCGATCCGGTAGCCGCGGATCTTGACCTGGGCGTCGGCCCTGCCGAGGAACTCGATGGTGCCGTCGCCGGTGTAGCGGCCCAGGTCGCCGGTCCGGTAGAGGCGCTCGCCGGTGCGCGGAAGGGTGACGAAGGAGGCGGCCGTCCTGTCCGGGTCGCGCCAGTAGCCGGTGGCGACGCCCGCGCCGCCGATGTACAGCTCGCCGGGCACGCCCACGGGGACGTCCCGCAGGCCGGGGCTGAGGATGTGGAAGGTCTGGTTGGCCAGCGGGCGGCCGTACGGGATGGACGTCCAGGACGGGTCCACCGCGCCGATCGGGTAGGAGATGGACCAGATCGAGCCCTCGGTGGCGCCGCCCAGGCTGACGACCTCCGCGTCAGGGGCGAGCGCGCGGATGCGGTCCGGCAGGGTCAGCGGGATCCAGTCGCCCGAGAGCAGCACCAGGCGCAGCGAGCCGAGGTCGGTCCCCTCGTGCTCGGCGTGGTCGACGAGCAGCTCCATCAGGGCGGGCACGGAGTTCCAGACGGTGACGCGCTCCTCGGCGACCAGGCGGGCCCACGCGGCCGGGTCCTTGTCGCCCGACGGGTCGCCCATCACGAGGGTGGCTCCGGCCGCGAGGGCGCCGTAGACGTCGTACACGGACAGGTCGAAGCTGAGCGCCGACAGGGCGAGGAACCGGTCGGCGGGGCCGATCCGGTGGCGGTGGTTGAGGTCGCGCACGGTGTTGACGGCGGCCCGGTGCTCGATCACCACGCCCTTGGGGGCGCCGGTCGAGCCCGAGGTGAAGATCACGTACGCGAGGTCGCCGGGCGTGGCCGGGTTGTCCAGCGGGTCGCCGCAGGCGTCCGGGACGGTGAGGCGGGTCAGGCCGGCCGGCCAGGCGAGGCCGAGCCACGGCTGGGTGACGGCGATCTCGCACCCGCCGCGCTCGATGAGCTCGAACCGCCGCTGGTCGGGCAGGTCGGCGTCGACCGGCAGGTACGCGGCCCCGGCCAGGTTGATCGCCAGGACCGCGGCGACCTGCTCCCAGCCGCGCTCCATCACCACCGCCACGAGCCGCCCGGGGCCGGCGCCGGCGCTCACCAGTCCGGCGGCCAGCGCGCGGGCCCGCCCGAGCAGCTCGGCGTAGGTCAGCGCGCCGCCGGGGTGGACCACGGCGACGGCGCCGCAGTCACGGACCGGGTCCGTCAGCAGCCCGGGCGGGCCCAGGTCGGCCGCGGTGTCGTTCCAGCGCCGCCGCTCCTCCCGCTCGGCGGCGGTCAGCAGGTCGAGCTCCGCCACCGGCGTCTCCGGTGCGTCGGCCACCTGGGCCAGCAGCGTGGCCAGGTGCCCCGCCATGCGCTCGACCCGCCAGGCCGAGAACAGCGCGGTGTTGTAGACGAACAGGAACGACCCGTCGCCTCCGGTGTAGAGCTCCAGGTCGAACCGGGTCGCCCAGCGTCCCGGCTCGAACCCCTCCAGCGCCAGCGCCCCCGCCTCCGGCTCGCCGCCGTAGTTCTGCATGGCGAGGATCACCTGGAACACCGGCGAGCGCGACGGCTCCCGCGCCACGTTCAGCTCCGACACCAGCCGCTCGAACGGCACCTCCTGGTGCGTGTACGCGTCGGTGGCCGTGTCGCGCACCCGGCGCAGCAGTTCCGCGAACGTCGGCTCGCCCGACAGGTCCACCCGCATCGCCAGCATGTTGACGAAGCACCCGATCAGCCCCTCCAGCTCCGGCACCATCCGGCCGGCGACGGGAGAGCCGATCGTCACGTCCCGCTGGCCCGCGTACCGGCCGAGCAGCACCGCGAACGCCGCCAGCAGCACCATGTACGGCGTCGCGCCGTGCTCGCGCCCCACCCGGTCGAGCCGCCCGGCCAGCTCCGCGCCGACGGAGAAATGGTGCGCCGCCCCCGCGTGGGTCAGCTCGGGAGGGCGCGGCGCGTCGGTGGGCAGCTCCAGCGGCTCCAGCCCGGCCAGCCGCTCCCGCCAGTACTCCACGTCGCCGCCGGGCCGGTCCCGCTGCCAGGCGGCGAAGTCCCCGTAGCTCACGGGCAGGCCGGGCAACGGCTCCCCGCCGCAGAGCGCCACGATCTCGCGCAGCAGCACGTTCGCCGACCAGCCGTCGGCCGCGATGTGGTGCACGGCGATGGCCAGCACGTGGTCGTCGGCGGCCAGCCGCACCAGCAGCGCCCTGATGACCGGCCCCGACGCCAGGTCGAACGGCTCGGCCAGGAACGGACCCACCAGTTCCCTGGCGGCCGCGGCCGACTCCGCGTCCGCGACGGCCAGGGGCGCCGCCGCCTCCCGCGCGACCAGCACGGACGGCTCCCCGTCAGGGCCCGTGGGGAACGTCGTGCGCAGCGGCTGGTGCCGGGACACGATCCGCTCCAGCGCCGCCTCCAGCGCGTCCGCGGTGAGCGGGCCGCGCACCCGCCGCACCAGGGGAACGGTGTGCGCCGGGCTGCCGGGGGCGTACTGCTCCATGAACCACAGCCGCTCCTGCGCGTACGACAGCGGCGGCGCCTGCCCGGGCGGCAGCGCGGGGATCGACGGCCCGGCCGGCGGGCGGCGCCTGCGCAGCCGCTGGGTCAGCAGCGCCCGCTGCGCCTCGCTCAGTTCCGTCATGGACCCTCCCGATCCAGCAGGCTCCTCGCCTGCTCGTCGGACAGCACCGCCACCTCGGCGGCCAGCGCCTCCTCGACGGCGACGGCCAGCGCGGCCACGGTACGGCGGTCGAACAGGGTGCGGATCGGCAGGTCCACGCCCGCCAGGGCGCGCAGCCTGGCGGCCACCCTGATCGCGAGCAGCGAGTGGCCGCCGAGCGCGAAGAAGTCGTCGAAGGCACCGATCTTGCCGGCGCCGAGCACCTCCGCCCACACGTCCGCGACCAGCTCCTCCGCGTCGGTGCGCGGCGGCACGCCGCCGCCCTCGGCAGGCCCTGGCAGGGGCAGCGCGCGCCTGTCCAGCTTGCCGTTGCGGGTGAGGGGGAGGGCGTCCAGCACGACCCAGCGGGTGGGGACGAGGTGCGGGGGGAGCCTGCGGGCGACGTACTCGGCGGGCTCGGGCGCGTACCCGCAGGACGTGCCGGGGACGACGTAGGCGACGAGGTCGCCGTCCCTGGCCAGCACCGCGGCCTGGTGCACGTCCGGATGGCCGAGGAGGCAGTGCTCGACCTCGCCGGGCTCGATCCGGAACCCGCGCACCTTCACCTGGTCGTCCAGCCGCCCGAGGAACTCCAGCTGCCCGTCCCGCCGCAGGCGCACCCGGTCGCCGGTCCTGAAAACGCGGCCGCCCGGCCCGCCGGCGAAACGCGGGTCGTACCCACCGAGGTAGCCGCGGGCCACGCCGGGCCCGCCGACGTGCAGCTCGCCCGGCGCGCCAGGAGGCACCGGGCTTCCGTACGCGTCGAGCACCCTGACCGTGGTCGCCCGGACCGGCCGGCCGATGGGCGGGCGCGGGTCGCCGCCGCGCAACTCCGCGGCCGTGGCGATGATCGTCGTCTCGGTCGGCCCGTACGTGTTGACCAGCCGCACCCGGTCGCCGAACCGCTCCCGCCAGCGCTCCACCGCCCCGGCCCGCACCTGCTCGCCGCCGAGGATCACCAGGCGCAGCCGTTCGGGCCAGGACACCTCGTCGATCATGCCCACCAGGTGGTGGAAGTAGGCGGTCGGCAGGTCGAGCACGGTGACGTCGGGCCGTCCGGCGAGCAGCTCCGGCAGGGCGGTTCCGCCACCGGGCAGCAGCTCGACCGTGGCGCCCGCCGCCAGCGCCGGGTAGATCTCCTCCGCGTGGGTGTCGAAGCCGAGCGCGGCCAGCTGGACGACGCGGTCACCGGGACGCAGGCCGTAGACGGCCCGCATCCACCGGACCCGCTCGGCCAGCCCGGCGTGCTCGACCACGACGCCCTTCGGCGCGCCGGTCGATCCCGAGGTGTAGAGGACGTACGCGGCCCCGCCGCAGTGTTCGCACGCCGCCCCGTCGCGGTGGTCGCGGGCCGGGCCGCCGGAGGTTTCGTGCACCGCCCCGCCCGCCTCACCCCGCGGCGCGACGTGGGGCCCTCGCGCGGGGCCGTCCTCGATGACGAGGCCGTCCGTGACGACGAGGGACGCCACGGAGGCCATGGCGCGCAGGCGCTCCTCCGGGTAGGCGGGATCCAGCGGGAGGTAGGCGGCGCCGGCCCGCCAGATCGCCAGCATGGCCACGACCGCGTCGACGGAGCCGCCGGCCATCCGCAGCCCCACCGCGCCCCCCGCGCCCCCTGCGCCCCGCCCGGCCAGCTGCCCGGCCAGCCGGGCCACGCGCCGTTCCAGGCCGGCGTACGTGACGGCGTCCTGGCCGCAGCTCAGGGCCACCCGGTCCGGGTACGCCGCCACCGCCTGCGCGATCAACTCCGGCACCCGGGCCGCGGGATCGGGGCCGTCCCCGCCCGCGGCCGCCCAGCCGGGCGGAGGGCAGCTCGCCGTCTCGATCAGCGCCTCGTCGGCGGCCGTGAGCACCGGCAGGCGCGACAGCGGCGCGTGCCGGTTGCGGGCGTCGGCCACCCCGCGCAGCAGCACCTCGAACCGCGCCGCCAGCCCGGCCACCGTCGCCGCGTCGAACAGCCCGGCGTCGTACCCGAACGCCACCCGCAACCGCCCGGGCGCCCGCCACGCCTCCACGGTCAGGTCGAACTTCGCCTGCCGGTACCCGTCGTCGAAGAACGACATCCGCAGGTCGCCCAGCCGGTCCCGCGCCCCGTCGCGACCGGCGAGGTCGGCCGCCTGGCCGTTCAGCGCGAACAGGGTCTGGAACATCGGCTTCCTGGTGATGTCCCGCTCCACGTCCAGCTCCGCCAGCAGCTGCTCGAAGGGCACGTCCTGGTACGCCATCGCGTCCAGGACCGTGCCGCGCGTGCGGGCCAGCAGCTCCTCCAGCGTCGGGTCACCCGACAGGTCGCCCCTCAGCACCAGCGTGGTGCTGAGGTAACCGACGAGCGGCTCCAGCTCCACCCGGTTCCGCCCCGCCGTGGGCGAGCCCACCAGCACGTCGTCCTGCCCGGTGTGCCGCGACAGCAGGAGCTGGTACGCGGCCAGCAGCACCATGAACAACGTGACCTGATGCCGGCGCGCCGTCGCCTCCAGCGCGGCCAGCAGGTCGCCGGGCACGTCCAGCAGGTGGACGCCGCCGCGCGAGGGCTCCGCGCCGTGCGGCCGGTCGGTGGGCAGGTCCAGCGCCGTCGGGTCGGCGAGCTGGGCCCGCCAGTACTCCAGCGCCTCCCCGGTGTCCTGCTCCCGCTGCCAGAGGGCCACGTCCCCGTGCTGCACGGCCAGGGCGGGCAGCCCCGGCGGGCCCGACCCGACGGCGCCCGCCGCTCCGGACGGGGCCGCTCCGGACGGGGCCGTTTCGTGGAGGCCCGCTTCGTACAGGGCCGCGAGGTCGTCCAGGAGGACGGTGATCGACCAGCCGTCCGCGACGATGTGGTGGAGCACCACGCACAGCACATGGTCGTCGGGGCCGAGCCGGATCAGGGAGACGCGCAGCGGCGGCGCCGCACCGAGATCCAGCGGCGCGTTGGTGCGGGCGGCGACCAGCGCGCGGGCCTCGTCCTCGTCGCGGGCGCCGAGCCGTTCGACGCGGACGGGCGAGGGGCGCTCGACGACGGCCACCGGCCGGCCGTCCACCTCGGGGAAGCGGGTTCGCAGCGACTCGTGCCTGGCGACCACCCCGGTCAGCGCCCGCCGCAGCGCCTCCTCGTGCAGCGGGCCCCGGAGCCTGCGCACGACGTACATGTTGTACGAGGCGTCGCCGGGATCGAGCCGGTGCAGGAACCACAGGCGTTCCTGGGCGGGGGAGAGCGGCGGCAGCGTGCCCGCGGGGCGGGGCAGCAGCGGCCTGCCCGGCGCGTCCTGCTGTTCGTCCAGCGTCGCGGCGAACCCGGCCACGGTCGGGTGCGCGAACAACGCCCGCAGCGGCGCGGGCGTGCCCGCGGCCGCCAGCCGGGCGATGACCCGGGTCGCCAGCAGCGAGTGGCCGCCGAGCGCGAAGAAGTCGTCGCCGGCGCCGAGGTCGCCGGTGCCGAGCACCTCGGCGAAGATCCGCGCCACCTGCCGTTCCCTGGCGGTGGCCGGCCGCCCGCCCCGCCCCGCCGCGGGACGCGACGGCGCGGGCAGCGCCTGCCGGTCCACCTTGCCGTTCGGGGTCAGCGGCAGCGCGTCCAGCGCCACGACCGCCGAAGGCACCATGGCCGCCGGCAGCCACTCCGCCGCCCGATCCAGCAGGTCGCCGGGAGCGCCGGGCGCGACGTAGGCCACGAGCACGTCGTCCCGCGCCACCACGGCGGCCTCGCGCACCCGCGGATGCCGCAGCAGCGTGGCCTCGATCTCGCCGGGTTCGACGCGGTGGCCCCGCACCTTGACCTGGCCGTCGTCCCGTCCGAGGAACTCGAGGGTGCCGTCGCCGAGCCACCGGACCCGGTCGCCCGTCCGGTACCGGCCGCCCTCGAACGGCTCCGGCGGCTCCCCGGGCCCGCGCAGGTAGCCGAGGGCGACCCCCGCCCCGCCGATGACGAGCTCTCCCGGCACGCCGACCGGCGCCGGCGACCCCCACCGGTCGAGCACCTGGACGGTCGTGTTGGCCAGGGGCCTGCCGATGCTGATCCGCCCGGGTGACTCGGGCACCTCCCAGGCGGTCGACCAGATCGTGGTCTCCGTCGGCCCGTACATGTTGAACAGCCGCCGCGCCCGCCGCCGCAGCCTTCCGGCCAGCGCGAGCGGCAGCGCCTCGCCTCCGGCCAGCGCGACCAGCCCGGCCGGGTCCAGGCCGCCGGCCAGCAACATGCTCCACCCGGACGGCGTCGCCTGCACGTGCGTCACCCCGGACCGGGCGACCAGCCCGGCCAGCGCCACGCCGTCCCGCGCGGCGGCGTCGCCGGCCAGCACCAGCCGCCCGCCCGTCACCAGCGGCAGGTACAGCTCCAGTCCCGCGATGTCGAACGACAGCGACGTGCTGCCCAGCCACGCGTCCCCCGGGCCGGATCCGAGCAGGTCCGCCATCCCGGCCAGCAGGTTGACCAGCGCGGAATGCGGCACCGCCACCCCCTTCGGCACCCCGGTGGACCCCGACGTGTGCAACACGTAGGCGGCCGCGCCAGGCCCGGGACCGGCCTCCGGCGCTCCGCCGCCCGGCCCCGTCCCGGCCGGAGCGCCTCCCGGCATCGTGCCGGCCGGCGCGGTCAGGGGCAGCGTCCTGATGTGCTCGGGGAGCGGGGCCGACGGGCCGGCGAGCGCCACGCGTACCCCCGCCCGATCCAGCATCCCGGCGACCCGCGCCGCCGGCAGCGCCGGGTCCACCGGCAGGTAGGCGGCCCCCGCCAGCATGACGCCGAGGAGCGCCCCCGGCAGGTCGGCGGTGCGGGGCAGGCACACCGCCACCACCGACCCCGGCCCGGCCCCGCACGCCCGCAACTCCCCGGCGACCGCCCGCGCCCGCTCCGCGACCTCGGCGTACGTGCGCCGCACCCCGCCGTGTTCCCCGCCGTGTTCCCCGCCCTGCTCCCCGCCGTGTTCCCCGTCGCACTCGACGGCCACCGCGTCCGGCCGCGCCCCCGCCTGCCGCAGGAAGAGGTCCACCACGGTGCCGTCAGGCACGGCGAGCGCGGTGGCGTTCCAGGTCGTGGCGACCAGCTCGCGCTCCCCGGACGGCAGCACGTCGAGCTCGGACAGCCGCGCCTCAGGGCGGCCCGCGACCGAGGCGAGCAGCGTGCGGAAACGGGCGGCCAGCCGGTCGGCGGACGCCTGGTCGAACAGGTCGGCGCTGTAGACGAACGCGCCGTGCAGCCCGTCGCCGTCGGGCCACAGGTCCACCCGCAGGTCCACCATGGCGGGCGGCACCCCGTGCGGGAACGGCGTGCTCTCCAGGCCCGCGAACGTCGCCGCCTCGCCGAAGCCGACCGCCGCGTTGTGCAGCCCGAACATGGTCTGGAACAGCGGCGTGCGGCTGAGGTCGCGGTCGATGTCGAGCGCGGACAGCACCCGCTCGACGGGCGTCTCGCCGTGCGCCATCGCCTCCAGCACGGTACGCCGGGTCCTGCGCAGCAGCTCGGTGAACGGCGGATCGCCCGACACATCGCCCCGGAGCACCAGAGTGGAGGCGAACAGCCCCACCATCGGCTCCAGCTCCGGCCGGGCCCGCCCGGCGGTGGGCGTGCCGACCAGGATGTCCTCCTGCCCGGTGTGCCGGGCCAGCAGCGCCTGGTAGGCGGCCAGCAGCACCATGAACAGCGTGCAGCGCCCCGCCCGCGCCAGCCGCCGCAGCCCGCCCATCAGCGCCGGATCGAGGTCGAAGTGCGACTCGCCGCCCCTGCTGCCGCGACGGGCCGGGCGCGGGCGGTCGGCGGGCAGGTCCAGCGGGGTGGCGCCGGCGAGCTTGCCCGTCCAGTAACCGACGTCGGCGTCCGCGGCCCGCTGCGCGCCGGCGTACCCGGCGTACGTCACCGGCAGCTCGGGCAGCGCGGCCGGCGTGCCGTGGACCCGGGCGGCGTAGCACCTGGCCAGGTCGTCCATGAGCACGTTGAGCGACCAGCCGTCGCCGATGATGTGGTGCAGCACGACGCAGAGCACGTGGTCGCCGCCGGCCAGCCGGATCAGCGTGATCCGCAGGGGCGGCGCGGCGCCCAGCTCGAAAGGGGTGTTCGCGCGTTCCTCGCACAGCCGCTCGGCCTGCTCGGGCGTCGCGAGCTCGACCAGCTCGACGGGTACGCGACCCGGCGGGTCGACCACGGCGACCGGCTGCCCGTCGGCCTCGGGGAACCTGGTGCGCAGCGCCTCGTGCCTGGCCGCCACGTCGGCGAACGCGCCGGTCAGCGCCCCGGCGTCGAGCGGGCCGCGCAGCCGCCGCGCGACGACCACCCGGTAGGCGGGGTCGGCCGGGTCGAGCCGCTGCAGGAACCAGAGCCGCTCCTGCCCGAAAGAGATCATGC
The DNA here is from genome assembly GCF_039871615.1 of Nonomuraea sp. B10E15. Lineage (NCBI taxonomy): Bacteria > Bacillati > Actinomycetota > Actinomycetes > Streptosporangiales > Streptosporangiaceae > Nonomuraea > Nonomuraea sp. B10E15. The sequence goes on from NZ_JBDPMB010000005.1 coordinate 119,649, forward strand.
GCGCAGCTCGCTCACCGCCGCCGCCACCCCGGTGACCGTGGGATCGTCGAGGAACACGTCGAACGGCACCTCCACGCCGAGCCGTTTCCTGATCCTGGCGCTGATCTGGGTGATGGTGAGCGAGTGGCCGCCCAGGTCGTACAGGTCCTCGTCGGGGGCGACGTCGTCGATCCGCAGGACCTCCATCCAGATGAGCCGTACCTGCTCGACCAGTTCGCCGTCCACGGCTCCCGTCTCCCGCGCCGGCGCGGGCGGGCCGCCGGAGCCGGCGGCGACCGGCGGCGGGGCGGCGGGCCGCGCGCGAGCCGGCGCCAGAGCCGTCAGGGGCACGTCGGGGGCGGCGCTCGCGGCGGCAAGCACGGCCCTCAGGTCCTCGCCTGCCGCCTCCACGTCCCGCGCGGACACGAGGTCCGGGCTGTAGTGCAGGGTGAGCCGGAGCCCGTCGTCGCCGTCCACGGCCTGCAGGTGCAGCACGTTCCTGACCGTGCGGCTCGACATCTTCCACTCGGCCGACGTCCGCAGGCCGGGGAAGACCACGTTCGCCGCCCGCCGCCGGAAACTGATCGACACCGGCGCCAGCGCGGGCCGCGGCCTGACCCCGCCCGCGGCGCGGGCCGCGGGGACGTCGCGGAAGCGGTTCAGCTCGCGCACCTCCGCCCTGAGGGCGTGGGCGAGCTCCCTGAACGTGGTGTCCGGCTTGGGGGCGGAGTAGACGGGCAGCTCGGTGGCGAACAGACCGATGTGGTCCCGCGTCCCCGCCTGCCGGGTGGACATGGCGATGGCGACCGCGACCTCCGCGTTGCCGTAGGAGTACAGCAGGCCGTGCACGGCGGCGAGGAACGCCTCGAACCGCGTGACCCCGGCCGCCTGCGCCGCGGCCATCTCGCCGGTCAGGTCGAGCAGGACCTCCTCGGCGCGGCCCGCCGTCCCCACGGTCCTGACCGTCCCGCCGATCACCACCTCGGACGCGTCCCGCCAGCGGGCCCGCCAGTACGCGGAGGCCTCCGGCGGGATCGCGGGCGGCGCACCGTACGGCATGGGCAGCGGCGGCGGCGCCTCGCCCGCGTAGGCGGCCGCCAGGTCGCGCGTCAGCAGGTCCTTGGACATGCCGTCGAACACCAGGTGGTGCCCGACGAACAGCAGCACGTGCCGTTCCCTGCTCACCTCGGCCAGCGTGAACCGCGCCAGCGGCCCGCGCCCGAGGTCGAACGGCCGCGCGGTCTCGGTGCGCAGCAGGTGCCCCGGATCCGGCGCGGTCGTGAACACCACGGGCGGCCGACCGGCGGCCGGCACGAGGTGCAGCTCGCCGTCGCGCTGCTCGAACGCGCACCTCAGCACCGGATGGCGGTCGACGACCGCCTCGCACGCCCGCACCATCGCCTCCCGGTCGAGCGGCCCGTCGAACCAGAGGGCGAACGGCATGTGGTACGCCGTCCCGGTGCCGTGCAGCACCTCGGTGATCCACATGCCGTGCTGCGCCTGCGATGCCAGGACCATGTTCACTCCTCTGCCAGACGGCGCAGTTCCCGCTTGATGACCTTGCCCGCGGCGTTCCTCGGCAGGACGTCGAGGCAGAGCAGCTTCGACGGCAGCGCGTGCCCGGCCAGCCGGCCGCCGAGGAAGGACCGCACGTCGCTGAGCGCCAGCGGCTCGCGGGCCACCACCGCCGCGGCCACCGCCATGCCCATCACCGGGTGCGGCACGCCGAAGACCGACGCGTCCGCCACCGCGGGATGCTCGTGCAGCGCGGCCTCGACCTGCAGCGTCGAGACCTTGAACGCGCCCGACTTGATCACGTCGCCGCCGCGGTCGACGAGGTACAGGTAGCCCTCGTCGTCGAGGTAGCCCAGGTCGCCCATGCGCACCCAGCCGTCCTGGAAGGCGTCGTCCCGCTCGCCGTAGTAGGCGCGGGGGTGGTCGGCCGCGCGCAGCCACACCTCGCCGGTCGTCCCGGCGGGTACGGGTTCGCCCGCGGGGCCGGAGATCCTGAGCCGCGACCCGCCCGCGGCGCGGCCGAGGGAGCCGGGCCGGTCGCCGTCGTAGATCATGATGGTCTGGGCGGGCGCCGCCTCCGTGGAGGTGTAGTAGTTGGCCACGGTCGCGTTGGGGAACGCGCCGGTGAGCTCGGCGGCCACGGCCGGCGGGAGCGCGGCGGCCGAGCCGAGCAGCAGCACGCTCGACAGGTCGTGGCGGTCCTGCACGCGGGCGTTGAGCAGTTCGATCGCCATCGCGGGCACCACGAAGCAGGTGCCGGCCGCGTGCTCCTCGATCAGGGCGGCGAAACGGGACGGGGTGAACACCGGCAGCGTGACCACCGTGGGGGCCGCGGTGAGCGCGTGGAGCAACATCACCTGGCCGGCGTTCGTACCGATCGGGAAGGCGTGCACCAGATGCCGGGAATGGGCGAACGGGCGGCGCTTGGGGTGCACCGTCGGTGAGGTCAGGTTGGCGTGGGTTGCGGCCACGCCCTTGGGCCGGCCGGTGGTGCCGGAGGTGTAGAGGATCTGGGCGAGCGAGAGCGGGTCGAGCGCGGGCGGAGGCGGCGCTTCCGAGGGGCGTGACAGCTGCTCGAAGGCGATGACGGCGGGCCCCGCCGGCGGCTCGCGCAGCGCGTCGCGGCCGTGCACCACCGCGGCGGCGCCGCAGTGCCCGATCATGTACGCCTGCTCGGGAGGGGCCGCCCGGTCCGGCAGCGGCACCGCCACGCCGCCCGCCTTCAGCACGGCCATCCAGGTCACCGCGTAGTCCAGCCAGTCCTGGCCGCCGAACACCAGCGCCACCCGATCACCCTGGAGGGGCCCCGGCAGCCCGCGGGCGGCGGCGGTGGAGCGCTCGTCCCATTCGCGCAGGGTCAGGGCTCCCTGGCCGGCGACGACGAGCGCTTCGTGCTCGGGTTCGGTGGCTGCTCGGGACGACAGGAGTTCGGGGACTGGAAGGGCCGACGGAACCACCCCCAGAATTTTTTTCGTCGTGCCGCTTGACGCTAGAAAAAATGCACAAAGGCGTCAAGCCCTCACCTTCTGGCGCTTGCCGACATCTGGTCACGCGTGACACACTCGCCGCGGATTCCCCGATCACGGAGGGTTCGCCAGGTGCAGATGGATGGAGAGCTCCGCGAGCGGCTCGCCGGCATGATCGTCAAGGCCACGGACGGCGCCGTCGACCCGGCCGAGGTGATGGCCGGGCGGACCCGGCTGAGCGATCTCGGCGTCACCTCGCTCGCCTACCTGCGGCTGATCGACGCGGTGGAGGCCGAGTTCGGGGTGCAGCTCGAACCCGCCACCCTGGACGGCCTCGACGAGCTGGTGGACTACGTACGGCTGCACGGCTGACCCGCCCGGCATGGCTGAACCGGTCGGCGCGCCCCTCGCCGCGCCCCTCGCCGCGCCGTTGACCGTGCCGCTCACCGTGCCGCTCACCTGGGGCCAGCAGGACATCTGGCGGGCCGTCCGCGCGGCCGAGCCGCAGGACCACTACCTGAGCATCGGCCGCGTGTTCGACGCCCCCAGGAAGCGGCCCGTCACCGTGGAGCGCGCCGCCCAGGCCCTCGACCGGCTGGTCGCCCGGCACGAGTCCCTGCGCACCCGGCTCGCCGGACCGCGCGACGCGCCGCTGCAGCGGATCTTCCCCGAGGCGCGGCCCGCCTTCGAGGTGACCGGGGACGAGCCGGCCCAGCAGGTGTGCGACCGGCTGGCCGCCGTGCCGTTCCGGTACGAGCAGGAGTGGCCGCTGCGGGTGGCGTTCGTGACGGAGGGAGCACACGTACGCCAGGTCGTCCTGGTCCTCAGCCACCTCGCCGCCGACGGCCACGCGGCCGACCTCGTCGTCAAGGACTTCCGGCTGCTCCTGCTGCGCGACTCCCTGCCGCCCCCGCAGGGCCCGACCCCCAGGGAACTGGCCGCCTGGCAGGGCTCGGCCGGGGGCCTGCGCCTGTCGCGCGAGACCATCGCCGCCTGGCTCGCCGAGCACGCCCGCCTCGATCCGGTCCCGCCGCCGTCCCACCCGCCGGGCCGGCCCCGGTTCGTGGAGGTCACCCTCCGCTCGACCGCCCTCGACGCCGCCGCGCAGGACGTCGCCGCCCGCAACCGGGTCAGCTCCTCGACCGTGCTGCTGGCGGCCGCGATGCGGCTGGCCGGCGGGCTCACCGGGCAGCGGTTCCACGGGATGCGGGTGATCGTGAACAACCGGTTCGCGGCCGGCCGCCGCGACGTGGTGGGCACGATCTCGCAGGAGGCGCTCGTGGTGCTCGACCTCCGTACGGAGTCGTTCGACGCGCTGGTACGCCAGGCGTGGGGGAGCGCGCTGCGCGCCTACCGGCTGGCCCAGTACGACCCGTGCGCGATGGCGGAGGCGGTCGGCGCCGCCGGGCCGGGGATCAGGTCGTTCGGCTGCTTCAACGACCAGCGGCTCGTGCAGGTGGACGGCGCGCCGCGTGAGCCCGTACCAGGAGTGACGGAGGTGGCCAGGACGGACGCGATGGACCGCAACATCTGCGACTTCCGCGTGCACGTCGGCGGCGAGCCAGGCCGGATGGAGGTGTCGTGCTACGCCGACACCGCGCTGCTGCCGCCGCCGGGGGCCGAGCGCTACCTGCTCGACCTGGAGACGCTGGTCGTGGGGGAGGCCCGCTCATGAGCCTGTACGCCACGGCGACGTCGTGCGCGCAGGGCGAGGCACTGCGCTTCCGCCTGCTCGACGAGGGCGGCGGGCCGATCAGGGTGGAGGACGTGCCGTCCGGGCGGACCGTCCTGGAGGGCGCCGCCGCGCCCGGGCCGGGCTGGACGCTGAAGGTGGGGGCGGACTGGCCCAGCTCGCTCTACCGAGCCGTCTACCACGAAATTCCGGCATATTTCGTCGTACGCAGTGTTATGGCCGCTTCGCCGATTCTGGTGTCGATCCCGTTCCCCACCTGGGAGGCGTACAACCGGCCCGGCGTCCCCGGCGAGGGCCTCTACCAGTCGGAGCAGCCCGACCGCGCCGTCAAGGTCACCTTCGACCGGCCGGGAGCCGGGCCGCAGATGGAGGAGTGGGAGCTGGGCCTGCTCCGCTGGCTCGCGCCGGCCGGCTACACCGTCGACTACTGCTCGGCCCTCGACCTGCACGGCGCCCCCGCCGGTCCTGCCCTCGACCGCCCTGACCTCGCCCCTCGCGAGGGCCCCGGCCCGCATGGGGGTCTCGACCTGCTGAGCCGCTACCGGCTGCTGGTCGTCAACGGGCACGACGAGTACTGGTCGTGGGAGATGCGGGACGCGGCCGAGGAGTTCGCCCGCCGCGGCGGCAACATCGCCATCTTCTCCGGCAACACCTGCTGGTGGCAGGTCCGTTTCGAGGACGACCTGCGGACCATGGTCTGCTACCGCGACGCCGTCGCCGACCCGATGGCCGCCACCGACCCTGGCCGCGTCACCGTCGAATGGCCCAGCGAGCCCGTCAACCGCCCGGAGAACCTCCTGACCGGCCTGTCCTTCAGGAACGGCGCCGGCTGCTGGGTCGACTCGCGCGTCATGGCCGAGGAGTCCTACACCGTCCGCTTCGCCGGGCACTGGGTGTTCGAGGGCGCCGGGCTGGCCGACGGCGACACGTTCGGGCGGGGGGCGATCGGTTACGAGACGGACGCCGCCGACCTCGACTGGGTGGACGGCGTCCCCCGGGCCTCCGGCCGCGACGGCGCGCCTGCGTCGCTCGTCGTGCTCGCCACCGCCGACCTCGCCCGCTGGCGCCGCTACGGCAGGGCCGGGGCGGCCACCATGAGCGTGCACCGCCTCGGCGCGGGCACCGTCTTCAACGCGGGCACCATCAACTGGGGCAACACCCTGCACGACCCGGCGCTGGCCCGGATCACCCGCAACGTCCTCGACCGCCTCTCCCAACCTCCGCCCGGACCCACCTGGGAACCGATCGGCCCCACCCCCGCCGTGCCCGCCCCGCGCGCCGGTGGCGTCCGGGCGCTGGTGTGTTGTGAGGGCCGGCTTTTCGCCGCCTGCGCGGACGGCACGCTCGCGTACCGGGACATCTCCGGCCAGAACCTTCCGTGGCGAACGATCGACGAGACGGACGCGATCGCCCTGGCCGCTCCGAGGGAGGGGCACGGCGGCCCGCCCGCCGGTCTCTACGGCGTCGCCCCCGACGCGACGATCCGCTACCGAGACCCCGTGCCGGGTCCCGCACCCTGGCAGGACGTCGGCCTGGCACCTGAGGGCACCACCGGACTCGCCGCCGCCGACGAAGCGTTGTTCGCCGTCACCACCGCGAACGAGCTCTGGCACCTCCCCGTCCGGCGGCTCCCCGCACACGACTGGACCCTGATCGGCCCGGCGCCCGGCGCAACGATCGGCCCGGAGATCGGCCCGGAGATCGGCCCGGAGATCGGCACAGTGGTCGGTTCGGCAGCCCTGGCCGCGATGAACGGCAGGTTGTTCGGCGTCGCCGGCGACCGTGTCCTCACCAGATCGGTGAGCCGCCACGAAACCCCATGGGCGGATCTCGGCCCCGCGGCCGGACAGACCGTCCTCGCCGCCGCGTCCGGCCGCCTCATCGGCACGGGCCCCGGCGGCGCTCTCCGCTGGCGGCCGATCGCATGAACGGGACCGGGCGCGCGGCCGGTGGTGGTCCGCGGGTGACGGCCGGGCGGGGGTGCTCTGCGGGGCCGGGTCAGGCGCGGTCGCTCTCGTACGCCAGCCACTGCGCGAAGGTGTGCAGCCCGTAGTCCAGCGTCACCTCGGCCCGCCAGCCCAGCTCCACACCTGCCCGCTCCACGTTGACCAGCGGCCCGCCGGGACTCTCCGACGTCTCCATGTGGACCGGCCGCACCGCCTTGGACACCGCCTCGGCCAGTTCCCGCATGCGCCACCGCCGCCGCCCCGCGACGTTGTACACCCGCCCCGCGACCCCGTTCTCCAGCGCCGCAAGGACCGCCTGAGCCACGTCCCGGACGTGCACGAGCTGCACGGGAGGGCCGTCGACGGGCGCCGGGCGGTTGAGCGACGAGCGCAGCACCAGCTCCGCCACGGCCCCTCGCTGGGGCATGCCGGGCCCGTACGGCTCGCCGAGCCGCAGCACCACGGAGCCCGGGGCGGCCGACTCGACGGCGCTGAGGGCCCGGGCCAGGGGTGTGGCCGCCGGGTCGACAGGCGTCTCCTCGTCCACCCACTTCCGCGCCGGATAGACGCGGCACGAGCTCAGCAGCACCCCGCCACGGCCGCCCGCGAAGGCGGCGCGGGCGAGCCGTACCTCCTCCTCGGGGTCCGCGTCCGCGTCCCAGCCGAGCGCGCAGACGTGCACCACGACGCCGGCATCGCCCCCGCCGCCCCCGGACAGGCGGAAGCCCCGGTCGGCCAGCGCGTCCGCCACGTGCTGCCGCACGAACGTCGCCGCGCCGCTCACGGCCACCCCGACGCGCTCCAGGGCGGCGGGCGGTGTGCGGGCGGTGGCCGGGAGCGGCCGGGGCCCGCGCGCGGCCGGCGCGCGGGAAAGCCCCGCTTCGAGGCCCGCCCGGGCGACGTCATGCATCTCCGGCCACAGCCGGGCGAGCTCGCGCGCCCCGAGCTCGTGGCAGAGCCCGCCGGGGCCCATGGTGGCCAGCGCCTCGTCCACGACCCGCGCGTCCCCGCGCGGCCCGCGGTGGACGACCCCCATCGTGTACGCCGCCAGCCACAGCGGGAAGTGCGGCCCGGCACCTGCCTGGTTCCGCAGCGGGCCCGCGTCGATCCCGAGGCCCGCCAGGTAGTCGTCGCAGCGCAGGTCCCGCCACCGGCCGGTCTCCGGCACGCGTACCGCGCACTGGGCCACGCCGCGCTTGAAGAACGGGATCACCGGCAGCCGGTCGAGCACCCGCTCCTCGCCCGCGCCGGCCGGCGGGTCGTCGGCGAAGAAGCACGGGGAGCGGCGCACCCCCTGGAAGTCGTTCTCCACCAGGCTGGCCAGGTCCTCGTGCTCGGCCAGGCTCGGCACCGCCACGTACACCGGCACGCCGGCCTGGCGCAGGTAGCGGCCCATGAGCACGTCGTCCGGCCAGGTCCCGCCCCGGTCCCCGGCCCATTCCACGTATCCCGCGGCGACGTGCCTGGGCAGCAGCAGCGCGGCCACCGGTGTGTACTCGCCCGCCCCGCGCACCCAGCGTGCCCCGGCCAGCGCGCCCATCCGCACGGCGGCGCCGTTGCGCGAGTTCCAGAACGCGAACAGGGCCAGCGCGGCGCCCGGCATGGCGCGCGCGGCGCGCTCGGCGCGCTCGAAGAACCGGCCGGACAGGGCCATGTCGTCGTGCAGCAGCACGTGGTGGGTGGCGTGCTCGGGGATGCTCGACCAGGCCAGCAGGGAGGTGCGGAACGCCGAGGGCGTGCCCGCGGGATCGGGGTCGGTCACGACGTCCAGGACGTCCCCGGCCAGCCGGGCGGCCGCCTCCCTGCGCCGGGGATGCGCCATCACCGCACCGGTCAGCCGCACCGTGGACGGCTTCAGGTGCCCAGGCATGCGCCGACCGCGAGCTCGTCCGACTCCAGCAGGCCGAGGGCGTCGCGCCGGTCGCCGCCCTCCCACTGGACCTCGCGTACCACCAGCAGCCCCGACCCGCACGCCACCAGCATCCCGCCGGTGCCGGTCGACCAGACGGGCGCGAGCACCGTGCCCGGGTGCTCCGCCCCCGCTCCCGGCCCGCCGTGCTCGATGAGGTCGGCGCTGTGCACGTACAGCCGCCGCCCCGCCACGGACGTGAACGCGCCCGGATAGGGGGCGGCCAGCGCGCGCACCCAGTCGTAGAGGTCGGAGGCGGGCCGCGACCAGTCGATCACCCCGTCGTCCGGCCGCCGTTTCTCCCACCACGACCCGCCGGGCTCCTGCGGCCGCGCCACCACCCGCCCGTCCAGCAGCAGCGGGATGTACGTCGCCAGCAGGTCGATGTTGATCTCGGTGACCTTGCGGTACACCGCGGTGACGTCGTCGCGCCGGCTGACGGTGAACTCCCGCTGCGCGATCAGGTCACCGGTGTCGGCGCCCTCGTCCAGGAAGAAGAGGCTGACCGCGCTCGTGGTGAGCCGCTTGATGATCGTCCAGGGCAGCGCGGCCCGTCCCCGCCCCTCGGGCAGCCGGGTGGGGTGCAGGCCGATCGACCCCCTCGGGCAGGCCGACAGCAGCGGCTCGCGGACGAGCTGCGACCATCCGGCGATGACGAACAGGTCCATGTCCTTGACCCGCTCGTAGGCCTGCCCGTCGTTGATGTCGTCCGTCTCCAGCAGCGGGATGCCGTGCTTGTCCGACGCCTCGCGCAGCGGCGCGTATCCGGAGCGGTGGCTGAGCCGCGGCGGGTAGCCGATCAGCAGCGACGGCGGCGTGCCCTGCGCGACCAGCACGTCCACGGCCGGGGCGGCGAACTCCATGCCGGTGGCGAACGCGAACGTCTTCACAGGACCTCCCTCAGCACCCCGAACGCCTCGGCGTGGGCGACGCCGATCTCCGCCCCGCGCAGCGTGGCCAGCGCCGTCACCGACTCCTCGCTCCTGATGTGCGGCGAGGGCCGGTGCTGGCTCTTGTAGCCGCGCAACGCGTCGAGCTTGCGCCGCAGGTGGGGGCCGATGTCGCAGTACGCCGTCGAGCGCGGGATCGGCTCCGAGGCCCACTGGATCTTCGACATCTCGTACATGAACACGTTGGGCACCAGCCACTTGCCGAACTGCGGCGCGATCGGCCGGGCCGCGGCGAAGGCGGCGTGGAACACCGCGCAGTGGTCCTGGTCGTAGTCGGCGAAGCTGGGCAGCAGCAGCAGGTCGGGCCGCCGCTCGTTGAGTGCCTGCTCGAACAGGTCGACCAGTTCCCTGCGCGGCAGCGTGTCGAGCCGTTCGGTCAGCCCGCGGTCCCCGTACGCGATCTCGTACGTGAAGCCGAGCACGTCGCGCACGTTCTCGATCTCGTCCAGGCGCTGGCGGTAGGTGGTGGCCCCGTCGAGCCCGTAGTGGCGCATGCCGTCCACGGCCAGGTACAGGACGTGCACCTCGGCTCCGGCGTCGGCCTGCGCCGCCATCAGGCCGCCGCAGCCCAGAACCTCGTCGTCGGCGTGGGGGGAGATCACCAAGACGCGGTCAAAGCGGCGCATTCACTGCCCTTCGGTCCTCTCTGGCACGGTAGTAGTCGGCGGTGCTCAGGATCAGCTCGTCGAGCGGGATCCGGGGCCGCCAGCCCAGGTCGGTGGCCGCCCTGAGCGCGGGGATCTTGTGGAACGACTCGGCCTCCGCGTAGTGGGGGCCGTGCACGCTCCTGCCGTCCACCCTGACGATGGGGGAGGGGCTGGCGAGCAGGCTCTTGACGCGTTGCGCCAGGTCCATGATGGTGACGGCGTTGGCGGGGTTGCCGACGTTGATGATGACCTCGTCGCCCTGCAGCGCCAGGTCCATGTAGCCGGTGAGGAAGCCCGTCAGGTCGCCCGCCGCGATGAACGCCCTGATCTGGTCACCGCCCGCGAAGACGGTGATGGGCCGCCCGGCCAGCGCCTGCTGCACGAACGTCGGCATCACGAACCCGCCGGCCCGCGACTGCCGCGTCCCGGCCACGTTGAACGGCCGGATGACGATCCCGCGCAACCCGTGCCTGCGGCTGTTGCAGACCATCGCCTCGGCGAGGGTCTTGGCGACCGCGTACTCGATGCGGGTGTTGTACTGCGTCGGGACGACGATGTCGTCCTTCTCGTCCAGGACGCCGCTGCGGCCGTACACCTCGGCGGAGCTGAACACGCACAGCGGCGTCCCCGCGTTCATGCACGCTTCGATGACCGGCGCGGTGCTCCCGATGATGTCGTGGCCGAGCCGTCCCGCCCGTGACAGGATGCTGGCCGGGCCCACGTAGGAGGCGGCGTGGATGACCCGGTCCACGCCCGCGAAGTCGCCGCCCGCGGCCAGGTAGTCCTCGACGCGCTCCCTGATGACGGCGCATCGGGGGTCGGCGTCGTAGTCCTCGCCGTCGATGACCGCGCCGGCGTTCGAGTCGATGATCCGTACGCGGTGGCCGGCCGCGAGGTAGGCGTCCACGAGATGAGAGCCGATGAAACCGAGACCGCCGGTGATGACGACTTCGCCACCTGGTGCTCGCACGGACCCGCCTTTCCCGCTCGAGGAAAACGGTCACACGGGGCTATGTAGCCCCTTTGTCATCTAGGCGGGATTAAAACAGTTTTCGCCCTTCTTGTCACCCATGGCCACAACTTTTCACCGGGCCCGGGTATCGGCACGTCCACGCGGCTAGATCGTGCCCCAGACCGGCGTGCCGGGGTCGGGCGGAGGAAGGGTCTCGAGGATGGCCAGCACGCTCTCCCAGTCGGCCACCGCGACGCTGCCGGACATCGCCCGCAGCCGGGTGGCGATCTCCTGGTGCGCGGAGTGGAACACGTCGATGCCCTCCATGACCTGGCCGGTGACCGCTTCGTACCCCATGCCGCCGCCCTGGCCCTTGAAGAAGGTCACGCCCTCCTTGCCGTCGCCCCAGAAGTCGCCGATGGCGTCGAGTTCCTCCCCCATCAGCGTGACGAACGCGGCTAACTCGCCGGCCTCGATCTCGAACGCCTCCGCCGACGATTCGATCCCCGGTCGGTCGATCTCCATGTGGGTCCCTTCATTGCGCGGGTTTGTGAGCCATGGCGAAATACACCAGCGTCCTGCCGATGGTCTCCTTCAAGGTGGGGACGAGCTCGGCGCCCGTCTCCCCGCTCAGGACGTCGTACGTGGGGCCGTAGCCGATCGATCCGCCGGCCAGCCGGCTCAGGTAGTACTGCACGTCAGGGTTGGCGCTCACCCTCTTCACGAGGGGCGCCGCGGCGTCGAACACGCCGTAGAAGGCGACCGACGCGGCGAACTCCTTCATCGCGCGCGTCGCGTTCTCCTCGAACGACCCGACGTCCTCGCCCCGCAGCGCCTTGACCCCCGCCATCACCGACACGTCGCCGACCGCGAAGATGGCGCTGCCGAGGGAGTACTCCGTCAGCTTGCTCAGCACGATCCTGGCGATGCTGTGCTCCAGCAGCTTCGCCAGCATGCCCGCCTGCGCCCGGCGCATGAGGAACTGGGTGACCTGGTACGCCGCTCCCGCCTGCCAGGGAAAGGTGGCGATGTAGACGAAGCTGGCGAAGTTGGCCATGGCGAGCGTCTCGTACGTGCGCCGCGCCGCGTCGACCAGGTCGGCGAACTCCTCGCAGGCCGCGGCGTTCTGCCGGCAGCGGCGGCCGAGCCTGGCGGCGTACCCCGCGCCCTCGTCCGCGGGATACAGATCGGCGGCGACGGCGCGCTTGTAGGCGTCCACCCCGTCGCCGCCGTTGCGCCGCCAGACGGCCTCGGCCGCGGGGAACGTGTGGCGCGGGCTCTGCTCGATGCGGTCGGCGAGCCGTCTCCAGACGCCGGCGGCCTGGCGGGCCTTGGCGGGATCCCCTTTCGGATAGTCGACGGCGAGCATCTGGAAGACGAAGCCGGCCAGTCCGAGGGTCCCGAAACCGAGGATGCCCGCGCGGCCGAAGTTGAACTTCAACGCCTGCGACCCCCGCGGGGGTCGTCCTGCATGCCGTCGTCCAGCGGCGTTCCGGCGAGGAACGGAGTCACCAGGTCGGCCGCCGCCTGCCCGGCGTCGCGCGCCGCCTCGCCCGCCGCCTCCAGGATGGCTTCGGCAAGCGCCTCCGAGCCGAGGCGCATGGCACGCGGGTCGATGGTGAGCCCGGTGAGCCCGCCGGTCTGTGAGGTCTCGGCGACCACGCGTCCCTGCGCCGCCTCGCCGCGGCCCTTGACCGCGGTGACCTGCTCGTTCAGCCGCTCCAGCGCCGCCACGTCCTCGTGGTAGCCCTTGAGCAGCCTTCCGAGCTCCTGATCTCCTGCTGCGTCGAGAGGCTCCGCCGGTGGTGTCATCCCCGTCTCCTGGCTCACAACCCTGCCCTGGCACGTCGCTGCTGTCATTGAAGATCTTCTACCTTATCCACAAACAAAGCCGGACATATATGGACGTCCCGGACCTTTTGCGTGGGCCGTCCGCCGGGCGGCGGCGCGTGAACCCCGGCGGGCGCGGTGCTTCGCCTATCCTGGTCGCCTACGCTGACCTTGGGAGACATCGCCGATGTCCATGGAGCTCGACCTCGTGCCCAGCGGCCTCGCGCGGGTCATCGACGAGCTGCCGCTGGTCGACCACCACGTGCACGGCGCCACCACCCGCGACCTGCCGCGCAGGGCGTTCGAGGAGATGATCGGCGAGTCCGACCGGCCGGTGCCCGAGTGGATGACCCGCTTCGACTCCCAGCTCGGTTACGCGATCCTGCGCCACTGCGCGCCCGTGCTCGGCCTCGCCCCGCACTGCGCGCCGGAGGAATACCTGGCCAGGCGGGCCAGGCTCGGCACCGGCGAGGTCAACCGGCTGCTGCTGACGGCCTGCGGCGCCGGGCACTTCCTCGTCGAGACCGGCTACCGCGGCGACGAGCTCCTCGGGCCGGCCGGCATGGCCGAGGCCAGCGGCTCGCCCGCCGACGAGGTGGTGCGGCTGGAGACCGTGGCCGAGCAGGTCGCCGCCGCCGGATGCGAGGCGGGCGCGTTCGCCGGCCGGTTCGCGGAGGCCCTGTGGGAGCGCGCCCGCACGGCGCGCGGGCTCAAGACCATCGTCGCCTACCGGCACGGCCTCGACTTCGACCCCGAGCCGCCCCCGGCGGCGGAGGTCGCCGAGGCCGCCGGGCGCTGGCTGGCCGGGGGAGGCGGGCGGCTGGACGATCCCGTGTTGCTGCGGCACCTGATCTGGGCCGGGCTCGACCAGGGGCTGCCCCTGCAGTTCCACATCGGCTACGGCGACCCCGACATCGACCTGCGCCGCTCCGACCCGCTGCTGCTGCGCGGCCTCATCGAGCGGGCCGAGCCCACCGGGGTGCCGCTGGTGCTGCTGCACTGCTACCCCTACCACCGGCACGCGGGGCTGCTGGCGGAGGCGTACCCGAACGTCTTCTTCGACGTGGGCCTCGGGGTCCCCCACACGGGGGCGCGGAGCACCGCGCTGGTGGCCGAGAGCCTCGAGGTGGCGCCGTTCTCGAAGGTGCTCTTCTCCTCCGACGCCTGGGGCCCGGCCGAACTGCACCTTCTCGGAGCCCTGTTGTGGCGGCGGGCGATGGCGCGCGTGCTCGGCGGGTTCGTGGCCGAGGGGGAGTGGTCGGCCGCCCAGGCGGCGCGGGTGGCCTCGATGATCGGCGTCGAGAACGCCCGCCGCGTCTACGACCTGGGCCCCGGCACGTGAACGGAGCACCGGACAGACAACGCGACCATGACGAAACCGCGGCGAAGCCCTAGGCTCGGCGGCGATGGACCTCGAAAGCTTCCGCCCCGGTTCCGGCCTGCTCGAACCCCGCGCGGCCCTCCGTTCCGACGCCCCCGCCATCGACCTCAACGGCACGTGGCGCTTCCGCCTCTCGCCCGTGGCCGGCGTCCCCGACGACTTCGCCCGGCCCGACTACGACGACGCCGGCTGGCACGACCTGCCCGTCCCCAGTCACTGGCCGCTGCACGGCCACGGCGCCCCCGCCTACACCAACGTCTCCTACCCGTTCCCCGTCGACCCGCCCCATGTGCCAGGGGAGAACCCCACGGGCGACTACCGCCGCGCGTTCGACCTGCCCGAGGGGTGGACGGGCGGCCGCCTGCGGTTCGACGGCGCCGAATCCTTCGCCAGGGTCTGGCTCAACGGCCACGAGCTGGGCTTCTGGACCGGAAGCAGAGTGCCGGCCGAGTTCGACGCCGGCCCGTGGCTGCAGCCGGGACGCAACGTGCTCGCCGTGCGCGTGCACCAGTGGTCGGCCGCGAGCTACCTGGAAGACCAGGACATGTGGTGGCTGCCGGGCATCTTCCGCGACGTCACGCTCACCCGCTCCACCGCCGACGTCTTCGTGCACGCGTCCTACGCCGACGGGCGCGGCACGCTCCGCTTCGACGGCGAGGGCACCCTGAGCGTCCCCGAGCTCGGCGTCGCCGGGCTGGAGCCGGGCGCCGAGATCACGGTCGAGGCGGAGCCGTGGACGGCCGAGACCCCCCGCCTGTACGACGCCGTGCTGGCCTGTCCGGGCGAGGCCGTGCACCTGCGCGTCGGCTTCCGGACGATCTCCA
Source organism: Nonomuraea sp. B10E15 (assembly GCF_039871615.1). Classification (NCBI taxonomy): domain Bacteria; kingdom Bacillati; phylum Actinomycetota; class Actinomycetes; order Streptosporangiales; family Streptosporangiaceae; genus Nonomuraea; species Nonomuraea sp. B10E15. The sequence continues at coordinate 134,741 of NZ_JBDPMB010000005.1, forward strand.
TCGCGGACGGCGTGCTCCTCGCCAACGGGCGCCCGCTGCTGCTCAAGGGCGTCAACCGGCACGAGTTCCACCCCCGGCACGGCCGCGCGGTCACCTACGAGACGATGCGCGAGGACGTGCTGCTGATGAAGCGGCACAACGTCAACGCCGTCAGGACCAGCCACTACCCGCCGCACCCCGCCTTCCTCGACCTGTGCGACGAGCTGGGCCTGTGGGTGATCGACGAGTGCGACCTCGAGACCCACGGATTCGGCCAGGTCGGCTGGTACGGCAACCCCACCGACGACCCCCGCTACGCCGACGCGCTGCTCGACCGCATGCGCCGCATGGTCGAACGCGACAAGAACCACCCCAGCGTCATCATGTGGTCGCTCGGCAACGAGGCGGGCGTCGGCAGGAATCTGGCCGTCATGTCCGCATGGACCCGCGAGCGCGACCCGTCCCGCCCGCTGCACTACGAGGGTGACCGTTCCTGCGCGCACACCGACGTCTACTCGCGGATGTACGCCTCCCACGCCGAGGTCGAGGCCATCGGCCGTTACGAGGAGGAGGCGCTCGACGACCCCGGCCAGGACGCGCGGCGGCGGGCGATGCCGTTCCTGCAGTGCGAGTACGCCCACGCCATGGGCAACGGGCCCGGCGGGCTGGCCGAGTACCAGGAGTTGTTCGAGCGTTACCCGCGGCTGGCCGGCGGGTTCGTCTGGGAGTGGATCGACCACGGGCTCGAGCACCCCGACCACGAGTACGCCTACGGCGGCGACTACGGCGAGCCCGTGCACGACTCCAACTTCGTGATCGACGGGCTCGTGTTCCCCGACCGCACGCCGTCCCCCGGGCTGCTCGACCTGAAGAAGGTGTTCGAGCCGGTCCGGTTCGAGTTCGGCGACGGGGTCGTGCGCATCGTCAACGGACACGGCTTCCGGGACCTGTCCCACCTGGAGTTCGTCGCCTCGGTGGAGGTGGAGGGCGAGACCGTCGCCGAGCACCGGCTCGACGTGCCCGCCGGCGGCGGCGAGTGCAAGGTGCCCGGCGCGAGCGGCCCCGACGGCGAACGGTGGCTGACCGTGCGCGCCGTGCTCGCCCGCGACGAGCCGTGGGCGCGGGCCGGCCACGAGGTCGCGTGGGGGCAGGCGCTGCTCGTCCGGCACCCCGCCCGCTTCGAACGGCCGGCCGCGGCGCTCGTGCGCGGCGGCTCGGAGATCACCGCCGGCGACTGCGCGTTCGACGCCGCGTCGGGCCGGCTCGTCCGGCTCTTCGGGATCGACGTCGAAGGCCCGCGGCTCGACCTGTGGCGGCCGCCCACCGACAACGACAGGTACGGCGGGCTCGAAGGCGCCTGGCGCGGGCTCGGCCTGCACCGGCTCACGCACCGGGTCGACGCGGTCGAACAGGGCGACGAGCTGACCGTCCGCACCCGGGTCGCGCCCGCGGCCACCGACCACGGGATCCGGGCGACGTACCGGTGGACGTTCGACGGCGGGCTCCGGCTGCTCCTCGACATCGAGCCCACCGGCGACTGGAGCGACCCGATCCCGCGGCTCGGCGTCACCATGTCGCTGCCCCGCACCTTCGACCGGGTCACGTGGTTCGGGATGGGGCCCGGCGAGGCGTACCCGGACACCGGGCTGGCCGCCCGCGTGGGCCGCTGGTCGGCCACGATCGACGAGCTCCAGACGCCGTACGTCCAGCCGCAGGAGAACGGCCACCGCGCCGAGGTGCGGTGGGCCGACCTCGGCGGGTTCAGGGTCACGGGGGATCCCGTGTTCGGGATGACGGCGCGCCCGTGGAGCAACGACGCGCTGACCCGCGCCCGCCACCGGCCCGACCTGGTGGCGGACGACCGCGTGCACCTCCACCTGGACCTCGCGCACCAGGGCGTCGGCACCGCCACCTGCGGCCCCGGGGTGCTGCCCGCGTACGAGCTGCGGGCCCGCCGGTCGACGCTCCGGATCCGCTTCGACCGGACCTGACCCCGGCGGGCCGGGCCCCGCGCGCCGCGGGACCCGGCCCTGGCACCCGCACCCGCACCCGGCCCTGGCACCCGCACCCGCACCCGGCCCTGGCACCCGCACCCGCACCCGCACCCGGCCCTGGCACCCGGACCCGGTCCTCGCACCCGGACCCGACGACGGCAGGCCGGGCCGCCGTCGCCGCGCACCCGCGAGACCGTCCGGACCGGCCGAGCCTGACCAGGCTGACCGGTCCGGAGCGGGATCGTCAGTCGGGCACGGTGAGGATCGTGCCCGCGCCGACCGTCAGCCCGCCCTCGCGGATCGCGAAGCCGAGCCCGGGCTCCAGCGCCACCGCCTTGCCCAGCTCCACCGCCACCTCCACCGTGTCGCCCGGCTGCGCCGGCTCGGGCAGCGCCAGCTCGCCGGGCACGTCGGTCGTGCGCACGTAGAACTGCGGCCGGTACCCGGACACGACCGGCCTGCGCCGCCCGCCCTCCTCCGCGGTCAGGAGGTAGACGCGGGCGGTGAACGACGAGCGGGCCCGCTGGGTGCCCGGCGCGGCCAGCACCATCCCCCGCCGCACCTGCTCGCGGCGCACGCCGCGCAGCAGCACGGCGGCGTTGTCGCCGGCCTCGCCCCGCTCCATCGTCTTGCCGAACGTCTCCACGCCCGTGACGACGGCGCCGAACCCCTCGCCGAACCCGACGGCGTCCACCGCGTCGCCGACGCGCACCGCGCCACGCTCGATGGCTCCGGTGACGACCGTGCCGCGGCCGGTGACCGTCAGCACGTTCTCCACCGGCATGAGGAACGGCGCGTCGACGTAGCGCACCGGCACGGGGATGTGCTCGTCCACCGCCGTGAGCAGCGCGTCGACCGAAGCCGTCCAGACCGGGTCGCCCTCCAGCGCCCGCAGCCCGGACACCCGCACCATCGGGACGCCGTCGTAGCCCTGCCCGGTGAGCAGGTCCTGCAGCTCCAGCTCCACCAGGTCGAGCAGCTCCGGGTCGGCGCCGTCGGCCTTGTTGACGGCCACCACCAGGTGCTCGACGCCGACCCGCCTGGCGAGCAGCACGTGCTCCCTGGTCTGCGGCATGATCCCGTCGTGCGCGGACACGACGAGGATCGCGCCGTCGAGCTGCGCCGCCCCCGTGATCATGTTCTTCACGTAGTCGGCGTGCCCCGGCATGTCCACGTGCGCGTAGTGCCTGGTGGCGGTCTCGTACTCGACGTGCGAGATGTTGATCGTGATCCCCCTGGAGGCCTCCTCCGGGGTCCTGTCGATCCGCTCGAACGGCGTGAACGTCGCCTGCCCCCGCGCGGCGAGCACCTTGGTGATCGCCGCGGTCAGCGTGGTCTTGCCGTGGTCGACGTGGCCCATCGTGCCGATGTTGAGGTGCGGCTTGTTGCGCACATAGGCCTGCTTGGCCATGATTCCCTCTCTTGAGACTCCCGAGCTTCGTGACCCGTCAGGGCCGGTCGACCTCCCCCCGCCGGGTCACTTCAGGACGAACGGGAAGAGGTCAGCGCTCCAGGCCGTCGCAGGCACGCTCGAACGCGCCCGCCGGCAGGGCGGGCGTCGTCAGGTGAGCGCGCGGGAACATGCGGAACATAGTGCGTGGATCAGCACGGCAACGCAACACATTATTCCCGTGCGCCGTGTCCGGCTGTCGTGGGCGCGCAGCGGCCGCTCCTGGACGGCACGGGACAGGGGAAAGCGTCACAGGTGTTCAGGTCCGGACTGACTCCGGGGCCATGCTCAGGCTCAGGGCAGGCCGAACTCGTTCTTGTTCACGCCGTCAAGGAACGCCTTCCACTCCCGGTGGTTGAACACCAGCACGGGGCCATCCGGGTCCTTACTGTCGCGCTCGGGCACAATGCCAGGGAGATCGCGTGCACTTGCTCGATCAGCGCGCTGGAATCGCTTGCCGATAGTGCTGTGCGCGCAAATGATCAAATGGTGTATATCGTCCTACTTCGTACGGTTTTTTCAAGGCGTGGTCGCCGGCGGAGTGCTGTCAACCAAGAGGTACATCTATGATCGATTCTGCTTATCTGGAGTGGTTTAGTCAGCACACTTCGGACGTCGTCGTCTTGACTTGGTGTTCCGCCACCAAGATCGATGATGTTCTGGCGGCCTATGGCATCTCGCCCGAGAGCGCTCAGCGGGCATACTTCGGTGATTGGGGCCTCCGCATGCTCATCGGGCGCCTCGGCAACGGCGCCGTCATCATGGACTACAGCGTTGATCCCACCACCCGCGCAGCTCTTCCCGCCCTGGCGCAGTACGGTCCTTGTCTGAGTATTCAATGGATCGACGACGTCCCACCGTTAGTCTCTTACCGCACGGAAACCGGCCTCGTCGTCGAGTTCGACGCGATGGATCGGGACTGGGATCCAGTTCCCGATCTCGCCAGTGTCGAGCGATGGATCACCGCGACCCCGGCCGGCCGGGAAACGTGGGCCAACAGCTGGGGTCTCGCCACATTGATCACCGCCGAAGCACTGTGCCGTGCTGCGATTGACGACGAATGGGCAAGATCCGCACACATCGGCGTTCCATTCGATTCTTCAGCCGGCTGAGTGGTGTGAATGATTCCGTTGGCGGGTGAGCACCGACCGGTGGCCGTCCGGCCGGCGAACGTACGCCGCACCAACCTGACCACCGGGACAGGGGTCCGTCCTGTGCCGCTTTTCTTCCCCGGCCACTCAGCCAGCACCTCGTGGACCGCCTCCACGTGCGGGTGGTTCGGCCACCGTTCCGGCAACTGGCCGTCGAGGGTGTGCAAGTCCCAACGGTTGCGCTCCGACCTGATCCGCAGGGCGTCGGAGTCAGTGGAGGACGCGCCGTCGGCCGGGCCGGATGCGTCGGCCATTTCCATGGAGGCATGATGAGGCCGCGGCACGAGCATGTCGTCGTTGCCTTGGTGGAGGGATGTGGCCACCTCTCTGCTGGTTGGGCCCGGGCACAACGGAACCTCCGCCGTTCGTCGGATAGTCCGAAGAAGGGGCGATGGTGCTGCTCTACGGTTCGGATATGGCGCGACTCACCCTGGATGATCTCTACCGCTTCGCCGTTCCCTCCGATCCCTCCCTGCGTCCCGACGGCGGCGCGGTCGCGTACACGCTGACCACCGTCGACCAGGACGCCGACGAGAACCGCACGGAGATCTGGCTCGCCGCCCCCGGCGCCGCGCCGCGCAGGCTGGCCGGCGGGAGCGCGGCCCGGTGGTCGCCGGACGGGCGGACGCTGGCGTTCCTGCGGCCCGTGGACGGCAGGCCGCAGATCCACCTGCTGCCCATGGACGGCGGCGAGCCGGCCGCGCTCACCACGGCGGCTCTGGGAGCGGGGGCGCCGCGATGGTCGCCGGACGGCACCCGCATCGCGTTCAGCGCCCCGGTGGGGCCCGGCGGGCAGGCCCCCGATCCGGGCGCGCCCGTGGTGACCGACCGGCTGGAGTACAAGGCGGACGGCACGGGGCTGCTGCGCGGGATGAGCGCGCACCTGTTCGTGGTGGACGTGGCAAGCGGGGAGACGACCCAGGTGACCGAGGGCGACTTCTTCGCGGGGGAGCCGTCGTGGAGTCCCGACGGGACGCGGCTGGCGTTCGTCGCGGACATGGAGGCCGACCGCGACCTGGAGGCGGGCGGAGCCGTCCACACCGTGGCGCCCGGCGAGAAGCCGCAGCGGCTGACCGGTCCCGAGCTCGTCTGCACCGGCGTGTGGTGGCCGGGCGAGCGGCTGGTCGTCACCGGCGTGAAGGGCGGCCCGGTCGGGCACGTACGGCTCTTCACGCTCACCCCTGGCGGTGTGCCCGAGGAGGTGGAGACGGGGCTGGACCGCAACGTCATGACCGGCGCCCCCGGCTACCCCGGCGCGGCCCCCGCGCCGCTCACCGATGACGGTGACGACCTGATGTTCTGCGTGCGCGACCGCGGCAGCTCCCACCTCTACCGCGCCACAGGCGAGCGGCTGGTGCCCGAGGAGGCGAGCGTGTCGGGGGCGAGCGTGGCGGCCGGCCGGATCGCGTACGTGGCCGCGACCCCGCACAGCGCCGGCGACGTCTACCTCGGCCGGCCGGGGGAGACCCCGGAGCGGCTCACCGACCACGCGCTCGACGGCGTCGACCTGTTCACGCCGGCCCGCCGCACGTTCACCGCCCCCGACGGCACCCTCGTCGAGGGTTTCGTGCTCCGGGACGAGAACGCCGCCACCCCCGGCCCGCTGCTGCTCGACGTGCACGGCGGCCCGCACAACGCCTGGGCCCCCGTGCTCGACGGCTTCCACCTCTACCACCAGGCCCTCGCGGCCAGGGGCTGGACGGTGCTCGCGCTCAACCCGCGCGCCAGCGACGGTTACGGCGAGGACTTCTACACCGCCGCCGTCGGCGCGTGGGGGCTGGCCGACGCCCAGGACTTCCTCGCCGCCGTCGACGCTCTGATCGAGGAGAACGTCGCCGACCCTGACCGGCTGGCCGTCACCGGCTACAGCTACGGCGGCTACATGACGTGCTGGCTGACGAGCCACAGCGGCCGCTTCAAGGCCGCGATCCCGGGCGGGTGCGTGAGCGACCTGACCAGCCTGGCCGGCACCTCGGACCTCGGCCACGTGATGAAGGTGCACGAATGGGCCGGTGACCTCGCCGCCCAGTCGCCGATCACGTACGTGTCCGAGGTCGGCACGCCCACGCTCCTCCTGCACGGCGAGAGCGACGACCGCTGCCCGGTCGGCCAGTCGGAGCAGTGGTTCGCCGCGCTGCGCGAGCGGCGCGTGCCCGTGCGGCTGGTGCGCTATCCCGGCGCCAGCCACCTGTTCATCCTGAACGGCCGGCCCTCACACCGGTACGACTACAACGAAAGGATCATCACGTGGCTGGAGCAATGGGTCAGCGGCTCCCCGAGCTGATCGCCCAGTACGAGGTGCCCGGCGCGGCGCTGGCGTACCTGCACGAGGGAGAGCTGCACGAGTTCGCCGCGGGCACGCTCAACACCGCCACCGGCGTCGAGGCGACCCCGGACGCGCTCTACCAGATCGGCTCGGTCACCAAGGTGTGGACCGCCACCCTGCTCATGCGGCTGATCGAGCGGGGCCGCCTGACGCTGGACACGGCGGTGGCGGAGGTGCTGCCGGAGTTCAAGGTCGCCGACGCCGAAGTCACCAAGACCGTCACCATCAGGCACCTGCTCTCCCACACCAGCGGCATCGACGGCGACCTGTTCCTCGACACCGGCCGCGGTGACGACTGCGTCGAGAAGTACGTCGAGGCGTGCGCCGACCTGGCCCAGAACCACCCGCTCGGCGTCACCCAGTCCTACTGCAACTCCGGGTTCGTCATCGCGGGCCGCGTCGTGGAGCGGCTGACCGGCGACCGCTGGGACGACGCGCTCAGGAAGGAGATCGTCGAGCCGCTCGGCCTCACCCACACCTGGACCCTGCCCGAGGACGTGCTGCGCTTCCGCGCCGCGATGGGCCACGTGGACGGCGGGGCGCCGGCTCCGGCGTGGGGGCTCATGCGCTCGGCCGGTCCGGCCGGGCTGATCTGCGCCCGCCCCGCCGACGTGGTCGCCTTCGCCCAGGCCCACCTGCGCACGGCCGGGGAGGGCGGGCTGCTCGACGACCCGCGGGCCATGTGGGAGCCGCAGATCGACATCCCCAACCCGCACACCCTCGGCAAGCAATGGGGCATCGGCTGGATCCTGGACGAGTGGGACGGGCAACGCGTCATCTCCCACGGCGGCAACACCATCGGCCAGCACGCCATGCTCTGGGCCGTGCCCGGCACCGGCACCATCGCGTGCGTCACCGCCAACGGCGGCCACTCGGGCCCCTTCGCCCGCGCCGTGGCCGCGGAGCTGTTCGCCGAGCTCGACGGCCTCACCGTGCCCCGGCAGCCGGAGCCGCCCGAGCAGGACGCGGACGTGGACGTGGGCGGGGACGCCTCCCGCCACACCGGCGTCTACGAGCGGGTGGGCGCCCGCATCACGGTGTCGTCGCGCGGCGGAAGGCCCTGGCTGCGGTACGAGGCCACGGGAGCGCTGGCCGCCCTGCAGAAGGAGCCGGAGGAGTGCGAGCTGGTGCCCGTGGACGACGTCACGTTCGTCTGCCGGATGGCCGGCTCGCCCGACTGGACGTCCGTCGTGTTCTACGAGCTGCCCGACGGCTCCCCGTACGTGCACATGGGCGCCCGCGCCACCCCGAAGACCGGCTGAGGGGCGGCATGGACCTGCGGGACGGGCCGGGCGAGGCGGCCCGCGCGCGCGGCGTGCCCGGGTGAACTCCGTTTTCGTGGATTATCGTGATCGGATGAGGAATCGTCCGCGTGCCAGTCTCGGGCGCATCCTCCAGGATCTCGGCACCACGCTGCTCGACGTCGCCGCGTCACCCGGTGACCTCGACACCGAGGTCACCGGCGTGCACGTCTACGACCCGCTCGACGAGCTGATCGTCCCGCCCGGCGGGATCCTGCTGGCCGTCGGCGTCCAGCGCGCGGACGACATCTGCGCCCTGATCGAGCGGGCCGGGCAGGCCGCCGGCGTCGTCGTCAAGCTGCCCGTCGACGTGGACGAGCGGGTGCGGGCCGTGGTGCTGGAGACCGGCGTGGCCGTGCTCGGGCTCACCAGGGCGGCCTCCTGGTCGCAGGTGGCCGCGCTGCTGCGCTCGCTGCTGGCCGAGGGCGACCTGGCCGAGCCGGGGGAGGGACCGCCGGACGACCTGTTCTCCCTGGCCAACGCCGTCTGCGCGCTGCTGGACGCGCCCGTCACGATCGAGGACAGGTCGTCGCGGGTGCTCGCCTACTCCGGCCGCCAGGAGGAGGCCGACCAGGGCCGCGTCGAGACCGTGCTCGGCCGCCAGGTCCCCGACCGCTACCTGCGCATGCTCGACGAACGCGGCTTCTTCAAGCAGCTCTACCAGAGCCGCGAGCCCGTCTACATGGAGCTCGACGACGAGAACGTCATCAACCGGGTCGCCGTCGCGGTCCGCACCGGCGACGAGATCCTCGGGTCCATCTGGGTGGCCGTGCACGAGCCGCTCAGCGAGCAGCGGCAGCGCGCGCTCGCCGACGCCGCCAAGATCGTGGCGCTGCAGCTGCTGCGCGAGCGGGCCGGGGCCGACACCCGGCGGCGGCTCCGCGCCGACCTGCTGTCCACCGTGCTGGCCGGCGGCACCGACGCGGCCGAGGCGGCCGAACGGCTCGGCATCGCCACCACCCGCCTGTGCGTGCTGGCCGCCCAGCTGACCGGCGACTCCGCCGCCGACCCGGCACGCGGCGAGAGCGACCGGCAGCGCTTCTGCGACGCGCTCGCGCTGCACGTCGGCGCCATCCATCCCAAGGCCGCCGCCGCGCTCGTCGGCTCCGTCGCGTACGCGGTGCTGCCCCTGCAGCCGGGCGGGTCCGACAGCAGCGGGGAGGAGGCCCGGGCCGTACGCGTGGCCGAGAGCTTCCTGGCCAGGGTCGGGCCCCGGCACGCCGCCAACATCGGCGCGGGCCGCCTGGCGCCCAACCTGGCGCACGTCGCCAGGTCGCGCGCGGACGCCGACCGCGCGCTGCGCGTGCTGCGCGCCCGCGGCGTCACCGGCCAGGTCGCCGGATACACCTCCGTGCACTTCGAAGCGCTGCTCCTCCAGGTCGCCGACGTGGCCGCCGCGGAGGAGCAGACGCCCACCGGCCCCTACCAGCGGCTGCTCGACCACGACGCGGAGCACGGCACCGAGCTGACCGCCACGCTGCGGGCGTACCTGGACGCGTTCGGCGACGTCAACGCCGCCTGCGCCCGGGTCCACGTGCACGCCAACACCTTCCGCTACCGGCTCAAGCGTCTCGTCGAGATCAGCGGCCTCGACCTGTCGGACCCCGACGCCCGGCTCACGGTGATGTTGCAGATGCGGATCTTCGGCCGCTAGCACGAGGCCGCCCGGCTTTTTCGTCACCCGGCACGAAGCACCGGGCCCGGCGAGGGACGAAGGTGGTGCACACCCCCCACGCCCGACGGGAGTCCCCATGAGAAGACCGGCAGCTGCGGCTCTCACCTCGCTCGCCCTGCTCGCGGCCGCCTGCGGAGGAACCGGCGGTGCCAGTGACGGTGCCGGTGCCGGTGACGGTGCCGGTGACGGCGCCGGTGCCGGCGCGCCGGTCAGGGACGGCACGTTCACCTACGCCATCTCGGCCGACCCCGGCGGCCTCGACCCCGCCATGGGCGTGCTCTCCATCACGAACACCACGCTCTCGCTCGCGTACGACACGCTCGTCACCGCCTCCGACGACGGCAAGATCGTGCCCAGGCTGGCCGAGAAGTGGGAGGTCGAGCCCGACAGCGCCACGTTCACCCTGCGCAAGGGCGTCACCTGCTCCGACGGCTCCCCGCTGACCGCCTCCGACGTCGCCGACAGCGTCAACCACATCACCGACCCCGCCACGAAGTCGCCCATCTACGGCGTGCTGGTGCCCACCGGGATGAAGGCCGCCGCGGACGACGCGGCGGGCACGGTGACGTTGTCCATGCCGGAGCCGTTCAGCTTCATCCTGGAGAGCGCCCGGTCGCTGTTCATCGTGTGCGGCAAGGGCGTCAAGGACCGCTCGCTGCTGGCCCGCGGGACCTCCGGCTCCGGCCCGTACCGGCTGACCGAGGCGGTGCCCAGCGACCACTACACGTTCAAGGTGCGCAGGGAGTACGCCTGGGGCCCGGGTGGCGCGACGGCCGCCGACCTGCCCGAGACCGTCGTGCTCAAGGTCGTGCCGAACGAGCAGACCGCCGCCAACCTGCTCGTCTCGGGCACCATCAACGGCGCGACCGTCTACGGCCCCGACCGGGCCCGCCTGGAGGCCACACCGGGCGTGGTCAAGAAGGTCGTCCCCTTCACCAACGGCCAGTACTTCTACCACCAGGGCGACGACAGGCCCGCGCACGACCCGGACGTGCGCAGGGCGCTCACCCAGGCCGTCAACCTCAAGGAGCTGGCCGGCATCGCCTCCAGCGGCACCGGCAGGCCGGCCACGGGGCTCGTCATGGAGCCGCGTCCCTGCAAGGGCGACTCGGTCACCGGGCACGTCCCCGCCCACGACGCCGCGGCCGCCGCGGCCGCCCTGGACGCGGCCGGCTGGAAGGCGGGGCCCGACGGGGTCCGGGTCAAGGACGGCAAGCGGCTGACGCTGCGGGTGATGTACGCCACCACGCGCGGGGCCGGGGTGCAGGCCGCGGTCGAGTATCTGGGCCAGGCCTGGCGCAAGGCGGGCGCCGAGGTGAAGCTGAACGGCATCATCGACGCCAAGCTGTCGGAGTCGCTCAACGCCACGCAGGACTGGGACGTCGTCTGGCTCCCGATCGGGGTCACCCTGCCCTCCCAGCTCATCGGCTTCCTGTCCGGCCCGGCCGCGCCCAAGGGGGCCAACTTCGCCCACCTGGACAACAAGCGCTACGAGTCGCTCATCGCCGAGGCCGGGCAGCTGCCGTCGGCCGAGGGCTGCGGCCAATGGCTCGAGGCGGAGTCCGCCCTGTTCGAGGCCGCCGACCTGGTGCCGGTGGTGGAGAACACGGTGCTGCACGCGGCCAAGGGGGCGACGTACGACATGCAGGCGGGAGAGTTCGTGCCCACCTCGATCAGGCTCACCCAGGGAGGCTGAGTGCGCGACACCAGCGGTCTCGAGACGCCCGGGACCGTCACCGACCCGCCGCTCTCCCCGCCCGGCCCTCCTCCGGGCCGCGCACCCGAGGCGGCCGGGAAAGGGGCCGGGCGGCGCAGGGCTCGGGTCGCGGTGCGGCGGGCGGTGCGGTTCGCCGTGTCGCTGGCCGTGCTGCTGGCCGCCTCCTTCGCGATGATCCACCTCATCCCCGGCGATCCCGTGCGCACGGCGCTCGGGCCGACGGCGCCGGTGGAGCTGGTGGAGGCGCGCAGGGCGGCGCTCGGCCTCGACCGCCCGCTCCCGGAGCAGTTCGTGACCTACGCGACCAACGTCCTGTCAGGAAATTTCGGGACTTCGTTCATCACCAGCGAGCCCGTCGGCGAGGTCATCGCCGCCCGGCTCCCCAACACCCTCGCCCTCGCCCTCCTCGCCACCCTCCTCGCCCTGCTTGCGGGCGTCCCGCTCGGCATGTGGGCGGCCGTCCGCACCCAGAACGGCCGCAACCGCGGCTCCGAGCTGACCTTCGGCTCCGTCACCGGCACCGCCGTGGCCGTCCCCGAGTTCCTGTACGCGATCGGCCTCGTGTCCGCCTTCGCCATCGGCCTCGGCTGGTTCCCGCCCGCCGGCAAGGCCGGGCCGATCACGTACGTGCTGCCCGTCCTCGCCCTCGCGGCCGGACCCGTCGCCATGATCGCCCGCATCGCCCGCGTGGAGACCCTGCGCGAGCTGGGCAAGGACTACGTGCGCCTGGCCAGGGCCAAGCGCCTGCCCGCGCGCCGGCTGCACCTGCGGCACGTGCTGCCCAACACGCTCACCGCGACCCTGACCGTGTGCGGGCTGCTGCTGACCTCGCTCATCGCCGGGAGCGTGCTCGTCGAGTACGTCTTCGCCTGGCCAGGGCTGGGGCTGAAGATCGTCGAGTCGATCACGCAGAAGGACTACCCGGTCGCCCAGGGCGTGATCCTCGTCTACGGCGCGATCGTGCTGGTCGTGAACCTGGCCGTCGACCTCCTGCTCGGCGCCCTCGACCCCACCTCTGAGATCAGGGAGCAGTCCTGATGTCCGTCCGATGGAGCGGCCCCGCCGTGGCCGGAGCCGTGATCGTCGCGCTCATGGCGGCGCTCGCCGTCGCCGGCCCGATCATCTGGGGCGAGGCCGCCGAGCGCATCGACGCCGGCGCCATCCTCCAGGGCGCCTCGGCCGAGCACCCGCTCGGCACCGACAACCTCGGCCGCGACCTGCTGGCCAGGGTGCTGGTCGCGGGCCGGTTCTCGCTGGCGCTGGCGCTGGCCGCCACCCTCATCGGCGCCGTCGCCGGCATCCTGCTCGGCACGCTCCCGTCCGTGCTGCCCAGACGCGCGGCCCGGCTGGCCACCGGCACGGTCAACGCGCTGGTGGCCTTTCCCGGGTTGTTGCTGGCCATGTTCACCGCGGTCGTCGCCGGCCTCGGCGCGCGCGGCGCGGTGCTCGGCATCGGCGCCGCCATCGCGCCGGGCTTCGCCCGGCTCACCCAGACGCTGGCCGCCACGGTCGCCGGCGCCGACTACGTCTCCGCCGCCCGCATGCTCGGCGTGCCCCGCCGCCGCATCCTCTCCCGGCACGTGCTGCCCAACATCGCCGAGCCGCTCATCCTCAACCTCACCCAGGCGCTCGGCGGCGCCCTGCTCGGCCTGGCCGGCATGTCGTTCCTGGGGCTCGGCGTGCAACCACCCTCGTTCGACTGGGGCCGGCTGCTGTTCGACGGGTTCTCGCGGATCTACGTGACGCCCGAGGTCGCGCTCGGCCCCGCCGCCGCCGTCGCGCTCGCCGGCATCGGCTTCAACCTGCTGGGGGACGCCCTGGCCAGGGCCGCCGCGCGCACGACCGTGCGCAGGGCCGAGGAGCCGCCGGCGCCGCCGCCCGAGCCGGGAGAGCCGGACCCCGGCGCCGTGCTGGACGTGCGGGACCTGACCGTCACCTTTCCCGGAGGCGCGACACCCGTGCGGGGCCTGTCGCTGACCGTCGCGCCAGGAGAGGTCGTCGGGCTCGTGGGCGAGTCCGGCAGCGGCAAGAGCCTGACCGCCGCCGCCGTCGGCGGGCTCGTCCCCTACCCGGGGAAGGTCACCCACAGCCGGCTGCACCTGGGCGGCAAGGACGTCGCCACGCTGTCGGACAAGGAGCTCGGCACCTCGCTCGCGATGGTCTTCCAGGACCCGCTCGCCGCGCTCAACCCCGCGCTCAGGGTCGGCGGCCAGCTCGCCGAGGTCGCCGTCGTGCACGAGGGCGCGAGCCGGGCCGAGGCCCGCCGCCGCGCCGTCGACCGGCTCGGCCAGGTGCACCTGCCCGAGCCGGAACGGCGCGCCGCCCAGCACCCGCACGAGCTGTCGGGCGGCATGCGGCAGCGCGCCGTGATCGCCATGGGTCTGATGGGCACGCCCCGCCTGATCATCGCCGACGAGCCCACGACCGCGCTCGACGTGACCGTGCAGCGGCAGATCCTGCGGCTGCTGCGCGAGGTCGTGGAGGAGACCGGCGCGGCCACGCTGTTCATCTCGCACGACATCGCCGTCGTGGGCCAGCTGTGCGACCGCGTCGTCGTCATGTACGCCGGCCGCGTCGTCGAGGAACTGCCCGCCGACCGGCTCGTCGAGGGGGCCGCCCACCCCTACACCAGGGCGCTGATCGCCTCCCTGCCCGACCTGGACACCGACAGGAGCAAGCCGCTGGCCGGCATCCCCGGCACGCAGCCCGCGCCCGACCAGGTCGGTCCCGGCTGCGCCTTCGCCCCCCGCTGCTCCCTGGCCACCGGGCGGTGCGCCACGCAGCGCCCGGAACTCGTCGCGCACGGTCCCCGCCGGCGGGTCGCGTGCTGGGAGGTCTCATGATCATCAAGAACCTGACCGTGCGCTTCGGCGGCTTCACCGCCGTCGACGACGTCACGCTGGAGATCCCCGACGGCCGTGTCGTCGGGCTCGTCGGCGAGTCGGGATCCGGCAAGTCGTCGCTGGCCAGGGCCGTCTGCGGGCTCGTGCCGTACACGGGGAGCATCGAGGGCGCCCGCCGCGTGCAGATGGTGTTCCAGGACCCGTACGCGTCGCTGAACCCCCGCATGACCGTCGGCGACACGGTCGCGGAGGGCATCAGGGGCCGCGACCGCGACAGCGAGGTGAAGCGGCTGCTCGACCTCGTGCGGCTGCCCGCGGAGGTGGCCGGCCGCTATCCCCGCGAGCTGTCCGGCGGGCAGCGGCAGCGCGTCGCGATCGCCCGCGCCCTCGGCGGCGACCCCGGCCTGCTCGTCGCCGACGAGATCACCAGCTCGCTCGACGTGTCGGTGCAGGGCGCGGTGCTCAACCTCGTCCGCGGGCTCCGCGACGAGCTGGGCCTGCCGATGTTGTTCATCTCGCACAACCTGGCCGTGGTCAGGTACGTCGCCGACGTGGTCGCCGTCATGCACCAGGGCCGGCTGGTCGAGGCGGGCCCCGCCGAGCAGGTCGTCGGCGAGCCCGCGCACGACTACACGCGCGCCCTCCTGGCCGCGGTGCCCCGCCTCAGAGGGTGATCCACTCCGTGGCCGTGGTCACCTCGTCGAGCACGGCCGGGATCGGCTCGACGCCGAGACCCGGCCCGGCCGGCACCTCGAGATGCCCGTCCGCCAGCTCGAACGGTTCGGTGATGTCGGTCGCGTAGTAGCGGCGCGACCCCGAGGTGTCGCCCGGCAGGGTGAACCCGGGCAGCGCCGCCAGCGCCACGTTCGCCGCCCGGCCGAGCCCGGTCTCCAGCATGCCGCCGCACCACACCGCCACGCCGCTGGCCCGGCAGAGGTCGTGGATGCGCCGCGCCTCCAGGTAGCCGCCGATCCGGCCCGGCTTGACGTTGATGATCGAGCACGAGCCGAGCGCGATCGCCGCCGCGGCGTGCTCGGCCGACTCGATCGACTCGTCCAGGCAGATCGGCGTCGCGAGCTGCCCGGCCAGCCTGGCGTGCTGCACCAGGTCGTCGTTGGCCAGCGGCTGCTCGATCAGCAGCAGGTCGAACGCGTCGAGCCGGGCCAGCCGCCGGGCGTCGGTCAGGGAGTAGGCGGCGTTCGCGTCGACCTGGAGCAGCACGTCGTCGCCGAACCGCTCGCGCACCGCCCTGACCGGCTCGACGTCCCAGCCGGGCTCGATCTTCAGCTTGATGCGGACGTACCCCTCGTCCAGGTAGCCCGCCACCGCGTCGAGGAGCTGCGGGATCGAGTCCATGATGCCGACCGACACCCCGCACGGCACCCGGGTGCGCGACGCGCCGAGGAACCGGCCGAACGACTCGCCCGCCGCCCTCAGCTGCGCGTCCAGCACGGCCGTCTCCACCGCGGCCTTGGCCATGCGGTGACCCTTGACCGGCTCCAGGGCGCGGGCCACGCCCTGCGCGTCGACGTTCTGCGGCAACGCGGGCAGGAGGAAACGGCGGATCACCTCGGCCGCGCCGTCGACGTACTCGGAGGAATAGAGCGGCTGCGACATCGCCACGCACTCGCCCCAGCCCTCGGCGTCCGGCGTCACGACCCTGACCAGCAGGACGTCGCGGGACGTCTCGGTGCCGAACGAGGTGCGGAACGGCGCCACCAGCGGCATCGCGATCCGGCGCAGCTCAACTCCAGTGATCTTCACGCGTGCTCCACTACGTAGTAGGACTTGCCGCAGAACCCCGTGACCGCCCGGCCCTCCGCCATCAGGCCACCCAGCACCTCGCGCACGGCGAGGCGCCACGCCTTGGCCGTTCCCGGGTCGCTGCCGCGCAACCCCTCGATGTCGGCGGGAACGGCGACCAGCACGGCGCCCGCCCCCGCCTGCCCCCGCGCCTGCCCCGGCACCGGCCGGCCGCCGTCGTCGGCCAGCGCGACCACCGCGCCCTCCGGCGCCGCGCTCTCGCCGGGCTCGCGCCGGGCCAGCGCCTCCACGTGCGGCGCGGTCAGCGGCCACACCGCGAGCAGCCGGTCGGACTCGTCGCCCTGGTTGATCGCGTCGCCCATGACGCCGTAGAAGCGCGGAAGGTACTCCTGGGGCCGCGCGCCCAGCTTCGCCAGGTTGAAGTGGGCGTTGCGGCGCACGAGCGGATCGTAGGTCCAGGTGATGCGCTCGATCCCGCGCCCCAGGGCCCAGCGGCGCTGGTGCAGCTTCAGCTCGAACCCGGCGCCGCGCCGCGTCGTGCCGGTGACGTGCGAGTGCAGCGCCCCTCCCGCGGCGAGGAACCCGACCGAGCCGCCCACCAGCCGGTCGCCCTCGAAGGCGCCGGCGACGTAGCCGCCCGCGTGCGACAGCGCCCGCATCAGCTCCATCGTGATGGGCGGGTCGCCGGGCCCGAAGTGCCAGATGTCCTCGAACAGGTCGTTGACCCGCTCGAACTCCGCCATCTCGTGGAGCTCCCTGACCTCGATCAACCTGCCGCTCCTCCTCGTGGACGCGTTCACTGGCGACGGTATGCCATGGTGCGCCCGCCGGGATTCGTGCCCGGCCACCAAGAGAACGGCGGTCCTTCGTCGAGCTGCCCTAGCGGGCGCGCGCGAGCCCGCCTGTATCGTCGTACTCAAACTCGCCCGCACCTCGCGCCCGACCGGACGGGCCGCCGGGGACCCGGCCCTCACGTCGTCACGGTCTAGAGTTTCCCGGGTGGAAGAGGAGTTCACGCGGGTGCTCGGCGGCGCCGACGCCGTCATGGAGCCGCTCACGCACAACCCGAAGAACGGTGTCACCGGCGGCATCTGGCGGGTCCGCAGGGGCTCGCGCTCGGCCGTCCTCAAGCTGCTGACCCGGCGGAAGGACGCCCCGGACGGGTGGCGGCACTCCGACGACCCGCGCCACTGGAACTACTGGCGCAGGGAGGCCGACGTCTACGCCGGCGGCCTGCCGCAGCTGTGGGCGGGCGCCGGTCTGCGCGCTCCGAGGCTGCTCGACCTGGTCGAGCGGGACGACGGCGACCTCGCGCTGTGGATCGAGGACGTGTCCGGCGCGCCCGGCACCTCCTGGGGCGTCGACCGCCACGCCCGCCTCGGGCTCCGGCTCGGCCTGGCGCAGGGGGCGGCGGGGGAGGTGGAGCGGCCCTGGCTGAGCCGGTCGTTCCTGCGCGACTACACCGCGACGCACCGGGTGCCGTACGCACTGCTCGACGACGACGCGGCCTGGCGGCACCCCCTGGTCGCGGAGAACTTCCCGCCGGGCCTGCGCGCCGAGCTGGTACGCCTGCACCGCGACCGCGAGCAGTTCCTGTCGATCATGGAGGCGCTGCCGAGGACGCTGTGCCACCTCGACCTGTGGCCCAGCAACGTCATCGACGGCGACGGCGAGACCGTGCTGCTCGACTGGGCGTTCACCGGCGACGGCGCGCTCGGGGAGGACGTCGGCAACCACATCCCCGACAGCGTCTTCGACCTGTTCCTCCCCGCCGCCCTGCTGCCCGAGCTCGACGCGGCCGTCTACGGGTCCTACCTGCGGGGGCTGCGCGAGTCCGGCTGGCGCGGCGACGAGCGCCTGGTACGGCTGGCGGTCTGCGCGTCGGCGGTCAAGTACGACTTCCTGGCCCCGCTGATGCTGGCGCGGGCGGGGGAGGAGCAACTCGACTACGGCGGGAGCAGGCCGGTGGTCGCCGCCCGCCGCTACCGCGAACGCGGCGCGGCCCTGATGTACCTGGCGGGCTGGGCGGACGAGGCCCGCCGGCTGTCCGAGCACCTGTGACCGGCGCGACCGCCTCACCGGACCGTGTGCGAGGTGCGGGCGGTCTCACCGGTCCAGAACGGTCAGGGAGTGCGGGCTCGTGCCCAGCGCCAGCGGCCCGCCGTCCGTGCAGGCCACCACGTCCGCCACCCGTGCCCCGAACAGGTCGGGCACGTAGATGGCCGGCTCCAGGCAGAACGTCATCCCCGCCGCCAGCACGGCGTCCTCGCCCGGCCGCGGCCCCTCGTCGTGCCCGAGCCCGATGCCCCGCCCGGCGTGCGCCGCCGCGAACCGCCCGTACCCGCTGCCGTCGATCACCTCGCCGACCGCCCTGGACACCGCGGCCACCGGGACACCGGGACGCATCACCGACAGGCCCGCCCGGTGCGCGGCGGCCACCACCGAGTACATCGCCTCGAAGTCCTCCGGCGGCTCCGCCACCGCGAACACCCTGGCGACCTCCGCGCAGTAGCCGTCCCACCGCCCGCACACCGAGACCAGCAGCGCGTCGCCCGGGTTGATCACCCGCTCACCGGGCGCGTGCGCGGGCCGCGCGGTGTGCTCGCCCGCCGCCACCCGCAGCGACAGCACCTCCTCGCAGCCCGACTCCACCAGCAGCGACCGCAGCCGGCGGGCCATCGCCCGCTCACCCGCCCCGAACCAGGCCAGCTCCCGCGCCTGCCCCAGCACCTCCTCCGCGGCCGCCACCGCGCGCGCGACGGCCTCGATCTCGTACGGCTCCTTACGCAGCCGCAGCGGCGCCAGCACGGCGGAGGCGGGCACCAGTTCGGCCTCGACGGCGAGCCCGAACAGCTCGCGCACCCGCATCTCCGGGTCCACGCCGACCCGCCGCGCCCCCTCCGGCACCAGCCGGGCGGGCTCGGCGGTCTCGGCGACGGCGTCGCGGGTCACCACCAGGTACGGCCCCTCCCCGCCGCCGAGGAACCGGAAGTCCGGTGACGGCCGCAACACCAGGGCATCCACCCCGGCGCCGGCCATGGCCTCCCGCACGGCCACCATCCGCCCGCTCATCCGCCCGCTCATCAGCTGGGCCTCCTCCACCTCCGCCCTGACCGCCGACCCGCCGCCCGGCGCGGCGTCCTGCGCGGCGTCCTGCGGGGAGCGCGGTGGGGGCGTCACCGCGGCGGCTCGTGCAGCCAGCAGGCCACCGGCCCGAAGTCCGGCTCCTTGCCGCGGCACACGTCCATCACGTGCGGGCAGCGCGGATGGAACCGGCACCCCTGCGGCGGGTTCGCCGGATCGGGCACGTCGCCGGGCAGCTCCGCGGGCAGCACGCCCCTCCCGTCCGGCTGCGGGATGGCCTGCAGCAGCGCCTTCGTGTACGGGTGCCGCGGCTCCGCCCACACCTCCGCCGTGTCGCCCACCTCGACGATCCTGCCCAGGTACATGACGGCGATCCGGTCGGCGATCAGCCGCACCACGGACAGGTCGTGGCTGATGAACAGCAGTCCCGCGCCCGCGTCCACGGCCAGGTCCCGCATCAGCCTGGCCACCTGCGACTGGGCGGAGGCGTCCAGGGCGGAGATGGGCTCGTCGCCGATCAGCAGCCGCGGCCGTGCGGCCAGCGCCCTGGCGATGGCGATGCGCTGCCGCTGCCCGCCCGAGAACTCGTGCGGGTGCCGGCCCGCGAACTCGCGCGGCAGACCGACCCGTTCGAGCAGGTCGGCGGGTGAGGTGACGGTGTCCCGCGCGGTGCGCAGCCCGTCGGCGACCTGGTCGCCGACCCGGCGGCGCGGGTTCAGCGACGCGTACGGGTCCTGGAACACCATCTGGATCCCGGTGAGCCGCCTGCGCCGCAGCCCGAGCGGGGTGACCGGCTGCCCGTCGAACGTGATCGAGCCGGCGGTGACCGGGTTGAGCCCGCAGACGGCGCGGGCCAGCGTCGACTTGCCGCACCCCGACTCGCCGACCAGCCCGACGACCTCGCCGGCGCCGACGGTCAGGCTCGCCCCCGCCACGGCGCGGACCGCGGGACGGCCGGGGGAGCGGTGCTCGACGACCAGGTCGTCCACGCTCAGCAGGCTCATCGTTCACCCTCCGGGACGGGGCCGGAGCCGGGTTGTTCGCCGGGTTCGGCTGTGCCCGCGCCGGGCAGGGAGCCGAGCAGCGCGCGGGTGTAGGCGTGGGCCGGTTCCCGCAGCACCCGCCCGCGCGGCCCCGACTCCACGACCAGGCCGTCCTTCATCACGCTCACCTCGTCCGCCACCGCCGACATCACCCCCAGATCGTGCGTGACCAGCAGCACGGCCAGCCCCAGCTCGTCGCAGAGCCCGCGCAGCAGCCGCAGCACCCCCGCCTGCACGGTCACGTCCAGCGCCGTCGTCGGCTCGTCGGCGATCAGCACCTTCGGCGAGCAGGCCAGCGCGACGGCGATCGCTATGCGCTGCCGCATCCCGCCGGAGAACTGGTGCGGGAACCGCCCGTACGCCTCCGCGGGCCCGGGGATGCGCACCTTGCCGAGCAGCTCCACCGCCCGCTCCTTCGCCTCGGCCCTGCCCAGGCGAAGGTGGTGCCGCATGTGCTCGGTGAGCTGCCTGCCGACGGTCAGCATCGGGTGCAGGCTGGTCGCCGGGTCCTGGAAGACCATGGCGACCTCGCCGCCGCGCACCCGGTTCAGCTCCTTGGCCGGCAGCGCCAGCAGGTCGCGCTCACCGAGCCGGATCGTGCCCGACGCCCGGGCGCCGTGCGGCAGCAGCCCCAGCACGGCCAGCCCGGTCATGGTCTTGCCCGACCCGCTCTCCCCGGCCAGGCCGTGCACCCGGCCCGCGGCCAGTTTCAGGTCGACGCCGCGCAGGATCTCCTTGCCGCCGATCGACACCTTCAGCCCGCTGATGTCCAACGTCACAGGTCCTCCTCCGTCGGACCTGCGACAGGTCGCCGTGCTGATTTGTTCCCTCGCTCCGCTCGGTCACGGTCCTCCTCCGTCGGACCTGCGACAGGTCGCCGTGCTGGGTGGTTCCCTCGCTCCGCTCGGTCACGGTCCTCCTCCGTCGGAGCTGCGACAGGTCGCCGTGCTGGGTGGTTCCCTCGCTCCGCTCGGTCACGGTCCTCCTCCGTCGGAGCTGCGGCCAGGTCGCCGTGCGGGCTCGTTCGCTCGCTCAAAGGGCACGCTCCTTGATCGCGCGGGCGGTCCGGGGATCGAGCGCGTCCCGCAGCGTGTCACCCAGGAAGTTGAACGCCAGCACCACGGTCAAGATCGCCAGGCCCGGGAACGTCGCCACCCACCAGCTGTCGAACACCTCCACGCCCGAGGCCACCATCGCCCCCCACTCGGGGGACGGCGGCTTGGCGCCCAGGCCGAGGAACGACAGCCCCGACAGCAGCAGCAGGGCGGTGCCGATGTCGAGCGTGGCCAGCACCAGGACGGGACCCGTCACGTTCGGCAGGACGTCCACCCGCAGGGACCGCCACACCGAGAAGCCCAGCAGCCGCCCGCTCAGCACGAACTCCCGCTCCCGGACCCCCAGCACCAGCCCGCGCGTCACCCGGGCGTAGGCGGGCCAGGCCACGACCAGCACGGCCAGCACCGCGTTGCCGAGGCTCGCGCCCAGGGCGGCGGCCACCACCATGGCCAGGATCACGGTCGGGAACGCGAACACCAGGTCCGCCACCCGCATGATCGTCTCATCCACCCACCTGCCGAAATATCCGGCACACGCCCCGAGCAGCCCGCCGATCAGCACCGACAGCGCCACCAGCAGCAACGTCAGCGGTATCGACACCCGCGCCCCGTGCAGGACCCGGCTCAGGATGTCGCGCCCGAGTTGGTCGGTGCCGAACCAGTGGCCGGGTCCTGGAGCGGCCAGCCGCGGCAGGTCCTGGGCCAGCGGATCGTGCGGCGCCAGCACGGGCGCGGCCAGCGCGATCACGATCCAGGCCACGGCCAGTACGGCGCCGACCACGGCCAGCGGCTGCCGCCACGCCTCGGGGAGCCGCCTGAGCAGGCCCCGGCGGGCCAGGGGGTCCCGTGTCACTGGAGCCTCACTCGGGGGTCGATGACGCCGTACAGGACGTCCACGATCAGGTTGATGACCAGGTAGACGACGCCCACCACCAGGCCGACGCCCATGACGGCGGGCAGGTCGAGCGTGGTGGCGCTCTTGTACGCGTACTGCCCGATGCCGGGCCAGGCGAAGATCGCCTCGACGAGCACAGTGCCGGACAGCAGGCTGCCGAAGGCCAGGCCCGCCACGGTGATGATGGGCACCAGCGCCGAGCGCAGGACGTACCGGAAGAGGATCGTCCGCCCCGGCAGGCCCTTGGCGCGGGCGGCGCGCACGTAGTCCTGCCCGAGCACCTCCAGCACCGCCGAGCGGGTGAAGCGGGTGAGCAGGCCGATCGTGTACAGGGCCAGCACGAGGGCGGGCGTGACCAGGTGGCCGGCGGCCGAGGAGAAGATGTCCCAGCGGCCGGCCAGCAGCGCGTCCACCGTCTGCAGCCCCGTCACGGGCGGGGCCGAGCCGAGGGCCGCGTCCACCCGGCCGCTGCCCGGGGTGAGCTGCAGCCGGTAGAAGAACACGTAGAACGCCACCAGCGCCAGCCAGAACGTCGGGACGGAGATGCCGACCAGGCTCAGCACCCGCAGCGCGTGGTCGGGCAGCCGGTCCCTGCGCAGGGCGGCGATCACGCCGAACGCCACGCCCAGCACCAGGGAGACCAGGATGGCGGCGCCGGCCAGCTCCAGCGTGGCGGGCACGTACTCGGCGAGGTCCTGGGCGACCGGGCGGTGGCTCTGCTGGCTGGTGCCCAGGTCGCCCTGCACCAGTCCCCGCAGGTGGATCAGGTACTGCTGCCACAGCGGCTTGTCCAGGCCGTGCTCCGCCCGCCACTGCGCGACGATGGCCGGGTCGCCGAGCGCCCGCTGGCCGAGGTTCGCGGCCACGGGGTCGCCGGGCACCAGGTTGGTCAGCACGAACGTCACCAGCGTGATCCCCCAGGCCATGAGCACGGCCAGGAGGAGGCGCCGGATCAGGAAGCGGGCCAGCGGATGCGCGGTCCGCCGCGGTCGCGGGGCGGGCGGACCCTCCTTGTCGGGCACCTGCCTGATCCCTTACTTCACGCCGAGGTCGGCGACGTCGACCGTCCACACGGGGTGGTAGTCCAGGCCCGTCACCGACCCGGCCGTCACGATGTTCTGGCTCGGCTGGATCAGCGGGACGAACGGCCCGGACGCGTTGAGCTTGGTCTGCACGTCGGCGAAGGCCTCCTCGCGGGCGCCGTCGCCGATCGCCGCGGCCGCCTTCTCCCCGGCCTCCTCGATCTCCTTGGCCGCCCCAGGCTTCCAGCCGGCCCGCAGCCCCACCGTCTTGCCCGGCAGGAACGCCAGGTAGTCGCTGGGGTCGGGGTAGTCAGGCCCCCAGTACCACAGGCCCATCTCCTCCTTGCCGTTGCGGTAGTTGTCCAGCGCCGTGCTGACCGGCGCGGGCTGGAGGTCCACCGTGATGCCGACCTCCTTGAGGTTGGCCTGGATGCGTTCGGCCAGCGGCTGGAAGGACAGGCCGTTCACGGTCAGCTCGGTCGGGTACTCCAGCTTCACGGTCGGGTTCGACAGCCCGCCGGCGGCCAGCGCCGCCTTGGCGCCGGCGACGTCCCGCTCGGCGCCCTGGTCGGCGGGCAGCGCGCCGAGCAGCTGCGACGGGATGACCCCCGGCGCCTGCGTCGAGCCCTCGCCGGCCAGCTCCAGCAGCCCCGCGTAGTCGACGCCCTTGCGCACCGCCTCGACGAACTTGGGGTTCGTGGTGGTCCTGCTGATCGCGGAGTCCTGGTTGGCCAGCAGGAAGATGACGTTGGCCGAGGCGGTCTTCTTCACCTGCAGGGTCGAGGGCATGCCGGTGACCTGGTCGCCCGACAGGTTCAGCGCGATCTGGCTGTCGCCGCGCTGCACGTTCAGCTTCTGGGTGGCGGCCTCGACGTTGCGGATGACGACCTTGTCGTAGGCGGGCTTGGCGCCGTAGTACTTCGGGTTCGAGGTGAGCACGACCTGGCTGCTGACGTTGAAGGACTCGATCCGGTACGGGCCCGAGCCGGCCGAGTTGGCGTTCAGGTACTGCTCGGCCTTGTCCTGGGCGTCGGCGGTCGCGCCGTGCTGCTTGGCGACCTTGCTGTTGATGATGCCGAGCGCCGGGTTCGGCAGGATGTACGGCAGCGCCGGGTTGGGCGCCTTCGACGTCAGCGTGATCGTGGAGTCGCCGGTCCTGGCCACCTCGACCCCGTCGAGCAGGAACGACGGCGTACCCTTCATGTCACGCACCCGCGTCAGCGAGAAGACCACGTCGTCGGCCGTCACCGGCGAGCCGTCGGCGAAGGTGGCGCCCTGCCTGAGCTCCAGCGTCAGCTTCCTGCCGTCCTCGGCCAGCTCGTACGACTCGGCGAGGGCGGGCACCGGCTTGGTTACGTCGGCGCCGTCGAACGTGAGGAGGGTCTCGTAGACCGCCTTGCCGACGATGAGCCCGGTCGGCTCGTACGTGCGGCCGGGGTCGGCCGTCTTGAGGTCGAAGGACGTGTCGATGACGAGGGTCTTGCCGCCGCCGCCGGAGGCGGGGGTCCGGGACGTGCCGCCGCTTCCGCAGGCGGCGAGGGCGAGTGCACCGGCGAGCAGCACAGCCGCCGTCTGCGAGCGGGTCGCCATGTAGGTCCTCCATGATGGGACGTTCAGCAGGGGATGCGGAGGATTGTCCGGCAGAACGTCCAGGCGCCGTGCGCCCAGCGAGACGTATATAAAGGTCGGTGAGGTAATGATGAGTGAAATTTCTAGAAATGGCGGCGGCGACGGCGGTCAGTCTGGACGGATCGGCATCGGTCTCGAACTGGACGACGTCCACCTGAAGATCCTCGAGGTCCTGCGCGAGAACGGCAGGATCTCGGTCGCGGCGCTGGCCGAGCGGGTGGGCATCTCCCGGGCCAACGCCTACACTCGCTTCGAGGCGCTGCGCGCCGACGGCGCGATCAAGCGGTTCACGGCCGAGATCGACCACGTGCGGGCCGGGCTCGGCATCACCGCGCTGATCTTCGTGACCGTGCGCCAGCAGATGTGGAAGCAGTTCAGGGCCGAGCTGGCCAGGATGCCGCAGGTGGAATACTGCGCGATCACCACCGGCCAGCACGACGCGATGATCCAGGTACGCGTGTCCGACGTGGCCGAGGTGCACACCATGGTGACCGACCGGCTGGCGAACATCCCGGCGGTGAAGGCGACCGAGACCGTGTTCATCCTCGACGAGGTGCTCAGGCGGCCGTACGTGCTGCCCAGCGACCGGGCCAGGCCGGCGCGGCGGCCCGCCCAGGAGACGCAGGGCGAGGTGCCGCTCGGCAAGATGCGCTTCGTCGGCGCCGCCGAGGGCCGCGCCACCCTCCACAAGGAGGGCTGAGCGGCCGGCTGCCCACATGACGAGGGCTGATCAGGACGCCACGGCTGCCCGCGTGACGAGGGCCGGTCAGGACACCTCGGCGCACACGCTGACGTGCACGGTGTCGTCCCCCTCGAACGAGAACTCCTCCACCAGGCGAAGCCGCCCGTCGTCCCCGGCCTCGACGCGGCTGCTGCTGTGCCCGCCCGCCGTGCCCCCGGCCTTCAGCGCGTGTGCGTAACTGATCGACACCAGGTCGCCGTCCCGCGTGCCGACGAAGCGCCCGTGGGTCACGGTGTCGCCGGAGTAGTGGCCCCACACCACCCCGTCCGCCTCCCAGTACTGGAACTCCGTCGGGCTGTCCAGGTCGACCTCGCTCGCCGTCGAGCTCACCATCACGAATTTGCGGCCGTTGAGATTCACGCCCCCATGCTCCCTGCAAGTCCCGAAATATCAGCCTCTCGTTGGACATATGGCGAGGAAGGCCCCTCAATGATCGGCAATCCGTCCAGCCGGCACCGGCACGGCGGCCCGTACGGCGAGTACTTCGGCTGAACCCTCACGAGCGCGGAACCCGCCCGGGACTTTACCGATCACCGCCTGCCGCCATCGTCGCCCTATGTGATAGTAATGTCGCACTGCGTAGTCGACAGGGTTCGGGAGATCCTCATGGTGGCGTACACACTCTCCATCCTGGCGGCGGTGGGCGCCGTGGCGCTCACCGCGCTGGTGTTCAGGCGGGTCAGGGCGGCGGGTGAGGACCGCGATCCCAGCGGCCCCTCCGCCGCCCACGCGGGGGCGATGTTGTCGGCCATGTTCCTGCTGGTGTTCGCCATCGCCATCATCGTGCCGTGGACCACGGCCGACGCCGCCAGGCTCAACACCCACGCCGAGAGCCAGGCCGCGGTCGACGCCTACTGGGCCGCCGGCGAGCTGCCGGGCACGGGGCCCCAGGACGTGCGCAGGGCTCTGCACGACTACGTCACGTTCGTGGTCAGGGACGAGTGGCCGCTCATGGCCGAGGGCGTGATGGACCCGGTCGGCGGCGCCAGGATGGACCAGCTGCGCGGCGCGGTCCACGCCCTCGAGGTGGCGGGCGACGAGGAGTCCGACGCCAAGGCGGCCGTGCTCGACCACATCAGGGGCATCGCCGCCGCGCGCGCCCAGCGCACCGCCGACGCCGCCGCGACACCGCCCGACGGGCTGCTGATCCTGACCATCCTCACCGGGGCGCTCGTCGTCGTCTTCCCGTTCCTGGCCGGGGCCAGGCCGCGCGGCCTGGCCATCCTGCCGCTGCTGGCGACCGCGGGGCTGCTCGGCTTCGGCACCTATCTCACGTGGGACATCGCGCACGTCTTCGCGGGGCCGCTGGCCGTCGGGCCCGAGGCGTTCGCGGGTGCCCTGCAGGAGTTCAGCCGGATCGCCGGGGGGTTGTGACCGTGGCCTTCAGGCGCGTTCCGCTGCTGCTCGCCGCCGCCCTGCTCGTGGCCGGCGTCACCGGCGCCGACGCGAACGGTGCGGCGGCCGACCGGGCGCCGTGGCCGGGCCCGGCGCCGCGGGTGACCGTACGCGCCCCCGTGCCCCCGAAGGGCGTCACCGCCGGGCCGGGCCGCGTGACCGTGCCCAGGGTTTCGGCCCGGCGACGGCCCGTCCCGAAAGTCTCGATCTCCGTGCCGCCCCGCCAGCGGCGGGCCACACCCCAGGTGGCGCTGCCACGGGTGACGGTCTACCGCGACGGGTTGTGCACGGGCGGGGTGCGGGTGGGGGAGTGTCCGCGCCGGCGGGTGCGCGTGGCCCCCCTGCCCGTGCCCCAGGCGGGGCCGGTGCGCGTTCCCGCGCTCACCCCGACCCCTTCGCCCAGCCTCACGCCCTCCGTGTCGGGGTGGGCCGGCGCGCGGCGTCCCCTCCCGCCGGCGGGCCGCCGAGACAACCCCCTGGGCGGCGTCCTGCTCACCGTCGTGCTGGTGACCGCCATCACCTCGACGACGGCCGTGGCGTTCCGCTCCCGCCGGTGATCAACCCGCCAGCGACGTGGCGCGGGTCTCCAGCGTGGCGCGCAGGTCGGCCGCCTCCTCGGCCGCCTTCGCCCGGTCGGCGCCCGCATTGAGGCCGTACGCCTTGAGCGCTTGGTCCAGCAGGGCCGTGGCGGTGCCGCCGGCCAGCAGGTCGCGGGCGAGGGCCGCGTGCTCCCGCTCGTAGAGCTTCTTGAAACCGGCGTCCTTGAGGAACCTCTCCTTCAGCGCGTGGCCGCCGCGCGGCCCGGTGGCACGCCGGGCGCCGGGCTGCTGACCGGCGGTCGGGCGGCCCTGCTGTCCCGCCTGCTCACCCTGCCCGGGCAGGCCTGTGCGGGCGCCTCGGTCGCCGGGACTCCTCCTGCCGACGGCGTCGTCGGGACCGGCTGTGGCATCCCCTCTCAGCGCGAGGTTCAGGTCCCAACTGATCACCCTGAACTTCTTCGTGCCCAGGTCGTACCAGAGGTAGTAGTTGTGGCCGGGGCCCGCCATGTCGTCGTGGTTCAGCAGGATGTTCTGCAGGGCCGCGTAGCGGGCGAACGACACGACGTCCAGCCGCTCGGCCAGCCCCGACGCGAACTCCTCGTCCGAGGCCTGCTCCACCCACCTGATCAGGTCGATGACCGGTTGCAGGTCGCGCTGGCCCACCAGGTTGACCTGCTTGAAGTCGTCGACGTACGCCGTCTGGTCCTCGCCCTTGTACGTGAAGCTCCCGGAGGCGAGCGACTTGTAGAGCACGCCGTCGCCGAGCCGCTCGGCGTACCCCTCGTCCAGATACTCGACCAGGAGGCGCGGAGCGGACGCGCGGCCGTTCACGGAGAAGGACGTATAGGCCGACCGCTGGGAGGGCTCGCCCGCCGCGCCGACCAGGGCGATGGCCACGGCCTCGTGCAGCAGGGCCGACGAACCCAAGGACGGGCGCACCGCGACCTGGGAATGGCCCTGGTAACGGCGTCCTTCGACGAACTCGTCGAAGCTGATCAGCCAGGGCAGGTTCTCCGGCTCCTCGGCCTTCAGCGCCGCGCCGCGCCCGCGGCCTTGCCGCTGCCCGCCTGCCGGCGGCTGGAAGCCGGCGGGAGGCTCGGCTCCGTCAGGCGGGCGGAGCCCCTCCGGCGGGTTCCCGCGGCCGGACGTGTCGCGCGGCCGGGTCTCCCCCTTCCACGTCAGCGCGTGCAGGGTCGAGTTGCCCTTGAGCCGGATGCCCACGCTCGGGATCGTGGTCCCGTCGATGGTCAGGTCGGCCTCGACGTACTTCTTGTCGCCGTCCTTGAAGTACTCCGCCAGCATGTCCTGGTAGCCCTCGTCCCGGAACGTGAGCGCCACCTCGTGCGGCGTGGCGGCGTCGAACAGCTCCTTGGACCCGGCGAGGTCCCGGACGACGACGCCGGCCGAGGCGGTCCGCACGCTGGTGACGTACGGGCGGACGGTGCCGCTGCCGAAGACCCCGTAGCAGGCGGCCAGGAACGCCACGCACGCCGCCACGAGCTTCCAGTGGTGCCGGAGCCTGACGGGGATGCGGTGTCTGAGGCGGGCCACGGCTACAGGTCGCTCTGGTCGTAGCCGGTCAGCACCGTGACCTGCTGGCCGTGGTTGCGCTCCCGCAGCCCGGAGATGAGGTCGGCGGGCTCGCTGCCCTTCTTGATCCGGACGGTGTACATCAGCTCGGTCAGCGCGCCGGCCCTGATGGACTCCATGCTGACCAGCTCGAACTCGTCGGTGTGCCGGACCAGGACGTCCTGGACGGCGTGGGTGTAGTCCTCGTCCGACGGCACCTGCACCTTGACGACCTGGCGGCGCACGTTCAGCTGGAACCAGTTGAACCTGCTCATGATCATGATGATCAGCGAGATCGTCACGGCGGCCACCACGGCCAGCAGGTAGAAGCGGGTGCCGACGGCCATGCCGACCCCCATCACCAGGAAGATGAACCCGACGTCCCTCGTCTCCTTGATGGCGTTGCGGAACCGTACCACCGACAGGGCGCCCACCAGGGCGAAGGCGCGGGCGATGTTCGAGCCGACGACCAGCATGATCAGCGAGATCAGCATGCCGAGGACGACGAGCGTCTGGACGTAGGACTGGCTGTAGGAGACGTTGCGGTGCGTCGCCCGGTACACCCAGCCGATCATGGCGCTGAGCACGAACGACAGCGACATCGCGATCGCGATGTCGGCCACGCTGAACGTGCCGGACAGGTCCTGGAAGGAGAGGTCCATGGGTCATGCCTCCGCGGGGGCGGTCAGGGCCGACGAGAGTCCGGAATCCAGGTCGTGGCCGGGGATGTGGAAGATCGAGCGTGGCGCGAGCCCGTGCGCCTCCACGCTCTGGCAGTACTTCGAGAGCCGCACCACCTGCAGGTTCCGCTCGGCGGTCAGGTCGGTGAGCCAGTAGGGGACGCGCTCGTTCGCCTTGACCTCCATGATCGCTTTGCCGGGCGGGACGATGAACCGGTTCGCGGCGTTCGCGCCCAGGTGGAAGTCCCGGTCGCGGCCGCGTACGCGCTGGTCGAAGGTGACCCGCAGGCCCACGTCCGCGCCCCGCCCGACGTAGGCGTGCCGCTGGTAGCCGGTCATCGCGGTGGCGCGCAGGTCGAGCCGGCAGACCAGGTCGAGCACCTCCTCCAGGAAGCCCCGCTCGGACGGCTCGTGCCCCACCTGCTCCCGCCCGTCGCACAGGCGCAGGGCGTCCCGGTACGGCAGGCGTACCCGGCGCTTCTGCGTGACCCGGTTGACCCGCTGCTTGATCTCGACATGGACCGGGGTCTCGCCGGTCACCGCGAAGCGGTCGCCGTAATGGCGGATGCGCAGCTTCCTGCGGAACCTGAGGCCCTCGATCTTCTCCCAGTAGAAGCGCAGCCGGCGGGTGTCGTAGTAGACGCTCCAGACGCCGTATCCGCCGTCGCCGCTGTGGCGGTCGCGGTCGAGCACGGTGTCCATCTCGTCGCGCAGCTCGCGGGCGACGGCGGCGTCGACGAGATACTTGATCTCGTACCTGTTGAACGCGTGCAGCCGGCTGGGGGCGCGCAGCGCGTGCCCCGCCTCGCCGGGGGCGCCGGCCGCCGGGACCTCGGGCCTGTGTGCGGGGACGGGGCGCCTGCGGAATCTTCGCAGCATGTCTCTCCCTTCGTGACAGCCCATAGGGGACAGCAACAACCTGGGAATAGTGTGTGAACCCTGTCGCACCGGGCGATGAACACGCGCGCCGCGGCCGCGTCAGACGTCGCCGGCCCTGGGCCTGCGGCTCGACCGGCCCGTCGACCGGGCCGTCGACCGGCCCCTAGACCGGCCCCTAGACCGGCCCCTAGACCGGCCCCTGGACCGGCCCCTGGACCGGCGGCTCGACCGGTCCCTCGACCGGCAGGACGACGCGGAAGGTGGTGCCGCCGCCGCTGCATGCCTCGATGCGGCCGCCGTGCGCCTCGACCAGCGCCGCCGCGATGGCCAGCCCCAGGCCGGTGCCGCCGCTGCCGCGGGAACGGGCGGCGTCGGCCCGATAGAAGCGGTCGAAGACGTGCGGCAGATGCTCCGCCGCGATGCCCGGCCCGGCGTCGTGCACCTCGATGACCGCCGCCCGTCCGGTCACCCGAGCCCCCACCCACGCGCCCGCGACCCCGCCCGCGTCAGTCGTCCCGTTCCCGGCCCGTGCGCCCGTCGTCCCGTTGCCGGCCCGCGCGGTCGTGCTCGCGTTCGCCGTCCCGTCGCCGGCCCATGAGGCGGGGCCCTCTCCCGGCGTCCGGGCCGGGGCCCGTGCGTCGGCGCCGGCCTCGCTGACGGTCACCCGGACCGCCGTGCCCTCGGGGGTGTGGGCCACGGCGTTGCCGACGAGGTTGGCGACCACCTGGTGCAGGCGGTGTTCGTCGCCCGTCACCCGTACCGGCCGCTCGTCCAGGACCAGCTCGATCGGCCGTCCCGGTGCGCGGGCCCGCGCACCGTGCACCACGTCGCCCGCGACGACGTGCAGGTCCACCTCCGTCAGGTCGAGCGCCCGCTCCTGGTCCAGCCGCGCCAGCAGAAGCAGGTCCTCCACCAGCACGCCCATCCGCTCGGCCTCGTCTTCGATGCGGCTGAGGATGCGCGCCACGGCGGGATCCGGCTCGCGGTCGCCGTGCCGGTACAGCTCGGCGAACCCCCGGATGGACGTCAGCGGCGTACGCAGCTCGTGCGAGGCGTCGGCGAGGAAGTGGCGCAGCCGCTGCTCCGAGTGCTCGCGCTGGCGCAGGGCCTCGCCGAGGCGGCCGAGCATGATGTTGAGCGCGTGCCCCAGCCGCCCGGTCTCCGTGCGCGGGTCGCTGTCGGAGACCCGCCGGTCGAGCTCGCCGCCGGCGATCGCGGTGGCGGTGCGTTCCATCCGGGTCAGCGGGCGCAGGCCGAGCCGTACGACAGCCAGCGCCACCGCGCCCAGGAGCACCAGCACCAGCGCGCCCGCCGCCACCTCGATGACGAGCAGTTGCCGCACGGTGCTCCTGGCCGCCTCCAGCGACATCGACACCACCGCGCGGTTGCCGTCGGGAAGGGCCACCACGAGCGCGCGCCAGTCGGTGTCCCCCGACCTGCCGGCCACGGTGAAGGGGCGCGGCGGGAGGGCGGCGATGGTGTCCGCGGGGACGTCCGGCCCGTCGGCGGGGCGGGGGCTCGCGCGGGCGGGCGCCCCCGACGGCCGGTGGAAGTCCACCCGGAACTGGCTGGGCAGCTCCACCTCACCCCTGCGCGGCGGCCGCACGAGAGGGGGCGGCGGCCGTCCCTTGCCGAACGTGGCCGCGAAGGCGGTGAGCTGCGTGTCCACCCGGGACAGCAGCGAGCGGTCGAGCAGGATCACCCCGGCCGTCGCGAACACCGCCAGCGCCGCCGCCGACAACCCGAGCAGGGCGGCCAGCAGCCGGTGGCGCAGCGGCCAGGCCCGCGCGATCGGCCTCATCGGCCGCGGTCCAGGAGGCTCTGGTCGCGCAGCGAGTAGCCGACGCCGCGCAACGTGTGGATCAGCGGCGGGCCCGCCACGTCGATCTTGCGGCGCAGGTAGCTGATGTAGGACTCCACGATCCGGCTGTCGGCGCCGAAACCGTGGTCCCACACCCGGTCGAGGATCTGCGGCTTGCTGACGACCCGCTCCGCGTTGATCATCAGGTAGCGCAACAGGGCGAACTCCGTCGGCGACAGGTGCACGTGACGCCCGGCCCGCCGTACGACGTGGGTCTCCTCGTCCAGCTCCAGGTCGGCGTAGCGGAGCAGCCCGTCGTCGTGCGCCTGCTCGCGAGGACTCGTACGGCGCAGGATGGCGCGGATGCGCAGCACCACCTCCTCCAGGCTGAACGGCTTGGTGACGTAGTCGTCGCCGCCCGCCGTCAGCCCTGCGATCCGGTCGGCCACCGTGTCGCGCGCCGTCAGGAACAACACCGGCGGCCCGCCGCCGTCCGGCCGCAGCCTCTGCGCCACCGCGAACCCGTTGAGGTCGGGCAGCATCACGTCCAGCACGATCAGGTCGGGACGCTCCTCGCCGACGCGGGCCAGCGCCTGCGTGCCCGAGGCGGCCGTGCGCACGGCGAAGCCGTTCAGCTCCAGGGCGTCCTGGAGCAGCTCGCGGATGTTGGGCTCGTCGTCGACCACCAGGACCACGGGGTTGCCGGCGGTGCGGGGGCTCGGTGCGTCCATGCGGGCTGTTGTATCCGGTCTGCCTGGGAGTTGTGTGTGAGCAGCCTAGGCCGGATATTCGCGTGCTCGGTCCGCGCGCCGCGTGCCACACTGGCCGCCGGACCGGCGGTGATCAGGGGGATGTGATGGCCGACGAAGAGGTGCTGGCCGGAGGCGGCGTCAACCACGTGGTCAGGGTCGGCGCCACCGTACGCAGGCCGGCCGGCCCGTGGACGCCGGCCGTGCACGCCCTGCTCGACCACCTGGCGGCCCGCGGGTTCTCCGGGGCGCCAAGGAGCCACGGCATCGACGACCAGGGCCGCGAGATCCTCGACTTCGTGCCGGGCCGGACCGCCGACTATCCGCTGCCCGCATGGGTGCGCTCCGACGACGCCCTGGTCGCGGCCGGCCGGCTGCTGCGCCGCTACCACGACGCCACCGCCGGCTTCTCCGTTCCTCCCGGCGCCGTCTGGTATTTCCCGCCGGTGAGCCCGGTCGAGGTGATCTGCCACGGCGACGTCGCCACGTACAACTGCGTGTTCCGCGGAGGGCTGCCGGTCGCGTTCATCGACTTCGACACCGCCCACCCGGGGCCCCGCGTCTGGGACGTGGCCTACGCCGCCTACCGGTTCGTGCCGCTCAGCGACCCCCGGCACGCCGGCGCACGCCCGGTCGAGGAGCAGGCGCGGCGGCTGCGCCTGTTCGCCGGCGCGTACGAGCTCGGCGACGACGACCGCGCCGCGCTCGTCGCGACCGCGCGGGCCCGCCTGGAGCACCTGGTCCGCCACATGCACGAGCGGGCGGCCGCGGGCGACGAGGCGTTCGCCGGCCACGTCGCCCGCGGCGACGACGTCTACTACGAGTGCGACCTCGCCCACCTCGCGCTGCACGAGGCCGCGCTGCGGCGTGACCTCACTTGCCGAAGCCCACGGTCAGACCGCTGAGCAGCTGGCGGCGGCCCACGACGTAGAGGATCAGGATGGGCAGCGTGGTGAGCACCACGGACGCCAGCACCGCCGGCACGTTGATGCTGTACTGGCCCTGGAACGACCAGAGCGCCAGCGGCAGCGTGCGCTTGTCGGGGCTCTGCGTGAGCACCAGCGGCAGCAGGAAGCCGTTCCAGATCGTCAGCGCGTTGTAGATCGTCACCGTCACCACGGCCGGCCGCGTCAGCGGGAACGCCAGCCGCCAGAGCATCGCCGTCTCGGTCGCGCCGTCGAGGCGCATCGAGTCGAACAGCTCCTTGGGCACGTCGCGGATGAAGTTGGACAACACCAGCACCGACAGGGGGATCGCGAACGCGATCGACGGCAGGATCATCCCCAGCAGCGAGTCGTACAGGTGCAGCCGGATGATGATCAAGTAGACGGGGATGATCGTGGCCTGCAGCGGGATGGCCAGCCCCATGAGGAAGAGCGAGTTCGTCAACCGCAGGAACCGGCTCCGCTTGCCGGCCCGGATGATCGCGTACGACGCCATGAAGGAGATGAGCACCGCGGGAATGACCGCGCCCAGCGTGACGACGACGCTGTTGACGAAGTACAGCGGGAAGTCCGACTCGATGACCATCACATAGTTGGCCAGCGTGGGCTCGCCGGGCGGCACGAGCGGGTTCTCGGCGTAGTAGTTGCTCTGCGACTTGAAGCTGGTGATGACGATCCAGTAGATCGGCACGACCACGACCGCCAGCCAGATCCAGGAGCCCAGGCCCGCCAGCCAGTTGGGCCGGCCCCTGGGCCGGTTGCGGCGCCGGTGCCGCGGCTGGGGCCCGCCCTCCATGACCTCGGGCTTCGTGGTGAGCGTGGACGCCATGTTCTAGGCCCCTTCGAGCTGGCTGTGGCTCGTGTCGCGGCCGCCGAGCCGGCGCAGCACCAGCGCCAGCACGAGCCCCACGAGCACGAGGATGACCGCGATCACGCTGGCCAGGCCCATCTGGCTGGCCTGCCATCCGCGCACGTACATGTCCAGGGCGAGCACCCTGGTGGCGTCTCCCGGCCCGCCCGCGGTCAGCACGAAGATCAGGTCGAAGAAGGTCAGCGACCCGACGACCATGAGCGTCGAGGACGTGATGATCGTGTACTTCAGCTGCGGCAGGGTGATGCTGAAGAACCTGCGCACCCGGCCGGCGCCGTCGAGCTCGGCGGCCTCGTACATCGAGCGCGGGATCTGGCGTACGCCGCCCTGGTAGATCAGGGAGTGGAACGGGATGAACTGCCAGGACACCACGAAGATCACCACGCCGAACGCGAGGTAAGGGTCGCCGAGCCAGTCCTGCACGAGCAGCGGGATCTGCAGCCCGGCGCCGAGCCCGAAGTTCGGGTCGAGCAGCGCCTTGTAGGCGATGGCGATGGCCGCGGAGCTGAGCAGCAACGGGATGAAGTACACCACGGACAGGATCGCGCGGTAGCGGTGGTGGTTGGCGAGGAACGTGCCCAGCAGGATGCTGGCCGGCGTCTGCACCGCCCAGGACATGGCCATCACGAGGAACGTCACCCACAACGCGTGCGGCAGCCCCGGGTCGGCGAGCACGGTTTTCCAGCTGTCGACGCCCGCGAAGTGGATGTCGCCAAGTCCGTCCCACGAGGTGAAGCTGAGGACGAGGACCCCGATCAGCGGGATCAGCCCGAACCCGGTGAAGACCACCAGCGCGGGCACGGACATCCACGCGAGCGAGCCGCCACGGCCCTCCCGCTTGGGGGCCGTGGCGGAGGTCGCGAGCGCGCTCACTTGCCGATGACCGCGTTCATGTTGGTGGCGAACTCCTTCGGGGAGATCGACAGCTGGAACAACTTGGCGATGTTGTCCAGCAGCACCTCGGCGGCCGTCGGGCTGAGCGCCTGGTCCCACGACTGCGCGAACGTCTTGGCGTTGACGGCGATGTTGTAGACGAAGTTGAGGAACTCGGCGTCGTCGGAGGCGGCGAACTCCTTGTCGGCGCCCTTGACGATCGGCACCGCGCCGGTCGCGACCCACTCCTTGACCGCCTGGTCGCCCATCAGCTCGGTGGCGAAGAACTTCTTGGCGATCTCCTTCTGCTCGGGGGTCGCCTTGGAGGAGATCGACATGTACTGGCCGGGGTTGCCGACGGTGTTGCTCGGGTCGCCCTTGCCGCCGTCGATCGGCGGGAAGTTGATGTAGCCGAGGTTGCCGCCGGAGACGAAGTCGCCGCCGTCCGTCTTCATGCTGCCGTACGTCCAGCCGCCGTGCAGCATCATCGCGGCCTTGCCGGTGTAGAGCAGCGCCTGGTCGGCGTTGGAGTCGGCGGTGATCGAGGAGAAGCCCTTGATGAACCCGTCGGCCTTGATCAGCTCCTGCATCTTGCCCAGGGCGTCGATGGCGACCGGGTTGTTCCAGGCGTCCTTCTCCGCGTCGAACACGGCCTGGAACACCTCGGGGCCGCCGAGGCGGTCGAAGAGGAACTCCAGCCACATCATGTTGGTCCAGCGCGACTGGCCGCCGAGCGCGAACGGCGCGATGCCCTTGGCGTTGAACTTGGGCACCAGGTCCATGATGTCGCCCCACGTCTGGGGCGGCTGCGCGCCGATCTTGTCGAAGGCCCGCTTGTCGTAGTAGAGGACGATCGGCTGCATCGTCTCGCAGGGCATCGCGTAGATCTTGCCGTCGATCGTGGCGGCGCCGAAGGAGGAGGGGAACAGCCGGTCCTTCAGCGTGGCGTTCTGGTCGAACCAGGAGGTGAGGTCGTCGACCTGGCCCGCCTGGACGTAGCTGCGCAGCGTGCCGCCGCCCCAGCCCCAGATGAGCGTGGGCGCCTGGCCCGCGCCGATAGCTGTCTTGATCTTGGTCTTGAACGCGTCGTTCTGGAAGGTCGTCCCCGCGATCTGACCGTTGGGGTTGGCCTTGTTGAACCGTTCGACGGTCCTGGTGCGCACGCCCTCCTGCGGCTGCGTCGACAGGTACCAGTAAGTAGCGCCGCTG
This sequence comes from Nonomuraea sp. B10E15, assembly GCF_039871615.1. NCBI lineage: Bacteria > Bacillati > Actinomycetota > Actinomycetes > Streptosporangiales > Streptosporangiaceae > Nonomuraea > Nonomuraea sp. B10E15. The sequence goes on from NZ_JBDPMB010000005.1 coordinate 171,920, forward strand.
CCGCCGCCACCACTAGGGGTGCCGGGCCTGGTCGGGCCCGAGCTGCCACAGGCGGCAAGCGCGGCTCCCAGGGGCAGGCCCATGGAGAGGCTGAGAAAAGTGCGGCGAGACGTTGTCCTTGGCTCCACGGGGATCTCCGTACTCGAACGTCGCGGTGTCTGGCCGCGGCTCGTTGGTCATCGGATGCGGTGGCCGGCGGTCGTGGATCGGCGTCCTCGGGGACACCACTGGTCCACTCCTCCTTGAGTCAGCTCTCCGAAACTTTTTCGACATGACCGCGGGTTTCGCCAATCTAGGTTTCGGCCAAAGGTGTGTCAAGACCCGCCGCGGAGCGAACAGATTACGGTCCGGCCAAGGCCCGTGTACAGTACTGGGGCGCGGGCTATCGCTGGTCCACCTGGCCTTCGGAAATCCGCGATGAGATCGTCGGCCGGCCTCGAAATATTTCGAAATGTCTCCGACACAAACGCACTTCTTGAGGAGAGCAGCAGATGACGGCTCTAGAGCGGACACCTGAGGCGGACCGGGCACTCCGTCCGTGGCAGGACCCGGCGCTTCCCGTCGCCGACCGAGTCGACGCCCTCCTCGCGGAGCTGACCCTGGAGGAGAAGATCGGCCAGCTGGGCAGCCGGTGGATCGGCAACGACATGCCGGAGCCCGACGAGCCGGAGCCCGGCTCCGAGTCCCCGAACGTCGCGCCCATGCAGGACGTCTTCGGCGCCTCCGGCTCCGTCCCGCTGGAGGAGGCCGTCCGCGACGGGCTCGGCCACCTGACCCGCGTGTACGGCAGCGCCCCCGTGACCACGGCCGAGGGCGCCGCCGAGGTGGTCCGGCTGCAGCGGGCCGTGGTCGGGAGCTCCCGGCTCGGCATCCCCGCGATCGTCCACGAGGAGTGCCTGACCGGCTTCACCAGCTACGGCGCGACCGTCTACCCCGCGGCCATCGCCTGGGGAGCCACCTTCGACCCCGGCCTGGTCGAGCGGATGGCCGCGGCCATCGGGCGCGACATGGCCGCCCTGGGCGTGCACCAGGGCCTGTCCCCGGTGCTCGACGTCGTGCGCGACTACCGGTGGGGGCGGGTCGAGGAGACGATGGGGGAGGACCCGTACCTCGTGGCGATGCTCGGCACCGCCTACGTCCGCGGGCTCCAGAGCACCGGCGTCATCGCCACGCTCAAACACTTCGCCGGCTACTCCGCCTCGCGGGCGGCCCGCAACCACGGCCCCGTGCCGATGGGCCGCCGCGAGCTGATGGACATGATCCTGCCGCCGTTCGAGACGGCCATCACGCTCGGCGGCGCGCGCTCGGTGATGAACTCCTACTCCGACGTCGACGGCGTCCCCGCCGGGGCCGACCCCTGGCTGCTGACCGAGCTGCTGCGCGACGAGTGGGGCTTCACCGGCACGGTGGTCTCCGACTACTGGGCGGTCCCGTTCCTGGCGACCATGCACGAGGTCGCCGCCGACACCGACGAGGCCGGCGTGCAGGCGCTCACCGCCGGCGTCGACGTCGAGCTGCCCGACACGCTCGGCTTCGGCCGGCACCTGGCCGAGCGGGTCAGGAACGGCGACCTTCCCGAGTCGCTGATCGACCGGGCCGCCCGCCGACTGCTCACCCAGAAGGCCGAGCTCGGGCTGCTCGACCACGACTGGACACCGGAGCGTTCGGTCGCCGCGGCCGGAGGCGTCGGCCTCGACTCGCCGGGCAACCGCGCACTGGCCAGGGAGCTGGCCGAGCGCTCGATCGTCCTGCTGGACGGCGGAGACGTCCTGCCGCTGCTCGGCGAGGGCCGCGAGGGCCCGCGCAGCGTCGCCGTGGTCGGACCCGCCGCCCACGACCCGCGCACGTTCATGGGCTGCTACGCCTTCCCCAACCACGTCCTGCCCCGCCATCCCGGCCTCGGGCTGGGCATCGAGGCGCCCACCGTGCTCGACGCGCTGCGCGGGGAACTGCCCGGCGCCGAGATCCGCCACGAACGCGGCTGCGACGTGCGCGGCGACGACCGCTCCGGCTTCGCCGCCGCGGTGGCGGCCGCGCGTGGCTCCGACCTGTGCGTCGCCGTCGTGGGCGACCTGGCGGGGCTGTTCGGCCAGGGCACCTCGGGCGAGGGCTGCGACGCCGACGACCTGCGGCTTCCCGGCGTGCAGGCCGACCTGCTCGCCGAGCTGGCCGCCACGGGCACGCCCGTCGTCGTCGTCGTGGTCTCGGGGCGCCCGTACGCGCTGGGGGAGGTGCACGCCGGAGCCGCCGCGCTCGTCCAGGCGTTCATGCCCGGTGAGGAGGGCGCGGCGGCGATCGCCGGCGTGCTGTCCGGACGCGTCCAGCCCGTGGGCCGGCTGCCCGTGCAGATCCCGCGCGGTCACGGCGGGCAGCCGGGCACCTACCTGCAGCCGCCGCTGGGCACCAAGAGCGAGGGCATCAGCAACCTCGACCCGACCCCGCTGTTCCCCTTCGGATACGGCGCCTCCTACACCGCCTTCGACGTCGGCGACCTGGTGATCAGCGACGCCGAGGTGCCCACAGACGGCGAGTTCACGGTGGCGGTGAACGTCCGCAACACCGGCGGCCGGGCGGGCGAGGAGGTCGTCCAGCTCTACCTGCACGACGTCGTCGCCCAGGTGACCAGACCGGTGCGGCAGCTGGCCGGGTTCGCCCGCGTGCGGCTGGAGCCCGGCGAGAGCACCGGCGTGCGCTTCCACGTCCACGCCGACCGCACCGCCTTCACCGGCCGCGACCTGCACAGGATCGTCGAGCCGGGCGAGATCGAGGTGCTCGTCGGCACCTCGGCCGCCGACCTGCCGTGCCGCGGCACCGTACGCCTGACCGGTCCGCTGCGCCGTCCCGGCCCCGGCCGGCGGCTCGTGACACCCGTTGACGTCGGTCACGGCGCCGCCGGGCAAGGGGGTGGAGATGCCGGCCAGTCCTAGGCGGACCACGCTCGCGACCGTCGCCGCCTCGGCGGGCGTGTCGGTCGCGACCGTGTCGAAAGTGCTCAACGGCCGCAGCGACGTCGCGCCCGCCACCCGCTCGCTGGTGGAGGCGCTGCTGCGGCAGCACGACTACGTCGCCCCCAGCCCGCGCCGGGGCGAGGTCGCCGGGGCGGGCAGCGTCGAGCTGCAGTTCGACGCCGACCTCAACGCCTACTCGACCGAGATCATCCAGGGGGCGGTGGCCGCCGCCGGGGAGGCCGGCGTCGGGGTCGTGGTCAGCATCAGGCGCGCCGACCGCACCGCCGCCTGGGCCCGCGGCCTGGCCGCCGCCGGCCGCCGGGCGCTGATCGCGGTCACCAGCGAGCTGACCACCGGGCAGCTCGCCGCGCTGGCCAGAGCCCGGGTGCCGCTCGTCCTCATCGACCCGCTCAACCTGCCGCGCACCCGCGTGACCAGCATCGGGTCGACGAACTTCGCCGGCGGCCTGGCCGCCACCCAGCACCTGCTCTCCCTCGGCCACCGGCGCATCGCCTACGTCGGGGGCCCGGCGGCCGCGGCCTGCAACCAGGCCCGGCTGCACGGCTACCGCGCCGCCATGGAGGCCGAGGGCACGCCCGTGCTGCCGGGCTACGTGCAGACCGGGCACTTCCGCTACCACGACGGCGTGACGGGCGGCGCGGCCGTGCTCGAGCTGCCGCGCGCCCCCACGGCGATATTCGCGGCCAGCGACGAGACCGCGCTCGGCATCATGGAGGCCGCCCGGGCGCGCGGCCTGCGCATCCCCGAAGACCTCAGCATCGTGGGGTTCGACGACACCCAGATCGCCCAGATGGCCTCACCGCCGCTGACCACCGTCCGCCAGCCGCTGCGCGAGATGGGCGGCGTGGCCCTCCGCACCGCGCTGCGCCTGGCGGCCGGGGAGAAGATCGACTCCCACCACGTCGAGCTCGCCACCGGCCTCGTGGTCCGTGGCTCCACGGCCCCCGTCGCACCCGCCTGAACGTCCGCCGCCGGCTCGGCGACGTCGCCGTCCTCGCCGCTCCGGGAAGATCGTGGGCGTGGAAATGGTTGCCTCTGTTCGTGGAGGAGAGCGAGGTCGTGGTGATCGGCGCCGGGCAGGCGGGACTGTCCAGCACGTACTTCCTGCGCCGGCTCGGTTTCGAGCCGGTCGTGCTGGACGCGGCGGAAGGGCCCGGGGGAGCGTGGCGGCACCGTTCGCCCACGCTGACCATGGACAAGGTGCACGGTGTCTTCGACCTGCCCGGCCTGCGCCGCCCGCCGGAGACCACGGGCCGGCGGCCGGCCGCCGAGGTGGTGCCGGGCTACTACGCGGACTACGAGCGCGAGCAGGGGCTGGAGGTGCTCCGGCCGGTCAGGGTCGAGTCCGTGCGGCGCGGGCCGGGCGGCCGGCTGGCGGTCGTGACCGACGCGGGGGAGTGGGCGGCAAGAGCCGTGGTCAACGCGACCGGCACATGGACGCGACCTCACTGGCCGTACTATCCGGGAGCCGCCGGATTCCGCGGGCGCGCGCTCCACTACGTGAGCTACCGCGGGCCGGCGGAGTTCGCCGGCCGCCACGTGGCCGTCGTGGGCGGCGGGGCCTCGGCGATGCACGTGCTGTCCGAGACGGCCGGGGTCGCCGCCACGACGGCGTGGTTCACCCGCCGCCCGCCCCTGTTCAGGGACGACTTCGACGAGGAGGCCAGGCGGGAGGTCGTGGCGATGGTCGACGAGCGCGTGCGCGCCGGCCTGCCGCCGCAGAGCGTCGTCGGCGTCACCGGACTGCCCTACACCACGGTCGTGCGCGAGGCGCTCGCCAAGGGGGCGCTCGACCGCCTGCCGATGTTCGACCGCATCACCGAGCACGGTGTCGCGTGGAACGACGGGCTGACCGTCGAGGCCGACACCATCATCTGGGCCACCGGCTTCCGCTCCGCCCTCGACCACCTCGCGCCCCTGCGCCTCAGGGAGCCGGGCGGCGGCATCACGGTGGACGGGACCCAGGTGGTCAAGGAGCCCGCGCTCCAGCTCGTCGGCTACGGCCCGTCGGCCAGCACGATCGGCGCCAACCGCGCCGGCCGCACGGCCGCCCGCAACGTCCGCGACCACCTCGCCGCCACGCCCGCCCGCCCGGCCGCCTGAAACCCGTGCCCGCCCGGCCCGTCGGCCCGCTGGTGCGTGCGGCAGCCGGGTGCGAGGCGGGCGGTCACCGTTCGGCGACGCCGAAGGCGGTCCAGCCCCGGTCGGGGAAACCCGCCGCCCGCGCCACGGCCGCCGACGCGGCGTTCTCCAGGGCGTGCAGGTACGTCGGCACCGCCCCTTCGTCGAGCACCCGCCGGGCGGCCTGCGCCACCAGCCTCCTGGCCAGCCCGCGCCCGCGCGCCGCCGGGGCCGTGACCACCGCCAGCTCGTGCCCGTACGCGTCGTGCCGTTTGATCCCCACCCCCGCCAGGTGCTCGCCCGTGCCGGGGTCGGTGGCCACCAGGACCTCCCCGCCGAAGGGGTGCAGCCAGGCCGGCACGCCGGGGGCGGTGGCGGGCCGCCACCGCCCGGCGTCCTGCAGCGGGGCCGGGCGGGTGGTCCAGCGGAAGGCGGCTTCGAACCAGCCGCGCTCCGCGTAGGCGACGATCTTGGGCACCTCGGCCATCGTCCGAGCGGCGGCCACGCGGGTCACGTGCTCCGGTGGCACCGACAACACGCCGCCGTCCGGGGTGCGGACGCCGAGCGCCGGGTGGATCTGGCCGTCCCAGCCGGGCAGGGTGCGCCGGCGGGAGCCGGTGACCTGGAGTTTCTCCGTGGGCGGCCAGGCGCCGAGCCACTCGCGCAGATGATCGTCGATCGCCACGAGGCCACTCTAGGGAGGAGGAAGGATATCGATTGCGGCAGGGGGCCGGTCACCCGGGCGAAGAGGGTCGACACACGGTGTTACACCGGGTTAGCGTCCTGACATAAGGATCTTTATCGGGTCAGGAGGTCCCCTATGGACGTTCCCGGCTACACCGAAATCCGGGAACTCGGACACGGCGGGACCGGGCGGGTCATGCTCGCCGTACGCGACTCCGACGGGCTGGCGGTCGCGATCAAGCACCTGTCCGACCCGCTGCGCGAGGACGACGAGTTCGCCGGCAGGTTCAGGGCCGAGGCGCAGGTCATCCAGGAGATCGACAGCCCGCACACGGCCCGCGTGCTGGACTACGTCGAGGCCGGCGACGACGCCGTCATCGTCATGGAGCTGGTCGACGGCGTCACGCTCCGGCGGCTGCTGGCGGACGAGGGCGCGACCGGAGCGGAGTCGGCGCTCGTGGTGCTGAAGGGGGCGCTGCTCGGGCTGGCCGAGGCGCACGAGCGCGGCGTCGTGCACCGGGACTTCAAGCCCGAGAACGTGATCATCACCCGGGAGGGTGAGAGCAAGCTCGTCGACTTCGGCGTGGCCGCGCACGTCGGCGAGACGGCCGACCTCGTCGGCACCCCCTCCTACATGGCCCCCGAGCAGTGGGACGAGGCCCCGGCCGGCCCGGCGACCGACGTCTACGCCGCGACGCTGGTGTTCTTCGAGTGCCTGACCGGCCATCGCCCCTTCCAGGGGACCGACGTGGCCGCCCTGGCCTACCAGCACCAGCACGTCCCGCCGCCGGTCGAGGAGGTGGACGAGCCGCTGCGGCCGATCGTCGAGCACGGCCTGGCCAAGGACCCCGCGGCCCGGCCGGAGTCGGCGCGCGTGTTCCTGGCCGAGCTGGAGGGCGTCGCGCTGGCCTCGTACGGGCAGGACTGGGAGCGGCGGGGACGGGCCGGCCTCGGCCTCCTGACCGTGCCGCTCACCGCGCTGCTGCCCCGGCCGCAGCCGGCGGCCGACGGGGGCTCCACGAGCCTGTTCCACACCACGCTGGCGCCCGCGACCAAGTTCGCGGTGACGGGCGGGCTGGTGCTGGCGACCGCGGCGGCGGTGGTGTCGGCGTTCGTGGTCCTGGGCGATCCGCCCGACACGAGGAGCGGCACCGCCCTTCCGCCGCCACGGACGCGTCGGCGTCCGCGTCCGTGGCGGCGCCGGCCACCCCGACGGCGGCCTCCCCGACGTCCGCCGCGCCGACCTCGCCGGAGCCGGAGCCGAGCGTGTCGCTCAGGGAGACGCCGCCGGCCGTCACCCACGTCGGCCGGCCGGACACGCCGCCCGTGGTGAGGCCGCGCCCGACCCGCGAGCCGACCCGCGAGCCGACCCGCGAGCCCACCCGCGAGCCGACTCGCGAGCCCACCCGGACCAGCCGTCCGGAGCCGACCCCGCCGACGACCCCGCCGACGACCCCGCCGACGACCCCGCCGACGACCCCGCCGACGACCCCGCCGACGACCCCGCCGACGACCCCGCCGACGACCCCGCCGACGACCCCGCCGACGACCCCGCCGACGACGCTGCCCACCGCCGGCGACCCGCCCGCCACCGACCCTCCTGACGATCCGCCCGACGACCCGCCGCCCGGCACGAACGAGCCCGACCCTCCGGTGCGGGACAGGGAGCCGCTCCTGTCGGTCTCGGTCTCGGTGTCGCTCGGCCTGCCGGTGCTCGGCGGCGACGGCGACGGCCTGGTGGACGCCGGCATCGGCCTGGGCCTGGGCTCCAGCCTTCTGGGGGTCGTGCTGGTGCCGGGGTCGGTGCTGCTCGGACGGCAGATCGTGGTCCGCAGGGTACGCCGGTCGCGCGAGCGGGGCCGGCCGTGAGTTGCGTGCCACGGGCCATGATCGTCTACCAAGATCGTCCGCAGTGCTCCGGCCTTCGGGCCGGTGGTGCAGTGGACTTGTCCGCGTAGCGGGGCAGGAAAGACGAATCGCCGTCAAGGAGATTCGTCGTGCGCCTCGTCGGCGGTGAGCGCGATCTCAAGCAGGTGCACGATCTGAGAGTTCAGGGATCGCCGTTCGGTCTCGGCGCGGGCGACCAGCCGGGCGTGCACGTCATCGGGAAGCCGGAGCGTAATCCGCGTCATGACACCATCGTAGTGTCACGTCGGGTAAGATCGAATCGTGCAGCTCCGGTACAACTTCCGCCTCTACCCGACCCCGGGTCAGTGTCAGGCGCTGGCCCGCGCGTTCGGGTGCGCCAGGGTGGTGTACAACGACGCGCTGCGCGCCCGGCAGCAAGCCCACGCATCCGGTCTGCCGTACATCACGGACAGCGAGCTGTCCAAGCAGGTCGTCACCGAGGCGAAGAAGATCCCGGAACGGGCCTGGCTTTCCGGGGCGTCGGCGGTGGTGCTGCCGCAGGCCGTCACCGAGGCCGGTGTCGACCTCGGGCTGACGCATTTCGCGGTGCTGTCGGACGGCCGCAAGATCGGCAACCCCCGGTTTCTGCGCCGCGCCGAACGACGGTTGCGCAAGGCGCAGCAAGCCCTCAGCCGCAAGGCGAAAGGGTCGAGCAACCGCGCCAAGGCACGCGCCCGCGTCGCGAAGGCGCACGCCCGGGTGGCCGATGCGCGCCGGGACTTCACGCACAAGCTGTCCACCCAGATCATCCGCGACAACCAAGCGGTGATGGTGGAGGACCTGTGCGTGAAGGGCCTGGCCCGCACGAAGCTCGCGAAGTCCGTGCACGACGCCGGATGGGCACAGTTCGCCGGGATGCTGGAGTACAAGGCCGCCCGGTATGGCCGCACCTTGGTGAAGGTGGATCGCTGGTTCCCCAGCTCGAAGCTGTGCTCGGCCTGCGGCACGGTGGCCGGGTCGATGCCGCTCAACGTCCGCTCGTGGACGTGCGCGGCGTGCGGCACCCTGGTCGATCGGGATGTCAACGCCGCGATCAACATCCTCGCCGCCGGACGGGCGGAGAGGCTAAACGCCTGCGGAGGGATCGTAAGACCCGCCGCCTAGCGGAGGGCAGCACCCGGAGAAGGCCGCGCGGAAGAAGCTGGCCGCCGCCCAGAAGGTCTACGACCGCCACTCCACCGAGCTCAGGGCCATGGCCGTCGCCCAGTACACCGGCGGCGAGCCCGGCGCGCTCACCCTGCTGTCCGGAGAGCGGGAGCCGACGGCCCTCTTCGGCCGGACGGCCCTGGCCCGGCACCTCGTCGCCCGGCAGGACGCCAGGCTGCGCGATCACGCCAGGGTCAGGGACGAGCACCGTCAGGCGACCGGCGAGGCCGCCGCCCGCGCCAAGGAGCTCGCCCGCACGACGGGCGACCTGGAGGAGCGCAAGGAGAAGGCCGAGAAGCAGATCGAACGCACCAAGGACAAGATCGACCAGTTGCACGAGGCGCCGGGCGTGCGGCGCTCCGACGGCACGTGGGTGCCGCAGCTGCCCGAGGGGTCCGACCACATCACGCCCAGGATGCGGCTGGTCAGGAAGCTCATCCAGGACCGGTTCGACGTGCCGTACGGGATCGGCTGCTTCCGGGCGATCCAGGACGGCGGCGAGCATCCGCTCGGACGCGCCTGCGACTTCATGCTGAGCCGCGGCGGCGCCATGCCGTCGGCGGCGGAGCTCGAACGCGGCGACCAGATCGCCAAGTGGGCGATCAAGAACGCCAAGCGGCTCGGCATCATGTACGTCATCTATCGCCAGCGCATCTGGCACGCCACGTCCGGGACGTGGCGCACGATGTCGGACCGTGGCGGCACGACGGCCAACCACTACGACCACCCGCACATCTCGGTCTATTGACCGGTCAGTCCTTGGCCAGGGCCGCCAGCAGGCGGTCTTCGGTGACCTCGGGACCGGTCAGCTGCTCGGTGATCGCGCCGTCGCGCAGCACCACCACGCTGTCGCAGTTCTCCACCAGCTCGGCGACGTCGGACGAGATGAGCAGGATCGCCAGCCCGTCCACGGCGAGCTCGTCGAGCAGCGCCTGCATCTCCAGCTTGGTCGCCACGTCGACCCCGCGGGTCGGCTCGTCCAGCAGCAGCACCTTGGGATGCATGGCCAGCCACCGGGCCAGCAGCACCTTCTGCTGGTTGCCGCCCGACAGCTCGCCGGCCGGCTGCCGGGGCGAGACCGCCTTGATCCCCAGCCGCTTCATGAACGTCGTCACGATGCCGTCCACCTGCGCGTCGGACACGATCCCGGCCCGCGACAGCCGGGGCAGCGCGGCCAGCGCGATGTTGTCGCGCACCGACAGCGTGGGCACGATGCCCTCGGTCTTCCTGTTCTCCGGCACCAGGCCGATCCCGGCGCGTACGGCGCTCCTGACCGACCACTTGCGGGCCCCCGGTGACGGGCGCGCGCCGGCCACCGTCACCTGTCCCGCGTCCACCGGCAGGGCGCCCGCGATGGCGCGGGCCGTCTCGCTGCGGCCGGCGCCGAGCAGCCCGCCGAGCCCGACCACCTCGCCGGCCCGCACCGCCAGCGACACCCCGTCGAGCACGTGGTGGCGGGTGAGGCCCGTGGCCTCCAGCACGGGCACGTCGGCGGGCTCGTCGGCCTGGCCGGCCGCGAGCGGCGGCTCCACCGGGTGGAACGGCCGCCCCAGCATGAGCGAGACCAGCCGCAGCCGGTCGAGCCCCGCCATCGGCCCGGTGTGCACGACCCGGCCGTCACGCAGCACCGTGACCCGGTCGCAGATTCCGAACAGCTCTTCCAGCCGGTGGGTGACGTAGATGACCGAGCGGCCCTCCTCGCGCAGCCGGGTCACGGCGCCGAACAGGGTCTCCAGCTCGGCGTGCTCCAGCGCCGACGTCGGCTCGTCCATGATGACCAGGCGGGCGTCCGCGGTGGCCGCCCTGGCCAGGGCGACGAGCTGGCGGGTGCCCTCGTTGAGCGAGGCGAGCGGGCGGCGCACGTCGACCCGCAGCCCGTACGCGGCCAGCACCTCCTCGGCGCGGGCGTGCACGGCCGCTGCGTCGATCAGCCCGAGCCGGCCCCGCGGTTCCCTGCCGAGCAGCAGGTTGCGGGCGACGCTCATGGTGGGGACGAGGTTGGTCTCCTGGTGGATCGTGGCGATCCCGGCCCGCCTGGCGTCGGCAGGGCCGGCGAACCTGACCGGGTCACCGTGGACGCGCAGCTCGCCCGCGTCGGGCGGGTAGACGCCGGAGAGCACCTTCACCAGGGTCGACTTGCCCGCGCCGTTTCCGCCGACCAGGGCGTGCACCTCGCCGGGGCGTACGGACATGGTGACGTGGTCGAGGGCGGTGACGCCCTGGAAGGTCTTGAGAACGCCTGCCACCTGTAGCACGGTTGCCTCCACCTTGATGGTGGTCGAGCAAGAAAACATTCCCGTAACGGGTTTGTCACATTCGATCAGTAGGGCGATCAGAACTGGGCGACGTGCAGGCGCACGCCCCGGCCGCTCAGCTCGTCGAGCACGTCGCGGGGCGCGGAGTCGTCGGTGACCAGGTGGTCGATCTGGTCGGCGGGCACGGTCTGGACCATCGTGTCGACGCCGACCTTGGTGTGGTCGGCCAGCACGACGACCTCCTCGGCGGCCGCGGCCAGCGCCCGGTCGACGCCCGCCACCTGCACGTTGGGCGTGGACAGGCCGCGGTCGGCGCTCAGCCCGTTGCCCGAGATGAACGCCCTGCGCACCCGCAGCCCCGCCAGCGAGTGCTCGGCCGCGCTGCCCACCAGGGCGAGGATCGACCCGCGCAGCGTGCCGCCGGTCAGCATCACCTCGACGCGCGGCGAGCCGGCCAGCACCTGGGCGACCAGCAGCGAGTTGGTCACCACGGCCAGCTCGGAGTGCCGCGTCAGGCGGCGGGCGAACTCCTGCGTGGTGGTGCCGGGCCCGACCACGATGGCGTCGCCGTCCTCCACGAGCGCGGCGGCCAGCTCCGCGATGGCGGCCTTCTCGGCGGACTCGAGCGAGACCTTGTGCGCGTAGCCCGCCTCGCGCGACAGCTCGCCCGGCAGGGTGGCGCCGCCGTGGTGGCGGTTGAGCAGGCCCTCCGACTCCAGGGCGCGCAGGTCGCGGCGGACGGTGACCTCGGAGGAGCGGACGGCCTGGGCGAGCTCGCGCAGCGACACCGCGCCGTTGGCACGCACCAGCTCGAGGATGCGCTGCCTGCGTTCGGCGGCGAACACGGGCCTGCGGCCGTCGCTCTGCGTGTCGCTCACGTCCCGATCATATTCGACGCGCCAACATGCGTTCACCTCTGACCGAACGCGAACGAATCTGATCGGAAATCTTGACCGGCTCGGTCCGGCAGTGCTTACTTTGGAGCATGTCAGGGTCAAAAGCTGTCCGAACGTGATCAGCGCACCGAAAGGACCCCCCGTTGCGTAAGCCCCTCGTGCTGTTGCTCGCCGTTCTGATGTCCGTCTTATGGCAGGTGCCGCCATCCGCCTCCGCCTCCTCCTCTGCCCCTTCCTCCGGCTCGGCCGCGGTCGAGCGGCACGGCCTGCGCGGTGACTACTACCTCGCCTCGGCCGCGGGCGCGTTCGACTTCGCCGAGCTCAAGGCGAGCGTCGTCGACCCCAACCTGGAGCTGGCCGACCTGAACCCCGTCTTCACGATGCTGACGGGCAGGGAGGACGACGTCACCGTCCGGTGGACCGGGCAGATCCAGCCCGAGCACTCCGAGACCTACACCTTCTCCATGATCGGCGACAACGGCTTCCGCCTCTGGATCGACGGCAAGCCGATCATCGACCACTGGGTGGACGACTGGGACAAGGAGCAGACCGGCACCCCGATCGCCCTGGAGGCCGGCAGGAAGTACGACGTCAAGGTCGAGTACTTCGAGCACTACGGCGGCGCCCACCTGCGGCTGCGGTGGCAGAGCCCGAGCCAGCCGAAGGCCGTCGTCCCCGCGGAGGCGTTCACGCTGCCCGAGGACTTCGAACCCGGAGGCCCGGCCGAGGCCCGGCTCGACGAGGCCGGCGACGTCGCCACGCTCACCTTCCCCAAGGCGCTCGCCGAACTGCCCGCGGGCACGGCCGGCAAGCTCGCCGTCACCGTCGGCGGGACGGCCTGGCCCGTGACCTCGGCGACCCTGAAGAGCCCCGAGACCGTCGAGCTCAAGCTGAAGCACCCGATCCCCGCCAAGGCCGGCAACACCGTGCGCACCGGCTACGACGGCACCGGCGGCATCACCTACGCCGACGGCACCGAGCTGGCCGCCTACACCTACGGCTACGTGCTCAACGCCTCCGCCTACATCCTGCGCAGCAAGTGGGCCGACGACGTCGACCCGGCCAGGCCGCTGCCCGAGTACCCCAGGCCGCAGCTCGTCAGGGACCGCTGGCAGAGCCTCAACGGCACCTGGCAGTTCGGCCCGGCCAAGGAGGGCGAGGCCGCGCCCATCGGCCGTGACCTGCCCGAACGCGTCGTCGTGCCGTACCCCGTGGAGTCCCAGCTGTCCGGCATCGGCCGGCACGAGGAGCGCATGTGGTACCGCAGGACGTTCGAGGTGCCGCGCGGCTGGCGCGGCGAGCGCGTCCTGTTGCACCTCGACGCGGTTGACTGGCAGGCCGCCGTCTACGTGAACGGCAAGCAGGTCACCACCCACAAGGGCGGATACGACCGGATCAGCGTGGACGTGACCGGCGCGCTCAAGCGCCACGGCCGCCAGGAACTGGTCGTGGGCGTGTACGACCCGACCGACACCGGCAGCCAGGCCGTCGGCAAGCAGCGGCTCAACCCGGGCGGCATCTGGTACACCACCGTGTCCGGCATCTGGCAGTCCGTCTGGCTCGAGCCGGTCGCCAAGGACCACGTCGAGCGCGTCGACGCCGTGCCCGACGTGCCGGGGCAGGCGGTCAAGGTGACCGTGCACGGCTCGCCGGGCACGGTGATCGTGACGGCCAGGGACGGCCGGCGCGTGGTCGGCAGGGCCACCGGCAGGACCGGCGAGGAGCTCAGCATCCCGGTGCGCAAGCCCAGGCTCTGGTCTCCCGACGACCCCCACCTGTACGACCTGGAGGTCAGGCTCGAGCGTGACAGGGTCGAGTCGTACTTCGGGATGCGCTCCATCGAGGTGTCCGGCAACCGGATGCTCCTCAACGGCCGGCCGGTCTTCCAGATCGGCCCGCTCGACCAGGGCTTCTGGCCCGACGGCATCTACACCGCCCCGACCGACGAGGCCCTGCGCCACGACCTGGAGCAGACCAAGGCGCTCGGCTTCAACGCGGTGCGCAAGCACGTCAAGGTCGAGCCCGACCGCTGGTACCACCACGCCGACAAGCTCGGCCTGCTGGTCTGGCAGGACATGCCGTCGACCGTACGCGCCGACGACCGGCCCCAGTTCGAGACCGAGCTGCGCGAGCTGGTCGACCAGCACCGCAGCAGCCCGTCGATCGTGATGTGGGTGCCGTTCAACGAGGGCTGGGGGCAGTACGACCAGGCGCGCATCGCCGACCTGGTCAAGGGCTGGGACCCCTCGCGCCTGGTGAACAACATGAGCGGGGTCAACTGCTGCGGCGCCGTGGACGGCGGCAACGGCGACGTCAAGGACTTCCACATCTACCCCGGCCCCGGCAACCCCGGCAAGCCCGAGGGGACCAGGGCCAACGTGATCGGCGAGTACGGCGGGCTGGCCCTGCCGATGGTCGGCCACACCTGGTCCGGCGGCGGCTGGGGCTACGCGGTCGAACCCGACCCCGAGTCCCTCACCGACCGCTACGTCGGCATGATCGAGGAGTTGGAGCGGCTGCACGCCTGCGAGCAGCTCAGCGCCGCGATCTACACCCAGACGACCGACGTCGAGACCGAGATCAACGGCCTGATGACGTACGACCGGGCGGTCACCAAGCCCGACGTGAAGCGCGTCCACGACGCGCACAAGGCGCTGACGGGCGCGATCAACCCGCCCTGCGCCTGAGCTCCGCCATGCCCGGGCCTCGTGGCCCGGGCACGGCTCCTGATAGGAAAGGAACGCCATGACCCCCCATGTCCGGGCAGCCGCGCTGACGCTGGCCGTGCTCCTCACCGCGTCGGCCTGCGCCAAGTCGGAGGAGCCGCAGAGCGCGCCCGCCGCCACCAGCACCGCCGGGCAGCAGGTCGTCCAGAGCCCCACCGGCTCGGCCGGGCCCACGTGCACGCTCGAACAGTTCGGCGGCACGAAGTTCGACCTCAAGACGGCCACGGTCGGCTTCTCCCAGTCGGAGAAGGAGGCCAACCCGTTCCGGATCGCCGAGACCAAGTCGATCAGGGACGAGGCGGCCGAGCTCGGCATCAAGGACCTCAAGGTCACCAACGCCCAGTCGCAGTTCTCCAAGCAGATCACCGACGTCCAGCAGCTCATCGCCCAGGGCGTGCAGCTCCTGGTGATCGCCCCGCTCAACTCCGACGGCTGGGAGCCCGTGCTCCAGCAGGCCGCCGCCAAGAAGATCCCGATCATCACGGTCGACCGGCAGATCAACGCCAAGCCGTGCAGCGACTATCTGACGTTCATCGGCTCGGACTTCTACGAGCAGGGCAAACGCGCCGCCGACCGCATGATCGACGCTCTCGGCGGCAAGGGCAAGGTCGCCATCCTCCTCGGCGCCCCCGGCAACAACGTCACCACCGAGCGGACGAACGGCTTCAAGGACCGCGTCAAGGAGAAGGCGCCGGGCATCACGATCTCGTTCGAGCAGACCGGCGAGTTCGCCCGCGAGAAGGGCCAGCAGGTCACCGAGCAGCTCATCCAGTCCAACCCCGACATCAACGGCATCTACGCCGAGAACGACGAGATGGCCCTGGGCGCCGTGACCGCGCTGAAGGGCGCGGGCAAGGAGGCCGGCGACATCAAGATCGTGTCGGTGGACGGCACCCGCAGCGCCGTCCAGGCCATCGCCGACGGCTGGCTGCACGCCGTCATCGAGTCGAACCCCCGCTTCGGCCCGCTGGCCTTCGAGACCGCGCAGAAGTTCCTGGACGGAGAGGCCATCCCCGACAAGGTGATCATTTCCGACCGGGACTACGACACGACCAACGCCAAGGACTCCCTCGGTGAGGCGTACTGACTTGGAACCGGTTCTCGAGGCCAGGGGGGTCAGCAAACGCTTCCCCGGCGTGCTCGCCCTCGACGGCGTGTCCCTCGCCCTCCGCCCGGGTGAGGTGCACGCCCTCGTGGGGGAGAACGGCGCCGGCAAGTCCACGCTGATCAAAGTCTTCACCGGCGTCTACCAGCCGGACGGCGGCGAGCTGCGCCACAGGGACGAACCCGCCGCCTTCGGCACCCCCATGGACGCGCAGCGCGCCGGCATCTCCACCATCTACCAGGAGGTCAACCTCGTCCCGATGATGAGCGTGGCCCGCAACCTGCTGCTCGGCCGCGAGCCGCGCCGCTTCGGCGTGATCGACTCCGCCGCCATGAACGGCGAGGCGGAACGGGTCCTCGCCGGCTACGGCGTCGAGACCGACGTCAGGCGGCCCCTGCGGTCGCTCGGCGTCGGCGCCCAGCAGATGGTCGCCCTGGCCAGGGCGGTGTCCATCGACGCGCGGGTGGTCATCATGGACGAGCCCACCTCGTCGCTGGAGCCGCGCGAGGTCGAGACGCTGTTCGGGGTGATCAGGCGGCTGCGCGACGAGGGCATCGCCGTCATGTACGTCAGCCACCGCCTCGACGAGCTCTACCGGGTGTGTGACCAGGTGACCGTGCTGCGCGACGGCCGGGTCGCCCACACGGGGGCGCTGGCCGACGTCGAACGCCTGCGGCTCATCTCGCTGATGCTCGGCCGCGACCTGAACGAGGTCCGCTCGCACGGCATGACCCGCTTCTCCCGCGACCGCGCGGGCCTGCGAGCGGGCGCGGACTCCGACGGCTCTCCTGACGGCGGGGGGAGCCGGCGCTCCCCGGCCGTCGAGGCACGCGGCCTGACCCGGCGGCACGTCCTCGACGGCGTGGACGTGTCCGTCCGGCCGGGCGAGGTCGTCGGGCTCGGCGGGCTGCTCGGCGCCGGCCGTACCGAGACCGCCAAGGCCATCGTCGGCGCGCTCCCGCTGGACGGCGGGCAGGTGCTCGTGGCCGGGGCGCCCGTGCGCGCCGGCTCCACCACGGCGGCCATCCGCGCGGGCGTCAGCCTGCTGCCCGAGGACCGCAAGGCCGAGGGCATCATCCCGACCCTGTCCGTCCGCGAGAACATCGCGCTCGCCGCGCTGCCCTCGCTCGGCCGGGGCGGCGTGGTGTCGGACGTCAAGATCGACCGCGTGGTCGAGATCTTCATGCGGAGGCTGAGGATCAAGGCCGCCTCGCCGCACCAGCTCGTCTCCGAGCTGTCCGGCGGCAACCAGCAGAAGGTGCTGCTCGCCCGCTGGCTCGCCGTACGGCCCAAGGTGCTGCTGCTCGACGAGCCCACCCGGGGCATCGACGTCGGCGCCAAGGCCGAGGTGCAGGCGCTGATCGACGAGCTGGCCGGGGAGGGGCTGGGCGTGCTGCTGATCTCCTCCGATCTGGAGGAGCTGGTCGAGGGCGCCGACCGGATCCTCGTGCTGCGCGACGGCGCGGTCGCCGGGGAGCTGTCGGGCGACGACGTCACCGAGGAGAGGATCATGGCGACGATCGCGGAGCAGTCCGATGGCTGAGCTCACCACCCACGGCGGCGGCCGGGTCGCCGTGCTGAAACCACGCGTGTTCGCCTGGGTGCAGGACTACGGCGTGTACGCGGCCGTGCTCGCGCTGCTGCTGTTCAACGTACTGTTCACCCCGCACTTCCTGGACGTGTCGAACTTCCGCACCCAGCTCGTCCAGGTCACCCCCATCGTGATCGTCTCCCTGGGCATGGCCCTGGTGATCGGCACCCAGGGCATCGACCTGTCGGTCGGCTCGGCGATGTCGCTGGCCGCCGCGCTGGTCGTCCTCTACCTCGGGTACGGCTGGCTGCCCGCGCTGATCGTCGCCGTGCTCGGCGGGGCCGCGGTGGGAGCCGTGGGAGGGGCGCTGGTCGCCTACGTCAACGTGCAGCCGATCGTGGCCACGCTGGCCCTGCTGGTCGGCGTACGAGGGCTGGCCAACGTGCTCGTGCCGCAGCTGGTCGAGTTCCGCAACCCCGACCTGATCGCGCTGGGCAGCAGCTCGGTCGCCGGGATCCCCGTCATCGTGCTGATCGCGGCGGCCCTCACGCTCGTCGTGATGTTCGTGGTGCGGCGGACCACGTTCGGCCGGCAGGTGGTGGCGATCGGCGGCAACCGGTCGGCCAGCGAGCTGTCCGGGCTGCCCGTCAAACGTGTCCTGCTGATCGTCTACGTGATCTCCGGGCTGCTCGCGGCGCTGGCGGGGGTGCTCGCCACCGCACGGCTGCAGGCCAGCGACCCGACGTCGCTCGGGCTGTTCATCGAGCTGTCGGCGATCACCGCCGTCGTCGTCGGCGGCACCCCGCTGACCGGCGGCCGGATCAGGGTGCTGAGCACGGTCATGGGCGCGCTGCTCATGCAGCTGCTGGCGGCCACGCTGATCAAACACAACCTGCCGCAGTCGTGGACCCAGATGGTCCAGGCGGTCATCATCCTGGCCGCCGTCTACGCCACCAGGGAGCGTGCAACTCGATGAACCGCGGACAGGTGAGCCGGGTGCTCCAGCAGCACGGCGCGGTCATGGTGCTGGGCGTGGTGGTGATCGTGGGCAGCCTGGCGTTCGACTCCTTCGCCACGCCGGGGAACGCGGTCAGCGTGGTGGTGTCGTCGTCGTTCCTGGCGATCATCGCGATCGGCATGACGTTCGTCATCATCAGCGGCGGCATCGACCTGTCGGTCGGGTCGCTGTTCGTCCTGGGAGGCGTGCTGGGGGCCTACGGCTCGCAGCACGGGCTCGCCGTGGCGCTGCTGCTGCCGCTGGCGGTGTGCGGGCTGGTCGGCCTGCTGCAGGGCCTGGTGATCGCGCGTACGGGCATGGCCCCGTTCATCGTCACCCTGGCCGGGCTGCTGGGGGTGCGCGGCCTCATGCTGGCGATCTCCGACGAGGGCGCCACGACGTATCTGGTGAAGGACCCGGCCTTCGCGGAGCTGGGGCGGGGACAGGTGCTCGGCCTGTCGTACCCGGTCTACATCACGATCGCCCTGTCGCTGGCCGCGATGGTGCTGCTGCAGCGTACGGGCTTCGGCCAGAACGTCTACGCCATCGGCGGCAACGAGCAGGCGGCGGCGCTCATGGGCGTGCCGGTGGCGCGGACCAAGGTCTACGTGTACCTGATGTCGGGGCTGCTCGCCGGGCTGGCCGGCGCGCTCAACGCGGCCCGCCTGTCGTCCGGGGTCACGATCCTCGGCATCGGGCTGGAACTCGACGTGATCGCCGCCGTCGTGATCGGCGGGACCCTCCTGACCGGGGGAGCGGGCGGGATCACGGGGACGGTGGCGGGGGTGCTGCTGCTCGGCGTGATCCAGAGCCTGATCAACCAGGTGGGCGACCTGACATCGGCGTTCCAGCAGGTGGTGAGCGGGTTGTTCCTGGCGCTGGTGGTGGTGGCGCAGCGGCTGCTGAGCAGGGCGCAGCGGCTGACCTGACCGCGGACCGGACCTAGCGGGCCCGCCCGCGCGGCCTGAGCCGGATGGCGGGCAGGACGGGCGCGGGGAGCGGCGCCCCGTCGAACCCCTCGACGGCGCCGAACCCCTCGCCCTCCATCCAGTCCTTCCGGTACGCGGCGATGTCGTCGTGGGAACGGCCGACGAAGTTCCACCACATGACGATCTCCTCGCCGAACGGCTCGCCGCCGATCAGCAGCACCCGGCCCCGCCCTGACAGCCGAACGCGGGAGCGTCCCGGCGGGAGATAGCGCAGCGGCCCGCGCTCCAGGTGGTCGACCGCGCCGTCGAGCAGCAGCAACCCGTGCTCGAAGCCCGCGTCGAGCGGCACCTCTCCGGCGCCGTCCACGGTGATCTCGGCGCCCACGAGGGGCGTGAACGTGGTCGCGGGGGAGAGCACCCCGCCGAGCGCCCCCATGATCACTCTCGCCTCGAAGCCGGGCCCGCGCAGCACGGGCATGACGGGATGGTGCTCGAAAGCGGGCCCGGCGTGCCGGTGCTCGCCGGGCAGCGCCACCCACAGCTGCACCCCGTGCAACACGGTGAGCGGCGACTCCTCCGAGTGCGAGATGCCGCGGCCGGCCGTCATCAGGTTCAGCTGCCCGGGGCGTACCTCCTGCAGGGTGCCGAGGCTGTCGCGGTGCAGCACCTCGCCCGAGACCAGCCAGCTCACGGTCTGCAGGCCGGTGTGCGGGTGCGGAGGCACCCGCATCTCGGCCCGCTGCGGCCCGTAGGCGTCCACGAAGCACCACGCGCCGATCATCCGCCGCTGCCGGCCGGGCAGGGTCCTGCTCACCGCCATCGCGCGCGGGCCGCCGAGCGGGACCTCGCGGCCCGCCAGCACCTCGCCCAGGCCTTCACCGTCCGGGCCTTCACCGTCCGGGCCTTCACCGTCCGGGCCGGCGCCGCAGCGGATCTCCCGCGGGTCCCGCTCCAGGTTGCTCACGCTCCGACTGTACGTCCCGCGCCGGGTGGTCAGGCCAGGGTTTCCCACCAGCCGTCCACCACCGGGGCGGCCGTCGTGTCCACCGCCTCGCCCGGCCGCGGCACGACGATCGTGACGTCGCGGGCCTTGGCCTCGCGCCACAACCGCTCCACCGGCTCCGCCCACGGGTGCAGGGCCAGCGTGAACGTCGCCCAGTGCACCGGGAGCAGCAGCCTGCCGCCCAGGTCGAGATGGGCGTTGACGGCCTCTTCCGGAGTCATGTGGATGTCCGGCCAGGCCGGGCTGTAGGCGCCGATCGGCACGAGCGTCAGGTCGAAGGGCCCGTGCGCCGAGCCGATGCCCCGGTAACCCTCGAAATAGCCGGAGTCGCCGGCGTAGAACACCCGCCTGCTCGCCCCCGCGACGACCCAGGAGCCCCACAACGTGTCGTTGCGGGTGAACGTCCGGCCGGAGAAGTGCCGGGCCGCCGTGGCGACGAAGCGCAGCCCCGCGACCTCGGCCTCCTCGTTCCAGTCGAGCTCGATGATCCGGAACGCGGGCACGCCCCACCGCTCCAGGTGCGCGCCGATGCCGAGCGGCACCAGGAACGGCGCCTTCTGCGTCCGCGTCAGCCCGCGCACGGTCGCCAGGTCGAGGTGGTCGTAGTGGTCGTGGGAGATGGCGATCGCGTCGACCTGCGGCAGTTCGCGGAGCTCCACGGGAACCGGATGGTGGCGCTTCGGGCCGATGAGGTGCGAGGGCGAGGCCCGCGTGCTCCACACCGGGTCGAACAGCACCCGCCTGCCCTCGATCTCGACCAGCGTGGAGGCGTGGCCGTACCAGACGGCCCGCACGCCGTCGGCGGGCGGCGGGCCGGACGGCGGGACGCGCATCGGGACGATGCCGCCGGGGCGGCGCTGCTCCCTGTCCCTGGCCAGGTCGCCGAGCATGCTCGCGGGCGGCCTGGCCAGGGCCGTCTCCGGCGTCGGGTTGGCGAACGCGCCGTCCCTGAACTGCGGCGAACGTCGTATCCGCCCCTCCCGGTCGGGCCCCGACGTCAGTGGCCGTACGCCCAGCTCCACGGGCAGGTCGCGCAGTGCCCAGCCGGCTGCGGCGAGGGCCGCACCACCCGCGAGGACGCGCCGTGCCGTCCGCATTCGTGCCATCGCTCACTCCCCTGGAAATTCAGTCGGTCCCGCTCAACCCGGCGGGATACCCCGGTGTTCCCCAACCTACGATATATCGCGATAGTTCCCACTGGCTTGATCGCCCCGCCATCCACGATGTGGTCGACGCTGCCGGCGGGACCGGCCACGTGGCGAGCGCGGCGCGCCGGTGGACAGGATGGCGGCGTGGGCGCGCCAGGGCGCGCATCGGTGGCCGCGGGGCTCGGCGGTCAGCCGATCGGGGAGAAGCCCCGCTCCGACCAGATGGCGCGCGAGGCCGCCTCCGGGTCGTTCAGGTCGGCGGGTCCGACGTCGAAGACGTGGGTGGTGGCGGTCGCCGCGTCGTACCGGGGCCAGCCCGGGTCTCCGGTGGCGGCGAACGCCGTCCAGGCCGTGCGGACCTGGTCCGACAGCTTCGGCAGGTCGGGAGACTCGCCGGCGAGCATCTGCGCCAGCTCGTCGTCGAGCGCCCCGAAGGTGAGCGGCACGTCCAGGCCGTGGCAGGCCCGGAACACCGGCGTGGGCGCCCAGGTCAGTTCGTAGGCGAAGGTCGTGCCGGTGTGCGCGTCGGCGAGCAGCGCGCTCGGCATCCTGAACATCCAGTCCGAGAGCAGCGTCACGTACAGGTCCTCGTCGGACGCCTCCGGGAACGCCTCGCGGTAGGCACGCTCGGCCCCGGCGGGCGCGAGGACGCGCATGGCCCGCCCGACGTCGTCGAACCGCCCGCCGCCCATGACGTGGAACATCCGGTACTCGTCCCGGTTGAAGCCCGCGATCAGCTCGACGTCCCGGCTCGCTCCGGCGGCCAGGGCGTTCCACGGCGTGTCGGGCAGCACCTCGCCGTCCACCACGGGCGCGAAGGCGATCGGGGCGAACGCGATCGGCCCCCATTCACGGGGATTTCCCGGGATGTCCTCGGTGGCGACCGCCTCCGCCGCCGCCACCAGCACCTCCGCGGGGCTGTCGTACGGGGATCTTCCCCCGGTCCTGGCGACGATCGACTCCGTGACCCGCGCCGCGTGCGCCGGCGTGAAGAACATCCCCGGCACGCTCTGCGCGATGGCCCGCCGGAACAGGCCGCCGGCCAGGGGCATCGCCATCAGGCAGGCGACGGCGCCGGCGCCCGCCGACTCGCCGAACACCGTGACGTTGCCCGGGTCGCCGCCGAACGCGGCGATGTTCTCCCGCACCCAGCGCAGCGCGGCCACCGAGTCCAGCAGGCCCCGGTTGTCAGGAGCGCCGGGAACGTGGCCGTACCCCTCCATGCCGACCCGGTGGTTGAACGTGACCACCACGACGCCGTGGCCCGCCAGCGTCGCGCCGTCGTAGACGGGCAGGTCGGCGCAGCCCGAGCGGTACGCGCCGCCGTAGATCCACACCATGACCGGCAGGCCGGAACCGCCGGGGTCGGGCGTCCAGACGTTGACGGTGAGGCAGTCGAGCCCTTCGTCCGGGCTCCACGCGGGCAGGCCGGGCATCATCGGCGGCTGGGGCGGCCGCGGGCCGAACCGTACGGCCTCCAGCACGCCGTCCCACGGGTCGGGCGGAACGGGCGCGGCGAACCGCAGCGGCCCGAACGGGGTCTTCGCGAACGGTATGCCCTTGAAGACCGAGATGCCGTTCTGCTCAGAACCGCGTACCCGGCCGGCGCCGATAGTGATCATTCGATTCCTTCCTTCAGCGTCTCCGATCTTCAGTCTGGTGTTTTTCGCGAGATTTGCGACCCGGAAACGGCCACGGATTGGGGCGGCAGCCACCCAGCGACTTGGATTGCTGCGCCATCACCGGGGCCGGCCGGCCGGGGCCCGGGCAGCGGCGGTGGCCGTGCCCGAGGCTGTGCCCCACCTCATGGCTGATCAGGTAGTGCCGGTAGGCGGTCAGGTCGCCGTCGTACTGCGGGACGCCCCTGGCCCAGCGCAGGGCGTTGATGACCGAACGGGTTCCGTTCCAGCAGGAGAGGGTGCCCCCGGTGCGCAGCGGCCGGCACTGGCGGCTGGTGAGGCGAGGGCTGGACAGGGCGACGCGCACCCTCACCGGCGGATGATCGACCCTGCGGAAACGCCCCCAGCCTCGCTCGTCGTTGAGCGTGCGGTGCACCTCGGAGGCGAACGTACGGGGATCGAACGGCAGGCCGCGCTCCACCTCGACGAGGTACCGCACCACCGGGCCGCGTCCCGGCCTCGCGGGCGCGCCGCCGCGCACGACTGCGTACGTCCCCGACGCCGCGTGCGGCACCCGCACGGGCGCGGGCGGTCGCCGTCCGCGGGGTGGCGGCGGCTCGCTGGAGGTGCTGCCGGGGGTCGCGGCCGGTGAGGCAGCCGGTGGGGCGCCTGGTGGGGCGCCTGGTGGGGCGGCCGGCTCGGTGCCGCATCCGGTGGCCAGCAGGAGCAGGAGCATCAGCAGCAGTGCGAGCAGCGGCAACGTGGCCTCCCCACGAGATCACGGTGGGGAGAAATCCGATCATACGAGGCTGCTTGTCACGCTTGTCGGGTGGGGTGGGGGTTGCGCCGGTGAAGGGGGTGCCTTGTGGGTTGTACGACTTTTCAGCGACCTATGTGGTGATGGTGCATTCGCCGGCCATGGTCTCCGTGCCGAACGGCGGCTTCGGTCGTGCGGCAGGGCCCGGGCTCCGGGGCGCGACACGGGAGGTGGCGCGGGCGGGCGTTCAGGCGACGGCAGGCGCGTAGGGGGTGAGGTCGATGGGCGGGTCCTCGCCGAGTGCCAGAGCGGCGGCGATCCGGCCGGTGAACGGGCCCGCCGTCAGGCCGTACGAGCTCAGGCCCGTCGCCACCACCACACGGCTGGTGAGGCGTCCGATGAGCGCGCCGCCGGGGGCGTACACCGGCCGCAGCCCGACCCTCGTCTCCGCGACCGTCGAGCCCAGCAGGCCCGGCGCCACCTGCAGCCCCGCCGCGATCACCTCGCCGAGCCCGCCCATCGTGACGCGCGGGGAGAATCCCACGTCCTCGATGGTCGCGCCGATGACGACGCGGGAGCCGGGGAAGCCCAGCAGGTAGGGGCCGATCCTGGGCAGCACGATCGGCCACCAGGCCGTGTCGATGCCCTCCAGGGTGACGTGCAGGATCTGACCGCGCCTCGGGAAGACCGGCAGCTTCACACCCAGCGGCCGGCACACCTCACCTGTCCACGCCCCGGCGGCCACGATCACGACGTCCGCGTCGAGCGGGACACCCTCACCGGGGAAGCTGTGGGCTCCCGTGCCGGTGAGCGGCACGTCCGTCGTCTCGAGCGGCGTCGCCTGCCGCCACGACGTGCTGCCCGCGCCGGCCACCTGCTCGCCGCCGCGGAAAGGCACCTCCGCACCCTCCGGCGCGCCCGTCACGTCCGCACCCGCCGTTCCACCCGTGCGCTCAACCGTCGGCCCGCCGGTCACCTCCGCGCCGGCCGGCTGCCCCGGGCGCCCGGCTCCGGCCGGGCCGCCCGGGAGCCTTTCCGGGGTGGTTCCGGCGGGAACGCCGGAACCAGCCGGGCGGGCGGTGGCGGCGTCGCCAGGGGCTTCGGCCGGCGTGCCACCACCCGCGGCCGTGGTGTCGTCACCGGCAGGCCCGGCGCGTCCGGCCGTGGCGTCGCCGTCCGCCGGCCCGGGCAGAGGGCCGGTGGGGCCGGTCGTGCCGGGCACGGCGGAGCCCACGGGGCGCAGGAGAACCTCGCCGCCCGGCGTGAGCGTCGCGATGCCCGTACGGACCTGCGCGCCCCGGGCGACGGCGGCGCGCAGGAGCGCCTCGCGGACCGCGCGCCCGTTCACCCGGGCCGCCCCGGGCACCAGGATCGCGCTCAGGTCGTCGGACAGCGGGGGGAAGAGCTCGGACGGGGTGGGTACGTCGGTGATCTCGCCCATCTCCGGCGCCTCGGGGTAGCGGCGGTGCAACAGGGCGCGTACCTGCTCCAGCTCGGCCGGCTCCTCGGTCACCAGCAGGGCGCCCACCTTGGCGTAGCCGATGTCCTCGCCCAGCTCCTCGACCAGCCCCGGATAGTCGCGGGCGCCCTCGCGGGTCAGCTGGTACCACGCGTCGTCCTCCGCGTGGTCCACCCACGGGCACACGATCCCCGCGCCCGCCTCCGTCGCCTGGCCCCGGTAGCCCGACTCCACCACCGTCACCGTCGCGCCGCGGCCGGTCAGGTAGTAGGCCGCGGCGGCTCCGATGATGCCGCTTCCGATCACCACAACGCGCATGGTCCAATCGTCGCAGCCTCTCCGAACCGGCCTGATGCCCGGGTCGTCCCCTTACCATCCCGATACCGGCCCGCGCCCCTCTCATGCCGGGGCGGTCCCCGGGCGCGGCTCGCCGCCGCACCCGCGGCCGCGCACGATCTCCCGGCTCGGCGGCCGCCGCGGCGCCACCGGCTACGCGATCCTTGCCCGGACGCGGCGAACGGCTAGCCGGCGTCCCAGCCGTGGGTTTTCATGAGCCTGGCCGCCACCCGGGCGAAGCGCTCGCCGTCGAGCACCGCGCCCTCGCGCCGGATGTCGTCCTCGTCCAGCTCGAAGACCCGGTCGAGCCGTACGTAGGAGACCCGGTCGTCGCGGCCCCACGACCCCAGCTCCAGCCAGTCGGGGCCGTCGTCGCCCTTGCTGGACAACATCATGGCCAGGAGCCTGCGCCCGGTGCGGCCCACGACCAGCAGGGGGCGGTCCTTGCCCCTCGAGGGGTCCTCCTCGTACGGCACCCAGGCCCAGACGATCTCCCCGGGGTCGGCCATGCCGTCGAGGTCGGGGGAGTAGGCCAGGGTGGCGGGCCCGTGCAGGGAATGGATCTCGCGTACCGCACCCCGGGCGGGCCGGGGGTCCTCACCTAGATCGCGCATTGTGGGAGCTTATGGGGTCAAGCTGGCGAAAATCCATCCCGGCGCGCGCCCGGCCGCCGCCTGCTCGCCTCTAGAATCTGATTCTGTGCCGTCCTCAGCTTTCTTCACGCGAAAGGGGGACGAACTCGTCCCCGCCCCCCATGCCCGCGGCCCCTGGTCGCCCGACATGCTCCACGGCCGGCTGCTCGGCGGGCTGGCGGCCCGCACCATCGAGCGGCGCCACGCGGAGCCGGGCCTGCGCTTCGCCAGGCTGACCGTCGACCTCTTCCGCAACAGCCCCATGCTGCCCGTCACGGTCGAGACCACCCTGGTGCGGGACGGCCGCCGGATCCGGGTGGCCGACGCGACGATCTCCACCGAGCAGGGCGTGATCGCGCGGGCCGGCGCCGTGCTGCTGAGGCAGGGCGAGCAGCCCGAAGGAGAGCAGACGGTCGTCACGCCCGCGTGGGACGAGCCGCCGCCCTCGGGCCCGCCGGTCGAAGGGAGCGCGTGGACGCCGCCGTTCGACCTGTGGCGGGTGTCCGGCTGGGGAGCACCCGGGCCGGGACGGGTGTGGCTGCGCGAGCGGCACCCGCTGGTGGACGACGAGCCGCTGACACCGTTCGTACGAGCGGCCCTGGCCGCCGACTTCGCCAGCCCGCTCAGCAACACGGGGGCCGACGGGCTTCGGTTCATCAACGCCGACTACACGCTGACGCTCGCCAGGCCCCCCGAGAGCGATCTCCTCGGCATCGAGGCCACCGGCCACCTCAGCACCGGCGGCGTGGCGACCGGGCAGGTCACGCTGCACGACCCGGCCGGACCGCTCGGCTTCTGTCTGGTGACGGCGGTGGCCAACCCGGCGCCTCTCGGGAGAGGCTGACCGGCGGCGCTCACCGTCAGGCCGGGCGCTCCGCGCGGTCGCCGGACCAGTCGGTGTGGAAGGCGCCCTCCTTGTCGACCCGGTGATAGGTGTGCGCCCCGAAGTAGTCGCGCAGCCCCTGCACCAGCGCCGCGGGCAGGCGGTCGCGCCGCAGCCCGTCGTAGTAGGCCAGCGCCGAGGAGAAGCCCGGCGTCGGCACGCCGATCTGCACGGCCGTGGTGATCACCCGCCGCCACGACTCCTGGGCCGCGTCCAGGACGGCCGCGAACGTCGGGTCGGCGAGCAGCGTCGGCAACGCCCTGTCGGTGTCGTACGCGGCCCGGATCCGGTCGAGGAACTTGGCCCGGATGATGCAGCCGCCGCGCCAGATGGTGGCCATGGCGCCCAGGTCGAGGTCCCAGCCGTACTCCTTCGAGGCCGCCGCCATCTGGTCGAAGCCCTGCGCGTACGCCACGATCTTGGAGGCGTAGAGGGCCTGGCGCACGTCCTCGACCAGCTCGCGCCCGCCGACGCCCGACAGCTTCGGCCCCTGCAGGCCCGCGGCGGCGGCGCGCTGCTCCGGGTGGCCGGACAGCGCGCGGGCGAAGGTCGCCTCGGCGATGCCGGTCACCGGGACGCCCAGGTCGAGCGCGCTCTGCACGGTCCAGCGGCCGGTGCCCTTCTGCTCGGCCTGGTCGACCACGATGTCCACGAACGGCTTGCCCGTCTCGGCGTCCACCTGGTCGAGCACCTCCGCGGTGATCTCGATCAGGTAGGAGTCGAGGTCGCCCCGGTTCCACTCCCTGAACACCTCGGCCAGCTCGGCCGGCGTCGCGCCCAGTGCCTGGCGCAGCAGGTCGTAGGACTCCGCGATGAGCTGCATGTCGGAGTATTCGATGCCGTTGTGCACCATCTTCACGAAGTGTCCGGCGCCGTCGGGGCCCACGTGCACGCAGCACGGCACCCCGTCCACCTGGGCCGCGATGTCCTGAAGGATCGGGCCGAGCGCCTCCCACGACTCCTTCGACCCGCCCGGCATAATGCTCGGGCCGAGCAGCGCGCCCTCCTCGCCGCCGGAGATGCCGGTGCCGACGAAGTGGATGCCCCGCTCGCGCAGCGCGGCCTCGCGCCGCCGGGTGTCCTGGAAGTGCGCGTTGCCGCCGTCGACGATCATGTCGCCCGGCTCCATCAGGTCGGCGAGCTGGTCGATCACCGCGTCGGTGCCCGCCCCCGCTTTCACCATGATGATCGCCCGGCGCGGGCGCTTCAAAGAGGCCACGAACGCGGCCAGCTCCTCGGACGGCACGAACGTGCCCTCGCCGCCGAACTCCTTGATCAGCTGCTGGGTACGGCTGTACGAGCGGTTGTGCACCGCCACCGCGTATCCGTGCCTGGCGAGGTTGCGGGCCAGGTTGCGTCCCATGGTGGCCAGGCCGGTGACGCCGATGTCTGCCAAATCCATAGTGAATCTCCTCTGTGGGGGTACGCATGATCCAGCCCGGGCGTTCGGAGGGATATTCCCACCGCGCACCGCCTGCCGTACACCCGGCTCCTCGAGCCGTCCGGCAGGACGACGAGAACGTCCTCCCTGCCATACCCGCCGGCGCCCGCCCGATGCCGGACGGCCGCCATCGGGTTGTGCCCGCCCGCAGGTGGGCAACCGCGGGTCGGCCGGCGGGGAATGAAGACGTGCCGAACGGGCATTGCCGGTCTGGCCGCCGCCCTCAGCCGGGGGAGGCGGGCAAGCCGCTCCCCGCGGGGGCGGGGGAGTCTCGACACCATGGGGAACGATGCGGATCATCATCGCGGGCGGCCACGGGAAGATAGCACTGCGCCTGGCGCGGCGCCTCGGATCCGGCGTCGTGGGCCTGGTGCGCAACCCGGCTCATGTCGCCGACGTCGAGGCGACCGGCGCCGAGGCCGTGGTGTGCGACCTGGAGCGGGCGTCGGCCGGTGAGGTCGCGCGGATCGCCGGGGGCGCGAGCGCCGTGGTCTTCGCCGCGGGCGCGGGGCCGGGCAGCGGCGCGGCCCGCAAGGAGACCGTCGACAAGGGCGCGTCCGTGCTGCTCGCCGACGCGGCCGAAGCGGCCGGCGTGCGACGGTTCATCCAGATCTCGGGCATGGGCGCGGGCAAGCCGCCCGCGCCCGGCAGGGACGCGGTCTGGGCCGCCTACATCAGGGCGAAGACCGAGGCCGAGGACGACCTGCGCGCCCGTGACCTCGACTGGACGATCCTGCGCCCGGGCCGGCTGACGGACGACCCGGGCTCCGGCCTGGTCAGGCTGGCGCCGGAGGTCCCGCCGGGCTCCGTGCCGCGCGACGACGTGGCCGCCGTCATCGCGGCCCTGCTCGACGCCCCGGGGACCGTCCACCGGACGCTGGAGCTCGTCTCCGGTGACACGCCCGTCGCCGACGCCGTCGCGGGTGGGTGAGGCGCGGCGATCGGCCGCCCCAGGAGCAGCAGGCTTTGCCGAAATCTGGCTATGAAGTGCGACACACAGGGCTAGATGTCCCCTGAGCCTTAGGGGGATTCATGTCTGACATGCCGTTCAGGTCGTTCTTCGGCGGGGACCCGTTCAGGGGGTTCGAGGACCTCACGGGTCGCGTCTTCGGAGGTATGGAGGCCTGGCCGCCGGCCCGGCCCAGCATCCAGCGGGTGGACGTCGGCAGGCTGCTCAGCGCGTCGGCCAGGGAGGTCCTCAGACGCGCCCTGGAGGAGGCCGGCCAGCGTGGCGCCGCCGACCTGGACGTGCTCGACCTGCTCGACGCCCTGGTCGACGACGACGCCACGGAGGGCATACTGCGCTCGGCGGGCGTGGACGTCGGACGGCTGCGCGACCGCATCGACGCGCTCACCGGTTCCGGCCCTGCCCAGCTTCCGCCCGGCGAGCCGCCCACGACGCTCTCACCGGCGGCCAAGCGCGCCATCCTGGACGCCCAGCGGATCTCGCGCGCCCTGCAGTCGTCGTACATCGGCCCGGAACACCTCCTGCTCGCCCTGGCCGCCAACCCCGACTCCGGCGCCGCCCGCCTCCTGCAGGAACAGGGCGCATCCGCGAACGAGCTGCAGCAGGCCATCATGTCCGGCGGCGCGCAGGCGGGAGAGCAGCGCCGGGGAGGCGGCGACACCCCTACGCTCGACGAGTACGGCAGGGACCTCACCGAAGAGGCCAGGCAGGGCGGGATCGACCCGGTCGTCGGCCGCGAGGACGAGATCGAGCAGTGCATCGAGGTGTTGTCGCGCCGCACCAAGAACAACCCGTGCCTGATCGGCGAGCCGGGCGTCGGCAAGACCGCGATCGTCGAGGGCATCGCCCAGCGCATCGTCAACGGGACCGTCCCCGACATGCTCAAGGACCGCCGCGTCATCGGCCTCGACCTGACGGGGATGGTGGCGGGCACGAAATACCGCGGCGAGTTCGAGGAGCGCATCAAGAAGGTCATCGACGAGGTGCGCGCGCACGCCGACGAGACCATCGTCTTCATCGACGAGGTGCACAACCTGGTCGGCGCCGGCTCCGCCGAGGGCGGCATGGACGCCGCGAACATCCTCAAGCCGGCTCTCGCCCGCGGCGAGCTGCACGTCATCGCCGCCACCACGATCGACGAGTACCGCAAGAACATCGAGAAGGACGCCGCGCTCGAACGCCGTTTCCAGCCGATCCTGGTCTCGGAGCCGACCGTGGAGCAGACGGTCGAGATCCTGGCCGGGCTGCGCGACACGTACGAGGCCCACCACCAGGTGCGGATCACCGACGAGGCCCTCGACGCGGCCGCGAACCTGTCGGCCCGCTACATCTCCGACCGCTTCCTGCCCGACAAGGCCATCGACCTCATGGACCAGGGCTCGGCCCGGGTGCGGCTGCGCTCGCGTACGCCCGGCGCCGGCGTGCGCGAGCTGGAGGAGCGCCTCGACTCGCTGCGCCGCGACAAGGAGCAGGCCGTCTCCTCCGACGACTTCGACCGCGCCAAGGAACTGACCAGCGAGATCGGCAAGGTCAGGCCGGAGCTGGAGCGGGCCAGGCGCGGCGAGGACAGCGTCCCGCAGGTCGTGGTGGAGGACATCGCCGAGGTCGTGTCCCGGCAGACCGGCATCCCGGTCACCCAGCTCACCCAGCGTGAACGCGAGCGCCTCATGAGGCTCGAAGAGCACCTGCACCAGCGCGTGATCGGCCAGGACGAGGCCGTCGTCGCCATCGCCGAGGCGGTGCGCAGGGCGCGGGCGGGCCTGTCCGACCCGAACCGTCCCATCGGCAGCTTCCTGTTCCTGGGCCCCACCGGAGTCGGCAAGACGGAGCTCGCCAGGTCCCTGGCCGCGGCGCTGTTCGGCGGCGAGGACCACATGGTGCGCATCGACATGAGCGAGTTCCAGGAGCGGCACACGGTCTCGCGCCTCATCGGCGCGCCGCCCGGATATATCGGATATGAGGAGGCGGGTCAGCTCACCGAGGCCGTACGCCGCCGCCCGCACGGCGTCATCCTCCTCGACGAGATCGAGAAGGCCCACCCCGACGTGATGAACATCCTGCTGCAGATGCTCGACGACGGCCGGCTCACCGACGGCCACGGCCGCACCGTCGACTTCACCAACACGATCGTCATCATGACCAGCAACATCGGCGCGCAGATGATCCTCGGCTCCGAGGACACCCAGGAACTGCACGACCGGCTCATGGACCTGCTGCGCCACTCGCTCCGGCCCGAGCTGCTCAACCGCATCGACGAGACGATCATCTTCAAGCGGCTGGAACGCGAGCAGCTCCGCGAGATCGTGGACCTGATGCTGGAACGGACCCGGCAGCGGCTGCGCGG
The DNA here is from genome assembly GCF_039871615.1 of Nonomuraea sp. B10E15. Lineage (NCBI taxonomy): Bacteria > Bacillati > Actinomycetota > Actinomycetes > Streptosporangiales > Streptosporangiaceae > Nonomuraea > Nonomuraea sp. B10E15. Next base: position 203,776 of record NZ_JBDPMB010000005.1, read on the forward strand.
CCAGGACGTCACGCTGGAGGTCACCGACGCCGCCAAGGACTGGCTGGCCGAGCGCGGCTACCAGCCCGAGTTCGGCGCCCGGCCGCTGCGCCGCACCGTGCAGCGCGAGCTGGACAACCGGCTGTCCACCATGCTGCTGACCGGCGAGATCGAGGAGCACGGCCGGGTCACCGTGGACGTCGAAGGCGACGGCCTCCAGCTCAGGGCGTACAGCCCGGAAGGGGTCTAGTCCTCCGGCGACAGGCCGGTGGCGGCGGGCGGGGCGGGTGGCGATGGCTCTGCCCGCGACGGTGCACCGCACCGCCGGGTGTGCAGCACTCCCTCCGACCAGATGTGGCGCGTCCCGTTCCACCGCATGGCTGAGGCGAGATCGGGGAAGAATCCGCTGCCGTTGAAGTTGGCGCTGGTGTTGCAGAGCACGGGAATGCCGGACAGGCGCTCGTAGGCCTGGAGCACGCGGGCGAGTACGGGCTGGCGAGCGGCGGTGACGGTCTGCAGCCGGGCGGTCCCGTCGACGTGGAGCACGGCCGGGACCCGTGCCGTCCATCCGGCACGCACCACGTGGTCGAAGAGCATGTAGGGGTCCGGCAGCCCGGGGTCGAATATCTCGGCGGCCCTCGATTCGAGGCAGACGGGGGCGACGGGCCGGTAGCCGGACCGGTGCTTGATCTCGTTCAGCCTGTCCTTCATCCCGGGGCTGACGGGCGCGGAGAGGATGCTGCGGTTGCCGAGCGCTCTGGGACCCAGCTCCGCCCGGCCGTCCACGACCGTGACCGGCTCGTCCTCCTCGTGGAGGACGCGTGCCAGCTCCGTCTCGTCGCAGGCCCTGGATCGCCACCCGGGCGGCGTCGGCGTCCTGTCCAGGCGAGGGCCGGAGTACACCTCCCATGACAGCGCGGCCGTGCCGAGATGGGCCAGCTCGGCACAGGCGGCGCCGAGCGCCGATCCCGAGTCGTTGGGGAACGGGGGCACCCACACCGCGCGGAACAGGCCGCTGCGCCGCAGCGAGCTGTTCCATTTGATGTTGAGCGCGCAGCCGCCGGCGACGCACAGATTCTGCCCGGGGCCGCCGTGCGCGTCGAGCTTGCGCCGCAGCCCGGCCAGCAGGAGTTCGCCCAGGTACGCCTGGTAGGTCGCGATGAGGTCCGCTTCCGACAGGCCACGGAACAGCTCCGCCCGCCGTGCCTCCGCCTGCTCGGCCACGGCGAGGGCGGCCGGCCGGGGCAGCGGCCCCGCCGCGCGGACGATGTCGTCGAAGGCGCCGAACGCGCCCGGTTCGACCGTTCCGAGCCCCGCGAAGGCCATCGCCTTCCCGGCGACCTCCAGGTGCGTGGTGACCCGCTCGGCCCGCCCGCTCGGGGGCACCCGGCGGCGGAACGGCTCGAAGCGCAGCGAGAAGGACGCGAAGGCGCTGCCCGCCAGGGGGAACAGCGCTCCCAGCGCCTCCACCTGCCCGGCCGCGCGGACGTGATACAGCCGAGGCGCCATCCCGGCATCCCAGATCAGCACCAGCGCGTCCTCGCCGCGCTCGGCGAACGGGCTCGTGCAGTAGGCGGAGTACAGGTGGTCGACGGCGTGGGCGTAACTGGAGTAACGGTAGGAACGCCCGCCCAGGGGCAGTCCGCCGAACTCCAGCCGCGACACCGCCTCGCGGGCCCCGACCGGCTCGTGGTACGGCGCGGCTCGCAGCGTCAGAGGCCTGCCCTCGGAGCACGTGGCGAGTCCGGCCGGTCCGCCGTCGCCGTCTCCCATCCATCCGTCGATGACGAAACGGTCGATGTCGCCGGGCTCGAATCCTTCGGCGGCGAGAATCCCGACCACCTGGTCCAGATCGTGCATCGGGCTGTAGCGACGCCGGTTCGCCAGCTTCTCCACCTCGATGCTGAAGACCAGCTCACCGTCCTTGACCACCGCCACGCCCGCGTCGTGCGTCAGTTTCAGCCCGCAGATCAGCATGCTGTCTCCGCTGCGGCCTCCGCTGTGGCCGGCACGCCCAGGCCGACGGGCCCGCCGTCGAACACCTCGATCTCGCCGCGCGGGTCCGCCAGCAGCGCGAGCAGCCGATGGATCGATCTCCGGCCCTTCTGCTTCGACACCACCTGGGGCCGCAACTGCGCCTCCCAGGCACGCAGCGCGTCCTCGACGCTGTCCGCCCGCTCCAGGCAGGTCGCCAGCAGGTCGGCGCCACCGACGGCGAGCGAGGTCCCGGCTCCGGCGAACAGCGTCACGCACCAGGCCGCGTCTCCCAGCAGCACCACCCGCCCCCGGCTCCAGCGGTCCATCCTGATCTGGCTCACCCCGTCGAAATAGCCCGAGCCGTCGTCCGGCATGCGCGCGAGCAGCTCCGGCACGACCCAGCCGAGATCGCCGTAGACCCTTGACAGGGTGGCCCGTGCCCCGGCGGACAGCTCAGCCCCTTGACGGGTCGTGCGATGGGAGAAGAGGGCAAGGGCGCCTCTGCCCGGCACGTTGGCGACGGCGACCTGGCGGCCGTCCACGTTCAGCGACGTGGACGTACGCGGGGCGAGACCGGCGGGCGCCGTGTCGAACGCGAAGACCGCGACCAGGTGGTTCAGGTCATGGCGGTACCGCTCCTCCGGGCCGCACACCAGCCGGCGGACGGCCGAGTGCAGGCCGTCCGCGCCGATCAGCAGATCGGCCCGCTCGACGGTCCCGTCGCTCAACCAGGCCCGGACGCCGCCGCCGAGCTGGTCGATGTGGCTGACCGTGCACCCGTACCTGATGTCCACGCCGCCGTCCAGGGCGTCGAACAGGGTACGCTCGATGTCGCCCCTCATCAGGTTGTAGCTCTGGTTCCCGCCGAGCGCGTCCTGGGCCCGCGCGGAGATCCTGGCGCACCTGCCGGAGGCGTTCATGTGGGTGATCCAGTCGTAGACCACGCGGTGCTCCTGCAGCGCCGGCAGGATGCCCATCCGGTCCGCGGCCTCGTACCCGAGGCCGGAGAAGTTCACCACGTAACCGCCGTCGCGGAGCCGGGGCGCGTGTTCGAGCACGATCACCTCCCACCCGGCGCGATGCAGCCGGACGGCGGCGGCCAGCCCGGCGATGCCCGCCCCGACGATGACGACCTTCATGATCATGTCCTTTCGTAGCCGAGGGACGCGGCGAGCCGTACCAGTTGCCGCCGGGAGCCCTCGCCGATCCCCCATGACTCGTCGAAGTCGACGGGGCCGGGGTCCGGCAGGGCACGCAGCCGAGGGTCGCGGAGGAACTTCCAGTCGCCGCCGAACAGGTTCTGCGACGCGCCCCGCCCGGCGAAGGGCCAGTCCTGGGTGGCGCGCATGCGGTCGAGCACCGCGTCGGTCCGCTCGAGCCCGAGCCAGCCGAGTATCCGGGGGAGTTCCGTGGCGGGCCGGCCGAGCAGGTCCTCGGCCCGCACCCGGAGCCGGCGTTCCTCCGGCACCTTCGCGAGCGCGGCGACGATGGCGGTGTGCGAGCGGTACCAGGCCGCGGCGCATCGTGCGGACAGCGCCTCCGGGTCCAGGTCGGCGCGCACCCCGCCCCAGTGCTCCCGCATGGACCTCATCGTGGCCAGCGGGTGCCGTGTCAGATGCAGGTACCCGGCGTCCGGATAGGCCGCCAGACACCTCTGGAGCGCTCGCGGGTCGGCGACCGTGTCCGGCGACTTCTCCAGCCCCACGTCGGGGTGCACCAGGTCGAGCAGGTGATCCAGGAGCCGGGTCGAGGGCCAGTGCGCGTGCCGCTCCAGCCAGGTCCGGGCCTCTCCGGTCGCGGCGTCGTCCTGACGGCCGTGATGCAGCTGGGCGACCGCCCGTACGAGACCGCTGAGCTGGTTCTGGATCCACTGCGGCGGCAGCCTGGACCGCCTGCCGGCACCGTGGAGGATCTCCCCGAGGGTCGGCGCCGTGAACAACAGCAGCTCGGGGAATCCGTAGATCCGCGGATGCTGGGAGAGCATGGCGACCGCCACGGTGGAGCACGAGCGGGCGGGGGCCAGAAGGAAGACGGGGTTCACGTCGGGCCTCACGGGAAAGGGTGCGGGAAGAGGTTGAGCTCGTCCGGCGAGATCGGCTGCGGACGGTGGCCCAGCGCGTACGGGACCTCGGTCAGCCGTGGAAGGTTCTCCAGCCGCCGGTGGTCGTGGCCGAACGTCATGGGCAGCGTCCCAGGAATGATCACCTTCACGCAGGCGAGCCCTTGGACCCGATGCTCGGGGGCCGTCTGGTCCACCACGATCACGTCCATCCCGGTCTCGAGATAGCGGCCGGCCAGCGCGGCCAGGTCGTCGCGCAGGTCGTCGTGCCGGATCTGGGGGAACTCCGCGCCGAAGCCCTCGTGGAACGGGCGTCCCTCCGGCGCGCCGGTCAGGAAGCCGAGCCGGGGGAAGGCCTCGGGGGCGGCGTGGAGCAGGCCATGGTCAGAGGGCCTCCGCACGAACTCCGGCCGCTCGGCCATGAGCGACGCGCGCCAGCCGTTCGCCGCGTGGTCGGCTTCGACGGCGGGGATGAGCACCGCGAGCTCGCCGAGCGCCCTGGCGACAGCCTGGCACGGGTCGGGGTGTGCGGCCGCGACCGAGACCGACCGCGGGCCGCCGGGCTGCCCGACCGCCATGGCCCACACGCAGGGGACCCCGTGTTCCAGCGTGATGTCGTGCACGCGCAGGCGGTAGCCGGTTCGTGCCTCCATCGCCGCCCCGAGCAGCGCGACCCCAGGGTCCCTGGCCGTGCGCAGGTCCAGCGCCGGGGTGGAGAGCGCGGCGTGCCAGGTCATCAGGAACGCGTCGCGTTCGGCCGTCTCGAGGATCGCATGCAGCACGGCCTCCTCCAGCCGGCTGCCGATCGCGCAGCCGTTGGAGCAGGGGTAGAAGAAGGGCCGGTCGCGGCCCCGGCCGTAGTAGGCGACCGAGGCGGGCACGAGAATCGGCTGGTCCCTGGAGAAGGAGTGGCCCCACACCCAGTCGCACACGATGTCCTCGTGGAACGGCTGGTACGGAAATCCCCTGGCGGCGTACTGGACGGGCGCGTGCGTGCCGAGCGATCGCGGGTCGAGGGCGTCGGCTCGCAGCTCGGCGTAGCTGCCGCGGACGGCCGGCTTCTTGCCGTTCGGCTCGAAGCCTGCGTACCGTTCGAGCGCCTCCAGGACGGCCAGGGCCCGGCTGTCCCGTGCCCGGCCGGCGCGCCCGTGGCCGGCCATGTACGCGACGTGCCGCACTCCCGCCAGCGCCGATGCGGTCGCCAGACCGCTGCTCACGTCCTCGATCACCTCCCCGACCAGCCCCGTCTCGCTGTCGACGTAGGCGGCGAACAGCTCGTCGGGGTCGGGACGCGCCAGCCGGTACGTCGTCGGGGACGGTTTGGGCAGGGTGGACAAGCAGATCTTGGCAAGGCCCGGCGTGTCGTCGGGCAGGCCGCCGCAAGAGGGGCACTTGGGGTCCGGCAGGAACCGGCTCACGGTCACGGCCAGGGTGTCCAGCGCCACCGACACCAGCGCGCGGTCCGTCCGCGGGCGCTCCGGCGCTCCGGCCGCGATCAGGTGCGCTTCCCCGGTGACCACCGCGGCGACGGCCTCGCACCCCAGCCCGGTCAGCCAGGGCGACGGCGTCCGGGAGAGAACCGGCGCGTGCCGTTCGCGCATCGCGCGGTCGCCGACGGCGGCCCTGCTTCCCCTGCCGCGTCTGAAGTCACAGCAGGCCTGGCAGCCGGCGGCGCCCTGCCGCTCGACCGGCCCGACGACGGCACGTCCGAGCTCCGTCCGTACCGGCAGCCACGGGAGGCCGGCGGCGCGACACGCCTCCCGGGCGGGCTCCTGGTGCCGGGTCCCCCAGGCGTCGCTCACGGCGATGAACATGACTGCTCCGGAAGCGGCAGCGCACCTCGGATCGCTGATCGAGGGCCGGATGACGTTCCATGACTCGCTCAGACGGACGGCAGCGGCGTCGTGGATCAGCCCGCTGCCGACGAGCGCGATATCAGGCACGGCGCATCACCACGTTAACGACATAGGGGAGAATCCGGCCCACTTCTTGATCATGGTCGAGTGGCACCGCGACGGGTTTGTGGCCCCGCGCCACGAAAGCCTCGGCCAAATCCGCCGCGGTGAGAGGCGCTCGCTCCGGATCGGCTCGCGAACCTGTGCCGGGCGGGACGTCAGGAAGCGGCGGAACAGGCGGTGGGCACCACGCGTCGCCTGCCGCCGCCTGGAGGCGGGCCAGTGCGAGCAGCAGTGCCTCGTGGAGGGCCGCGACGACCGACACACCACTGGCACAGGCCACCGTGCGCGAACCGAGGCACAGGCAGAGCGTGGGGGCGACGGTCACCGGGCTGAGGTCGTAGCAGCGTGGCGTCGCCGCCGCTGTCGCCATGATGTCCCGGCAGGCGAGTCCCCAGCCGGTGAGAGGCGCGTCGGCGAGGTCGATCTCGGGAAAGGCCGCGCTCCCATCGGCGATCCGCGAGAGCGCCAGCCGGCGGGCCCGCCCCAGGAGCGCCCGCGTCAGCGCCTGCTCCCAGTCGAGGCCGGCCGCGACCCCGTCGGGCGGGCACTCCGGGCACGGCAGAGGCGGGAAAGCCCGCCGCGCGTCGACGCGAACGGCGTCCCGCACGCTCAGGTCGAGCCCCCAGACCTCGCCGTCCACCTGCCCTCGCCGGAACGCCTCGGCCGCCGCGCGGGCGCTCATCCGGACCGTCCCGCCGGCGGCGAACCGCCGCGGGTCGCAGGTAGCCGTTCCGTAGAGCGCGAAGCCGCGCAGCAGAGCGTCGCGGTACGCGCTCTCGCGGCTCGCCCCGTATCCGGCGACCGTGCCCGCCCTGCCTCGCCCGGCGGGATCCACGACGGCCAGTTCGTGGACGTGGACCGGTGGACCCGCTGATCCCGCCCGGGTGACGTCCGTGAAGATCCCGGTACGGGGGTCGAGACAGGGCCGGGCGCGGCTGCGCAGCTCCTGCCCGCCGAGTGGCCGCCCGGCTTCCAGCGCGGCGACACGGTCCATGAAGCCGTCACGCGACTGCCGCCGGTCCGCGGGCTGTTCGAAGGGATGCGCCAGAACGTGATGGTCCGTACTCTCCAGCGTCGTGAGGTCCAGCCGGGCATGGCATGGCTCCGTGGCGCCCCCCACGCCCGTGACCTGCCGGAAGACGGACTGCGCGAACCTGTGGCCGGCCACCGTGGTCGCGGAGCGCAGCGCTTCCGACGTGATCCGGCCCTCCCCCTCCGGTCGCCCTCCGTCCTCCGCCCGAGGGGCGGCGTCGGCACATCGGGCCAGCAGATCCGGCAGACGCGCCGGTGCCGGTCCGGAAGAGGAGGTCGTTACGGGGCCGAGCCAGACCTCGTGGCCGTCCGCGTGCACCGCCTCCGCGAACACCGTGCCCGGCGCCACCTCGACGTGCCCCTGCCACGGCATGCCCGGGCCCGTGACCGCCAGGACGATTCCCGCGCCGTCGAGCAGCTCCGCCGGCCGCGCGTGAGACGCGCTCTCCAGGACGTGGCACTCGATCCGCTGGCCGGCGTCGCGCGGGGTGACGGACGCGAAGACCTGCCGGTCGGCGGCTGGAGGCACGGCCACGCGCACGAGCCGTATCCCCGTGGCGATCAGGCCGCGGACGCACGCCAGGGCCAGCTCTCCCGCTCCGACCACCAGGCACGCGGTGTTCCGGTAATCCTCGAACGCCCGCGCCGCGAAGGACCGGTGGTAGTCGAGGAATCGTATCTCGTTGCGGTATTCCGCCGTCTCCCACGGCCGCAGGGTGTGGTCGTCGTCGGCGGCGCGGTCCACGACCGCTCCCGCCCGGCGCAGCAACGAGACCGCCCGGCGTACCTCCGCCTCCTCGCGCGCGGGGAAGGCGCCGATCAGGTCGCCGAGGGCATGGCTGCCGTCGAGGAGCGGCAGGAGCGAGGCGAGCCGGCGGTACATCGACGGGTCGTCCACGTCGGTCCTGCCGTGAGGGGTGTGGATCAGCACCCCTGTGCTCGTGGGGGTGAGATGGACGCCGTCACGCAGCCGGAACGCCATCGGCGCCCCCTTCCGCGACGGGCGGTGACAGCGCACTGCCGAGAAGGAACTCCCCGACGCTGGACTCCTCGAAGCGGTCCAGCCCGGCGGCCTGGCTGAACAACTCGGCGTTGCCCGCGCCCAGCGCGCACCCCGCCATCCCCATGGCCGCCGCGACCAGGTACATCAGCTCGAACAACACCCCGACGTCCTTGAGCACGGCCGCGTACGCCATGCCCTCGTACTTCCACATCAGGCGGGCGAACCGGGCAGCGACGACGATGACGACCTGCGGCGGCGGCGCTCCTCCCGCGGACGCCGCGGCATCGCGGACGAGTTGCCGCCGTGCCGCGGCATCGGCCGGGCGCCGCTCCAGCCTGTGCGCGTGCCCGTCGTAGAGGTACAGGCCGGGATCGAGTCCGGTGACCCGGCGTACGACCAGGTAGAGGTCGAGTTCTCCCAGGGCCCCAGCCGAGGGGTACGGCACGTCGACGAGCTGCATGCCGTCGCTGGTGGTGACGTCGCGCACGCGGGCGCAACGGTAGAGGAACTCCCCGAGCCGGCGCAGGGACAGCGGATCGCCGTCGTCGTGGACCCGCATCGACTCGCGGTCCTCCACGAGGGCCGTCAGGCGGGGATCCGCGTCGCGGAGACCCCGGAGGTCCGGGACGAAGAGATCGATCAGCGGACCGGAGGATGCCGCGCGGCGCGCGGGCGGCTGGGGGAAGCGTCCCCGCCCCCGGAAGGTGGCCCCGAAACCGTGCCTTGGCCGTCCCCGGCTCCCGGACCGGCTGCGCGTGTGGAACCACAGGTCGTGCACGCTCCAGTGGCGCAGCCGCCGTTCCTCGCCCGCCTCCTCATCCACCAGGAACCCGGTACGCCACAGGTCGCGCCAGAACACGTCCGCCGGCAGGGAGGGGCACGTTCCGCATGCGCCGTCCGGCCCGCCGAGCAGGCCCAGGAGGGCGGGGTCGTGGATGAGGATGTCGGCGCTGGCACACGGCGACTCCAGCACCATCCCCGCCCGCTCCCGCCGCAGGAGGGCGAAGCGCGAGAGCCGCCATCGGGGATCCGCACCGCGTGGAGGCGGGCCGCCCGGCGCGTCCAGCGGCTTGACGGGAACGATGCCGTAGAGCGGCCGCTCACCCTGGTGGAGCGTCGTCTCCAGCCAGCCGCCGCGCTCCAGCAGCTCGGCGAGCTCGCGTTCCTCCCCCGTCAGGCCGTGCCTGTCGCAGGGGCCCTCCGCCAGCCGGGCGAGCACCTCCCGCTGCGCGGGCGTCATCGCCGGCAGGTGCTGGCCGTGCGGCCAGGCCGCGAGATAGAGACCGCCGCCGTGGTGGGGCACGCAGCCCACCCCGGGACGCAGCCTCACCGACGCCGTGGCGGTCAGCCGTTCAGAATCTTCCTGGCCCGCCATACCTGCTCCAGAAGAGGCTTGATGTCCGTCAGGTTCTGGTCCTGTTCGAGGAGCGCGCCCTTGATGTCCGCCCGGGCGCACAGAGTGGCGTAGAGCTCCCAGACCTCCTCGGGCACGGGGTCCGAGTGTCCGTCGATGAGGATGCCGTCACGCCAGAAGCCGCCCGCCAGATGAACCTGGACGACATGGCCGAGCGGCATCTCAGCCATGAACTTCTCCGCGTCGAACAGGTGGTTCACGGAATTGGTGTAGAGATTGGTGACGTCGAGCAGGACCCCGCAGCCGGTGGCGTCGGTCAGTCTCCGGAAGAACTCCGGCTGCGCCATCTGAGCGCCCGGGATGTCGACGACGTACGTCACGTTCTCCAGCACCAGCGGCTTGCCCAGGACGTCCTGGACCACGTTCACCTTCTCGACGGTGTTGGCGAGGACTTCCTCGGTGAACCACAGCGGGGCCAGGTGCCCCAGGTCGATGCCCGGCACCTTGGTCATGCACAGGTGGTCGCTGAAGTACGGGGACCCGCAGGCGTCGCTCACCCGCTTGGCCCCCTCCAGGTACTCCCGGTCAACGGGGCCCATGGTGCCGATCGACAGCCCGACGGCGTGCGGGATGACGGTGAAGGCGTCGACCAGCCTGCGCAGCCCGCCGAGGTCGGCGGCAGGCCTCATGTACTGGTCCGCGATGATCTCGACGAAGTCGATCTGGTCGCGGGCCGCGTAGATCTCCTCGGACAGTTCCTCGCGGAAACCCAGCCCCGCACCCAGCATGGGGATGTCCAGCATGTCAGGCACCTCGGCTCTCGTCCGCGCCGGTCGGGGCGTGCTCGGCGCCGACCCGTACGACGTTCCTGGCCAGCAGGCTCGTGAGCGCCCCCGAAAGGGCTTCCTCGATGCCGGCCCGCCTGCCGAAGCGGGTGGCCAGGAGGGCGGTGATCTGAGCCGGCGTCCTGTCTCCCGTGCACAGGTCGAGCAGGGCGGCCGTGGCCTCGTTCACCCGGAACGCCTCGGGCAGGCCTTGCGGGAGCACCCGCATGACGAGCACGACCGGCGTCCGCCGTGCGGACTCGGGGGCCTCTCCTCGTTCGACGGCGTCGGCGATCGACGGTATGTCGTAGTCGAAGCGCAGCACGCGGATGCCGGGCGCCAGCACCGGCCGGGCCTCCGGCGCCACGTTCGCCCCCTCGGGGGGAACGGCGTCGAGCAGCAGCAGATCGTCGGTGGGCAGGGGCGTCAACCGCATCTCGCTCATGGCCTGCTCGTAGCGGCACAGATCGGTCGCGTAGGACGGGAGGGAGGCCGTGACGGCGATGCAGTCCACGAGGAACCGGCCGAAGGCCATGGCGTGCTCGGCCACCAGCATGTTGGGCTGGGCGGGGTGCAGATCGTAGTAGCGTTCGAAATAGCGGCCGACGACCTCCCTGCCGCACACCCTCGACGTGAGGGGAAACGTGGCGACGAGGCGCCCGCGACGCTTGTTGCGCAGGGTCTGGGCGAACAGATCGACCATTTTCTTGTCGATCGCCTTGAGCGTGTCCTTCTCCGGCTCCGTCAGCTCGTACTTGCGCAGCGCCTCCTCGGGCGCGTGCGCGAACCAGCCCCTGAACGCTTCGTCGACGTACAGGCGCGCCAGCGCGGCCTGGGTCTCCGCCATGGTCATCTCGGTCCTCCTCGACTCGGCCTCCGATGCGATACGCGCGAAGTTGTCCGCCACATACGTGACATAGCCCTCCCAGTCCTCCAGCTCTCGCGAGATCTCGTCATGGCCGCGCCGGCCGATGGCCCTGGCCGTCACCGGATCGCCGAGCGCCCGGCCGATGGCGTCGCCGAGCTCGCCGACGTCTCGCGGGTCGGCCAGCAGGCAGTTCTCCGCGTCGCGCAACTGGTCGGCGTACAGCTGGTAGCGGGCCACGTCGCGAGAGAGGATCAGGCATCCGCCGCAGGCGAGGATCTCCCGGGGCACGAGCGGCCGGTGCACGCCGATCGGGAAGTCGCGCTCCAGGAAGGCCACCGCGTCGCAGGCCGCGATGAAGGACGGCACCTTCCACGGCGGCATGAACGGCAGGAACGTGAGGTTGCGCCGGATGCCCAGCTGCTCGGCCAGCGCGTACAGGCGCCGCACCTCCGTCGCGGGGCCGCTCGTGGCGATCACCACGTTGTGCCCGGCGTCCCTCCCCGGCGTGGCGGCGAAGGCACGGAGCAGGTCGGACATCCCCTTGGTGTCCCCGGCCTTGCCGTACATGCCCAGGGTCGGCTCGCCCTGCCGGAACGACCTCTCGCGCCGCCGGTAGACCCCGCTCAGCTCGCCGTCCTCGTTGATCCGGTCCTGAACCGCCGCCACGTTCATCGGCTCGGCGTCCTGGTGGAAGAACGGCGTGGGCACGCTGTGGCGGACGTGCCGGTGCAGCCTCTCGGGCTCGACGCCCAGATGGTGCAGGCCGCGGCTCGTCAGTGTCGGCGCGATCCAGAAATCCGCGCTCCGCGCCACGTGCCCGTACGTCTCGCGCAGCCCGTCGTGGCGGTAGAGCCGCCCTATGTCGCTGCCCGCGTGCCTCAGCCCGTAAGGGACGCCGGTCCACGTGGAGACCAGATGCGCGGCGACCCCGTACGGTTCCAGGTAATAGCCGTAGACGAAGTCGAACGGGCCGTGATCCTCGACGACACGGGCCGCCGTGCCGGCGAGCTTGCTGACGAAGGGATTGGCGAACGGCACGTAACGCAGGGTCCGCGGGTCGCTCGCCGTCTGGTGCACCCGGACCGCCGACTCCTCGCGCGGATCGGCGCCCGGCTGGCCGGCGTACAGATCGTCCTGAAGTCTGAAGGCCGCTTCCACCTCACTGGCATTGGTGACGACGTGGACCTCGTGTCCCATGCTCGCCAGCGCGTAGCTGTCCCATAACATCTCCCGGCTGACCCCGCCCTGAATGGGGGGATACTTGCCGATCATGCACAGACGCAAGGCGAAACCCTTTCCTGGTTTTCCGGGTGACGGGCCGGTAAGGCGCTGCGAGATACGCGCCTTACCGGCCTTGCAGCGAAAAAGGCGACCCATCGTCAGGTCGCCCTACGCTGTTATCCGCGGCAGTAGAGACAGGGGCCGATGCTGGTGCCGCATCCGATGCACGGAATCATTTCCATGCCGTTCTCGTCCACTGCCGTGTACTGCTGCGGCAGGGCGACGTCGCTGATCTGGAAGATCTCTCCCGGTGACGTCGCCGAATCGACCGGCGTTGCGACTGACAGGTCCACGGACACTGCGTCGCCTTTCGACGGTTGGCGCATTGACAATCACAGGCTGCGGGAAGAAAGCACGCCTGTCGATGATTTCGGAATGCGCCGAACCGTGGGCGTTCCCCCCATCCGCGTACGGCGACTCGCGCTCATCCACACCGCCGGCACGATCGGCGCCGCGAGGGTGTCCACCCGTGCGAGCAGCGGAGGTTGCGTTCGGGCGCGGCCGGGTCGATCCGCCATCGCGCGAGCGCGTCGGCCACGGCCTCCTCCTTGGTGATCGCTCGCGGGCCCGAGGCGTGCCGGATGAGGCCGGCCGCGACCGCGGTCGCGCGGTGGAGGCCGAAGCTCAGCGCGCCGCCCGGCCGGCCCACCGGCTCGCGGGCCACCGCGACGGAGTCCGCGATGGGCCGCGCGAACACGGACGTTCCCCTGCCGAGCCCTGGGACACCGTCGAGCCGGTCCGCGACGAGGGCGGCCACCGGGGCCGCCTCCTCGGGGAGATAGGCGACCAGCGCATCAGTTCGTGGGTACATGCCCGCCCGGGAGAGAACCTTCGCCCGGTAACGGACCTCCGCCTCCTCCAGGATCCGGAGCGTACGAGCCCAGACGGCCGGCGCCGCCGCCGGATCGGCGAGATGCACGTAGACACGGAGGACGGCGGTGTCCGGACAGGACCCGCGCGAGCCGTCGACGACGAGGAATCCCGGGGAAAGCGCGGCACGCGCGCACGGAAGCTCCGCCACCCCCGTGCCCGGCCGGATCGACGAGGCAGGGATCAGGACGCGCACGCCGTCGATCCGGGCGACGACGTCGGCGGAACCCGCCTCCTCGCTCAGGACCTCCACCGGTGCGGGGGTGCGCCGATGCGGCACGGACGCCCGCAACGGCTCCTCCAGGGCGGGGGACGGCGTCATGTCGTGGTCGTCGTTCCCGACATGGAAACGGTCGTAGACGAGCTTGGCCAGCAGCCGTTCGAGCTCGGCCGGGTGGGCTGCGGACAGGCGGTGGCGCGGGCCCGCCTCCGCCCGGGTGCCGTCGGGGTACACGGTGATCCCGTGAAGGAGCGGGCGCAGGCGTCGGGCGATACGGATCCTGCTCACGCTGATCGATCGAGGCCCACGCGCGCGCCGGCCTCGCTTCCGCTGAGTAACAACATCTGGCCGACCCCGAGCATGACCTTCCCCTTGGCCGGCAGGCGGCCGCTGATCTGCGTGAGCGCCAGAGTCCTGTCGATCAGGTGCCAGCCCGCGAATCGGCCCGCCCGCTCCGCCAGGCCCGTGGGGTCGACGTCCACCGACGCCAGATAGCTCTCCCACATCGCGGAGACATGTCCCCGCGCCCTGCCGAACGCGGAGTCCAGACGCTGCCCGAGGTCGCCGGCGCCGGCCTTGCCCGACAGCGCCCCGCACAGAGCCTGGTAGACGATGTCGCCCGCGAGGCTGCCGACGTCGCGGGCGGGATCCGCCGCCCTGAACTCCTCCCAGTCGGTGAGATAGAGCCCCTCCTCGTCGCGGCGGAACTGGTCAAGACGCAGATCGCAGTGCGCGGGAACCCGGGGCGCGTCGTCCTCCAGCGCAAGCAGCGCGGCGATCGCGCTGATCAGGGCGGTGTCCTGCTGCAGGAGCCGCCACATCGCCAGTTCGCCGCCGCTCGCTCCCAGATAGCTTCGCAGCGGCAACGCTCTGAACTCGTCCAGCGCCGGACGAGCGAGTGGCGACGCGGAGATCCCGGCCGTGAGGTCACGGGAGTGAAGCAGCGCGATGAGCTGCCCGCATTCGCGGCACAGCTCGTCGTCGACGGGCAGTTCGAAAGCGGACGGGCCCGATCGGTAGTCGTATATCAGCAGCCGGGCGCCTTCCTCCGAGGCGACCAGCGCCGGTGTGCGCGCCGCCAGGGAGTTGTCTCCGAAGCCGGCGAACTCGGCGAAGTGAAGTGCTCTCGAAAATCGTTCCGCCGTGTCCGCGACCGCGCCGGTGAGCCTTTTGGCGAAAAGGCGCCGCGGGGCACCGCCGGCGGATGTGGAGTATCCCGTCCAGATGAGGTTCCGGCCACGCGGCGGAGCCGGGTCGGCGACGAAGTCCGCATATCCCATCCCGGCCAGGAGCGACCGGATGTCCGCTGCTCGGTCCGCCGACATTTCCATTCCTCCGTGCGCCTGTATCCGAAGACCGGGCATGGGCTTTCGTAACCGAAGGCCCATGCACGGTCGGGTTGACTCGCTACCTCATCGTCGTCAGCGGCGCCATCTCGGTGAGTTCGGTCCCGTCGGTGGCGATTTCATCGCGGGAAACGTACGTGGTCGCGGCGTCGATGAGCTCTCTGGAAATCATGCGCATTCCCTTCTCGATTGCGGTCAAGTGACATGTAAACCCGCGGGGTCGAGGCCCGTCCATGAATTCGGCGTGGGCCGAAGCGATGACGGCCTCCGGCGCCGGTGCGGAGGGTGACGTCAGCGACGGCCGCTCAGCAGGACCAGCCCGAGCGGCGTCAGCGCGTGCCGCACGTTCTTGCCGATCCTGGTCGTGGTGACCAGCCCGGTGGCTCTGAGCACCGCGATGTGCTCTGACGTCGTCGGCATGCTCATCTCGACGCGCCGGGCCAGCTCCGTCGTCCCGCAGGGCGAGGTGAGGTTGTGCAGGATGGCGGCACGCGTGTGGCCGAGCAACTGCTCCATCGCCACCTGGCGCTCCCGCGGCGTGGACGGCTCGGGCGGCAGCGGGGCGGTGGTCGGATAGACCACGATCAGCTCACCGCCGAGGAACGACCGGCCGACGGGCTCGCCGTCCCAGAGGGGCGACGGCGCCAAGGTGACCGGCCCCTCGCCGGAGGCGAGGGGCCGGTGGATGGTCTCGGCGAGCGGCTGGACCGCGCTGCGCATGCCGTGCCGGGTCACGGACCGGCTGAACTCGACCACCTCCTGTTCATGCCCCGCGCGCACGTCGTCCCAGTACGGCAGCAGGCATGCGCGGAAGTACGAGCGCAGCGCGGCCGTGAGCCCGGTCCGCTGGCCGGTGCTCCCGACGAACGCGGTGAGCCACCGCGGGATCTCCCGCCCGGCGAACGCCGCGCGCAGCTCCCCCCACACGGTGCTGTCAGGCATGCCGGCCACCAGGCGCAACGCCCGATCCAGCTCCGGCTCGGGCGGAGCGATGAAGGTCAGCGCGTTCTGGCAGAGCGTCACCATGTCCAGCAACGGCCTGGCCATGGCAGGCAGGCGCGCGGCCGCGTGCCGTTGCCACCCGCGCAGTTCCCCCTCATGACGGACGCGGCTGAGCGAGTGAAGGCTGTTCAACGTCTCGATCAGCGGCATGGGCTCGGCTGAGCAGCGGATCGAGCCGAGGTCCAGCATGAGCGCCTCCCGCGAGCCTTACTCCAGTGAAGTCATAAAGTAAAAGGGGGGCGTATATCCCGCATATACGATCGCCACGTCACGTGGTCATCCTGACAGGTAGGTGGGCTGTTGGAGTTCACGATCCTCGGCGATGTCGGGTTCACCGTCGATGGCCGCCCGATCGCCATCAGGTCCGTCCGCAAGCGCCTCATCCTCGCCATGCTGCTGGCTCGCCGCGGGGCCCCCGTCTCCTCCGGCCGCCTGCTCGACGCCCTCTGGGAACACGAGCCGCCGAAGTCCGCGCGCGAGAACCTGCGCGTCTACGTCTACCGTTTACGCACCACGCTCGGTGCGGGCACGTCCATCGAGCACGACGCGGGCGGCTACCGGTTGCACCTGGGGCAGGCCGGCCTGGACGCGGCCCGCTTCGAGGAGCTGGTCGAGCAGGGCGACCGGGCCCGCTCCGGCGGCGACCGGGTCAATGCGGCCCGCTGGTACGGAGAGGCACTGAGCCTGTGGCGGGGCCGCGCCTTCGGCGAGCTGGCCGACCACCCGTCGCTGCGGGAGGAGTCTCACCGCCTAGAGGAACGCCGCCTGGTGGCGCAGTCGTGCCGCATCGACGCCGAGCTCGCGCTGGGTGCGCACGCGCGACTCCTCCCCGACCTGGTCGGGCTCGTGGCCGACCACCCGTTCAGCGAAGGCTTCCGCGCCCAGCTCATGCTGGCCCTCTACCGCTCCGGCCGCCAGAACGACGCCCTGAACGTGTACCAGGAGGGCAGGCGGCTCCTGGCGGAGGAGCTCGGCCTGGCTCCCGGTCCCGAGCTGGAGGCCTTGCACCGGGCGATACTCGGCCATGAGCGGCATCTCGAACTGCCCGGCCGGCCGCCCGGCCCGTGCGAGCTGCCCGCCGACCCGCCGATGTTCACCGGGCGCACCGGGCTGGTCGAGCAGCTGACGGCCGAGGTGGCCGGCGAGCGCCCTATCCCGCTGGTGGTCTCCGGAGGCGGTGGCGTGGGCAAGTCGGCGCTGGCCATCCACGTCGCCTGGGCCGTACGCGACGACTTCCCCGACGGCCAGCTCTACCTCAACCTGCACGGGGCGTCCCCCGGCGGCAGGCCGCTCCAGCCCATCGAAGCGCTGAGCCGGCTGCTGCGCTCGCTCGGCCTGGACGCCGCCGCCGTGCCCGCGGACCCCGACGAGGCCGCCGCCCGGTTCCGTTCGCTGACCATGGGGCGTCGCCTGCTGATCGTGCTCGACAACGTGCGGGACGCCGCGCAGGTGCGCCCGTTGCTGCCGGCCAGCCGTACCTGCGCCGTCCTGGTGACCAGCCGCAAGGCACTGGCCTCGCTGGAAGGCCAGTCGTTGTGCGAGCTGGGCGTCCTGTCCGACGACGACTCCCGCGCCCTGCTCACCCGGCTGATCGCACGTCACGGCGTTCCCGCCGACGAGGAATCGCTCGCCGACGTGGCCCGGCACTGCGGCCACCTGCCGCTGGCGATCTCCATCGCGGCGGCGCGCGTCGCCACCCAGGGCACCTGGACGCTGCGCAGGCTCGCGCGCCGGCTGACCGAGGAGCGTCGCCGCCTGGCGGAGCTGGAGACGGACGACCGCGCCGTCCGAGCGAGCCTGCAGGTCAGCTACCGCGATCTCGACCCGGCGCAGGCCCGCCTGTTCCGGTACCTGAGCCTGCTCGACCTGCCGCAGCTGGGCACCGACACCGTCGCGGCCCTGACCGGGCTCCCGCACACCGACGTGGAGAGCCTCCTCGACCGGCTCGCCGACGCGCACCTGGTGGAGGCGGTCGCGCCGGGTCGCTACTGCCTGCACGATCTGACCCGCCTGCTCGCCAGGGAGCTGACCGCCGCCGAGGACCCGGCCGGGGACAGGGCGGCAGCCGTACGGCGGGCTCTGGACGCCTATCTGGCCCTGGCCAGGAACGCCAGCGCCATCGTGATCCCCGTCGCCGTCTGGCGCACCACCCTCGGCCCTGCCACGTCCGCTCCGCCTCCCCGCTTCGCCGACAGGCAGGACGTCTACGCCTGGGTGGACGCCGAGGCCGCGAACCTGCCCGCGGTGGTCGGCACCGCGGCGGCGCTGGCCGCCGACGATCTGGTCACGGCCCTGTCCGCGGCGTTGTTCTTCCCGCTCTACGAGCGCGGCCGATGGCGCGAGTTGCACGAGATCGCCGAGCTGGCGATGGCGTCGGCCGACCGGCTGGGCGGCGCGCACCACCGCGCCGTCGCGCACAGCGACATGGGGTACGTGCTGGCCGACCTGGGCCGGCACAGCGACGCGATCCGGCATCTGGAGACCTCCCGCGAGCTGTACCACGAGAGCGGCAACCGCCGCGGGGAAGCGGCGCAGCTCGACCGGCTGGCCGTCGTCCACAGCAGGCTCGGCCGTTACGACGACGCGATCGTCAGGTTCCGGCAGTCGGTCGGGCTCGAGAGCGGCCAGGGCAACCGGTTCGGCGAGGCGATCACGCTGGCCAACCTCGGGCTCACCTACCGGCGGGCCGGCCGCCTGGAGGAGGCCATCGACGCGTACGAGGGTTCCCTGGCCATCACCGGGGAGATCGGCGACTCGGTCGGCACCGCCATCGCCCTGGGCCATCTCGCCGAGGCCCACCGGCGCTGTGGCCGGAGCAAGGAGGCGGCCGACTACTTCCGGCAGGCTCTCGACGCCGACCGGGTGGCCGGTGATCTCGGGAGCTGCACGGAGGCCATCCATTGGTGGGGGCTCGGCCTGGCCCTGGACGACCTCGATCAGGGCGCTCGGGCGCGGGACTGCTGGTCCAGGTCCGCCGAGTTGTTGTACGAGCTCAACCTGATCGACGCGGCCGAACGCTCCGCCATCGAGGCCGCGGCCCATCCGCGCACCCCCGAGGTCATCCTCAGGAACATGTGAGGCCGCGCCGGCGCGCGCGACGGTTCAGCGGTCGCTTTCCATCCACACCAGGAGCTGCTTGAGCAGGCCGTCGAGCCGCACCTGGTCCGCGGGTGTGAGGGTGCGTACCAGGCCGTTCTCCACCTCCGCGCAGATGGACATCGCGTCCGTCCACAGGTGCTTGCCCTTGGCGGTCAGTTCGACGTCCACGCGGCGGCGGTCCTCAGCGCTGCGCACTCTCCGCACGAGACCCGACCGCTCCAGCGTGTCGAGCCGGCCCGTCATCCCGGCCGGGGACAGCAGGAGGTCGCCGGCCAGCTCGGACGGGGTCGCCGACCCGTCGCGTGCCACCAGCCGGTGCAGGGTGTCGAACTCGTAGTCCTGAATGCCCACCTCCCGCAGCGCCGCCTCCTTGGTGTGGGACAGATGCTTCACCAGGGCCTGCATCCGCGTCACGATGCCCTCGGTCCGCTCGTCGAAGGGTGCTTTGCCACGCCAGCGGGCCAGATGGCGATCGACCGAATCTTCCATGGAGAAATCATACGGAAGCGAATTATTGCTTGACGAATGTTTCGCTGGCGAAATAGCTTCGGGGCTCATGACCCAGCGGCTCCTGATCGGTCGATGCCTGTCCGCACTGGCCACCGCTCTCATCCCCACCACGCTGACCCTGGCGGTCCTGCGGATCACCGACGACGGCGGGGCGCTCGGCATCGTGCTGGCGAGCGAGATGGTCCCCCTCCTGCTCCTGCTGCCCGTGGGGGGAGTGCTGGCCGACCGGATCCGGCCCGAGCTGGTCGCACTCCTCGCCGACCTCGTCCGATGCCTGTCGCAGGCCGTCATCGCCGTCGAACTGCTGCTCGGCGTGCATCGCCTCCTGGACCTCGCGCTGCTGTCGGCGCTTTCGGGCGCGGCCATCTCGTTCGGCAGCCCGGCGGTGCCCAGGATGGTGGTCGCGGTGGTGCCGTCGCAGGACAGGTTGCGGATGAACACCCGAATCGGCGTGGCGACGAGCCTTTCCGCGGTCGTCGCTCCCGCGCTGGCCGGCACGATCACGGTGGCCGCCGGTCCCGGTTGGGCGGTCGCGCTCACGGCGGTGTTGTTCGCCTGCTCGGCGCTGACCCTCGGAGGGATCCGCACCCGAGCTCCGGATCGCGGCGGGCAGGACGCCACCTCCTCCTTCGGCCGGGATGTGGCCGAGGGGTGGCGGGAGATCAGGGCGCGGCCGTGGTTCCTGGCCTGCGTGCTGGGACACGGAGTGTGGCATCTCGTGGCCGGAGTGTTCCTGACGCTCGGCCCCGTGGTGGCCGTCCAAGAGTTGGGCGGCGAGGCGAGCTGGGCGCTGATCGTGCAGAGCGGTACGGCCGGCATGGTCCTGGGCGTGTTCGCCGCTCCCCGGCTGCCCATCCGCCGGCCGCTGGCGGTGGTGCAGGCCGGGGCCGCGTGCTACCTGCTTCCCATGGCGGCCCTGGCCGCGGGCTCGTCCCTCTGGGTCATGACGAGCGCGTACTTTGTGGCGATGTTCGGGCTGGGGCTGCTCAGCCCGCTGTGGGAGACGGTGGTGGCCGACGAGGTCCCCGAGCACGCGCTCGGGCGGGTGCGGTCGTTCGACCACCTCATCTCGTTCGCGTCGCGACCGTTCGGGCTGGCGACGGCGGCACCGCTGGCCGCCGTCACCGGGGTGACGGCGCTGGCCCTGATCGGCGGTGCCCTGGTCGCCGCGGCGAACCTCGCCGCAATCCTCCTCCTGGGCAAGCCCTCCAAGGCGTCCTCCGGCCCCGACCCGGACCGCAAGCACGCCCCGTCCTCGCAGTGAGGCCCCGCGTCGTGCGGTGGGACGCCCTGACGGGACGGCTTCGCGGTGATCCCGTCACGAGCCCGGTCGCTGGTCTCCTATGACCATTGACCGGGGGTCGGACTGACCGGTTCAGCCGACGGCGGCCTCGGCGCGGCGCCGGCACTCCTCCAGGGTGAGGCCGGCCAGCGCCTCCCGCACGGCGGGCACGCACACCGGGGCCATGGACAGGCTCGTCACGCCCAGCCCGGCCAGCAGCGGCGCGAGCTGCGGATCGCCGGCCGCCTCGCCGCACACCCCGACCGGCTTGCCCGCCTCCCTGCCCGCCCGCGCGCACATGCCGATGAGCTGGAGCAGGGCGGGCTGACGCGGGTCCAGCAGATCGGCCAGCGCCGGGTGCTGGCGGTCGGCGGCGAAGGTGTACTGGGCCAGGTCGTTCGTGCCGATGCTGAGGAAGTCGACCTCCCGCAGCAGCGCCCCGGCCCGCAGTGCCGCCGCCGGCACCTCCACCATCGCACCCACCTTCGCGACGCCCCGCTCGCGGGCGCGGCGGGCGAACCCGCTCGCCTCCTCGACGGTGGTGACCATGGGCGCCATCACCCATGCCCGCGTGCCCGTCGCCCTGGCCGCCTCGGCGATCGCGTCGAGCTGGGTGTCCAGCACGCCGGGCAGGATCCGGTCCACCCGCAGGCCCCGCACGCCCAGGGCGGGGTTCGGCTCCTCGGGCAGGCCCAGGAAGGGCAGAGGCTTGTCGGTGCCCGCGTCGAGCGTGCGCACGATCACGGACTCCGCCTGCTCGAACACCTCCGCGTACGCGGCCACCTGCTCCTCGAACGACGGCGCCACCGTACGGCCGAGGAACAGGAACTCCGTCCTGAACAGCCCGACGCCCTCCGCGCCCGGCCGCAGATCCTTGGCCGAGCCGATGTTGAGCAGCAGCTTCACCGGATGGCCGTCGGCGGTCCTGCCGGGGCCGCTGCTCGCGGCCAGCCTGGCCCGCTCCGCGCGGTCGCCCGCCACGATCTCGGCCGCCCGCTCCTCGGTGAGGCCGGTCGTGACCTCGCCGGTGCCGCCGTCCACGCCGACGACCGTGCCGTCGGGCAGGCCCATGACGCCCGCGCAGGCCACCACCGCGGGCAGGCCGCGGCCCCGCGCCAGGATCGCGGTGTGGCTGGTGGGCCCGCCCCGCTCCGTGACGAGCGCCAGCACGTCCGGCCCCAGCCCCGCGGTGTCGGCGGGGGAGAGGTCCTCGGCCACCAGCACGTACGGGTGGCCGGGGGCGGGCAGGCCGGGCATCGGCAGGCCGAGCGCGAACGCCACCGCCCGGTGCTTGAGATCGTCCAGATCGGCTGCCCGCTCGGCCAGGTAGCCGCCCAGCCCGGCCAGGGCGTCGCGGTGCTGGGCGAAGGCGGCGTCGAGGGCGTGCGCGGCGCCGGCGCCGTCGCGCGCCCGCCGCTCGGCCTCCTCCAGCAGCATGGGGTCCTCGGCCATCATGGCCAGCGCCTCGAGAATCTCCGCCGCCTGCTCCCCGCCCGCGACCCCCGCTTCACCGGTCGTCGCGCCGCGGCCCGGGGCCGCGGCGGCGCGGGCGGCGGCGGCGCGGGCGGCGGCGGCGCGGGCGGCGGCGGCGCGGCGGTTGAGGTCGGCGGCGACCGCCTCCAGGGCCCTGGCGACCGTGGCCGCCTCAGCGGCGGGGTCGGTGACCGGGCGCGCTTCAGGCAGCGCCGGCGGCCCCGCCATCCGGATCACCGGGCCCGCCGCCCGACCCTGGCTGACGCCGAGGCCGGCGAGCCCTCCGGCGGCGCCCGCCTCGGGGCCGCCGCCGGAGCCGCCGTCGTGAGTCGTGGCCCTCTGCGGTCCCGTGCCGGGGGGAAGGGGGTCAGGGCGGGACAGGTCACGCATCGAGGGCCTCTTCCGCGTCCAGGTCGCGCGACAGCAGCGCCGCCAGGGAGTCCAGAGCCTCCTCCGCCCCGGGCCCCTCCGCTTCGAGCGTGACCTCTGAGCCGCGCACCGCGCCCAGCGACAGCACCCCCAGCATGCTCCTGGCCGGCACGGACTTCTCGCCCAGCCGGACCGTCACCGGCACCCCCAGCTTCGCCGCCGCCTGGACGAACAGCTTGGCGGGACGGGCGTGCAGGCCACTGGCCGAGGCCACGGCCACCGTTCGTTGTGCCATGAGAAGCCTCCCAGGCTCCATGTTCGATCTCGCGTGCTCGATCTTCGTGTCTTCGGGGCTCGTTCTTCAGCGTTCGTTCATCAGCGTTCGTTCGTCAGGGCTCGATGGTGACCTTGATGGCCGCGCCCCTGCTGACGAGATCGATCCCGTCGAGCACCTGGGGCAGCGGCAGCCGATGGGTGATGAGGTCGGACACCACCACGGCGCCGTCGGCGACCAGTCGCAGCGCCTCCGCGTTGTGCGCGGGGCTGGAGCCGTTCGCGCCGACGATGGTCAGCTCGCGGTAGTGCACCAGGTTGGAGTCGAGCGCGATGACGGGATCGTCCTTGGGCAGGCCGCCGAAGAAGCTGATCCGGCCCTGCCTGGCCGCCATCCGCACGGCCTGCTCCTGCGCCGCGCCCGACGCCGCCGCCGTGATCACGACGTCCGCGCCCCTGCCGCCGGTCAGCTTGAGCACCTGCTCGGCCGGGTCGGCGTCGATGGCCGCGTCGGGGCGTACGAGCTCGGCCGCCATCGCCAGGCGCTCGGCGTTGACGTCCACGAGGAAGACCCGGGAGGCGCCGCGCGCCCGCGCCAGGCGCACGTGCAGGCAGCCGATCGGGCCCGCGCCCATCACCACCACGTCGTCGCCCGCGCCGACGCGCGCCAGCGACTGGCCGTTCAGCACGCACGCCAGCGGCTCGGCCACCGACGCCTCGGCGAAGCCGACGCCGGACGGGATGGTGTTGACGCCGTCCACGGCCAGCACCTTGGCAGGGACGATCATGTACTCGGCGAAGCCGCCGTCGTAGTGGTAGCCCATCGACTCCTGGTTCGGGCAGACCGTACGGCGGCCGCGTACGCACTCCTGGCACGTGCCGCACGGGATGGCGGCGATCACCTGCACCCGCGCGCCCGTGCCGACGACCTCGCCGGCGATCTCGTGGCCCATGACGCGCGGCGGCCTGATGTGGTGGTGGCCGAACGTGAAGATCTTGGCGTCCGTGCCGCACGTCGAGCAGTTGCGCACCCGGATCTTCAGCTCGCCGGGCCCCGCCTCGGGTTCGGGCGCGTCCGCGATCCTGATGTCGCCGGGTGCGTGAAATCTGGCGACCTTCATGTGAGCTCCTTCATCACCTGCGAGACCTCCGTGGCCTCGCGCAGCGTCCTCGCGCGGTCGGGGTCGAGCAGGATCTCGGCCAGCTGCGACAGCAACCGCACGTGCCCGTCGTCCTTGGCGGCGATGCCGACGCACAGGGTGACCTGCTCGCCGTCCCAGTCGACCCCGCCGGGGAAGCGGACCACGCAGATCGCGTCGCGCCGGACGTCCTCCTTGGAGGCGTTCGTCCCGTGCGGGATGGCCACCCCCTCGCCGACGTAGGTGGAGATCGACCGTTCGCGTTCGAGCATCGCCTCGATGTACGGCTCCGCGACCGCCCCGACGTCGGCCAGCGCCCGCCCGCACCGGCGGATGGCCGCCTCGCGGTCGGGGGCGCTCTCGTGCAGCAGCACGGCCCGCGGGTCGAGCAGGTCGTCACGCATCGACGGTGCCGCCGTTCTTGATGGTGTTCACCAGCTTGGTCACCGCCGGGTCGCCGAGGAAGATCTGGAACGACACCAGGGGCTTCCCGGGGGCGGAGGCCTTGGCCCTGGCGGCGAGCCCCGAGTGGCACACGATGACGTCGGCGTCGTCGGGGATGGAGTTGACCGGGGTGTGCTCGACGGTGACGCCGCTGTCCTTGAGCTGCTTGCGCAACTGCGAGGCGAGCATCACGCTGCTGCCCATCCCGGCGTCGCAGGCGACGATGAGCTTCTTGATGTCCTTGCTGTCGATGCTGGGCATGGTTCAGGCCTCCTTGGTAGCGGGCTCAGTGGTGGAGCCGGTGGTGGAGCCGGTGGTGGGCCCGGTGGCGGGCCCGGCGGCGGGCTCGGTGCCTTCGGCGGATTCTGCGGACGCGGTGGGGCCCGCGGAGTCGTCCTGCTCCGCCTTCTCGCCGTGGCCGAAGCCGAGCAGGACGGCGGCGACGGCGAACGACACGGCCGCGGCCACGAGGATTCCCAGGCTGGAGCCGAGCCAGCCGCCCCTCGGGGTGACCGCGAGATACGCGAAGATGCTGCCGGGCGACGGCGAGGCGACCAGGCCGGCGCCGGTGGCGATGAACGTGAACACGCCGGCCGCGCCGCCCGCGATGACGGCCAGGATGAGGCGCGGCTTCATGAGCACGTACGGGAAGTAGATCTCGTGGATGCCGCCGAAGAACTGGATGAGCATCGCGGCGGGGGTGCTGGGCCGCAGCTGGCGCGGGCCGAACAGCAGGAACGCCAGCAGCAGGCCGAGCCCGGGGCCGGGGTTCGACTCGAGCATGAACAGGATCGACTTGCCGGTCTCGGCGGCCTCGGCGATGCCGAGCGGGGTGAGCACGCCGTGGTTGATGGCGTTGTTGAGGAACAGCACCTTGGCCGGCTCGATCAGCACGGAGGCGACGGGGAGCAGGTTGTTGCCGATCAGCCAGCTCACGGCGTTGCCCGCGGCGGTGGTGGCGGCCTCCACGATGGGGCCGATGCCCAGCATGCCGATGACGGCCATCACGCCGCCCACGATGCCGGCGGAGAAGTTGTCCACCAGCATCTCGAAGCCGGCCTTGGTCCGCTGCTCCGTGAACTTGTCCACATATTTCAGGATCAAGGCGGTGAGTGGCCCGATGATCATGGCGCCGAGGAACATCGGGGACTCGGTGCCCACCACGACGCCCATGACCGCCACCGCACCGACGACCGCGCCGCGCTGCCCGTGCACCATCCGGCCGCCGGTGTAGGCGATGAGCACCGGAAGCAGGGTCCCGATGATCGGGCCGACCATCTTCGCGAGGGTCTCGTTGGGCAGCCAGCCGGTCGGGATGAACAGCGCGGTGATCAGACCCCAGGCGATGAACGCGCCGATGTTCGGCATGATCATGCCGGCCAGATGGCCGCCGATGCGCTGGACGGTGGCCTTGACACCGGTTCCGGTGACCGGGGGCGTGTAACTTTCGGCCATGGGACTTGCTCCTTCGGGGGATGAGCAGTGATCAGCCGCTTCGCTGGGTCAGGGGAGTGCGGGTGCGGGCGGGGACGGCAGGGCGGGGGAGGAGAGGAGACGGGCCGGGTCGGGGGAGCCGACGGTGACGGCGCCGGGGTCGATGTCGGCGGGGCCGGGCATCCGGCTGCCGGGCAGGCGCACCGCCGCGGCGCCCCAGGCCAGCGCCTGGGCCAGCGCGCCGGGGCCGCGCCCGCCTCCGGCGAGGAAACCGGCCAGCATGGCGTCGCCCGCGCCGACGGAGCTGCGGGGTTCGGCGACGGGGGCCTCGCCGTACCAGATGCCGTCCGGGCCGACGAGGACGGCGCCGTCGCCGCCCAGGCTGGCCAGCACCGCCCGCGCGCCCGCGGCGCGTAACGTGGCCGCCGCCTCCACGACGTCGCCCACGCATCGGATGGGCATGCCGGTGGCGGCGGAGAGCTCCTCGGCGTTCGGCTTCACCAGGGCCGGCGCGGCGCCGAGCGCGCAGGACAGCGCCGGGCCGCTGGTGTCGACCGCGACGTGGATGCCCGCCCCGGCGAACCTGCGGCACAACGACGCGTAGACGTCGGCGGGGACCTCGGGCGGAAGGCTGCCCGAGGCGACCACCCAGTCGGCTCCCCGGTCACCGGAGTGCGCGGCCTCCAGCACGGCGTCGGCGATCGTGTCGAGCTCGTCCTGCGCGAGGGCCGTGCCGGGTTCGTTGACCTTCGTGACGGTGCCGTCGGGCTCGGCGAGGGTGACGTTCGACCTGGTCGGGCCCGCGACGGGGACGGTGACCATGTCGAGGCCCTCGTCGGCGAGCAGCCGTACGAGCTGCCTGCCCTCGTCGCCGCCGAACGGCACCACCGCGCGCGAGGCGACCGCGTTGGCCAGCAGGGCGCGCGAGACGTTCACCCCCTTGCCGCCCGGGTCGAGGTGGGCGGCGGCGGCGCGGATGACCGCGCCCCTGTCCAGGGCGGCGATCTCGATCGTGCGGTCGAGGCTGGGGTTGAGCGTCAGGGTGAGGATCACGCCCGGATCACCTCCGGGCCCGCCGCGGCCAGGTCGGCGGCCAGCGCGACGTCCAGGCCGGTGTCGGTGATCAGCACGTCGATCTCGGCGAGCTCGGCGAACGTGGCGAGATAGGTGTTGGTGAACTTCGTGTGATCGGCCAGCAGCACGCTGCGCTGCGCGGCCTTGACCATGGCCCGCTTGATCGCCGCCTCCGCCGGGTCGGGCGTGGTCAGGCCCCTGCTCAGCGAGCAGCCGTTGGTGGCCATGAACGCCACGTCGACGTTGAGATGGGCCAGCGGGCGCAGCGCCCAGTCGTCGACGGTGGCGAGCGTCTTGCCGCGCAGCCGGCCGCCGAGCATGATCACGTGCAGGTTGGCGCGGGCCGCCAGGGCGGTGGCCAGCGGTGGAGAGTTCACCACCACGGTGAGCTCCCGGTCGGCGGGCAGCACCTGGACCAGCCGTCCCGTGGTGGTGCCCGCGTCGATGATCACGGAACCGTCGTCGGGGAGCTCGGCGAGCGCCGCCTTGGCGATGCGCTCCTTCTCGCCCGTCATCACCTCGTCACGGGTGGCCAGCGCGGGCTCGAACCCCAGCCGCTCCACGGGGATCGCGCCCCCGTGGACCCGGCGCAGCACACCCGCCCGCTCCAGCGACGTCAGGTCGCGGCGGATCGTCTCGGTGGTCACGTCGAGCTCGGCGGCCAGCGTCACCACGTCGACGCGGCCCGCGGACCGCGCTCTCCGCAGGATCTCCTGCTGCCGCTCCTCGGCGTACATGATGTTGGTTCACCGCCGTTTCGAGTTGGTTTCATCTGTGTTTATACCCGCTTAGTTGTGCGGTCAAGGGGATACGGGCGGAATCTGGTAGTTGTAGGCGGGTGCGAATCAAGCCCCTTGCCGCCGTGCCCGTCGTCCTCGCCACGGCGCTGACCGCCATACCCGCTCACGCCGAGAGGGCCAAGCCGCCCTCCGTCCCCGCCGGCACCACGGCCGCGTGGCTGGTCTTCGACCGGCAGGCGGGCAAGTTCGTGGCCACGCGCAACGCGCACAGGAAGTACCGCTCGGCCTCCATCGTCAAGATCCTGATCGCGATCGACTACCTGGAGCGGCACAAGAGCGTGCCCGCCGCCGACGCCAAGCTGCTCAAGGGCATGCTGCGGGCCAGCGACGACGACGCGGCCTCGACATTCTGGGAGCGCGAGGGCGAAGGGAAGATCGTCGTCAGGACGGCCCGCAGGCTCGGCCTGGCCGACACCACACCGCCGCCCGCCTCCAAGCCGGGCTTCTGGGGCTACACCTCGCTCAGCGCGTACGACATCGTGCGCACCTACCGCTACCTGTTCGACCGGGCCGACGCCAAGGTCAGGAACCTGATCCTGGGCCACCTGCGCAAGGCCGCGCCGTGCGGGGCCGACGGCTTCGACCAGACCTTCGGCATCCCCGACGCGATCCCCCGGCCGTGGGCGGTCAAGCAGGGCTGGTCCGGGTTCGGCATGACGCCGCCGAGCCGCTGCAAGGACGCCAAGGCCGTCGGCGCGCCCATCTCGTGGGTGGCGCAGCGGGCCACCGGCTCGGGCGTGCCCGACTACGGCCGCCCGGTGCTGCACACGACCGGCCTGGCAGGCCGGGGCGACCGGTACGTCATGGCGGTGCTCACCGCGCACCCGGTGGGCGGCACGTGGAGCGGCTCGGTCAAGCGCATCACCAGGCTGACCCGCGACCTCTACCGCAGCGTCGCGGGCTGACGTCCACGCCCGCCCGCGGGAGCGTCACCGCTGGGGCCGGTGTTGCCTCGCGGGGCGGGCGGGCCGGTAGAGTCGGCCCGATGACGAAGCATGCGATCACCCCGCAGGCCGGCATTCTCGGTGACACGTTCGGGTGCGCCTGCGGCGTGGCCCTGGCCGGCCGGATGCCGGCCGAGCTCCACGCCGCCGAGAACGGCCTGTGCTCGGCGTGCCTCGGCTCGGCGGAGGAAGAGCTGACGGCCGGCATGACGCGCGGGTGCCCGTCGTGCGCGGGCAGCGGTCGCCGCAGGGAGCAGGTCACCTGGCAGCTGGCGCACGCCGAGGCCGAGCACCTGATCACGATGACCATCGTGCGCGGGATCGTGGCGGGCTTCGACGGGCCGTTCCACCTGTCGGAGATCGCCGACACGGTCAGGACGGGTCTGGGGCTGCCCGCCGGGCGGCTGCCCGTCGGGCCGCGCGTGCGCGACCTGCTGCTGCAACTGCAGGCCGCGGGCGAGATCACCATGTTGTCGGCGCCGGACGAGCTCATCGGCTCCGACATGGTCCTCTACCGCGACCCCCGGTGGCAGCGCGCCAGGACCCTCGGCATCTGACAGCGCGCCGGGCTCAGGGCGGTGCGGCTCAGGCGCGGCAGAGGACCTCGCCGTGCAGGAGCGACATCCAGCCGTCACCGTCGGCCGCCCACGCCAGCCACCCCTCCGAGATCCGCCGCAGGTCCGCCTCCGTGGCGGCGCCGGTGGCCAGGGCCTGCCGGGCCATCGCGGAGTGCAGGATCCGCTCGGACCACATCCCGCCCCACCAGGCCCGGTCTTCGGGCGTGGCGAAGCACCAGGTCGACGACGTGGCGGTGACGTCCTCGAACCCTGCGGCCCGCGCCCACGACAGCAGCCGCCGCCCCGCGTCCGGCTCGCCGCCGTTGCCTCGCGCGATCTTCTGGTACAGCTCCATCCACTCGTCCAGCACCGGCAGCCGCGGGTGCCAGGCGAACGCCGTGTAGTCGCTGTCGCGGGCGGCCACGAACCCGCCCGGCCTGGTGACCCTGCGCATCTCCCGCAGCGCGCGCGACTCGTGGTGGCGCCCCGAGGTCTCCACGTCCTGACACCACAGTTCCTGCGGCGTTGCGAATGTTGATCGCGGCGTTGGTGTCGGCGTGGCCGGTCCAGCCGCACGCGGGGTTGGCGCAGGAGAACCTGATCCCGTCCCGGGCCGCCGGGTCACGGTGGCCGCATTGGTGACAGGTCTGTGAGGTCCCCCGCGCGGGGACCTTCACGACGTGGCCGCCCCGGTCGATGGTCTTGTATTCCAGCAGGGTGATGGTCCGGCCCCACGCTTGCCCGGCGATCGAGCGGTTCAGCCCGGTCTTCTGCGCGACGTTCACGCCGGGGTTGGCGACCGTGCCGGTGGCCGAACGGACCATGTTCGTGATCGTCAGATCCTCCACCACGACGATGCCGAAAGTGCGGGCCAGTTCGGTGGTGGTCTGGTGCTGCCAGTCAAGGGCTCGGCGCTTGGCTGTCGCGCGGAGCCGGGCGATCTGGTCGTAGGTGCGGGCCAGCCGATGCGAGGCCTGCCCGCCATGATGCCGGGTGCGCCGCTGGCGGGCTGACTTCTTCTCCAGCCGGCGCAGGCGCTTGCTCTCGCCGTCGCGCAGCCAGGGCCCGTGCGTACGCATGGTGCCATCCGACAGGGCCAAGGCGACGGTGATCCCCCGGTCGATCCCCACGGCCGGACCAGGAGGGGCATCTGGAACCGGAGCGGCCATGGTCTGGGTCCGGAACACGATCTGCCAGCCGAAGGCGTCCTTGACCAGCCGGGCTCCGGTGATTCGCCCGGCCGGGCCGCCCTTGCTGAGGCCGGGCAGGTCCTTGGTCCACCGAAACCGTACCCGCCCGAGCTTGGGCACGCTGACCGCGCCCCACCGCCGGTTGACCCGCTTGATCTGCAGGTCGCGGGCCTGCGGAATGTCCACGGCCGGCCGGGATCGGAACCGGGCCTTGAACGTCGGGCGCTGGGCGGGGTGATCAGGGTTGAAGAAATTCGCCCACGCCTGCCGATACGTCTTCAGCACCGCCTGCGCCGCCTGAGCGGGTAATTGCGCCATCCAATCGATTTCACGGCGGGCTGCGCGGATCGCCTCGTCGCACTCCTTCAACGACGCGAACCGGCCCTGCCGGAAGGTGAAGTACTCGTGCAGCAGGTTCCACAGCGCGCGGGCGGTGTGTCGCCTGGCCGTCCAGCACTGCCACCTGGGCCGCGCTCAACTCCAGGCGGGCCACATGCGCCCGCGTCTGCTTCACCTTCTCCACGCTGTGATCGTATCATTTGGTTTATGTCACCGAGATGGAAACCAGACCCAGATGTGCGCACCGGACGGCACGTCGTATACCACCTCCACGCCCATTTGGTTTTCGTCACCAAGTATCGGCGGGGGGCTTTCACCGACCCGATGCTGGTCCGATGCGAACAGATCATGCGGGAGGTATGCGCCGACTTCGAGGCCGAACTTCGCGAGTTCAACGGCGCAGACGACCACGTCCACCTGCTGGTCCACTATCCGCCCAAGGTCGCCTTGTCCAAGCTGGTCAACTCGCTGAAGGGGGTTTCGGCTCGGATGCTGCGCAAGGAGTTCAGCACCCACGTTCGCACGTACCTGTGGCATGACCACTTCTGGTCCGGCTCCTACTTCGCCGGTTCGGTTGGCGGGGCCCCGCTGACCGTGGTCAAGCAGTACATCGAGCAGCAGAACCGGCCGGTCTGATCGGGGTGGACGCCGGTTCACCTGGCGGCGAATCGGCTGTGCTTGCCCCACCATGCGGGACGGTCCGCTTCACCCCGGCCTGAAGGCCGGAGCACTACGGACGAAATCGGTAGACGGCTTCCCTCGCCGAACTCCTTCGTCTTCGCCGGACCGTTGCCGGCGACCCTAGCGCGTATCTCGCTATTCAAGAGATTGTCTCGCTGTACGAGACAAGTGCGCGGCGCGGCCACGGCCCCTGGTGAGTCGGGCGAGCGCCCGGGTAGGGGGCGGGCACCGACCCACAGGAGGACCCATGGCGAAGACCGTGGCAGACGTCATGACAGCCCACCCGGCCACGATCGAGGGCGACCAGCCGGTTTCCGCCGCCGCGGCGCTCATGCGCGAGCACGACACCGGGGCGATCATCGTCAACGACAACGGCCGCATGCAGGGCATCGTCACCGACCGTGACATCGCCGTGCGCGTGGTCGCCGCCGAGCGCGGCCCGGACACGCCGGTACGCGAGGCGTGCAGCCCGGCCGTCGAGGCCGTCGACCCCGACACCGGCATCGAGCAGGCCGTGCGGATGATGCGCTCGCACGCCGTCCGCCGCCTTCCCGTGGTCGAGGACGGCCGCGCCGTCGGCATCGTCAGCCTGGGAGACCTGGCCGTCGAGCGCGACCCGGACTCGGCGCTCGCCGACATTTCGGCCGCCGAGGGAAATCGGTAACGTTGCCCGCGTGGTCACAGTCGACGACGTGCGGCGGTTCGCGCACACGCTCCCGCGCTCCACTGAGCACCTCATCAGGGACCGCGTCAAGTTCCGGATAGGGCAGATCGTCTACGTGGCGTTCTCGCGCGACGAGACGCAGATGGGCTTCGCGTTCCCGAAGGAGGAGCGGGCGGCGCTGGTGGCGGCCGAGCCGGACAAGTTCCTCATGCCGGGGGAGTCGGACCTGCGCTTCAACTGGGTCGAGGTACGGCTCGCCGCCATCGACGCCGCCGAGATGCGCGAACTGGTGCTGGAGGCCTGGCGGATGTGCGTACCGAAGAAGGTGCGCCTGGAACAGCAGCGGCAGGCCGGCACGCCCTGAGCAGCCAGGGCCTCGGCCGGCGCCGGACCACACGTCAGCCGCGGACGTCGGCCAGCCCGCGCAGCCGGCGCAGCGCCTTGCGGGCGGCCGCCGAGACCCGCTGGTCCGGGTGGTGGTCGATGAACAACCGCAGCACCTGACCCGTCCACGGATGGTCGCCGAAGGCCAGGATCGGGATCGTGCCCGCCTGCTCCTCCACGTCCATGCCCAGGGCGATCGACTCGATCACCTGGCCGGGCTCGTCCCCGAACTCCAGCAGCGCCGCCGCCATGTCCACCAGCACCCACGCGATCTCGTCCGGCGCGGGCTGCCGCTCGGTGCGGCCGGTCCTGGCCGCGATCACCGCGCCGAGCTTGCGCTTCTCCAGGTGCCGGGAGAGCGCCAGCCGGCCCTCGTCGCCGAACCGGGTCGACAACAACTCCACGCCGATCGCCCGGCTCAGCGGGCTGACCGTGGCCAGCGCCGCGGCGATCTCGGCCACCGCCTCGTCGCGCTCCCGGCCCTTCAGCCATCCGGCCAGCTCCTCGTCGCGTTCCGCCTCGGGGTAGGACCGCAGGCCGTGCAGCAGCGCCGCGGCGTCGCCGTCCGCGAGCGAGCCCATGACCGGGACCTCCTGCCCGGTGGTCGCCGCGACGATCAGCCGCGCCGCCCACAGGCCGAGCCAGCTCATCGTGTACGGCTCCTCCTGGCGGACCAGCCCGAGCCCCGTCAGCGTCTCCGGCACCTCGCCCTGGTGCGGCTCGCGCGTCAGGAACATCCTGATCAGCTCGAGCAGCAGGGCGCCGTCGGCGGCCAGCAGGTCGCGGCAGTGTCCCGCCCAGGCGGCCAGCACCTCGGAGTCGTCGCCCTCCGGCTTCAGTTCCCCGGCCAGCGGGGCGGCGCGCACCGCCGCCGCGAGCGTGGCCTCGCCGGGCAGCCGGATCGGTGGTTGCAGGGGCAGCGTGTCGTCGTGGTAGGAGCTCACCAGCCCATCCTGTCGCGATATTTCTGTTAAAGTGCCAGCCGACACCGAAAAGTCGGAAGAAAGGAGGCGCTGAGATGTCCGGCATCACCACGGGCGCTCCTCGCGCCCGCTTCCACTTCTCGGAGGAACCATGCGTTTCCGTCCCGCGGTCAAGGACGACCTAGACCGCCTGCTCGGCTGCGTCGTCGACGAGCCCATCAGCTGGGCCCACCCTGAGCGGCTGCTGTCGTACGTGGAGAGCCGCAACTACGGCTACGACCGCATCTGGCTGGCCACCGATGACGACACCGACGACATCCTCGCCCGCGCCGTCTGGTGGAGCTTCCCCGACGGCGCCAGGCCGCTCGCGCTGGACTGTCTCTACGTGCACCCCTCGGTCGGCGACCGCGTGGGCGTGGCCGCCGACCTGCTGCGCCACGCCCATGCCGCCTTCGGGCGGGCGCCCGAGTACCACGTCTTCGTGCCCAACGGCTGGCGCGGCGACCCCGCGGCCACGGCGGCCGTCGGCTGGCGCTGGGAGGCCGCCGGCCGCGCCGGGCTGACCGAGGAGCTCGAACGCCTGCGCTATGCGTGGACGGCGGGCGACGCGCCCGTGCCCGAGCCGCCGGACCGGCTCGTCTTCCGCGGCGAGGAGGACGACGAGGTCTTCGTGGAGGCGTTCCGGCGGGTGGCCGCCGGCTCCCTCGACTTCGCCACCCGCCAGGCCCTGCGCACCATGGACCCGGTGGAGCAGGCCCGCGAGGACGTCCGCGACTGCGCGTCCATGCGGGGCGAACGGTCCTGGTGGCGGCTGGCCTACGACAAGGGCGGCGACCTCGTCGGTGTCGCCCTGCCCTCCGCCAACGACGCCGGGCCCGTGGTCGGCTATCTCGGTGTGGTGCCCGAGCAGCGCGGCCACGGGTACGTCGACGACCTCCTCGCCGAGATCACCCGCTTCCACGCGGAGCGGGGCGTCCAGCGGATCGTGGCCGACACCGACTCCGGCAACGTGCCGATGGCCAGGGCGTTCGAGCGGGGCGGCTACCGCAACTTCGCCATCAGGCTCGTCCTGTCGGCCGATCCCGCGGCTCCGTAACGGCGGATTCCCCGTCAGGCCCTGGCCGCCCGGTCCCCGGGCTCCGCCATGCCCGGCGAGGGCCCGCGCAGCCGGGCCCTGACCACCACGTCGTGCAGCGCCTCCCCGGCGGAGGCCCGCTCGGGGAGCGCCGACGACTCCCGGGCCTCCGCCAGCGCCGCCGTCATCCGCGCCACGTCCTCCTGGACTCCCGGCACGGACGGCGCCTGCCCGTGCTCGGCCTCCCGCTTCGCGGCGACGAGCTCGGGCAGGTACGCCGGCCCGTACGCGTACAGGCGGGTCAGGTCGGCCTCCAGCTCGCCGGTGCGCATGAGGTGCGTCCCCGTCGCCAGCACGCGGAAGGTGTAGAGCAGCGGCTTCAGCTCGCCGCTCCTGCCGAACAACCGCCACTGCGTGCGCGCGAACCCCAGGTAGTGGTGCGCGTGGTGGCGCGTCAGGCAGCCAGGGGCCAGGGCGACCAGTTCCTCGTGCGCCGCCGAGGACGCCACGACCAGCGGCGAGAGCAGCTGCTCCAGCACGTAGCCGTTGCGGCCGAGCAGCAGCCGCCCGAACTTGGCCAGGTCGTGCGTCACGAGGTCCACCTCGACGCCGTCGCGCGTCCACGTCCGCTCCAGCGTCTCCGGGCCGTGCCGCAGCCCGGCCACCTCCTCCACCGGCAGCAGGTGGGCGCCCCGCAGGTCCACGTCGGAGTCGGCCGAGGGGAACCCGTACAGGTGCGCCCCGCTCACCGTCGCGAACACCGGCGGGTACGGCTGCTCGCCGGGGATCTCCGCCAGCCATCCGGGCAGGTCGTTCACAGGTTCTCCTTCCGTACGCCGATCAGGAAGTCCTCCACCCGGTCCCGGTCCGGCCGGGCGGGCAGCACGCTCGGCGTCGCGGCCAGCTCGGCGGCCAGGGCGGCGCGCCAGGCGTCCACCTCCGCCCACGGCAGGGCTCCGCGCCGGATCGCGAGCAGCCGCTCGCGGTGCGGCCCCACCCGGACCAGCGGCTCGCCGTGCCGGACCAGGTGCAGGCCGCTGAGCAGCAGCCGCACCATGTGCATGGCCTGCTTCCACCTGGGCGCGACCGGGTCGATGCGGCGGAACTGGTCCTCGGCGTAGCCGGCGAACGAGCGCTGCGCCCGCCGCGAAAGGAACGCCGTCCGCAACTCGCGCAGCCGCCGGCCGGCGGGGGTGATCACCTCCACGACAGGCGACCACAGGCACTCGAGGACGGTCGGGTTGGCCTCGAGGGCGAGGCCGCAGAAACGCTCGACCTCCCACGAGAACTGCTCGGGCAGCGGCCCGTCGCGGTGCGTGGGGGGTTTCTCCAGCCGCCAGAACGCCGCGGTCGGCGCCACGAACACGCCCCGCCGGTCGGTGTCGGAATTTTCGGTTTCCAGCCCGTACGCCCGCGATCCCATGACGACGGAAAGGATCAAGTCATCGCTCACCCATGTATCTTGCGCCATGGGGGCGCGGGCTGATCTGATCGATCAGTGGGCGGTTACGACGAGGCTTACCGGCAGAGCATCGAACAGCCTGGCGCGTTCTGGGCCGAGGCGGCGCGCGACATCGACTGGGACGTGGCGCCGGCCACCGCGCTCGGCGACGGCGGCCGCTGGTTTCCCGACGGGCGGCTCAACACCTGCCACAACGCGGTCGACCGGCATGTCGCGGCCGGGCGCGGCGAGCAGGCGGCGCTGATCCACGACAGCCCGGTCACCGGCACGGTCCGCGTCCTCACCTACGCCGACCTGCTCGACCAGGTGGCCAGGACCGCGGGCATGCTGCGCGATCTGGGCGTGCGGGCAGGCGACACCGTGGTCGTCTACATGCCGATGGTGCCGGAGGCGGTCGTCGCGATGCTGGCCTGCGCGCGGCTGGGCGCGGTGCACTCGGTGGTGTTCGGCGGGTTCGCGGCCAGGGAGCTGGCGATGCGGATCGACCACGCCAGGCCCAAGGTGGTGCTCTCGGCGTCGTGCGGCATCGAGCCGGCGCGGGTGGTGGCGTACAAACCGCTGCTGGACGCGGCGCTTGAGCAGGCCGCGCACCGGCCGGACCACTGCGTGATCCTCCAGCGGCCGCAGTCGGTGGCCGAGCTCGCGCAGGGCCGCGACCTCGACTGGGAGCGGGCCGTGCGCGAGGCCGAGCCGGCCGGCTGCGTGAGCGTGGCCGCCACCGACCCCCTCTACATCCTCTACACCTCCGGCACGACCGGCTCGCCCAAGGGCGTCGTGCGCGACAACGGCGGGCACGCGGTGGCGCTGCACTGGAGCATGGCCAACGTGTTCGGCGCCGCTCCGGGCGAGGTCTACTGGGCGGCCTCCGACGTGGGCTGGGTGGTCGGCCACTCCTACATCGTGTACGCGCCGCTGCTGGCGGGCTGCACGACCGTGCTGTACGAAGGCAAGCCGGTCGGCACGCCGGACCCGGGAGCGTTCTGGCGGGTGGTGGCCACGCACGGGGTGCGTACGCTGTTCACCGCGCCGACCGCGATCAGGGCCATCAAGAAAGAGGATCCATCCGGAAATTTCGCGAAAAAGTGGGATCTGTCGGGGCTGCGGTACCTCTTCCTGGCCGGCGAGCGGCTCGACCCCGACACCTACCACTGGGCGTCGGACCTGCTCGGCATCCCCGTCATCGACCACTGGTGGCAGACCGAGACCGGCTGGCCGGTGACCGCCAACTGCGCCGGCATCGAACGGCTGCCGATCAAACCCGGCTCGCCCACCAAGCCGGTGCCCGGCTGGGACGTGCACATCCTCGACGCCGACGGCAACGACTGCCCGCCGGGGGTCGACGGCGCGGTCACCGTCAAGCTGCCGCTCCCGCCCGGCGCGCTGCCCACCCTCTACCGCGACGACGCCCGCTTCGCCCGCTCCTACCTGGAGCGCTACCCCGGCCACTACCTGTCGGGCGACGGCGGCCACCTCGACGCCGACGGCTACCTCTACGTCATGGGCCGCATCGACGACGTGATCAACGTCGCCGGCCACCGCCTGTCCACCGGCTCGATGGAGGAGGTCATCGCCGCCCACCCCGACGTGGCCGAGTGCGCCGTGATCGGCGTGGCCGACGAGCTGAAGGGGCAGCTGCCGATGGGGTTCGTGGTGCTGAAGGCCGGTGCGGAGCGCGACCCCGCCGAGGTGGAGCGCGAGGTGGCCGCACTCGTACGCGAGCGCGTCGGGCCCGTCGCCGCCTTCCGCCGCGCCCTGGTGGTCGCCCGGCTGCCGAAGACCCGCTCGGGCAAGATCCTGCGCGCCACGATGCGCGACATCGCCGACGGCCGCCCGTACACCACGCCGTCCACGATCGAGGATCCGGCGGCGCTGCCGGAGATCGCGCGCGCCCTGAAGGGTACATAACGTTCGGACCGGCAACAGACCTGGCGGCAGACCTGCACGGTGTGGAAGCCTGCGCGATCGCGGGCGTGGAGCGCATGATGGGACACCCCCTGTCCCCGGGAGAAGGCCATGATCGATACCCCGAGCTACGCCGACGCCCTGAGGATTCTCGGCTGCAAGGACGGCAGGCTGGTCAAGGTCGTCGGGTTCGCCTCGGCCGCCGAGCGCACCGGCTGGGCGCTGGCCGGCGGCGGGCGGCTGGCGGCCGGACTGAACGACATGCGCGACGGCATCGTCCGTTACGGCAAGGACGTCGTGCGCCGCATGCCCGAGCTCAAGGGCGGCGTCGACCGGCACACCCGCACCGAGCGGCTGGCCGCGGCGCACGCCGCGATCGTCGTGTCGGCGTACTTCGAGGCGCTCGGCGAGGCGAAGCTGCCGTTCACGCTGGACCGGCTCGACCGCGGCGAGAAGATCTCCCACGGCGTGCCGACGCCCGAGCGGTTCGCCAGGCTGGTGGCCGAGCTGCTGCTGGAGCGGCTGCCCACGCCCGAGCCGCACCTGCCGTACGCCGAGACGCGGCGCGCCGTGGAACGTGCCTTCCTGCACATGTCCGAGGCCCTGGCCGGATACGTGGGCGGCCTGTCGGTCTGGGACGAGCTCAGCGTCGACGACCAGCTCCTGCTGCCCCGCATGCTGGCCGAGGGCCCGCCCGCGCACGCGCTGCGCATCTACGACGAGGACTACCGGTCGCTGGCGCTCGACAGCCACGAGTTCGGGGTGCGCAGCCTCGTCACGGAGCGGCCGCCGCCCGGCACCGCGCTGTCGCGGGTGGCGTGGTTGCTGGCCGAGCTGGCCCCGCCCAGGGTCGGCGACCGCCCCGTGATCCACCTGGCCAGGATGGCCGCCAACGCGCTCGACCAGCCGCTCCTGGTCGCCGGCAAACATCCCGAGGACGTCACGCTCCCGCTGCTCGGCGAGGGCTACCTCACCCCCCGCTGCCGGGTCGCGGAGCTGACCCGCTACGCTGCGCCCGCCGAGCGGGCCTGGTGGGACGACCGGCGCCTGTTGCCCGACCCCGAGGCGTTCCTCGTGGGACACCTCACCTCGCTGCGGGCCACCCGGGCGCCGCTGCTGGTGCTGGGCGAGCCGGGTGCGGGCAAGACGAAGCTGACCGAGGTGCTCGCGGCCCGGCTGGCCAGGTCGGAGTTCCTGCCGATCAGGGTGGAGCTGGGCGCGGTGGCCGCGCGCGCGGACGTCACCGAGCAGATCGAGCAGGCTCTCAAGGGGGTGCTGGACGAGCAGGTGGGCTACGCCGACCTGGTGGCGGCCGGCGACGGGGCGATGCCGGTGGTCCTGCTCGACGGGCTGGACGAGCTGCTGCAGGGCGGCGTCAACCGGTTCGACTACCTCGAACACGTCCAGGAGTTCCAGGCCAGGGAGGCCGGGCTCGGGCGGCCCGTCGCGGTGATCGTCACCAGCCGTACGGTGGTGGCGGACCGGATCAGGTTTCCGGAGGGGCTGCTCGCGCTGCAGCTGCAGCCGTTCGACGACGGCCAGGTGCGGCAGTGGCTGGACATCTGGGACCAGGCCAACCGGTCCCTGCTGGCCAGGCGTGACCTGAAGCCGCTGCCCGCGCGGGCGGCGCTCGTGCACGGCGACATGGCCAGGCAGCCGCTGCTCCTGCTGCTGCTGGCCCTCTACGACGCCGGCGGCAACGCGCTGCAGCGCGACCACGGCCCGCTCGGGCGCGCCCGCCTGTACGAGGTGCTGCTCAGGGACTACACCGAACGGGAGACCGGCGGGGCGCGGCGGGTGGCGATCGACCAGGAGCTGGTGTTGCTCGGCACGGCGGCGCTGTCCATGCTGGCCAGGGGCCGCCAGGTCCTCACCGACGAGGCGCTCGAGCGCGACCTGCCCGCCCTGTGCCACGGCGGCGAGGAGGACCCCGGCGACGAGGGCGAGCGGATCGACTGGGTGCGCAAGGCCACGGAACGGTTCTTCTTCGTCCGCAGGAACGGCCACGCGTTCCTGCACTCCACGTTCGGCGAGTTCCTGGTGGCCTGGCTGACCGTCTACGCGCTGCGCGACCTCGACCGCAGGTGCCGGCTGGCCGGCGACGAGCCCCTCGCGCTCGTCCAGGCGGTGGACGACGACCTGCTGTACGCCGTCACGTCCCACTCGTGCCTGGCCGAGCGCGGGCCCACCGTCGGTTTCATCCTGGAGCTGCTGGCCGAGGTGCCCGCCGCGGTGCGGGAGCGGTGCGTCACGCTCCTGGCCGGGACGCTGCGGCGCTCGCTGCACGAGCGCCCCCGCCGCCACTTCACCGGTTTCCTTCCGGTACGTCACACGGTGCCCCGCCGCCTGGCCGCCTACTCCGCGAACCTCACCCTGCTCATCGTCGCCGCCTCCGACCAGCCCGTCAGCGTCTCCTCGCTCCTGGCGGGGCCCGACCCCCTGGACCGCTGGTCCGCGCTCACCCACCTGTGGAAGGGCAACCTCGGGCACGAGGGCTGGAACGGCCTGCTCACCGCGCTGTCGGCGCACCGGGTGATCGACGGCGGCACGGAGGACGTCGTGCTCGAGGGCGAGGAGGGCGCCAGGAGCGCAGCCGGGAGGAGCGACAGTACGAGCGCCGGGATGAGCGCCGGGATGAGCGACGGCATGGGCGACGTCGTCGTCGCGGTCGCCACCGGCCACACGCCCCGGCACCGCCGCCTGCTCGACCTGCTGCTGCGAGCCCTGGGGGAGGGGCGCGGCCTGCCCTACCGGGAGCGGGTCCGCATCCTCGACGAGCTGGTCCGTACGGTGGCGGTCAGGTCGCCGGCGCTGCACCAGGCGCTGGGGGCGATGTGGGCGGAGGACGGCGACGGCCACGCCGAGCTGCGCCCGTTGCTGCGTGCCGTGCTGGCCGACCCGGTGGACCGGATGGGCGCCTGGAACGCGCTGGTCAAGGCCGGCGTGCCCGAGATGGCTCTCTGGGAGATCCAGCAGCACCCGCCGTCAGGGGCGGAGGACCTCGGGCCCGGCCGCTGAGCTCCGGCGCCTCCGCCCGCCGGCCGTGCCGCGCCGGCCGGACGCGATGCGTACCGCGCGCGGCGTACGCGGGAACCGCGGCGGCGGTATCGCGCGGCCCGGGAGCAGCGCACTAGCGTACGGGAATGCGGACGATTGCCCTGGTGTGCGGTATGGCGGGGGTCGTGATGTTCTCGACGGCCATGGCCTACGAGAACCAGCCGGAGGCCCGACCGCTGGACCTGCTCGGCTACACGCTGCTGGTCGCGACGGCGCTCGGGCTGGTCTGGTGGCGGACGCGGCCCGACGTCGCGCTGGCCGTGTGCGCCGGGTCGGCGGCCGGCATCTTCGGCGTCGGGTACGCGCTCTCGCTGTGGACGGTCCCGGCCCTGATCGCGCTCTTCTCGGCCATCGCGGCCGGGCGGCGGGCCGCCGGCTGGGCGGGCGCGGCGTTCCTGGTGGCTGTGCCCGCGGTGCCGGCCGTGCTGCGCGCCGAGGCGGACGTCACCATCGCGGTCGTCGTCTGGGCCGCCCTCGTGCTGCTCGTCGCCCAGCCCGCGGAGGTGTCGCGGGCGCGGCGCGACCACACCGCGGAGGTCGAACGGCGGGCCGCCGACGCCGAGCGGACCCGGGAGGAGGAGGCGCTGCGGCGGGCCCAGGAGGAGCGGCTTCGGGTGGCCAGGGAACTGCACGATGTCACCTCGCACACGGTGGCGGTGATCGCGCTGCACGCCTCCGTCGCCGCCGAGGCCGTGGAACGCGCCGGGGGCCCGGCCGAGGCCGCCGCCGCCCTCCAGGTCATCCGGACCTCCAGCCGCCAGGCACTCGGCGAGATGAAGGCCGTTCTCGGCGTCCTGCGCCCCGGCCCGGCCGGCTCCCGTACCCCGGACCCTGCCGGCTCCGGAGCGGCCCTCGACCTCGGCGCTCACATGAGGCCGGGCCCGGGGCCGGTCGAGGCCCGTGGCCCGAGGGAGCCGCTGCCGGGTTCGGCGGAGCTGCCGCGGTTGCTGCGCACGGCGGGCCTGCCGGTGACCCTCGACGTCGAGGGTGAGCGCCGCCCGTTGCCGCCGGCCGCCGACCTGACGGTCTACCGTGTCGTCCAGGAGGCGCTGACGAACACCATGCGGCACGCGAACGCCACCACGGCGACCGTGACGCTGCGCTACGAAAGGGGAGCGGTGACCGTTCGGGTGGACGACGACGGCGACGGGAGCAGGGCACCGCGCGGTCACGGCCTCACTGGCATGGCCGAGCGGGTCGCCGCCGTGGGCGGCCTGCTCACCACCGGCGACGGCCCCGCCGGCGGCTTCCGCGTCACCGCATGGTTGCCGGCGTGATCGAGGTCCTGATCGCCGACGACCAGCCGCTCGTCCGAGCCGGTCTGCGGGCGCTGCTCGACACGGAGGACGACATGATCGTGGTCGGGGAGGCCGCCGACGGCGCCGAGGCGGTGCGGCTCTCGGGCCGGCTCCGGCCCGACGTGGTGCTGATGGACGTCCGGATGCCGGAGTTCGACGGGCTCCAGGCCACCCGCGCCCTGACCGCCACGGGCGTGCGCGTCGTCGTGGTCACCACGTTCGACCTCGACGAGTACGTGTACGAGGCGCTCAGGTCCGGAGCCAGCGGCTTCCTGGTCAAGGACGCCGAGCCGGGCGAGATCCGGCACGCCGTCAGGGTGGCCGCCCGGGGCGATGCCCTGCTGTCACCGGGGGTCACGCGCAGGCTGATCGAGCAGTTCACCGCGCGCCGGCTCACCGGCCTGGACGACGGCCGGCTGGCGCCGCTGACCGGCCGCGAGCGAGAGGTGCTCGCCAGGGTCGCCAGAGGATTGTCCAACGTCCAGATCGCCGAGCAGCTCTCCATGAGCCCGCTGACCGTCAAGACGCACGTCAACCGCATGATGACCAAGCTGGCGGTGCACGACAGGGCGCAGCTCGTCGTCATCGGTTACGAGAGCGGCCTCGTCCATCCCGGCGACGCCGGCTGACAGCCCACCCCAGGACCTGACGACCCGAGCGGGCCCTGCTCGCGCACCGAGCCTCTGCCCCCAGGACCTGAGGCTCCGAGCGGGCCGCTGCCGGCGCACCGGGCGCCCGCCGGAATCCCGGGTGGCCCCGTCACCCGTCACCCCGTCAGCCCGTCCGTTCGGGAGTACCACGGGTGCAGTAGCCGGCTGACCGCGCACGGGGGACGCCGGGCGGCGCGCGTGCTTCCTACCGTCGCCGCATGATCCGTTTCTGCATCCGTCACCGATGGCTCGTCGTCGTGCTCTGGCCGGTCCTGGCCGCCGCCCTCATCGCGGCCGCCGCCACCTGGCCGGCCCCGTCCGACGACGACTTCACCTTGCCGGGCTCGGAGAGCCGGCAGGCCGCCGAACTGCTCGGCCCCGCCGCTGAGGAACCGCCGGGCACCCTGGTCGTCTCCGCCCCGAGCGGGGTCCGGGAGCCCGGGCCGCGCGGGGCCGTGGCCGCGCTGGCCGGCCGCATGAACGCCGTCCCCGGCGTACGCGTCTCCCTGGACGCCCAGCGGGTGTCACCGGACGGGACGCTCGCCTCCATCCCCATCGACTACCCGGACCCCGCCGCCCCGGAGCTGAAAAGGCTCCGCGACGGCTTCCAGGCTTCCGGCGTCACCGTGGAACTGGCGGGCGACGACTTCGCTGACTTCACCCCCGGCGGCCTGACGGA
Source organism: Nonomuraea sp. B10E15 (assembly GCF_039871615.1). Classification (NCBI taxonomy): domain Bacteria; kingdom Bacillati; phylum Actinomycetota; class Actinomycetes; order Streptosporangiales; family Streptosporangiaceae; genus Nonomuraea; species Nonomuraea sp. B10E15. The sequence continues at coordinate 247,251 of NZ_JBDPMB010000005.1, forward strand.
GGGCATCGGGCTGCTCGCCGCCGCGATCGTGCTGCTGGTCGCGTTCCGCTCGCTGATCGCGACCGTGCTTCCGCTGGTCATCGGCGTGGTCGGGGTGGCGTGCGGCGTCGCGCTGCTCACGGTGCTCGGCCACCTCGTCGACACGCCCGGCTTCGCCGTCTACCTCACGATCATGCTGGGGCTCGGCGTGGGCATCGACTACGCGCTGCTGATCGTCACCAGGTTCCGCGCGGGCCTGGACGAAGGGCTCGGCGTGGCGGAGGCCGTCACGCGGGCCATGCGCACGGCGGGCAGGTCCGTGCTGCTCGCCGGGCTGATCGTCATCGTGACCGGGTCCGGCATCCTGTTCCTCGGCCCGTCGATCGGCGGCGGGATCGCGCTGTCCGCCGGGTGCGGCGTGCTCATGGTGATGCTGGCCTCGCTCACCCTGCTGCCCGCTCTGCTGGCCTTGGCCGGCACGCGGATCGACCGGTTCGCGCTGTCCCGCCGTTCCGCGGCCCGGCCCCTGGCGTACCGGTGGAGCCGGGTCGTGCAGCGCAGGCCGTGGCTGATGGGAACGGTGGCACTCCTGGCGCTGGCCGCTCTCGCCCTGCCCGGAACGCAGTTGCGGGTCGGCTGGTCCGACGCGGGCAACCGGCCGGTGAGCGACACCACGCGCCGTGCCCACGACCTGCTCGCCCGGGGGTTCGGGCCGGGCATGGAGGCGCCGCTGATCCTGGCCGTACGCGACACGGGACGGGCTCCGCTGGGCGACGTGGTGCGCCGGGCGGCCGCCACACCCGGCGTTGCGCAGGCGTTCCCCGTGGGGAAGCACTCGGCGATGGTGGTGCCCGCCACCGGCCCGCAGGACGAGCGGACCACCGTCCTCATCCACCGCCTGCGCGCCGGCCTGCCGGACCCGGTGCTCGTCACCGGGTCCACCGCCGCGGCCATCGACTACGCCCGGCATGCGTCCGGCCGCATGCCGTGGATGGTCGGGGCGGTCCTGCTGGCGTCGTTCGTGCTGCTCGCCGGGGTGTTCAGGAGCGTGGTGCTGCCGGTGAAGGCGATCGCGGTGAACCTGCTGTCCATCGGAGCCGCCTACGGCGTCGTCGTGGCCGTCTTCCAGCAGGACGTGCTCGGGCAGGGAACCGCGGGGCCGATCGACGCGTGGGTGCCGACGATGTTGTTCGTCATCACCTTCGGGCTGTCCATGGACTATGAGGTGTTCCTGCTGTCCAGGATCAGGGAGGAGTATCTGACGCACGGCGACAACAGCCGCGCGGTCGCCGGCGGGCTGGCCGCGACCGCCAGGGTCATCACCGCGGCCGCCACGATCATGTTCTGCGTGTTCGCCGCCTTCGGCGCGTTCGATGATCGCGCGCTGCGCGTGATGGGTGTGGGGCTGGCCGCTGCGGTGCTGGTCGACGCCACGGTGGTCCGCCTGGTTCTGGTGCCCGCCGCCATGGAGGTGCTCGGTGCGCGCAATTGGTGGTTCCCCAACCTGACCTTTCGGAGGCTGACATCCGGGGAAAAAGTTACGTAATATCCACACATCACGAGCGTTGGGGGCGCCAGGGTGCCAGGACAGAACGTGGGTGTGGTCGTCGATCCGGGAGTGTCCCCGGAGGTCGCCGGATTGTTGCGCGCGAACGCCCCCCTGCTGTCCAGGATCAAGGCGGGCTGGGTGCCCCCGGCCACCCGGGCCCCGGCGCGCCACCCGAGCGCCTCCAGCGCGCTGCTGCTGGCCGCCACCCCCGCCGTGATCGCGTTCATGGCCGTCCTGATGGCCTCGCCGCTCGCGCCCGCCGGGTTCATGCTCCTGGGCACGTACGTTTTCATCGTCCTCATCAAGATCGCCTCGATGGGCGAGGTGGTGGAGGAGGACCGGCCGCACGAGCGCGGCGTGTACGAGCAGGCCCGCTGGCACGACGGCCGCTACCTGCTGCCCGAGGACTTCGACGAGGAGGCCGGGCAGGTGCTGGCCAGGGCGCAGCGGGCGATCGGGTCCGTGCTGCGCTCCCATGTCAACGCCGAAGGCCTCCTCGACGACGCGCGCAACGCCGTGATGTTGCCGGCGCAGGAGTGGGAGATCGCCCGGCTGCTGGCCAAGCTGTCGGCGCTGCGCCTGGAGCACAGGGAGCTGGTGTCCAGGGGCATCGCGCCCGAGGTCGCCGCGGTGATCGAGCCGCTCGAACGGGCGCTGGCCGGCAGCGAGGCGGCCGTGGTCGCCCGCGTGGAGGCGCTGGAGCGCTACGCCGCCCACGTCGCCGACGCAGAGCGCGCCTACCACGCCCGCGGCCAGATCGAGGAGCTGCGCGCCCGGCTGCCGAAGTACGAGGAGCTGCTGGCGGAGTCGGGTGCGGACGCGCTGGCCGTACCCGAGATCGAGCGGCTGGCCGAGGACGCCGACGTTCTGGAGCGCACGCTCCGGCGCAGCGTGCGCTCGGCGCACGAGGCCTTCCGCTACCTGGAGAGCTGACAGTCGGACAGACCGGGACATAGGATCAGTAACGTGGCCGGACGTCATGCGAAGGTGATCATCGATCCGGCGGTGCCTGACGACGTCGCGGCCCTCTTACGCGACAACCGCAAGCTGCTCGTCCGCATCCACGCGGGCTGGGCGCCCGCGCACAGGGGTCACCGGCCCATGGCGGGCACCGTGGCCAGGCTGGCGGCCACCGTGACGGCCGTTGCGGCCGCGGTGTACGGGCTGACGTTGTTCGTCGCCGAGCAGTACACGGCCTTCGTGGTGATCATGACGGGGGCGGCGCTGCTGATCGTCAGCGTCCTGCTCAGGCCCAGGCCCGACGCCGAGGTGGAGCGCCGGCACGCCTTGGAGCGCGTCGTCTACGACCACGCCGGCGGGTACGACGGCCGCTTCGTGCTCCGCGAGCACCTCGACGACGCCGCGCGACCGCTCCTGGGCCGCGCCCAGGCGGCGATCGACCAGGTCATGAGCTCCGGCGTCAATGCCGAAGGGCTGCTCGACGACGTGCGCAACGGCGTGATGCTGCCGGCGCAGGAGTGGGAGATCGCCCGGCTGCTGGCCAAGCTGTCGGCGCTGCGCGCCGAGCACCAGGAGGTCGTCGCGGAGGGCGTCACCCCCGAGGTGGCCGCCGTTGCGGGGCCGCTCGCCGAGGCTCTCGACAGCAGCCAGCGGGCGGTGCTGGCCCGCGTCGAGGCCCTGGAGCGGTACGCCGGCCACGTGGCCGACGCCGAGCGCGCCTACCGCGCCAGGTATCAGATCGAGCGGCTCAGCGCCCGGCTGCCCCGCTACGAGGAGTTGCTCGCCGAGTCGGGCGCCGACGGGTCGGCCGTGCCGGAGCTGAGCCGATTGTCGGACGACGCCGACCGCCTTGAGCAGGCGTTACGCAACAGCGTGAGCTCCGCGCACGAGGCATTTCGCCACCTCAAGGGTTGATTTCCCTTAGGATCCGGTTTTGTGGCGGATGTGGTGGTAGACCCCGGGGTGCCGCCCGATGACGCTCAGCTGCTCAGGCAGAGCCGGCTGGTGCTGATGAAACTGCGCCAGGGCTGGGTGCCCGACAAGCGGCGGGCCGCGTCGAGCGCGCGCTATCGCATGGCCGCCGGCTTCGGCACGGTGGCGTTCTTCGGACTGATCATGGGTGTCGGCGGCCTCGGCAGGGGACTCGGCATCCTCATGCTCCTGCTGATGCTCATCCCCGTCATGGTCGTCCTGTTCGTCAGGAACGATCTGGGCGAAGAGGACGAGGACGAGTACGAGCGGCAGACGTACGAGCAGCTGCGCTGGTACGAAGGCCGCTACGTGCTGACCGACGACCTCGACGAGTCGTCCAGGCGGCTGCTCGCCCGCGCCCAGCGGGCCATCGCCACCGTGACCGGCTCCCGGGTCAACGCCGAGGGCATGCTCGACGACGTGCGCAACGCCGTGATGTTGCCGGCGCAGGAGTGGGAGATCGCCCGGCTGCTGGCCAAGCTGTCAGCGCTGCGCACCAAGCACAGGGAGACCGTCTCGCAGGGGCTCACGCCGGAGGTGGAGGCCGTGGCCAGGCCGCTGGCCGGGGCGCTCGACAGCAGCGAGGCGGCGGTGCTGGCCCGCGTGGAGGCTCTGGAACGGTACGCCGCCAACGTCACCGAGGCCGAGCGCGCGTTCGTGGCCCACGAGCAGATCGAGGAACTGCGCGGCCGGATGCACCAGTATGAGGAGCTCGTGGCCGAGACCGGGGCCGACGGGTTCGCCGTTCCCGAGCTCGACCGGCTGGCACGCGACGCCGACCGGCTGGAGCAGGCGCTGCGGCGGAGCGTGAGCTCCGCCCACGAGGCCTTCCGCTACCTCGAACCCTGACCCGCGGCCTCCAGCAGCACGTCGCACAGGGTGTCGGCCGCGTCCAGGCGGCCGAGCGCGGCCGCCGCCTGCCCCATCGCGTGCCGCAGCTCGGGGTCGGCCAGCAGCGGCATCAGCTCGGCCAGCAACTGGTCGGCCGCCGGACGCGGCTCCAGCAGTGCCCTGGCCGCGCCGGCCGAGGCCAGGTAGCCGGCGTTCTTGCGCTGCTCGTCACCGCCGGTCGGGATCAGCGGGATCAGCACGGACGGCTTGCCGATGGCCGTCAGCTCCGAGACCGTGCCCGCGCCGCTGCGCGAGATCACCACGTCGGCGGCGGCGAACAGGTCGGCCAGCTCCGCTCCCACGTAGGGCACCGGGTGGTAGCGCTCGGCCAGCTCGCCGGGCAGCGCGACGGCCCGCATCTGGTCGATCCAGGCGGGCCCGCACTGGTGCACGATCTGCGCGTGCGGCAGCAGCCGGGGCAGCACCTCGGCGATGAGGGTGTTGATCTGCTTGCTGCCCTGCGCCCCGCCCGTCACGTAGATCAGCGGCACCTCGAACGTCAGCCCGAACAGGTCGTAGGCCGCCGCCCTCTTGCCCTGCAGCAGCTCCGGCCGGATCGGATTGCCCGTCACCACGGCCTTCTTCCTGGCCGCCGGGGGCAGATATTCCAGCGACGACTCGTGCGACAGCGCGATCCTGGTCGCCAGCCTGGACAGGATCCTGTTCGCCAGCCCGACCACGGTCGTCTGCTCGTGCATCACCAGCGGGCGGCGGATCAGCTTGGCCGCCACGCCGATGGGGACCGCGACGTAACCCCCGGTCGACAGCACCACGTCGGGCAGGTAGCGGGCCGCGTGCCCCACCGCCTGCAACACCCCGACCGGGATGCGGAACACGTCGGCGACGTTGGTGCCCAGCTCCTTGAGGTTGGGGCGGCGGCGCAGCTTGCCCGTCGTGATCGCCTTGAACGGGATGCCGTGCTCGGCGGTGATCCTGGCCTCGAGACCGTTGGCCGTGCCCACCCAGAGCACGTCGTGCGGCACCTGACGTCGCTGAACGGCCGACAGGGTCGTCAGGGCCGGATAGGTGTGACCACCGGTGCCGCCGCCGGTGATCAACAGTCGCAGGGTTCGTGACATGCGATCAGATTAGAGCCGCACAGCGGAAACCCGTGTGCCCGGAGGCGGAGTCAGGAGTGTTGGAGGTGCGGGCGGCGACACGATAGCGGTTGCAGTAGGAGTCGTGGCACATGTACGACCCGCCGCGGATCACCTTGGCGCCGCCCTCGGCCGGCCCCGTGGGGTTGTCGGCGAAGGCCTCCCACGTCGTGCCCCACCAGTCGGCCGTCCACTCCCACACGTTGCCCGAGACGTTGTAGAGGCCGTAGCCGTTGGGCTGGAACGACTTGACGGGCACCGTCCCCTTGCTCGGCGCGGTCGGGAACCGGCCCTGCCAGATGTTGCACCGCTGCCGGCCCTTGGGCGCCAGCTCGTCGCCCCACGGGTACTTCTTGCGCTCCAGCCCGCCGCGGGCCGCCATCTCCCACTCCGCCTCGGTGGGCAGCCGCTTGCCCGCCCACGTGGCGTAGGCGCCGGCGTCGTTCCACGACACGTGCACCACGGGATGGTTCTGCCGGTCGCCGATCGAGGAGCCGGGACCCTCGGGCGAGCGCCACGTGGCTCCCTCCACCCCGGCCCACCAGGGCGCGCCCGGCACGGAGGCGTCCATCACCCCACCCGTGGCGAACTGGTGGAACACGAACGACCAGCCGATCCGCTCGGCCTCCGTGACGTAGCCGGTCTCCTTGACGAACGTGGCGAACTGCGCGTTCGTCACGCATGCCGGATCGATCAGGAACGGGTCGAGCCGCACCTCGCGGACCGGCCCCTCACCGTCGTCGGGCCGTCCGTCGGGGTCGTCCCCGCCCATCAGGAACGTCCCGCCGGGGATGCGCACCATGCCGCGCGGCGCCGTCCGCCGCACAGCGATCTTCACGGCCTCCTGGACGGGCCCGGAGGTGGCGTTTCTGCTCGGGCCGCAGCAAGCGTTCACAGATCCCCCCAACGTGTCGTGACACCAAGGAAGGGTAATGCCTGCGGCAGGCCCGTCACGACGCGGACGCCCCACGCCACGGCGCCGGCCGCCCTCCCCGCGCGCCCGGGGGCGCCGGGCTCCCTGTCGTCGTCGAAGCCGCAGGACTGTAGCGTTTCACCATGCGACTCGGCGTGCTGGACATCGGCTCGAACACCGTGCACTTACTGGTCGTCGACGCCCACCGCGGCGCCCGGCCCATGCCCGCCTACTCCCACAAGGTCGAGCTGCGCCTGTCGGAGCATCTCGGCGACGACAACCGGCTGGCCGGCAAGGGCATCGAGCGGCTCGGTGCCTTCGTGGAGGAGGCCGTCGCCCTCGCCGAGGACAAGGGGGTGGAGGACCTCGTGGCCTTCGCCACCTCCGCCGTGCGCGAGGCCTCCAACGGCGAGCAGGTGCTCGCCGAGATCGACCAGCGCTGCGGGGTGGACATCACCGTGCTGTCCGGTCGCGACGAGGCCAGGCTGACCTTCCTGGCCGTACGGCGGTGGTTCGGATGGTCGTCGGGGCGGCTGCTGGCCTTCGACATAGGGGGCGGTTCGCTGGAGATCGCCGCCGGGGTCGACGAGGAGCCCGACGTGGCCGTGTCGCTGCCGCTGGGCGCCGGGCGGCTGACGCGCGACTGGCTCACCGGCGACCCGCCCTCCGCCGACGAGGTGCGCAAGCTGCGCAAGCACGTACGCGCCGAGATCGCCCGCACCGTCGGCGACATCGTCAGATACGGCGGGGCCGACCGCGCGGTGGCCACGTCCAAGACCTTCAAGCAGCTGGCCAGGATCGCCGGCGCGGCGCCCTCCAGCGAGGGCCCCTACGTCGCGCGCACGCTGTCGCGTGCGGACATGGCCGACTGGGCGGCCAAGCTGACCACCATGGAGGCCGCCGAGCGGGCCCAGCTGTCCGGCGTGTCCGAGGGCCGGGCGGCGCAGCTGGCGGCGGGCGCGCTGGTCGCCGACGCGATCATGGACCTGTTCGAGGTGGAGCGGCTCGACGTGTGCCCGTGGGCGCTGCGCGAGGGCGTCATCCTGCGCCGCCTCGACCTCCTGCCCGGCCGCCTCGACCAGGCGAACGGTGTGGCCGAGTAAGCCCGTTATATCCCCAAGATCAGGCATAGACCGCTGGGCGGCGGGCATCTTCTGCCGAATGGTGGAAGTGCTCGGCGCGATCGGTGCCCTGGCGGTCGTCGTCCTCCTCGTCGTCATGGCCGTGCTGCTCATCGCGGTGGCCGCCATGGTCACCTTCGTGACGATGGCCGCCGTGATGATCAACTGGCGTGCGGCGTGGAGGCGGCTGAGCCGCCGGGAGCGCCGGCTGGAGCTCAAGCTGAGCGGCGGCACCGTGCCGGCGCGGCGGCGGGCCGAGCTGAGCGGTAACACGCCCCGCGTACGCCGGCGGCTGCGCCTCGGCGGCCGTCCCGCGGAGCGCGGGTCCGCCGGCGGCCACCCGCACCGCGTACGGCTGCGCGACCACAGGCCGGCGGAGCGGTCCAGCAAGCTCTAGGTGGTCATGAGGTGCGTGCCGGCCGCGCCGGGCGCGTACCGCAGGCGCTTCTCCAGGCACACCATGGCCCCGTCCTCGTGCTTGTTGGCGAAGCGGATGTCGTCGGCGAGGGCCCGCATGATCTGCAGCCCGCGTCCGTGCTCGGAGCCCGGGCCGTGGTCGACGATCTCGCGCGGGTCGAAACCGCCGCCGTGGTCCACCACCTGGATGACACACCGCTCGTCGTCGACGATGGCGCAGACGCGGTAGTCGTCGCTGGGCGCCGCGTGTTTGATCACGTTGGAGCACGCCTCGGTGAGCATGAGCTCGATGTCGTCGCGGACCTGCGGATCGACGCCGAGCGAGCGCAGCGTGCCGTCCAGCATCTCTCTGATCAGCGGGACGCTCGCCGCATCGCGGGGCAACCGAAGCGCTATCGTGGTCTCCACCGCGCCTCCTCCCTTGTCGATGCGTGTCATCCCACTTCCCCTGATCTCGCGCCCCAATCGTCCCTTCAGGCGTTACAAGTCCGGATGATCAGGGCTCGATGAGCCGCATGGCCACCTCGATCGTGGCCTTGTGGATCTCCTCCTCCGACAGCTCGCCCTCCAGGGCCAGCCACTTGCCCGCGTGCAGCCCGAACAGCGCCAGCGAGCGGCTGATGCGCTCGACGGGCGTCGCCTCGGGCCCGCTCATCTCGTGCGTCACCTCCTTCATCCGCTCGCGGATCTTGATGAGCGTCGGGTGGTCGCGCAGCGCCGTCTGGTTACGCTCGAGGAACCTCGCCACGCCGAGGTGCCGGGTGCGCCGCAGGTAGGCGGCGTAACGCTCGACCAGCTCCCGGCGCATCTCCGGAGTCTTGGGCCGGCTGCGCGCCCACGCGAGCAGCTCCTCGATGTCGGTCAGCCGGAGATCGACCAGGCTCGCGACGATGTCGTCCTTGGTCTTGAAGTGGTAGTAGAGCGCGGCCTTCGTCACCCCGAGCTCCTCGGCGATCTCCCGCAGGGAGGTCGCCTCGTAGCCCTGCTCGGTGAAGAGCCTGAGCGCGATCTCCTGGATCCGGGTTCGCGTGTCTTCCCGCACTTCGCACCTATTTCGACTTGACGGCCGACAAGTAAGTATCTACCTTATTCTACGCTTGCCGGTCGGCAGGTAAGGAGCGTGCGCGCTGGGGGGTAAGTGGTGGCTGAGGCAATCGGACGGCGCCGCGAGGTCATGGTCGTCCTGCCAGGGCTGATGCTCGCGATGATGCTGGCGATGCTCGACAACATGATCGTGGGCACGGCCATGCCGCGCATCGTGGGAGAGCTCGGCGGCCTGGCACACCTGTCCTGGGTGGTCACGGCGTACGTGCTGGGCACGACCGTGTCGACGCCGATCTGGGGCAAGATCGGCGACCTGTACGGGCGCAAGGCCATCTTCATCATCTCGATCGTCATCTTCATGATCGGTTCGGCGCTCTGCGGAATGGCCGGCTCCGACCTGCTCGGCGGGCCGGACGACGGCATGACCGAGCTGATCGCGTTCCGCGCGGTGCAGGGGCTGGGCGCGGGCGGCCTGATCGTGAACGTCATGGCGATCATCGGCGACCTCGTGCCGCCCCGCGAACGCGGCCAGTACCAGGGCATCATGGCCGGCGTCATGTCGCTGGCCATGATCGCGGGCCCGCTGGTCGGCGGCTTCATCACCGACAACCTCGACTGGCGCTGGGCCTTCTACGTCAACCTGCCGATCGGCGCGATCGCGCTGGTCCTGCTGGTGCTCAGGCTGCACCTGCCCAAGGTGGAGAAGACGCGGGTGCGCATCGACTGGGCGGGCGCGATCCTGCTGTCGGTCAGCATCACCGCGATGGTGCTCATCACCACCTGGGGAGGCAACGAGTACGCGTGGGGCTCCTGGCAGATCCTCGCCCTGGCCGCGCTCGCCGTGGTCACGCTGGCCGTGTTCGTCCTGGTGGAACGGCGGGCGGCCGAGCCGATCATGCCGCTGCAGCTCTTCAGGATCCGCAACTTCACCCTGATCTCGGCCATCGGCTTCCTGCTCGGCTTCGCCATGTTCGGCGCGATCAACTTCCTGCCGCTCTTCCAGCAGATGGTGCAGGGCGCCACCGCCACCAACTCCGGCCTGCTGCTGCTGCCGATGATGGGCGCCTCCATGGTGGTGTCGCTGTTCGTGGGCAAGGCCATCACCGCCACGGGCAAGTACAAGATCTACCCGGTGATCGGCGGCGCCGGCATGGCCGCCGGCATGTGGCTGCTGTCCACCATGGACGTCACCACGCCGGCCTGGCTGACCGGCGTCTACATCGCGGTGCTCGGCCTCGGCATGGGCTTCCTGATGCAGACCACGATGCTCATCGCCCAGAACAGCGTCGAGCAGAAGGATCTCGGCGTCTCCAGCAGCGCGACCACCTTCTTCCGGTCGATCGGCGGCTCCTTCGGCGTCTCGATGTTCGGCGCGATCTTCAACGGCGCGCTGCTGTCCGAGCTGACCGGCAGGTTCGGCGCGCAGGCGGCCGAGCGCATGGCGAGGACCGGCGCCAGGATGGACCCGGGCGCGGTCGCCGCCATGCCCGCCCAGGTCCGCACCGGGCTGCTGGAGTCGCTGGCGGCGTCGATCTCCGGTGTCTTCTGGTGGGCCATCGCGTTCGCGGTGGCCGTGCCGGTGCTGGCGGCGTTCATCCAGGAGATCCCGCTGCGCGGCGCCGCCCCTGCGCAGGCCGCCGCCTCCGACGAGCAGGCCGTCACGCCCGCGGCGGGCTGAAGCCGCCGTGCGCCGCCAGGAAAAGGGAAGGCGCGCGGGCGGTGCGGACATGGACAATTCCCCTATGCATCGCATCAGGCGTCCCCGGGCCGACGACGCGGCGGCCATTCACGAGGTCATCAGTGCCCGCGACCTCGCCGTGCTCGGCGCACCCGACATGACCCTCGACGACGTGACCGACGAACTCGCGGACCCCGGCTTCGACCGCGGCAGGGACGGCTGGCTGGCGTTCGACGACGGCGGCCGGCTCGACGGCTGGGCCTGGGCGTACCGCCCCGGCGACGGCGACCTGGTGGACGTCGACGTGATCGTCCGGCCAGGCGCCGAGCCGCTGGCCGGACGGTTGTGGCCGCTCGTCCGCGACCGCGCGCGCGAGATGGCGGCCGAGCGCGGCCACGACGGCGTCACCCTGCACGTCGGCGTCTACCGCGCCGACCGCGGCAAGCAGGCCACGGTCGAGGCCCTCGGCTTCGAGCCGGGCACATGCTTCCACCGCATGCGCATCGACCACGACGGCCCGGGAGAAGCGCCCGTCGAGGTGCCCGCCGGGATCACCCTGCACACGGGGGAGAGCGAGCAGGTGCGGCGGGTGGCCCACGCGGTGCAGCAGGAGGCGTTCGCCGAGCACTTCGGGTTCGTCCCGGTCGGCTACGACCTGTGGCACGAACGCAGGCAGGCGCGGAGCGTCAACGACTGGAGCCTGCTCACGCTCGCCCGCGTCGACGGGCGTCCGGCCGGGATGGTGATGGGCAACGACCAGTTCGTGGCCGACGAGAACTGCGGCTACGTGGCCACGCTGGCGGTGCTGCCCGCCTACCGGGGGAAGGGCCTCGGCCGCCTCCTGCTGCGCCACGCGTTCGCCGCCGACGCCGCCCGCGGGCGCGTGGGCACGATCCTGCACGTCGACAGCAACAACACCACGCCCGCGCTGGGGCTGTACGAATCCGCGGGCATGCGCCAGGTCATGGTCATCGACGTCTGGCGCCGCCGCCTCCGGACCGCGGGCGGGTCAGACGCGGTGGCGGGAGAGGTGCTCCAGCACTGACTGGTTCGCCTCCCACCCGTCGGGGAACTTCACCGGCACCCCCAGCTGCACCGGCTCCGCGGACGGGTGCGCGTCCAGGAGTTCGGCGATGCCCGCCCTGGCCACCACCACGCACGCGTGCCGGTGCCGCGACGCCAGCACGCACAGCCGGCCCGACTCCAGGTGGAAGGCCGTCGCGTCCCTGCGCCCCGACAGCGGGTGCAGCACGATCGTCACGTCGTACTCGCGGCCCTGCAGCCGGTTGGCGGTGTCCACGGTGATCTGCGGCGGCACGCCGGCGGCGCGGATGGCGGCCACCTGGTCGCGGTGCGCCGCGCCGACCGCGACGCGGTCCGCCGTCACCGGCCGCTCGCCCTGCTCGGAGCTCGCCACCGCACCCCGCTGCAGCAGCCGCCCGGCCAGCGACGCCACCGCCTGCACGGCCTCCGCGTCGGTGCGCACGGTGTGCCGGTTGGGCAGCTCCAGCAGCGCCCACCCCGACCTGGCCGCCTCCTCCAGCGCCCGGTCGTGCGGCGTGCCCATGCCTCCGGTGGCCAGTTCCAGCCGCCGGTCCCCGTCGGACGTGCCCGACCGGAACCCGGTGAACGGGTAGAACGCCCGCGACACCACCGGCGCGGCCGACGCGGGCAGCCGCCACGACACCGGCAGCCGGTGCACGGGCAGGTCGGGGTTGTGCCGCAGCAGCACCGACACCGCGCTCTGCAGCGGATCCCACGACAACCCCGACCAGCGGTCACCGTCGACGATCGAGAACGGGTCGAGCTGCCCGGGGTCGCCCACGAACAACGCCCGCTCGAACAGCCCCGCGATCCGCAGCAGCTTGTCCGAGCGCATCTGGTACGCCTCGTCCACGATCGCCCACGGCCACACCCGGCCGCCGATCCACGCCCACTTGTCCGCCGTGGCGATGACGATGTCGGGGTCGCCCAGATCCTGGATCCTCGTGCCGACCCGCACGCCGGGCAGCTCCAGCATCCGCGGCGGCGGCACGTATCCGCTCGCCGACAGCCGCCCCACGGTCAGGCGCGGATGTTTGTCGGAGATCCGCGTCACCAGGTCGTCGACCTGCTCGTTCGTCTGGGCGACGATCATCAGGGGCTCGCCGGTGGCGGCGATGTGCGCGGCGGCGCGTACGACCAGCGTGGACTTGCCCGCACCAGGCGGGGAGTCGACCACCACGCCCCGGTGGCGGGGCAGGTCGGCGAGGACGTTCCTGATGACCTGCTCGGGGCCGGCGGTCACGACCACTCCTCCTGGGCGTCCTCGTCGTCGGGCACGTACTCCTGCGGTGGCCCGCCGTGCGTCCACGGGGTCGCCTCGGCGTCCGGCAGCGCGGGCGAGCCCTGGAAGTCGTCCGTCAGCGAGGTGTAGCAGACCCGCTCGCCGATCTCGGGCACGGCGCCCGGCGCCGCCGTCCTGCCGCGGCCCATGCCCTTGGTGATCTTCAGGGTGACCAGGCCCTCACCGGCCGACACCAGCTCCGCGCCCTGAGCGCGCCGCTGCGGGGTGCCGAGGGACGTGCCGGGCGCGAGGCGTACGGGATCGTCGGTCTTGACCACCACGAGCGGCCGGAGCTTGCGCGAGCGGCCCTCGCCCTCGGTGTTGTCCGGGTCGGTGTCGAGGACCTCGCCCGCGAACGCCTCCCCGGACAGCCGGTATTCGGCCATCACGAGCGGGTCGTCGTAGGCGCGCTGCGCGTCGTAGGCGGCCTGGGCGCGTTCCATGCGGGCGAGCTTGGCGGCGGCGGCGACCGCGCCGTCGCGCCGGGGCTGCGGCGGCGCGCCCTCGGCGATGTGCGCGGCCATGCCGCTGAACGAGCCGCGGTCCTGCTCCCACCGCGACGCCACGCCGGCGCCCGCCTCCAGCCCGGCGAGCAGGTCGATCGCCTGCCACATGAGCCGCCACCCGGGCTCCAGCTGGGTGCGCAGCGCCTCCGTGACGCGTTCGGCCGAGCCGCTGTCCATCGCCGGCGCGAGCACCTCCGCGTCGAACCCCGGGTCGGTCGCCGGCCCGGCGGGCGGCCAGATCAGCGGGTCCTCGGCGTCGTCGCTCGGCCCGGTGGTGATCCAGGCCAGCAGCGCGGCCAGGTTGGCGTCCTCCAGGCCGCTCTGCCCGCTGGCCCAGTGCCGCCCCAGCTCCTCCGTCATGGCCGGCATCAGCGACGAGCCGGGGTACGCCGCCCGCTCCGCGAAATAGGTCAGCCAGCGCCCCAGCAGCGGCACCGACTCCGGCACCGGGTAGGGCCCGTCGGCCCGGCGGAAGCGCATCGAGCGGCCCAGCAGCCGGACGAAGGCCACGCCCGCCGGGTTGGGGACGAGGATCTGCGGCGCGTCGATCGCCCGCTCGTACGGGTCGGCGTTCCTGCGCTCCACCGTCTCGGTGTCGTGCAGGAACCCCTCGACGTACGGCAGCAGCACCCCCGCCAGCTCGGCCGCCCACGCGAAGCGCAGGTCGCGGTTGCGCGGCTGGGTCACGACCAGCAGGCGCGGCCGGTCGCGGTCGGTGCCGAGCATGGCCGCGAGCGGCGCGGCGGCCTCGCCCGACAGCTTGAGCGGGATGAACACCATCGGCCGGTCCGCCAGGTGGCAGTGCCTGACGGTCGCGATGGGCTGCGCGATGCCCTCGTCCAGGGCCCGCAGCCGGGCGAGCGAGGTCAGCAGGCTCACGTGGGTCTCCCTCGCGGGCTCACGTCAGGCACTCCTTGCGCAGGCGTTCGGCGTTGCGGAGCAGCCGCGCGATCTCCTCCTGGCCCGCGGCGGGGTCGCGGGCGCCGTCGGCCAGGCCGAGCGCCTCCGCCACCGAGGCCACCCCGCCCAGCTCGTCGCGCACCTGCCGGCCGAGCAGGTCGGAGGCGCCCTCCTGCCGGGCCTCGTCGCGGCAGAAGAAGCACATGTCGCACGTGGACAGGCAGTCGGGGGCGTAGCGGGCGGTCGTCCTGCGCAGCGCGTCGGCCAGCTCGGCGACCGGCCTGGTGGGCCGGCCGTCGTCGTCCGGCCGCAGGTCGAACGTCAGATCGCCGGGCAGCCCTTCGAGCAGCCGGTCGAGGGCGGTCATCCTGGTGAGCTGGCGGCGCAGCACGGCCAGCTGCCTGCGCACGTCGACCAGCGAGGCGACGGGGCGGTTGGCGAAGTTCTCCGGGCAGACCAGCACCACGTCGTGCGAGACCTTCAGCGGGTCGTGGCCCAGCTCCTCCAGCAGCGTGCGCAGCGCCAGCACGTAGACGGCGGCCTGGCGGGCGGCCGCCGCCACCGCCGAGGGGTCGGCCTGCCCGTCGATCACCGCGAACGACTTGATCTCCACGATGTGGAAGCGGCCGCCGAGCTGGAACGCCACCACGTCCGGTTCCAGGTAGGCGGTGTGACCGGCGATCTCCAGGCTGAGCAGCGGGTGGTCGTACAGCGTGCCCGCGTCGTGCTCGTCGCGGGCGGCCCGGTCGATCAGCGTCCTGGTGTGGGCGTGGCGCAGGTGGGCGCCGACGTTCTCCACGTCGTGGTAGGCGACCTCGGCGACGGGCAGGCCGAGCAGCTCGCGCAGCATCCGCAGCAGCTCCGCGCATCCGTCGGCCTTGACCAGCGCCTCGAACACGTTGCCGCGCGTGATCGCGAACGGCGACTGGCCGAACGGCGCGGGGAATCCGAGGTGCCGGGCGGCGGCGTCCTTGTCGACGCCGGCGCCGTCCATGAGGGCGCGGCGGGCACAGCCGGGGTTGGCGGCCAGGGCGGCGATCGCTCGGGCGTCGTGCGGCCGCGGCGGCGTGACGCCCCGCAGCGCGTCGAGCCGGGGTCGTGGGGTCACGGCCGCGCTCCGTCCCGCGCGCTCGGCCGCCCGGTGCCGCCGCCTTCCTCCGCTGTTGTCGCCGCGCTGCCTGGCGGGTTCACGGGCCCGCTCCGCACGGCGCGCTTCAAGCCGCTCACTTCGCGTTCTCCTTCTTGATCGTGCCCAGCGTAGCGGCGCCGAACAGGCGGCCCGCGTCATCGAGCTGTGTCACGGCGCGTTGCGCCAGCTCGGCGCGGTCCCGCGTGTCGCGCTCGGCGTGCACGCGCAGCTCGGCCCTGGCCGCGTCGATCACCTTGCCGCGGTGCGGCGGGCCCAGCGTTCCGCCGGCCGCGCCGGGGATGTTCCTGGCCATCCTGACGAGTAACCTGTCCGCCCGCTCGTCGCCGGCCTCCTGCTCGGCCACCGCGATGGCGCAGGTCAGGAAGTCGACACGAGGGCTGAGCGGGCCGACCACGCGCCGTTCCAGCGGCCAGGCGCTGAGCGTCAGGAGGCCGCGGGCGGGGGAGAGGCGGTCGGTGAGCGCGGCGCACAGATAGTACGGCCGCCCGAACGGCGACGACCTGAACGAGCGCTCCTCGTCCCTGCGCAGGCTGGTGAGCCGGCTGCTGCTGATCGTGCCGCCGAAGAACGCGGCGCTGACGGCCACGATCAGTCTCGGCTGGGCGGCCGCCCCCAGCAGCCGCAGCCCCTGGTGCACCTGCTCGCGCACGGTGACCAGGCGCGGCGGCTCCTCCTTGGCGGGCCGCTCGCCGCTCACCAGGGCGTCCCAGGCGTGCTCGGCGCTGCGCAGCTCGGCCCGCAGGACGCGGGCCTTGGCGCCGTCCCTGGCCCGCATCGCCTTGCGGACGCCCGCTCGCAGCTCGTCGATGCGCCGCTCGAGGTCGTCCAGCCGGTCACTCATGGCGCGACTGTATCAACCATGCCAGTATTTTCCAGTAATTTCATGATTTCGAGGGCAGTCTAATGATCTACATCGTAAAGGCGCCTGCCGCGAACGAATCCGATCAGGAGGCCGGGGACGCCACGACCCAGGTGCGGTCGTCGGTGAGGAAACGATCGAGCCGCAGGCCCTCGGCGGCCAGGTCGGCCGACAGCTCCTCGTCGGTGAGCCGCCTGGACGAGAACGACTGCGTCCACACCTTGTCCTCGCCGTGGGTGTAGCGCATGGTCGCCTGGAAGATCCCGGGGGAGACCTCCTCGACGGCCGCCAGGGTGATCGTGACGTCGCCGTCCCGGCGGCTCTGGCCGGCGTGCCACCGGTCGTGCACGTGGGCCGGCTTCCACTGGATGAGCACCGCGCCCCCGGGCTTGACGTGCCGCGCGCAGGTGGCCAGGAAAGCGCGCCTCACCGCGGGGTCCACGGTGTTCACCAGCTGGGAGGCCAGCATGACCGTGTCGAAGCGCCGGTCGAGCCGGAGGTCCTCCACCCGGCCCAGCACCGTGTGCGTGCCGCGCACGCGGGCCAGCATCTCGGCTGACTCGTCGACGGCCACCACCTCGAAGCCGCGCTCGATGAGCGGGTGCGTGACGCGGCCGACACCCGCCCCCAGCTCCAGGACGCTGCCGCCGGGCGGGGTGACCTGGGCGACGATCTCCGGCTCGACGCCCGGCTCGAGCAGGCTGTAGAAGTCGACAGGGGATCCGTCCGGGGTGATGGGGCCGGGGCCCGTGCCAGAGTTGCGCATGCCTCGAAACTATCCCTCCGGGAAGACGGGCGCGTGATCGGAAGTCGTCCCGTCCCTCTGCGGATCCCCTGCGCTCGCCCGCCTTCGCCGGGTGGTGATCCGCGGCGTGCCGTCGATCCGCTAGGGTGGCTTCCCCCTTTGCGAAAGTAGTCGGAATGTCGCACGTTCATATGGTCTTGTCCGCCGCGGGGGATCACCCCTATCCGCTGATCCGAGGGGGCGGGCTGTTCCTGATCGGCGTGGGCACCGGCTTCCTCCTGAGCTGGATCTTCCGTACGTACTGGCTGCAGTTTCTGATCGGCGGCTTCGCCGCCGGGTTCGTCGGCAGCGGCCTGAGCGCGCTGCTGCCCAGCCTCGGCTCGCCGTCGTTCGCCCACATCGCGGGGCTCGTCGGGTCGTTCGTGCTCGAAGCCGGGCTGATCTACCTCGTGCTCTCCAGGACCAAGGGCGCCGACGACCGCACGGTCCTGTTGTGGATCCTGTTCGTGGTGGGCGTGCACTTCCTCCCGATGGGCATGGCCCACGGCCCGCTGATCACCCTCCTCGGCGTGCTCACCATGGCCAACGCGGCCGCCGGACTCCGGATCAAGGCCCCGCTGCCGGTGTTCGGCGTGACCGACGCGCTGCTCAAGCTCGGCTTCGGCGCGGTGATGCTCCTCGGGTACCCGGCGCTGACCTTCACCTGAGCCCGTACGGAGCTCGACGCGCCCGGCCGCCCGCGTACATCCGCGAATCCCCGCACGCCGCTGAGCTGGCCCGATAAGGTTTCCGGCGGACACAGGGCGGCGGACGGCGGGAGGGCGGGGCGGCACGTGAACCACGGGACCCGGCAGGTGATGGGCGCCGTCGCCGGACTGGCCGCGCTCATCCCCGTCTACTACCTGACCGAGGCGGCCGCCAGGGCCCTGCGCACGGGCGTCGCCACGTTCGGCCCGGCGCCGGCCGGCCTGGCCTGCCTGGGGGCGGTGGCCGTCATCGTCACCGTCCTCACCGCCTGGCCAGCGGCGGCGCTGTGCTGCGGCGTGCCGCTGGCGTCGGCCGGTCTCCTGTTCGCCCTCGACGTGGACGCCGCGCTCGGCGCCGCCGGCCGCCTGCCCTGGGCCGCGGCGGGCGGGCTGCCGTGGCCGGGACCGGACGGCGTGCCGTGGGCGCAGCCGGGCGAGCCGCCCGGCACGCTGGCCGGGATGACGGGCCTCTACCTGCTCATCGGAGCGCTGCTGGTGCTCTCGGCGCTGCTGCCCGTCCGGTTGCGATCTATCCTGGGAAGGTGAGCGGGCGGGATCCGGATCGGCGCAGGTCGCTGCTCGACGCGGCAGACCGGGTCATCACCGACGACGGCCCCGAGGCGTCGATGGCGGCCATCGCCGCCGCGGCGGGCGTCACCAAACCTGTCCTCTACCGCCACTTCGGCGACAAGAGCGGCCTCTACCAGGCGCTGGCCGACCGGCACGTGCGCACGGTCATCGGCCGGCTGCGGCCCTGGCTCGCCGCGCCGGGCATGGACCCGCGCGGCCGGGCGCGAGCCGCCATCAGCGTCTACCTCGACCTGATCTCCGCCAATCTCAACCTCTACCGGTTCCTGTTCCTCCGGGCCGGGGCCGAGGACACCGCGATCCGCTCCCGCATGACCTCCCTGGTGCGCGGCCTGGGGGAGGAGCTGGGCGCGGTGCTGGCCGCCGAGGGCGCGGTGGCCGATCCGGTGCGGGCGCAGGTGCTCGGGCACGCCTTCGTCGGCATGGTGCAGACGACCGGCGACTGGTGGCTGGAGCATCCGGAGGTGGACCGCACGCAGGTGGTGGAGGGGCTGGTGGACGTGATCGCCGCCGCTGTCTCCGGCGCGATCTCCGGCGCCGGGGCCCCGCACGCCGCGGGGAAGGGCTGAGGGACGCCCTTCACCCGCGGGCCGCGCGCTCGCGCACCATCTGGAGCAGGTCCCACTCGTTCTGGCACACCCGCCGCCCGATCGCGGCCAGCTCGACCGACCGCGCGCCGCCGCGCAGGTGCCGCATGGTCTGCATGACGCAGATGACGCCCCACTTGAGCACGCCGAACGTCTCCCACCAGCGCAGCGCCTCCCGGTCCACCGGAGCGCCGCCCGCCCGCTCGTACGCGTCGATCAGGTCGTCGTAGTGCCCGAAGCCGCCGACCGGCAGCGGCGAGCCGAACCGCCACGCCTTCACGCACAACCATCCGAGGTCCTCCAGCGGGTCGCCGGCGTGGGCGAGCTCCCAGTCGAGCACCGCCCTGATCCCCTCGGGGCCGACGATCAGGTTGCCGTTGCGGAAGTCGCCGTGCACGACGGTCGTCCGCGAGCCGGGCGGCCGGTCGGCGGCGAGCCGGCGCAGGGCCAGCTCGAACACCGGATGCGGCTCGCCGAGCTGGTCGAGCAGGTCGCGCCAGCGCAGCAGGGGATCCTCCTGCTCGTCCCGCGGCGCGCAGGACAGCGGCATCCGGTGGACGGCCGCGAGCGCCCGCCCGCACTGGGCGGCCAGCAGGGGCCTGGCCGCGGCGTAGGCGTCGTCGCGCAGGATCCTGCGCGGGATCGTCTCCCCGGGGACCCGGGTCATCAGGAGGTACGAAGCGCCGGAGGCGACGATCCCGGGCACCGGCACACCCGCGTCCGCCGCGGCCCGCATCAGCCCCGCCTCGGCGGCCAGGCCTCCGCCGGCCCCGGCCTGCGGGGCCGCTCCGGGCGAGTCGAGCCGCAGGACCAGCTCGTGCCGGTTCCCGTCCGGGCCGGCGACGTCGAGGGCCCAGGTCTCCCGTGACGCTCCGCCCGGAAGCCTGACGCTCGACGTGACGCGCGTGCCCGGTCCGAACGCCTCGGCGGCGATGGCGTGCGGATCGTTCACCGCAGGCCGAACGCCCAGGTGCCGCCCGCCGCGTAGGTGCCCAGGACGCGCCGCCCCACCGCGTCGATGTGCACCTCGTCGGGCCCGTCGTAGATCCGCCCGGCCCGCGCGTGCCGGTACATGCGATCCAGCGGCGTGTCGGGGGTCAGCCCGGCGGCGCCGTACACCTGGATGGCCCGGTCGATCACGTTGTGCAGCATGCGTGCCCCCACCACCTTGATCGCCCCGATCTCCACCCGCGCCTGCGACCCCGCGTCGATGGCCTCGGCGGCGTCGAGCGTGAGCAGCCTGGCGGCCTGGATCTCGGCGTAGGAGTCGAACACGTGCTGCCGCATGAGCTGCTTGGCGGCCAGCGGCTCGCCGAACGCGGTGCGCTCGTGCATCCTGCGGCACATCAGGTCGAACGCCCGCTGGGCCTGCCCCAGCCAGCGCATGCAGTGGAAGATCCGGCCCGGCCCGAGCCGCTTCTGCGCGATGACGAACCCCCGCCCGCGCGGCCCGAGCAGGTTGCCTGAGGGCACGCGGACGTCGTCGTAGCGCACTTCGCAGTGCGCCCCGTCGAGCCCGAGCACGGGCGTCTCGCGCACGATCGTGTAACCGGGCGTGCCGGTCGGCACCAGGATCATGGAGAACGCCAGGTGCGGCGGGGCGTCCTGCTCGGTCCTGCACATCACGGTCGTGTACGCCGCCCGCGACGCTCCCGTGGTGAACCACTTGTGCCCGTTGATCACCCATTCGTCGCCGTCCAGCACGGCGGAGGTCGCGATCTGCGTGGGGTCGCTGCTCGACACCGCCGGTTCGGTCATCGCGAAGCTGGGCCAGATGTCGCCGCGCACCAGCGGCTCGAGATAGCGTTCCCGCTGCTGGGGCGAGGCGTGCTCGTGCAACATCAGCGAGTCCTGGAGGGTGAACGTGCCGAGCGCGAGCTGGCCGTACTCGCTGCGCCCCTGCACCTCGTTGACGTAGACGTAGTCGAGGAACGGCAGCCCGCCGCCGCCCAGCTCGCGCGGATGGCCGAGCGCCCACAGGCCCTCCTTCTTCGCCTCGGCCCGCAGCTCGTCCAGGGTCTGCGCGGCCGGCGGCCCGCCCGCGTGCAGCACCGGCTCCGCCGGCTCCACCCGTTCGGTCATGAACGCGTGCACGGCGTCGCGAACAGGGCGGATGTGGTCAGGTACGGCGAAGCTCATGCAAGGATCTCAACGCCAAATCGTTGCCCAGTCAACCACCCTCAGGGCAGCCAGCTCACCTTGCCGCGCAGGAAGGCGTACCCGACGAAGGCCACGGCGTCGATCAGCGTGTGCGCCACGATCAGCGGCATCGCCCGGCCCCAGCGCTGGTACAGCCGCCCGAACACCACGCCCATCACCACGTTGCCGACGAAGCCCCCGAACCCCTGATACAGGTGGTACGACCCCCGCAACACCGACGACACCGCGACGGCCTTCCACGGGGACCAGCCGGCCTGCCCCAGCCGGTGCAGCAGATATCCGGCGACCAGCACCTCCTCCAGCACGCCGTTCTGCGCGGCGGCGAGCAGCAGCACCGGCACCTGCCACCACACCTCGGGCAGCGCGCCGGGCACGACGGTCAGGTTCACCCCGGCCGCCCACACCGCGAGGTAGAACGCCAGCCCCGAGCCGCCGATCGCGGCCGCCAGCGCCGCCCCGCGCAGCAGGTCGCCCCCGGGCCGGCGGAAGTCGGCGCCGATCGTGCGCAGCGACTCGCCCGACCGCACCAGCAGGTACGCCACCAGCCCGACCGGCGCCACCGCGATCGCGATCTGGACGAGCTGCAGGGCCAGGTCCAGCCAGGGCCGGTCCGGCGCAATCGACCCGACGAGCACGGCCTGCTGGCCCTTCAGCTCCTTCGGCGCGGTGAGCGCCCCGATCAGCCGCACGATCGCCACCAGGGCGCTGGCGCCGAGCGAGACCGACAGCACGACGATGACCTCGGCCCGGATGAGGCGGGGCCCGAGCACCGGGGCGGGCGCGAGCGGAGACTGTGTGGTCATGGCCGCAGATTAGCCTCTCCATGATCGGATGCGAATAAAGGCCCCACACCTTCGCCATGCCATCGGAAGTGTCCCGGCACCTTCGTTCGGCGTCCCGCCGGACCTACCCTGGACGGGTGAGCCCTTCCAGCCCGCATGACGTGCCCACGGCGGCGCAGCTCGTCGCCGCGGTCCGCGACTTCCTGCGGACCGACGTGCTCCCCGCCGTGGACGGCAGGACGCGCTACCACACCCGCGTGGCGATCAACGTGCTCGGCATGGTGGAGAGGGAAATAGAGCTCGGCCCCGGCCAGGCCGGCGAGCACGCCGCCCGGCTGGCCGCCCTCGGCGTGGACGACGACGCCGAGCTGGCCGCCGCCATCCGCGAGGGCCGCGTCGAGGACGGTGAGGCGCTCATGTCCGCGCTGGAGCAGGCCGTGCTGGCGAAGCTGGCGGTGGCCGACCCGGACTACCCGGCGACCGGCTGACGGCTCCCCGCCCGCCCCCGGCCACCGCCCGGAGGCGGGCCGGCCCGCCCCCCGGGCGGTGGGGAGCGGGCCGGGACGCCGTCGCGTCAGTGGGAACCGGTCAGGTCCAGGTCCTTGACCTTCGGCTCGCCCTCGTCGGCGAAGTAGTCGTCGCGCGCGGTCGCGTCGTCGCCGTCGGCCACCTTCGTGGCACGGAACAGCAGCGTGCCGAGCACCGCCACCACGAGGTTGACGATCAGCGCCAGGAACCCGGCGTAGACCGTCATCTTGGTGTCGAAGCCCAGGTTGGACAGCCCGAACGCCGAGCCGCCGAAGTGCGCCTTGCCGCTGGCCGGGTTGGGGATCAGGTAGAGCATCCACATGCCCGCCGCCAGGCCGGCCGCCCAGCCCGCGATCAGGCCGCCCTTGTGGAACCAGCGCGTGTAGAGCCCCAGCGCCACCGACGGCAGCGTCTGGAGGATGATCACGCCGCCGATGAGCTGCAGGTCGATCGAGAACTGCGGGTCGAGCAGCAGGATGCACAGCACCGCGCCCACCTTGACCACCAGCGACACGATCTTGGAGACCTTGGCCTCCTGGGAGTCGGTGGCGTTCTTGTTCACGTATTCGCGGTAGATGTTGCGGGTGAACAGGTTCGCCGCCGCGATCGACATGATCGCCGCGGGGACGAGCGCGCCGATGCCGACGGCGGCGTACGCGACGCCCGCGAACCAGTCGGGGAACATCTGGTCGAACAGCACCGGCACGATGGTGTTCGCGTCGGCCTTGCCGTTCTCGCCCACGATCGGCTTGGTGCCCGCCGCGATCGCCATGAAGCCGAGCAGCGCGATCAGGCCCAGCACGAAGCTGTAGGCGGGCAGCGCCGACATGTTCCGCTTGATGACGTTGCGGTTCTTCGAGGCCAGGACGCCCGTGAGGCTGTGCGGGTAGAGGAACAGCGCCAGCGCCGAGCCGAAGGCCAGCGTCACGTACTGGAGCTGGTTGCCGGCGTTGAGGATGTAGCCGTCACCCTGCGCGGGCGTGGCCTCGAACTTGGCCTTGGCCGCGTCGAAGATGGAGTCCCAGCCGCCCAGGCGCGACGGGATGTAGATGACCGCCGCCAGGATCACGATGTAGATGAGCGCGTCCTTCACGAACGCGATGAGCGCGGGCGCGCGCAGCCCCGACTGGTACGTGTACGCCGCCAGGATCGCGAACGCGATGATGATCGGCAGGTGGCCCGTGATGCCCATGGCCTTGAGCACCGCCTCGATGCCCACGAGCTGCAGCGCGATGTAGGGCATCGTGGCCACGAGACCGGTGATCGCGATGGCCAGCGCCAGCGTCGGGGAGCCGAACCTGGCGCGCACGAAGTCGGCGGGCGTGACGAACCCGTGCACGTGCGAGACCGACCACATCCGCGCCAGCACCAGGAACACCAGCGGATAGACGACCACGGTGTACGGCAGCGCGTAGAAGCCCAGGGCGCCGGCGCTGAACACCAGCGCGGGCACCGCCACGAAGGTGTAGGCGGTGTAGAGGTCGCCGCCGACCAGGAACCAGGTGATCCACGAGCCGAAGTTGCGCCCGCCGAGGCCCCATTCCTTGAGGCTGGCCAGGTCGTCGGGCCGCCGCCAGCGCGAGGCGACGAAGCCCATCCCGCTGACGAGGACGAACAGCAGGGTGAAGACGACCAGCTCGGTCACGTGCCCGCTCATTTGGTCATCCTGTAGACGATGGTGGTGCACGAGACGCCCACCACGATGAAGGCCAGCTGGAGCCAGTAGAAGAGCGGGAAGCCCAGCAGGCGCGGCTCGTCGGCGTTGAACAGGAACGTCAGCAGCGGCAGTACGATCGGCACGACGAGCAGCCAGTTCCATGGGCTGCGGTCGGTGCGTGGCTGCCCGGGTTCGCCGGTAGTCATCGACCCTCCGATGAATGGATCAGAGCCGCTTGTCACCGGCTCCTGACGATTAGTCAGCAGAGGGAGAGTAACTTCGCGGGGATATGTAACCCAATGTCCGGCATATTACGGTTTGGCCTAAATGTCGGTGGGGCTTCCGGCATCCGAGACGCCTCGGCCCCGGCAAGGTCACGTCGCCCGTACAGACCCTAGTGACAGGCGGGCCGCGAGCGTGAGGCCCGATCGCTGAGCGGTCGGTCGGATGCGCCGAACGGTCCGCCGGAAAACATGACATGAGGTGTCCTCTTTTGGCGCGACGATCGGCCGCATGATTGTCGTAGTGGCGGGCGCGACCCGCGGAACAGGACGAGGCATGGCGGTCGAGCTGGGCGCGGCCGGGGCGACGGTGTACTGCACGGGCAGGAGCACCCGCGCGGGGCGCTCGGAGATGGACCGCCCGGAGACCATCGAGGAGACGGCCGAGCTGGTGACCGCGGCCGGCGGCACGGGCATCCCGGTCCGGACCGACTTCCTGGTGCCGGAGCAGGTGGCGGCGCTGGCCGCGCGGGTCGAAAGCGACCACGGCCGGCTCGACGTGCTGGTCAACGACGCGTGGGGCGGCGACCACCTGTGGGAGTGGGACACCCCCGTCTGGAAGCACGACCTGGACAACGGGCTGCGCCTGCTGAGGCTGGCCATCGACACCCACATCATCAGCGCCAGGCACCTGTTCCCGCTGCTCGTCAGGAACGAGGGCGGGCTCGTGGTGGAGGTCACCGACGGCACCAGGGCCTACAACGAGACCCACTACCGGGAGAACGTCTACTACGACCTGGCCAAGTGGTCGGTGAACCGGCTGGCGTTCGCCTGGTCCACCGAACTGCGCCCGCACGGCGGCACGGCCGTGGTGGTCACGCCGGGATTCCTGCGCTCGGAGGCGATGCTCGAGCACTACGGCGTCACCGAGGACACCTGGCGGGAGGCGACGATGGAGAGCGACCACCTCCGCGCCTGGATGGTCTCCGAGACGCCCGCCTACATCGGCAGAGGCGTGGCCGCGCTCGCCCAGGACCCGGACAAGGCGCGCTGGTCGGGCCGATCGGTGGACAGCGGCGAACTGGCCGACGCGTACGGCGTCACCGACGTCGACGGCAGCCGCCCCCAGGTGTGGCGCTACATCACCGAGGTCCTCGACAAGGGCGGCGACGCCGGCTGGGAGGGCTACCGCTGACGCTCAGCGGCCATAGAGCGCGGCCATGCGGGCGGCGGCGTCGGCGAGCATCGCGCGCAGCTCCTGCGGTTCGAGCACCTCCGCCTCCGGCCCGAACCGCAGCACCTGCGAGTACGCCACCTGCGCCGACTCCACCGCCAGCCGCACGGTGCCGTCGGGCTGGAGCGAGGCGAGCGCGTCGTCGACCGCGGCCGGGTCGGCGACGTGCCGCAACATCCGCACCCCGCGCTCGGTGAGCCGCAGCGTGATCGTGTCCCTGAGCAGCGAGCGGCTGAACTCCGCCGACCGCCCGGCCCAGAAGGCGGCCAGATCGAAGCCGGGGTCGCGGTCGAAGGGTTCGGCCAGCTCGGTGACCTCGCCGAACCGGTGCACCCGGAAGATGAGGAACCGGGCCGCGCGCCGGGCGGCCAGGTACCAGGTCCCCGCCTTGAGCACCAGCCCGTACGGCTCCAGCGTGCGGGCGGCGCCCTTGTAGACGGCGCGGACGCGGCGGTCGCTCCACACGGCCCTGGCCAGCGGCCCCAGCGCCGCCGGGGGCGGGTCGTCGCCGGCGAACCAGCCGGGCGCGTCCAGGTGGAAACGTTGCGCGGCGACCACCGGAGCGTCGCGCAGGGCGGGGGAGAGGGCGGCGGCGGCCTTCAGCCGGGCCGTGGCCGCGACCTCCGCCAGCCCCATCTCCCGCAGCGCCCCCGGCACCCCCGACAGGAACAGCGCCTCCGCCTCCGCCCTGTCCAGCCCGGTCAGCCGCGTACGGTAACCGTCGAGCAGCCGGTAGCCGCCGCCCCGCCCCCGGTCGGCGTAGACGGGCACGCCCGCCTCCGACAGCGCGAGCACGTCGCGGTGCACGGTCCGCTCCGAGACCTCCAGTTCGGCGGCCAGCTCGGCCGCCGTCATCCCGCCCCGGCCCTGCAGCAGCAGGACCAGCGACATCAACCGCGAGGCGCGCACAGCGGCAACACCACGGCGGAGGGACGCTCGGGGGAGTGGAACACCTCGACGTCGGCGGGCACCAGCTCGCCGTCCCAGCCGCCCGAGCCGTCCGCCGCGAGCGGGTGGCCCGTGCCGGTGTTGCGGGCGATCGTCGGGTACGCCCCGGCCGCCACGTGCAGCCTGATCCGGTGCTCGCGCCCGAACCGATGCGCCATCGGCCACAGGTCCACCTCCACCCTGCGCACGCCGTGCCCGTCGCCGTGCCCGTCGCCGTGCCCGTCGCCGTGCCCGTCGCTGTGCCCGTCGCTGTGCCCGTCGCTGTGCCCGTCGCCCGGCCCCAGGCGGCGCACGCCCTCGCACACGTTGATCGAGCGCCCGTCCGGGCGCACGTCGCACACCCGCACGACGACGTCCACGTACGGGGTGCTCGACCGCACGAACAGCTCCGCGCGGACCGGGCCGATCATCTCGACCGCCTCCCTCAACGCCGGGGAGCTGTAGACCAGCACGTCGCGGCGCTGTTCCAGCCGCCGCTGGTCGCGCGGCCTGGAGTCGCCGAGCAGCACGGGCCCGCCGATCACCGGCGTCGGGTGGGCGGGGTGGTAGCGGAAACGGTCGGGCTCGGCCTCGCGCGGGCCCTCCACCCCGAGGCCGAACCCGTGCTGCAGGTGCCAGCGCTGCTCCCGCGTCCCGGGCACGGGCCAGTCGGAGTGGTCGCGCCACTGCCCGGCGCCCGTCACGTAGATCCGCACCGGGTCGGGCCGCAGCCGTGAGTGGTCGCCGAGGAGGTGCGCGCGGAACCAGGCCGTCGCCTCGGCCAGCGTGGGACGCCCGTGCCGGGCGTCGATGTGGTACCACGGCCCGATCGTCAGGTAGGGCCGCCGTCCCGCCGCCCGCAGGGCCGCGTAGTCCTTGAGCTGCCAGGGGAGGAAGACGTCGTACCAGCCGCCCAGCATCGTGACCGCCGCGTCCACCTCGCCCACCTTAGGGGAGAAGTCACGCTTGTCCCAGTAGGGGACGTGCGGGTCCTCGTGGTGCGCGATCAGGTCCTGGTAGAAGCGGAGCGGCCGGCCGGCCGAGACCACGTCCAGCTCGGCCACCGGGCGGCCCGACAGGACCGCCCTGCGGGTGAGCCGGGGCGCGGTCAGCACCGAGGCGCCGCCGAACCGCCGCGACAGGCCGTCGGTGAGCGTCGTCCAGCTCAGCGCCGACTCCAGCGCGAACGCGCCGCCCACGTAGGCGGCGTCCCGGAACTGGGAGGCGGTGATCTGCAGGGCCATGGCCTTCAGCTCGGGCCCGGCGTAGGGGGCGATCGCCCACTGGGTGTATCCCAGGTAGGAGGGGCCGAACATGGCGAACGAGCCGCCGTACCACGGCTGCTCGCGCAGCCACGCCACGGTGGCCAGGCCGTCCTCGTGCTCGTCGCCGAGCGGATCGAGCAGGCCGCCGGAGCCGAAGCCGCCGCGGCAGCTCTGGATGACGACGTGGAAGCCCTGCCGGGCGAAACCACGGCCGTAGACCAGGCCGAGCCAGCCGCGCCGGCCGTACGGCGAGCGCATCAGGATGACGGGGGCCGGCTCGCCCGAGGCGGGAGCGTAGTGGTCGGCCAGCAGCGTCACGCCGTCCGGCATCGGGACGGGAAGATCACGCCGGACCCGCACACGTCTCATGTACTTACCAGTAACAGACGCGCCCGCGCAGGTGGCACCCGGGGGTGGCAGCGCCCGCCCCGCGCGGCGCGGGGCGGGCGCGATCGTCACCGGAGCGCTACTCCTTGTCCGGGCGCTCCGAGATGCGCACGGCGTTGACGAGCGTCGACCCCTCCCGCGTCGCGAAGCGCACGTTGAGCTGGCCGTCGGTGACCTTCACCGTGTACTGCCTGGACACGGCCGTGTACGTGCCCGCCTCCAGGGCCAGGTCGAGCGCCGGGATCGCGAGCTGGCCCTCGACCAGCACGTCGAAGACCCGCCGGCCCATCTGCATGTTGCGGATCTCGGCGAAGTCCAGCTCGACGGTGTACGTCCCCGCGGGGACGCCGTCGAAGCGGTACTCCAGCATGTCCTCCCTGGCCGTCCTGAACAACGACTGGTCGCCGGTGCCGCGGATGGTCCTGGACGTGCTGCGCGTCCGGCTGCGGTCGGCGACGTAGCCGTGGCCGCCCGGGGTGTACTTCCTGTCCCGCGTCCAGACGTCACCGGCGCCGTCGGTCACGCTCCTGGAGCCGCCCACGTCGACGGCCACCTGGTGCTCGGGCACCACGACCGTCACCGCGATCTCGATCGTCGGCTGCCGGCCGCTGGCCGACTTCACCAGCAGCGTCCCCTCGCGTACGGCGCCGGGGGCGACGCCGTCGCTGGAGACCGTCACCTCCAGCTCCACCGACCCGCCCTTGGCCAGCTCGCCCTCCGCCGGCGTCACGGTGAACCACTCGCCGCCCGTCACCGTGTACGGCGTGGTCGAGCCCAGGTTCGTCAGCTCCAGCGTCCGGGTGCGCGTGGCATCGGACGGCAGCACCACGGTCAGCTCGGCGGCCGACGCGCTCACCCGTCCCGTGACCAGCGCCGTGTCGATCGACGTCACGACCGTGGGCGCGACCGTCACCGGCTGCGTGAACGTGCCGTAGTGCTCCTTGGACACCTCGACCTCGTAGTCGCCCGCCAGCACCTGGCCGTAGAAGCGGCCGTCCTCGCCGGTGGTGAACGTGGCCACGTCGCCCACCTTCACCGTCGCCCCGGCCAGCGGCTCGCCGTCGTTGGCGTCGGTGACCGCCCCGGTGACCAGGCCGTGCCTGCCGGCCGTGAACGTCAGGGCCTGCCCGGTGGACAGCACCGCCTCCTGGTAGGCGTAGAGCAGCCCGTCGTCGCCCGCGGCGTTCTCCACGCCGATGGTGGCGCTGGTGCCCTGCTCGCGCTCGCTGTCCACGTCCTTGTACCGGAAGCCGATCGAGCCGTTCTCGCCCAGCAGCGCCGCGAACGACAGCCGCTGGGCCGTGTCGTTGTAGAAGGTGACGTTGCGCCACTCGATGACGAACGTGCGGTTCGGCGCCGTGCCCGTCACCGCCGTGTAGACCCCGCCCTGGTCGTCCACCCTGAGGTCGTCCCAGTACGGGTAGACCGCGTTGTTCGGGGTGCCCGAGGACGGGAGCGTGCCGTTGCCGGCGGCGGTCACCCGGTCGGCGGCGAAGGTGGCGAACCCGTTCGTGGCGATCCAGGCCTTCGTGTGGCCGGTGCCGTAGAACGGGACCGCGAACGGCAGCGTCACCTGCTGGGCCTCGTCGTCGCCGGTCAGCGCCAGCTTCTCGGTGCCCGCCACGTACGCCTGGTCGCCGATCGCGCACGTGTAGCCGAAGTTGTCGCCGCGCAGCGGCAGCTCCACGTCCTTGACCACGTCGCCGGCCACCGTCACCTCGGCCGTCGCGCCGCTGGAGCAGCGGGAGACGGGGGTGACGACCAGCTCGTGCTCGCCGTGCGGCAGCGTCAGGCTGTAGCGGCCCGACGCGTCGGTCACCGCGCTCACCGGCGTGCCGGTGGCCGCCACCGTCGCGCCGGCCTCCGGCGTGCCCGCCGTGGTGACCGTCCCGGACACCACGCCCGACGCCTTCCTGGTCATGGTCACGTCCGCGGTCGCCGTCTCCCCGGCGGCGACCGTCACGGAGGTGGTGGCGGTGTCGTAGCCGAACTTCCCGGCGCTGAGCTCGTACTCGCCCGGCAGCAGGCGGGGGATGGCGTACGCGCCGTCCTCGCCGGTGGTCACGCTCCGGGTGAGCGGCCCGGTCACCGTGATCGTCGCGCCGGCCACGGGCTCGCCGCCCGCGGTGACGGCGCCCTCGAGAGCGCCGGTCTCCCCGGCCGGAGCGGCCTGTACGGCGGCGAAGGTGTCGAGCCTGCCCTCGCCCCACACGTTGTTGTCGGCGGCCGTGCCGCCGCAGCTGGTGTCCTCGACGTCCACGGCGGTGGTGTCCAGCAGCGGCCGGGTGCCCTCCACGTCACCCGCGAGGGCGGGCGAGGCCGACCAGATCAGCGCCACCGTGGCCGCCACGTGCGGGGAGGCCATCGACGTGCCGGTGTAGGTGTCGTAGGTGCCGCCGGGCGTCGAGGAGCGCACGTTGACGGCGGGCGCGGCGATGTTCGGCTTGATCTCCCCGTCCTCGCCCGCGCCCTTGCTCGAATTGCGGTAGAGCGCGTTGTCGATGTCGAAGCCGCCCGCGCTGTAGCTCATGACGTACTGGCCGGGGGAGCCGGAGGTCTGGCAGGCGGGCCCTTCGTTGCCGTTGGCGAAGGCCGGGAAGATGCCCGCGGCGATCCACGCCTCGACGACCGGCTTGTACCACGGGTCGAACCCGTCGCCGCCCCACGAGTTGTTGACGATGTCGGGCGCCAGGTCGGGGCGCGGGTTCTCGCCGTTCACGTCGGTCGGGGCGAGCATCCACTGGCCGGCGGCGATCAGCGACGCGTCGCTGCAGAAGTTGGACTCGCAGCCCTTGGCCGCGATCCACCGGGCGCCCGGCGCGACGCCGATGCCGTTCGCGCCGACCATGGTGCCCATGGTGTGCGTGCCGTGGCCGTTGTTGTCGCACGGCGCGGGCGACGGGCAGACGCCGGCCGGGTCGAACCAGTTGTAGTCGTGACTGAACGTGCCGTCCGCGTTCCTGCCCCGGTAGCCGGCGACCAGCTCGGGGTGGTCGAACTGGGCGCCGGAGTCGATGTGGGCGATGACGATGCCCTCGCCCCGGTTGCCCAGCTCGTTCCAGACGCGCGGGGCGTTGACCCGGTCGATGTTCCACTCGACCGCGTTCACCCTGGCCTCGGCCTTGCCGGGCGCGGGCTTGGGGATCGCGACGGTGCGGATCGGGTCGATGCGGTCGACGTCAGGTAATTTGGCGATCTCGGCCGCCAGCTTCTCGTCCGCGGTGACCTGCACCGCGTTGACGATCCAGTACGGGGTGTACGCGGCGTGCTGGGAGTCCAGCAGTTCGCGTAGGCCCGCCTGGGAGCTCGTGGCCCGTTCGGTCTTGGCCTTGAAGACCTGCTCGGCCTTCGCGTCCTTGGTTTCGGCCCGGCGGGCGCCGCTCAGGTCGGCGGATCCCTTCATCCGGACCCAGAAGGTGGCCTTGTCGTCCTGCGCCAGCTGCGCCTGGACGACACTGTCGATCTTGCCCGGGTCGGGCGCCGCCTGGGCCGCCTGCGGGACGAGGAGGCCGGCGGCGGTGACGATCCCGGTGAGGATCGCACGCCAGCGGGGGGTGTGGGGCACGCGCTCTCCTTAGGACAGAAGAGGTGATCTTTACGCCTCTGTGGAGAAGGGTGAAGAGCTCCTGTCCGGAAAGCAAGACTTGTCATGAAATGTTACTTTGCGGGGAAAAATGTAATCTGGTCAGCTGAAATGTCGTCATAGAGGCCACGTCGCCGACCGGGTTCGTTCCGGCCCGGCCGTCCCAGGTGGAGCAGCTCCCCGGGACGGCCGGCCTAGCCCTCCGCTCCCGCCGGGCGCCAGCCGAGCTGCCACGCGACGCGCAGGAAGTAGGCCTTGATCTCCGCGGCGCTCTCGTCGTCGGGGTGGGTGCCCAGGTGGTGGAGCACGGCGCCGCTGAGCGCCTCCTGCACGGTGTCCAGGTCGACGCCGGCCGGGAAGCACCCGCTCTCGCGCGTGCGGAGCAGCAGCTCGCGCACCACCGCGGCCCGCCGCCCGCTGTTGACCTGGCGGTACGTCGTGGTCAGCTCCGGGTAGTCGTCACGGGCGCCGTAGACCCGGCGCAGCAGGCGGCGGTTGCGCG
Organism: Nonomuraea sp. B10E15; assembly: GCF_039871615.1. Classification (NCBI taxonomy): domain Bacteria; kingdom Bacillati; phylum Actinomycetota; class Actinomycetes; order Streptosporangiales; family Streptosporangiaceae; genus Nonomuraea; species Nonomuraea sp. B10E15. The sequence goes on from NZ_JBDPMB010000005.1 coordinate 279,525, forward strand.
GCACCGCCAGATGGGCGGCCCACTCGTCGAGCATGTGGTCGATGTCCCGCCAGCCGGTGAACGCCGGGTCGTGGTCGTGGTTGGCCCACTCCAGGGCCCGCACCAGCAGCGCGGTCTTGTCGGCGAAGCGGCGGTAGACCGTCGCCCTGGTGACCCCCGCCCGCCGGGCGACCTGCTCGATGCTGGTGTGCCTGGCGCCCTGCTCGATGAGCACGTCGAGCGCGGCGGTGAGGATGGCCAGGTCCGCCTCCTGGCTGCGCGGCCGGCCGGCCGGCCGCGGGGACGTCGTGCGGTCGGTCATGTCGGTCGCTCCTCGTCATTCGTTGCGGGTCGCCGGCCCGCGGGGACGGCGGCCCTGGTCAAGGAAACCCGCGGGAAGGGCGGCCCGCAGGAGTCTAGTGAGCCGTGCCGCGCCGGTCGTTCAGCTCGCGTCCCAGGTGACCGGGAGGTGGTGGACGCCGTAGATGAGCATGTCGGTGCGGAGCGGCACCTCGTCCGGCCCGACGGCGAGCCGCAGCGACGGGAACCGCGCGAACAACGCCGGGTAGGCCGCCCTCATCTCCACCCGCGCCAGCTGCTGGCCGAGGCACTGGTGCACGCCGTGACCGAAGGCGACGTGCCCGCCGCCCGGCCGGTGCAGGTCGAGGGTGTCGGGGTCGGGGAAGCGCTCGGGGTCGCGGTTGGCGGCCGGGATCGAGATGGTGACCGACTGCCCGGCCCGTACCAGCTCGCCGCCGAGCTCGACGTCCTCCAGCGCGGTGCGTACGAGGAAGGGGATGATGCTGAGGTAGCGCAGCAGCTCCTCCACGACCTGGTCGATCCGGTCCGGCTCCCCGCGCAGCACGGCGAGCTGCCCGGGGTGGCGCATCAGCGCGAAGGCGCCCAGGGCGATCATGTTGGCGGTGGTGTCGAGCCCGGCGCCCAGCAGCATGAAGCCGATGTTGGTCAGCTCTTCGTCGGTGAGGTCGCTCCTGGTCAGGCCGCTGAGCAGGTCGTCGGTGGGCGTGGCCCGCCTGGCCAGGACCAGCTCCTCCATGTGCGCCCGCAAGGCGAGGAAGGTGGCGATCCGTTCCTCGCGCGGGAGGTCCATCCGCGTCATCCTGCCGCCCTGGGCCTGGAAGCGCTCGCTCTCCTCCTCCGGCACGCCGAGCAGCTCGCCGATCACGAGCGCGGGGATCGGCATCGCGAACGTCTCCACCAGGTCGGCGGGCGGCCCCTGCCGCTCCATGGTGTCCAGCCGCGCCGTGGTGAGTTCCTCGATGCGCTCGGTGAGCCGGCGCATCCTGCGCACGGTGAACTCGCCGGCCAGCAGGTGGCGGTAACGCGTGTGGACGGGCGGATCGGTCGAGACGAACATCCCGGGAGGCGCGGCCTGGGCGGGCCCCTGACCGGGCTCCTCGACGGGGTGGTGCCGTAGCTCGGACCTGGCGCTGAAGCGCTTGTCGGCCAGCACGTCCCGCGCCAGCGCGTGGGAGGTCACCAGCCAGCCGCGGTGGCCGTCGGGGTAGGCGAGCGGGGTGATGGGCCGGGCCCGGCGCAGCTCGGCCAGGTCGCCGGGCGGGTCGAAGGGCGTGGGCCGCGCGGTGGGGAGCGTGATCGCTCCGGTCTCGGTCATCCTGGGTCTCCTCTCGACCGGTCAGATTTGAATACAGTACTGCTCTGTATTCAAAGGGGCGACTCCGGGGGCGGCGAGCGGGTCGCGTTGCGCGATCATGGTGCGGGAGCTAACCTGTCCCCATGCGAAATCACGCTCAGCTCCAGTGGTGGCGCCGCTTCTAGGCGGCGCGTGTTTCGCATTCCTCAAAGGACGGCCGCCCCGGATGGCGGCCTTTCTCGTGTCCGCCCCCGGGGCTCATCATGTTGACGTGATAAGGGGCAGCAAGTGGAGACGAGCGGATATACCACCGCGGGGGGCATCGTCGTCGAGCGCGAGACGCGCGAGGTGGACGAGGCGGCGCTCGAAGAGATCGTGACGGCCCTCGGAGAGAGACGCGGGGGAGCCTTCTCCTCGGGCATGGACTATCCGGGCCGCTACAGCCGCTGGGCGTTCGGCTACGTCGATCCCTGCCTGGAACTGGTCGCCAAGGGCCGCACCATCGCGGCCGTCGCGCTCAACGAGCGCGGCAGGGTCGTGCTGCCCGCCGTCGCCTCCTGCCTGCTGGCGGCGGGCAAGCCCGTCAGCGAGCCCACGGCCGACCGCGTCGAGGTGCACGTGGCCGAGCCCGGCAGCGATCCCGGAGACCTCCTGCCGGAGGAGATGCGCAGCCGCCGGCCCACCGTGTTCACCGCGATCCGCGAGGTCATCGCCGCCTTCAAGGGCGACGACCCCCACCTCGGCCTCTACGGCGCCTTCGGCTACGACCTGGCCTTCCAGTTCGAGCCGATCCGGCAGGAGCTCGTCCGCCCCGACGACCAGCGCGACCTCGTGCTGCACCTGCCCGACCGGCTCGTCGTGATCGACCGGCAGCGCGAGACCAGCCTCGAGTTCCGCTACGAGTTCACCGTCGACGGCGCCACCACCCGCGGCCTCGACAGGGCGGGCGCCACCGAGGCCCCGGTCGCCCCCGCCCAGGTGCCGCCCGACCCGGAGAAGGGCGAATACGCCAAGGTCGTCGCCGCCGCCAAGGAGAAGTTCAAGCGCGGCGACCTGTTCGAGGTCGTGCCCGGCCAGGTCTTCCACGCCACCTGCGCCGACCCGTCCGCCTTCTACCGCGGCCTGCGCCAGAGCAACCCGGCCCCGTACGAGTTCATCATCAGCCTCGGCGAGGGCGAGCACCTCGTCGGCGCCTCGCCCGAGATGTACGTCAGGGTGAGCGGCGACCGCGTCGAGACCTGCCCCATCTCCGGCACCATCGCCCGCGGCAGCAACCCGGTCGAGGACGCCGAGGCCATCCGCACCCTCCTGTCCAGCGTCAAGGAGGAGTCGGAGCTGACCATGTGCACCGACGTCGACCGCAACGACAAGTCGCGCATCTGCGTGCCCGGCACGGTCAGGGTCATCGGCCGCCGCCAGATCGAGCTCTACTCCCGCCTGATCCACACCGTCGACCACATCGAAGGCCGCCTGCGCCCCGAGTTCGACGCGCTAGACGCCTTCCTGACCCACATGTGGGCCGTCACGGTCACCGGCGCCCCCAAGACGTGGGCCATGCAGTTCATCGAGGACCACGAGGCCACCACCCGCCGGTGGTACGGCGGCGCCATCGGCGTCATCGGCTTCGACGGCTCCATGAACACCGGCCTGACCCTGCGTACCGCCCAAATCAAGAACGGCGTGGCCACTGTGCGGGCCGGCGCCACGCTGCTGTTCGACTCCGACCCCGAGGCCGAGGAGCGCGAGACCGAGCTGAAGGCCAGCGCCCTGCTCGGCGCCCTGGCGGCGGTCGGGCGGACCGGCGCGGAGGCCGTCGCCGAGACCAGGGAGCAGCCGGGCCACGGCATGAAGGTGCTGCTCGTCGACCACGAGGACTCCTTCGTCAACACCCTGGCCGACTATTTCCGCCAGGAGGGCGCCGCGGTGACGACGCTGCGCCACGGCTTCCCGCCCCGCATGCTCGACGAGATCGCCCCCGACCTGGTGGTGCTCTCGCCCGGCCCCGGCTGGCCGACCGACTTCGGCATGTCGGCGCTGCTCGACCAGATCTACGCCCGCGACCTGCCGGTCTTCGGCGTCTGCCTCGGCCTGCAGGCCATGGTCGAGCACGCCGGCGGCACCCTGGAACTGCTCGACTACCCCGAGCACGGCAAGCGCGGCCAGGTCGCGCGGCTAGGCGACGGCGCGCTGCTGGAGGGGCTGCCCGCGGAGTTCACCGCGGCCCGCTACCACTCGCTGCACGCCAAGCGACCCGGCGTCGTCGGCTTCACGCCGACCGCGCTCACGCCCGACGGCAACGTCATGGCCATCGAGGACGCCGAGCGGCGGCGCTTCGCCGTGCAGTTCCACCCCGAGTCGATCCTGACGCAGGAGGGCGGCGCGGGCGCGAAGGTCATCGCCAACGTGCTGCGTCTCTGCCGTAGGTAAAACGCCCGCGGGCGCGTGCGGGGCTCGCCTAGAGTTCCCGCATGCTCCCCGCAGACCTGCCCGGCACGGTACGCGACGCGCTGCTCGCCCCGCTCGTCGACCACCACTGTCACGGGGTGCGGCGGGACGACCTGACCAGAGCCGAGTTCGAGCTGCTCATCAACGAGGGCGGCAGCCCGGCGCCGCCCGGCACCACCCACTTCGACACGCCGTTCGGCGCGGCGGTGCGCCGCTGGTGCGCGCCGCTGCTCGACCTCGAACCGCACGCGCCGCCCGCCGTCTACCTCGCCCGCCGCGCCGAGCTGGGCGCGGGCGAGGTCAACCGGCGGCTCCTGGCGGCGGCCGGCGTGGTGGCCTTCCTGGTGGACACCGAACCGGCCGGCGCCTGGGAGGACGGCGAGCTGCTGTCGGCCACCGAGATGGGCCGGCACGGCGGCGCCGCCGCCGACGAGCTCGTACGGATCGAGGCCGTCGAGCGCGACGTGGCCGCGACGGCGCAGATCTCCGTCGACTACCTCGACGACCTCGGCGAGAAGCTGACCGCGAGGGCCGCCAGGGCGGTCGGGCTCACGACGGTCATCGGGTCGCTCTACGGCCTCGACTTCGACCCGTCCCGGCCCAGCAGGGGCTCGGTGATCGCGGCGGTCAACCGGCGGCTGTCCGACCCCAAGGAGCCGCTGACGGACCCCTTCCTGCTGCGCCACCTGCTGTGGATCGCGATCGACGTGGCCAGGGAGCGGGGGCTGCCCGTGCAGTTCCACACGGGCTTCAGCGGTTCCGGGCCCGACCTGCACCGCAGCGATCCGGCCAGGCTGGGCGCCCTGGTCAGGGCGCTGCAGCCGGCCGCCGTGCCGGTCATCCTGCTGCACTGCTACCCGTTCCACCGTCAGGCCGCCTACCTGGCCGGCCTCTACCCGCACGTCTACGTGGACGTCGGGCTCGCGCTCCCGCACACCGCCGCCGCCTCGGCGAGGGTCGTGGAGGAGCTGCTGGAGCTGGCGCCCTTCCACAAGCAGCTGTTCGGCTCCGGCTGCCACTCCGTGGCCGAGACCGGCTACCTGGGCGCGCTCTCCTACCGGCGGGCGATGGGCGCGGCGCTGCGGGCCAGGCTCGGCTCGGGGGAGTGGAGCGTCGCGGACGCGGCCAGGGTCGCCCACATGATCGGCTCGGGGAACGCCCGCCGGATCTACCGGCTGTGACGCGAGCTCCGAGGGGCGCGTCGAGACGTCCTGGCCTGCGGTGTCCCCGCACTTACGAGAGGTCGAAGGGGGCGGGGAAGTGGCCTTCCCAGATCCGGCGGGAGGCCTGTTCTGGGTAGGGCCGGGTCTGCGACTCGGCGTCCAGGACGCGGGTGAGCCGCTGATCGGGCCGGTGGGCGGCCCATCCCGCGTCCCCGGTGGTGACGAAGCGGACCCATGCCTCCTTGAGCTCGCGGGAGAGCGCGACGGCCTCGGGGGTGGGCTCGTCGCCGATGAGCTGCGTGCCGACGGGGCTGCCCAGCGTGCCGAACGCCAGGGGGATGTCGAGGCTGTGGCAGGCGCCCAGGGCGCCGCCGAGGACCGGGGCGGTCCAGCGCAGTTCGAACAGGTACGACGTGCCGCCGGCTGCGGCGTTGGCCTCGGCCAGCTTCTGTGACGGCATGCGGAAGAGGGCGTCGGAGTACACCGTCTCCACCAGCTCCTCCGGGCCGGCCTGCGGGAACGCGGCGCGGTACGCCTCGGGGCCGTGCGGCTGCGGGGCGAGCAGTTCCAGGGCGGCCTGGGCGTCCTGCTCGGTGTAGGTGCCCTGTCGTCCGCTCATGACGCTGAAGAAGCGGAACTCGTCCCGGGTGTGGCCGACGAGCAGCTCGGTCCCGCTCGCGCGCCCGCCGGTCAGCGCGGGCCAAGGCGTTTCGGGGAGGACCTCACCGTCGACGACGGGGCACAGGGCGGTGCCGGTCTCCGTGAGCCGTCCCCAGCTCTCCCGGTGTGCGTGGAGGCCGGCGTTGAAGGAGGTGAGCTCCGCGGCCAGGTGCCAGGGGTCGATGTCGCGCAGGGCCGCAGCGGTGGGGGCCGCCGCGCCGAGCCGGTCCGCGAGCGCGGCGGTGACCTGCCGTGCCAGCGCGGGGCTGCTGTGCAGGCCCGGCACCGAGTGGGCCATGGCCCGCCGGAAGAGGCCGCGCGCCGGCTTCATCGTCAGCAGGGCGGCGACCGACCCCGCTCCGGCGGACACCCCGGCCACGGTGACCCGGCCGGGGTCGCCTCCGAAGGCGGCGATGTTGCGCTGCACCCACTCCAGCGCCGCGATCTGGTCGAGGAATCCGCGGTTGGGCGGCGCGTCGTCGAGGAACGCGAAACCTTCCGCGCCCACGCGGCAGTTGATGCTCACCACGACGAGTCCCGCCTCGGCCAGCGCCGCCGGGTCGAACATCGGGTCGCTCGACGCCGCCGAGAGGTAACCGCCCACGGGGATCCACACCAGCACCGGCAGTCCTGCCGCGCCCGGATCCGGAGTGCCGACGTTGAGCGTCAGCCAGTCCGTGCCCTGCGGCGGACCCGTGTCGATCGGCAGGGACAGCGGCACGACGGGGCCGAACTCCGTCGCCTGCCTGGTCCCCTCCCAGCGGTGCGGCGGCGCGGGCGCGGCGAAGCGGAGCGCTCCCACCGGGGGCTGGGCGTACGGGATGCCGCGGAACACCGCGTGCCCCTGCCGTCGGCGCCCCTGCACCACACCTTCCGTGGTCCGCACCCTTGGCTGTTCCGGCAGTCGTTCAGGCATGGCGCTTCCTTCCTCGAGTGGAGACCAAGGTTATAAGTCAACTGTATTATGTCAACTGTATGAGAAAGGTTCGGGGTGCGAGAGAGAGGCCGGCAATGCCCAAACAGGTGGATCACCGAGGACGCCGCGAAACGATCGCCCGCGCGCTGTGGCGGGTGGTGGAGCAGCGCGGCGTCGCGCATCTGACGATGCGCGTGGTGGCGCGGGAGGCGGGCATCTCCCTCGGGCAGCTGCAGCACTATTTCGCCTCCCGGGCCGCCATGCTCTCCTTCGCCATGGATTTCGCGTCCGAGCAGACCTCGCTACGCGTCGGCCACGGACTCGAGAAGCTCGGTGACCGTCCGCACCCCCGTGACGTGCTGCGACTGACGCTCGCGGAAATGCTCCCCCTGCATGCCGACGCCCGCGCGACCAGCCGGATGAGCGCCGCCTACGTCCTGGAGGCGCTGCACGACGAGGCCGTCCACGAGCAGGCGCGCCGGGGTCTCGCCCACGGACGGGCCCAGGTCGAGCAGCTGGTCCGCCAGGCGGTCGCCGACGGGCACATCGACCCCGGCCGCGACCCGGCGACCGAGACCAACCTGCTTCTCGCCCTCACCGGCTTCACCCCGCTGATCGAACTGGGCGTGATCGGGCCCGGGGACGCCCTTGCCGCGATCGATCTGCATCTGGACAGGCTGTTCAGCGGGAACGGCCGGAGCGCGTGACCTCCAGCCAAGCCGGCACCGCGACTTCAGGCCCCGAGCGCGAGGTCAGCGCCGTACGCCTGCGCGGCACGCGCGAACGCTCATGACGTCTCTCCGCGTGGCCGCACTATCGCGACCGGGCACGCGGCACGGTGCAGCACGCCGTGCCCGACCGACCCGAGCATGGCGGAGGTGAAACCACCCAGCCCGCGGGAGCCGACCACGACCAGGTCCGCCGCGGCGGAGGCGTCGACGAGGGCGAGGACCGGGTGCTCGCACACCTGCCGGTCGTCGATCTCGATGTCGGGATGGTCCTTCCGCCAGCGGACCACCCGCTCCCGAGCCGCACGCGAGTCCTCCCGGCTCGCGTTCTCGAGAAGGTCGCTGTACCCGGATGCGTAGGCGGAGACCATCGGCATGTTCCACGCGTAGATGACGGCCAGCGACGCACGCCGGGCGCGAGCCTGCTCGACGGCGTAGGCCACCGCCTGCGCCGCGCAGTCCGAGCCGTCGTCGCCCACCACGATCCGGCCGTGTTCCCCGGCGACGGATTCACGCACGATGACGACGCGCCCGGCGGCATGTCCTGCGACCGCCATGCTGACCGAGCCGAGAAGCAATCCGGCGAATCCTCCCCTGCCCCTGTTGCCCAGCACCAGGGAGTCGGCGGACACCGACTGGCCGATCAGCGCGTCGACGACATTCCCGCTGAGCAGCTCGGTGCTCACCTCGACGTCCGCCCCCGCGGCGCGGGCGCGGTCGGCGGCGGCGGCCACCGTCCCCTCGCAGTACGTCCTGGTGTCGACGCCGGCAAGCGCCCCTTCGCACACGTGCACGACCCTCAGCGGCAGTCGCCGCCGCCGGGCGTCGCCCGCCGCCCACTGCACCGCCGCGTTCGCTGCCTTGGAGCCGTCCGCGGCGGCCACGATCGGTCGAGCCATATCGGCCTCCCCATGAGTTCTCCCCTCACGCCATGCTTCCCGGATCGGGCATCCGTGCACGTCGACGGCCATCCGCGGACAGTCCGCGACGAAAGGGCTCACGTTAGACGCCGAGATCGACAGGGTAGAGCTGGGCGTGTTTGCGGCGTTCTCGGCGACGCCGGACACGGGGAACATTCGGGGGCACGATGCAAGCGTTCGTGATGAAGCAGATCGGACAGGTCGGCTTGATGGACAAGCCCGTCCCGCGGCCCGGGCCCCTGGACGCCGTCGTGCGAACCACCACCGCCCTGATCTGCACGTCGGACTCCCACACCGTCAAGGGCGGCATCGGGCCGCGGGAGAACCTGACGCTCGGCCACGAGGGCGTCGGCGTGGTGCACGAGGTGGGTGGCGAGGTGACGGCTTTCCGGCCGGGCGACCGCGTCCTGGTGGGCGCCATCACCCCCGACTGGGGCGATCTCGCCTCCCAGAACGGTCATCCGTCGCAGTCCGGCGGACCACTCGGAGGGTTCAAGTTCGCCAATTCCAAGGACGGGGTCTTCGCCGAGTATTTCCACGTCAACGATGCCGACGCCAACCTGGCGAAGATCCCCGACGGCGTCCCCGACGAGATGGCGGTCTACTGCGCCGACATGCTCTCGACCGGGTTCATGGGCGCGGAGAACGGCAACATCCCCATCGGTGGGACGGTGGCCGTGCTCGCCCAGGGCCCGGTGGGCCTCATGGCCACCGCGGGCGCCAAGCTGCGCGGCGCCGGCCTGGTCATCGGGGTCGAATCGGTGGCCGGCCGGCAGCGGCTCGCCCGCGACTACGGCGCCGACGAGATCGTCGACTTCACCACCGAGGACGTCGTCGAGCGCATCCTCGACCTGACCCGGGGGCAGGGCGTGGACACCGCCATCGAAGCCCTCGGCGCGGACGCCACCTTCCAGACCGCCATAAAGATCACCAAACCAGGTGGGACGGTGTCCAACACCGGCTATTACGGAGAAGGCGAGTTCGTACGCATCCCCCGCGTCGAGTGGGGCGTCGGGATGGCCGACAAGACGATCACGAGCGGCCTGTGCCCCGGCGGCAGGCTGCGCATGGAACGGCTGCTGCGCGTACTGGAGAGCAAGCGGCTCGATCCCACGCGCATGACCACCCACACGTTCCGCTTCGACGAGATGGAGCGCGCCTTCGAGGTCTCGGACAAGAAGCTCGACGACATGGTGAAAGTGCTGATCACGTTCTCGTGACGGAAGCTGGTCATTGTCGGTAACGGACAGCGGCGACGTCCGCTCACCAGGAGCATCCCCCTCTCCGGCGGTGGCACGTCGGTACGGAGGAGAAACGCAGACATGCTCGATCTCGATCCACCTTTCCGCCCGGTGCGCCGCCAGGAGGGCTATCCGGCGCTGGAGGACCTGGGCCTCATCGGCGACGGCACGACGGCGGCGCTGGCCGGCGTCGACGGTTCGATCCCGTGGCTGTGCCTGCCCCGCTTCGACAGCGAGCCGCTGCTGTGCGGGCTGCTTGATCGTGAGCACGGCGGCCACTTCACGTTGACCGTGGACGACCTGCGCGAGGCCCGGCAGTTCTACGAGCCGGACACCGCGGTGCTGGTGACCGAGTTGCGCGGCCCGACCGGCCTGGTCCGGATCACCGACGCGCTGGCCCTGCGCGCCGGCGCCGACCTCAGCGACGACGCGGGAGGCGGCCGGGGCGAGCTGGTCCGGTCCGCGGTCGTGCGGGCCGGGACCGTGCGGCTGCGGGCGGAGCTGGAGCCGCGCGGCGGCGGGCGGGCGCGGGCCCTTTACGGCGGCCTGGAGGTGAGCGCCTCCCGGCGGCCTGACCTGCGGCTGCATCTGCGTTCCAACCGTCCGTTGACCGGCCTGCGCACCGAGCACGACCTTCAGGAGGGCGACCGCCTCGATCTGGTGTTGTCGTGGGGACGCATCCACCGCCATCACCGTTTCGACCCCGAGGCGATGGTGCGGCAGACCATCGAGGCCTGGCGACGCTGGATGCGCAAGTGCAGCTACCGAGGCCCGCAGGAAGCGCTGGTCCGGCGTTCGGTGATCACGCTCAAGCTGTGCGACGACTGGGGCAACGGTTCACTCGTCGCGGCGCCCACGTCCTCCTTGCCCGCACCGATCGGCGGGGGGCGCAACTGGGACTACCGCTACACCTGGATCCGTGACGCCGCCTACTCCGTGTTCGCGCTGCGCCGCGTCGGCTTCGAGGAGGAGGCCGACGCCTTCCTCGGCTGGGTCCTCGACGCCTTCGAGCAGAGCCGACGTCCGCGCATCATGTACACCCTTGACGGCCGCCCCGTACCGGAAGAGGTCCACGACGCCGGCCTGGAGGGTTACCGGCGCTCGGCTCCGGTGCGCTGGGGCAACGGCGCCGCCGACCAGCGCCAGCACGACGTCTACGGCGAGGTGCTCGACTGCGCCGACCAGTGGCTGCTTCCGGGCCGCGAGCTCCAGCCGGCGCTGTGGTCCGGTCTGGCGGAGCTGGCCGAGGCCGCCGCGCACACGTGGCAGCAGCCGGATCAGGGCATCTGGGAGGTACGCAGCGAAGGCCGGATCTTCACCTACTCGGTCGGCATGTGCCAGGTGGCACTGACCCGGGCCGCGGCCATCGGCGAGCGGCTCGGCCTGTCCGGGCCGATCGACACCTGGCGCGCCACCGCGGAGAAACTCCGCCGGCTCATCCTGGACCAGGCCTGGAACGAGGACAAGCAGTGCCTGAGCGAGCACCTCGACGGCAGCGGCGGCCTGGACGCCAGCCTGCTCGCGCTGCCGCTGCGCAAGGTCGTCCCCGCCGACCACCCGCGCATGGCGGCCACGACCGCGGCCGTCGCCGAACGCCTGTCGGCCGGTGACGGCCTGCTCTACCGCTACCTGCACGGGGACTCGCCAGACGGATTGGCCGGCGACGAGGGCGCCTTCGTGTTGTGCAGTTTCTGGCTGGTCGACAACCTGATCCTGCAGGGCCACCGGGACCGGGCCGCGGACCTGTACGCGACGCTGTGCGCCCGCGCCAACCCGGTCGGGCTGATGCCCGAGCAGATCGACCCGTCCACGGGGACATTCATGGGCAACTTTCCGCAGGCGTTCAGCCACATCGGGATCATCGCCAGCGGCGTCAACCTGGCACGAGCCGAAGGAGGCACCCCGGCATGATCGACCGCCTCGTCATCCTCGGCGCCACCGGCGACCTCAACGCCCGCTTCCTGCTGCCGGCCCTGGCCGCCCTGCGCGCGGCCGGCCACGTCGGCGACCGGTTCGAACTCGTCTGCGCCGACCGTCGGGACTGGACCGGCGAGGAGTTCCGCCGCTGGGCGTCCGACCAGCTCGACCGGCACGCCGCGGCGGAGTCCGGCGAGACCAGGAAGGCGATCGCCGACCGCGCCCGGTACCGGCGGACGGACGCCACCGACGCCGCCGACATCGCCTCGCTCGTCGCCGGTGACGGTCCCGTCGCCGTCTACCTCGCCCTCCCGCCGGCGATCTTTCCCGGCGTGGTCGCCGCCCTCGGCGCCGCGAACCTGCCGCCGGGCAGCCGGATCGTGCTGGAGAAGCCGTTCGGCGAAGACCTCGACAGCGCGGTGGAGCTGAACCGGCTGCTGGCGGGGGTCGTGCCCGAGCAGGCGGTGTTCCGTGTCGACCACTTCCTGGCCATGACGACCGTCCAGAACGTGCTCGGCAGCCGGCTGGCCAACCGCGTCCTGGAGCCCCTCTGGAACAGCGCCCACATCTCCGAGGTGGAGATCATCTGGGACGAGACCCTCGCGCTGGAGGGCAGGGCGGGCTACTACGACGGCGTAGGGGCGCTGAAGGACATGGTGCAGAACCATCTGCTCCAGGTGTTGTGCCTGGTGGCCATGGAACCGCCGCTCAGCCTCGGCGAACGCGACCTGCGGGACCGGAAGATCGACGTGCTCCGCTCGGTGCGCCCGCTCACCGACGACGACGTCGTACGCCGAACTCGCCGCGCACGCTACCTGGCCGGCCGCGCCGGCGACCGCGACGTGCCCGCCTACGCCGAGGAGGAGGGCGTGGACCCGCGACGCCGCACCGAGACCTTCGCCGAGGTGGAGCTGGAGCTCGAGAGCTGGCGCTGGTCCGGCACGACCTTCCGGCTCCGCACCGGCAAGGCGCTCGGCCATGACCGCAAAGAGGTCGCCGTACGCTTCCGGCCCGTCCCGCACCTGCCCCTCGGCCTCGGGGAGGAGGCCGAGCCCAACGTGCTGCGCTTCGGGCTGGAGCCGGAGAGCATGACCCTGGCGCTGGCCGGCATCGGCACCGACGCCCGCACTCTCGCCCCGCTGACCCTCACCGCACGGCCGGCGCCCTCCGAACTGCCTGCCTACGGCCGCCTGCTGCTGGACGTGCTGCTGGGGAACGCGGCCCTGTCCATCCGCGGCGACGAGGCCGAAGAGGCCTGGCGGGTCCTCGCGCCGGTCATGTCGGCCTGGTCGAGGGATCTGGCGCCGCTTGGCGAGTATCCGGCCGGATCGGACGGTCCTGCCTCGGTGAGGAGCAGCTGATGCCGTCGACGGAGCGCGCCACGGGCGCCCTGCGCAGCCAGATCTGGTGGGACAACGCCGGCAACCCGGAGATGACGGCCCTGTATCTCGAACGCTATCTCAACTTCGGGCTGACCCCGGCCGAACTCCGGTCCGGCAGGCCGGTCATCGGCATCGCCCAGACGGGCAGCGACCTGGTGCCCTGCAACCGCCACCACCTCGACCTCGCCGGCCGGGTCAGGGACGGGATCCGCGACGGCGGTGGCATCCCGCTCGAGTTCCCCGTCCATCCGCTGCAGGAGACCGGGAAACGCCCGACCGCCGCGCTGGATCGCAACCTCGCCTACCTCGGGCTGGTCGAGGTGCTCTACGGGTATCCACTTGACGGGGTCGTGCTGACGACCGGCTGTGACAAGACCACGCCCGCGTGCCTGGCAGCGGCGGCGACGGTGAACATCCCGGCGATCGTCCTGTCCGGAGGGCCGATGCTCAACGGCTATCGCGAGGGCGAGCGGATCGGCGCGTCCGGCTCAGGGCTGGTGATCTGGCAGTCGAAGCGGCTGCTGGCCACCGGGGAGATCGACTACGACGAGTTCATGGCGCGCGTGTGCGCTTCCGCGCCCAGCATCGGTCACTGCAACACGATGGGGACCGCGCTGTCCATGAACAGCCTGGCCGAGGCACTGGGGATGTCCCTGCCGGGCTGCGCGGCGATCCCGGCCCCCTATCGCCGGCGAGCGCAGATGGCCTACGACACAGGCCGTCGAGCGGTGGATCTCGTACGCGAGGACCTCACCCCGCGCAAGATCATGACCTTGCGGGCCTTCGAGAACGCGATCATGGTCGCCTCGGCCATCTCCGCCTCCACCAACGTGCCCATCCACATCAACGCCATCGCGCGACACGTCGGGGTGCCGTTGTCGATCCAGGACTGGCAACGGGTCGGAGCCGACATCCCGGCGCTGGCGAACGTCGCCCCCGCCGGTGAGTTCCTCGGCGAGGACTTCTACCGCGCCGGCGGTGTCCCCGCCGTCATGCGGTCGTTGCTGACGGCGGGGCGCCTGCACGGCGACGCCGTGACCGTCTCCGGCCGTACCGTGGCCGAGAACCTGGCCGATGCCCCGCCCGCCGACCCGACGGTCATCCGTCCCTTCGACGAGCCTCTCGCCGCCCACGGCGGGCTTCTCATCATGACGGGCAACCTGTTCGACTCCGCGGTCATGAAGACCTCGGTCCTCACCGGCGACTTCCGCGCGGTGTCCGACTATCGCGCCATCGTCTTCGACGGGCCCGAGGACTACCACGCCCGCATCGAAGATCCAGAACTGGGCCTGGACGAGGACTGCATCCTCGTCATCCGCTACACCGGGCCGATCGGCTATCCGGGCTCGGCCGAGGTCGTCAACATGGAGGTCCCCGCCGCGCTGCTCCGGCGGGGCATCACCACGTTGCCCACGCTCGGTGACGGCCGCCAGAGCGGCACCTCGGACGCGCCGTCGATTCTCAACGCCAGCCCCGAGGCCGCGGTCGGCGGCAATCTCGCCATCCTGCGCACCGGCGACCGCATCCGCATCGACGTGGACAACGCACGCGTCGACGTCCTCCTGCCGGATGAGGAGATCGCCGCGCGGTGGGCCGACCACACACCGCCGGTGGTCGAGAACCAGACACCGTGGCAGGAGATCTACCGCTCCACAGTCGGGCAACTGGACAGCGGAGGCTGCCTGGAGCTGGCTCTGGCCTACCAGGACCTCGTACACACCAAGGGGATTCCCCGTGACTCGCACTGACGCCAGAGGCACCATCATGATCGCCGACTACGACTTCGGCGACGTGGACATCGAACGCGCGATCGTCGAGGGCGCCGGATTCGAGCTGCTCGCCGCGCAGTGCAAGAGCGAGGACGAGGTGATCGAGAAGGGCCGGGACGTCGACGGCCTGCTGACCCAGTACGTCCGGGTCGGCGCCCGCGCCATCGACGCGTTCACCCGGTGCCGGGTGATCGCCCGCTACGGCACGGGCGTGGACATCGTCGACGTCGACGCCGCGACCCGGCGGGGCATCCAGGTCACGAACGCGCCGAACGAGTGGTGCGCGGAGGAGGTCGCCGATCACGCCGTCGCGCTCTGGCTGGCCGCCGCCCGCAAGATCTGCGTGTATGACCGGGAGACCCGCGAGGGCGTATGGCAGTGGCAGAGCGGGGAGCCGATCTGGCGGCTGCGGGGACGGGTGTTCGGGCTGCTGTCCTTCGGCTTCATCGCCCAGCTCATCGCCGAACGCGCCAGAGCGTTCGGCGTCGAGGTCTGGGCGCACGACCCGTTCCTCGACGAGTCCGAGATCCGATCGCGCCAGGTGCGGCCGGTGTCCTTCGGCGAGCTCGTGGAAGGTGCCGACTACCTCGTGATCCAGGCGCCGCTCACCCCCGGGACGCACCACACCTTCGACCGTACGACGCTGCGCAGGATGAAGCCGACCGCGATCCTCGTCAACACCGGGCGCGGCCCGATCGTGGAGGACGCGGCGGTCCACCAGGCACTGACCGAGGGATGGATCGCGGGCGCGGCGCTGGACGACCTCGAGGAGGAGCCCGCGAAACAGCGGGACTGGCGTCCGCGCAACCCCCTGTTCACGCTGCCCAACGTGATCATCTCTCCCCATGCCGCCTACTACTCCGAGGAAGCCGTCACGACAGTGCGGCGCATCGCCGCGGAAGAGGCCGTACGGGTCCTGACCGGGCGACGCGCCCGTAGCCCGGTCAACGACGTGACGGCCGGCTCTCCCTGAGGAACCCGGGCACGACATCGTGCTCGCCGTCCGATCGGGAGGGATCTCTGTCCGCTATCCGTCTGGTGCCGGAAGATCCCCTCCGGCAGGATCGCTGGGAGCTGGTCACGAAGAAGGGGACGGCTCTCATGGGGATCTCGCGTGTGCCCGGCTTCGGGCGCCTGTTGTGGACGGTGGTGGCCTCCCTCGTCACCACCGCCGCCCTTCTGACGGCTCCCGCGTCGGCGGCCTCCTCGGCGACCGCGACGTACAAGATCTGGCACTGGAACATGGCCGGGCACCATTCGCACCTGGGCTCGACCACGAACGGCATCATCCAGGCGATCGCCGGATCGATCAGCTATCGCAAGCCGGACCTCGTGTCGATCAACGAGATCTGCCGCAACCAGTACGGCGCCGTGATCGACGCGCTGCAGGGCATGGGCTGGCCGCAGAACGCCACGAACTTCGCCCGCTTCGAGCCGATGACGGCGGCCGGCGACCCCGGCTACTGTGCCGGGCACGGCATCGGCATCGCGGTCTTCAGCCGTTTCGCGCTGGGCGAGACCCTACGGCAGACCCTGCCGTACGACGGGTCGGGCAAGCAGCGCAAGCTCCTCTGCGCGCACGTCGCCGCGCGACCCGGCACCAGATTCTGCACCACCCACCTGACCACGGTCGCCGCCTCCAAGTCCGCCCAGCTGGGCCAGGTGCACGGCGTCCTGGAGTCGTACCGCTCCAGGGGGGACGTCCCGATCATCGCGGGCGACTTCAACGTGCAGCCGGACTCACCGCTGCTGGACACCTGGTACGACGCCACGGTCAACACCGACGCCAACCACGGCAACACCGGCCGCTACCACGAGCTCGACGACCGCGAGGCCGTGTGCCCCGGCTGGGGCGAGCAGACCACCGAGAGCAACAAGCTCGGGGCCTGCGGCCAGTCGGGGAAGGTCGATCTGATCTTCGTCCCCGCCGAGCGGCTGACCCGCTACAGCGCCGACGCCCATCCGATCGGGCACGTCTGCGGCGGCAACCGCGACAAGCCCTGCTCCGACCACCGCATCGTCGACGCCACCGTCTCGGTCGCCACCGGGAAGTGAGCCGGCCTCGCTGGGCGACCCCGGGCAGGTCGCCCTGGTTCGTCGTGCCCGACATCCGTCGGGCGCCGACCGTTGTCACGGGCCCGGACGGCGGCGGCCGGCCGGGCTCAGGCGAGGGCGGGCAGCACGTAGACTTCGGCGCCCGGCGGCAGCGCGCAGTCGAGGCTGCCCAGGCCCCGGGCGTTCTCGCCGCACACGATCATGCTGATGTGCCTGCGGATGCGGCCGTACTCGTCGCGCAGCCGCTCCTCCAGCAGCGGATGCGTGCGCCGGAGCATGTCGAGGGCCGAGCCCAGGGTGGGCGGGGAGTCGCGGTCGGCGCCGACCGCGAAGACCTTCACCTCCTGCATCCCGCTCACCCACCTGCGCAACGAACTGGGCAGCACGAACACGACCAACATCACCGGCCTGCTCATCGGCTAGAGCACCGCCGCGCGCACGGTGAGCACGTCGGGCAGGTGCCGGGCGACCAGTGACCAGGTCTCGCCGTCGTCGCGCGAGCAGTGGACCTCGCCGTCGCGCGTGCCGAAGAAGACCCCCGCCTCCGACGCGGTCATCGCGTCACGCAGCACGGCCGCGTGCACCGGCCCTTCCGGCAGGCCCGCGGAGAAGGGCCGCCACGTCTCGCCGGCGTCGTCGCTGCGGAAGACGCGGTAGCGGTGGCCGACGGGCGTGCGGTCCATGTCGGCCGTGAGCGGCAGCACGAAGACCGTGTCCGGCCGCGACGGATGGGCCACGATCGGGAACCCGAAGTCGGACGGCAGGGCCGAGCCGATGTCGTGCCAGCTGCCGCCGAAGTCGTCGCTGCGATAGACGCCGAAGTGGTGCTGCAGGTAGAGCCGCTCCGGCCGGGCCGCGTCGGTGGTCACCTTGTGCACGCACTGCCCGAACTCGGGGAACTGCCTGCCCTCCGGCATGAACGGGGCGCGGATGTGCTGGTTGGCCGCCTCCCAGGTCAGGCCGCCGTCGGTCGTGCGGTAGAAGCCGCCGGTCGAGACGGCCACCCCCATGACCGCCGGGTCGGTGGGGTGGCTGACGATCGTGTGCAGGCACAGCCCGCCGCCGCCGGGCTCCCAGAGCGGGCGGTGGGGGTGCTCCCACAGGCCCTCGACGAGCCGGTAGGTGACCCCGCGATCCTCCGAGCGGAACAGGGCGCCCGGCTCGACGCCCGCCCACACCACGCCGGGCTCGGACGGCGAGGGCGCGAGCTGCCACACCCGCGTGAGCGTGGCCCCGGTCTTCTCGGGGAAGGCGATGGGCGGCTGCTCCGCCTCCTGCCAGGTCTGCCCGAGGTCATCCGAATACATGACGGACGGACCGAAGTGGCCGTATTCGACGCCGGCCAGCAGCCGGGGCGCGCCGCCGCGCGTGTCGACAGCCACCGAGGGCACCGCGATCGTGGAGAACTGGATCGGCTGGATCTCGAACGGGCCACCGCCCGCCGAGCGGGCCAGGAACAGGCCCTTGCGGGTGCCGATCGCGAGCACTGCGTCACTCATGACACGCTCCCAGGTTCGCTTTGCGGCCATCGTGTCACGCGCCACCGACAGTTACCGAGGTCTGGGAGATTCCCGTCGCTCCGCACCGGTCCGGTCGCGCATGACCCGGGACGTAATCGTCGCCATTCCCGCCAGGCGCTAACGTTCCAGATATGGGAGCGGTAGCCGTACATGAGGAATCTTTTGGTGATTTGTTGCGGTCGTGGCGGCAACGACGGCGGGTGAGCCAGCTCGATCTGGCCATCGAGGCCGGCGTCTCCGCGCGCCACGTCAGCTTCCTGGAGACCGGGCGCGCCCGGCCCAGCCGCGAGATGGTGCTGAAGCTGGCCGAGGAGCTGGAGGTGCCGCTGCGGCACCGTAACCGGCTGCTGGTGTCCGCGGGGTTCGCCCCGATCTATCCCGAGCGCGCCGTCCGGGCTCCGGAGATGCACCTCGTACGGCAGGCCCTGGACAGGATCCTGGCCGGGCACGAGCCGTATCCGGCGCTCGTGGTGGACGCCGCCTGGAACCTGGTGGCGGCCAACAAGGCGGCCGCGATGTTCATGGAGGGCGTGCCGGCGGAACTGCTGGCGGAGCCGGTCAACGTGATGCGGTTGTCGCTGCACCCGGACGCGATGGGCGGGCGGCTGCTCAACCTGGCCGAGGTGCGGGCCCACCTGCTGCACCGGTTGCGCAGGCAGGCCGAGACGTCCGGCGACGGGCGCCTGGCCGAGCTCCACGACGAGCTGGCGTCCTACGCCTATCCGGGCGTGGACCTGAACGTGGCGCACGTGCCGGGACCCGGCGACATCCTGCTGCCGCTGCGCGTCGCCGCCGGTGACCGGGTGTTGTCGATGTTCACCACGATCGCGACGTTCGGCACGCCGATGGACGTGACGGTCTCCGAGCTGGCCATCGAGACCTTCTGGCCCGCCGACGAGGAGACCGCCGCCACCTTCCGCTGACCGCTCCTGGCCGTTACGCCCGCGGCGATGGGGCTAGCGGGCCGTGGCGGGCGGGACCGGTGTCTCCTCGCCCGTCGCGGTGGCCACCTCGACGGAGATCGGAGCCGGGCCCCCGCCCGTGATCGGCAGGCCGCCGGTGACGGTGCAGGTGCGGACGTCGTACGCCCCGCCCGAAGGCGGCGCCGCCACCGTGAAGGCCGCGTGGGCCGCGCCGCCGGGGACGACCGAGGTGGAGATGTAGTCGCCCGCCATGCGGCCCTGCGCGGTGTCGGCGAACCAGTCCAGCGGCATCGCCCCGTGCAGCTCCTGAGGGGCCGCCCAGGTGGCCCCGCCGTTGGTGGAGGAGGTGTAGCCGACCGTCAGCCTGCAGGTGGCGGCGGTGCAGGCGGCGTCGGGGTAGCGGTAGTAGGTGAGCGCGAGCCGTACCGTGCCGCCCGCGCTGGCGCGGTCGACGCCCAGGCCGGGGATGAAGTGGTCGCCGCCGTCGCTGGTGGCCCGCATGACACGGCTCCACTCCTCGCCGGTGGCGGACCTGCTCAGCACGATGTCGTTGCCGGAGCACCGGTACTGGAAGCGGCAGTCGTGCCAGGCGACGTACACGGCGCCGGTCGCGTCCGTCTCCGCCGACGGCAGCGGCGCCGCCCGCAGGCCGCCCGCGACCGTGTGCCGCCGCACCGCCGTGACCAGCACGCTGGGTTCCCAGCTCGCGCCGCCGTCGCCGGAGCGGATGGAGCGGATCTCGCCCTCGTCGCTCAGGTACGGCACCACCACGACCCCGTCAGGCCGCACGACCGGCTGCCCGCCGAGCCCGTTCGCGGGGGTGGCGGTCACCGTCCAGGTCAGGCCGCCGTCGGAGGAACGCGCCATCGTGATCGCGTTGCCCGCGGCGTGGTCGTCGAAGGTCGCGTGGCAGTGGCCGTGGAAAGGGCTGGACAGGCTGTTGTCGCAGGCGATCCAGGTCTTGTCCAGGTCGCCGCCCCCGTCCCCGCCCTCATCGCCGCCGTTCCCGCCGTCCCCGTCCCCGCCCCTGTCGCCGTCGTCGTCGCCCGCCGTGGCCACCGTGACGGGCGCGTCCCACGTACGGCCGCCGTCGGCGGAGCGGCTGGCGAGCACCGCCGTCCCTGCGATCCCGCCCTCCTCCGACAGCGCCAGCGACGCGATCAGCCAGACGCGGTGCCGGGCGTCGTAGGCCACCGACGGGTCGCTGACCCGGTCGTGGGAGCCGCCGCCGAACGTGGTGATCCCGGGCAGCACCCCCTTCGTCCAGGTGCCGCCGTTGTCGGAGGAGGCGGCGAACGCGATGCCGGTGGCGCCGCCGTCGAAGAACCGGCCCGACTGGTGCGCGGTCACGAGGGCCGAGCCCCACTGGAAGGTGTCGGGCCCGGCCTGGGTGCCGTGCTGGCTGGTGGCGTTGGCGTACGCGTCGGACCCGATCTCGGTCAGCGGGACCGCCGCGGCGGCGGGGGAGGAGGAGGTGAGCAGGAGGGTCGCGGCGACGGCGGCCGGCACGGACAGGAGCCCGTTTCCTCGGCGCCCGGCGGGGGATGGCACAGTCCACCTCCACTTGGCGTGTCAGTTCCAGCTGGCACCGTTCCGCCGCCGCTGTCAACCTCCTGATCGCCGATCGGGCCCCCTCATCGTTCCGCGCGCACGACGTCGCGGTGGATCCGCGACAGGGGCACGCCGTCGCGCTGCAGGCAGCGGACCGTCTCGTTCACCATGGGCGACGGGCCGCAGACGTACACGTCGTGCTCGGTCCAGGAGCGCAGGCGCCGGGTGACCTCGGGTAGGTGGCCGCGCATCCCGTCGTACGACGGCTGGTCCGAGACCACGGGCACGACCCGCAGCCACGGGAAGGCCGACTCCATCCTGATCAGGTCGGGCAGGTCGTACAGCTCGCCGGCGGTGCGGGCGCCGTGCAGCAGGTGGATGGCGGGCCGCCGGCCGGAGGCGATGATGGACTCCACGATCGCCTTCAGCGGCGCCAGGCCCGTGCCGCCCGCCACGCACAGCACGTCGCGCACGCTCTGCTCGCGCGGTGTCATCGTGCCCATCGGCGGCCCCAGCATGACCGTGTCGCCGACCCGCGTGTGCCTGGCCAGGGTCGTCGACACCCAGCCGCCGGGCACCGAGCGCACGTGCAGGCTGATCGTGTTGTCCTGGCGCGGCGCGTTGGCGATGGAGAACGTGCGCCACACGCGGGGCCAGCGCGCCGTCTGCACGGTGACGTACTGGCCGGACGTGTACGGCAGCCGCTGCGCGGGCCGCAACGTGATGACCGCGATGTCCTGGTGGCGCAGCTCGTGGCCGACGACCTCGGCGAGCCACCAGGCGGGCGAGACCCCCGCGTCGGCCTCGGCCGAGTCGATCATCATCTTGGCGGCGGCCGCGTACGCCGCCACCCACGCCTCCTCGATCTCGGGGCTCCATACCTCGGCGGCGAAGCGGCGGACCGTGGCGAGCAGCGCCTTGCCCACGGCCGCGTAGTGGTCGGCGACCACGCCGTACTTGCGGTGGTCCCGGCCCATCTGGCCGAGGAACCCCGCCATGCTGTCCGGGCTGTCCAGGCTCCACACGATCCTGGTCAACGCGCTGAACAACCGGTCGCGCTGGACGTCCAGAGCCGGCGGGAACATGCCTCGCAGGTGTGGATTCTCAGCGAACAGCCGGCCGTAGAAGTAGGCCGTGGCCTGCTCGGCCACCGGCTCGATGACGGAGAAACTCTCCTTGACCAGGCGCGGATTCAACGACATATTCCCACCCCACTTGTGACCGGAAACGCATTCCGGTCTTGCCGTTCACCTCCCTGACGGTTCCGGGTGATGAGCGCACGTCCCTCCCCGGCACTTCTGCTGCGCTCGCAAATGAGTCTTACACCACCGATGACGCGTCACAACCATTTCCCTCCAATAAGGTGCGAAGCAGAATCTTGCGCAGGGCTGTCCGTACGATATTTCTAGGTTTTTCGGACAATAATCGTGAATAAAAGTCGCATTCATGTGATGGGGGAGCCGGATGCGCCCTCCGGGCGTCACGGCGCCTCGCCTCGAGGACGGCCCCGTCGATCGTCGGGTCAGTCGCCGGGTCGATCACCGGGTCGATCGCCGGGGGCCGTGGGAGGCACGTGGCGGGAGGGGATCTTGGGGAGGGGTGACAAATCGGAAAGGCTGTGCGCCATGATGGGCATGTAGCCGTCACCTCGACCGGCTGGTGGCCGAACGAACTCCACCATGCCCCTGGAGATCGCATGTCCCGTCCGCTGATCGGTATCACCGCCTACTTCGAGGCCGCCCGCTGGAGCGACTGGGTGCGGGAGGCCGTGCTCTCGCCGCCCTCCTACGCCAAGGCGGTCGACCGGGCCGGGGGCGCGCCCGTGGTGCTCCCGCCGCTCGGCCTGAACGCCATCGACGACTACGTACGCGGCCTGCGGGGGGTGGTTCTGGCCGGAGGGGTCGAGGTGGACGCCTCCGCCTACAACGGCGAGCGCGACGACCGGGTCCCCGACGGGCAGCCGCACCGCGACCGCTTCGAACTGGCCCTGGCCAGGGCGGCGGTCAAGGCCGACGTGCCGATCCTGGCCATCGCCAGGGGCATGCACGTGCTCAACGTCGCCCAGGGCGGCACGCTGATCCCCTGGTTGCCCGACGTGCTCGGCGACCACCATCACGCCGAGCCTGGCACGCCCCACACGCTCCAGGTCAGCGTGTCCAGCAAGCTCGGCAAGGCGATCGGCGACCGGGTCGAGGTCGTCGCGCCGCACCACCAGTCCGTCCGCCGCCTCGGCACCGGGCTGCTGGCCGTGGCCTGGGCCGACGACCAGATCGTCGAGGGCGTCGAGGTGCAGGGCCACAGGTTCGGCGTGGGCGTGCAATGGCATCCCGAGCGCGATCTCGAGGATCGGCTCTTCGATGCGTTCATGGAGGCGGCCCGATAAGCTTCGATCATGCCGCTGCACCCTCAGTCGCGGGACTACATCGCCGTCCATCCGTCGGATCTGGGCGCCGATCCGGCCATGCTCGACCTGGCCGGGATCCAGGAGTTGCGCGCACATGACGGCCTGGCGGCCCAGCGCGGTCCGCTCACCAAGCTGCCGTTCGTCCGCGACGAGCGCGCCGAGGGCGTGCCGATCCGGATCTACCGCGCCGACCCGGGCGACGGCCAGCTGCCCGTCGTGGTCTATTTCCACGGGGGCGGGTGGGTCCTCGGCAGCGTCAAGCGCAACGACGCGTTGGGGCGCGACCTGGCCATCCGCGCCGGCGCGGTGGTCGTGTCCGTCGACTACCGGCTGGCCCCCGAGCACGCCTTCCCGGCCGCCGCCGACGACGCGTGGACGGTCGTGCGCGACATCTTCGCCAGGCCCGCC
This sequence comes from Nonomuraea sp. B10E15, assembly GCF_039871615.1. Classification (NCBI taxonomy): domain Bacteria; kingdom Bacillati; phylum Actinomycetota; class Actinomycetes; order Streptosporangiales; family Streptosporangiaceae; genus Nonomuraea; species Nonomuraea sp. B10E15. The sequence goes on from NZ_JBDPMB010000005.1 coordinate 303,121, forward strand.
TTCTACCAGAGCAACGGCCGCGTGGCCGTCGTCGGCGACAGCGCGGGCGGCAACCTGGCGGCCGTCGCCGCATGGCAGGCCCGCGACGCCGGGCTCCGGCTGGCCCACCAGGTGCTCGTCTACCCGGTGCTCGACGTGGCGATGCGGACGCCCAGCTACACGGAGTTCGCCAAGGGCTTCGGGCTGGAGGCCGAGGAGATGGCGTGGTTCGCCCGCCAGTACGCCCCCGACGCCGACCCGGCCGACCCGCGGCTGTCCCCGCTGTGCCTGCCCGACGTCGCCGGCCTGGCGCCCGCCACCATCGTGACGGCCGAATACGACGTGCTCCGCGACGAGGGCGAGAGCTACGCCCGGCGCCTGACGGACGCCGGCGTGCCGGTCGAGCTACGCAGGTTCGACGGCGCGGTGCACAACTTCTTCGGCCTGCCCGGCCTGTTCGACCAGGCGGGCGAGGCCCGCGACCACATCGCGGGGCGGCTGCGAGAGGCGCTGTGACCTACACCAAGCTGAAGATCGACACCCCGGCCGACGGCGTGCTGCGGGTCACGATCAGCGAGCCGGGCCGGCTCAACGCCGTCGACGCCGCGGCCCACCGCGAGCTGGGCGAGATCTGGCGCGACGCCGACCGCGACGACGGCGTCAGGGCCGTGCTCGTCCGGGGAGAGGGCACGGCGTTCTCCGCCGGCGGCGACCTGTCCATGATCGAGGAGATGACCCGCGACCACGCCACCAGGCTGCGCGTCTTCGCCGAGGCCCGCGACATCGTCTACAACGTCCTCAACTGCTCCAAGCCGATCGTCTCGGCCATCCAGGGCCCCGCCGTCGGCGCCGGGCTCGCCGTCGCGCTCCTGGCCGACATCTCCGTCGCCGGGCGCACCGCGCGGATCATCGACGGTCACACGAGGCTCGGCGTCGCCGCGGGCGACCATGCCGCGATCGTCTGGCCGCTGCTGTGCGGGCTGGCCAAGGCGAAATACCACCTGCTGCTGTGCGAGCCCGTGACGGGCGAGCAGGCCGAGCGGATGGGGCTGGTCAGCCTCTGCGTCGACGACGACCAGGTGCACGACAGGGCGCTGGAGATCGCGGTACGCCTCGCCGCCGGCGCCCAGGAGGCGATCAGGCTGACGAAATACTCGCTCAACAACTGGCTGCGCCTGGCGGGCCCGTCGTTCGACGCCTCCCTCGCCATGGAGTTCCTCGGCTTCACCGGGCCCGACGTGACCGAGGGCCTGCGCGCCCTGCGGGACAAGCGGCCGCCGTCGTTCGGCTGATGCGCCGGGTGTGCTTGCCGCCCGCCCGGGTAGGCGCAGCCCCAAGGTCGACCAGATGACCGCGCCGGCACCGGCGGGCACTGTTCGCCGAGGCCGAGAACGTCGCCCCGGCGGACGCGGAGCCGAAAGCCTCGCAGGGCGTCCGGCGCACGCCGTACGACGAAGGGGGAGAGCGCGCGGCGATGGCCCAGTGGACGAGCAGGGTGGACGAGCGGGGCGAACGCGCCAGAACGGGTGGGCGTCGGCGCTCCACGCCTCGCGGCCGGCCCGACCGGCCCGGCCGCTAGAAGCTGCGGGGGAGTCCGAGCACCTGGGTCGCGAGGTAGTTGAGCAGGAGCTCCTCGGTCACAGGTGCCACCTTCGCGATCCTGGCGTCGGTCAGCAGCCTGGCGACCGGATACTCGTGGGAATAGGCCATCCCGCCGTGCGTCTGGAACGCCGCGTCTGCCGCCTCCCAGGCCGCCTGTGACGCCGTGAGCTTGGCGATGTTGGCCTCGGTGCCGCACGGCAGCCGCCGGTCGAAGCACCACGCGGCCTTGTAGATCATCAATCTGGCCAGCTCGATCTTGGCCTTCACCTGCGCCAGCGGGAAGGAGATCGCCTGGTTGGCGCCGATCGGCCGGCCGAACACCTCCCGCTCCCTGGCATAGTCGACGGCCACCCGCAACGCGACCTCCGCCGTGCCGAGCGCCGAGGCGGCCAGCAGCACCCGCTCGGGGTTGAGGATGTCCCACAACACCGCCACACCCTGGTCCACCTCACCGACCACGTTGGAGGCGGGCACCCGCAGATCGTCGATGAACACCATGTTCGACGGCGTCGTGTTCGCGCCCATCTTGGGGATCGGCCGGTAGGACAGGCCTCCGGAGGCGACCGCCTCGGGCACGTTCACCAGCAGCACCGTCAGCCCGTGGCTGCGCGGGCGCGCTTCGGCGGCCGGGACCGTCCTGGTCACCAGCAGCATCCAGGTGGCCCGCTGCACGCCGGTGATCCAGATCTTCTGCCCGTTGACCACGAAATCCCCGCCGTCGCGCCGGGCCGACGTGGTGATCGCCAGCGAGTTGGATCCGGCGTCCGGCTCGGTCAGCGCGAAGCAGGTCTCGACCTCGCCCGTGGCCAGCCTCGGCAGCAGTTCCGCCCGCTGCCCGGCGCTGCCGTGCCGGTCGATCGTGAGCGCGCCGAAGCCGGGGGTCAGCACGTACGTGAACGCCGACCCGCCCGCCGCGCCCGACGCCGAGAGCGTCTCCGTGGCCACCGCCAGCTCCAGCAGCCCCTGCCCGCCGCCGCCGTGCTCCTCCGGCACCGCCAGGCCCAGCCAGCCGCCCTTGGCCAGCTCGTCCCAGACCTCCTCAGGCCAGCGCTTGTCGCTCTCGCACCGCTGCCAGTAGGCGAGGTCGTATCGCGAGCAGATGGCGCCGATGCCCCGCTGGACGGCGAGGGCGCTCTCGGGAAGGGTGAAGTCCATCACGCCATCGTAGAATCATGTTCTGATCAGGGTCGAGGCCGCCGCGCGTGGAAGACGAAGGCCGGGGGAGGGTTGCGCCACACCGTACGCCCCGGCACGACCTCCTCGAAGCGCTCGGCCAGCAGCGCACGGAAGCGCCGCGCCGAGCTGAGCGGGATGGCGTGCACGTAGGAGAACGTGGTGAACGCCGCCACCGGGCTCATCGCCGACGTCACCGCACCGAGCAGGTCACGCTGCGTCTCCTCGGGGAACGCCGCCCACGGCAGCCCGCTGACCACCACGTCCGCCTGCCGCAGCCCTCGCTCGCGCAGCAACTCGCCGAGCCGGGCCGCGTCGGCGTGCGCCACGTCCACGGTGGGGAAGCGCTCGGCGAGCAGCTGCGCCATCAGGTCGTTGACCTCGACGGCGAGGTGGTGGCCCCGCCCGGCGAGCCGCTGCTGGATCTCCGCGGTGAACGGGCCGGTGCCGGGTCCCAGCTCCACCACGGTCGGCTCGCCGCGCTCGGGGATCGGCGCGCAGACGTTCGCGGCCAGCCGGCGCGAACTCGGGGCGACCGCGCCGATCTTGGAGGGGGCACGCAGGAACTGGCCAAGGAAGAGTGCGCTGTCGTTCGACATGGCACGACTTTATGGGCAGGATCTTGGTGGGTCGCTCCCTCCTCCGGGCGGATGTGCGGCCAGTAGGAGGAGGCGGAGCCGTCCACGGGAAGGATCGGCCTTCCACGCTGGGCGGATACGGTTGTGCGCATGCGCTGGCGCGGTGTCCCTCTCGATGTCCTGCTCGCCGTCTCCGGCGTGGGCCTCGACCTGCTGACGACGGCGCACGCGGGCGACACCGAGTTCCTGCCCGCCGAGATGAACCTCCCGATGGCGCTGCTGGTGGGCCTGCCCATGGGGCTCGTCCGGCACCGGCCGGTGACCGTCACCTTCTGCCTGGCCGCGCTGCTCATGGTGACCGACCAGATCGGCTCGTTCACCTCCAACACCGCGCAGATCCTCATCTGCGTCGCCCTCGGCGTGGCGGGGCACCGCTCCGGCCTGCGGGCCACCACCGCGGCCGTGGCCGTCACGATCCTCGCCACCGCGTGCAACATCGCCGACCCCGGCTTCGCGCCGACCGCCAACACCTGGATGTACTCCGTCCTCCTGCCGGTCTTCCCCGCCGTGCTCGGCGCCTACCTGCGCAGCACGGCGGGGCGGCTGGAGGAGCGCGACGTCACGCCCGACGCGCTGCTCGCCGCCGGCGGGGTCGCCATCACCGTGCTCAGCACGTGGAGCTCCTGGCACCTGGGCGCGCAGCCCGTCTGGGTGGTGGGGCTGCTGGCCGTCGTGGGCGGCCTGTCGCTGGGCATCGCCAGGCGGCTGCCGGGACTGGTGTTCCTGCTGCAGGGCGTGCTGCTCGTCTCCGCCGACACCTACCTGAACAACACCGTCAACACCTGCGTGATCCTCACCCTGACCGCGATCGGCGTGTTCTCCATGCGGGTGGGGTCGTGGGCCTGGGTCGGGGCCGCCTACCTGACCGGCTGCCTGCTCACCGCGATCGCCGTGGTCGGCCCCGAGACCGAGATCACCCCGTTCCGCGCCGGCGTGCTGATGACGCTGGTGGCCACGCCGATCGCGATCGGCCGTTACCTCGGGATGCGGCAGGCCGCCCTGGCCGCGGAACGGCTGCGCGCCGAGGAGTCCGCCCGCGCCGCCGTCGCGCAGGTGCGGGCCGACCAGCTGGCCGAACGCGAGCGCATCGCCCGCGACGTGCACGACATCGTCGCCCACCACGTCGGCGCCATGGTGCTGCGCGCCGGCGCCGCCCGCTACGCCGCGCCCGACGGCCCCGTCGCCGACGCGCTCACCGACATCCGCGACGCCGGCCACCAGGTGCTGCAGGACCTGCGCGAGCTGCTCGACCTGCTGCGCGACCCCGACAGGCAGCCCGGCCTGCTGGCCAACCCCGCCGACGTCATCCGCGAGTCGGCCGACCGCATGGCCGCCGCCGGCCTCGACGTCGAGCTCGACCTCGACCCGGCCGCCGACCGCGCCCCGCTCATCGCCCGCGCCTCCGCCGCCCGTATCGTCCAGGAAGGACTCACCAACGTGCTCAAACACGCCGGACCAGGCACGCAGGTCCGCGTCAGCGTCACCCCGTCACGCGACGGGCTCTCCGTGGAGATCCGCAACGGCCGGCCGCCCACCGACATCGAGCGGCTGCCCTCCTCCGGGCGCGGGCTGGCCGGCATGCGCGAACGCGTCCGCGCCCTCGGCGGCACCCTGTCCGCCGGCCCCGACGGCGAGGGCGGCTGGCTCCTGGCCGCCAGCCTGCCCGCGCGCCTGTCCCAGGGGAGCACCGCGTGATCCGCGTGCTGATCGCCGACGACCAGGCGCTCGTCCGCGCGGGCGTGCGCATGCTGCTGCAGGTCGCGGGCGACATGGAGGTGATCGGCGAGGCCGTCGACGGCGCCGAGGCGGTGCGGCTGGCCGAACGCCACCTGCCCGACGTGATCCTCATGGACCTGCGCATGCCCAAGGTCGACGGCCTGGAGGCGATCAAACGCGTGGTCAGGACCCGTCCGGGGGTCAGGATCGTGGTGCTGACGACGTTCGCCGAGGACGCCAACGTCTACGCCGCCCTGCGGGCCGGCGCGGTCGGGTTCCTGGTCAAGGACGACGATCCCGAGCGCATGGTGGACGCCGTGCGCCGCGCGGCGGCCGGGGAGCAACTGCTGGCGCCGTCCGTGTTGCGCAGGGTCGTGGAGCGGTTCCTGGCCGCGGGGGAGCAGCACGTCGCGCCCGCCCCGCCCGCCGGGCTGACCGAGCGGGAGGTCGAGGTGCTCGCCCTGGTGGGGGCAGGTCTGTCCAACGCCGAGATCGCCGAGGAACTGTACGTGGGCGTCACCACCGTCAAGACCCACATCGCGGCGGCGATGGACAAGCTGGGCCTGCGCAACCGCATCCAGGCCGCCGTCGTCGCCCACCGCACCGGCCTGGTCGACGCCTCCTTCCGCCCCGTACGCCCGCCCCGCGGCTGAGCGCCCGCCCCCGCCCTCCGGCTGAGCGCCGCCGGTACGCGGGCCGGCGTACCGGTCGGCGTACCGTCCGGCGGCACGTCCTGCGGGTCGCCGCCGGACGGTCCTGACCGCCGGAGGGCCGCGGTCGCCGGAGGGCGGCCGCCGCCGCTAAGGTCGGGAGTGTGTACGTGAAGATCTGCGGGCTGAGCGAGCCGGAGCACGTTGCCGCCGCCGTCGAGGCGGGAGCCGACGCCATCGGGCTGGTCATGACCCGCAGCCCCCGAAGGATCACCGTCGAGCGGGCGGCCGCGCTGGCCGCGCTCGTTCCCGCCCACGTGCTCACCGTCGGGGTGTTCCGGGGCGAGGACCCCGAGACGGTGCGCGCGGCCGCGCTGGCCTCCGGGGTGCGTGCCGTGCAGCTGCACGGCAGGCATCCGCACGGCGACTTCACCGCTCTGAAGGACCTCGGCGTGCGCCTGGTCAGGGCCGTCGACGCGGAGGCGGACCTGCGGTGCGGCGCCTTCGACGAGGACCTGCTCATCGTCGACGCGCCACACGCCGGATCCGGCCTGCCCTGGGAGTGGGCGGCCGTGCGCGGCAGGCCGTCCGGCCGGTGGTTGCTGGCGGGCGGCCTCGCCCCGGGCAACGTCGCCGACGCGATCGCGGCGGCCGAGCCGTGGGGGGTCGACGTGTCCAGCGGCGTGGAGACGTCGCCCGGGGTGAAGGACCCGGCTCTCATCAGGGCGTTCCTGACGGCCGTACGCGGCTGATGGACGGGCACGCCGGCGCCGCCGCGCCGGGAGACCTGGCCCGTGCCATCGGCTTCACCCACGCCTTCGCCCGGCGCAGGGCGCCCGTCGAGGTGCCGGTCCCTGGCGGGTTCGCGGTGCTGGACGACAGCTTCCCCCGCTCCTACGACGACAACAAGCTGATCGTCTGGTCCGGCGACCCGGATGCGGACGAGCTGCTCCGGGCGGCGGACGAGGTGCTCGCCGAGCGGGCCCACCGGCTGGTGTGCGTGGACGACGACCGGCTCGGCGCCACCCTCGCACCCGCTTTCGCCGCCGCCGGCTACGAGCACGAGACCAACCTGATCATGGCCTACCGCGGCGCGATACCCCACGACCCGCCCGCGGCCGACCGGCTGGAACTGCAGGAGCTGCTGCCCGTGCTGCGCCGCGACTGGCGCCAGGCGCTGCCGCAGGCGCCCGACGACGTGATCGACGGGCTCGCCTGGCGCGTGCAGCGCCGGCTGCGCGGGGCGGGCACGGCGGGCACGGTGGGTTTCCGCGGGGTCCGCGCCGGCGACGGGGAGGCGGGGGAGATCGCCGCCAGGGCCGACCTGTACGTCGACGGCGGGGTCGCCCAGATCGAGAGCGTCTTCACCGGCGAGCAGCACCGGGGCAAGGGCCATGCGCGGGCCCTGATGACCGCGCTGCTCGCGGAGCAGGCGGAGGCCGAGCTGATCTTCCTGGTGGCCGATGCGGCCGACTGGCCGAAAGACTTCTACGGCCGGCTCGGGTTCGAACCCCTCGGTTCCACCCACGCCTTCCTCCGCGCCTGACGGCCCTGCTCCGGCGGGCCTGCTCCGGCGGGCCTGCTCTGACGGCCTGCTCTGACGGCCCGCTCCGGCGACCCCGCTCGGCTACCCGCTCCGGCTACCCGCGGAGGCGGTGCCCAGGGGCTCGCCGGACCGGAAGCGGGCCGCTGAGCGGGCGCTCGTGTGCGAGCGGCCGGCGGGCGCCCCGGACCGCCGTCGAGGCCGCGGGGGCCCGCCGTGAAGGGAGTTCGGGCGGGACCGCTGCGGTGGAGTTCCACGCAGTAGGGTCTCCTGCGTGAGCGATACTTCCGCCGAGGACCGGATCTGGACGGTTCCTAACCTGCTGAGCTTCCTGCGCCTCCTGGGCGTCCCCGTGTTCCTCTGGCTGGTTCTGGGGCCCAAGGCGGACGGGTGGGCGATCGGGATCCTCGCGGTCGCCGGCTTCACGGACTGGCTCGACGGAAAGATCGCCCGGGCCTTCAACCAGACGAGCAGGCTGGGCCGGATCATCGACCCGGCCGCCGACAAGCTCTACGTCTTCGCCACCATCTTCGCGCTGCTGCTGCGCGACGTCATCCCGTGGTGGCTGGTCGCGGTCATCGTCGGTCGCGAACTCTTCGTCGCGTGTTCCTTCCCCGTACTTCGCAAACATGGCTATAAGGCACTTCAGGTGCATTTCCTGGGCAAGGCCGCCATGTTCAATCTCATGTACGCCTTCCCTCTCCTCTTCCTTGCCTCCCACACTGGGTGGTATGCCGATATAGCCCGAATTGTCGGGTGGGCGTTCGCCCTATGGGGAACGGGCCTGTACTGGTGGGCGGGGGTGCTGTATGTGGTACAGGTGCGCCGGCTCGTAATCTCGGCCAAGAAGGAGTGATCGGGTGAAGGCGGTCGTCATGGCGGGCGGGGAGGGCACTCGGCTGCGTCCGATGACCGCCAACCAGCCCAAGCCTCTGCTCCCCGTGGCCAACCGCCCGATCATGGAGCACGTCCTGCGCCTGCTCAAGCGGCACGGCATCACCGAGACGGTGGTCACCGTCCAGTTCCTGGCCGCCCTCGTGCGCACCTACTTCGGCGACGGCGACGAGCTCGGCATGAACCTCCAGTACGCCACCGAGGACCTGCCCCTCGGCACCGCGGGCAGCGTCAAGAACGCCGCCGACCGCCTCCGCGACGATCGTTTCCTGGTCATCTCCGGCGACGCTCTGACGGATATTGACTTAACGGACATGATCCGGTTCCATCGCGAGAATGCCGCCCTGGTGACCATCGGGCTGAAACGTGTGCCGAATCCGCTCGAGTTCGGGATCATCATCGTCGACGACGAGGGCAGGGTGCAGCGCTTCCTGGAGAAGCCCACCTGGGGACAGGTCTTCTCCGACACCGTGAACACCGGCGTCTACGTCATGGAACCCGAGGTCCTCGACGCCGTGGCCACCGGCGAGCCCGTCGACTGGTCCTCCGACGTCTTCCCCGCGCTCCTCGCCCGCGGCGCGGCCATCTACGGCTACGTGGCCGACGGCTACTGGGAGGACGTCGGCACCCACGAAAGCTATCTCAAGGCCCACGCCGACGCCCTGTCCGGCAGGGTCGCGGTGGACATCGGCGGCTTCGAGCTCTCGCCGGGCGTCTGGGTCGCCGACTCCGCCGCGGTCGACCCCGACGCCGTGCTCAAGGGCCCGCTGCTCATCGGCGACTACGCCAAGGTCGAGGCGGGGGCCGAGCTGCGCGAATACACCGTGCTCGGCAACAACGTCGTCGTCCGCGAGGGCGCCTTCCTGCACCGCGCGGTCGTCCACGACAACGTCTACCTCGGCCCCGGCGCCCACCTGCGGGGCTGCGTCATCGGCAAGAGCACCGACGTGATGTCCGGCGCCCGCATCGAGGAGAACTCCGTCATCGGCGACGAATGCGTCATCGAGGCGGAGGCGTACGTCTCCAGCGGCGTCCGGGTCTACCCGTTCAAGACGATCGAGGCCGGCGCGGTCGTCAACACCAGTGTCATCTGGGAGTCGCGCGGCCAGCGCAACCTCTTCGGCACGAGAGGCGTCAGCGGCCTGGTCAACGTCGAGATCACCGCCGAACTGTGCGTCCGCCTGGCCAGCGCGTACGCCACCACCCTCAGGAAGGGCGAGCACGTCGTCACCTCGCGCGACTGCTCCCTGGCCGCCAGGGCGCTCAAGCGGGCCGTCATCGGCGCGCTGACCGCCGGCGCGATCAACGTGCTCGATCTGGAGGCGGCCCCGCTGCCGGTGGCCCGCTTCCACACCGCCAGGGGCTCGGCGGCGGGCGGGATCGCGCTGCGCACCACGCCGGGCGACCCGCAGAGCGTGGACATCGTCATCATGGACGACCGCGGCGCCGACCTGCCCCCGGCCGCCCAGCGCAAGCTGGAGCGGGTCTTCTCCCGCCAGGAGTTCCGCCGCGCCTTCCCCGGGGAGATCGCGGAGCTCGCCTACCCGGCCAGGGCCGTCGAGGACTACACCCACGAACTGCTGCGTCACGCCGGCGTGACCGGCGTCAAGGACATGAAGGTCGTCGTCGACTGCGCGGGAGGCACCTCCTCGCTGGTGCTGCCCACGCTGCTCGGCCGGGTCGGCGTCGAGGTGCTCACCGTCAACGCCCGCCTCGACGACGTCTCGCCCACGGAGACGCTCGCCGGCCGGCGGCGCGACCTGCAACGCCTGTCGGAGCTGGTCAGCTCCTCGCGGGCGGCCTTCGGCGTCAGGTTCGACCCGGTCGGCGAGCGCATCGCCCTGGTCGACGAGATGGGCCAGCTCATCAGCGAGGAGCGCGCGCTGCTCGTCGTGCTCGACCTCGTGGCCGCCGAACGCAGGAGCGGCCGGGTGGCCCTGCCCGTCACCACGACCAGGGTCGCCGAGCAGGTGTGCCGCTTCCACGGCGTGCAGGTGCAGTGGACGTCCACCGCGCTCGACGCCCTCACCTCGGCCGCCGCCGGCCCCGACATGATCTTCGCGGCCGACGGGCGCGGCGGCTTCGTGGTGCCGGAGTTCAGCCCCGCGATCGACGGGCTGGCCGCGTTCCTGCGCCTGCTCGGCCTGGTCGCCCGCACCCGCCTGTCGCTCAGCCAGATCGACGCGAGGATCCCCGAGGTGAAGCTGCTCAGGCGGACCGTGCCCACGCCGTGGGCGGCCAAGGGAGCCGTGATGCGCTCCGTCATCGAGGCGGCCGAGGCCGAGCCGGAGGGCCGCCGCATCGACACCACCGACGGGGTGCGGGTGGCCCGCGACGACGGCAGCTGGGTGCTGGTGCTGCCGGCCGCGGCCGAGCCCGTCACCGACCTGTGGGCCGAGGCCTCCGACGTGGACGGCGCGCAGGCGCTGCTCGAACGCTGGGCCCGCGTCGTGGAACAGGCCGCCACGTGACCCCGGCCGGGCGGGCGCGAGAACGGCCGGGCCGCGATTGTGCGCGGACGGTCCCGCAAGATCGTAATGTAGAAACGCGCGGCGGCATGGACCGCAGGGCAGGGGCGGCGGTAACTTTGTCTGCGTCCTGACCACAGTCCAGCGCCCCGTCTTGACCTTTGCCGCTGATCAGCGTAAGTTGCGGCATTCGCAAACTTGAAAAAGCGAAGCGAGGCGCGCTCCAGAGCACCGTCGCCGCGTCTTCGCGGTAGGAGGCCGAGCCGATCGATGCCGAGCGTCTACTGCACGCAGTGCGGGCACGCCAACCCCGAGGATGCCCGTTTCTGTTCCCGCTGTGGGTCACCGCTGACCAGACTCGAGGTCTCCGGGGACACCACATCGACGATCTCGGTGGCGGGAATCGAGGCGTATGAGGCTGAGACAGGCGACATGCTCCTGGCCGAGCGGGCGCTGGTCGAGCAGCTGCCGCCCGGCGCGGCGCTGCTCACGGTGACCAGGGGGCCCAACCAGGGCAGCCGCTTCCGGCTCGACAAGGACCTGACCACGACCGGGCGCCATCCGGAGAGTGACATCTTCCTCGACGACATCACCGTCTCCCGCCGCCACGTCGAGTTCTACCGCCACCGCGGCGGCCAGTTCTCCGTGCGCGACGTGGGCAGCCTCAACGGCACCTACGTCAACAGGGAGCGGATCGAGGAGGTTCCCCTGCACTCCGGCGACGAGGTGCAGATCGGCAAGTTCCGCCTTGTCTTCCTGATGCGGGGCAGCTCCGGGGCATGAGGGGGCGAAGCGGGCGACCGGCGGACGCCGTCTCGTGCGTGACCATGCGGCAAGGGGAGGAGCGCGCATGACGTCGCAGGCGGCACGCTCGCACATGAGCATCGGGGAGGTGCTCGCGCTCCTGCAGGGCGAGTTCCCCGATGTCACCATCTCCAAGATCCGTTTCCTGGAGGGCGAAGGGTTGATCGAGCCCGAGCGCAGCCCGTCCGGCTACCGCAAGTTCACGCACCTGCACGTGGAGCAGCTGCGCTTCATCCTCACCGAGCAGCGCGACCACTACCTGCCGCTGCGGGTGATCAAGGACAAGATGGCGGAGGGCTTCGGCCGCCCGCGCGCCCTGCAGGACAACGGCAAGCAGGAGATCAGGCTCAGCCGGGCCGAGCTGATCGAGGCCGCGAGCATCGACGAGGAGACCCTCGCCGAGCTGGAGGACTACGGCCTGCTCGCCCCGGTGGCCCGTCGCTACGACGAGGAGGCGCTCGCGGTGGCCCGCACCGTCGGCGCCCTGGCCCGCTTCGGCCTGCGCGCCCGGCATCTGCGCGCGGTCAAGGCGGCGGCCGAGCGCGAGTGCGGCCTGGTCGAGCAGACCGTCGCACCGATACTCAAGCGGCGCGCCCCCGGTGCCATCGGCGAGGCCGACGAGGTGGCCAGGGAGCTTTCCGCACTCCTGCTCGACCTGCACGCATCCCTTGTGCGCACGGGTGTCCGGTCCGTGCTGGGGCGCTGAGACCGCGGCGAGCTGGGAGGCGGCGGCACATTCCAGGCCCGCCGGGTGTTACGTTGAAATGCAGAAGCCAGTCAGCAGAAGCAACGACCAAATAGCTGTGCCGGGTCACCGGTCAGGAATACGGAGCAGCCCGTGTTGCAGATGGAGGTTGTGGGCGTTCGGGTTGAAATGCCCACAAATCAGCCGATCGTCTTGCTGAAGGAGGCACACGGGGAGCGGTTCCTTCCTATATGGATTGGCATGACGGAAGCCACGGCCATCGCTCTGGCCCAGGCAGAGGAGCCTCCGCCGCGGCCGCTCACCCACGACCTCTTCCGTGACGTGCTGAGCGCGCTGGGCGTAGGCCTGCGGGCGGTCAACATCGTCGCCCTGCGTGACGGCATCTTCTTCGCCGACCTGGTGTTCTCCAACGGCGTGGAGGTGAGCGCGCGGCCGTCCGACTCGATCGCGCTCGCCCTGCGCACCGGGGCGCGCATCTTCGCCAGCGAAGAGGTCGTCCAGGAGGCCGGGGTGATCATCCCGGACGACCAGGAAGACGAGGTGGAGAAGTTCAGGGAGTTTCTTGACACGATCACTCCCGAGGACTTCGGCCGGGCGGGGTAGGTATTTCAGTGCATTTACGCTTCACGACGCGCCGAGCCGGATCGTTGACTGAGCATGGTCGCGGTCCTACGGTGCAAGTGAAACCCGTGGCCGCGCTTCACGTACCCCCAGATCAGGCCACGGGATGAGAGAAAGCCGGAGGTCCGCGTGGCGGTCAGCAGCGGCGAGGGAAAGACGGCCGGCCAGGAAGATCCGGTGCGGCGCGAAAGCGCGCGGCAGCGTGCCGGGGAGCAGGGTCTGCTCTTCGACGAACAGCCCGCGGCGCTGCCGGGCGACATCGGATACCGCGGGCCGACGGCATGCTCGGCGGCCGGCATCACCTATCGGCAGCTCGACTACTGGGCGCGCACGGGCCTCGTCGAGCCCACGATAAGAGCCGCGCAGGGCTCCGGCTCCCAGCGTCTCTACAGCTTCCGCGACATCCTGGTCCTCAAGGTCGTCAAGCGGCTCCTCGACACCGGGGTGTCGTTGCAGCAGATCCGCACGGCCGTGCAACATCTGCGTGACCGCGGGGTCGCCGACCTCGCGCAGATCACGCTCATGAGCGACGGCGTCAGCGTCTACGAGTGCACCTCGGCCGACGAGGTGATAGACCTGCTCCAGGGCGGGCAGGGCGTGTTCGGCATCGCGCTCGGCCGGGTCTGGCGCGAGGTCGAGGGCTCCCTCGCGGAGCTGCCGGGGGAACGCGCGGCGGTCGAGGACACCGTCCCGGCCGACCATCCCGCTGACGAACTCGCCCGGCGCCGCCGCGCCCGCCGCACGGGGTGAGCACGGCTCCTGGCAGCCGTACGAATCGGGCGTAGTAACCTGAGGGCAGAAAGGCCGACGACCCCGTGCGGGAGAGTCTCCGGGCCCCCTGGGCTCCGGGGCGCCGAAGGAGCAACCCTCCCCGGAATCTCTCAGGCATCCCGTACCGCTCGGGCGAGGCAACTCTGGAAAGCAGGCGCACCCGCCAGGCGCGCCTCACCGACGGTGCAAGCCCCACCGGGGTGAAGCTCTCAGGTCGCGGCCCCGCGCTTGTCCGGGGCCCGCGCTGACAGAGGGGGAGATCCGGCACACGCCCGCGCCCTGGCGCCGGTCTCCACAGCCTCGGGAGGCATCTCCATGACCGATCTGTCCGCCCCGCCGTTCTCGTCCCGGCACATCGGCCCCTCCGAGTCCGAACAGCAGCGCATGCTCGAGGCCGTGGGCTTCGAGTCCGTGGCGGATCTGGTGGCGGTCGCCGTCCCCGAGTCCATCAGGGCGAAGGACCGGCTCACGCTGCCCGCCCCCGCCGGCGAGGCCGAGGCCATCGCCGAGCTGCGCGCCCTGGCCGACCGTAACCAGGTGCTGACCTCGATGATCGGGCTGGGCTACCACGACACGGTCACGCCCGCCGTCATCCGCCGCAACCTGCTGGAGAACCCGGGCTGGTACACCGCCTACACCCCCTACCAGCCGGAGATCTCGCAGGGCCGCCTCGAGGCGCTGCTCAACTTCCAGACCGTCGTCTCCGACCTCACCGGCCTGCCCGTGTCCGGAGCCTCGCTCCTCGACGAGGCGACCGCCGCGGCCGAGGCCATGACGCTGGCCCGCAGGGCGGGCAAGTCCAAGAGCGCCGTGTTCGTGGTCGACGCCGACGCGCTGCCCCAGACCAAGGCCGTCCTCGCCACCAGGGCCGAGCCGCTCGGCATCACGCTCGTGGAGCACTCCCTCGACGGCGAGCTGCCCGAGTGCTTCGGCGTGCTCGTCCAGTACCCAGGAGCGTCCGGCCGGCTGCGTGACTTCCGCGCCGTGGCCGCCGCCGCGCACGAGGCGGGCGCCCTCGTCGTGGCCGCCGCCGACCTGCTGGCACTGACGCTCGTGGCCGCCCCCGGCGAGCTGGGCGCCGACATCGCCGTGGGCTCCTCGCAGCGGTTCGGGGTGCCCTTCGGGTTCGGCGGGCCGCACGCCGCCTACATGTCCGTACGCGAGGGCCTGCAGCGGCAGCTGCCCGGCCGCCTGGTCGGCGTCTCCGTCGACGCCGACGGCGACCCCGCCTACCGCCTGGCCCTGCAGACCCGCGAGCAGCACATCCGCCGCGAGAAGGCCACCAGCAACATCTGCACCGCGCAGGTCCTGCTCGCCGTCATCGCGAGCATGTACGCCGTCTACCACGGCCCGGAGGGCCTGCGCCGCATCGCCCACCGGGTGCACCGCCACGCCGCCGCCCTGGCGGAGGGGCTGCGCCGGGCGGGCGTGGAGGTCGTGCACGCCGAGTTCTTCGACACGGTGCTCGTGCGCGTGCCCGGGCGGGCGTCCGCCGTGGTCGCCGCCGCCGCCGAGCGGGGCGTCAACCTCTGGCAGGTGGACGCCGACCACGTCTCGATCGCCTGCGACGAGAAGACCGGAGCCGCCGACCTGGTCACGGTGCAGGCCGCGTTCGGGGTCACGACCCCCCGCACCGACGTCGAGGGCGCCGCCGACGCGCTGCCCGCCCCGCTGCTGCGCGAGTCCGCCTACCTGACCCACCCGGTCTTCCACGACCACCGCTCCGAGACCGCGATGCTGCGCTACCTGCGCCGGCTGCAGGACAAGGACATCGCGCTCGACCGGTCCATGATCCCGCTGGGCTCCTGCACGATGAAGCTCAACGCGACCACCGAGATGGAGCCGATCACCTGGCCGGAGTTCGCCGCCGTCCACCCCTACGCGCCCGCCGCCCAGGCCGAGGGCTACCTCGAGCTGATCGGCACGCTGGAGCACTGGCTGGCCGAGGTGACCGGCTACGACGCCGTCTCCATCCAGCCCAACGCCGGCTCCCAGGGCGAGTTCGCCGGGCTGCTGGCCATCCGCGCCTACCACCACGCGGGCGGTGACAGCGGGCGGGACGTCTGCCTCATCCCCTCCTCGGCCCACGGCACCAACGCCGCCAGCGCCGTCATGGCCGGCATGCGGGTCGTGGTCGTGGCCTGTGACTCCGAGGGTAACGTCGACCTGGCCGACCTCGACGCCAAGATCGCCAAGCACCGCGACGCGCTCGCCGCGATCATGGTGACCTACCCGTCGACGCACGGCGTCTACGAGGAGACCATCACCGAGATCTGCGCCAAGGTCCACCAGGCCGGCGGCCAGGTCTACGTCGACGGTGCCAACCTCAACGCGCTGGTCGGGCTGGCCAAGCCCGGCGAGTTCGGGGCCGACGTGTCCCACCTCAACCTGCACAAGACGTTCTGCATCCCGCACGGCGGCGGCGGCCCCGGCGTCGGCCCGGTCGCGGTCCGCGGCCACCTGGCGCCCTACCTGCCCGGTCACCCGCTGCGCGACGGCTCGCCGGTGGGGCCCGTCTCCGCGGCGCCCTACGGGTCGGCAGGGATCCTGCCGATCTCGTGGGCGTACATCCGGATGATGGGCTCCGACGGGCTCACGGCGGCCACCGAGCAGGCCATCCTGTCGGCCAACTACCTCGCCAAGCGGCTGGCCCCCCACTTCCCGGTGCTCTACACCGGACGCGGCGGGCTGGTGGCCCACGAGTGCATCATCGACCTGCGCCAGATCACCAAGGAGACCGGCGTCACCGTGGACGACGTGGCCAAGCGCCTCATCGACTACGGCTTCCACGCGCCCACCATGTCGTTCCCCGTCGCCGGGACCCTCATGATCGAGCCGACCGAGAGCGAGGACCTCGGCGAGCTCGACCGGTTCGCCGACGCGATGATCGCCATCAGGGGCGAGATCGCCAAGGTGGCGTCCGGCGACTACGACAAGGCCGACAACCCCCTGCGCAACGCGCCGCACACCGCGGAGTCGGTGAGCGCCGACGAGTGGCACCACCCGTACACGCGGACCGAGGCCGCCTACCCGCTGCCGTCGCTGCGCGACGGCAAGTACTGGGTGCCGGTGCGCCGCATCGACCAGGCCTACGGCGACCGCAACCTGGTGTGCTCGTGCCCCCCGCTGGAGGCGTACGAGGACTAGTCACCGGGAGGGCCAGACCTTCGGCGTCAACGGGGCAGACATGATCGCCGGAAGTCGTTAGGCTCGGGGCGACCGTCGCCAGAAGGAGCTCTCTTGACGTCCTCAGAGCTGGAGACCCCGCCTCTCGACACCGCCCGGCGTCTGGCCGAACGCGGCGACCTCGACGGCGCCGCCGCCATCCTCAGCGAGCTCGCCGCCGACCCCGACGAGCCCGACAGGGCTCAGGCCGCCGTCGGGCTGGCCGTGGTGCTGGAGGAGCGCGGCGACGTCGAGGCCGCCAGGACCGCCGCCAGGACCGCGCTGGCGACGGGGCACCCCGAATACGCCTCGCAGGCCGCCTGCCACCTGGCCCAGGGGTTCGAGCGCGAAGGGCGGGCCGAGCAGGCCAGGGCCGCCTGGCAGGCCGTGCTGGGGGTCGGCGCGGCCGCGTACGTCCCGCTGGCCCATCTCGCGCTGGCCCGGCTGGCCGTGCGGGCGCTCAACCTCGAGGAGGCGGAGCAGGAGCTGCGGGCCGCGATGGCGGTCGGCGACGGCGAGGTCGCCGCGCGCGCCGCGCAGGAGCTGGCCGACCTGCTGATGGAGCACGGAGAGCCCGGGGCGGCGGCTGAGCTCCTCCTGGACGCCCTGGAGGCCGTGCCCGAGGAGGAGACGCCGGGGCTGCGGGTCCGGCTCGGCATCGCGCACCTGGAGCTGGCCTGCGCGGAGTTCGCGGAGACCGTGGAGGGAGGCGCGGACGCGCAGACGAGCGCGCTGGCCATCGAGCTGCTCGCCCGCACCCTGCCCCTGCGCGGGCGCGACGACGACGCGGGGCGGGTCTGGTCGTACGGGCTGGAGCACGCCGACGAGACGCTGGCCGCGGAGGTCAGGCTCCGCTACCAGCGCGACACCTGACGCCCGGGGCCCGGTGTGCGTGACGTCCCGGCCCACGCCACCGAGGCGCTCCTCCCGGGCGTGCCCGCGGGCCGGCGGAGGTGCTCCCGTTCCCTCCGCCGGCCGGAGGTCAGCCGCGGCGCATGATGGCCGCCGCGGCGGCCACGTTGATGATGACGATGGCCAGCCACGTGATGATCAGCCCCACCAGTCCGGCGTTGACCACCCCGATGGCCGTCAGCGGGATGCCCATGCCCATCGAGCCCAGCGCGACCGGGATCATCGTCGCGCCCGGCGCGGACTTCTTGTGCGGCGGGGGCCCGTGGCGGTCGAGCTCGGCCCGCACCCGGGCGGCGATGGTGGCCTCGAGGCGCTCGGTGAACGAGTCGACGAGCGCCGCCTCGTAGTCGGGCCCGAGATCGCGGCGGGCGTCGAGCGTGGCCTGAAGGTCTTCCCTGATGGGACGCTGGTCCGGCATAAGGTCATCATCCATCCCGGAAGTGGTGTCGTCATCCGACCTGAGGGCTAGCGCGTCATCCTCCCCAGGTACGGTGCTGGCATGGAGGTGATGACCCCGCGCGGGCCCGCGCTCGTGGAGATCGACGAGGTGCCGGGCGCGCGGCTGCTGCTGGTCCTGACCCATGGCTCGGCCGGGGGAGTGGACGCTCCCGATCTGCTGGCCGTGCGCGACGCCGCCATGGGCGTGGGAGCCAGCGTGGCGCGGGTGACGCAGGCGTTCAGGATGGCGGGGGCGCGGGCGCCCGGCCCGCCGGCGAGGCAGGACGAGGCGTGGGAGATCGTGCTGTCCGAGCTGCGCGCGCGCCTGCCGGGGCTGCCCCTCGTGCAGGGCGGGCGGAGCAACGGGGCTCGGGTGGCGTGCCGTACGGCGAAGGCGGTCGGCGCGGCGGCGGCGGTGGCGCTGGCCTTTCCGCTGCATCCGCCGGGGAAGCCGGAGCGCTCCCGGGCCGGGGAGCTACGCGGCGCCGGGGTGGACGTGCTGGTCGTGAACGGTGATCGTGACCCCTTCGGAGTGCCGGACGCCGCGGATGCCGCGCGCCTGGTGGTGCTGCCGGGAGAGGGCCATGACCTGAAAAAGGACCCCGCCCGGGTGGGCGAGGTCGTGGCGGAGTGGATCACCCGCTACGGCGGGCCGCCACGGCAGGGCAGCACCGGCCGGCGGCGCCGCCCGCGTGCGGATCAGGCCGCGCCCACCAGCGGATCGGGCCGATGAGGTGCGATGACGGTGCCGCTGGGCAGCAGCTCGCCGGTGTCCTCGAACAGGACGACGCCGTTGCAGAGCAGGCTCCACCCCTGCTCGGGGTGGCAGGCGAGGGTGCGTGCCGCCTCGCGGTCAGGCGCCTCGGCATCCGGACAGGCCGGGTCGTGCGGGCACATCGGCGTGCCTCCGATATCTCGTGGGATGCTCCCGTTCTGGAGGGGCGGGAGCCGGCTCGGGTTGTTGTCCTGGCAAGTGTGCGACTGTGTCACGCGTTCCGACATAGCCCGTTCGGGCTGTTACAGGAGGATCCCTGGTGCGTGTGACCTTCGACACAGCGTGCCTTATGCAGGATAACCGGCCAAGCGCGACACGCGCATCACGTTTGCAATCCCTTGAGGAGAGCGTCGAGCCCGCGCTCGAAGTCGATATCAGCTCTTTCGTCCCGTCTGACCCATTCATCGACGTCTGGGTCGGCCCAGCCTGACTGCTGCACCTCGACGGCGACGCTGCCGAAGACGAAGGCCCGCAGCGTGCGCACGGCCTCGGCGGCGCCCTGGAGCCCCGCGTCGGCGAGCTGCTCGGTCTGCTCCTTGACGGCGACCGCCGTGGCGCCCTTGGGCGGCTTGGTGAGGGCCAGGGCCAGCACGCCGGGATGCTCGCGCAGCGCCTCCCTGCTCGCCCGGCACCAGGCCCTGGCCGTCTCCTGCCAGGTGGAGCGCTGCTCGACGTGGATGGCGGTGACGTGCTCGGCCAGCGCGTCCATCAGCGCTTCCTTGCCCCGGGGCAGGTGGTGATAGATGGCCATCGCCTCCACCTGCAGGGCGTCGCCCAGGCGGCGCATGGTGAGCCTGCGCAGGCCCTGGCCGTCGGCGATGTGGAGCGCGGCCTCGATGATGCGCTCGCGGGAGAGGGGGACGGGTGGTCGCTTGGCGGGCATGGAGATCATCTTACTATGTAAAGGCGCTCGCTCCTGGCCGATTTCCGCACGTGTCGCGGGACGGCGTACGCTAAGCGTCGGAACGAATGACGACAGCGTGAAGGGGCCGAGTCGATGGCGTTTTTCCGTCCGCGGGTGAGCCGGGAGGCCGAGGTTCGCTTCCACGCGGACCAGGAGATCTCCAGGAGCTTCCCCGAGCTGCTCGAGAAGGCCCGCGAGGCCGAGCGGACGCTGCGCGAGCTGCAGGCCTCGGCGGCCGACGAGATCGAGCTGCTGGCGGCGGGCCAGGCCCTCGACCGGGCGCTGACCGACGCGCTGCGGGCCGCGGAGGCGGGGCAGCGGGCCACGTTCGGGGTGAAGGCCTACGACGACCGGATCGCGCGCCGCAAGGCCAAGGCGACCCCCGCGGGGGCCATGTGGACGGCCCAGGTCGAGCGCCTGCGCACGCTGCGCGAGGACAACCGGATGTGGGGCATCCCGCGGGTGCCGCGCCCGGTGCCCGCCACCGTCTGAGCGCCGGTCACCAGGCGTCCAGGAAAACGAGAGCCCCGGCACGTGGTGTGCCGGGGCTCCGTTGTCAGCTGGCCCAGTCGAGCAGCGGGCGGGTGTTGCTCGGGTGGCGCAGCTTGGACAGCGACTCCTTCTCCAGCTGGCGGATCCGCTCCCGGGTCAGCCCCAGGTGCCTGCCGATCTCGTCCAGCGTGTGCGGCTTGCCGTCCACCAGGCCGAAGCGCAGTGCCATGATCTTCGACTCGCGCGGTGAGAGGTTGTCGAGCACGCCGCGCAGCTGGTCGCCCAGCAGCTGGCGGTCGACGATCTCCGACGCCTCGGGGGAGTCGACGTCCTCGATGAGGTCGCCGATCGTGGTCTCGCCGTCCTCGCCGATCGTCGCGTTCAGCGAGATCGGCTGGCGGCTGGTGCGCAGCAGCTCCTCGATCTGGTCCGGGGTCTTGTCCAGCTCGACCGCCAGCTCCTCGGGGGTGGGCTCGCGTCCCAGGCGCTGGTGCATGTCGCGCTCGATGCGTGACAGCTTGGACAACATCTCCAGCACGTGCACCGGCAGCCGGATCGTCCGCGCCGAGTCGGCGAAGCCGCGCTGGATGGCCTGCCTGATCCACCACATGGCGTACGTCGAGAACTTGAAGCCCTTGGTGTAGTCGAACTTCTCCACCGCCCTGATGAGCCCCAGGTTGCCTTCCTGGACCACGTCGAGCAGCGACATGCCGCGGTCGGTGTACTTCTTGGCCACCGACACGACCAGGCGCAGGTTGGCCTCCAGCATGTGGTCCTTGGCCTGCTTGCCGTCCTCGACGACCAGGCGCAGGTCCTCCCGCGCGGCGGGCGGCAGATCGGGCTGGGTCTCGAGCTTGTACTCGGCGTACAGGCCGGCCTCGATCCGCCTGGCCAGCTCGACCTCCTGCGCCGCGGTGAGCAGCGTGCGGCGGCCGATGGACTTCAGGTAGGTGTGCACCGAGTCGCCCATGACCGACTGGGTGTCGTCGAGGTCGACGGCGTCGCCGTCGTCCTCGGCGCTCAGCTCGATCTCCTCCGGCACGTCCTCCTCGTGCTCCGGCTTGGGGTCCGGGGGGATGACGGACTTCGCGTCCGCCGGGGAAAGGGTTTTTGCCTCTGCTGCCTTGCGGCCGGTAGTCTTGGCCCGCGAAGCCTTCTTGGGAGTCGCCGCCTTCTTCTGGGTGGTCTTCGCGGGGGTGGCGGTCGTGCTGAGAGACGGCTCGTTCTCGGCGGCCAGGCTCACGCCGGCCTCTGACAGCTCACGCAATATCGTGCGGCCCTCAGAGGGGCTGATCCCGGCGTTGCCGAACGCGTCCCGCAGCTCCGCCAGAGATAGGTGACCCTGGGCTCGCCCTCGTTCGAGCAACTGGTCGAGAGACACGGGCGGGGTCGCCAAGGCGGTTCTGGGCATGAGGACACCTCCTCCGTACGGAGTAGAAGCGATCAGGCAGGTTGTGGTGGGGCGGCTTCGTCGTCCGCACGGCGCACCAGTATCAATAACGCCAATCGCCGCCATTTGTTCCCCGTGCGGACGAATGTCATGAAAAAGGGGCGGATCGCCTCTTCTGGCGGACCACCCCTTCGGCTCGCTCGCTAGTCGCCCACCTCGATCGAGACCTCGGGCATCGGCATGGGATCGGCGTCTTCCATGCGCTCGCCGGTCCAGTATTCGATGACCTGGCCGGGATCGGGGTTGACCTCGCGGGAGACGACGACGTCGTCGCCGGTGGGGTCGCCGGTGGGGTCGCCACTGGGGTCGCCACTGGGATCGGACGTGGAGGTCTCGGGCCCGCCGGACGGCGACGCCTGCTCCACCACGGCCCTGGTCTCCTCGCCCACCTGCGAGAGCTTGCCCGCCGAGGCGGCCGCCGCGATGGAGGCGCCTCCGACCACGATCACGCCGACGACGGCGACGGATGCCCACATCTTGCGGGTCTGGTCCATGAAGGCTCCCTCCCTTTCCCCGGTTTGACGCAGCCGCAACTCATCAGGTTCCTGCCCTCAACCGCACAAGGTCGGTCTTTCCGTTCGGCAACAGCGGCAGCCGGAGCTCCAGGCGCAGCTCGCGTGGGGCGGCATAGGGGGGAAGCCTATCGCGGCAGTATGCCGTTAATTGTGCAAGCGTGGGGGGTGTGTCGGGGTTGACGGGAACGACGACGGCCGTGACCCGCTCGCCCCATTCGGGGTCGGGCGTGCCGAACACGGCGGCGTCGGCCACCTCGGGATGCGTGCACAACACGGCGGTCACGGCGCCGGCCACGACCTTCTCGCCGCCGGTGTTGATGACGTCGTCGGCGCGGCCCAGCACGCGCAGGCGGCCCCCGGTCAGCTCGCCGAGGTCGGAGGTGACGAACCAGCCGTCCTCGAGCGGGGCCGGCCCGCCGAAACGGTAGCCCGAGAACAACACGGGGCCGGCGATCCTGATCAGGCCGTCGTCGCCGACCTTGAGATCTACATTGTAAAGGGGCTGGCCGTCGTACACGCAGCCGCCGCACGTCTCGCTCATCCCGTACGTCGTCACCAGCCGCGCCCCGAGATCCCTCGCCTGCTCCAGCAGCCCGGGCCGCGGCGCCGCGCCACCGAGCAGGATCGTGCGGAAGACCGACAGGTCCGCGCCCAGCCCGACGAGCCGGTGCAGCTGGGTGGGCACCAGGGAGACGTGGTGGGCGCCGGAGGCGAGGACCGCGTGCGGGTCGAACGACGGGTGGATGATCGGCTCGCTCCCGGACAGCAGGGCGCGCACGAGCACCTGCAGCCCCGAGACGTGGGAGACGGGCAGGCAGCACAACCAGCGCTCGCCCTTGGAGGCCTCGACGCGGCGCAGGGAGGCCGCGGCCGAGGTGCGCAGGGCCGTGGCCGAGAGCAGCACCC
This sequence comes from Nonomuraea sp. B10E15, assembly GCF_039871615.1. Taxonomy (NCBI): domain Bacteria; kingdom Bacillati; phylum Actinomycetota; class Actinomycetes; order Streptosporangiales; family Streptosporangiaceae; genus Nonomuraea; species Nonomuraea sp. B10E15. The sequence goes on from NZ_JBDPMB010000005.1 coordinate 326,243, forward strand.
CCTTGGGTGTGCCGGTGCTGCCGCTGGTGGCGATGACGACCGCGACGTCGCCCGGCACGCCTTCGCCGCCGGCATGGAGGGCTCCGTTGACGTGGGTGGGGCGCAGGGTCGCCAGCGCGGCCTCGGAGTGGCCGGGCGGAAGGGGGAGCACGGCCGGGCCGTCGCCCGCGAGCGCGTCCCGGATCGCCGCGAACAGGGCAGGTCCTGGAGATTGCACAATGGCGTGAAGCGGACGGTCCGGATGCGACGGGTTCCTCCACATGCTCGTAAGGTTAGTGGCGACAGGTCGGACAGAAGCGCAGGGAGGGTCGTGACGCGTTCTCCCATGGAGCCCGAGCACGGGCCAGGTCACCATGATCACCACCGTGATCACCACCGGGTCCATGTCTTCCGCATCCCGATGCGCACGCGTTTTCGCGGGCAGACCGTCAGGGAAGGGGTCCTGCTCCAGGGTCCCGCCGGTTGGGGCGAGTTCTCCCCGTTCCCCGAATACGGCCCGCGCGAGTGCGCCCGCTGGCTGGCCTGCGCCCGAGAGGCGGCCTTCGAGGGCTGGCCCGAGCCGGTGCGCGACAGCGTGCCCGTCAACACGACCGTGCCCGCCGTCGATCCCGTGCGGGCCCACGACATGGTGCGCCGCTCCGGCTGCGGCACGGCGAAGGTGAAGGTGGCCGAGCGGGGCCAGACGTTCGACGACGACGTGGCCAGGGTCGAGGCCGTGCGCGACGCGCTCGGCCCGTCCGGCCGGCTGCGGGTCGACGTCAACGGCGCGTGGGAGGTCGGCGAGGCCGTGCAGCGGCTCAAGCGCCTCGACCGGTTCGGGCTGGAATACGCCGAGCAGCCGTGCGCCACCCTCGACGAGCTGGCGGCGGTGCGGCGGGCGTGCGACGTGCCGATCGCGGCCGACGAGTCGATCCGCAGGGCGGAGGACCCGCTGCGGGTCAAGGCGGCGGAGGCGGCCGACATCGCGGTGGTCAAGGTGCAGCCGCTGGGCGGGGTGCGCGCGGCGTTGCAGGTGGTGGAGGCGTGCGGGCTGCCCGCGGTGGTCTCCAGCGCCGTCGAGACGTCGGTGGGGCTGGCCGCGGGGCTGGCGCTGGCCGCGGCGCTGCCGTCCCTGCCGTACGCGTGCGGGCTGGGCACGATGCCCTTGTTGTCGGGTGACGTCGTGGACGACTCGCTGGTGCCGGTGGACGGGCGGCTGGCCGTACGGCGTCCGACGGTGAATTATCAGCATTTGTCGGCATATGAAATCGACTCTCCCCAGTGGCTGAGCCGGATGCAGGAGGCGTCACGTTGAACCCCGCTACCGCGCTGGCCACGGTGCTGATCGACGAGCTGGTGCGCTGCGGCCTGACCGACGTCGTGCTGGCCCCCGGCTCCCGCTCCGCGCCCCTGGCGCTGGCGCTGCACGCCGAGTCACGGGTGCGCCTGCACGTGCGCATCGACGAGCGTTCCGCGTCCTACCTGGCACTGGGGCTGGCCAAGCGCTCCGAGCGCCCGGTGGCGCTGATCTGCTCCTCCGGCACGGCCGTCGCCAACTTCCACCCCGCCGTGATCGAGGCGGGCGAGGCGGACGTGCCGCTGCTGGTGCTCACCGCCGACCGCCCGCCCGAGCTGCGGGGCACCGGCGCCAACCAGACGATCGACCAGATCAAGCTGTACGGCGACGCCACCCGCTGGTTCGCCGAGGTCGGCGTGCCGGAGGACCGGCCGGGCCAGGTGGCCTACTGGCGGTCGCTGGCCTGCCGCGCCTACCAGCGGGCGTCGGGCCCGGCCGCGCCCGGGCCCGTCCACCTCAACCTGGCCTTCAGGGAACCGCTGATCCCCGACGGCGACACCGCCTGGTGCGAGCCGCTCGACGGCGGCGCCAACGGCCCCTGGGTGCGGGCCAGGGTCGCGCCTCCACCGGTCGCCCTGCACCTCCCGCCGACCAGACGCGGCGTGCTCGTGGTCGGCGACGGAGCCGCCAACGTGCGCCGCTACGTCGCCGCGGCCGGCATGGCGGGCTGGCCGGTGCTGTCGGAGCCCAACGGCGGCGGACGCTACGGCGACCACGCCGTCTCCACCTACCACTATCTGCTGGGCACGCCCGCGTTCGCCGACACGCACCTGCCCGACGTGGTGGTGACGCTGGGCCGTCCCGGGCTGTCGCGGCCGCTGTTGTCGTGGTTGCGGCGTGCGGGGGAGCACATCGTCGTGGCGCCCGACCTCGACCGCTGGCCCGACCCCACCAGGTCGGCCACGCAGGTGGCGCAGGCCGTGGAGATCCCGGTGGCCTCCGGTGACGACACGTGGCTGCACTCCTGGCGCCAGGCCGACCAGGCGGCGAGAACGGCGCTCGACGAGGTGCTCGACGTATCGGGCACGAGCGAGCCCCGCCTGGCCAGGGACCTGGTCGACGCGCTGCCCAACGGAGCCCTGCTGTTCTGCGGCTCCTCGATGCCGATCCGCGATCTCGACCAGGCGATGCGGCCGCGGCGCGGCATCCGGCTGATGGCCAACAGGGGCGCCTCCGGCATCGACGGGCTGGTGTCGACGGCCATGGGGGCGGCGCTGTCGCACAACGGCCCGGCGTACGCGCTGATGGGCGACCTGTCGTTCCTGCACGACCAGAACGGCCTGATCCTCGGGCCTCGCGAGCCCCGGCCCGACCTGTGCTTCGTGGTCGTCAACAACGACGGGGGCGGCATCTTCTCGCTGCTGCCCCAGGCGGCGGTCCGCGATCCGTTCGAGCGGGTCTTCGGCACGCCGCACGGGGTGGACCTCGGCCATGTGGCGGCCGCGACGGGGACGCCGTACACGCTGGTGGGCGAGATCACCGAGTTGCCCAAGGCGCTGCGCGGCGAAGGGCCGCGCCTGGTCGAGGTGCGCACCGACCGCGAGGAGAACGTGCTCGTGCACGGCCGCCTGCGCGACGCCGCCCAGGCGGCCGTCCTGGCCCTGCTCGAGAGCTAACCGCCCAGGGCGTCGAGCAGCCGGTTGAGCGGGCTGTCGAGCCCGTGGCGGTCGGCCAGGCGGACGAGCGCCTCGGGGTCGCGCGGCTTGGCCGGCAGGGTCAGGTCGGCGGCCGGCAGCGGCGCGCCGGAGGCCACCTCGACGACGGCGGGTGCGGCGCGCAGGTAGTCGCGGGCCGCGGCCAGGCGGGTGCGGCTGCCGGCGGGGAAACCGTCGGTGACGCCCGCGTCGAGCGCTTCGAGCAGGGCGTCGAGCGAGCCGAAGCGGGTGATGAGCGCCGCGGCGGTCTTGTCGCCGACGCCGGCGACGCCGGGCAGGCCGTCGCTGGGGTCGCCGCGCAGCGTCGCGAAGTCGGCGTAGGCACGCCCGGGGATGCCGTACTTGGCGGTGACGAACGCCTCGTCGACGATCTGCAGGTTGCGGATCCCGCGGGCGGTGTAGAGGACGCGTACGGGGCGCGCGTCGTCGACGAGCTGGAACAGGTCGCGGTCTCCGGTCACGATGTCGACGGCGCCCGCGGCCTGGTGGGTGAGCGTGCCGATCACGTCGTCGGCTTCGTAGCCCGGCGACTCCAGGAGGGCGATGCCGAGCGCGTCGAGCACCTCCTGGATGACCGCGATCTGCGGCACGAGCGCCTCGGGCACCTCCTCGGTGTCACCGTGGGCGACCCTGTGCGCTTTGTACGTCGGGATCGCCGCCACCCGGAACGCGGGCCGCCAGTCGGCGTCCATGGTGGCCGCCATCGCGGTGGGGGAGTGGCCGCGCACGAGGGTGGCGATCATGTCGAGCAGGCCGCGTACGGCGTTGACGGGCGAGCCGTCCGGCCCCTTGACCGACTCGGGGACGCCGTAGAAGGCGCGGAAGTAGAGCGATGGGGTGTCCAGAAGCATGAGCACGCCTCTATCGTCGCACTCTCGCCGCTCACCCGGACCGCTCCTCCTCGCACGCGGGCACGCCGACGGCGAGCAGGCACGCGTCGTCCTCGGGGTTGGGGCCGCCGATGTCGGCCAGCAGGCGGTCGAGACCCGACTCCAGGTCGCGGACGGACACGTCGCGGGCGGCGGCCATGACCAGGTCGAGGCCGACGTCGATGTCGCGGGTGCGCCGCTCGACCAGCCCGTCGGTGAACATCAGCAGCAGGTCGCCGGGCAGCAGCCGGGTGGTCGCCGGCTGGTACGGGCCCGGCCAGCCGGCGCCGAGCAGCACACCGCGGGGCTGGGCGAGCCGGCTCGCCACGCCGTCGCGCACCAGGACGGGCGCCAGGTTGCCCGCCTGGCTCCAGGTGAGCACGCGCGTGCCGGGGTCGAGGTGGCCGACGATCGCGGTGGCGGTGGTGTCCTTCACCTGGTGCATGACCAGCTCGTTGAGCCAGGCCAGCAGGCGGTGGGCGGGCCGGCCGGTCATGGCGAGGGCGACGAGGGCGTGGCGGAGCTGGGCCATGCGCGCGATGGCGGGCAGGCCGTGGCCGGAGACGTCGCCGACGGCCAGCAGCAGCCGGCCGTCGGGCGCGTGAGCGGCCTCGAACCAGTCGCCGCCCAGGTTGGCGCTCTTCTCCGCGGGCACGTAGCGTACGGCGATCCTGGCGTGCGGCAGGTCGAGGCGTCCGGCGGGGCCGGGCAGGACGGCGTCGCGCATCGCGAGCATGACGTGGCGTTCCTCGGCGGCCTGCTCGCGGGATTCGAGGAGCTGCCGGCGCGATTCGGAGACCATGCGTTCGGCGCGGCGGCGGCCGGTGATGTCCTGGATGACGCCGTGCATGCCCATAGGGCCGCCGGGCATGGTCAGCGGCTCGAGGACGACCCGCAGGTCGCGCAGCTCGCCGGAGCCCGTTCCGCGGCGGATGCGGAACTCGGCCTGCACCGGTTCGGAGCCGCGCACGACCGACCACAGCAGGCGGTCGAGCGCGCCCATGTCGGCGGGTTCGACGAGCTCGGCCAGCTCGGGCAGCGGGATCGGGCCCAGGGCGGGGTCCCGCCCGAAGATCACGTAGACCTGGTCGGACCAGATGGTCTCGCCGGTGTGCGGGTGCCACTCCGCCCAGCCCATGTTGCCCAGCCGCTGGGCGTGCGCCAGTCGTACGGCCAGCAGCTCGGCGTCGCTCCCGTGCCCGAGCAGCCCGGCGGCGCCTATGACGTCGACCATGGGGTCTCACTCTCAAAGCGCAGTGGAACTGGACAATTGGCCTCACATTACGTGAGCGACGTGGGGCGGAGTGTAGCGACGTCTTCCGGTGTCGTGAGAGCTTTTCGCGGATTTTAGGAGGCGCCGTCAGGAGTAGATTTGGGCCTGTGACGTCCTCAGATCTTTATCCCACCTCCCGCCTTGCCGCCGTTCACGAGGCCACCGCCAAGAGCGGTCTCGACGCCCTGCTCCTCACTCCCGGTCCCGACCTGCGCTACGTCAGCGGCTACGACGCCAAGCCGCTGGAGCGGCTGACGTGCCTGGTGGTGCCCGCCTCCGGCGAGGCCTTCATGATGGTGCCCAGGCTGGAGCTGCCGGCCGCCGAGGCGTCGCCCGCCGCGCGGCTGGGGCTGGAGTTCGTGGCGTGGGACGAGACCGACGACCCCTACGCGGTCGTGGCCGCGCGCCTGGGCCGGGTGGCCAGGGTGGGCCTGGCCGACCGCATGTGGGCCATGTCGTCGCTGCGTTTCCGCGAGGTGCTGCCGGACGCCGAGCAGATGCTGGCCGGGAGCGTGCTGCGGGAGCTTCGCATGCGCAAGTCGCCGGCCGAGGCGGCGGCGCTGCGCGAGGCGGGTCAGGCCATCGACTCGGTGCACCGGCAGGTGCCGGAGTTCCTGCGGGCCGGGCGCACCGAGCGCGAGGTGGGGCGCGACATCGCCGAGGCGATCCTGGCCTCCGGGCACGCGACCGTCGACTTCGTCATCGTGGCCTCGGGCCCCAACGCCGCCAGCCCGCACCACGACGTCTCCGACCGGGTGATCGGGGCCGGGGAGCCGGTCGTGGTCGACATCGGCGGCCAGCTGCACAACGGCTACTGCTCCGACTCCACGCGCACCTACAGCGTGGGCGAGCCGCCCGCCGATTTCGCCGCCTACTACGAGGTGCTGCGCCGGGCCCAGGACGCGGCCTGCGCGGCGGTGCGGCCGGGGGTGCCCTGCGAGTCGATCGACGCCGCGGCCCGCGACCTGATCGCCGGGGCGGGCTACGGCGAGGCCTTCATCCACCGCACCGGACACGGCATCGGCATCGAGACGCACGAGGAGCCCTACATCGTCGCCGGCAACGGTGAGGTGATGGAGCCCGGGTTCGCGTTCTCGGTCGAGCCGGGCATCTACCTGCGGGGGCGGCACGGCGCCAGGATCGAGGACATCGTGGTCTGCACCGAAAACGGCGGGGAACGGCTGAACACCACCCCGCGTGACCTGGTGATCGTCTGAACGACGGTCCGGATTCCCGCGAATCGGTCGCCAGTCGTGACTCTACGACTCCTTTACGTGTGCTTAGGTATTCCTTTGACTTGTTGTGTGCCGGAGTGGAGTTGAAGGGTGTCAAGGTACGGCTGGTGTCATTCGGCGTTCGCGCCGGCGGTGAGCCTGATGGTCTCGATGCTGTTGCTGGTGTCGGGGGCGGTGGGAGCGCTGCTGACATTCGTGGGCGCGACGACGGCGCCGGCGGGCGCGGCGTTCGTGGTCACGCTCATCATCGCGGTGTTCCTCACCGCCGTTCTCCGGATCGTCAGGGCCGTGCCCGACATCCGGCGGGAGAGCGCCGCGACGGCGCGGGCGGTGGCGAACGTGCAGGCGGTGAAGCCCGGTGACGACACCCTGGTGGGGCGCCGGCTGCGCCTGTTCAGGGAGGCGGCCGAGGCGGGCAACGACTGCGAGGCGGTGCTGAGCGCCCGCTCCGCGCTCGACGACAGCGAGATGGCCAACAAGCACCATCTCGACCACGCGCTCATCTGGGCGCTGCCCGTCTTCGGGTTCATCGGCACCGCCCTGACCATGGCCGGAATGGTCACCTCGTTCTCCAACGCCCTGGACGACCAGGGCGACCCCAGCGTGCTGATCGACGCGCTGAAGCAGCACGTGCTGCCCGAGCTGGCCTCGGCGTTCGGCGTCACCCTGATCGCGCTGTTCCTGAGCGTGGTCGCGTTCGGCGCGATGGCGCTGGTCGAGCGGTCCGAGCGGGCCAGCGTGGTGGCCGCCGACGACGTGTTCCTCATCTACATCGCGCGCCTGCCCGCCAAGCAGGCGGCTCCCGCCATGCACGGCCTCACGCAGGAGCTGGCCCAGTCCCGGCAGGAGATGGCCCAGACGAGGGGCAGGACCGAAGAGCTGGTCAAGGGCCTTGACGCGCTGCGCACCGCCGTCGAGCGGATGAGCGCGGCCGAGACCCGCCCGCAGAAGTACACCCTGGTGAGGGAGCCGTGAGGAAGCGGCCCTCCACCTCGTTCGCGCCGCCGCTCGACCTGCGCTTCATCGACCTGTTCATGGCCATCGTGCTCGCGCTGTCGTTCATCGCGATCATGCTGACCGTCGTGGCGCGGATGTTGCCGACGGAGGACGCCACGCCGCCCCAGCGGCAGCAGAAGACCGTGGCCCAGCTCGAACGCGAGCTCGACGCGGCCGTGGCGGCCCAGCGCAAGGCCGAGGCGGAGCTGCGCACCACGCAGCAGCAGATCGCCGACCAGACCGCCTTCGCCCTGCCCTGGTGGCTGATCGGGTTCTGCGCGCTGCTCGGCGTGCTCGCCGTGTTCATGAACTGGCGGCTCCGGCTGTGGAGCAAGGGCAGCCTGCCCCGGCTGCGCACCTGGTTACTGGTGACCGTGGTGATCGCCGTGGTCACGGTGGTGATCAGGGAGCTGAGCGACCGCGACGGCTACCTGCTGCTCGCCGAGATCCCCTGGTGGGCGGCCGACGCCCTCTGCCTCGGGCTGCTGCTGGTCGCGTACGTGCTGATCACCGGCATCCGCGACAGCCGGGCCGAACTCAGAGAGATCCGGGCCCGGCCGGTGGGCGGCGCCGCCCTCGGCGAGGAGCGCCGGCGCGTGCCGTCCGCCCGCTGACCGGGCGGGTGTGGCACAGTCGCTGCCATGTTCTCTGAGGTCACGTACGCCACCAGCGCCGGTTCCCCGCGCAGGAACGAGGACCTGGTGATCGCCGGGCCGTCGTGGATCGTCGTGCTCGACGGGGCCACCGCGGCGGCCGGGGTGGACAGCGGGTGCGCGCACGACGTCCCGTGGCTCGTGGCGCGGCTCGGGGGAGCGCTGGCGGCGCGGCTGGCCACCGGCCAGGGCGACGCGCTGGCCGCGATCCTGGAAGCCTCCATCGAGGAGCTGACGGCGGCCCACGGCGGTGGCTGCGACCTGGGCAACCCCGATTCGCCGTCCTCGACGGTGGCGATGGTGCGGGCGGATCGGGGGCGGGTCGACTACCTCGTGCTGGGGGATTCGCCGGTCGTGTGCTCCCTGGCCGATGGCGGGGTCATGGCGGTGGTCGACGACCGGCTGGAGCGGTTGCCTGGCGGGCGGCCGTACTCGCTGGAGCTGGTGCGGCGGACGCGCAACGCGCCCGGCGGCTTCTGGGTGGCGGGCGCGCGCCCCGAGGCGGCCAGGGAGAGCGTGTGCGGGGCGGTGGCCGCCACCGGGGCGGCCGTGCTCACCGACGGGGTGGCGCGGCTCGTCGACTGGTACGGATGGAGCTGGTCGGACGTGCCGGCGGCGCTGGCCGACAGGGGGCCCGCCGCGCTGATCGCGGCCGTGCGGGAGCTGGAGTCGGCCCGCGGGCCGGTGTCGGGCAAGCCGCACGACGACGCCACCGTGGCCTGGGGACGCCTGGACGGCTAGACCTGCCCGGGTCTTCGCCCAGGGCGGAGGGCGCCCCGGGGGTCCTCCGCCGGGCTGGGGCCGGCCAGGGGAGTGTCGCCCGCAGATATCGGAGCGGGCTGATCGGTCACGCTGCTGATACCTTGATCGCACGCGCGCGATCATGAAACAATTCGGTAACAGCACAGAGCCGGACCTGCGACGGTGCGCGGAGATGTACAGCGGGCTGTTCCCCGCGGCGGCCTTCGACGCGGGGTGTTACGACGCCCTCACCCTCACCATGGCCTTCAGCGCGCCCTGGGCCAGCGCCGACCGCCTTAAGGTGGCCAACAGGGCCGCGTTGTGGGTGATGGCCGTCGACCAGCTGGTCAACCACACCGCGATCACCCGTGAGCAGGCCGGCCGCGTGGTCCGCGAGTGCCTGTCCGTCGCCGACGGAGCGGTGCCCCGGTCGGCGGCCACCCGTTTCCTCGCCGACCTGCGGGACGAACTGGCCACGGCCGGGGAGTTCGGCGAGCTGCGGTGGCTCTGGCGCGACCAGCTCGCCAGGATGCTGGCGTGCATGGTCAGGGCGTGGGTGTGGCGCGACAGGAACGCCGTGCCGACGCTGGAGCGCTACCTCGACAACGCCGACAGCCGCGGCTCGTGCTTCGTCGACCTGTCGCACTGGATCTACACCGCCGACCGCTGGGCCAGGGCGCACCTGGAGGACCTGCGGGACGTCAGCAGGCTGGTCCAGCGCTACCTGCACCTGCTCGGCGACGTCACCTCCTACCGCAAGGACGTGAGCTGGGGCGACCTGAACGTGTTGTCGCTCGGCGTCAGCAGCACCGAGGTGAGGGAGGCGATGGCCGGGCTGGCACGCGAGGCCGCGGACCTCATCGAGCCGGTACGCGAGCGCAGCCCGCGTACCGCCACCTACCTGCGACGACAGATCGGCTTCACCGCCGGCATCAACGGAATTTCGGACTTCGACCGGACAGCGTAAAAGACTTGTCGGATTCCTTGACAGGCGAGCTTGACACCGGCCCGGCAGTATCGGCGAATAAGGGTGTTATAGGCAACAAACCGTGACATTTTGTTTCTTGTAAAAGCTTGCGGCTTGAGAGGAAAATGTGGCGTTGCTAGGGTGTCTCGATGCCAGGCATGTGGATCGACCTCCTCAACGCGCCTTGACAGGTACCACTGACCACGGCACCACAGGGGCGGGGTTGTGCATGCGCGGGAGAGGTACAGGCGGTGCTGGATGGAATTCGGTCACACTGACCGTTGGCGGCTTCCCACGGCGATCAAGATTCTGATCGCCGGGGGCTTCGGCGCGGGAAAGACCACCATGGTCGGAGCCGTGTCCGAGACCCGGCCCCTGCGCACGGAAGAGGCGCTCACCCATATCGGGGCGCACATCGACGACCTCGCGGGCGTCGAGCGCAAGCTCACCACCACCGTGGCCATGGACTTCGGCCGCATCACGATCCGCAACGACTACATGCTCTACCTGTTCGGCACCCCCGGCCAGGAACGGTTCTGGTTCGTCTGGGACGAGCTGGCCGTGGGCGCGCTCGGCGCCGTGGTGCTGGCCGACACCCGCCGCCTCGACGACTGCTTCCCCTCCGTCGACTATTTCGAGAAGCGCGACCAGCCGTTCGTCGTGGCGCTCAACTGCTTCGACGGCAGCAGGCCCTTCACCGTCGGAGAGGTGCGCTCGGCGATCGGCCTGGAGCCGGACATCCCGATCGTGCTCTGCGACGCCCGCAGGCGCGACTCCGGCAGGGAGGTGCTCATCACGCTGATGGAGCACGCCATCCGCAGGGGCGTCACCCCGGTCGGGACCATGTCGTGACCATGACCGGCTACCTTTGACCGGTGGAGGAAATCGACCGCCGGATCGTCACGCTGCTGGCCCGCGACGGCCGCATGAGCTTCACCGATCTGGCCAGGGAGACCGGGCTCTCGGTCTCGGCCGTGCACCAGCGCGTACGCAGGCTCGAGAAGCGAGGAGTCGTCCGCGGATACGCAGCGATCATCGATCACGACGCCGTCGGGCTGCCGATGACCGCGTTCGTGTCGATCAAGCCCATCGACCCCGCCGCCCCCGACGACGCCCCGGACCGGCTGGCGCACCTGACGGCCATCGAGGCGTGCCACAGCGTGGCGGGTGACGAAAGCTACATCCTGAAGGTCCGCGTGGCCTCGCCGGTGGCGCTCGAAGACCTGCTGCAGCAGATCCGGGCCTCGGCCAACGTCTCGACCCGCACCACGGTCGTGCTGAGCACCCCCTACGAGCACCGCGCCCCCGAACTGGCCGGCGAAGCCCCGGCGGAACGCACCGGCTGACCCCGTCCCGCCGGAGGATCGCTGAGGTCCTCGCGAGGCACGCCAGGGGAGCCGGAGATCGGCGCCTTCCGGGGGAGCGTGGCCGATGATGTGGACGTGTCCCTGTCAGGGGAGACGCCGCGGGCGTGGCGGGGAAGGCGAGGCGGGCGATGGGGGAGTCCGGACGGCGGGGCCCCCGTCGCCGCGCGGCGGACCCTCCGCGCGCCGACCCTCCGCGCGCCGACCCTCCGCGCGCCGACCCTCCGCGCGTCGGGGCGCCACACGGCGGGCCGTCGCGTGGGGTTGCGCCGCGTGGTGGTGAGCGGCGTGGTGGTCCGGGCGGGAAGTGGCGGGGCCCGGCCGTCGCCGCGCTGCTCGCCCTCCAGGCGGCCGTGCTGGCCGGGATCTTCCAAGCGCCCCCCGGCAGCATCCTGGTGGGGTGGTACGCGATCACGTGGGTGTTGTTCGGAGCCGCGGTGTGGGCGTCGCGCGGCGTGCCGGGCCCGGCGGCGGGAAGGCTGGTGCTGGCGGGCGGCCTGGCCGTGATCGCCACCGGGCTGCTCGGGCCTCCGGCGACCAGCACCGACTCCTTCCGCTACGCCTGGGACGGCCGCGTCCAGTCGGCCGGCATCTCGCCCTACGACCACGCCCCGGCCGACCCCGCCCTCGCCTCGCTCCGGGACCTGTGGCTGTTCCCCCGCTGCTCGGAGGGGCACTTCTACCCGATCGAAGGGGGCGCGTGCACGAGGATCAACAGGCCGTCCGCGCACACGATCTACCCGCCGCTGGCGGAGGCGTACTTCATGGTGGTGGACCGGCTGTCGCCCGGCGACGCCCGGCACAAGCCGCTCCAGGTCGCCGGTGCGCTGCTGGCCGCGGGCACGCTGCTGGTCCTGCTGCGCGGGAACGATGCGCGGCGGGCCGCGTGCTGGGCGTGGTGCCCGGCCGTTCCCATGGAGGCGGTGAACAACGCCCACGTCGACATGCTCGCCGTCGCCGCCGTGGTGCTCGCCCTCGGCGGGCGGGCGAGGCCTTCCTTGCGGGGGGCGCTGCTCGGCGGGGCGATCGCGGTCAAGCTGGTGCCTGCCGTGGTGCTGCCGGGTGCGCTGTCCGGTGCGCCGTCGAGCGGCCGGGCGGCACGGCGGGCCGTGTGGACGACGGCGCTCGCCGTTCTCGTCGTGGCCGCCGCCTACCTGCCCTACGTCCTGGTGTCGCGGGGTTCGGTGCTGGGCTACCTGTCCGGGTACGTGGCCGAGGAGGGTTACGGCGAGGCCGGGGCGCGCGGCCGCTACGGGCTGCTGCGGCTGGTGCTGCCCGACTCCTGGGCCGTGCCCGCCGTTGTCCTCGTCATGGCGGCGGTGACGTTCCACGTCGTCACGCGCGGCGACCCGGACCGGCCGTGGCGGGGCGCGCTGGCGGTCACCGGCACGGCGTTCCTGCTGCTGACCCCCGGATATCCGTGGTACGCGCTGCTCATCGTCGCCCTGGTGGCCCTGGACGGCCGCTGGGAGTGGCTCGGCGTCCCCCTGGCGGGGGCGGTGGCCTACCTCGCCCCGGAGGCCGGCACGCCCGCCTACGCCGCCGCCGGCGCGGCGGTCCTGGCGGGCGCCGTTCTCCGCAGGTCACGCACGGCCCCGGTGGGCCCGGCCCGCGGCGCCCACCGGGGCCGTCAGTAGCGGGCGCCCGGGCACACCAGGCTTCCGCCGTGTGTGTCGTGTGGTGAGCGCGCCTGCCGCACCTGCTATGGATGACCGGGCGCGGGTCCGGATATCCGCTACGCGGCGGATCACCGATAATCCGAGAGTCGCAGTGAACGGGACGAAGCGATGGGAGTGCCGCATCAGGCGTGCTAATGTCATCGTTTGTCGTAACAACAAGCAGAATGGCCCGGAGTGTCCCATTAACCACATTAATGGTCAGGCGGTAACGCGTCAAACGGAACGCGCCAGAGAGCAGGCGTACGTCACCCGCCTCTACGACCGTCTCGACGAGCTGCGCGAGCGCACCCAGCGACAGCTGAAGGAGGTGCTCGCCAGCGGCGCCGTCGGCACGATGCAGAACAGGTCGGAGCGCGACACGTTCGCCGAGATGTACGCCGTGAGGCTCGCCCGGCTCTGGGCGGTCGAGCGCGGCCTGGTCTTCGGCCGGCTCGACCACGTCGAGGAGGGCCGCCTCTACATCGGCAAGCTCGGCCTCACCGACGACGAGCAGCAGCGCCTGCTGATCGACTGGCGGGCGCCGGTCGCACAGCCGTTCTACCGCGCCACACCCGCCGCCCCGATGGGCGTGACCAGGCGCCGCCACCTGCAGACCAAGGGCCGCGCGGTGGTCGGCGTCGACGACGACCTGCTCGACCTCGACTCGCTCACCGACGACGACCGCGCCACGCTCAACGGCGAGGCGGCCCTGCTGGCCGCGCTGGACGAGCGGCGCACGGGCCGCATGCGCGACATCGTGGCCACCATCCAGTCCGAGCAGGACCGCGTCATCCGCGGCGACCTGAACGGGGTCCTGGTCGTGCAGGGCGGCCCCGGGACCGGCAAGACCGTGGTGGCCCTGCACCGCGCCGCGTACCTGCTCTACACGCACAGGGAGCGGCTGGAGCGCAGGGGCGTGCTCATCCTCGGGCCCAACCTCACGTTCCTGCGCTACATCGAGCAGGTCCTGCCCTCGCTCGGCGAGAACGACGTGCTGCTGTCCACGGTCGGCGAGCTCTATCCCGGCGTCACCGCCACCGCCCGCGAGCGGGCCGAGGTGGCGGCGCTGAAGGGGGACGCGCGGATGGCCGCGGTGATCGCCAAGGCCGTACGCGACCGGCAGCGGGTGCCGCGCCGGCCCGTCGAGCTCACCCTCGGCCGCCTCACCCTCACCATCGACCGCGCCATGCTCGACGCGGCCAGGAACAAGGCGACCCGCTCGCGCCGCCCGCACAACCAGGCCCGGGCCGTGTTCGTCAGGTCGCTGCTCAACGCGCTGGCCCGGCAGCAGGCCCGCAAGATCGGCAAGGGGCTCATCGACGAGGACGACCTGGCCGACATGCGCGAGGAGCTGCGCACCGAGCCGGTCGTCAAGTCCGCGCTCAACCGGCTGTGGCCGTACCTCACCCCGCAGCGCCTCCTGCTCGGCCTGTACGGCTCGCCCGAGCGCCTGGAGTACGCGGCCTCCTCCCTCGCCCCCGGCGAGCGCGCGCTGCTGCGCCGGGACGGCGGCGCGTGGACCGAGTCCGACGTGCCGCTGCTCGACGAGGCGGCCGACCTGCTCGGCGACATCGACGAGCAGGTGCTGCGCGCCAGCGCCATGCAGGCGGAGGAGGAGCTGGCCGCCGCCAGGCAGGCCGAGGAGAGCGAGCGCGAGGCCGAGCTCGCCTACGCCCGCGAGGTCCTGGAGCTGACGGGCCTGTCCGACGTCATGGAGGCCGAGCGCCTCGCCGAACGCCAGCGTGGCGACGGCCCCCTCCTCACCACCGCCGAGCGCGCCGCCGCCGACCGCACCTGGGCCTACGGGCACGTGATCGTGGACGAGGCCCAGGAACTCTCGCCGATGGCCTGGCGGGCCGTCATGCGGCGCTGCCCCACGCGTTCGATGACGATCGTCGGCGACATCGCGCAGACCGGCTCGGTGGCCGGCGCGCGCTCCTGGGCGGAGGTGCTCGACCCGTACGTGGCCGGGCGCTGGCGCCAGGAGCGGCTGACCGTCAACTACCGCACGCCGGTGGAGCTGATGGCGGTCGCGGCGCGCGTCCTGGCCACCGTCGACCCCGCGCTCGAGGCCCCGGTGTCCGTCCGCGAGCTGGGCGTGCAACCCTGGTCCGCGCCGCTCTCCGCGCTGGCCGAGCTGGTCAAGGCCGAGGTGGGAGAGGGCGGCAAGGTGGCCGTGGTGGTGCCCGACAGGTTGCTCGGCACGCTCGGCGCCGAGGTCGCCGCGGCCGTGGCCGGCACCGTGGTGGTGGCGCCGGGTGCGGGCCGGGCGAAGGGCGCGGAGGCGCTCGACGCGCCGGTGGCCGTGATGGGGGTGACGGACGCGAAGGGGCTGGAGTTCGACTCGGTCGTCGTGGCCGAGCCCGACGTCATCGCCGCCCAGTCGCCACGAGGGCCGAGCGACCTGTATGTTGCTCTCACCCGTGCCACGCAACGGCTCGGTGTCGTGCACGAGCAGCCGCTCTCCGAGGCGCTGAGGGGCTTGCCCGGCCGCTCGCAGGCGCCCGCAAAAGGGCTTTGATCCGCTTTACCGCGGGCCGCCGATCATGTACCACCTGCGAAAACTTGATGTTTCTGCTGATCGGGACACGGTTGACATCTGAGGTGGAGTCGGTAGTTTGCTGCGCAGTCCAGCACGGGACTTGGCCGGTTGGCCGTCTCTGACATCGCCGGATCCTGCGTCCGTGACGGAGTGTGACTTCGTCCACACAGCCAGGTGCAGGGCCGTCGGTCCGTCGAGTCGGGGCACCCCAACCGGGCGGGGGGTTGGACCCGGGACGGGCCCGGGAGCCCAGTAGACAACGGAATTCCGCGCTCGCCGCCGACGAGACGGGTCCGGTCCGAAGGGTTTCCGGGCCCTCTTCCCGTTCTCGTGCGCAGGACCGCCGTGCGCATGGGTGGTCCCGTCACCCGCGGGATCACCCTGCCGCGACCGCCCGCCTTTTTTCGATCTCCCCGCGCCGCGCTGCATGAAGTGGGGCTGTGGGACGGTAGCGTTTTCGCAAGCAGGCGTGCGATGACGGCGGAGGAGACCCCGGAGTGGTTCAGGACAGAGCGAGCCTACCGCCCACACCCGGGCGCGACTCGACCCCTGGCGGTGGTCACGCCCCTGCCGCCGCGTCGCCCCAGGCCGCCGCGGCGGCGCCCTCTGGCCCGGCCGCCGCACCGGACCTGCCCGGACCCGAGCCCACGTCCGAGTCGCGGTCCGGACCCGAGCCGAAATCCCAGCCCGCGCCCACCTCCGAGCCTGGGTCTGGGTCTGGGTCCGGGTCCGGGCCGGAGTCCGAGCCTGGGTCTGGGTCCGGGTCCGGGCCTGGCCCGACGTCCCCGTCCCCGGCCGGGTCCGGGCCCGGGCTTGAGCCCGCGCCCGCGCCCGCGTCCGAGGCGAGCCAGGACGTGCGTGGTCCCAAGGCCGCCGGCGGGCCGGGACGCGAGCCGCGGCGCGTGCTGGCGGCCAGGGTCGCGGCGGCCGTGGCCGGCGGGCTGGCGCTGTTCGCCGCCTTCCCGCCGCTCGACTGGTGGTGGCTGGCCCCGCTGGGCATCGCCTTGATCGTCGCCTCCCTCCACGGCACCCGCCCCGGAAGGGCCGCCTGGCTCGGCTACGTGGGCGCCGCGGCGTTCCTGTTCCCCGGCGTGGCGTGGGTGCGCACGATCGGCGACGACGTCTGGCTCATGCTCGTCGGCGCGGAGAGCCTCTTCTACGCCGCCATGGCCGCCGCGGCGGCGCTCGTGTTCCGCCTGCCGGGCTGGCCGGTGTGGTTCGGCGGCCTGTGGGTGGCCATGGAGTGGCTGCGCGGCCTGGTGCCCTTCGGCGGGTTCCCGTGGGCGCGGGTGGGTTTCAGCCAGGGAGAGTCGCTGTTCACGACCTACGCGGCGCTGGGCGGCGTGCCGCTGGTGTCGTTCGCCGTCGTGTTGTGCGGCGCCCTGCTGGCCCGCGCCTTCCTGTCGCGCGGCGGGCGCGCGCTCTGGCGCAGGGCGGCTCCCGTGGCGCTGGCCCTGGCCGTGCCCGTGCTGAGCCTGGCCGTGCCGAGGCCCGGCGACGAGGGCCGTACGGTCAACATCGGCATCGTGCAGGGCAACGTGCCCGGCCGGGGCATGAACGTGCTCGGCGACGAGCCCGCCGTCGTCCTGCGCAACCACGCGAACGAGACCAAGCGCCTGGCCCAGGCCGTACGCGAGGGCAAGCTCCCCAAGCCCGACCTGGTCGTCCTGCCGGAGAACTCCACCGACATCGACCCCTACCGCGACCAGTTCGCCCGGGAGACCATCCACGACTCCGTTCGGGACGTCGGGGTTCCCACGCTCGTCGGCGCGGTCGTGGCGATCGGCGACGAGCACCGCGCCACCCGCAGCCTCGTGTGGGACCCGGTGACCGGCGCGGGCGACTATTACGACAAGCAGCACCTGGTGCCGTTCGGGGAGTTCACGCCGCTCAAGGAGATCGTGCTGGCCCTGTGGGAGCGGGCCGGCCTGGTGGGCCGCCAGTCGGTGCCGGGCGACAAGCCTGGCGACCTGCGGATGGGGCCCGTGACGATCGGCGCGGTCAACTGTTACGAGGTGGCCTACGACGGCACCGTGCGCGAGACCGTGCGTGCCGGGGGCACCCCTCTCGTGGTGCAGACCAACAACGCCAGCTACGCCCTGTCCAACCTGCCGCCGCAGCAGCTGGCGATGTCGAAGCTGCGGGCGGTGGAGCACAACAGGGCCGTCGTGACCGCGGCCACCACGGGGATCTCCGCGTTCGTCACGCCTGACGGTAAGGTCTCCTGGCAGACCCGCGAGCTGGTCGCGGACATGAACGTGGTCACGGTGCCCGTACGCACTGAGAAAACGCTTGCAACCAGGGTGGGGGCGTTTCCTGAGTGGGCATTGATGATGATGGGAGCGGCGGCGGCCGGAGTCGTCGCGTGGCGTGGCAGGCGGCGAGAAGACCGGATGAGGAACGACTGACATGGAGACTCTCGGCCGGGTGCTCGTCGTCGTGCCGACATACAACGAGCGCGACAACCTTCCCAAGATCGTCGAGCGGCTGCGGGCCGCGGTGCCGGTGGCCCACGTGCTCGTGGCCGACGACAACAGCCCTGACGGCACCGGCGAGATCGCCGACGGGCTGGCCGCCGGCGACGACCACGTGCACGTCCTGCACCGGCCCGGCAAGCAGGGCCTCGGCGCCGCGTACATCGCCGGGTTCCGGTGGGGCCTGGACGAAGGCTACGACGTGCTGGTCGAGATGGACGCCGACGGCTCCCACCAGCCGGAGGAGTTGCCCAAGCTGCTGGAGGCGCTGGCCGACGGGGCGGACCTGGCGATCGGCTCCCGCTACGTGCCCGGCGGCAAGGTGGTCAACTGGCCGCACCGGCGCGAGATGTTGTCCAAGGGCGCCAACATCTACACGCGGGTCATGCTCGGCCTGCCCGTGCGCGACGCGACCGCCGGGTTCCGCGCCTACCGCTCGGCCACGCTGGACAAGGTGGGGCTGGCGGGGGTGGAGTCGCAGGGCTACTGCTTCCAGGTCGACCTGACGCTGCGTACGTCACGGCACGGGCTGCGGGTGGTCGAGGTGCCGATCACGTTCGTGGAGCGTACGGTCGGCAAGAGCAAGATGAGCGGCAAGGTCATGTCCGAGGCGTTGTGGCGGATCGGGCTGTGGGGTGTCACGGGCCTGCCCAAACGCCTGCGCGGCAGGCGAGGCCACGGCTAGGGCGAGGATCCGCGAGCTCGGGACGCGGCGGCGCATGGCCGCGCCTGGTCCGGGTGGCGCCTCGCGGCGGATCGAGCCCGACGACCCCGGCAGGACCACCGTGTGCGCGGCGTGGGCCGTCTGGAACGCGCCGACCGTCTGCGATCCGCCGCCGGGCGGAACGGTTCGGCCGCGCCGCGCGTTGTTCCTGCTGTACGCGCGTGTGGAAACGAGGAAACGATGCGGCTCCTGCTCTTCCTGCCCTTCCTGCTCTTCCCCGTCCTGGAGATCTGGCTGATGTTCCAGGTCGGGGCCGCGATCGGCGGGCCGGCGACCGTGGCCCTGCTCATCGGCGGCAGCCTGCTGGGGGCCTGGCTGATGCGCCGCGAGGGACGCAGGGCCTGGCGTGTCCTTCAGGAGTCGATGCAGACCGGGCGCATGCCCGAGCGCGAGCTGGCCGACAGCGGCCTGATCCTGGTGGGCGGCGGGCTGCTGCTGGTGCCGGGCTTCGTCTCCGACGTTCTCGGGCTGGCGTGCGTCCTGCCGGTGACCCGGCCGCTGATGCGCCGCCTGGGCTCGTCGTTCTTCGAACGCAGGGTGAAGCGCATGGCCGCCGCCTCCCCCTACGCCGGCATGTTCCCGCCGGGTGGTGACTTCCCCGGCGCCGCCTCTCCCGATGAGGGCGCGCCGAAGGGCGCCCGGGTGGTGCACGGCGAGGTGATCAGGGAAGACCGCGAATCCTGACGTTCCCGCGCGAGAAAACCCCCGGGCGCCGCCCGGGGGTTTCACCGTGAGAGGAGATCAGGCGCTCTTACGACGCTGGGCTCGCAACACGGCGAGCCGCTCGTTGAGCACCTCCTCGAGATCTTCGATGGATCGCCGCTCCAGGAGCATGTCCCAGTGTGTCCGCGGCGGTTTGGTCTTCTTCGATTCCGGCTGCTCGCCGTCCACGCGAACGGCGGTCACACCGCACATGCGGCACTCCCACGTCGCGGGGATCTCAGCCTCGGCGGCAAGCGGAACCTCGAAGCGATGCCCCTTAGGACAGGTGTAGGACACCTCCTGGCGTGGGGCCAGATCCGTGTTACGGTCGTTCTCGTAGCTGGTTGCCCCGAGCCGGGTGCCACGAAGCGCGCGCTCGCCCATGTTTAAATGCCTCCTACAGGGCCCCCATGCGTGGGGGGTCTGTCTCCCACGGTGTCTAACGCTTGGTACCGTGATGGGATTCCCACCCGAGGGGTGATCCAATCGCGCTTGGGGCCTCGGTTCTTCCTGCGGGTCCCGTCCGCGGCTCTCCTGACCGGGGGGTTCGGGGGTTCCGGGCCAGCTCAGCGCGTACGCACCGCGTTTCAGGCGGTTGATCGGCCCGTGACCGCTTTCCCGCGGCGCCCGCTCACGATCGCCGCCGCGAGCCACAGCGCGCCGGCCATGATGAGGGCGCCATGCGCGATGCGCAGCGGGTACGGCCCGAAGAACTGCGGGATGAACAGCACGAAACCCAGTGCCCACACCGTCCCGCTCCACCTGGGCAGCGTTCCTGACCGCCGGACGGACACCGCGGCCATCACGGTGCCGGCGGCGAGCAGGACGAGCCCGGCCGCGAACATGCTGACGGGGACGGCCCCGAACCTGAACTCCGCCGCCAGCTCCGTCAGCGCGGGCGCCTGGTCGCGCAGGGAGCGCTGGGCGATCACGTTGAGCCCGAACGTCTCCGCGCCGTAGTAGGGGAGTGTCAGGCCCGCGCCCGCCCAGGTCACCGCCGCGGCCCGCAGCGACAGCCGGTCGCCCAGCACCCGGTGCAGCCCGAGCACCGCCAGGCCGAGCAGGACGAACCCGGCCATCGCGGCGGAGTGCCCGGCGACCCAGGCGGAGGAGGCCATGGCCGCGGCGTCGTCGCCCGAGGGGCGGATCGCGGGATAGAGGAAGAAGAGGATCCCTGCCGCGGCGAACGCCGCGGCGACCGGCTTGGGAGACATCGGTGCTCCTTGAAATGTGCGCCGCTCTTTCATGAGAGCAATGCTCTCTATTGATGCGGCCCATGTCAAGAGCACTGCTCTCGAATAAGATCGCCTACCTTCTGTCTCGCCGGGTCACCAGCGGCACCAGCGTCCTGTCACCCAGCCGGGTCATCGCCGCCAGCGGCCTGACGGCGGCGCCGACGAGCAGCGCCAGACCCGGCCGGCCGGACGCGCGGGCCATGCCGGGGCCCAGCGCGCCCATCAGCGCGGTCAAGGCGGGCAGCGGCCGGACGAACAGGGTGATGTCGCTGACCAGCCCGTCGCCGTCCACCTCGACGATGGCGGCCTCGTGGACCTCCAGGCTTCCCAGGCGGGCGGTGGCGGTCAGTGCGCGGGTCCGGTCGTCGCCGATGTCGCTGTGGTAGCGCATGCCGGACAGGACGCTCAGCACGACGGAGAACAGCTCCCCCACCTGCTCCTTGCCCTCGAAGGTGGCGCCGGCGCTGAGCGGGGAGTGCAGGGTCACGTCGGCGGCGAGCGTGGTCATGAGCGCGTCGAGGTCGTGTGCCTCGCCGGCCCGGCGATAGGCGGCGGCGGGTGAGTCCTGAATATGAACTGACATGGGTTCACTTTATCAACCAACTATCCTGGGTCCATGAACAGGTTCGGTGAGATGCACTGCTCCATCGCCCAGGCCGTCGGAGTGGTCGGCGAGCCATGGACGCCGCTGATCCTGCGTGACCTGTTTCTCGGGCTGCGCAGGTTCGACGATCTGGCGGAGGATCTGGGCATCTCCCGCAACCTCCTGGCCGGCCGGCTGGCGCGCCTGGTGGCGGCGGGGGTGGTGGAGAAGCGTCCCTACCAGGAGCGGCCGGTGCGCCACGAGTACGTCCTCACGGAGGCGGGCCGTGACATCGTGCCCGCCCTGACGACCCTGATGGCCTGGGGAGATCGCTGGTCCACTCCGCCGGGTGGCCCGCCGGCGCTGCTGGTGCACTCCTGCGGCGAACGTTTCACGCCCGTGGTCACCTGCCCGCACTGCGGCGGGGAGGTCACGGCCGGCACGGTGACGGCCGTGCCCGGCCCTGGAGCGTCCCAGGGGCCGGGCACGATGCTCGTCGGCACTCGGATCTCCGGCGGCGCCGGAGGGGGCGCCGGCTGAGCGCTCAGATGCGCTCGGGCACCTCGTTGCCCGCGGCGCGGATGGCCTTGGGCAGGTTGGTCAGGGCCAGGAGCACGAAACCGAGCACGAAAAAGATGATCATGGAGACGATGGCGATGCGGTAACTGTTGGTGAGCTGCAGCGCCACCGTCACCGTCAGCGAGCCGATGAACGCCGAGCCCTTGTCGCTGATCTGCAGCAGGCTGAAGTATTCGGCCTCGCGCCCCTTCGGGATCACCTGCGAGAACAGCGAGCGCGACAGCGCCTGGGTGCCGCCGAGCACGATCGCGATCGCGAACGCCATCAGGTAGAACTGCAGGGCCTGCCTCTCGCCGACGAACATGGCCACCACCACGATCGCGGTCCACACCACCAGGCTGGCCAGCACCGTGCGCTTGGTGCCGAAGACGCCCGCCAGCCGCCCGAGCAGCAGCGCGCCGAAGAACGCCACGAACTGCACCATCAGGATCGCGCTGATCTGCACGGTCTTGTCCAGCTTGAGAGCCTCGGAGGCGAAGGCCGCGCTGTTGCCGATGACCGTCTGCACGCCGTCGTTGTAGACGAGGTAGGCCACCAGGAACAGCAGCGTCAGCGGGTAGCGGCGCAGCTCGGCCAGCGTGCGGCCGAGCTGGCGGAAGCTGCCTCCGGCCGAGCGCAGCGCCGTGGTCTCGTGCGCGGGAACCGGCCGGTTGCGCAGCCGCAGCAGCGGGACGACGGTGAAGATGGCCCACCACAGCCCGGCCGACATCATGCTGATGCGCACCGCCATGCCCTCGGCCAGCCCCAGGCTCTCGTGCTGCAGGTAGAGCACCAGGTTGAGGGCCAGCAGCAGGCCGCCGCCGAGATAGCCGACGGCCCAGCCGCGCGAGGAGACCGTGTCGCGTTCGGCCGGGGTGGAGATCTGCGGCAGGAACGAGTCGTAGACCACGACCGAGGAGCCGTAGGCCAGGTTGGCCACGACGAACAGCACGCCGCCGAGCATGTAGCGGTCGCCCTCGACGAAGTACAGGCCCATGGTGGCCAGCGCGCCGACGTAGGCGAAGCCGCCGAGCATCTCCCGCTTGCGGCCGGTGTGGTCGGCCAGCGCGCCCACGATGGGCAGGAACACGATCTGCAGCAGCACCGCGACCGTCATGATCAGCCCGAAGAACGCGGCCGGCCTGATGTCGGCGCCGAGCACGTCGACGTATCCCAGCCCGGGGTTGGCGATCACCAGGTCGTCGAAGGCGGCCACGCACTGGCCGGAGGCCATGCCGGGGAAGTCCTGGGCGCAGGCGGCGGTCTTGGCGACCGGGATGAGGTAAGGGCCGAGGAAGACCGAGATGATCGTGGTGTAGAAGGCGGAGTTGGCCCAGTCGTAGAGGTACCAGCCGCGCTGCTCGCGCCGGCGGGCTGCGGGGGAGTCGTCGAGGGCCCCGGGGGGTGGGGGTGCGGGCATGGTGTCGTGTCGCTCCTATGAGGGCAGGGCGGGGGGTGCGTCGCTCTCAGGCGGCCAGCCGGCCGGGGTGCCACTGGCCGCGACGCTGGAGGACGTCGCGCAGGCCGGTGACGTTGTCGGTCATGATGCCGTCGACGCCGAGGTCGAGCAGGTGCTCCATCCGGGCGGTGTCGTTGACGGTCCACACGTGCACCTGCATGCCGATGGCGTGCGCCGTGCGGACCAGCGCCCGGGTCGTGACGCGCAGCCCGCGGAAGCCCGCCGGCACCTGCGCGCACGGCACCCCGGCGCGGGACAGGCGGGCGAGCAGCCGCCCGTAGCCGGAGGTCGCGGCGGCGGCACGCAGCGCGGCGACGCCACGAGGGCCGAGCGCCGAGCACACCTCCCTGCCCAGCGCCGCCCTGGCCAGGGCCAGGCGCTCGTCGGAGAAGGAGGTCAGGCAGATCCGGTCGTAGGCGTTGGTGCGCCGGATCGCCGCGGCGAGCGGGGCGATGGCGGCCGGCTCCTTGACGTCGATGTTGAAACGGATCTCCGGCCAGGTGCCCAGGAGGTCTTCCAGCAGCGGGATCTCGTGCACGCCGTCGATGCGGGCCCGCTTGACCTCCCGGTAGGGGAGCTCGGAGATGCGGCCCCGCCGGTCGGTCACGCGGTCGAGCGTGTGGTCGTGGAAGGCGAGCAGCACGCCGTCGGCGGTGGCGTGGGCGTCGGTCTCCAGATGGGTGTATCCGAGGCCGACCGCCCGCTCGAACGCGGCGGCGGAGTTCTCCGCGTTCTCCGCCGCTCCGCCGCGGTGGGCGAAGGCCAGCGGGCCCGGGTGGTCGAGAAAGGCGAAACGGCGGCTGAGCACGTCCTGAAGTATGCCCTTCTGGGAGAACGGCGCGGATTACGATTCGGGGAGATTCTCCCATTCCTGGCGGCGAACCTCGGCCAGGGCGATGGCCGTGGCCACCGCGACGTTGAACGAGCCCACCCGGCCGACCTGGGGGATGTAGCAGGCGCCGTCGGCGGCGTCGAGCAGGGCGGGGGAGCAGCCGTGGTCCTCGCTGCCGACCACCAGGCACACGTCGCGGCCGAGCTCCGCCCGGTGCAGGGGCACGGCGTCGGCGGTCAGTTCGACGGCCAGCACCGTGTAGCCCTCTTCGCGCGCGGCCTTGACCGCCTCGGTGGCCGGCATCGCCTCGTGCCAGGTGACGAGCCGCTCGGTGCCCAGCGCGGTCTTGCCCGCCTTGGGATTGGTCGGCGGGGTCGCGTTGCCGGCGAGCCAGATCTCGTCGACGCCGAAGGCGGCGGCGCTGCGGAAGATCGAGCCGATGTTGAACGGGCCGGTGACCGACTCGACGATCAGGCCGAGGCGGTTGTGGGTGTTCCTGCGCCAGGTGCGGTTGAGCCGCTTGACGTCGGTGGGGCGCAACTGCCTTCTCATCGGGTCACCTTCAGGATGCGGTAGGCGGCTCGGCTGGCCTCGCGGGAGGCCTGCCAGCCCTGCTCGCCGAGCCAGCGCTGCAGGGAATCGGAGCCGAGGTGTTTCTGGACGACCAGGTAGGCCACACCGTCGGGCGTCAGCCGGGTCAGCCACCTGGTGAGCATGTCGTGCAGGGCCTGCTTGCCGATGCGGATCGCGGGATTGGACCAGATGGCGCGGAACCTCACGTCGTCCGGCACGTCGTCCGCATGCACTGATCTTACTTTGTAAAGGCGGGCGGCCTCGGCATTGCGCGCGGTCAGCTCCAGGCTCCGCCGGTTCACGTCGACGGCCCACACCGTCGCCCGCGGCGCCCGCGACGCCATGGTCAGCGCGACGGGGCCGTAGCCGCAGCCCAGATCGAGCAGGTCGCCCTCCTGCGGCGGCGGCGGGACGCTCTCCAGCAGCACGCGCGTGCCGAGGTCGACCCGCTCGGGCGAGAACACGCCGCTGTCGGTCTCCAGCCGCAGGTGCAGGTCGGGCAGGACCAGGTCGACCGAGCCCGGCCTGCTCGCGCTCTTCGGCTGGTCGGAGAAGTAGTGGGCCACGGGGCAGAACGTTACGGGATCCTGGTGCCGAACAGCACAGCCGCTCCCGCCACCAGCAGCCCGGCCATGATGGCGGCCACGATGAACCACTGGGTGATCTCCTGGTTGACCAGCTTGTAGCCGAGCGAGGTGCCGATCTGCTCGTAGACCTCGCGCAGCTCGGAGCCGGACTCGGCGGTGTAGGCGCGGCCGCTGGTGCCGTCGGACAACGACTGCAGGGTCTGCTTGTTGACCGGCACGTTCACCGGCCTGCCGTCGATGTTGACGGTGCCCTCCTGGGTGCCGTACGCGATCGTGGAGACCGGCACGCCGGCCTGCTGGGCCGCCTCGATGGCCTCGTTGACGGACCGGCCGGAGGTGTTGTCGCCGTCGGACAGCAGCACGACGGCGGACGGCGGCGGGTCGGTGGCGGCCTGCTGGTCGAACGAGCGCACCGACTCGAGGGAGTTGAAGACGGCCTCGCCGATCGCGGTGCCCGGCCGGGTGGTGAGGTTGCCGATGGCGGTGATCACGGCCTGGTGGTCGGTGGTGGGGGAGATGACCACGTTGGCGGATCGGGCGAAGGAGACCACGCCGACGTTGAAGCGGTCGGGCAGCTCCTTGGCGAACGACTGCGCGGCCGCCTTGGCGGCGCTGATCCTGTCGGGGTCGACGTCGTCGGCGTCCATCGACAGCGACACGTCGAGGGCGATCATGATGGTGGCGCGGTCGCGCGGCACGCGTACCTCGCCGGCGGGTTTCGCCGCCCCGACGACCAGGAGCGACATCATGACCAGGAACAGCGCGGGCGCCACGTGCCGGCGCCAGCCTGGCCCGGCGGGGGCGACGAGGTTGAGCAGCGCCAGGTTGGTGAAGCGCACGGTGTAGCGGCGGCGGGCGAACTGCGCCACGACATAGCCGGCGACCAGCAGCAGCACCAGCACGAACAACCACAGCCAGGCAGGGGCGAGAAAGCTCACCAGGCCTCCTTCCCGGGCCTTGTGACCACGATAGCGTCGGTGATGGTCTCCTCGTTTCGCTCGCTCACACCGGTCTCCGGTGGGCCAGGTGGCTCATGCGGCGCTGGCGCAGGACGAACTGTGCCACGTCGAACACCCAGTCGCGGTCGGTGCGCAGCACGAGGTGGGCGATGCCGGCACGGCGCAGCGCCCGGCGGGTGCCCTCGCGTTGCTGGGCTGCCGCTTCGGCATACGCTTGCCGAATTTTGGGTGAAAGATGCACTTCGCGTACGTTCCCGGTCTCGGGGTCGGCGAACGCGACCCGGCCCACGTCGGGCAGCTCCAGCTCGCGCGGGTCGATCACCTCGACGGCCAGCACCTGGTGGCGGGCCGCCAGACGCCTGATGGGGCGCTCCCACGGGCGTTCGGCGTCGGGGTCGAGGTCGGGGCGGGCGTCGAGGAAGTCGGAGACGATCAGCCGCATGCCGCGCCGCCTGCGGCTGGCCGACAGCACCTCGATGCCCTCGGCCAGGTCGGGCGGGTCCGGCACGATCCGGCCGCGGGGGGCGTCCATGAGGGAGTGGAGCAGCCCGTACAGGGCGGGCCGGCCGGTGCGGGCGGGCATGCGGTGAATGTACTCGTCGTGGATCACCAGCGCGCCGAACCGGTCGCCCATCCTGCTGGACAGGAACCCGATCGCGCCGATCGCCGCCACCACCAGGTCGCGCTTGTCGGTGTCGGCGGTGCCGAAGTCCATGCTGGGCGACAGGTCGGCCAGCGCCCACGTCTCCAGCTCGCGATCGGCGATCAGGTCGCGTACGTGGGGGATGGTGGTGCGGGCGGTGACGGCCCAGTCCATGCGGCGCACGTCGTCCTCGCCGGGCACGTAGACGCGGCTGTCGCCGGCCTCGCTGCCGGTGCCGGGCAGCAGCCCCTGGTGCGCGCCGTGCAGCAGCCCGTCGAGCCGCCGGGTGACGGTCAGCTCCAGCCGGCGCAGCGCCTGCTCGGCGGTGTTCACCGGGTCACCGGTTCTGGTTCCAGACGACGACGGGCGGGGGCACGGCGTGCAGGATCTGCCGGACGACCTGCTCGGGGTCGACGCCGTCCGCCAGGGCGTCGAAGGTGAGCATCAGCCGGTGCGACATGACGTCCACGGCCACGTCGCGCACGTCGTCGGGCAGCAGGTAGTCGCGGCCCCGCAGCAGGGCCAGCGCCCGCCCGGCGGAGACCAGGCCCAGCGTGGCGCGGGGGCTGACGCCGATCTCGATGGTGTCGGCCAGCTCGTCGAGGCCGTACTCGCCGGGGGAGCGGGTGGACATGACCAGGCGTACCACGTAGTCGGCGACGAGCTGGTGGACCGAGACGTCCTCGGCGGCCTTCTGCAGCGTCAGCAGCTTGGCGGGGTCGAGCACCCGGTCGGGGACGGGCGGGGTGACGCTCATCCGGTGCAGGATCTCCAGCTCCTCGTGGGCGGTGGGGTGGGGCACCCGCACCCGGAAGAGGAAGCGGTCGCGCTGCACCTCGGGCAGGGGATAGACGCCCTCGGACTCGATGGGGTTCTGGGTGGCCAGCACGATGAACGGCTTGGGCAGCGGGTGGGTGACGCCGGCCAGGGTGACCTGGCGCTCGGCCATGACCTCCAGCAGCGCGGACTGGACCTTGGCGGGGGCGCGGTTGATCTCGTCGGCCAGGAGGAAGTTGACGAACACGGGACCGAGCTCGACGTCGAACTTCTCGTTGGAGGGGTGGAAGACGCGGGTGCCGATGATGTCGCTCGGCACGAGGTCGGGGGTGAACTGGATGCGGGCGAACGTGCCGCCCACGACGGTGGCCAGCGTGGACGCGGCGAGGGTCTTGGCGACGCCGGGGACTCCTTCCAGCAGGCAGTGCCCGCGGGCCAGCAGGGCCACGATGAGTCTTTCGACCATGTGGTCCTGTCCGACGATGACACGCCGGACCTCGTCGAGACTCTGACGCAGCAGTGCCGCGTCGTTTCCGCCCGGCAACTCTTCGGCGACGCTCATGAGCCCCATTCCACCAAACGTGCCGCAAACTCGCACGACGCCACGTCTGTGCTTTCATGGCAAACGTGGCAAGTCCCCTGCAGTACGGCGATCCACCCCGGCTGGGGCCCTACCTGGTGCGGGCGCGCCTGCAGACGGCGCCGGCCGGCTTCGTGTACCTGGGCCAGGCGCCCGACGGGCGCGCCGTGTCGCTGGCGGTGCTCACCAGAGGCGCCGCGCTCGACGCCGCCGCGCGCGACCGGTTCGTGACGGCCATCAAGGACGCGGGCGAGAGCCGGCCGTCCGGGATGCGCGGATGGCTCGGGCGGGCGGGCCGGCCGCGGGCCGCGGTGCTGGAGGGCGCCCCCGAGGTGCTCGACATGGACGGCGGGCGGGCGCCGTGGGTGGCGGTGCCGTACGCGCCTGGCCGGCCGGGGGCGGAACGGTTCCTGGAGCCGGTGATGGTGGGCGGGACGCTCATCGGGGAGGCTCACGGGCCGGACTTCGTACCGTACTGGCTGACCGACCGCGCGCCGGCGCTGCCCCGGCTGACCCGGCGGCGCAGGCCGCTGACCGAGACGCGCAAGCGGGTGCTGATGGCCGCACTGGCCCTGGTGCTGCTGCTGCTCCTGGTGACGGCCATCCTCCTGCTGCTGGTGCTCGGCCGGCAGGACAGCGAGCCGCAGCCCAGGCAGCTGCCGCCGACGGTGTTCGTGCCGACGCCGCCGCCGACGCCGGAGACTCCAGAACCGCAGCCCTCGCCGTCGCAGTCACCCGAGCCCAGCAGGACCGGGCCGGGCACCCCGGGAGAGTCGCCGGGCGACGAGAGCGGCGAAGAGCCGGAGCTCTGACGCGTCGGGGCCGGTAACGCGTTTGACCCTCACGTAACGTGAGACTTTAGGGTCCTGCGCCATGGAGTTCATCATTCATGACACGTTGACGCCGATGGCCGGGATGTTGCGCGGGCCGCTCGACCGGCGGCCGGACGCGCTGCGGGAGGTGCTGGCGCCGCTGCGCGACGCGATCCCGATGCCGGGCGACATCGTCGACATCCACCACAACGGCGGCGGCTTCCGGGTCGACGCCGACGATCCGCGCTACCTGCCCGCCGTCGAGCGCATGATCGAGGCCGACGTGCTGGGCCAGGTGCGGCGTGAGCTGACCCGCGCCTCGGAACGGCTGTCCGGGGCCAAGCAGGGCGAGACGCTGGAGGTGTGGTTCGTCATGGGCAACCCCGACAACGAGCACCTCATGACGACGGCCGGCGGCTACTACGGCATGGGTGGCGCGCCGGGCATGATCTACCTGCTGGCCTGGCCGTCCGACGAGGTGATCGGGAAGATCGGGCACCTCGCGGTGCACGAGTTCCACCACGGCGTGCGCTACACCAGCGTCGAGTGGAACCCGGTCACCGTGACCGTCGGCGAGCACGTGCTGGCGGAAGGGCTGGCCGAGGCGTTCGTGCGGGAGCTGTCGGGGGCGCAGGCGATGGGGCCGTGGTCGTCGATGGTGACCGGGGAGAGGTACGACCTGGCGTACGAGAAGATCATGGCGGCCTTCGACCTCGCCGGGATGCAGAACACGCCGGCGTACGTGCTGGGCGACAGCGCGACGCGCAACTTCGGGCAGGAGCCGCGCGACATTCCTGACATGGCGGGATATGCGGTGGGGCTGCGGCTCGTCGACCAGATTCTGGAGGCCACCGGGCTGACGGCGGCCGAGGCGACCGTGCTGCCGGCCGCCGAGCTGATGAGGCGCGCGGGCCTGCGCGGGTAGCCAGCGGGTGGTCTCAGCGGGTGGTCTCAGCGGGTGGTCTCAGACGGGGAGACGAAGCCGGACTCGTAGGCGGCGATCACCGCCTGAGTGCGGTCACGGGCCCCCAGCTTGGCCAGCACGTTGCCGACGTGCGTCTTGACGGTCTCCTGGCTGACGACCAGCTGGGCGGCGATCTCGTGGTTGGACAGGCCCCTGGTCATCAGGCGCAAGACGTCGCCCTCGCGCCCGGTCAGCCGGTCGATGCCCGGCACCTTGGCGGGCGAGAAGGCGGCCTCCTGGCGGCGCCCGGCGAGGGTGCGGATCGCGGCGGGGAACAGCAGCGACTCGCCGGCCGCGACCAGCTTGACGGCCTGCACCAGCTCGTCTGGCCTGGCGCGTTTGAGCAGGAAGCCGCTGGCCCCCGCGCGTAGCGCGTCGTAGACGTAGTCGTCGTTCTCGAAGGTCGTCACGACCAGCACCTTGGGCGGGTCGTCCAGCGCCATGAGGCGCTCGGTGGCCTGGATGCCGTCGAGGGCGGGCATGCGCACGTCCATCAGCACGAGGTCGGGGCGCTCGCGGCGGACGACGGGCAGGACCGCGGCGCCGTCGGCGGCCTCGCCGACCACGCTCAGGCCGGGCTCGGCGTCGATGATGATGCGCAGGCCGGCCCTGATGAGGTCCTCGTCGTCGGCGATGACGACAGTGAGAGTCATGGACTCGACCGTAGCGGTAGGCGCGCGGAGACCGTCCATCCGGTCTGTGTGGGGCCGGCGTGGAGGTCGCCGTCGAGCAGGCGCGCGCGCTCGCGCATGCCCGCCACGCCCCTGCCCCCCGACGGGCGGGGGCCGTCGCCTCCGGCGGCGTTGGTGACCTCGAGCCGCAGCTCGCCGTCCCGGACGCCGGCCGACAGGAGCACCGGGCCCCGGCCGTGCTTGATGGCGTTGGTGAGCGCCTCCTGCAGGATGCGGTAACCCTCCCGGGAGACGACGGCGGGCACGCCGGACAGGTCGCCGACGTCCTGCCGCACCTGCGCGCCCGAGGCGGCGACGAGGTCGCCGAGATCGGCGAGCGTGGCCTGCGGGCGCCTGTCGGGCACACCGCGGCCGTCGCGGGCGCCGCTGTGGTCGCCGTCGCGCAGCACGCCCAGGACGTGGTCGAGGTCGTCGAGGGCGGCGCGGGCGGACTGCTCGATGGCGGCGAGCGCGGTCCTGGCCGTGCGGGGGTCGCGGTCGAGGACCCGGCCCGCGGCTGCGGCCTGCAGGGTGACGACGCTCAGCGCGTGGCCGACCGAGTCGTGCAGCTCGCGGGCCAGCCGGTTGCGCTCGGCCAGCGTACGGGCCTGCTCCTCGGCGGCGGCCAGGCGCTCGGCCGGGGTGGGGCCGAGCAGGACGGGCGCCAGCCTGGCCAGCAGCGCGCCCGCCCCCGCGGCCACGGCGACCAGCGCCGCCAGCGTCGCGAGCCCGCCCAGCGCCCACGACACCGCGTTCCACCCCGGCGTGACGACGGCGCCGAACACCGGCGTCGGGTTGCCGACGACGGGCAGCAGGAGCGTGAACGCCGTGAACGGCACGATCGCCAGCGTGCAGCCGCTGACCACGCCGCCGACCGCCAGATGCAGCGTGAACCAGGCGGCGGTGCGGCGGCGCTCCTGCCAGGAGCGGCCCGCCTGCCGCGGCGGGGTCTCGACGTGCGCCCCGAGCAGGCCCTGCGCCGCGTTCACCTCCAGCGCCCGCACCGGCAGGAACAGCCCGGTCGCCGCCACCACGGGCAGCACCGCCACGAACACGCCGATCTGGGTGGGCAGCAGGACGTTGGCGTTCTCGCCCTGCCAGATCGCCGCGACCAGGACGCCGACCATCATGTACGGCATCAGCAGCGCGCCGCCCAGGATGAGGCACGCCCACCGGCGCGGAAGGTTCTTTCTCACACCGGCGATTATATGTCGATGTTTATTCGCTCACAGAATAATGCGCCCTCAGAGAAATGCGCCGCCAGCGAAAAGAATCCTTAATCGGCGCGTTCTCGCACTAGCGTTTTTCGCGGAAATACCCGCACGGGAAGGTGACGTTCATGACGGAGACCCAGCGCGCGCAGTGGCCTGACCAGCTCAGCCAGCGCCTGTTGAAGGAGCGCATCGTCGTTCTCGGCCAGGAGGTCGACGACGAGATCTGCAACCGGCTGTGCGGCGAGCTGCTTTTGCTGGCGGCCGAGGATCCCGCGCGCGACATCACCCTTTACATCAATTCTCCTGGCGGTTCCGTGCATGCGGGGCTGGCGCTCTACGACATGATGCAGTTCGTGCCGTGCGACGTGGCGACGGTGGCGATGGGGTTCGCCGCGTCGATGGGCCAGGTGCTGCTGTCGGCGGGGGCCAAGGGCAAGCGCTACGCCCTGCCCAACGCCCGCATCGTCATGCACCAGCCGCTCGGCGGCATCGGCGGCTCGGCCAGCGACATCGCGATCCAGGCCGAGAACATGCTCTTCACCAAGCGCAGGATGGCGGAGATCATCGCCCACCACACCGGCCAGCCGCTGGAGCGCATCCAGGCCGACTCCGACCGCGACCACTGGTTCACCGCCCGGGAGGCGCTCGACTACGGCTTCGTCGACCACATCGCAGAGGGGATGAACTGAGGTGAGTCCACGCGACGTCTCGCCCGGACGGCGAACCGTCGATCCACGCACCGCCACGCGGCGGTCCGCTTCCTCCCCAAGGCTCGGGCCCGAGGGCTCCGGCGAAAGGAAAGTCCGATGAACGGCCGTTACGTGCTGCCCTCGTTCACCGAACGCACCTCCTACGGCATGAAGGAGATGACCCCCTACACCAAGCTGTTCGAGGACCGCGTCATCTTCATGGGCGCGCCCATCGACGACACCGTGGCCAACGACGTGATGGCGCAGTTGCTCACGCTGGAGTCGCTCGACCCCGACCAGGACATCAACATCTACATCAACTCGCCCGGCGGGTCGTTCACGGCGATGGCGGCCATCTACGACACGATGCAGTTCGTCCGGCCGGAGATCCACACGGTCTGCATCGGCGAGGCGTCCTCGGCGGCGGCGGTGCTGCTGGCGGCCGGTTCGCCGGGCAAGCGGGCGGCGCTGCCGCACGCGCGCGTCCTGCTGCACCAGCCGGCCACGGAGGGCGGGCGCGGGCAGGGCAGCGACCTGGAGATCCACGCCAGAGAGATCCTGCGCATGCGCGACCAGCAGGAGGAGATCCTGTCGCGGCACACCGGGCGGGGCACGCTCGAGATCAGGAAGGACATCGAGCGCGACCGCATCTTCACGGCCGAGCAGGCTCGCTCCTACGGGCTGGTGGACGACATCTACGCCTCCAGGAAGCGCACGCCGGCCGGGGCCCGCTGACCGCCCGGATCCCCTCACCATCGGCTGAGGTGCGACTTGTACACTCTTGGGGTTTCTTGGGGGAAATCGGGGGAGTGGCGTGCCGCTGGAGCAGGTCCTGGTGTTGCTGTGCGCCGCCGCGGGAGCGGGGTGGGTCGACGCCGTCGTGGGCGGCGGCGGTCTGCTGCAACTGCCCGCGATCATGGTGACCGGCATGCCGACGGTCGAGGCGATGGCCACCAACAAGTTCTCCTCCGTCTTCGGCACCGCGTCGGCGGCCGTGGCCTACGCCCGCTCCACCAAGGTCGACCGGCAGGTGGCGCTGCCGGGCGCCGCGCTGGCGGTGCTCAGCGCCGGGCTGGGGGCGTGGGCGGCGGCGTCGATCTCGGCCGAGGTGCTGCGGCCTGCCGTCATGGTGGTGCTGCTGGCGGTGGCGGCGTTCGTGACGCTGCGACCGGCCATGGGAGCCGTGCCGGAGCCGCACCTGCGCACCCGGGGCCGGGTGGTCGCGGCGGTGGCGACGGCGGGGGTGGGCATCGCCTTCTACGACGGCATCCTGGGCCCCGGCACGGGAACGTTCCTCATCATCGCCTTCACCGCCATCCTCGGCCTGGACTTCGTCTCGGCCTCCGCGTCCGCGAAGATCATCAACATCGGGACGAACCTGGGAGCGCTGCTGGTGTTCGGGGCGCAGGGGCACGTGCAGTGGGCCCTGGGGCTGGGCATGGCGGTGTGCAACGTGGCCGGCGCCCAGTTCGGCGCGCGCATGGCGCTCAGGCGGGGCACCGGCTTCGTACGCGTCATCCTGCTGTGCGTGGTGGCGGCCATGGTGGTCAGGCTGGGCTGGCAGCAGTTCGGCTGACATCCATCCCGGCACGAACCCCGGGCAGCCGATCGACGCCGCCCGCCCCGGCGCGGGGTCACGCCGCCCGGCGGCCGAGAACACCTGCGGCAGCACGGCGGCCCCGTCCCGGAGCAGGCGAACCCGATCACGCCCGCCACCTGGTGCCCGCCGAGCATGAGTGATGGGCGCGAATACACTGTGGACGTGCGTGCCAGCCGCCTGCTCTCGCTGCTCCTGCTCCTGCAGTCACGCGGCCGCATGACCGCGCCCGAGCTGGCGGCCGAGCTGGAGGTGTCGGTACGCACGGTCTACCGCGACGTCGAGGCGCTGTCGGCCGCCGGCGTGCCGGTCTACGCCGACCGCGGCCCCGCGGGCGGCTACCAGCTGCTCGACGGCTACCGCACCCGGCTCAACGGGCTGACCTCCGAGGAGGCCTCCTCCCTGTTCCTGGCGGGGCTGCCCGGCCCGGCCGCCGAGCTGGGGCTGGCGGAGGTGGCCGCCAACGCCGAGCTGAAACTGCTGGCCGCGCTCCCGCCCGAGCCGCGCTCGCACGCCTCCCGGATGCGCGAGCGTTTCCTGCTGGACGTGCCCGGCTGGTACCGCACGAGCGACGACGTGCCGCATCTGAGCGAGGTGGCGGAGGCGGTGTGGGAGCAGCGGCCGCTGCGCATGACCTACCGCCGCTGGGGGCCGCGCGAGGTCGAGCGGGTGATCCATCCGTACGGGCTGGTGCTCAAGGGCGGTTCCTGGTACATGGTCGCCGCGCCGGCGGACGGCCGGCCCGGGGGCGATCCCCGTACGTACCGGGTGGCGCGCATCCTGGCCGTCGAGACGTTGCCGGGGCGGTTCAGCCGCCCGGAGGGGTTCGAGCTGGGCGGGTTCTGGCGCGCGTACGCCCAGGAGTTCCGCGAGCGCATGTACACCGCCGAGGCCGTCATCCGGCTGGCGCCCGGCAGGGGCGAGCTGCTGGCGTACACGATGGGCGGCGACGTCGTCGGCGCGGCGCTGGCCGCGGCGGGGGAGCCCGACCCCGAGGGGTGGCTCACGCTCACCGTGCCGGTCGAGTCCTTCACGCACGCCCGCTGGCTGCTGCTGCGCATGGGCGCCGACGTCGAGGTGCTGGAGCCGCCGGAGCTGCGGGCCCTGATGCGTGAGGCGGTCGCCGAGCTCGGCAAGGTGTACGAATAAATGAGGCGATGACCGGGCCTCGAGTCTGTCAGCATTCCGGCATGTATCTTCTCGCTTTCGCAGGCGCGTGCGTCCTGGTCGCCATGGCGCCAGGGGTGAGCACCGCCGTCATCATGCGCCAGACGCTGCGTGCCGGCCGCGGCTCGGGCCTGGCGGCCACGCTCGGCAACGAGACCGGCATCCTGCTGTGGGGGCTGGGCGCGGCCTCCGGCCTGTCGGCGCTCGTGGTGGCCTCGCAGCTGGCCTACGACGCCATGCGGGTCGTGGGCGCGGTGGTGCTGGTCGTCATGGGCGCTCAGGCGCTGTGGCAGGCCCGCAAGGGGTCACCGCCCGCCGAAGGCGAGGTGGTGCCGGGACTGCGCGGGCCCTACCTCGCCGGGCTCGGGACGTGCCTGGCCAATCCCAAGGCGGCGGTGTTCGCGATGTCGTTCCTGCCGCAGTTCGTGCCGGCCGGCCAGAACGTGCCGGTCACGCTGGTCACGCTCGCGCTCGTGTGGGTGCTGGTCGACCTGCTCTGGTACACGCTGGTCATCTGGACCGTCGCGCGGGCGAAGGCGTGGCTGGGCCGGCCCGCGGTGCGGCGGAGGCTGGAGCAGGTCTCCGGCGTGGTGCTGATCGGGCTGGGTGTACGGCTGGCGGTGGAGACGCGATGACGATCTGGCACGACGAGCGGGGGACGGGCGAGCCCGTGGTGCTGCTGCACTCGACGGCGGCCGACTCCGGCATGTGGGACGCGCAGTGGGAGGCGCTGTCCGAGCGGTTCCGGGTGATCAAGGTGGATTTCCGCGGGTACGGGCGCAGCCCTTACCGTGCCGACGGGCCGTACAGCGACAGCGGTGACGTGGCCCGTCTGCTGGCCGCGCTGGAGATCAGCCGTGCGGCGCTGGTCTCCTCGTCGGGCGCGGGCCGGGTGGCGCTGGAGCTGGCCGCGGCCGGGCTGGCCGACCGGCTGGTGCTGCTGAACCCGATGGCCGACCTGCCTCCCACGGCGGACCTGCGGGCGTACTGGGACGAGGAGGAGCGCCTGCTGGAGGAGGGAGACGCGCAGGGCGCGGCCGAGCTGAACGCGCGCACCCTCCTCGGTCCCGAGGCCTCCCCGGAGGCGTGGGATCGGCTGGTGGCGATGCAGCGGCACGCCTTCGAGGTGCAGCTGGCCGCCGACCCGGAGCCCGAGCAGGTCGAGGGGGAGCTGTCGGCGCGGGCGATCGACGTGCCGGCGCTGGTGGTGGCCGGCGCGCACGACCTGCCGTACTTCACGGCCTCCGCCCGGCACCTGGCCGCCGAGCTGCCCCGGGCGCGGCTGGTGGAGCTGGAGTGGGCCGGGCACCTGCCGGCCCTCGAACGTCCTGAGGAGATCAGCGCGCTGCTGCTGGATTACCTTTAGTGCATGACGAACGACCTGGCGACCCTCATGAGGCAGGCGCAGGACGACGATCCGCTGCGGGCCCTGCACGCCACGACCGCGCTGCGCCGGGAGATCGAACGTCTGGAGGCGGTCCAGGTGCGGCGGGCCAGGGTGGCGGGGCTGGCCTGGGCGCAGATCGCCGAGGCGGTCGGCGTGAGCAAGCAGGCCGTGCACAAGAAGTACGGCCGCCGCTAGGTCTCCCACCGGCCGGCGAACCAGCGCAGCGCGATCTGCCAGGAGTAGCCGCGCCGGATGCGACCGGCGACGTCGGGCGGCAGCGTGTCCAGGCCGCGGTGTTCCAGCAGGACCTCGGTGCCGCCCGTGACGGGGGTGAAGGAGACCTCGATCTCCATCCGCCCGGTCTTGTTGATCAGGTCGGCCCACGCCAGGCGGTGCGGCGGATCCCAGGCGAGGACCCTGCCGGTGTCGACGTGACCGCCGTCGGACCACAGCTCGCGCAGGTAGCCGTCCTCGAAGCGGATGCCGACCGCGCGGGCGGGATCGACCCAGCTGTGGCGGCCGCGCACCCACCAGCTGTCGATCTCGTCGGTGAAGGCGCGGAACGCGTCCGCGGGCTCGACGGGGACGGTGACGCTGGCCCGCACGGAGCTCATCCGCCGCGCTCCACGTGGTCCTTGAACGAGCCGAGCTGTTCGGCCCAGAACGCCTGCACCTGGTCGAGCCATGCCTGCAGCGCCGTGAACGGCTCCTGGCGCAGGGTGTAGAGGCGCAGCCGGGCGTCGTCACCGCCGGCTTCGGCCTGCACGAGACCGCCCGCCCGCAGCACGCGCAGGTGCCTGCTGAGGGCGGGCGCGCTCATCTGCACGGCCTGCGCGAGCTCGCCGGCCGGGCGTGGCCCGTCGCGGAGCAGGTCGATGACCTTGCGCCGGGTGGGGTCGGCGAGCGCCGCGAGCGTGCCGTCCAGATCGTTAACTTTGTTGTTAATGGTTGCCGCCTTTTGTTAGGCTCTCTCCTTAACGATAGCGACAATTATTGCGGAGGTACGCCCATGGCCGCCGATCTCGGTTACTACACCCTGTCCGTCCGGGACATCGACAGGGCAGCCGCCTTCTACGGGCCGCTGCTGGGCTGGGAGTTCAGGCGCGAGCGCGACACGTACCTGCACGTCACCAACACCGCCGTGCCGATGGGCTTCGTCGCCGGCGAGCCCAGCGCGCAGCCGGACCTCTACTACCACGTGGATGACATCGACGCGGCGGTCGAGCAGGTGCGCAAGCTGGGCGGCAGCACCGGGGAGGTGTTCGCCGGCCGGTCGGGGCGCGGTTGTTCCTGCACCGACGACCAGGGCACCCAGATCAGCCTGTGGCAGCCCGCCCCGGGGTTCGGCTGATCCGAGGGTCAGCCCGGGGTCGCGACGGTGGTGATGCCCAGCGTGCTCGTCTTGGGCAGCAGCCCCGCCTCGAACACCGCGCCGAGGAACGGCGAAACGAGCTGGGCCAGCCGCTCGGCGCGCTCCTCCCCGAGCAGCCGCCACGGCGGGGCCGCCAGCTCGTCCGTCATCAGCTCGACCCGTTCGCGCAGCGCCCTGCCCTGCCCGGTGGCCCCGCCGTCGGGGCCGACCAGCCCGCGCCCGGCCAGCCGTTCCCGCGCGGCGGCCCACTCCCGCTCGCTCCATCCGCGTCCGGCGAAGTTCGCCACGGGGGCTGCGCCGATCGCCGCGAACGACACCAGCGACTCGCACGGGTCCAGCTCCGCGGCCTGCAGCGCCGCCAGATGCCCGTCACCCCGGTGCTCGCGCAGCACGGTGGCGGCCCGCCACACCACCAGATGCGGCTCCTCGGGCCAGGGCAGATCCAGGTTGGCCGCGGCGAGCGGGCGCCCCGCCACCGTCACGCTCTCGGCCGCCCGCCTGGCCAGCTCCGCCGCCTCCGCCGCCTCGGGTCCGTCCACCTTGCCGCCCATCAGGTCGCGGTACGTCCTGTCGACCGCCGCCAGCCGGGCCGCCAGGACCTGCCCGGGCGTGGCCACCTCCCATACGGCCGGCACGTGCTCGGCCACCGTCCGCGGGCTGAAGCTGTAGTACGCCGCCGTGGCCAGCTCCGCTCCGGCCCGCCCGAGCGGGGCCGTGCGGTAGGCGAAGTAGCTCGGCCAGCGCGAT
Organism: Nonomuraea sp. B10E15; assembly: GCF_039871615.1. Lineage (NCBI taxonomy): Bacteria > Bacillati > Actinomycetota > Actinomycetes > Streptosporangiales > Streptosporangiaceae > Nonomuraea > Nonomuraea sp. B10E15. The sequence continues at coordinate 364,838 of NZ_JBDPMB010000005.1, forward strand.
TCGACGTCGTATCCGAGGGTCGCGGCCGCCTCGAACGCTTGGGGCGAGAAGTACACCGCGGCGTGGACCGGCTCGAGCTGGTGCCACATGCGGCGGGCAAGCCTGGACCAGGTGCTCATGAAATGTCCTCACTGTCTAGATAAGGTATGACGGTGACGATAGAGGCATGGCGCATCACTGGTCAATCGCAAATAGACAGTTATGTCGGACGGTGGGTGGACCTGGCCGTCCTGCTGGTGAACGAACTGGCCGTCACCCAGGCCCGCGGCCGCCCGGCCGGCCGGCCCGCAGAGCCGGCTGCGGGGCCGTTCGCGGGGCCGGTCGCGGGGACTCGCGCCGGGCGGCGCGCCGCCCTCGAAGCCGCCTTCGCCCGGAGCGCATGGACCCCCTCCCCGCCGCCCCGCCCCGGCCCGGACGCCGCTGCACAGCCGTACACCATCTCGCAGCGGGACGGCGCCGGGGCGGGCGGGCCCGGCGCGGGCGACGGCGGCGGCCAAGCGCGTGCCGGAGCGGCCGGCTCCGTGCCGGACGGCGGCGCGGCGGGCACCGGCCTGGCCTTGACGGACGAGGAGGCCGACCGGCTCACGGGTGTGGCCGCCGAACTGCGTCCCGCTTTCACCGGCGCCTCGGAGGCGGTCGCCATGCTCAACCAGTGCCTGGTGCGTCACGCCGCCGTGCCCAACCTGTACGGTGATCCGCCGATGCTGGCCTTTCACCGGCCGGAGGCGGACCGGGTGGACGCCTGGGCCGCCGACGCCGCGACAGCGCTGGCCATGGTGATCGGCGTCGGGCAGGGCATACGGTTGCGCTCCTGCGACGCGAGCGGTTGCGACCTGGTGTTCTTCGACGTCACCAGGAACGCCTCGCGCCGGTTCTGCGGCGTCTCCTGCCAGAATCGCGCCAAGGCCAGCGCCTACCGAGCCCGACGCCGCGCGTAGCCCGCGTCCGCCCGCAGAAAGGCGTTCCTCCCTGGATCCGTGTGCCGCGTGGCCGGCCCGTCCTCCGTGAGAGGCGAGGTGGATCCCCGAGTGGGCGCGCCCGGGAGGGCGGGCCGGAATGCGGCGGTGAGCGGTGCGGTCAGCCGCTCCTGGTCCTGGCGTAGTCGGCGGCGCCGCCCGCGAAGTCGTAGACGACGGCCGGCTGGTCGCCGACGACCCAGGCGTCGTGTCCCGGCGGGCAGACGAAGACCTCGCCCGGGCCCACCTCGGCCTCGGTGCCGTCGTTCATGCGGATGCGCAGGCGTCCCTCGGCGACGAACCCGTTGTGGTGGACCTCGCACAGGTCCGTCCCCGCGATCGGCTTGACGGAGGCCGACCAGCGCCAGCCCGGCTCGAACGTGGCGACGCCGAAGGTGAGCCCGGTGAGGTTGCACACCTCCAGGTGGCCCATCGGGAAGTCGCGGCGTTCGTCGGGCTTGTCGATGCTCTTGACTTCGATCATGACGTTCCCCCCTCCCGTCAGGTCCAGTCTTACACCGCCGACGGGCCGTCACAAGCCGCTTGAGCTGGGCGAACGCCATCATGCGCGGCTTCAGCCGGACGCCCGGTGGACCCGGTAGGTGGACTGGACGACGCCCGCGCCGAACACCTGCGTCGACACGTGGACGAGCGGGACGTCCCCGCCGACCGGGCCGAACAGGGGCAGCCCCGTACCCAGCAGCACCGGGACCGTCGTCAGGGTCATCTCGTCGATCAGCCCGGCACGGAGGAAAGCGCGGATCACCTGGCCGCCGTCGACGTAGACGCCCTTGGCGCCGCGCTCTGTCAGGTGCCGCAGGAGCGCGTCGAGGTCGCGGTGGACGGTGACGCGAGGGTCGGCGTCCTCGGGCAGGGTGCTGCTGAGCACGGCCACGTGCCTGTCCTCATGCGGCCACGGATCGTAGGTCAGGCCGGGTTCGTACGTGCCGCGGCCCATGACGACGGTGTCGATGTCCTTGATGAACGCGTCGTAGCCCAGGTCGCCGCCGGCGGCCTCGCCCCGGCTGGTGAGCCAGTGAAGGTCGCCGTCCTCGCGGGCGATGAACCCGTCGAGGCTGATGCCGATGAAGACCGAGCAGGTGAACGGGCGGCGGGTATTCATGGAGGTCTCCCGTTAGTAAATGCAGGTTCATTTACTAATGTACTGAGAGGGGGCGAGGTATGCCAAACTGCCGGCGCGCCACGTCCGGAGAGCCATCCGTTCGGGGTGAGCCGCCCTCGCGGACCGCGGGATCGCGGCTACCGGGGAGGGTCGGGTGCCAGGCTCCCGTCGGGGGCGATGTGATCGAAGATCTGGCGAATCAGCGTGATCACATGGGGGTCCTCCACCGCGTACAGCGTCCGGCGGCCGTCCCGGCGCGCGGTGATCAGGCCGGCCAGGCGGAGCTTGGCGAGGTGCTGGGAGGCCGTGGCGATGCTGATGCCCGCGTGCGTGGCCAGCGTGCTGACGTCGTAGGAACCGTGGGTGATCAGCCACATCAGGTGGAGTCGCACCGGGCTGGCCAGCAGGGCGAACGTCTCGGCCGCCGCCCTCAGCTGCGCGGGGGTCGGCGGTGGGTGCTCGGCGCCGGGTGAACCCGGATCGGGGGAGGTCGACATCGTCTCTCCATTGTCTCGCGCAGGCGGCTCGCCGCTCACCCAACATTTCGACACTTGCGCGATTCCCGAAACATGTGGAGGATGGGAGGCACTCCGAAGGGGAGTAGTCCGCAACGCCCGCACGTCGACATGCTGAGAACCTCGCGTTCTCCGGCGGCGGGGACCGGTCACCGACCGGTGGGCGAGACCTTCGGCCACGCATTCATGCCTGGCCGAGTCTCCCGTGGGTGGCCCGGCCGGGTCGTCCACCGCCCAGGAAGGACCTCTCCACGTGATTCCCACCAAGCTGCCGTGTCCAGCTGCCGACCTGTGCGCTGCTCACCCTGCATCCGTGTCCGGCGCCCGGGTGGCGGGCGCATGAACGCCTCGGCCTTGCGGCTGCTGGCGGACGCCCGCCGGGCCAGGACGGGCGGCGAGCAGGCGATGGCCGCCCGGCAGCGGGCCCGCCTGACCGAGCTCGTGGCCTGGGCGCGTACCCGCTCCCCCTACTACCGGCGCCTGTACCGGGACCTGCCGGCCGGGGTGGCCGGCCTGGCCCTGCTGCCGCCCACCAGCAAGCCCGAGTTGATGGCCGCCTTCGAGGACTGGGTTACCGACCGGGCCCTCACCCTGGCGCGGGCACGGGCCTTCGCCGGCGACCCGGCGCGCGTCGGGCAGCCGTTCGCCGGCCGCTACACCCTGACCACCACCTCCGGCACCACCGGCACGCACGGCATCTTCCTGCAAGACGCCCGCGCGACGGCGGTGACCTCCGCGATGCTGGCCCGGATGCTCACCGGCTGGCTGAGCGTGCGGGACGTCGCCCGCATCGCACGCGGCGGCGCCCGGACGGCGCTGGTGATACCCGAGGGCGGGCATTTCGCCTCCACCGTGGCCGCCGCCCGGCTCCGCGGGCGCTCCCGCATCGCCGCCTTCAGCGTGCACCAACCGCTGGAGGACCTGGTGGCCGGGCTCAACGCCTTCCGCCCGGCGGTGCTGGCCCCCTACGCCAGCATCGGCGCGCTGCTGGCCGGCGAGGCCGAAGCCGGACGGCTGCACATCGACCCCGCCCTCGTCATGCTCACCGCCGAAGGCCTGCCCACAGGCGAGTACGCGCGCATCGCGGCCGCGCTGGGGGCGAAGGTGCGCACCAGCTATGCCTGCAACGAGTGCCCGTTCCTGTCCTACGGCTGCTCCGAGAACTGGATGCACCTCAACGCCGACTGGGCGATTCTCGAACCCGTCGACGAGCGGTACCGGCCGGTGGCGGCAGGCGAGCCCTCGCACACCGTTCTGCTGACCAACCTGGCCAACCACGTGCAACCGATCCTGCGCTACGACCTCGGCGACAGCGTCCTGCTCCGGCCCGATCCGTGCCCGTGCGGCCACCCGGGCCCGGCCGTCCGCGTCCAGGGCCGCGCCGCCGACCTGCTCACCTTCCCCCGCCCCGGCCCCGCGGGAGAACAGGCGCCGGTCACCCTCGCCCCGCTCCCGCTGGCGACGCTGCTGGAAGCGGTGCCCGGCCTGGAGCTGTTCCAGATCGTCCAGACAGCGCCGGCCACGCTGCGCGTCCGGCTGCACCCCGCACCCGGCGCCGACCCTGAAACCCTCTGGCGTCAGATCGAGGCCCGCATGCGCGATCTGCTGTCCCGTCACCACCTCGGCCACGTGCGCCTCGAACGCGGCACCGAGCCGATCCAGCACGGCGCGGGTGGCAAGGTGCGCGCCGTCGTCCCCTTCCCCGCCGCCGGCGCGCACCCTGCCGGGCGCGAACGTCCATGACCACGGCCACGTGACCGGCACCGCGGTCGCCCTCGCCGTTCGCCGGGAGCTCGCAGACGGGCCGGTCGCTCCGCACTTCCCTGCCTTCCCCCTCTTCAGGAACGGAGACGTTCTCGTGCTGCCCGATCTCCTGGCCTATGGCCTGCGGATCCTGCCCGGCATGGTGCTGCTCGGCGCGTGCTTCACGCTGGCGGGCGCCGGGCGGGATCCGCTCTTGCGCATCCTGATCCTCATCTTCGGCTTCGTGCTGATCAGGGATGCGATGACCCCGCTCGGGTTCTGGCGGCTGGGCGCCGTGGGTGGCGTTCCGTGGCTGCGCTTCACCGACCAGGCGGGCATCCTGCTGTTGTTCGGCCTCGGCACGGCGGCGTTGACCGCTGCCGTGCTGGGCCTGGACAGCGGGCTGCGCTCGCTGGTGCGCTGGGGCCGCTTCACCCCGGTCACGCTCGTCCGGGGGATCGGCGGCGGCGTGCTGGCGGCCGCTCCGGTGCTGCTGCTGTCCCTGCCGACCCCGCTGTCGGCGCGGGGAGGCGCGGTCGCGGTCTCGCTGCTGCCGGTGCTGCTGCTCTTCAGCCTGGCGGGCAACCTCGCCGAGGAGGTGCTCTTCCGGGGGTTTCTGCAGGGCCGGCTGGAGCGGCACGCCGGCCGCATCCGTGCGGCGTCGCTGTCGGCCCTGCTGTTCGCCGCCTGCCACGCCTTCCTGGCCTCGACGGTGACCGACGTCGGCTGGCCGCTGCTGGTCTTCACCCTGTACGAAGGGCTGATCTGCGCCTTCTTGCGGCTGCGGTCGGGTGTCATCGCGGCCGCTCTCGCCCATGGATCCGCGATCTTCCTGCTGGCCGCCGCGCTGGTCTGAGCCGCTGACCGCGTGGTCGGGCCGCAGCGGGGGAGGGGGACGGGTCGTTGCCGTCGGCCCCGGCACCGTGGTCGCCGGGCCGATTCTGTCGGTGCGGTCGTCCATGATGGCGTCCATGGCTTCATGGCAGGAGTTCGAGCGGGAGGCACCCGAGCTGGCGGGGGTGGCGCGGCGGCTGCTGGAGGGCAGCCGGCACCGGGTCCTGGCGACGCTGCGCAAGGACGGCTCGCCGCGGGTCAGCGGCATCGAGACGAGCTGGCGGGACGGCGAGTTGTGGACGGGCTCGATGCCTCGCGCCGTCAAGGCTCTGGACCTGCGGCGCGATCCGCGCATGGCGCTTCACGTCGCCTCGGCGGAGCCCGACATGGACGATCCGTCGGCGTGGGAGGGCGACGTGAAGCTCGCCGGGCGCGCGGTGGAGGTCACCGACGCGCAGGTGCTGGAGGCGTTCGAGATTCCGGCGGCTGATTCCCACCTGTTCCGGATCGAGCTGACGGAAGTGGTGTGGACGAGGGTCGAGGGCGACGAGCTGGTCATGGACGCCTGGCATGAGGGGTCGGGGGTGCGCCGGATCCGCCGTAAGTAATCTACAAAGTAAAGGCGCGGGGCTCGGTGCACCGATCTGCCTCAGTGCACCGAAAACCCGCCGTCGACGAAGAGCATCTGGCCGGTGACAAATGCGGAGGCGTCACCGGCCAGAAACACCGCGGCCCCGGCGAAGTCCTCGGGCACGCCGTTGCGGGCCGTCATGTGGCGAGCGGCGAGTGCCTCGATCCGGCCCGGCACGGCCTGGGCGGGCTCGGTCAGCGGCGTCAACACGAATCCGGGGATGATCGTGTTGACGCACACGCCGCGGGCCGACCACGCCTCGGCCTGGGAGCGGGTCAGCCCGGCGAGGGCGGCTTTGGCCGCGCCGTAGACCCCGCTGTCGCCGAAGGCGCTGATCGACTGCTGGGAGCCGATGTTGATGATGCGTCCCCAGCCGCGGCCCGCCATCTGAGGGCCGAAGTGCTGGCCGAGCAGGTACGGCGCGGTGAGGTGCACGGCCAGGGTGCGTTCGTAGTCGTCGACCGTGAGGTCGGCCATGGGTTTGCGGATGTTGTTGCCGGCGTCGTTGACCAGGATGTCGATGGGGCCCGCGGTGGCGCGGACCCGCTCGACGTCGCCACGGTCGCCGAGGTCGGCGCTGATCGAGGAGGCGGTGACGCCGTGCTCGCGCAGCCGGGTGACGGCCTCGTCCAAGGCGCCCTGCCTGCGGGCCACCACCACGACCTCGGCTCCGGCACGGCCGATGGCCTCGGCGATGACGTAGCCGATCCCGGAACTGCCGCCGGTGACCAGGGCGCGCCGGCCGTGCAGGGAGAACAGGTCGCGCAGATAGTCCGACATGGAGCGTCAAACTAGCATCCCGCCTCAGCGGGGACCGAGGCACGGGTCGACGACCGTGATCAGGGGCTGCTCCGACGAAGGAAACCCGCCCTTCGTGGGTTGCGTGGCCGGTTGCCGTGCGACGGGGGCGCGTCTGCTGATACCCGGCTTCCGGGATGCCCTGGAGAGGTGATGCCCTGCGGTGCGCGGGCTGAGGGACGATCGAGCGGCCGGCTCGCGGTCACAGAACCCGAGCGCCGGCGGTGAGATCGCTTGTGCCGGCGGCCTGGTCAGGCGCGTGCGACCTGGCGTGGGCTTCTTCGAGCGAAGCTCCGGCGAGGAGCGCCGCGATCCCGCCGGCGAGTACCACCGCGGGTTCTGAGCGGGTCCGGGAGGAATTGCGCAAGCATCTGCGTGAGGAGCGGATCGAACCGCCGACGTCGCCGACCGCCCGCCGCTCGGGAGCGCCGATGCCCCTGCCCGTCACGACGTGCCGCCCTCCTGAAGGGGCATAGTCGCGCACGATAAGCCGTTCTAAATCGACGGACCATATGGTCGGCAAATGACTGATATGGGCGATGGGCCGTGGCGTGCTGACATCCGGCGCACAGGAACTCTCCGCGGGACGATGACCCTGGTACGACGGTCATGGATCGCGATGGTCACAGTCGTGGTGTCGACCCTGGCCCCGCTGGTCCTCCTGATCGGATCAGCGTTGCCGCTGGTCGTCGGTGAACAGGTGGCGCTCGTCAACGGCCGGCCGGGATACACCGGGCAGCCGGGACCGGCGCTTGTCTTCTCAGCCGCCGTGGGCCTGGCGGTGGGTGCGTTCGCGATCGTGCTGGTCGTCTCCGCCACCACGCTCATTGCAGCCGGTCGCCTCCTCGACCGGCCGGTCTCGCCGGCGGGAGCGTTGCGGGCGTGCCTGGCCCGCTGGCCCGCGTTGCTCGGGTTCGTCATCCTCGGTGTCGTGGCCGGCGCGGCTGTGCTCATCTCGTCCTCCCTCGTGACCAGGCCAGGCCCGGGCCGGGTGTTCGTGGTGCTCCTTCTGGGTCTGGTCGCGATGCAGGGCGCGCTGACGATACCCGCTGTGGTGCTGGAACGACAAGGGCTGGTCGGTGCCCTGGCCAGGGCCCTCAGCGTGGCCTCCGGCAAGCGCCTGGCGATCTCGGCAACGCTGGTCGCCGGCGTGATCCTTCCGGTGCTGGCGGTCGTGGGCGCGTACTGGATGAGCGACCGGGCGGCCGTTGTCGTGCCGGCCACGGCCATCGGCCTTCCGCTCCTCCTGCTGACCGTCCCGGTTCAAGGGGCGGTGCTCGCCGTACTGTTCCTCAAGGCGGTGCCGGAGGGAGAGTTGCCCGCCCTCCGCGATGGACTGCCCGGCCCCGGACAGGCGTGGCGACCGCGACCGCCCATCGCCCTCGGCGGACTCCTGCTTCCAGGGCTGCTGCTGGCCGGGATGGCGGTGTTCAACCCGCTTTCCTGGCAGGTGATCACCACCGGCGACCATTGGGAGCACACCATCGACCCACGCTCGGGGGTCAACCACACCCGGCTGACCTGGATGGACTACGACCGCGACGGCATCGACGCCTTCGCCGTTGGCCGGGATGGCCGTCCCTCGCTGGTATCGGGCGAAACACAGCTGATCTGCGATGATCGCCGCTGCCGCGAGCATCGCTGGGCCACCTTGGAAAGCCCGGGAGGCGAGGTGTTCGGCGCCGTCTCCGTCGGGCCCGGCGACGGCTACTTCGTGGCGCGGATCCAAGAACCGAACCTCACATCGTGGCTTTGCGATCAGCGAGCCCGTTGCGTTCCCGGCGATGATCTGGAGGTTCCCGGCCGGACGTTCCCGGTCCTGGCCACCGACGTGGGCTCCGATGGGCGGGCGGTGATCGCCTATCAGAAGAATCGGCCCGGCCACACGGACGGGTTGACCCTGGTGACCTGCCGGGATCCGCGATGCACGGACACGACCAAGGCCACCACGCAGGACGTCGACGTGGAGCCGATCGTCGACGTCGCCGCGTCAGCCAACGGGCGAATCATCGCGGCGGTGGCACATCGGCACAAAGGCACGCTCAGCATCCATTCGTGCGACTTGACCGAATGCCGGAAACCCATCGTGATCAATCAGGTCTCCCGGGAGGGGGCCCAGGGGGTCGAGGTGATCACACGGCCCGACGGGCGCCCCGTGGTGCTGTACGAAGGCAGAAACGGCCCTCCCACGCTCGTGAGCTGTCAATCCCCGGACTGCGCGCGAACCGACTCGGCGCGACTCCCCATCGCCCGCCTCCATCCCACCGCGCCGGGCACCCGACCGGCCCCCGCGGTCTCCCTTGATCGATCCGGCCGAGTCCTCGTCGCCGGACGGCAAGGGACCAGCATTGTGCTGATCTCGTGTCTCGGCACCAGCTGCACGACCCGTCCCATCGCCGCCGGCGACGTGTTCGCCCGTCCCACGCTCACCCGCGACCACGCCGGCCACCTCGTGATCGCATGGTGGGACGCGACCGGACTCCACATGGCGACCCTCCACACACGCAATGAGGGCTGATGGTCGGGAAGGAGATAGCGGCCCTTCCTGGTGTCCGGGCCGAAGTTCTCGCCGCGATATGACGCGCTCCACCGACCGGGTGCTGGAGATCGGCTTCGGTCCGGGGGTCGCCATCGCCGGGCTCGCCGCGCGCGCCACCCGGGGCCACGTCTTCGGCATCGACCGCTCGCGGGTCATGGTGCGGGCAGGCCGCCCGTCGCAACGCCGCGGCCGTCCGCGCCCGCCGCGTGCACCTCGCGCACGCGTCGGTGGAGCGGTTGCCGGGCTTCGGCGATCCGCTCGATGCCGTTCTGGCCGTCAACTCCGTGGGGATGTGGCCCGACCCGGTGGAGCGGCTCCGCGAGCCGCGCCGTCTGCTCCGGCCCGCGGGACGTAGTGCGCTCGTCGGCCAGCCTCGCTGCCCTGGTGCCACCCGGGACACCACGGTCCGGGCCGCCCGCGAGCTGCGGGAGCTGCTCACCGAGGGCGGTTTCGTCTCTTTGCGGGTCGAGACGTTCGTGCTCGACCCGCCCGTGGCCTGCGTGCTCGCGCGCAGTCCGGGTGGCATGCCGTCATGCCCGTGCGCGCGGGGTCTCGGGCAAGGGTGGCGGGGCCCGCCCGCCGCCGGGCCTACGTGCTGAGCACGTCCGCGAGCACGGCCGCCTGGCTGATCTCGGGTCGTCTGGTCGAGGTGAGCAGGGTGAGTGGCCGGTTGGCGGCGAGTTCGCGCAGGTGGGCGAGGGCCTGGGCGCGTTCGGGGTCTTCGAGCTCGCTGCGGTAGCGGCGGGCGAACTCCTCGAAGCGCTCGGGGTCGTGTGCGTACCAGGTGCGCAGCTCCGCCGAGGGCGCGACTTGTTTGCACCATTCGTCGAGGTGGGCCCGGTCTTTGGCCATTCCGCGCGGCCAGACCCGGTCGACCAGCACCCGGGTGCCGTCATCGCCGGTGGGCTCGTCGTAGACGCGGCGCACGTGAATCGTGGTCGTCTCAGCCATTGTCGCCTCCTCACTCACGACAATACGCGGCGGCGGGGAGACGGGTCGCGAGGGGTTTGCGCGCGAGGGGACGGAGGGTTAAGCTCGAATGCTGCCTTTACCTAGCATGAGCGTTCACAACCCTCCCGAGTGTACCACCGAATGGCTAATCGTCAAGATGGTTTCGCGCAAGCCCTTGACAGCGAACAGCGTGCCGTGTCGTGGCTGTACGGCCGGCTCGACGCCGCCCGGCAGCGGGCGGAGGAGGCGCTGCGCGCGGCGTACGGCAGGGCGACGGGCACCCGCCAGGCGATGGTCGAACGCGAGGCGATGGCCTCGGAGCAGGCACGGAGGCTGGCTCAGCTGAACGCGGTCGAGCGGGGCCTGTGCTTCGGCCGCATCGACGACGGCTCCGGGCGGAGCACGTACATCGGCAGGATCGGCCTGCGTGACGAGGAGCACGAGTCGGTGCTGATCGACTGGCGGGCGCCGGCGGCGCGGCCGTTCTACGTGGCCACGGCCACCGATCCCGGCGGGCTGGTGCGCCGCCGCCACCTGCACCTGAAGGACCGCACGGTGGTCGGCATCGACGACGAAGTGTTCGACCTGGACGGCATGAGCGACGGCGACCGGCGCTCGCTGGTCGGAGAGGCGGCGCTGCTGGCGGCGCTGCGCCGTGGGCGGACGGGCCGGATGGGCGACGTGGTGGCCACTATCCAGACCGAGCAGGACCGGGTGATCCGTTCCTCGCTGCAGGGGGCGCTGGTGGTGCAGGGCGGTCCCGGCACCGGCAAGACGGTGGCGGCGCTACACCGGGCGGCGTACCTGCTCTACACCCACCGCGACACGCTGGAGCGGCGAGGGGTGCTGGTGGTGGGCCCCAACCCGATGTTCCTGCGCTACATCAGCCAGGTGCTGCCGGCGCTGGGGGAGACCCAGGTGGTGATGGCCACGGTGGGGGAGATGTTCCCGGGGGTGCGGGCGCGCGCGGCCGACTCCCCGGCCGCTGCGGTGGCCAAGGGCGATCCGCGGATGGCCGAGGTGGTGGCCAGGGCGCTGGAGCTGCGCCAGGCGGTGCCGGACGGCGAGCTGGTCGTGGAGCTGGACGGGCTGCGGTTGCGGGTGCCGTACGAGGTGTGCGCGCGGTTGCGGGAGCGGGCGCGGGCGGTGCGGCTGCCGCACAACATGGCACGCAAGCTGTACGTGAGCGAGCTGCTGAAGGAGCTGGCCAGGGCGGAGGCCCGGGCGTTGGAGGAGTCGCTGCACATCGAGGAACTGGAGGTGGACGACCCGGAGCTGGTCGGGCCGCTCGATCTGGAGGCCGATCTCGACGAGATCGACCTGGAGCTGGCCTCGCGGCGGTTGTGGGGCGAGCCGGAGATCCGGCGCGCGGTGGACGGCCTGTGGCCCGAGCTGACGCCGCAGCGGCTGATCGACGATCTGCTGTCGTCGGCGGAGACGTTGGGGTCGGTGGCTCCGGCGGGCCTGGCCTGGCAGGAGCTGGTACGCCCGCCCGGCTCCGCCTGGACGCCGGGTGACGTGCCGCTGCTTGACGAGGCGGCCGAGTTGCTGGGCGAGGACGACTCGGCCGCGAGGGTGGCGGCCAGGGAGGCCGGCCAGGAGTGGGCCGAGCAGGAGCGCTACGCCCGGGAGGTGCTGGAGTCGACGGGCGTGGCCGAGCAGGGCATCTTCGAGCGGGCCGACGTGCTGGCCGAGCGGCACGCCGACGATGGCTCGGGCCTGACCACGGCCGACCGGGCGGCGGCCGACCGTTCGTGGGCCTACGGGCATGTGATCGTGGACGAGGCGCAGGAGCTGTCGCCGATGGCTTGGCGGATGGTCATGCGGCGGGTGCCGGCGAAGTCGCTGACCGTGGTGGGCGATCTGGCGCAGACGGGGTCGGCGGCGGGGGCGCGTTCGTGGGGTGAGGTGCTCGACCCCCATCTGGAGGGCCGCTGGCGGGTGGAGCGGCTGCTGGTGAACTACCGCACCCCGGTGGAGATCATGCGGGTGGCGGCTGACGTGCTGCGGGCGTTCGCGCCGGAGCAGGAGCCGCCCGAGTCGGTGCGGTCGGGCGGGGCGGAGCCGCGGGCGGTGCGCCTCGCGGCGGCGGACCGGCTCGCGGATCTGCCGCCGCTGGTGGCAGCGGAGCTGGCGGAGGTCGGCGCCGAGCCGAACCCGGAGGCCGGCCCGGAGGCCGGCCCGGAAACCGGCCCGGAAACCGGCCCGGAGGTCGGCGCCGAGATCGGCGCGGGCCGGGTGGGCGTGGTGACGCCGGACGCACGGCACGCCGAGGTGGCGCGGTTGTTTCCGGAGGGGGATCTGGAGGCGCCGGTCGTGGCGCTGACCGTGGGGCAGGCCAAGGGGCTGGAGTTCGACGCGGTCGTGGTGGTGGATCCGCAGGGCATCCTGGACCAGTCGCCGATGGGCGGGCAGGACCTGTACGTCGCGGTGACGCGGGCGACGCGGCGGCTGACGGTGGTGCACGAGGGTGATCTGCCGGACGTGTTGTCCCGGCTGGCCCAGAAATCTACTTTGTAAAGGCGTCGGCTCGGATTAGAACGATCATCATCTATCCCACAAGCCCTGCAACGATGCCCACGGTCGTCACCGCCGGCAGGTGTCGTTGCCGGGGATGAGGTCTGCGGCGACGTCTCGGATGGTGCGGGTGACGTGGTCGAGGGCGCGCAGCGTCTCCAGGTCGAGGTGGTCCATAATGCGGCGGTAGTGTTCGTGGCCGGCGTTGTTGATCTCTTCGATGAGGGCGGTGCCCTCGGGGGTGAGCTGGACGCGGCGTACGCGCCGGTCCTGGGGGTCTTCGTGCCGGTCGGCCAGGCCCTGGGCGACGAGGCGGTCGACGATGCCGGTGACGGTGCCGAGGCCGACGCCGAGCGCGTGGGCGAGCTCCTGGCCGGAGGAGGAGCCGTTGATCGCCAGGAGCATGACGACCTTGAGCTGCCGCATGGTGAGGTTGGAGGTGAACAGGGGGGAGTGGTGCTGGGCGAACAGTCGCCCGAGGCCACGCTGGGTTTCGGAGATCCGGTGGATCAGGTCTTCGCGTTCGCTGCTCACACTCACCTCTCGCCTTCCTGAGAAGGCTATCAGGAAGGCTCGGCTTGTCTAAATATTCGTGTCAGGCGAAGTGTTAGTCTGTGGCGAACTCTTGGAGGGAACCCCATGACCGCTTTCGCCCGGTTGAGCCTGGTCAACCGCAGCCTTGTGATCCTGATCGCGGTGGTGCTCAGCGCGTTCGGCGTGTTCGCCATCCCTCAGTTGAAACAGCAGTTGCTGCCGTCCTTGTCGTTCCCCGGCGCGTTCGTGGTGGCGCCGTTCGCCGGCGCCTCGCCGGAGATCGTCGAGGATCAGGTCACCAAGCCGATCGAGGACTCCTTCCAGGGGCTCGCCGGGATGGAGCAGATGACCTCGACTTCGAAGGAGGGCCTGGCGCAGATCCAGGTGGCCTTCGAGTACGGCACCGACGTCGAGTCGTCGGTGAACAAGATGCAGCAGGCCATCAACCGGGTGACGTTGCCGGAGGGCGTCGAGCCTCAGGTGGTGGCGGGCAACACCGATGACATCCCGGTGCTGGTGCTGGCGGTGGGTGACGGCGGCGACGAGCGGTCGATGGCCGACAAGCTGCGCCGGATCCTGGTGCCGGAGTTGCAGGGCGTTGAGGGCGTGCGCGAGGTGTCGGTCACGGGCACCCGCGAGGAGGTCGTGACGATCGAGCCGGATGCCAGGAAGATGGCGCTGGCGGGGGTGTCGGCGGCGCAGATTCCCGAGGTGCTGAAGGCGAACGGCACGCCGATCCCGGCGGGGACGCTGATCGATGACGGCAAGGCGCTGACGGTCCAGGTGGGTTCGCGGGTCGACTCGGTGTCGGAGCTGGAGAGCCTGTATCTGACGCCTGCGCCGCCGGCGGCGGCTCCTCAGCAGGCTCGGCCGCAGCAGTCTCAGCAGTCTCAGCAGCAGGGGCAGCAGCAGGGGCAGCAGCAGGGGCAGCAGCAGAGCCCGCAGCAAGGGCAGGCCCAGGGCCGGCCGGGTCAGGGGGCGGTCGCGCAGCAGCCGGCCAGGCCGAAGCCGCTCAAGCCGGTGAAGCTGGGTGATGTCGCCGAGATCAAGCGTGGGCTGGCGGAGGCGACGACGCTCACCCGTACGGACGGCAGGTCGAGCCTGGGCGTGGCGGTGACGATGACACCCGACGGCAACGCGGTGACGATCTCGCACGATGTCCGGGAGAAGTTGCCTGAGCTGACCAGGGCGCTGGGTGACTCGTCGGACACGGCGGTGTCGGTGGTGTTCGACCAGGCGCCGTACGTGGAGGAGTCGATCGAGAGCCTGACCACTGAGGGCCTGCTGGGTCTGGTGTTCGCGGTCCTGGTGATCCTGGTGTTCCTGTTGTCGGTGCGGTCGACCGTGGTGACGGCGGTGTCGATCCCGCTGTCGGTGGTGATCGCGTTGCTGGCGTTGTGGGCGGGCGACTATTCGCTGAACATGCTGACGCTGGGGGCGTTGACGATCGCGGTGGGCCGCGTGGTGGACGATTCGATCGTGGTGCTGGAGAACATCAAGCGGCATCTGGGTTACGGCGAGGCGAAGCTTCAGGCGATCTTGACGGCGGTGCGCGAGGTGTCGGGGGCGGTGACGGCTTCGACGCTGACCACGGTGGCGGTGTTCGCGCCGATCGCGATCGTGGGCGGGATGGTGGGCGAGTTGTTCAGCCCATTCGCGATCACGGTGGCGGTGGCGTTGCTGGCTTCGCTGGTGGTGTCGCTGACGGTGGTGCCGGTGCTGGCGTACTGGTTCTTGAAGGCGCCCGCGCTGACGCCGGAGCAGGCGCGTAAGCAGCGTGAGGAGGCCGAGGCGAAGGAGTTGCGCTCGCCGTTGCAGCGGTCCTACCTTCCTGTGCTGCGGTTCGCGACCCGGTTCAAGCTGGTGACGGTGCTGATCGGGGTGGCGGTGTTCGTCGGCACGATGGGGCTGGCGGGCGGGCTGCAGACGAACTTCCTGGACGCCTCGGGGCAGAACACGATCTCGCTGTCGCAGCGGATGCCGGTGGGCACCGATCTGAAGACCACCGATGAGGCGGCGCAGAAGGTCGAGGAGGTGCTGGCGGGCCTGGACGGCGTGGAGACGTACCAGGTGAACGTGGGCGGCGGGAACGCGATGTCGGGCGGGGCGGTCGGCGGTGGCGCGGATCGGGCCTCGTACTCGGTGACCCTTGAGGAGGGTGCCGACACCGTGAGGGTCGAGCAGGCGCTGCGTGATGAGGTGGCGGGCCTGTCGGGGGTCGGCGAGGTCACGGTGGGGGCGCAGGCGGCCGGGTTCGCTTCCGACACGATCGATGTGATCGTGCAGGCTTCCGAGGCTGAGGCGTTGCGTGCGGCGACCGACACGGTGGCGGCGGCGATGGGCGAGGTTTCCGGGTTGAAGGACGTGTCGTCGGACCTGGAGTTGAGTGCGCCGCGGGTCGAGGTCGTGGTGGACCGTGCGGAGGCCGCCGAGCGGGGTCTGTCGGAGGCGCAGGTGGGTCAGGCGGTGGCGCAGGCGTTCCGTGGCGCGCCGCTGGGGCAGATCATGCTGGACGGGCGGGCGAGCGATCTGGTGCTGCGGGGGGCTGACGCGCCGGAGGACGTCGAGGCGATCGAGGGTTTGAAGCTGCCGACGCCTGCCGGGATGGTGAAGCTGTCGTCGGTGGCGGATGTGCGGGAGGTGGCCGGGCCGACGCAGGTGAGCAGGATCGACGGTGAGCGGTCGGCGACGGTGTCGGCCAAGGCGGACGCGGCGGATCTGGGCAGTGTGACGCAGGCGTTGACGACGAAGCTGGACGGGTTGTCGCTGGCCGCGGGGGTGTCGTACGAGATCGGTGGTGTGTCGGCCGATCAGGCCGATGCGTTCGCTGATCTGGGGCTGGCGATGCTGGCGGCGATCGCGATCGTTTTCCTGATCATGGTGGCGACGTTCCGCAGTTTCGTCCAGCCGTTGATCCTGCTCGTGTCGATCCCGTTCGCGGCGACGGGCGCGGTGGGGTTGCTGGTGGCCACGGACACGGCGCTGGGGGTGCCGGCGCTGATCGGCATGTTGATGTTGATCGGCATCGTGGTGACCAATGCGATCGTGCTGATCGACCTGATCAACCAGTACCGGGATCAGGGCATGGGTGTGGTGGAGGCGGTGATCGAGGGTGGCCGGCGCAGGTTGCGGCCCATTCTGATGACGGCGGTGGCCACGATCTGCGCGCTGACGCCGATGGCGCTGGGGGTGACGGGTTCGGGTGGGTTCATCTCGCAGCCGCTGGCGATCGTGGTGATCGGTGGTCTGATCTCCTCGACGTTGCTGACGCTGGTTCTGGTGCCGACGTTGTACGTCGTGGTGACGCGCAAGGGCGGCGAGCAGGGGCGGGGGCCGGTGGGTCCCCGGGTGCGGGAGGATGCCGGCGGCGCGGGGGCGCAGGATCTGGCCGGTCATCCGGCCTGAGGGGGTCCCGGCGGCGGGAGGTCGCCGGGGTTGAGGTGCCCGGCCGGGTGTGGCATCCGGCCGGGCACGCCGGCGTCTACAGGGTGGCTCCCCTCGGGAATGGGTGCTGCGCCCGATGGCGCCGCCCTGGCGGGCGGGCGAGACTGGGTGGACGGGAGCCCGGTCCCGGACCTGGTCGTACGGGATGACCTGCGTGCCGGCCGGGCGGACGACGACCGGGAGACAGGCATGCTCGCAGGTCACACCCTCCCCATCGTCAGGGAGTTCGCCGTGATGGAGCCGGTGGGGTGGGCGTTGCTGGGCTTGTTGCCCGTCGTGGTGGCCGTCATGTGGACGGTGCGCGTCGTCGACGCGGACGAGCGGTTGGTGGTGCACCGGCTGGGGCGGGTCGTGGGCGTGCGCGGGCCTGGGCTGGTGGTGGTGTGGCCCGGGGTGGAGCGCGCGGTGCGGGTGTCGTTGCGGCTGGTGTGCCTGGACCTGTTCTGCGCCGAGGCGGTGACCCGCGATGGTGTGGCGGTGCGCGTCAGGGCCGGTGCCGTGGCGGAGGTGAGCGATCCGGTCCGGTTCGCGACGGCGATGGACGGGCCGCTGGCGGCTGCGACGGTCGTCGCCGAGAGGGAGTTGCGCCGCCGGATCGCCGAGGCCGATCTGGCGGACCTGCCGACGATGATCAGCCGGAGCGGCGTGGAGGTGGCGGAGCGGATCAGCGAGGCGACGTCCCGGTGGGGTGTGCGTGTCACGCTCGTGGACGTCGACGATGTCCAGGTGCCGCTGCGGGGTGAGTTCATCGCGTGGGCGGACCGGCTGCGGGAGACACGTCCGGGTGGGTAGGGGATGGACTGACCGAGCCTTCGAGGTGCCGCGATGAGCCTGCAGCAGTTGTACGCGGCGCTGCTCGCCGGCGGGGTCGTCCTGCTGGCGGGTATCGCCGCGGCGCGTACGGCGAGCAGGCTGGGTCTGCCTGGCCTGCTGCTGTTTCTCGCGCTCGGCGTGCTGCTCGGTGAGGACGTCCTCGGGATCGATTTCGATGATGCCGGGCTGGCGCAGACGCTCGGCACCTCGGCTCTGGCGATCATTCTCATCGAGGGTGGGCTGAGCACGCGGTGGAGCGATCTGCGGCGGCTGGTGTTGCCGTCGGCGTTGCTGGCCACGGCGGGGGTGGCGGTGAGCGTCGTGGTCACGGCGGCGGGCGCTCATTTCCTGTTGGGGATGAACTGGCAGCTGGCGTTGTTGCTGGGCGCGATCGTGTCGTCCACGGACGCGGCCGCGGTGTTCTCGGTGTTGCGGTCGCTGCCGCTGCCGCGCAGGGCTGCGGGTTTGGTGGAGGCCGAGTCCGGGTTCAACGACGCTCCCACCGTGATCCTGGTGCTGGTGTTCAGCACCGCCGCCGTCGACCTGCCGGGTCCGGTGGCCGTGGCGGGGCAGATCGCGTACCAGCTGGTGGCGGGGGCGTTGATCGGGTTGCTGATCGGCTGGGTGGGGACGGCGGCGCTGCGGTATGTGGCGTTGCCCGCCACGGGGCTGTACCCGCTGGCGACTCTGGGGCTCGGTGTGATCGCTTTCGCCGCGGCGGGGGGTGCGGGCGCGTCCGGTTTCATGGCCGCGTATCTGGCGGGCATCGTGCTGGGCAACGCGGTCCTGCCGCATCGCGCCGCCACGCGTTCCTTCGCGGAGGGTGTGGGGTGGCTGGCCCAGATCGGCTTGTTCGTCATGCTCGGTCTGCTGGTCGACCCGAGCGAGCTGGGTGGCGCGGTGTTGCCGGCCGTCGTCGTCGGCCTGGTGCTGTTGCTGGTGGCCAGGCCCGTGTCGGTGGTCGCCTGCCTGCTTCCGTTCCGTTCGGGCTGGCGGGAGCAGGCGTTCATCTCCTGGGCGGGGTTGCGGGGTGCGGTGCCGATCGTGCTGGCGACCTTTCCCATCGTCGCGGCCGTGCCCGGCAGTCAGCAGCTGCTGAACATCGTGTTCGTGCTGGTGGCGCTGTTCGTCCTGGTCCAGGGGCCTGTGCTGCCGGTGGTGGCCAGGGTGCTGGGCATCACTCAGCCCGGCCAGGCCAGGGAGGTGAGCATCGAGGCCGCGCCGCTGGACGTGCTGGGCGCCGATCTGCTCACGCTGACGATTCCGCCCGGTTCCCGCCTGCACGGGGTGGAGATCTTCGAACTGCGCCTGCCCGCGCCTTCGAACGTCGTACTGATCATTCGCGACGGCGACACCATCGTCCCCGAGCCCGTCACGTTGTTGCGGGAGGGCGACGACGTGCTCATCGTCACCACCAGCGCCGCCCGTGTGCAGGTCGAGCGGCGCCTGCGCGCGGTCGCGCGGCGGGGCCGGCTGGCCCATTGGTACGGGGAGCGCGGCGACATCGACACCGATCCCGGCCGAGCGGCCGTCACGAAAGGAGAACCCGTTCAGTGGACATCACTCACACGACCGTCCCCGGCAGCGGCATCGTCCACCACTACGACACGAGGCGAGGAGATCACATCGGCGTTATGGTCTTCGACGACGGGCGGCGCGCCCTGATGGTCTACGACCGGGCCGATGCCGATACGGCGTCGCATGTGGTGGAGCTGGACGACGACGAGGGCGACTGGGTCGCCGAGCTGCTGCACAGCCGTTCGCTGGCTGATCGGCTGACGACCGTGGAGCGGCGGCTGGCCGAGCTGACCGGCAAGCGCGTGTGATGCCGGGTGGCCGGACACCGTCGGGGTGTTCGTGCCGGGCGCGCGGGCCCCTGCGCGCCCGGCGGGGGCCGGCGTGTGAATACACTTGTCGAACGTGACTGCCAAGCCGCGTATCCCCGATGTCCTGGCCGCTCGTTATGCCTCGCCCGAGCTGGCTC
Organism: Nonomuraea sp. B10E15; assembly: GCF_039871615.1. Lineage (NCBI taxonomy): Bacteria > Bacillati > Actinomycetota > Actinomycetes > Streptosporangiales > Streptosporangiaceae > Nonomuraea > Nonomuraea sp. B10E15. The sequence goes on from NZ_JBDPMB010000005.1 coordinate 384,220, forward strand.
GCCTGTGGTCCGCCGAATACAAGATCGTCGCTGAGCGGCGGTTGTGGCTGGCGGTGCTGCGCGCCCAGGCCGAGCTGGGCGTTGCGGTGCCCGAGGAGGCCATCGCCGATTATGACAAGGTGGTCGAGCAGGTCGATCTGGGTTCGATCGCGGCGCGCGAGCGGGTGACCCGGCACGACGTCAAGGCGCGCATCGAGGAGTTCAACGCGCTGGCCGGGCACGAGCAGGTGCACAAGGGCATGACGTCGCGGGACCTGACGGAGAACGTCGAGCAGTTGCAGGTGCGTGACAGCCTTCTGCTGGTGCGCGACCGGACGGTGGCGCTGCTGGCCCGGCTGGCCCGTCTGGCTGTGGAGCATCAGGCCACGGTGGTCGCCGGCCGTTCGCACAACGTGGCCGCGCAGGCTACTACTGTGGGCAAGCGTTTCGCGACGGCGGCCGACGAGCTGCTGGTGGCCTACCGGCGGCTGGAGGAGCTGATCGGCCGCTATCCGCTGCGCGGGGTCAAGGGTCCGGTGGGCACGGCCCAGGACATGCTCGACCTGCTGGGCGGCGACCGCGGGAAGCTGGCCGGGCTGGAGGAGCGGGTCGCCGCCCATCTGGGGTTCGCGCACCGGTTCACCAGTGTGGGGCAGGTCTATCCGCGCTCGCTCGATTACGAGGTGGTCACCGGGTTGGTGCAGCTGGCGGCGTCGCCGTCCTCGCTGGCCAGGACGATCCGGCTGATGGCCGGGCACGAGCTGGTCACCGAGGGGTTCAAGGAGGGGCAGGTCGGCTCGTCGGCGATGCCGCACAAGATGAACACCCGTTCCTGCGAGCGGGTGAACGGCCTGGCGGTGGTGCTGCGCGGTTACGCGTCCATGGTGGGGGAGCTGGCGGGTGACCAGTGGAACGAGGGCGACGTGTCCTGTTCGGTGGTGCGCCGGGTGGCGCTGCCGGACGCGTTCTTCGCCTTCGACGGGCTGATGGAGACGATGCTGACGGTGCTGGACGAGTTCGGCGCGTTCCCCGCGGTGATCGCGTCCGAGCTCGACCGTTACCTGCCGTTCCTGGCGACGACGAAGATGTTGATGGCGGCGGTGCGCGCCGGGGTGGGGCGTGAGCAGGCGCACGAGCTGATCAAGGAGCATGCCGTGGCGGCCGCGCTGGCGATGCGCTCGCGGGGAGCCGCCAACGACCTGCTCGACCGGCTGGCCGGAGACGAACGGTTCCCGCTCGGCCGCCCGGCGCTGGAGGAGCTGCTGGCCGACCGGGTGTCGTTCACGGGGGCGGCCGGCGACCAGGTGACGGCGGTCGTGCGGCAGGTGGACGAGGTCGTCGCGGAGCATCCGGAGGCGGCCGCGTACCGGCCCGGCGCCATTCTGTGATCCGCGAGCTCCGCTCCGCGGCCGAGGTGCGGGCGGCCTGCGGGGACGACGATCTGGTGGTGTGGGCGGCGCAGGGGTTGCGCGACGGCGCGCGGGCGTGGGCGTTGGGCGAGGCGGTGGTGGCGGCCTGCCCGCAGGTGTCGCGGCGGGATCGGCTCGCGGTGCGGGGTGGCGCCGTGCACGCCGCCGAGCTGGTACGCCATGCGCTGGCGGAGCTGGGCCCGTCGTACCGGCCGCTGGGCGAGGCGGCGCTGATGCGGGAGGTGACGGCCAGGCTGGACGGGCTGGAGGTGGCCGGGCGGTTCTCGTGGATGAGCCTGGAGACGGACCTTGCGGGTACGGCGGGTGCGGATGGCACGGTCGGCACGGTCGGCGATGACGGCGGGGTCGGGTGGCTGGAGGACGACGACATGGCGCAGGTCGGGTCGCTGCTGGCGGCCGAGGCGCCCTCGTCGTACGCGGTGCCCGGCCTGGCGGGGGTGCGGCGCTGGGCGGGCGTGCGGACCGGAGGGGAACTGGCTGCTGTGGCGGCCGATGCCTGGTCGGCGCCCACGGTGGGCTTGCTGGCGGGGGTGGCGACGCGGGCCCGTCATCGCGGCACGGGGCTGGCCGGCCGGGTGTGCCGGTGGGTGTCGCGGGAGCTGGTGGCGGTCTACGGGCGGGCGGCGCTCATGGTGGACGACGACAATCCGGCGGCCATCCGGGTGTACGAGCGGCTCGGCTACCGCAGGCGGCGGGTGGCGGCCTGCCGGGCGGTGGGCTGAGGGCCGTGCTGGTGTGCCTGCCGGGATTGTGGCCTTGATGGTCCTGCCGCTCGTGTCAGGTGTCCTGAGCGGTGGTGGGTGTTCACGTCGTCAGCTTTCCTCGGGGACGTCAGGGGCGCGGCTGCCGTCGGCCAGGTCGGCGAACGGCAGGGGACAGTCGGGGCAGGCGCAGTGGGTCAGGCTGTCGCAGCCCGCGCTGACCACCTGCTCCAGCGCGGTCCGGATGGTGGTCAGGCCGGCGATCTTCGCCTCGACTTCGGCGATCTTGGCTTGGGCGCGCTCGCGCAGGTCGGGGGTGGGGTGGCCGCGCCGGCCGGTGTCGAGAAGCTCGCCGACCTCCTCCAGGGTGAAGCCGAGCCGCTGCGCGGCTTTGATCACCGTGAGCAGGGTGACGGTCTCGGGCGGGTAGGTACGGTGCCCGCCGGGGCTGCGGGGCGGTTCGGTGATCAGCCCGCGCCGTTCGTAGTAGCGGAGCGTCTGCAGGTTGACCCCGGCCTGCTCGGCGACCTGCCCGCTGCGCAGATAGGCGCCGATGGGCGCCTCCACCGGTTGCGCGCCCCCGTTCTCCAGCAGCTCCTCACGTGTGATGCGCTCCATCACCAGCTCCTCTCCCGGTCGCGTTCACGCCGGCGCCGTCGCACCGGCGCGCTCGGTCAGCGCGTCCAGCACCTTGGCGTGCTCGTCCGGGACCGTCACCTCCAGTGCCAGGCTGCCGTCGGCGATGGTCAGGGTGAAGGTGAAGAAGGAGCAGCAGCCGTTCTCCCGCGTGGCCAGTTCGGCGGCCCGGGCGGCGTCGTCCGGGTTGAAGGCGAGCTCCAGCCGCAGCCGCGTCCGCTCCGGCCGCGCGACTGCCCGGACCGCGCCGGCGAGCAAGGCGTCGAACTCGGCCACCCGCAACGGCTGCTCGGCGGTGGGCAGGGTGCACGCGGAGGGAGCCCATCCCAGGTCACGGTGGACGTTCTGTGTCATACCTCGACGGTAAGCCTGTACCTGGGTACCGGATGCAAGCCCGACGCTCCTTTCAGGAAGGCGGAGGAGTCATCGAGGTGAGCCGCAAGGGCCGGTCCGGGCGGCGGCGGACAGCAGGGTGAGCGCGGCTTGGCGGGCGTGCTCACCCGCGCCGGTCCCGTCCTGATGCGCGGCGACGACGGTGGCGCCCTCGACCAGCATGAGCAGCTGCCGTCCCAGCAGATGTGGTTGGGCTGCTCCGGCGCGGTCGGCGATGCCGGTCAAGAGCTCCAGGTAGCGGTCGAGATGGCGCCTGGTGATGGCGCGAACGGCCTCGACATGGTGCTGGGCGGCCGCGTTCAGCATCGCGCAGCCGCGGAAGACCGGGTCGTCGTACCACTGCTGCAGGGCGTCGAACAGTGCGGCGAGCTGGTCCCGGGGATCGTCCCCGGCAGCCTCGGCCGCGCTGGCCAGCCAGTGCGTCACCCGCTCGCTGCGCGCCTTGAGCACGGCCTCTACCAGCCCGTCCTTGGTGCCGAAGTGCCGGTACAGCGTCTCCTTGGACACGCCGATGCGGGCGCACAGCTCGGCGACGCCGATGCCGTCGAGCCCGCGCTCGTACAGCACCGCGGTTGCCGCGTGGAGGATGGTGGCGCGCGTGCGCTCCGGGTCGAGCGTCGAGCCTTTGGGAACCGGCATACCCAGATGGTACCGGGCGGTTCGATTGACGGCCGGGCCTCCGGGGCCGTACAGCAGGATCAGGTCTGGGTGAACGCTGCGGCGTGGTCGCGGACGAAGTCGGCGATGTCGCGGGGAGGGCGGCCGAGAACGGTGGCCACCGCGTCGGTGGCGCCGTCTTGCCAGCCGGAGGCATACGCCTGCGCGTACTCCTCCAGCATGTCGACGATCCACCGCGGAACGCCGTAGCCGAGCAGCGTCTTGCGCCTGGCGTCGTCGCTGACCGGCAGGTAGGCGATGGGCCTGCCCAGAGCGCGGCTCAACGCGTCCGCCACCTCGTCGAACGTCAGCGAGCGCGGGCCGGTGAGGGTGTAGGTCTGGCCGTGGTGGCGGTCGGGGCCGTCGAGGAGCACGCGGGCGGCGCACTCGGCGATGTCGCGTACGTCGATCATGCCGAGCCGGGCCGCGGCCATGTTCAGCGAGAACGTGCCGGTGGAGGAGATGGAGCCCGCCTCGTTCAGCAGGTTCTGCATGAACCAGTGCGGGCGCAGGATGGTCCAGCGCATGCCGCACCGTTCGATCTCCCGGTCCGACAGCGCGTGCAACCTGCCGCTGCGGTTGGGCGCGTCGTGCGCCGCGCCGACCACCGACAGCCGGACGATGCGCTCCACCCCGGCCTGGCGGGCGGCCCACACGGCGTTCATGCTGTTCTCGGGAGCGCGCGGGCCGTTCGGGGTGAGCAGCCACAGGTCGTGGACGCCCTCGAAGGCGGGCGGCAGCGACCGGGCGTCGTCGAGGTCGCCGACGAAGACCTCGGCTCCCCGCTCCCGCAGGCCGTGGGCCCTGGACCCGTCGCGGACGAGGGTACGAAGGCCGGCGTCGGCTCCTTCCAGCGCGTTCATCAGTGCGGTGGACACGGTTCCCGTCGTCCCGGTGATCAACACGGTGCGTGACACGTTCATTCTCCTTCGGTAGAGCCGGCCGGCGCCGGGTGAGCCGCGGGCCGCAGGGCTCGCCCGGCAGCGCGGCTGGTGGTGATGCCTTCCAGGGCCCACAGCACGAGGGTCCCGGTCGAGAGGGCGGCGCCCAGGACGCACACGCCGGTCCAGCCGCCGTGCACCCAGGCCACCGAGGTCAGCGCGGAGCCCATCGCGCCGCCGACGAAGAAGGAGGTCATGAACGCGGAGTTGATCCGGTTGCGGGCCTCCGGCCGGAGCGCGTAGACGACGTTCTGGCTGCTGTTGAGCACCGCCTGGTGCGCCAGATCCAGCACGATCACGCCGGCGAGCAGCCATATCACGGAGCGCGCCCCGGCGGCGATCGCCAGCCAGGACACCGCCAGCAGAACCGTCCCCGCGCCGGTCACGATCTGGACGAGTCCGCGGTCGGCCAGCCGCCCGGCCACCGTGGCGGTCAGCGCACCGGCGACGCCGACAAGACCGAACAGGCCGATGGCGGACTCCGTCCACTCGTACGGCGACCCCGCCAGCAGGAACGTCAGCGCCGTCCACAGCACGCTGAAGGACGCCAGGCTCAGGGCGCCGATGCCCGCCCGCCAGCGCAGCAGCGGCTCGTACCGGAACATCGCCACCGTCGAGCGCAGCAGTTCCGGGTAGGTCAGGCGCCCGCCGTGGTCGCCGAGTCGGGGCAGGAAGATCCGCAGCAACACGGCCGTCAGCGCCATCAGGACCGCGTTCACCCAGTAGACCGTCCGCCAGCCGCCCAGCTCCGACAGCGTTCCTGAGGCGGTGCGCGCCAGCAGCAGGCCGAGCATCAACCCGGTCATCACGGTGCCGACCACCCGGCCCCGCTCGGCCGGGGCCGCCAGCGTCGCCGCGAACGGCACCACGACCTGCGCTCCGACCGAGGCCAGCCCGGTCAGGGCCGTGCTCACCAGGAGCACCGTGCCATCGGCCGCGGTGGCCGACACCAGCAGGAACACCGCGGTCGCCGCGTAGAGCGCCACGGCGAGCCGCCGCCGCTCCATGAGGTCGCCGAGGGGCACCAGCAGGATCAGCCCCAGCGCGTACCCGGCCTGCGCGGCCGTCACCGTCAGCGCCGCCAGCGAGGGCCCGACGCCCAGCTCCTGGCCGATCAGGTCGAGCAGCGGCTGCGCGAAGTAGTTGCCCGCGACAGCCAGCCCGGTCGCCACCGACATGAGCAGGAGCAACCCGGGCGACAGGCCGCCGGAACGGTGAGGTGTCGTCGTCATGCGTCCCAGCGTCGAGGACGACCTATCCATGAGTCCAATGCATGTTTGTCATTAGATCCATCGTGCTTCACGATGGATGGATGGAGCTTCAGCAGATGCGCTACGTCGTCGCCGTCGCCGAGACGAGCAACTTCACCCGCGCCGCCGAGCAGTGCCTGGTCGTGCAGTCAGCGCTGAGCCATCAGATCGCGCGGCTGGAGCGCGAGCTGGGCGCCAAGCTGTTCGACCGCACCAGCCGCCGCGTCCGGCTGACCCCGGCGGGCGAGGCGTTCCTCCCCGCCGCCCGCCAGGCTCTCGACGCCGCCGAGCGGGCCAGGGCCGAGGTGGCAGCCGCCGCGGGCGAGATCCGCGGCCGGCTCGCCATCGGCGCCATCCCCACCGTCACGGCGGTCGACCTGCCGGTCACGCTGCGGCGATTCCACCTGCGCCACCCGGAGGTGCGGATCAGCCTCCGTTCCGGCGCCAGCGAGGAGTTCGTCGAACGGGTGCGCCAGGGCACGCTGGACGTCGCTTTCCTGGGGCTTCCCCCGGGCGTCCGGCCCAAGAACGTCCGCGGCCGCGAGCTGGCACGCGGCGACCTCGTCGCCGTGGTCGCGCCCGGCCACCCGCTGGCCGGCGAGGAGCGGGTGAGGCTGCGCAGGCTGGCCGACGAGCCGTTCGTCGACTTCCCCGCGGGCACCGCAGGCCGGATCCAGTCGGACGAGGCCTTCGCGGCGGCCGGGGTGGCGCGCGAGGTCGCCTTCGAAGTGTCGACCCCCGACTTCATGGCTCGCCTGATCCGGCAGGGCCTGGGGATCGGGATGCTGCCGGCGGCCTTCGTGTCCCAGCTCCCCGACCTGCCCGTCGTCCGGCTCAGCGACGCTCCTGCCCGCGCGGAGCACCTCATCTGGAGCCGGCACCAGCCCTCTCCCGCGGCCGCGGCCTTTCTGTCCGCGCTGGGCGTCTCGCCGCTGCCGGCCGAGACGGGCCCCGGCCCGTGAGCCGCCGGCACGCCGTGCTGAGGGCGGCGGCACGAACTGGGGTGCGGAAAATTGGGGTGAGGTTACGGCGGCGCTGGTGCACAGTGGACGGCGTGATGTCCGATTTTGTACCTGGTATTGAGCTGTCGCGGGCCTTCTATCGCGACGTGGTGGCGCCGCTGATCCCCGGGGTCACGCACAGCGCCGCGCTGATCGGGCCGGGCTCGGAGGTGCTGGAGTTCGACACCGCCCGCTCCACCGACCACGACTGGGGGCCGAGGGTGCTGCTGTTCGTGCCGGGCGAGCAGGTGGCCGAGGTGCGGGCGGCGGTGGAGGCGGGCCTGCCGGACCGGTTCGGCGGGTTCCCGACGGTGTTCGCCTATCACGGGCAGGTGCGCTCCGGGGTGACGGTGACGGAGCCGGGGGAGTGGCTGGCCGGGCGGCTGGGATTCGACCCGAGGCAGGGGGTGTCGCTGCTGGACTGGCTGTCGGCGCCGTGGCAGAGCCTGGCGGAGGTGACGTGCGGCGAGGTCTTCCACGACGGGCTGGGGGAGCTGGGCGGGCTGGAGACGGCCAGGGCGGCGCTGAGCTGGTATCCCGATGATGTGTGGCGCTACGTCCTGGCCTGCCAGTGGCGGCGGATCGCGCAGGAGGAGCCGTTTCCTGGCCGGTGCGGCGAGGTGGGCGACGAACTGGGGTCGGCCGTGGTGGGAGCGCGGCTGGCGCGGGAGGTGATGCGGCTGGCGCTGCTGCTGCGGCGGCGCTACCCGCCGTACGCCAAGTGGCTCGGCAGCGCGCTGGCGCGGATGCCGGGCTCGACCGAGCTGGGGGAGTCGCTGGGGGCGGCGCTGGCGGCCCGGTCATGGCGTGAGCGCGAGGCGGCGCTGGCGGCGGCGTACGCGCGGGTGGCGGCGCTGCAGAACCGCACGCGGCTGGCCGGATGGCTGGATGAGGAGGTGCGCGGGTTCTACGACCGGCCGTTCCAGGTGATCGACGGGGACCGGTTCGCCGATGCGCTGATGGCGTCGGTGACGGACCCGGTGATCAAGGGATTGCCGGTGGTCGGGTGCGTGGATCAGCTGTCGGATTCGACGGACCTGCTGGTGGCGCCGGGCAGGGCGCGGGCCGCGGCGGCCGCGGCCCTGCACCTCGGCACGTGACCATCGCAAGCGGGCGCCCCTCTCAGTGCCCCCGTCAGTGCCCCCGTCAGTCGATCAGGGCCGCGGCGAGCTTCTCGACGTGCACGCGCCAGGCGTCGCGCGCGGACGGGTCGCCGGTGTGGGTGATGATGAGGCGGGCGCCGTGGCCGGTGCCCGCCGCCAGCTCCCACCGCACGTGGCCGCCGGGGGCGTCGTATTCGAGGAGCTTGCCGCTCTCGACGCGCGTGACCGCGCCTTCGGCGAGGGCGGGCGGGGTGAACGGGGCCGGGGGCGGGCCGCCCGGCGTGGCCTGGTCGCCGTCGAGCCGCCGCCACAGGTGGTCGGCGGGCCGGGTGAGCTGGCGTTCGACGCGTACGGTGTCGCCGTCGGTGGTGGCGCAGGTCAGGCCGAGGATGGCGACGTAGTGCTCGTGCAGGGGAGCGCTGTCGCCGGGCGGGCTGACGGGGCGCTCGTCGAGGTGGGCGAGCATGGCCATGAGGCAGGTGTGCCATCCGGCGGCGAAGCTGGCGGCGCCGTGGTGGTCGGTGAAGGTGTGGGTGAAGGTGAGCAGCGTGGCGTCGCCGTCGGGGTGGAGCTCCCAGCGCAGCTCGTCCTCGCCCCAGGTGTGGGCGAAGACGTGGGGCGGGTCGTTCTCGGTGATGCGGCCGTCGGGGCCGAAACCGTAGGCGATGCGGTCGCCGTCGATGGTGACCTCGGCGGGGAACCAGGCGGCCATGTGCTCGGGCCGGGTGATGGCGCGCCAGACCTTGCCGGGCGGGTGGGGGAGGCGGCGCTGCAGGCGCAGGGTGGTGCGGCCGTCGGGGTGCAGGGTGAGGGTCTCGTTCATGAGTCGTCCATGGTGTCGAGGTGGTCTTCGAGCAGGTCCAGGGAGTGGTTCCAGAGCCTGCGGTAGGGGGTGAGCCAGGCGTCGATCTCGGCGAGGGGCTGGGGGCGGAGTTCGTACCAGCGGCGTTGGGCGTCCTTGCGGACGGCGACGAGGCCGGCCTCACGCAGGGCCCGCAGGTGTTTGCTGGTGCCGGGCTGGGTGAGGCCGAGGTGGTGGGTGAGTTCGCCGACGAGGTGAGGGCGTTGCAGGAGCAGGTCGAGGATCTGGCGTCGTGCGGGGTCGGCCAGCACGTCGAAGCGCATGGCGGCGAATATACCCGCCCAGCTATATACCCGCAAGTGCATGTACGCGGTCAGGCGCGGCGGGCGTTGGCGTGGACGGCCTGGCGGAAATAGCCCGCCAGGCCGGGAACCACATCCTCGAAGGTGGCGCGGAAGCGAGGGTCGTCGACGTACAGCTCACCCAGACACCGGTGGAGCTCGGTCGTGCAGGTGTAGAACCAGCGGCTGATGTGACCGCGGTGGCGTTCGGCGAGGTCCATGGCGTGTTCGCCGTCGGCGGGCAGACCGGCCTTGAAGGCGGCGACGAGGTCGCCGGTGATGGCGGCCGCCTCGGCCCTGAGCTCCAGCCAGTCGGCCTTGGTGTAGGAGGCCACGCGGCGGCGGCTTTCCGCGTACGCCTCGGTGTCGCCCCAGCGGCGTACGACTTCCGGTTCGTGGTCCTCGGGCCGGAAGTCGCCGAACACCTCGAAGCGCTCCTCGGGCGTGAGGGCGAGGTCCAGGGTGTGGGCCTGCATGGAGCGTTCGACGGCGGCGATGACCTCGCGCAGGCGTTCGACCTTACGGGTGAGGAGCTCGTGCTGGCGGCGCAGATGGGTGAGCTCGTCGGCGTGGGGCGCGTCGAGGATGACGGCGATCTCGTCGAGGCCGAAGCCGAGCTCGCGGTAGAGCAGGATCTGCTGCAGGCGGACCAGGTCGGCGTCGGTGTAGCGGCGGTAGCCGGCGCGGGTGCGCTCGCCGGGGGCGAGCAGGCCGACCTCGTCGTAGTGGTGCAGGGTGCGCACGGTGATGCCGGCGAGCCGGGCGACCTGCCCTACGGAGAAGCTCATGGTCCCACCTTGCCGGGTGACGCCGGGTGAGGGTCAAGCCCGCCGGGGACGCGCGACGCTATGCACATCCTGAAGGTGCATCCCGTACCGTCGGGGGCCATGACCGATCGGTTGATCCGTACGAGCAGCCGGCTCCTCCTCCCGGTGGTCGCGCTCGCGCTGGCGTCCTGCAGCCTCTCCCACACCGGCGGCAGCGGGGAGGAGCGCCAGCCGCCGGCGTCGGCGTCGCGGAGCACCGCCTCGGCCGCCACGACGCCGCCGGGCGCTCCGGCCACGCCGTCCCCCACGGGCCCAGAACCGTCGAGCTGCCCGAACGGCGAGCTGATCCCGGCCGTGGAGGTGCCGGCGGTGCACGCCGACCCGGTGGTCGTACCTGAGGCGAAGGTCGGGGGAGAGGTCGTCCCCGCCGTCACCATCCCGGGCGTGGACATCCCCGCCGTCCGCATTCCCGCCCAGTGCACCGAGGTGGCCCCGGCGCCCGGCGGCTGCCTGGGGGCCGCGTCCATCCCGCCGGTGTCGATCCCCGCCGTACGGATCCCGCCGGTCGAGATTCCCGGCGTGGACGCGGGCGGGATCAAGCTCGACCCGGTGCGCGCGGAGGGCGTCTCGGCCCCGGCACAGAGCGCGCAGGGCGTGTCGACCCCCGAGGTGTGCCAGGCCGAGCCCAAGGACGGCGGCGTGGTGCCGTTCGTGATCCGCCCCTTCGTCATCCGGCCTTTCGTCATCCGCCCGTTCGTGATCCGTCGTTCGATCATCCGGCCGGAGGGCTGCAACGCGCGGCGGGAGTGCGTCCCCGCGGTCGAGGTGCCCGCCGTGGAGGCGCCCGGGGTCGAGGTGCCGGGGGCGGAGATCCCGGGAGCGGAGCTGAAGGGGTACGAGGTCGGCAGGAGCCAGGTGTTCGAGGGGAAGGACTCGATCGCGTTCGCCCTCGAAGCCGACGTGCTGTTCGACTTCGACAGCGCCGACATCAAACCGTCCGCGGCCGCCGAGCTGGAAAAGGTCGCGCGGCGGCTGGCGGAGGAGGCCGGCGACGGGGTGACCATTCACGTCGACGGGCACACAGACGCCAAGGGAGACGTCGCGCACAACCAGCCGCTGTCGGAGCGGCGGGCCCGGGCGGTCGCGGACTGGCTGGCCGCCGAAGGAGGGCTGCCGGAAGCGCGGCTCGTGGCGCGGGGCTTCGGGGAGTCGAAACCCGCCGCGCCGAACACGACGGCGGGCGGCTCGGACAATCCGGCAGGCCGGGCCAAGAACCGCCGGGTGGTGATCTCGGCGCGGACATGAGCGCCTGCCCGCGTCGTGGCGGTGTCGCGGGGCGTCTCCGGGGATGCCATGGTGGGGATGAGCTGGGGATTCGGGTACCTACCTACGTGGAAATAGGTACTCGTATGGGGATTTTTCACCTCTTTCTTGGGTGGGTGGAGGAACCAAACTGGTCACATGAGCTCAATCCGCTGAGAAGCGGGAAGCGAGGATCGAAGTCATGTGCCAGCACCAGCCACCATGTCCCCCCGCGGACGCCGCCGGCCGCGAGGCCGCGCGCCTCGTGGCATACCACCCCGAGCAGGGATGGGGTCTGCTGTGCAACGGGGTCGTCTTCTTCGACGACACCGGCGAACTGCTGCCCGACGGCCGCAGCGTCGTCCCCTGCGCCGGGCGGGCGGCATGAACGCGACCGCGACGTGGACCCTGCCGCCACGACACGCTTCCGTGCCGCGCGCCCGCCACGCCGTGCGCGCGCAACTGCTCGCCTGGGGCCTGCCACACGGCAGCGAAGCCGCCGAACTGCTGGTCAGCGAACTCGTCACCAACGCCGTACGCCACGCCCGCGGCCCCATCCGGCTGCGCCTGTCGCTCACCGGCGACCTGCTGCACTGCGAGGTCGAGGACACCAGCCCCGACCTGCCCCACCTGCGCCCGGCGGGCCACGACGACGAGAGCTCACGCGGCCTGCACCTGGTGGAGGCCATCGCCTCCGGCTGGGGCAGCACCCGCACCCGGCGCGGCAAGCGCGTCTGGTTCGACCTGCCGCTCCCGCAACAGGCCGACGACGACGCCCTGACCCTCGAGGCGCAGGCCTGCTGACCGCCCACCCGGCCGCACCAATCCCGGGCATCGGCGCCCATCAGGCCGCCGACTGCACCAGACTCACACCATGACCTCCAGCAAACACCTCCGCAAGAAAGCCGCCATCACGGTCATGCGAGCGGCCAGAGCCGCCAACCGCAGCAAAATCACCCGCACCCTGCTACGCGGCCGAAGCGTCCGCCGCCTCCCCCTGGTCAACCGCCTCTACCACACCGTTTTCCGGCTCGGCGTCACCACCTCCGGCCACGACCCCGAAGCCCACTACCGCGGCGTCGTGCTCACCGGCCCCGCCTGGGACGCCACCATCATGCCCTCGGTCTCGGCCGGCTACTACGAAGAATTCGAAGTCACCCTGTACGAACGACTCGCCGCCGCCAGCCGCACCATCCTCGACATCGGCGCCAACATCGGCGTCTACGCCTGCACCGGCGCCACCCGCCTACCGCCCGACGGCACCCTGATCGCCTTCGAACCCGTCCCCGAGAACATCGGCTACCTGCGCCGCAACGTCGACCGCAACCACCTCACCACCCGCGTCACCATCGAACCGATCGCCGTGGGCGCCACACCCGGCGACCTCACCGTGCACCTGTCAGGCGAGCAGTCCGGCAAACACTCCGCCGCCGCGGCCAACGTCGGCACCCCCGCAGGCGCCGTCACCATCCCCATGACCTCCATCGACACCTACCTCGCCCGCCACGACCTCCCCCCACCCGACATCATCAAGATCGATGTCGAAGGCTACGAAGGCTTCGTCCTGCACGGCGCCGCCGAAACCCTCACCGCCCAGCCCACCCTGCTGTTCGAACTCCACCCCCAGCTCCAGGCCAACTGCGGCTGCTCCGCCGGCGAACTGCTCGACCTCGTCTTCGCCCACTACCCCTGGGTCTTCGTCGTCGACGAACTCGACAACGCCCTGCGGCCCGCCACCCGCGACAGCCTGGACGCCCCGGACGCCATCGGCCTCTACCGCTCCAACCTCGTGGCGATCGGCCGGCAACACCACCTCGACGCCCTGCGCCCCTGGCACGCCAGCCCATGAACCACGCCACCGCCATGAAAGGGTCAAAACCCGGCCACGGGCCCTCGGCCACGCACCCGGCACCAGCGGCCGGCACATACGGTGGGTTACGGCGACACGGCTCCGGCGCCACGCGAACCCGCCGGCCGGTCGCCCCACACACCATGACAGCGGTGACGACCACCACCTCCAGGGAGCAGCGAACGAACAGGCTCCCGGCAGAGGTGACCAGCTTCATCGGACGCCGGCACGAAATGGCCGACGTCAAGCGACTCCTGGCCGCATCCAGAGCCGTCACCCTCACCGGCGTCGGCGGCGTCGGCAAGACCCGCCTGGCCCTGCGCATCGGCCAGGACCTGCGCCGCTCCTTCCGCGACGGCGTATGGCTCGTCGAACTCGCCTCCCTGCACCAGCCCGCCATCCTCGCCGAAAGCGTCGTCGAAGCCCTCGAGATCCGCGGCCACACCGCCGCACCCCCCGTGCAGGTCCTCATCGACCACCTGCACGACAAGCAGGCCCTGCTCATCCTCGACAACTGCGAACACCTCGTGCACGAATGCGCCGTCCTCGCAGAGACCCTGCTGCGCGCCGCCGGCGACCTGCGCATCCTCGCCACCAGCCGGCAAGCGCTCGGCATCGCCAGCGAACAGGCCGTACCCGTGCCACCCCTGTCACTGCCCGACGGCAGCACCGCCCGCCCCACCCTCGACGCCCTCAAACAAGGCGACGCCGTCCGCCTGTTCGCCGAACGCGCCCGAGCCGTCCTGCCCACCTTCGCCGTCACCGAGGACAACCGCGACGTCGTCACCCGCATCGTCCGCCGCCTCGACGGCCTGCCCCTGGGCATCGAACTCGCCGCCGTCCGGCTGCGCGCCCTGTCGGCACAGCAACTGCTCGACCGGCTCGACGACCGATTCCGCCTGCTCAACGCCGGATCGCGGGCAGAACTACCCCGCCACCAGACACTACGAGCCCTCATCGATTGGAGCTACGCACTGTGTTCGGACAAAGAACGACTCCTGTGGGAACGGGCCTCAGCCTTCGCCGGAGGCCTGGACCTGGAAGCGGCCGAGACGATCTGCTCCGGCCGCGGCATCAACCCCCACGACGTCGTCGACCTGGTGATCGGCCTGGTCGACAAGTCCGTACTGATTCGCGAAGACCACCCATCCGGCGTCCGCTACCGGATGCTGGACACCCTGCGCGCCTACGGCCGCGAACGCCTGACCGCCTCCGGCCACGACGACTGGCTGCGCGAACGGCACGCACGTTATTACCGCGACCTGGCCGCACGGGCCCGAGCGGACCTGTTCGGCCCCCGGCAGGTGCACTGGCTCACCCGCCTGCACCTCGAACACGCCAACCTGCGCACCGCCCTGGAAGAGTCCTACAACGGACCGGACGGCGCGCCCACCGGCCTGACCATGGCCACCGACCTGCTCTATCACTGGACCACCAGTTATTACCTGGCTGAAGGCCGGCGCTGGCTGGACCACGGACTCAACACCGACGACGTCCCCGACGACGTCCGCGCCCGCGCCCTGTGGGCCGGCGGCTGGCTGGCCATCATCCAGGCCGACAAACCCGCCGCCACCACCATGCTGCACGCCAGCCGCCGCGCGGGGGAGCGGCTGCACAACCAGCACGTCCTCGGCTACGTCGCCCTGTTCTCCGGCATGATCGCCATGTGGGAGAACCGCACCGCCGACGCCGTCACCCTGTACGAGCAGGCCCTGGCCAAGCACCGCGCCAGCGGCGACCCCGCCGGCACGGCACTGTCACTCATCCGGCTGACACTGGCCCGCTCCTACACCGGCGACACCGCCTCCGCCATGGCCGCGGGGGAGGAGTGCCTGGCCCTGTGCGAAAACCACCACGAAAGCTGGCACCGCGCGTACGCCATGATGGCGCTGGGCGTCGAGGTGTGGCGCCAAGGAGACCTCCGGCGCGCCACCGACCTCGAACAACAGGCACTGGTGGTCACCCGCGGCCTGGGCGACTCCCTGGGCATCGGCATCACCCTCGAAGCGCTGGCCTGGATCGCCACCTCACAACGCCGCCACCAGCACGCCGCACGCCTGCTGGGCATCCTGCAGACGGTGTGGGCGTCCGTCGGCGCGCCCCTGTCCGGATACGGGCACCTGGCCGGCTACCACGACGCCTGCGAGGAAGAAACCCGCAAAGCGCTGGGGGAGACGGCGTTCGACACGGCCGTACGGCGCGGCGCCCGCATGCCGCTCGACGAGGCGCTGGCCTACGTCCTGAAAGAGGAACCGCCCAGCGGCCGCGACGACGGCAGCGAGCGGCGCGCCCGGCTGACCCGCCGCGAAAGCGAGATCGCCCAGCTCGTCGCCCGCGGCCTGACCAACAAGGAGATAGCCGCCTCGCTCGTCATCTCACAGCGCACCGCCGAAGGCCACATCGAGCACATCCTGACCAAACTGGGCTTCAGCTCCCGCTCCCAGATCGCCGTATGGGTGGGAGAACGCACCAGAGCCGGCGACAACACCGCACCGGGGGAGTGAAACCGCGACCCGCGCCCAACCCGTCAATGCACGTGACCGCCGCCGGAAGGCAGCTCGAACCACGCCACCTGCCCGGAAACACCCCAGCAACAGGCCAGCCGGGCCAGCAGCGACTGGTGCGGCGCAGGACCCGGCCGCGTCCCGGGACCGGCGAAGACGGCCGTCACCTCGCAACGC
Source organism: Nonomuraea sp. B10E15 (assembly GCF_039871615.1). Lineage (NCBI taxonomy): Bacteria > Bacillati > Actinomycetota > Actinomycetes > Streptosporangiales > Streptosporangiaceae > Nonomuraea > Nonomuraea sp. B10E15. The sequence goes on from NZ_JBDPMB010000005.1 coordinate 400,053, forward strand.
AGCAACCCGTCGTCCACCCGCAGCGCCAGCCTGATCCGGCCGCCGCAGCGGCGCAACGCGTCGGCGACGAGCTCACCCACGAGCAACTCGGCCGCCTCCGCCTGCCGCTGCAGGCCCCACGCCGACAGCCGCGCCGTGACCAGGCGACGGGCGGCGGGCACCGCCGACGGCCGCGCCGACAACAACCACGACACCTCGCGATCCGGCCCCGCCCACCCGGTGCGCACGGCCAGCGCGTCGGCCATGGCCAGAAGCGCGTTACGGGAGGGGAGGCGTACGACGGGCGTCCTCGGGTCGCTTCCTCGCCGGTCCATGGCACGCAACGTCGGTTCCTCTCCCTCGGGGGCTGGTGAGCGGTCCTCACGTAGCTTGCCGCCGCACCACCAACCACAAGACGGGAGAAATACCTATATGGGTACCTATTGGGTGCTACGCAGGCGGCAACCCCAACCCACCACAATGAACACCATGAACACCCGCACCGCTGCCCAACGCTTCGCCGACACCTGGCAACACGGCTGGACCCACCACGACACCGACGCCATCATCGCCCTCTACCACGACGACGCCGTCCACACCAGCATGCCCTTCCGCCCACCCCACCAGGGCAAACACGCCATCGCCGACTACATCACCTGGTCATTCAGCAGCGAAACCGACCCCCACGTCACCTTCGCCACACCCCTCGTCGACGGCGACCAGGCCGCCATCGAATTCCAGGTCCACGCCCTCGACAACGGCCGGCCCACCACCCTCGCAGGCTGCGTACTCGTCCACTTCGACCCCGACGGACTCGCCGTACGCACCCGCGACTACTGGCACACCACCGACCGCCACCCCGACCCAGAAAACCCAGCGAGCTAACGCGCCACCCGAACCGGCCTTGCAGCGACCGGCCGCGACACCGGCCGCGACGGCACCGGAGCCGCCTGCGGTTGAGGACGCGCCACCCGCTGCGCCGCCTCCTCCTCGGCACGCCGCTCGGCGCACCCACCCCCGCAGTAGCCGTTCGACACGATCAGCCGCCCCCGCAACGCCGTGTACGCCTCCTTACCCGAAGCGGGCAGAACCCCCTGACACACCTGGCATAACACCGACTGGCTCCCCACATGCTGCTCCTCTCGCGGCGCGAATAGCAGAATCCCCACATTAAGCGCGTCAACCCCACCGGGGAAGCGAATCGACAGGCCGTCAAGCCCGCCCGTCAAACCCGCGGGGGACGTCCCCCCAGCCCCGTGGATCCCTCCTCTACTTGACATAATGTTCATTATCGAGCAACTACGAGAGCGGCCCGACTAAACCGTTTCCTCCCGGGAAGACGCCTCCCATGTCACCCCTGGAGGTCACCACCCCGAGCCTCATCGCCCTGTCGGCCGTCCTCGCCGCCGCGGTCATCTGGTTGATCATCTGGGCCGTCCGGCTCACCAGGCGCCCGCGCAACCGGCCCAATCCCAGCATGGATCTTGTGGATCAGGCGCGGGAGCTCAAGGCGCTCGGCCAGATCCGCGAGGCCGTGTTTCTCGTACGCGGTGAGACCGGCATGAGCCAGCGGGCCGCCTCGCGTTTCGTCAACCGGCTGTAGGTCCGTGCCCTTCCGGGCGCCCGTGCGGATCCGTGTCCGATACCCGACAGAACAGGGATTCTGTTTGGTATCGGGTGTTGTGTCCTGGTTTCGTGCTGCATGTTCCCTGGTCAGCAGGCAGGCAGGGTCCGGCCGTGCGCCGGGGTTCTCCCGTGGCCCCGGCCGGTCCGTGTACGGGCGGCTCGTGCGGGGGTCCGCGCCGCCGCGTCCCGTCGCGAGGGCGCTCGGCCCCGCTCCCCTGCTCGCGGCGGGAGCGCGGCCCGCTCCCCCGGGATGATCGCCGAGGGTGCGCTCACGTCGCAGAGCGTGATGTTTGTGGGCAAATGGGATTTATCGGCGCTGGTCAGCCGGGGTTTTTGCGGCGAAGTGTCAGCGGTGGTGTGAGTTTCGTGTCAGCATCGATGGCATGTATGGGTTATATGGGACGGACTTTAATGTCCGAGACCGGTGGGTTCACCCGTCCGGCTGAGTCCGGTCCCCCGTGCCCGTGCGTCGTGTCGTCTCCCCTTGTCCGGAAAGAAGTACCGCGTTGCGTATCTTGCTGCTCTGCTCCGCGTTCAATGGCCTGACCCAGCGTTCCTGGCTTGCTTTGCGGCGTGAGGGTCATGAGGTGAGTGTCGAGCTGGCCGTCTCTGAGCAGGCCATGGTGGAGGCGGCCGAGCTGGCGAAGCCGGATCTGGTGATCTGCCCGTTCCTGAAGGAGCGGGTGCCGGCGGCGTTGTGGCAGGGGCACCGTACGGTGATCATCCATCCTGGTCCTCCTGGGGATCGTGGGCCGTCGTCGCTGGATTGGGCGATCGTGGACGCCGAGCCTGAGTGGGGGGTGACGGCGTTGCAGGCGGTGGAGGAGATGGACGCGGGTCCGATCTGGGGGTATCGGATGTTCGCGATGCCGGCGGAGCCGCCGCGTAAGTCGGCGTTGTACAACGGGCCGGTGGCCGATGCGGCGGTCGAGCTGGTGGTGGAGGTGGCGGGGAAGGCGGCGGACGCGTCGTTCGTGCCGGTGCCGCTGGATTATCGTTCGCCTGAGGTGCGGGGGCGGTTGCGGCGGGCGATGCGGCATGCGGATCGGGAGTTTTCCTGGTCGGAGTCGAGTGAGGAGATCGTGCGCCGGGTGCGGGCGGCGGATGGGTCGCCGGGTGGGCGGACGGTGTTGTGCGATCTTCCGGTGCGGGTGTTCGACGTGTACCGGGGTCCGGAGTTGCCGGATGGGGTGCCGGGTGAGGTGGTGGCGCGGCGTGAGGGGGCCGTGCTGGTGTGTACGGGGGACGGTTCGGTGTGGGTGGGGCATCTGCGGTTGGAGCGTGAGGGGGCGGTGAAGTTGCCGGCGGCGATGGCGTTGGGTGAGCTGGTGGCGTCGGCGCCGGAGCGGTCGGGGTACAGCGAGATCACGTATGACCGTAGTGACGGTGTGGGGGTGGTGAGTTTCGACTTCTACAACGGGGCGATGTCGACGGAGCAGTGCCGGCGGTTGGCGGCGGCGTTGCGGTATGCGGCGGCGCAGGATACGCGGGTGCTGGTGGTGCGGGGTGGGGAGGTGTTCTCCAACGGCATTCATCTGAATGTGATCGAGGCGGCGCGGCATCCGGAGTTGGAGTCGTGGATGAACATCAACGCGATCAATGCGGTGTGTCGTGAGGTGATCGGGTGTACGGGGCAGCTGGTGGTGACGTCGATGGGCGGCAATGCCGGTGCTGGTGGGGTGATGATGGGGTTGGGTGCGGATCGGGTGATCGTGCGTGAGGGTGTGGTGTTGAATCCGCATTATCGGACGATGGGGTTGTTCGGTAGTGAGTTCTGGACGTATGCGTTGCCGCGTCGGGTGGGTGCGGAGCAGGCGTTGCGGTTGACGCAGGAGGCGTTGCCGATCGGGGCGGCCGAGGCGGTGGAGCTGGGGCTGGCGGACAGGATGTTGGCGGGGCCGCGGTTGGATTTCGAGCGCCGGGTGCTGGAGTACGCGGAGCGGCTGGCGGTGGATCCGGGTTACGATCGGTTGCTGGCGGGGCGTCGGGCGGCGCGGGAGGCGGATGAGCGGCGTAAGCCGTTGGATGCGTTCCGGGCTGAGGAGCTGGCGGAGATGAGCCGGGACATGTTCGATGATCAGAATGGGTTCCGGGCGGCTCGGCGGGCGTTCGTGCACAAGGTGAAGGCTGAGGCGACGCCGGAGCATCTGGCGGTTCATCGGGGGTTGTCCGGCGCGTCGTCGGTGTCGGGCGCGGAGACATCTCATATGTGAGATATGGTTCTGGTGTGGCAGATGATTATCTTGTGCGGATCGGCCGGTTGATCCGGGATGCGCGTCAGCATCGTGGTTGGACGCAGCTGCAGTTGGCGGATGCGCTGGCGACGAGTCAGAGTGCGGTCAACCGGATCGAGCGCGGCAACCAGAACATCAGTCTTGAGATGATCGCCCGGATCGGTGAGGCGCTCGACAGTGAGATCGTGTCGCTGGGTTATGCCGGGCCGATGCATCTGCGGGTGGTGGGCGGGCGGCGGCTGTCGGGTTCGATCGATGTGAAGACGTCGAAGAACGCGTGTGTGGCGTTGTTGTGCGCGTCGTTGCTGAACTCGGGGCGGACGATTCTGCGCAAGGTGGCGCGGATCGAGGAGGTTTACCGGATTCTGGAGGTGCTCGCGTCGATCGGGGTGCGGGCGCGGTGGATCAACGAGGGCAGCGATCTGGAGATCGTTCCTCCGGCGCGGTTGGAGCTGGAGGCGATGGATACGGAGGCCGCCCGGCGCACCAGGAGTGTGATCATGTTCCTGGGGCCGTTGATGCATCGGACGGAGCAGTTCCAGATTCCGTATGCGGGTGGGTGTGATCTGGGGACGCGTACGGTGCAGCCGCACATGTCGGCGTTGCGGCCGTTCGGGCTGGACATCACGGCGACGGGCGGGTTCTATCACGCGCGGGTGGATCGGGGGGTGTCGCCGTCGCGGCCGATCGTGCTGACCGAGCGGGGTGACACGGTGACGGAGAACGCGCTGCTGGCGGCGGCGCGGCATGACGGGGTGACGGTGATCCGCAACGCCTCGTCGAACTACATGGTGCAGGATCTGTGCTTCTTCCTGGAGCAGCTCGGGGTGCGGGTGGAGGGGGTGGGGACGACGACGCTGACGGTGCACGGGCTGGCCTCGATCGAGCGGGACGTCGACTACTCCCCCTCCGAGGATCCGGTGGAGGCGATGAGCCTGCTGGCGGCGGCGGTGGTGACGTCGTCGGAGCTGACGATCTGCCGGGTGCCGGTGGAGTTCCTGGAGATCGAGCTGGCGGTGCTGGAGGAGATGGGGCTCGATTGCGACCGGGGGCGTGAGTACGCCGCGGCCAACGGGCGGACTCGGTTGGTGGATCTGACGGTGCGCCCGTCGAAGCTGGTCTCCCCCATCGACAAGATCCATCCGATGCCGTTCCCGGGGCTGAACATCGACAATGTGCCGTTCTTCGCGGCGATCGCGGCGTCGGCGCAGGGGTCGACGCTGATTCATGACTGGGTTTACGACAACCGGGCGATCTATCTGACGGAGCTGACGCGGCTGGGGGCGTCGGTGAAGTTGCTGGATCCGCATCGGGTGCTGGTGGAGGGGCCGACGCGGTGGCGTAGCGCGGAGATGATGTGCCCGCCGGCGTTGCGTCCCGCGGTGGTGGTGCTGCTGGCGATGATGGCGGCGGAGGGCACGTCGGTGTTGCGGAACGTGTATGTGATCAATCGGGGTTATGAGGATCTGGCGGAGCGGCTGAACGCGCTGGGGGCGCGCATCGAGACGTTCCGCGACATCTAGCGTTTGTGTCGGTGCCGGCCGCTACGGTCTTGCTCGGATCTTGTCGTGTCCAGCGAGAGGGTGGTGGCCGGTGCGGCCTGCGGAGCTCGACCGGGTGACGGTGGCGGAGGCGGCTGACCGTTATGTGGAGTTGGTGCGGGCCAGGACGGTGACGGGGGCGTTGTCGCCGTCGACGGCGGAGGTTTACGCGCGGGACGTGGCGACGCTGGTGGAGTTGGCGGGCGAGGCCACGGTGCTGGATGATCTGACGGGCGCGGACGTCGATGCGATCCTGCTGGCGTTCGCGCGCCGGCCGGACGGCAGGCGCGCGGCGGGCTCGGGCGAGCGGGGCGGCGGGCAGTCGCCGGCGTCGCAGGCGCGGTTTCGGCGGTCGATCTCGGCGCTGTTCAAGCACGCGGCGCTGGCCGGGTGGGTGCAGCTCAATCCGATGACGGGGTCGGCGGTGACGGCCAAGGAGCGGGGCGGGCTGCGGCCGCAGCGGCGGGCGTTGACGCGGGAGCAGGCCCAGGGGCTGATCGGGGCGGCGCGGGCGGTGCCGGACGCGGTGGCGGACGCGGTGCCGGCGGGCAAGCGGCGCGATCAGCGTACGGAGTTGCGGGATGCGGTGATCGTGTTGCTGCTGGCGACGGTGGGGCCGCGGGTGTCGGAGCTGGTGCGCGCCAATGTGGAGGATTTTTTCACCAATGACGGGGTGCGTTACTGGCGGATCTTCGGTAAGGGCGGGCGGACGCGGGATGTGCCGTTGCCGGAGGATGTGGCGCGGGTGTTGCAGGAATATCTGGCGCGGGGGCGGCCGGCGGTGCAGGACAAGGCGCTGCTGTTGTCGTGGCGGGGGCGGCGGCTGGCGCGGGGGGATGTGCAGGCGGTCATCGACCGGGTGCAGGCGCGGGTCGATCCGGATCAGCGGCGGTCGGTGACGCCGCATGGGCTGCGGCACACGACGGCGACGCATCTGCTGGCCGACGCGGTCGACATGGACGCGGTGCGGCGGGTGCTGGGGCACAGTGACCTGTCGACGTTGGGGCGTTACCGCGATGAGCTGCCGGGTGAGCTGGAGGTGGCGATGCGGGCGCATCCGCTGCTGCGGGGCGAGCCGGGTGGCCCGCGCGACCCCGGCTGAGCGAGCGGCCCTGCCTGGCCTGCATCGAATCCGCCGCCCGCTGCCTGCGCGCCGGCCGGAGCGAACAAGCCGAAGTCATCGAGCGCGTCTTCGAGGGGTGCGGCTCGCGCGCGAGTGGGATCATTATACCGGTATTAGTATCCGGGTATAGAGTGGTGGCCATGGTGCGACCTCCGCTGACCCCTGAAGAGCGGCTCCGTGGCGAGCAGCTCGGCTCGACCCTTCGGCAGGCCCGCGGCGAGCGCAGCATCGTCGAGGTCGCGGCGGCGGCGGGCATGTCCGCCGAAACGCTGCGCAAGATCGAGACCGGCCGCATCGCCACCCCCGCCTTCTTCACCATCGCCGCCCTGGCCGACGTGCTCGGCATCTCCCTCGACCACCTGGCCGTCCGCTCCACCCCCGCTCCCACCTGATCCCGCTTCCGGTCGGCCGGCGGGCCCTCCCGGCTGTTGCCCGAGCTCCGGCCCGGGGACGAAAGCCGCTCCCCGGAGGCGTTCACGTGGAGCCGCTCCGGGCGTTAGCCGGGTGTGACGTGGAGCCGGCGAGCCATCGGTCGAACCATGCGCGGGTGCGCCGCAGCACGTCGATCTGGTGGCTGCGTTCCTGGATCGAGTGGCCCTCCCGCGGATAGACGACGAACTCGTGCTCGACGCCGAAGCGTCGCAGGGCGCGATGGAAGTACGTGGCCTGGCCGACCGGCACGTTCGTGTCGTCCTCACCATGCAGGATCAGCACCGGCGTGCGGATTCTCGAGGCGTGGGAGATGGGGCTGAGCCGGTCGTGGCCGTGGGGACCGGTTCCTTCCCAGCCGCAGCTCCCGCTGAGGCCCGCCTCCAGGGTTCCCCAGTCGCCGGTTGCGACGAGCATGCCCCAGTCGCTGATGCCGGCACCCATGACCGCGGCCCTGAACCGGCTCGTCCGCCCGACGGCCCACGCGGTCATGAACCCTCCGTGGCTCCACCCGCCGATCCCGAGCCGGTCCGGATCGGCGATGCCGTCGGCGATCAGCAGGTCGATGCCGCTGACGATGTCCGTCCATTCGTCCATGCCGACCGCGCCGGCGACGGTAGCCGCGAATGCGTGGCCGTGGCCCTCGCCGCCGCGTGGGTTGGGCAGGAAGACCGCGTAGCCGGCGGTCGCCAGCCATTGTCCCGACGGGAGCACGTCAAGCACGAAGCGGTCGGCGTACCTGTCGTACGGGCCGCCGTGCACGAGCGTGATGAGCGGGAACGGGCCGTCGCGACGGCTTCTTCCGGCCGGCAGGATCAGCAGCCCGTCGAGATCCAGCCCGTCGGACGCCTTGTAGGAGAGGCGTTCCTGCTCCCCCACTCGATCTCGCGTGTCTCCGGCCTGGTGTCGCTGAGCCGCACGAGTCGATCGGGCCGCCCGGCGTGGATGTCCAGCGGCTGGTACGCCGTGCTCGCCGCCGCGGCGACCACCTCGCCCGCCGTGCTCGCGGTGAGCCAGGCGAGCAGGCCCTCCACGGAACACACCGGCTGAAACCGCCGTGTTTCTGGATCGAGCCGGTAGATCGCGGTGTCGAGCCCGTCGGCGAACAGTGCCAGTGGCGGTCCGGCCGCGACCTGCGCCAGGCCGGACGGGCAGACGGTCATGCCGCTGGTCAGGTTGCGGTGTTCTCCTGGCGAGCCGATCTCGGGCACGGCGAGGTCGAAGACGGCCCGCCCCCCGACCGGTCCGGGGAGGGTCGTCGCCAGGTAGCACAGGTGCCAGGCGCCGTCTGCGCGCCACCAGGTGGGCGAGGATGCCTGCGAAGCGGCCTCGCCGAGCGCCTGGACCTTGCCGGTGTCCAGGTCGACCGCATGCACCTCGCAGGCCAGGCAGCCGGGGTCGGGCTCCGGGGTCGCCCAGCTGAGTATGGCGAGAGGGCCGCCGTCCGGCCGCTGCGCCACTTCGACGACATGCCTGTCGCCGAGCCCGTCCACCATGCGCGCCCGCCCGGAATCCAGCTCGAGCACCCACAGCCGGCCCTGGGGCGCCCGTTCTCCCCACACCTTGGCGTCGTCGCGTTCGGCCGTCCTGCGCTCGTCCTCTTCGGTCGGCGGCTTCGCGGCCACCACCGCGATCCGCCGGCCGTCGGCGAGCGGAAGGTAGCCCGAGATGCCTGCCCGCCAGGCGGTCAGCGGCTCCGCCTCGCCGCCCTCGAGGGATATCCGGTGCAGCTGGATGGTGCCGCGCCGCGCCCGATCCGATCCGAAGTAGAGCGAGGTCGAATCCGGCGCCCAGCAGCGTGTAGGCGACCCAGCGGCCGTCCGGGGAGATCACCGGCTGCAGCGGGCGGGCACTGTCCACGACCAGGTGCGGCGTGAGCTTACTCGGCAAACTCGTCCTCCAGCGTCAAAGGTGGCCCCGGACAGCCGCCGCCGGTGCGCCCTGCCCGCCGGGGTCGAGAAGGCCCGCCGAGGCCCTCGTCGCAGAGCACCGGCAGGCGGAGAAGGCTCGGGTCGCTGCCGGTGTCCTCTGCGCTTGGCCTCCTCGGAGGCCGGGAGAGGTCAGGCGGTGAAGGGGCGGACGGCGGTGACCGCGCTGACCGGCAGGGGGCCGTACAGGTGGGGGAAGCCGTTTTCGAGGCGCACGTCCAGGCCCACCGGGTCGATGTCGAGAACGAGCAGCGGCTCGGTGACGTCGGCGTAGAAGGTGGAGTGGACGCCGCGCAGCTGGGCCAGGTCGCGGCTGCAGTGGATGAAGCCCACGTCGTCGAGGGAGCGGCCCAGGGTCGAGACGCGGTACTCCCCCGCCTGGCGGGCGCTGTGCCAGTCGGCTCGCAGGGCGAGATGGTGGATCGTCATGCGGTCCATTCGCGGTCGAGGATGGCGTAGACCGCTTCGCTGACCCATGCGCCCTTGACGATCTCGCTGTCGATGAAGGTGGCCTCGTGGCGCATGCCGAGCTTTTCCAGGACGCGGGCGGAGGCGGCGTTGGCGGCGTCGAGGCGGCCGATGACGCGGTGCAGGCCGAGGCTGTCGAAGGCGAGGCGGAGCAGGGCGCGGCCGGCTTCGGGGGCGTAGCCGTGGCCGTGGTGGCCGGGGTGCAGGACGTAGCCGATCTCGCCCTGGCGGTTGGGCTTGCTGGTCCAGATGAGCAGGCAGTTGCCGACGAGCTCGCCGCTGTCGCTCAGGGTGATGGCCAGGTCGAGCGCGTCGCCCTCGTCGAGGAGGGCGGTCTGGGAGATCTTCTTGTCGAGGAAGGCGCGGCTGGTGTCGCGGTCGCGGGGCCCCCAGTAGAGGTGGCGGGTGACCTCGGGGAGGCTTTCGTAGGCGTGGACGGCGTCGAGGTCGCCCGGGGTGAACGGCCGCAGGGTGAGGCGGTCGGTGGTGAGGGGATAGTGGGGTTTGAGCACGGGGGCAGTGTAGGGAGCGGTGGCGGGGGCGGCAAAGAGTTTTCCGTCGCCGGTGGCTGGGATGCTCCTATTGATGTCAAGCACTGGGTTCATGATCAGTTCTGGTGATGACCCGATAGAGCTCGCGGGCGATGTAGCGCTTGAGGCAGCGGATGATCTCTTTCTTGGACAGGCCGTCTTGGGTGCGTCGTTCCATGTAGGCGCGGGTGCGTGGGTCCCAGCGCAGGCGGACCAGGGCGATGCGGTAGAGGGCGGCGTTGGCTTGGCGGTCGCCGCCGCGGTTG
>NZ_JBDPMB010000050.1:0-5615 GCF_039871615.1 Nonomuraea sp. B10E15
TCGTCCATACCTGGCTCCCGCCTGTCCACCCGTAATCGTTGCTCTATGCACAAGGCGCCGGCGCCCACCGCTGTGTGACACCCGCCATCGGTGACACACCTCACGTGAGCGCCCTGTCACAAAGTCCTGGACACGAACGCCGCATGGCCAGGACGCCGACTCATATGGGGCGGGTCGGCCAGGCGGACCCGAATAACGTCTTGGACCGCGTGAACCTCAGTGGTTCACTCAAACGACGTGCTTCAGACCCGTTCCACAGCTCGATACCGTGCCTGACAGGATGTCTCGTTGAGTAACACACCGGATCTCGGTCCCGTGCCGCAGCGCATCACCATCACCGCGGAGCAGGTGCGCCGTCTCGTCGAACTGCAGTTCCCTCAATGGTCTGATCTCCCGGTTCGGCCCGTTGTCAACGGCGGCTGGGACAACCGAACGTTCCACCTCGGCACCGGAATGTCGGTGCGCCTGCCCTGCGCGTCCGAGTACGCCTTGGCAGTCGACAAGGAACACCGGTGGCTCCCGACGTTCGCTTCCCGGCTCCCGCTACCGATTCCCGTGCCGCTGGCGAAGGGCGAGCCCGGCGCGGGCTACCCGTACCCGTGGTCGATCTACCGATGGCTCGGCGGCGAGCCGGCCGGCGCGGACCGGATCGCCGATCCCGTCCGATTCGCGGTTGACCTGGCCGGGTTCCTGGCGGCCTTGCGGAGCATCGACCCCGCTGACGGTCCCCGCCCGGGGAAGCACAACTGGTTTCGCGGCGGCACGCTGCGGACGTACGACGGGGTGGTCCAGAACGCGCTCGCGGAACTGCACGGCCACGTCGATGTCGGCCTGGCGCGCGAGATCTGGAAGAGCGCCCTCGACGCGCGCTGGGACGGTGTGGAGAGCTGGTTCCACGGTGACGTCGCCGAGGGGAATCTCCTGCTCGACGACGGGCAGTTGGCGGCGGTCATCGACTTCGGCACCTGCGGCGTCGGCGATCCGGCCTGTGACCTGGCAATCGCATGGACCTTGCTGACCCCCGAGGGTCGGCAGGCGTTCCGGGAGCGGCTGTCAGTCGATGAGGCGGCATGGGCGCGCGGGCGTGGCTGGGCCCTGTGGAAGACGCTCGCCACCTACTCCTACACGGTGGGCGACGACGAGGAGGAGGCCGCGGGCGCGCGACGCGTACTCGGTGAGATCTTCTCCGAGTACGCGGCCGGCAGCCGATCCGCCGCCTCGAGGGGCACGGGCTAGCGCGGCGATGACCGAGCGACGTCAGGGCCTATTCCGGACGACGTAGCGCCGGTGAACCGTGGTTTCGAACCAGTTGACGTCCAGCCTGTGCCCTGCCAACGTGAACGCGAGTTCCAGGAAGGCCCCCTGCCGTTCGTCATAAGGATGCGGCGGGAACAGCGGCAGGTCCCCGAGATGGTCGTCGAGACCGTGGGGGTCCTCACCTCCGGCCGATCTCGGGCCGCCGCTGTCGACCACGGTCAGGACCCGACCGTCGACCGCCCGGCGGAGGCTGAGCCGCGTGTTCAGGTTGGCGAACAGGTTGAGGACCTCGACCCCGTCGGCTGAGATCTGCTCGATCTGCACCTTGCCATGCCAGCCCAGAGGCTCCATCACGACGACGCGGTCACCCGCGCGTCCACAGACGATCATGTGCGGCGCATTGTGGCCAGGGTAGGACGGCAGCTCGCCTCTCGCCTCGGCAATGGTGCACTCACGGACGTCGTCCAAGGCCCCGCCGAACCGCCGCGCGACCTCGTCCGGATCGTCGAGTCCGACCCAGGTGAGACAGCAGGACTCGGCCAGACCCGCCCCTACGAAGAGCCGGTAGTTCTCGCCGAATCGCCCGCCGCCCGAGATTCCCGGCCGCATGTGCTTCCTTAAGATCGTCCTGTTCGCCCACGGCCAGGGCCGCAGGCGGACAGGACGTTATCAGCGTTTATTGCGCGGGCAGGCCGCCCGACCTGATTCGGACCCAGAACGGGACGCTATGGGGCGTGGCCTCCCGTGCCTGTCATTGCCCGGCCGCCTGCTCCTGGTGTCGGTCGGCTCGGTGGATGGGCCGGCGCCTCAACAGCGGTCCGACCACCATGGGCTGTGCGAGGGCGAGCAGCACGCATGTGGCGGACAGTCCGCCCCACAGCCCTGCCGGTCCCGCGTGTTCGAGGAGTTGGGTGCTGCACAGGGGTGCGAGGATGGTGGCGACGCCCCATGAGGTGCCGAAGACCGAGAGATAGCGGGCCCGGGCGTGTTCGGGTGCGATGCTCGAGACCATCGCGTAGCTGCGTCCGAACATCAGCACGTCTCCGGCGCTCCACACCACCACGGCGGCCAGGTGTCCCGGCAGCCCGCCCGCGATGGCGAGGCCGGCCAGGCCTGCGGCGAGCAGCAGGTAGCCCGCGCACATGGCCGCGTGGTGGGACAGCGGCGCCGTCCATCTGAGCAACGGCTGGCAGAGCACCATGACGATGGCCGAGGCGGTGGACAGCAGTCCGGCGTCGGCGGCTAGGAGGCCGCGTTGTTCCAGCGCGAGCGGCAGGGCCATCACCACCTGCATGTACATGAGCGCGAAGAGGGTGCCGAACACCAGGAGCACGAGGAGCGAACGGTCGTGCCAGGGCGATCCGCCTGCCCGGGAGGCGGGGGCGTCGCCGGTCGGTTCCGGTGCGGGGCGGTCAGCGGGCAGGACGAAGCGTACGACGACCGCGCAGGCCACGCAGGTGGCGGCGTCCACGACGAACAGCCAGCGCAGGTCCCACCGTCCCACCCCGGCTGCGATCAGGCCGGCGCCCATGCCGCCGACCGCCATGGCCGCGTTGAGCAGGCTGAAGGCCTGCGCCTGCTGAGCCGGCGGGACGGCGTCCGCGATCATGGCTTGGGACGGCGGCTCGTAGATCTCGAAGACCAGGCCCAGCAGGACGGCGAATACGGCGATCATGGCCACTGATCCTGAGATCGCGATGCCCGCCTGGGCCAGCGCGCACCCGGCCAGCCCGGTCACGATGGTGCGGCGGCGTCCGAACCGGTCGGCCAGCACGCCGCCCAGCAGACGGGACGGGATGGTGGCTACGCCGAAGGCGGCGACGATCAGCCCGGCCGTGACGGCGTTCGCGCCGAACTCGGTGGTGATGAGGACGGTGAGGAATCCGAGGGAGAAGGCTCCCAGCCGGTTGATGGTCCGCGCGAGGACGAGCCACCACACGGCGCGCGGCAGACGCCCCGCACGGCCTGTCATCGGCATGCCAACCTCTCGCGTGACTAACGAAACTGGTAACGTCGGTCACGCACTCTAGAGCGCTGGAGGTGACCGGTCAAGTGATGTTCGATAGTCACGTGGCGATCCTGCTCGACACTGCGGTATCGCTCGTGAACGCCTTGACCGATGGCGAGGACGGCGGTAGGCCGTACGTGGCCCCGAAAGGTGAGGCGCTGCCATCCGCGATCGACGCGGCCCTGCCCGGGGACGTGACGGCCTCGATGGAAGAGGCCCTTTACCTGGCTGGGACAGCGCTGAAGGTCCGGCGGGTGTTCGAGGCCATGCACACCGACCGGGACGACGAGGCGGCCGCGCTCGTCAACGCGCTCGTCATCAGCACAGGCGCACGCCCGCAACTGGACCGGGCGCCGGGCGAGCCCTGGCAGGTCCACTTCCACGGCGCCGACGACACCCTCGCAGTGGGGTGGAGCGCGGGCATCGCGTCCGCCCTGACTCTGGCCATCGGCAGCGACCTCGGCGGCCGCCTCGGCATCTGCCAGGCGGCACGGTGCGATCGCGTGTACGTGGACACCTCCCGCAACGCGGTCCGCCAGTTCTGCTCCCGGCCCTGCCAGAGCCGTACGAAGGCAGCGGCCTATCGCGCCCGCTCAGCCGCCCGCCGACCCGGTCGAGTCTCGGGCTAATACTCCAGTGACATTTCGCGATCATGGCTCGGATCTGCGCTGGTAGTGGCAGCGTCGGGCGGTGGCTTGGTGTCGGCGGCGCCAGTCTGACCAGTGCAGGAGATGGGTGATCGACCGGTGGCAGGTCAGCACGAGTACGGCGAGCAGTCGGCGGATCTCGGGCAGTGTCAGCGGGATGCGGTCCTGGTCACTGGGTGGCTGGGCGGCGGCGACGGCCACCAGCAGGGCCAGCGCGAGCATGGCCAGGGTGATGTGCCGGTGCCAGGCCGTCCAGCCGCGTACCTGGTAGTGGTCCAGCCCGACCTGGCCCTTGGCGGCTTGGAAGGACTCCTCAACCGCCCATCGAATTCCAGCGATCTTGACCAGGGCCATCAGGGGCTGCCGGGTGGGCGCGTAGCAGCGGTAGAACGCCAGCTCGCCGGTGGTCAGGTTGCGTCGGATCAGCAGCCACCGACATCCGTGGGCCTCGCTTTCGTCGATCCGTGCCCAGGCCCAGGCGTACCAGCGGGGGCCCTTGACACCTTGACCGGCGCGGTAGCGGTGCCAGTGCCGATCGGACACTCGGGTGGCGACCTCGGCCGCGCTCACCTGGGCGCCCTCGAGTTCGACCCGCCGGTTGCCCGCGATCGCCAGCACGTACCCCATCCGGCGCTCCTCCAGGGCGGCGCGCAGGCGCGGGTCTTGCCCGTAGACCTCATCGCCGGTCACCCAATGGGCGGGCACGCCGGCCTCGAGGGCGGCCAGCACCATGGCCGTGGCCAGGGCGGGCTTGGTGGCGAAGGCGATCTCATCCGGGACACCCGCCGCGAGGCAGCGGCCGGGGTCGGCCAGCCAGGTGTGCTCGGGCACGTAGAGCCGCCGGTCCAGCAGCGCGCGTCCCGCCGGGGTGGCGTAGGCGAGGAACACACCGATCTGGCAGTTTTCGATCCGTCCCGCGGTGCCGCTGTATTGCCGCTGCACCCCGGCCGAACCGACGCCCTTCTTGACGAATCCGGTCTCGTCCACGATCAGCACGCCATCGGGACCGAGCCGGTCGACGGTGAAATCGCGGACGTCATCGCGCACCGCGTCGGCGTCCCAGCGGGCGGTGCGCAGCAGCCGCTGCAGCGCCTGCGGCCCGGTCAGCCCGGCGTGTTCGGCCAGGTTCCAGCAGTTCTTGCGGTCGATGTCAGCCAGCAACCCGCGCACATAGGCGGTTGCCGCACGCCGCGGTTCGACGCGGCCGAACCGGCCGGCGATCCGAGCCATCAGCTCGTTGAAGATGACCATCCAGCCGTCAGGGTCTACGCTGTGGCTCGCGGCCACCGCACGATCTTTGGTTGTTCTCACAAACTCCGAATGATCACGCGGTGGCCGTCGCCATGTGACCCCAACGCCTCAAGATCGCCAAGTGTCACTGGAGTACTAAGGTACGTACTCACCGGGCGGAGCGGTGGAGTGCGGGCGCCCGAATCTCATACCGGCTCACTAGGCCAATGGCGGTGCTCGGACCGGAGATGCCGGCCACGACTACGATGCCGCAGCCGGGACGCATATCCGGTGAGCGTAGTGTCGAACCGCGGTATCGGGCCTGCCCACGAACCGGTCCGAAACGCAATGGGGTCGTGCCAACCTGAAACCGCAGGCCAGGGGACTTGCCTGATCGTGGTTGGGTGTACTCGGGCTGGTGATGCGTGGGAATCATGATGAGTGATCGTCCGCCATCAGCGGATCAATGTTTC
>NZ_JBDPMB010000051.1:0-5179 GCF_039871615.1 Nonomuraea sp. B10E15
AAGAGTGCTCCTCGCTCTGGAAGGTTGTTGATCTCGACAATCCGTAATCTTCCAGATCAGGAGCACTCTTTGCTGTTCAACCGATCATCCGGTCTGAACTCTCACCAGCAGCCGTGAATCGCCGAGGTCAACGGTACGGACCGCCACTGCTTCGCGAACGGCGGCACGATGAACGTGGCCATCTACGGCGTGGGCCTGATCTCCGCAGGCAACAACAATGTGGCAATCGAATACATCGATGACTTGGGAGGGCCCGCCAGAGCCATGCTGATTCCCAAATGGAACATGTGGGAAGGCTCATCGCAGAGCAGCGGCAACATGCACAAGGTGTACCGAATCAGGATCGTTTAGGTCGCATCCCGTGACAGCCGGCCGGACAGCGAGCACCTTCAACGTGCGGTTCCTCGCGGCCATGCCGCTTCACACTGCCGGTCGGCGGCGGGAACATCAGTGCGTCCGTGTCCCTGCGAATCACGGGAAGACGGCGCCGGCACGCGCCTTCTTGGCGAAGTTTTGAGGACCGGTCCGCCAGGGGCCGCCATAGGCTGGAGAAGATCCGCAGATCACGCCTCCGAGGAGGAAGCCATGGCGAAGTTCATGGACGTGCATCACGGCATGAAGGGCATCACCGACGAGCAGCTCCAGCAGGCGCACGCCGCCGACCTCGCGATACAGAGAGAGGAAGGGGTGACCTTCCAGCACGCGTGGGCCGACCCTGAGGAGGGCGTGGTCTACTGCCTGTCGGAGGCGCCGGACGCGGATGCCGTCCAGCGCATCCACCAGCGGGCGGGGCACCCGGCCGACGAGATCCACAAGGTGCCGCTGACCGCCTGACCGGCGAGCGAGGGCGTCGGACGACTCCGCCGGATGATCAGATGATGGCGCTCGCCGAGTTTCAGCCGGTCTTGCCGGCCAGCAGGAACACCCTCGGAAAACCGCGCCTCGCATCCTGGTCTCCGGGAAACACCAGCCGGGCCGTCTCGACCATGCCCCGCTCACGGAGCATGCCGGAAACCATGTCGGTGGACCATCGGTAGGCCGGCGCAACGACGTGATCGTACGACTCGACCGCCTGCGACGGGTCGTCAGTCCCCGAGAAGGACAGCAGCAGGTGCCCGCCGGGTGCGAGCACGCGGCCGAACTCGTCGAACACCTCGGGCACCCGCTCGGGCGGGGTGTGGATGATCGAGTAGTGGCTGAAGACGCCCCCGACGCTGCCGTCGGCGAGCTCCAGGGCCAACATGGAGCCGACCTCGAACGGGAGGCCGGGATGCTCCTGGCGGGCCTGTGCGATCATCTGCGGCGACAGGTCGATCCCGAACGCGTGGAGCCCGCGCGCGTGGAGGTAGGCCGTGTAGTGCCCTGGCCCGCACCCGAGATCGGCGATGGACTCAGCGCCCGTCGCCTTCACCAGGTCGGCGAACGTGTCGATGAGGGCTCGGTCCAGCGGCTGGCCCGCGAGAGGGTCGTGGAAGAGCGCGTTGTACTCGGCCGCCCTCGCGTCGTAGCCGCTGCGGGTCGTTTCGAGGAAGCCGGCTTCAGTCATAGCCGATCAAAGTACCCCACTCTGGGCTGAGATCCGGCCGATGTACGGCAGACCGGCCTTCGTCGCCGCCCTGTCGGAAGCGGGCCTACCCGGGACGCTGGTACAGGGCGTCCAAGCCGACGGGCCCGCTGTCCTCGCTCTCACTCCTCCCCGGTCTTGCGGTTCTCCGCCAGCGCGTACGAGAGGGCGATGCCGAGACACAGGGACAGCGAGATGCCGAGAACGAAGTTGTGCAGCACGACGCCCAGCCCCATACCGATCGCGATGCTCGGCCACATGCCGACCTTCCAGTTGGGGGAGCTCTTTCCGTTCGTCATGGTCCGATCTTCGTACGCGACCGTGGAGCGGCGTAGACATCGCAATCATGAGTACGACATGACAGCTGTCACACGGGGCGGGAAGCGGGGCACGCGACGGGCACGGCTGGCAGACTCACCACGTGATCACAGATGCCCTCGTCTTCCTGCAGTCTTGGTACGCCTCCTGCAGCAATGACGGCTGGGAGCACGGTTACGGCATCACCATCGACACCCTGGACAATCCGGGGTGGCGCCTGAAGATCGACCTGGTCGACACGCCTCTTGCCGGAGTCTCGCTGGACCGCCTGGTGGTGGAACGCACCGAGGACGACTGGGTACACGCCTGGTGCAACGGGATCCGCTTCGAAGGAGCATGCGGACCTCTGAACCTCGGTGAGCTGCTGGAAGCATTTCGGGACTTCGCCCGCGATGCTGGTCTCACTGATGCTCAAACCGGGTAGGCGGAGGCCAGCGACCTCGAGAAGCCCCGGCGACGGCGTCCGGCACAATCACCGCATGTTCAACTTCGGAATTCCTGGTTACAGGCCGGAATGGTTGACCAGCCGCTCGGCGATCACTGCCATTCACGGGGCGCGATTGGGCCATCTCGTCGGCAGGCGGCTGACCCGAGCGCTGGTGGTGTGGGATGTCGACGAGGACGAGTGGTTCGCCGACTGCCCGGTCCTCCTGGACTTCGAGGGCGAGCAGGTCGAGATCAAACACAGAAAGTTCGACGAGCTCTCCATCACCTGGAACACCATCGATCCAGCGCGCTCGCCGGACCGGCCGGACTTTCACCTCGCGTGGCGAGACGACGTACCGGATCAACTCACCGCACTGGTCGGGCAGCCTTGTTCCGCGGCGGAGTTGCTGATGTGGAGAAACAGGGATCTCGTGGAGGGGACGATCGTGACCTTGGGGTTCAGCTTCCCGAACGGTCAAGTGACGATCTATAACGCCCTCGATGAAAACGGCATCGAGTTCGCCCCTCCCGCCGATGCCTACGCGCGATACAGGCTCGGAACATCTGATCAGTAGGCGCCTGACGTTCGGTCTGGCCGGCCGTCGTACTGGTGATTTTGTTGGTCTGAACGGACAGCGCTTGGAGGTGAGTTCCGACAGCGGTTGAAGATCAGCATGGGGCGGAATGTTGGCGAGAAACGACAGCGCCCGCTCCGCCGTGATCAGACGCGTCCTGTGCCGTCGAACCTTGAGCATGTGTCATCGAAGATCGAGTGGTGTGGATCACTGAAATGATGGACGCCGCGCGACGAAGACGAACTCTCGGCCGGGTCCGTCAGGCGCTTCGCGAACCTCCTCGACCACGTAGCCGTGCGTGGCCAGGTCCCTCTCGACCTCCTGCCGCTCACGGAAGCGCAACGTCGAGTCCGACGTCAGGATCTGGCCGTCCGCAGCGAATACGTAAGTCCACCGGAATGTCACCAGCGGCCAACTCACGTCGATGAGCTGGACCCAGCTCTCGACGGCGCCGACGTTTGGAATCTCCGTCACGCTGTAAGAGCTCTCGCGGTTCCACTCCTCCCAAGCGCGCCTCGCCGGATCCCGTGTCTCGAACACCAGGCGCCCGCCAGGCACCAGTGCTTCGTAGGCCCCCTGCAGCGTCTTCTGCCATATCTGCGGATCAACAATGGCCTGGGCGACGTTCGCCGTCATCGTCGCGAGGTCAACCCGCAGCGCCGGGAGAGTTCTCGCATCACCGCAGATCCAGCGTGCTCGCTCACTGCCCGGTTTTGCGCGAGCGACATCGATGGACGCCTGGGCGGGATCGATGCCGATGACCTCGATCCCGCGATCAGCCAGTAGGAGGCCGAACACTCCTGTCCCGCAGCCAATGTCCAGTACTCGATGCGCCCTGAACTCTTCCGCCATCCGGACGTATGCATCGAGATCGCTGCGATCAGGGTCGAGGTGGTCGTAGATCGCGGCGAGCCGTGGATGCCCGAAGCACTCGTCAGTCATGCTGCAGAACGTATGCGGAGCCGGCCCTGGACAACCACTCGGTTTCGCGACTCCTCAGTCCGGATGCCCGAACGCATCCGCGAGCGGCTCTTCCGCCATCCGAACCACCTGCACTTCGCACCGATCAAACTTCGATGGCACGAAGTGCCGGCCGTCGTTGAATAAGGCCGGGTCAGGCCGGGGTTCGCTTCTCGTGCCAGGTGTAGTAGAGGAAGGTGCTGTCGGGGCCGGTCAGCGTGCCGTGGACTTGCCAGAAGCTGTTGGGGGGAATGTCGTAGCGGAAGATTTTGTCCCCGGGCCGGTCGTCCGTGAACATGGTCTTCAACCCGTCGTTCAAGTCCCGTACGTTGATCGTGAACGTCGAGGTGTCCGGGATGTCGAGGCAGATCTCGTACGTGTACGCCTGGGGCCCGTTGATGTTGTAATCAAGACCTTCGATGACGCCATCGCGGTCACGCTCTCGCTGCGCTGATCGCTGCAGAGCGCTGCCTTCGGACTGGACGGTTCACGACGCCTACATGACCCTCCGGGCGGCGCTGAGCAATGCGGCGGCGCGTACCTTCAGATTTCCGTGACTCCAGCACCGGCGAAGGTCAACAAGGCCATTTCCTCGATCACGGGGAATGGCCTTCCGCGCGGGGCACACGCCGACCGCTCTTCCTGCCGTATCTACGTGGACCCCGTTGACGCCCTGGGGTGGCTTGCGGTTCGTAGCCAGACCATCGGATCAAGATGATGAAGAGGCCGACGAGGATTGTGACCACACCAGAAGCGAAGGCCAGAAACGCAATGACGGACTCGCCGTCTGGATCGCCGAGTCCGGACGGTCGTCCGTCGATCCAGTCCATCGCGGGCCGTGCCTGGGTGGCGACAATCACTCCGAACGCGGTCGTGATCGCACCCAGGACATGACCAGGAGGACGCGTCCACCAGCCCATGACCGCCAGCACGAACCCGAGCACCAACGCGACGGGAACCGTTAGGAACTGGCCCATGCCCAGGGCCGTGAGCACTGCGAACCGCGCGTGCTCGAAACCGTCGCCACGTGGCCCCGACCAGAACGGCACCACTACCAGGCCGCTGAGAAGGCCGATCGCCAATAACCGGAGCATAGCCACGCACACATGATCGTGGACTGGCTGGTTGCTGTGCCACCTCAGCTGAGCATGTAGCTGTACTTCGCAGCTGTACAAGATCGAAAAGGCCACTTCCCGATCTCGGGATGCGGCGAGCAATGATCGAAACCTGTGGATCTGACGGGAAGGGGTGTACCTTCCCGAATCATCTGATCATGGTTTCGAGATAAGGCCGACGTTGGCGCGTCGGTCGGGAAGGCACACCCGTGCTCACCGTA
>NZ_JBDPMB010000052.1:0-4845 GCF_039871615.1 Nonomuraea sp. B10E15
TTAGTTGGGTTCAGACCTTTTTTGGAGAGTTTGATCCTGGCTCAGGACGAACGCTGGCGGCGTGCTTAACACATGCAAGTCGAGCGGAAAGGCCCTTCGGGGTACTCGAGCGGCGAACGGGTGAGTAACACGTGAGCAACCTGCCCCTGACTCTGGGATAAGCCTGGGAAACCGGGTCTAATACCGGATATGACCGCCTCCGGCATCGGGTGGTGGTGGAAAGTTTTTCGGTTGGGGATGGGCTCGCGGCCTATCAGCTTGTTGGTGGGGTAGTGGCCTACCAAGGCGACGACGGGTAGCCGGCCTGAGAGGGCGACCGGCCACACTGGGACTGAGACACGGCCCAGACTCCTACGGGAGGCAGCAGTGGGGAATATTGCGCAATGGGCGGAAGCCTGACGCAGCGACGCCGCGTGGGGGATGACGGCCTTCGGGTTGTAAACCTCTTTCAGCAGGGACGAAGTTGACGTGTACCTGCAGAAGAAGCGCCGGCTAACTACGTGCCAGCAGCCGCGGTAATACGTAGGGCGCAAGCGTTGTCCGGAATTATTGGGCGTAAAGAGCTCGTAGGTGGCTGGTCGCGTCTGCCGTGAAAGCTTAGGGCTTAACCCTAGGTCTGCGGTGGATACGGGCCGGCTAGAGGTAGGTAGGGGCAAGTGGAATTCCTGGTGTAGCGGTGAAATGCGCAGATATCAGGAGGAACACCGGTGGCGAAGGCGGCTTGCTGGGCCTTACCTGACGCTGAGGAGCGAAAGCGTGGGGAGCGAACAGGATTAGATACCCTGGTAGTCCACGCTGTAAACGTTGGGCGCTAGGTGTGGGGGTCTTCCACGATCTCCGTGCCGGAGCTAACGCATTAAGCGCCCCGCCTGGGGAGTACGGCCGCAAGGCTAAAACTCAAAGGAATTGACGGGGGCCCGCACAAGCGGCGGAGCATGTTGCTTAATTCGACGCAACGCGAAGAACCTTACCAAGGTTTGACATCACCCGGACACTCTCAGAGATGGGGGCTTCTTCGGACTGGGTGACAGGTGGTGCATGGCTGTCGTCAGCTCGTGTCGTGAGATGTTGGGTTAAGTCCCGCAACGAGCGCAACCCTTGCTCCATGTTGCCAGCAACCTCTTCGGAGGGTTGGGGACTCATGGGGGACTGCCGGGGTCAACTCGGAGGAAGGTGGGGATGACGTCAAGTCATCATGCCCCTTATGTCTTGGGCTGCAAACATGCTACAATGGCCGGTACAGAGGGCTGCTATACCGTGAGGTGGAGCGAATCCCTAAAAGCCGGTCTCAGTTCGGATTGGGGTCTGCAACTCGACCCCATGAAGTCGGAGTCGCTAGTAATCGCAGATCAGCAATGCTGCGGTGAATACGTTCCCGGGCCTTGTACACACCGCCCGTCACGTCACGAAAGTCGGCAACACCCGAAGCCCGTGGCCCAACCAGCTTGCTGGGGGGAGCGGTCGAAGGTGGGGCTGGCGATTGGGACGAAGTCGTAACAAGGTAGCCGTACCGGAAGGTGCGGCTGGATCACCTCCTTTCTAAGGAGCGTTTTCACCCGTCACCGCCGGATGTGTGGTGGGGTGACAGCTCACTAGTGGAGCACTGGCTATTCAGTTGGCGTGGATCGTCGGACTGCTAGTACCGCCGCACCTCGATGAGGTGGGGAGTGGGAACGGGGTTACGGGGGTTCGGGTTGGCTGGGCACACTGTTGGGTCCTGAGGAAACGGGCGGTTGTTCGTTTGGCTCAGTGCAGGGCTGTTGAAGAGCCGAGTGGGTGCTTGGCTTGGATGTGGTTGCTGTTTGTTGTTTGAGATTTGCATAGTGGACGCGAGCATCTTTGTGGCCAAGTTTTTTAGGGCACACGGTGGATGCCTTGGCATCAGGAGCCGATGAAGGACGTGGGAGGCTGCGTTAAGCCTCGGGGAGTCGCCAACCAGACGTTGATCCGGGGATGTCCGAATGGGGAAACCTAGCACCAGTCATGTGGTGTTGCCTCCGCTTGAATGTATAGGGCGGTTGGTGGTAACGCGGGGAAGTGAAACATCTCAGTACCCGTAGGAAGAGAAAACAAGAGTGATTCCGTGAGTAGTGGTGAGCGAAAGCGGATGAGGCTAAACCGGGCGTGTGTGATAGCCGGCAGGCGTTGCGTGTCCGGGGTCGTGGGACCTTCTGGGTTGATCTGCCGATCGGCCGAGGAGTGATAAATCTGTCTGATAGTTGAAGCCTCTGGGAAGGGGCGCCGTAGACCGTGAGAGCCGGGTAGACGAAATCGGATGGACTTCTTGAGGGGATCCCAAGTAGCACGGGGCTCGAGGAATCCTGTGTGAATCTGCCAGGACCACCTGGTAAGCCTAAATACTCCCTGGTGACCGATAGTGCACGAGTACCGTGAGGGAAAGGTGAAAAGTGCCCCGGTGAGGGGTTGTGAAAGAGTACCTGAAACCGTGTGCCTACAAGCCGTAGGAGCTTACAAGAGCTTTCGGGTTCTTGTGTGATGTGACTGCGTGCCTTTTGAAGAATGAGCCTGCGAGTTATGGTGTGTGGCGAGGTTAACCCGTGTGGGGGAGCCGTAGCGAAAGCGAGTCTGAAGAGGGCGTTTGAGTCGCATGCTGTAGACCCGAAGCGGAGTGATCTACGCATGGGCAGGTTGAAGCTCAGGTAAGACTGGGTGGAGGACCGAACCCACCAGGGTTGAAAACCTGGGGGATGATCTGTGTGTAGGGGTGAAAGGCCAATCAAACTCCGTGATAGCTGGTTCTCCCCGAAATGCATTTAGGTGCAGCGTTGCGTGTTTCTTGCCGGAGGTAGAGCACTGGATGGCTGATGGGCCCGACAAGGTTACTGACGTCAGCCAAACTCCGAATGCCGGTAAGTGAGAGCGTGGCAGTGAGACTGCGGGCGATAAGGTTCGTAGTCGAGAGGGAAACAGCCCAGATCACCGACTAAGGCCCCTAAGCGTGTGCTAAGTGGGAAAGGATGTGGAGTCGCAGAGACAACCAGGAGGTTGGCTTAGAAGCAGCCATCCTTGAAAGAGTGCGTAATAGCTCACTGGTCAAGTGATTCCGCGCCGACAATGTAGCGGGGCTCAAGCACATCGCCGAAGTCGTGGCACTGATACGTTAGTTCGTGTTGGTGGGTAGGGGAGCGTCGTGCAGCCGGCGAAGCAGCAGAGTGATCTAGTTGTGGAGGCTGTGCGAGTGAGAATGCAGGCATGAGTAGCGAATCGAGGGTGAGAAACCCTCGCGCCGGATGACCAAGGGTTCCTGGGCCAGGTTAATCCGCCCAGGGTAAGTCGGGGCCTAAGGCGAGGCCGACAGGCGTAGTCGATGGATAACGGGTTGATATTCCCGTACCCGCTTCAATGCGCCCATACTGAACCCCTTGATACTAAGAGTCCTTAAGTCCGTTGCCTCTTCGGAGGGGATGTGAGGCTGAACGCTCGGCCTGATGGGGTAGTAGGTAAGCGATGGGGTGACGCAGGAAGGTAGTCCAGCCCAGGCGATGGTTGTCCTGGGGTAAGCATGTAGCCCGTGTTGTAGGTAAATCCGCAGCATGTGTGGGTGAGATGTGATGCCGAGCCGATTGTGGTGAAGTGGATGATCCTATGCTGCCGAGAAAAGCCTCTAGTGAGTGTTGTGGCGGCCCGTACCCTAAACCGACTCAGGTGGTCAGGTAGAGAATACTAAGGCGATCGGGTGAACTGTGGTTAAGGAACTCGGCAAATTGCCCCCGTAACTTCGGGAGAAGGGGGACCTCTGCTGGTGATCGGGCTAGCTCTGTGAGCTGGTGGGGGTCGCAGTGGCCAGGGGGAAGCGACTGTTTACTAAAAACACAGGTCCGTGCGAAGTCGTAAGACGATGTATACGGACTGACGCCTGCCCGGTGCCGGAACGTTAAGGGGACCGCTTAGTCAGGGAGACCTGGCGAAGGTGAGAACTTAAGCGCCGGTAAACGGCGGTGGTAACTATAACCATCCTAAGGTAGCGAAATTCCTTGTCGGGTAAGTTCCGACCTGCACGAATGGCGTAACGACTTCCCCGCTGTCTCAACCGCAGACCCGGCGAAATTGCACTACGAGTAAAGATGCTCGTTACGCGCAGCAGGACGGAAAGACCCCGGGACCTTCACTACAGCTTGACATTGGCGTTTGGAGCGTCTTGTGTAGGATAGGTGGGAGACTGGGAAGCTCGGACGCTAGTTCGGGTGGAGTCATTGGTGAAATACCACTCTGGTCGTTTTGAACGTCTAACTCTGGTCCGTGATCCGGATCGGGGACAGTGTCTGGTGGGTAGTTTAACTGGGGCGGTTGCCTCCTAAAGGGTAACGGAGGCGCCCAAAGGTTCCCTCAGCCTGGTTGGCAATCAGGTGTTGAGTGTAAGTGCACAAGGGAGCTTGACTGTGAGACTGACGGGTCGAGCAGGAGCGAAAGCTGGGACTAGTGATCCGGCATCGGCGTGTGGAAGCGGTGTCGCTCAACGGCTAAAAGGTACCCCGGGGATAACAGGCTGATCTTCCCCAAGAGTCCATATCGACGGGATGGTTTGGCACCTCGATGTCGGCTCGTCGCATCCTGGGGCTGGAGTAGGTCCCAAGGGTTGGGCTGTTCGCCCATTAAAGCGGTACGCGAGCTGGGTTTAGAACGTCGCGAGACAGTTCGGTCCCTATCCGCTGCGCGCGTAGGAGACTTGAAAGGAGCTGTCCCTAGTACGAGAGGACCGGGACGGACGAACCTCTGGTGTGCCAGTTGTACCGCCAGGTGCACGGCTGGTTGGCTACGTTCGGAAGGGATAACCGCTGAAAGCATCTAAGCGGGAAGCTCGCCTTGAGATGAGGTCTCCCACCC
>NZ_JBDPMB010000053.1:0-3401 GCF_039871615.1 Nonomuraea sp. B10E15
TTATCCGGCTAATGGCCCCGGTTCCTTGCGTTGGCCGGTTAACGCTTTCAGCCGACTCGAGTAGCGAGTCGGCGGAGTTGCTCTTCGTGGTGCCGGACGCGAGCGGCGACGGCTTCCAGAGCGGTTTGGAGTGTGCGGATTTCGTCCAGGAGGCCGGTGAGGGTGCCGTTGGTGGCGGCGCGGTGACGGTTCTCCTCGATGACGATGCGGAGGCTGGGGCTGCGGTAGAGGGTGGTGCGGCCCAGCCCGGTGAGGGTGGCGACGGCAGTGAAGGTGACGGGGTGGCCGTCACGGTGGAGTTGCGCGCATGCCCTTTCGACGCGGTGGAGAGTGTCGCTGCTGGTCATCCGGCTTGAGCCTCGCTGATCAGATTGTCGAGTCGAGTGATGAGTCGCCGATGTCGTTCGGCTTCGGCGATCCAGCCTCGATTTTCGGCGTCACGGGCAAGCACCTCGGCATCAACACGCTGGGCAGCGAGGATGGGCAGCGAACTGGGCTCGGCATGGAAGCTGGGGCAGTGTTCGCAGATGTTGGCGTAGGTGCAAGCGCCCTGGGCGGGCGCGCGCAGGCAGAACCCGCCCGCCAGTCGGGATTTGATGAGCGGGGTGTCTTTCCAGTCCTTGCCGCCGGTGATGTCGGCCAGGGGCAGCTGGACGTGGCCGGGAGCTGGGGTGCGGGTGTGTTGTTTGGCCAGGTCGAGGGCGCGTTCGTACTCGGCGCGGACGGTGGTGTCGAACAATCGCCCATAGCGCAGGCTCATCTCGGCGGAGGCGTGTCCGAGCAGCGCCATCAGTGCCTGCAGGGAGACGCCGGCGTTCACTAGGGCCGTGGCGTAGGTGTGGCGGAGCTGGTGGGAGGTGATGTGGCCGAGTCCGGCTTGCTGGGCGGCGCGGTCGAGCTCGGCGCGGACGGCACCTTGGCCCAGACGGCGCCCGTGGTGGGTGAACAGGAACTGCGCCGGACGCCGGTAGCGGGGGTGCGGCATGGGCCTGCCGTGCGTTCGGAGCTCGATGATGTGGTCGATCAGGTCCAGGATGTCGTCATCGAGGGGGACCATGCGTTCGGTGTCCAGCTTTCCGAGGCCGATTTTCAGCCAGCTGCCGTGGCCGGGGACCTCGTGGACGCAGTCGAGTTCCAGGTCCAGGAGTTCTCCGATGCGTAGCCCGCAGGCGCGTTGCAATCTTAGGGCGCAGGCGGCCAGCTGGTTGCCGGGGCGGTCGCGGAGCTCTTCGGTCAGGCGGCGATCGGCATCGATGGGCAGGTAGCGGGGCAGTACCTGCGGGAGCTTGGGGTTGTCATCACGGAACACCAGCTTGCGGGTGGGCGCCTCAGCCCAGCCCCACTCGGTGATGTCGGTGAGGAAGCCGGTCAGCGCCATCACCCGGCGGGAGCGGTCGGCGAGGGTGATGACTTCGCCGTTCTTGGGGTTGACGGCCTCGACCAGGGCGGTGAGGTAGGGCTCGATGTGACGCTGGCGGTCCAGCTGGGCGATCGAGGTGAGTCCGGGATCGATGTGGGTGAGGAAGAGGCCGAAGTATTTGAGCCGGGTGGCGATCGCGGAGACGGTCTTGGGCTGGCAGGTGGCGCGCTTGCGTTCCAGGTAGGCGATCATCGTGGTGCGGATCGGTTCTGCCACCTCGGCCAGCCGCTGCTCGAAGGGGACCGGCCCGCCCATCGTCGGCAGCGTGTCGATAATGCCCAGGTGGAACAGGACCCGCTGGGCATTGCTGAGCGCGGACAGATAGTGACGGTGGTCCTTGCCGGTGCGGGCGCTGCGCGCGGCGCAGGCGGCGGCGAACTCGTCCAGATCGTCCAAGGTGAGCTGCTCCAGGGGGCGTCCAGCCTGGATGAGCAGCCGGGCCGGCACCTGAGAGCCGGTGGCCAGACGCACGCGCAAGGAGAAGCCGAGGTCCTCGGCGGCGGTCATGAAGCGCTGCACTCCCGCAGCGATGGGCGAGTCCTCGATCTCTCGCCAGAACGTGGACAGTTTGCGTTCCAGCAGGTAGTCGTAGCCGGGTCGTAGTCCGCGGTGCAGCATGAGAAAGGTGATGATCGGCCGAGTGTGCGCATCAGCCGACAAGCGGATCTCCAACGGTTGCGCGGCCCAGCACCCGGGGTCGGGCCAACGCTCGAAGAACACTCGCGCGGCCTGCTGATAGGGACGGTTGCCTCGCCCGGTCCGCTGCAGATAGTCCAGGTAATCGGCGTGCAGGCTATTGCTGGGCGCGGATGCGGCTGCGTGCGGCATCGAACTCGGCTTTCACGTGGGCGGGTGCCAGATGGATATAGCGGGCGGTGGTGTCGACGTGCGCGTGACCGAGCAACGCCTGCATCACCGCCAGGTCGACTCCGGCTTCGGCCAGTGCGGTGCCGAAGGTGTGCCGCAGCGCGTGGGGATGACCTGCGGTGATCCCGCTGACGGCTCGGTGATAGCGGAAGATCGTGCGCAGCCCGGCCGCTGTGAGCGGTCGCCCTCGGTTGGGGCCCTTGGCCACCAGGAACAGCCGCTGCTCGGTCGACTCGGGACGCTCAGCCAGCAGATATACCTGGATGACCGAGGCGACGTCGGCGTCCAACGGGACGCGCCGCTGCCGATCACCCTTGCCGATCACGTTCGCCCAGCGGCCACCGATGTCGGCGTCGGCGACGTTCAAGCCGAGCACCTCGGCCGAGCGCAACCCGCAATACAGCATCAGACCCGCGATCGCTCGGTCGCGCCAGGTGTGGAAGCTGGCCAGCAACTCGGCTGCCTGCGTCTGGGACAGTGCCTTGGGCAGGCGCCGTGGCTCGCGCAGTCGTAGCGAGGAGCGATTCTTCGGGCGGCGGATCGTGTGCGCGAGCATCCCTGACCGCTCGCCGGCCACCCGCCAGCGCGCCTCGCGCCCTTTCGGGACCGGGTTGACGGACTCCGGATCGCGCATCGTGACGAACGTGAACAGCCCCGAGATGGCCGCCAGTCGCCGGTTGATCGTCGTGGCGGCGTACTGATCCATCCGGCGGCCCGACAAGGTGACGACGTTCGGGCCGCCGCGACGCCCGGCAACCTTGGCCTCGCGACAGGCGTGCAGGAACTTCAGCAGCGTCTCGGTCGTCACCTCGCCCAGCGACACGTCCTCGGTCGCCAGCCAGCGGCAGAATGCCAGCAGGTCATAGCCGTAGGCGCGGACGGTCTTGGGCGAGTAGTTCCGGTCTGCCAGATACGCCAGATACTCATCGACCAGGACGAACTGCCCGGCGGACGGTCCAGCAAGCATCCAGCTCCCTTCACGCTCCTCCAGCCGGAGTCCCTGTTCGATCATGAGGACAGATGTACCCGCGATGGCCCCATCCGGCCAGCAGGTAGCAAATCACGGCGTGTCGCTGACCTGGGGAAACATAGGTATTGGCCGGTTAAGAGGGAG
>NZ_JBDPMB010000054.1:0-2140 GCF_039871615.1 Nonomuraea sp. B10E15
CTGTCCTGTCCCGTGACATGCTTGACACTCGAGTCCCAGGACATGCTTGACACCGGTGCCGTGTTCGGGTTTCTCCTGATGCGTCGTTTGTGGGTGGCGCGTTTCGGGGGAGCCGGGAATGGTCCTGGTCGATTTGTCCGTTGTTGAGCAGCGCTATCGCGCGGTTCTTTTGGTGCTCGCTGGGGCAAGTGTCAGTGAGGTCGCGGCCGGAATCGGGGTGTCGCGGCAGAGTCTGCATACCTGGTTGTCGCGTTATCGGGAGTCAGGGCTTGCCGGGTTGACCGATCGGTCGCGTCGTCCGGATTGTTCGCCTTCGCAGATGCCGGCCGAGGTGGAGACGCTGGTGTGCGAGCTGCGGCGTGAGCATCCGCGGTGGGGGCCGGTGCGGTTGGTGCACGAGGCCAGGCGGCTGGGGGTGGAGCCGGTGCCGTCACGGATGGGGGTGTATAGGGCGCTGGTTCGCCATGGCCTGATTCAACCGGGTGGCCGGCGCAAGCGTCGCGAGGAGTTCTTGCGCTGGGAGCGGGAAGGCCCGATGCAGTTGTGGCAGATGGACATCGTCGGCGGCGCCTTTTTGACCAGCGGCGCCGAGGCGAAGGTTGTCACGGGGGTCGACGACCATTCGCGGTATTGCGTGATCGCATCTGTGGTGCTGCGTCCGACCGGGCGGGCGGTGTGCCTGGCGTTCGCTTCCGCACTGCGGCAATTCGGGATTCCTGATGAGGTGCTGACCGATAACGGTAAGCAGTTCACCGATCGGTTCGGTAAGGGTGGTGAGGTGTTGTTCGATCGGATTTGCCGGGACAACGGCGTCGTGCACCGGTTGACCGAGCCCCGTTCCCCGACGACCACGGGGAAGGTGGAGCGGTTCCATCAGAGTCTGCGTCGTGAGCTGTTGGACGATGCGGTGCCGTTCGCCGACCTTGCCGCGGCGCAGGCCGCGGTAGACGCCTGGGTAGAGGAGTACAACACGGTGCGGCCGCATCAAGCGCTGGAGATGGCCTGCCCCGTGGATCGGTTCGCGTCCCGGACCGGGGGTGAGGGTGAGCGGTTGCTGCCGCTGCGGTTGCCCGGAATGCTGCGCCAGGTCCAAGCCGAAGGCGTCCCGGGCGGCGCGGGGTCAGGTTTTACCCACCTGCCAGGTGCGGGACCCGCATCGAGCATGCCCGCAGGGCCACTGGGCGGGGTAAGCGGGCAGGAGCAAGCTCCGCCCAGTTCGCCAGACAGCGTACGGCCCTGCGGTCATGCTCGATCCCACCCCGGCCAGGACACCGGCCAAACCCTGACCCCTCAGGTCGCGACCGGCCCAGCCGAGCCATCTGACACCGACCTGCGGCCGGTCTGGTCGAGCGGGCCGGTGGAGTTCGACCGCGTCGTTCCCGCCAGCGGCAACATGGCTGTTGCGGGCCGTCAGTTCTGGCTCGGTCCTGACCGGGCCGGGGTGCAGGTGACGTTCTGGGTCGACACCGATGTCATTCACCTCCTGGTCGGCGGGGTCCGGCTAAAGAGCTTCCGCTCGCATCTGTCGAACGCGGATTTGGCCAGGCTCGCCGCGAACGGGGGACGTGCGGCGGGGCCGGCACCGCTGCCGCCCGCCGAGCCGGGGACCGCGCTGGAGGTCGACCGGACCGTCAGCCGAGGCGGCACGATCAGCCTCGCCGGCAGCATCGTGCTCGCCGCTGAGATCTTGGGTGGCCGACGCGTGAGCGTCCGGATCGAGGAACACACACTGATGTTCTTCGACCCGGCCACCCGTGAGTTGCTACGCACCCGCCCGAATCCGATCAGCTGGGACCGGGTTCGGCATCTGCGGGACGCCCGCCCGGCCGGGCCACCGCCCCGCCCGTCTGTCGAGCCGATCACGGTGCAGCGGGTCGCCAGCAACAGCGGGGTCATCATGGTGGCCGGGCAGAAGGTCGCCCTGGGCCGCATCCACGCCCGCGCCATCGCCACCGTGCACGTCAGCGACACCACACTAACCATCGAACTGCCCGACGACACTCGCGTCGTCCGCCGAACCACCACCCAGCCAGTCCGCAGTATCAAAGCGGCCCGGCCCCGCAAGGCCGGTCATGTTTCCTAGGGTGCCCGTCAAGCATGTGGTGGGACAGAACTGTCAATCATGTCGTGGGACTAGACA
>NZ_JBDPMB010000055.1:0-1726 GCF_039871615.1 Nonomuraea sp. B10E15
CCTCGGCGATTCACGGCTGCTGGTGAGAGTTCAGACCGGATGATCGGTTGAACAGCAAAGAGTGCTCCTGATCTGGAAGATTACGGATTGTCGAGATCAACAACCTTCCAGAGCGAGGAGCACTCTTCGCGTGCAGACTATCCCGAAGTGGATGCAAGGGCTGGCGGTCACGGTCGGCGGTCACGGCGTGGTCTCTCACGTCGGTACGGCGGGGCTGCGGATGCTGGCGTTCAAGTCCGGCCTGACCAGCGAGCTGTCGGCGGCGTTGCGGGTACGGGGCCGGCAGGTGGTGCATGACCGGGGCCAGGTGCTGTCCGATCTGAGTGTGATGATCGCTGATGGCGGGACAGCGATCCGGCACATCCGTACCCTGCGCGATCAGGGCGAGTTATTCGGGCCGGTGGCCTCGGCGTCGACGGCATGGCGGGCGTTGGAGGAGGTGACCGCCCGGCAGCTCGACAAGATCGCCGCTGCTCGTGCGAAGGCCCGGCGGCGAGTGTGGGAGTTGATCGCTGCCCGGCACGGTGGCGTGCCGGCCTCGCGGACCTGCTACGGCGACCTCGGCGACTGGGTCGTGATCCGGCTGGATGCCACGATCCAGGTCTGTCACAGCGACAAAGAGGCGGCGGCGGGGACGTTCAAGGGCAGCTACGGGCTGTTCCCGCTGACCGCGTGGTGCGACAACACCGGCGAGTGCCTGGCCATCAAGCTGCGTCCGGGCAACGCGGGCGCCAACACCATCACCGATCACCTCGAGGTGCTGGCCGCCGCGATCGCACAGATCCCGCCGAAGCATCGCCGGCGGATCCTCATCACCTGCGACGGGGCCGGCGCCACGATCGAGCTGCTGCAGTTCATCACCACGCTGAACACGCGCAGCCGCCGGGCCCACTACTCGGTCGGCTTCGACCTCGACCAGCGGGCCCGCGCCGCGATAGCCGCGCTGCCCGCCGACGCGTGGTCGTGCGTGCTGGACGACACAGGCCAGGCCCGCCCTCTGGACAAGGCGGGCACCGCCGAACTCACCGGCCTGCTACGGCACTCGACCGGCGGTGACAAGCTGGCCACCTGGCCGGCGGGCATGCGCATCCTGGTCCGCCGGGAGAAACCCGCCCCGGGCGCCAAGCTGACCGACTTCGAGAAAGCGCGCGGCTGGCGCTACCAGCTGATCGCCACCAACACCCCCGCCACCGCCCTGCCGCTGCAGCAGGGCGAGGCGCGCCACCGCGTCCACGCCCGGGTGGAGGACTTCATCCGGTGCGGCAAGAACACCGGACTGGCCGCCCTGCCGTCCTGGTCGCTGGCCATCAACCAGGCCTGGATCATCGCCGCCGCGATCGGCTGCGACCTGCTGTCCTGGTTCCGCCTGCTGTGCTGCGAGGCCGAGCTGGCCATCGCCGAACCGCCGACGCTGCGCTACACACTGCTGCACACCAGCGCCCGCCTGGTCCGTGGCCAACGGCGACGCACCATCAAGATCCCCTGCACCTGGCCCTGGGCCCACCACCTGCGACGCGCCATCGCATCCGTCCTGGCGCTGCCCGCTCCTACCTGAGCACCAGCCCCGCCCCTGACACCCGACCGGCAAGACACCACCGGCCCGTGGACCCGGCACCACCGGCGTGACCGCCGACCCACCCCGCTGCCCAGAAACCCAATTGAAGATCCACAAATCATCCAGCCGTCACGCTGGGCGAAGCCACCCAAACCCGTGAATCATCGAGGT
>NZ_JBDPMB010000056.1:0-1572 GCF_039871615.1 Nonomuraea sp. B10E15
TTCTCACCGATTCCACCGCAGCCGATCACAGCCACCCTCTAGTATCCGTATCCGTGTGGTTATCCATGGTAATCGCCGGAGGTGAGGCAGGGTGTCATCGCTGCTGGAACGGATCGCCGCCCGCCGTACCGAACTGGCCGAGCAAGCACAGCACCTGACCAAGCAACTGACTGACGTTCAACACGAACTCGATCGGGTGAGCGTGGCTGAGCAGGTCATCACCCAGATGCTCGCCGAGCCCGAGCCCGAGCCCGATCCCGATCCCGAAGCCGTCGGCCGGGACGTGCCAGCGTCCGCCACCGCCACCGGATCGGTGATCATTCCCTACCGGCACCAGGTCTCCGGCGCCGACGGTCTCCCCGCCGATTATCGGCTTCTCCTGCAGACCGTGACCGACGCGGGCAAGGCGCTGATCTGCAAACACATCTGCCAAGCGGCCGGGCTGAGCACCGAATCCGGGCAGGTGGAGGGCACCCGGGCCAAGCTGAACCGGCTGGCCGAGCGGGGCTGGCTGCGCAAAATGCCGAACGGGAGCTTCGCCCCGACATCCTGACCTCGCCCCCTGACCAGGGGCGCTTTCCGTAGCACCGGGCCATGGCACCCGGGGCCGCGGAGCGCCCTCGGCGGGGGTATGGCGGTTTGTGACAACAACCAACGAGCCCGCCGAGGGCACACCCGCTGTCTATCAGGTCCGGCTGCCGTTGTCGGCCCAGACCCTCACCTTCGTCGCCGATCTGTTGCGCGGCCACCTGAAGGCGATCGGATCGCGCTGGCGCAAGCTCCCGGCCGGGAAGATCGCCGTCATCGTGCTCGCCGTGCTGCGCCATGACCAGCGCCTGGCCGACATGGCCGGCGGCAACAACATCTCGGCCGGCACCGTACGCCGCTGGGTGCGGGAGGTCCTGCAGCTGCTGGCCGCGCGGGCACCACGCCTGGACCGCGCCCTGGCCAAGATCGCCGAACAGGGCGGCGAGGTCGTGCTGATCGATGGCACCTTGATCCGCACCGAGCGCCGCAGCGGGAAGGACAACCGGAAAAACTACTCGGGCAAGCACAAAACGCACGGCCTGCTCTTCCTGGCCCTCACCGATGTCGCCGGGAACCTGCTGTGGATCTCCGCCGCCCAGCCCGGCCGCGCCTCCGAGATCACCACCGCCCGCCACCACAACCTCGTGCAGAAGCTCCGCAAGGCGGGCCTGGGCGCCCTGGCCGACCTCGGCTTCGTCGGGCTCGACGACCTCGACGACCCGGTGGTCATCACCGGCCGCAAGGCCACCCGCACCAGCCCTCTCACCACCGCCCAGAAACAGGCCAACCAGCTCATCAGCAGCGAACGCGCCCCCGTCGAGCACGGCTTCGCCGACCTGAAGAACTGGCGCATCCTCACCAAGCTCCGCATGGACGCCGCTCACGCCACCATGCTGCTGCGCGCCCTGCTGGTCCTGACCCACAGCGAAATCACCCGGTGACAGACGATCACCCGCCATGATCAGGCACCGTCACCTGCCCGAACACCGCCAAACGAGCTCAGGCAAGGGGCGTGACCTGCGATTTCAGGATGGAATTAGCCCA
>NZ_JBDPMB010000057.1:0-1529 GCF_039871615.1 Nonomuraea sp. B10E15
CCTAGTACGGCAGCCGCCATTCGTTAGTTGACCTGGAGATAGGCGGTGGTCAGGCGGGCTCGGTGATGGAACCAGCGGGCGCGGGCTTGATGGCGGCGTCGCCAGGTCGACCAGTGGAGGGTGTGTTCCAGCGTCGGTGGATGTCCGGTGTCGGCGTTGAACAGGCGCTTGACCTCGGCGACCGTTAGTGGGGTCAGGCCGGGGTCGGCAGGCGGCGCTTCATCGGGATGGGTGGGGTGGCGGGCCTGGGTGTCGGTTCCATGCCGGGCTGCGGCGGCGGTGACCGCGCAGACGGCCAGGGCGGCCATGACCAGCACGAGGTGCCGCAGTAGTGCCTCATAGAGACGGACCTGGGACTCGTCCAGGCCGAACAGGTCCTTGCCGGCCTGGAAGCTCTCCTCCACCGGCCATCTCAACCCGGCGGCTGAGACGAGGCGGGCCAGGGTGGCCGGCTGACCGGCGGGCACGAAGCAGTAGTGAAAGGCCAGCTCACCGGTGGTGCGGTGCTTGCGGACCAGCAGGAAGTGGGCAGGGCTGGCGGTGGCGATCCACGCCCAGGCATAGGTGCGTTCCCCCTTGGAACCGGGCCCGGCTGAGCGGATGGTCCACCGGCGCTTGGGCCGCAGGTGCTTGGCCACGGCTTGTTCACAGGTCAGGCAGGTGCCGCCGCCGAGGGTGAGGGTGAAGGTGGTGCGGATGCGCAGCACGTAGGCCTGGCCGTGGTTCTCCAGGAAGGTGCGCAGCTTGGTGCAGGCGCCGTAGACCTCGTCCCCGGTCACGAAGTCCAGGCGCACGCCGTCGGCGTAGGCCTCGCGTAGCAGGCCGATGGCCAGTTCGCCCTTGGTCGCGAAGTCCAGGTCAAGCGGCAGAGCGGTGGTGATGGCGGTGACCGGGTCGCTGATCTGCTCAGCGGGAATCCATTGCCGGGCGCCGATCAGCGTGTGCCCTGCCCCGGCGCGGACGTAGGCGAGGTAGACGGTGTTGATGCCGTTGTCGATGCCGCCGGCGCAGCCCATGTGCTGGCGTTTGACGCCTGCCGTGGCCGTGCCCTTCTTTTCCTGGCCGGACTCGTCCAGGACGCCGACGGTCAGGCTGCCCGGCCGGGCGGCGGCATCGAGCCCGGCCACGGCGAACCGGCGGACGACGCTCATCGCGCCCGCGGTGTCCCATCGGGCCCGGTTCAGCAGGCGTTGGGTGGCGTCCGGACGGCGGTCACCGATCCACTCGGCGATCGTCCAGCCGTTGCGCCGAGGCAGCTCGGACATCACGGCCCGGACGTACTTCGTGGCCTGCAGCCGCGGTTCGATCCGGGGGAACATCGGGGCCAGCGCGCCCATGAGGTCGTCGAGGTTCCGTTGCACCTGCCTGGCCTCTACGATGATGGCAGCAGCCGCTTTGGATCTTGTTCTCGTCACACAGACATGATCACGAGCGGCTGCTCTCGTTGTATGGGTATCCCACCAGAAACTCACACTGGCCCGGCACCACGTCGTCCCAGCTCACACAGCAAATGGCGGCTGCCGTACTAG
>NZ_JBDPMB010000058.1:0-1439 GCF_039871615.1 Nonomuraea sp. B10E15
GAGCAATGATCGAAACCTGTGGATCTGACGGGAAGGGGTGTACCTTCCCGAATCATCTGATCATGGTTTCGAGATAAGGCCGACGTTGGCGCGTCGGTCGGGAAGGCACACCCGTGCTCACCGTAGTGCCCGAGATGCCCGCTGACGACCACGCCGCGGCAAGTACCTCCTCGTTGATCGACCAGATCGTCCGTGAGGGCGCCCGCAAGATGCTCGCCGCCGCGCTGCAGGCCGAGGTGGACGCCTACATCGCCGCTTTCGCCGACGTGCGTGATGAGGCTGGTCGACGCCTGGTGGTGCGTAACGGCTATCACGCCCCGCGCGACCTGCTCACCGGGGCGGGCGCGATCGAGGTCAAGGCCCCGCGGGTCAACGACAAGCGTATCGACGAAGCCACCGGCGAGCGCCGGCGCTTCTCATCGGCGATCCTGCCTGCCTGGTGCCGTAAGACCCCGCAGGTCAGCGAGGTGCTGCCATTGCTGTACCTGCACGGGCTGTCCTCGGGGGACTTCACGGCCGCGCTGAGCCAGTTTCTTGGCAGCTCAGCGGGTCTGTCGGCCTCGGTGATCACGAGGTTGACGGAGAGCTGGAAGGCCGAGCAGCGCACCTTTGGCGAGCGTGACCTGTCCGGAGTGGACTACGTCTATCTGTGGGTCGACGGAATCCACGTCAACATCCGGCTGGAGGAGCACAAACTCTGCCTGCTGGTGATGATCGGCGTGCGTGCCGACGGCCGCAAAGAGCTCGTCGCCCTCGCCGACGGCTACCGGGAGTCGGCCGAGTCGTGGGCTGACCTGCTGCGCGATGCCAAGCGGCGCGGCATGCGCGCGCCGGTGCTGGCGATCGGGGACGGCGCGCTCGGCTTCTGGTCGGCACTGGGCGAGGTGTTTCCGCAGGCCAGAGCCCAGAGGTGTTGGTTTCACAAGATCTCGAACGTGCTCGGGGCCATGCCGAAGTCGGCCCACCCGGGCGCGAAGAAGGCACTGGCGGAGATCTGGAACGCCGAGGACAAGGACCACGCCGAACGCGCGGTCAAGGAGTTCCAGGCCGCCTATGGCGCCAAGTACCCCAAGGCGGTGGCCAAGGTGGTCGATGACCTCGACGAACTGCTGGCCTTCTACGACTACCCGGCCGAGCATTGGGTGCATCTGCGTACGACCAACCCGATCGAGTCGACCTTCGCGACTGTCCGGCACCGCACCAAGGTCACCAAGGGGCCGGGCTCCCGCGCGGCGGGGCTGGCGATGGCCTTCAAGCTGATCGAGTCGGCGCAGAAGCGCTGGCGGGCGGTCAACGCGCCGCATCTGGTCGCTCTGGTCCGTGCCGGGGCGACCTTCGTCAAGGGCAAGCTCGTCGAGCGGCCCGCGGAATCACCGGCGATCGAGGACCAGTCGAGAGCCGCCTAGAAGATCTTGATCCACAGGTCTTGACGATTGCTC
>NZ_JBDPMB010000059.1:0-1372 GCF_039871615.1 Nonomuraea sp. B10E15
CAGGGCCGTTGCGTTCTCGACTGGTGAGACTGCTGTACCCCTGAGCCGGGTGGGCGAGTAGGGGTGCCCC
The DNA here is from genome assembly GCF_039871615.1 of Nonomuraea sp. B10E15. NCBI lineage: Bacteria > Bacillati > Actinomycetota > Actinomycetes > Streptosporangiales > Streptosporangiaceae > Nonomuraea > Nonomuraea sp. B10E15. The sequence continues at coordinate 71 of NZ_JBDPMB010000059.1, forward strand.
GGTGCGGAGATGACGAACGCGACCCCTCATGATCGTCGGTGTCTAGCCAGTCGATCAAGAACAGGGGCCGCGTCCGCGTGCCATCATCCACGATCGACGTGCTCTCCCGCCACCTGGAGCACGTCACCATCGACGATCCCAGCTCCGACCTGCCCACCCTGGCCGAGGTGCTGGATGCCGTACCCGACCCACGCCACCGCCGAGGACGTCGCTACCGCCTCGGCCCGCTGCTCGCGTTATCCCTGCTCGCCGTCCTCAGCGGAGCGACATCTCTGGCGAAGATCACCCGGTTGATCGCCGGATACGACCCCGATCTGCGCATCCAGCTCGGGCTCCCGGCCACCACCCGGCTGGCCGCCAGCACCCTCGGACGGCTGCTGGCCCGCCTGGACGGCGATGCCTTCGACGCTGCAACCTGTGCCTACCTTGCCGCGCTGACCACCGGCCACCCGCCAGAAACGACCACCCAGACGACCACCCAGACGACCACTGCCGCCAGAACACCCCTGCTCGGCCTGGCCGTGGACGGCAAGACCCTGCGCGGCAGCCGCACCGGCGACGGTGTGACTCACCTGCTGGCCGCCGTCCGGCACGACACCCAGACCGTGCTCGCCCAGCGGCAGGTCGAGGCCACGAGCAACGAGATCCCCGCCTTCACACCCCTGCTGTCCGACCTGGACCTGTCCGCGATGATCATCACCGCCGACGCCCTGCACACCCAAGCCGAGCACGCCCGGCAGATCGTCACCGCCGGCGGCCACTTCCTGTTCATCGTCAAGGCCAACCAGCCCACACTCCACCGCAGGCTCAAAGCACTGCCCTGGCGCGAAGCGGTCCTCAACGACCGCACCGACGAGCGCGGGCACGGCCGCCGCGAGATCCGCCGCATGAAGATCTGCACCACCCGCCCCGGCCTGCCCTTTCCCCACGCCGCCCAGGCCATCCAGGTCAAACGCCGCCGCACCGACCTCAAAACCGGCAAGACCACCATCGTCACGATCTACGCCATCACCAGCCTGCCACCGGGCCGCATCACCCACGCCCAGCTCGCCGCGCTGATCCGCGGGCACTGGAGCGTCGAGGCCCTGCACCACATCCGCGACGTCACCTACCGCGAAGACGCCTGCAAGGTCCGCACCGGCGCCGCACCCCGGATCCTGGCCAGCCTCCGCAACCTCGCCGTCGGCCTGACCCGCCTCATCGGCTGGACCAACATCACCGCCGCCACCGACCACTACCGCAGCCACCCTGCCGACGGTCTTCAACTACTCGGTCTCACCACGTGAGAACGCTTCAGCCCTG